>JAEZGX010000017.1 GCA_023416735.1 Verrucomicrobiota bacterium | reverse complement strand
GGGCCCGCTTTTTTTTGGGGGGGGACGGAGGAAGGCGCGCGGAAGAGGATCCACACCACGCCCCATTCCCGGAACCGAGGAAAGATCCGGCTACGAC
The DNA here is from genome assembly GCA_023416735.1 of Verrucomicrobiota bacterium. Lineage (GTDB taxonomy): Bacteria > Verrucomicrobiota > Verrucomicrobiia > Opitutales > Opitutaceae > Opitutus. The sequence continues at coordinate 201,543 of JAEZGX010000017.1, read as the reverse complement.
ATTCTGGAACCGCGTTCGCGCGAAGCGAAGCGGCGAACCGCGATCGTTTAATCGATATCGATGATTCCGCGTTTCACCGCGGTCACGAGCGCTTGCGTGCGATCGGATACGCCGAGTTTCGAAAAGATATTGGCGACGTGAATTTTCACCGTGCCGACAACGAGCCCAAGCTGCGCGGCGATTTCCTTGTTGCTGAGCCCCTTGGCCAGGAGTTGGAGCACCTCCATCTCCCGCGGCGATAGATGCGCGAGCAGGCGCTCGCCAATGCGCGAAGCGATCTGCGGCGGGATATACTGTTCGCCGCGATGCACGGTGCGGATGGCGTCCAGCAAGCGATCGAGCGCCATCTCTTTCACGACGATCCCTGACGCCCCGGCACGAATCGCTTGGTAAACTTCTTCGCCGCGGGCGTAGTTGCTGTAAATGAGCACGCGCGCTCCGCCGAATTCCTGGCGCAGCGTCCGCACCGTATCCACACCCGTCATACCATGCATCCGCAAGTCGAGCACGACGACGTCGGGCCGCAGGCGGCGGTAGGCTTCGATCGCTTCGGCGCCGTCCTCCACGTCGGCCACGACCTCCATATCGGGGGCGTCGCCGATCGCGGTGATCAGGCCCATGCGGATGGCCATGTGATCATCCGCGAGCAAGATCCGGATCTTACTCGGAGTCGTTTCCTTCTGCATGATTGAAAGAGGGTGAGGGAGTCGGACGGGGCACGACGATGCGCACCGAGGTGCCTTGCGAGGGGGCGCTTTCGATGGCGAGCTCGCCGCGGAGTTTTTTGACGCGGTTGCGGATCCCGCGCAAACCCAGATGTCCGGTCTTGCTTTCGAGCACGGTGGGGGGCGCGAAGCCGATGCCGTCGTCTGAAATCGTCAACGCGATCGACTCGGGTTTGTAGTCGACGTGGATCGTGACTTTTCCGGCCTTTGCGTGCCGCAGCGCGTTCGTCGTCGCCTCTTGGGCGATGCGCAGAAGGTTGTGATTGATCGTGCGGCCGAGCGGGAAGGGATGGCCGGAGACGAGCACATCGATTTTGACCGATTCGGAATCCACGAACGCCGTAAGATTGCGCAGCGCGTCGGCGAGCTCGTTGCCCTCGAGCAGCGGGGATTCCATGTCCCAGACCGAATGCTGCACCTCCTGGCGCGCGTAGGAGACCATGTTGCGGACGACGTTGAGGCGGGATCGGACGTCTCCTCCGACGGCGGGAAGTTTGAGCGTGGTGTCGAGCTGCAGAATCGCTCCCGTCAGACCTTGCTGCACGCTGTCGTGGATCTCGTTCGCGAGACGATCGCGCTCCGCGAGCGTGGCGGCGTTGCGGGTTTCTTCGCTCAATTTGGCCATCGTGTCTTCGAGCTGCCGCGTGCGTTCCTGCACGATTTGTTCGAGTTCGCGATTGCGACGACGCTCGATGTAGCTCGACCAGCGCGTCACGCCGAACAGCACCGCGAGGAAGGCCAACGCGAATACAAGGTGCGCGGGCCAGGTGCGATACCAGGGCGGAAGGATTTGAAAACGGACCGCTGCGACCGCACCGGCGATCTTGTGTTTTTCCGCCAAACGGACGCGCAACGTGTAGTTGCCTTCGGCCAGACCACGGAAGCTTACCTGCGAGCCGGCCATCGGCGTCCAAGGGTCATGATCCGTGAGCTGATACTCGTAAGTCGGTGAGCGACGGCCGGCATCGCTGCCGGCGAAGAATTGAAACGTGAGACTGTTCCGCTCGAACGGCAGCGGTGGCAGCGCGCCGGCCGCGGCCGAGCTCGTGAGGAGTTCGGCGCCCGCGGTGTCGATCAATGAAACCAGCGTCGGTTTGAAATCGGGTTTGGGCTCGGTGGCCCAGCGATGTTCAACGTGGTAAAGCGACTGGCTCGCGACGATCCACACCTCGTTGCCGGGCAGAACTTGCAGGACCGGATAACGGTCGTTGATCAGGTCGAAGCTGCTCGCGTCGATTTCGTAATCGGAGCCGTTCGGCGAGAATTTCACGATACCATCGTCGTGGGTCGCCCAGATGGTGCCGGATTCGTCCTTCTCCACTCGCGCGATGGAGTAGGGCGATCGTTCGAGGAGGCGTTGGAGCTCCGGGGCTTCGCGCCACGTATTCAGGTTCTCGTCGAAGAAACGTCGTTCCCCGTGTTCGGTGCTGAGCACCACGATCTCGTCGACGGTGCCGATGTTGACCCACGGCCGCGTGGTCCAGGACGAGTTGGGCACCAGATCGAACCGCAACTTCCCCTCGTTCACCCAGAGGCGTCCGACCTGGCCGGCCATTTCGATCCAAACGGAGTTTTTGGCGCGATGCACGATCGACGGATAGGTCACGCCGCGGGTGCGCGGGACCGACTCGGTCCAGCGGCCGTCGCGCCACTCGAGCAAGGCGATTTCGGACCGGCCGATCGCGTAGCAGTGATCGGGGTCGGGCATCACCAAGTGCGCCATGTCTTCGACGGCGGCGACCGGAGTGAGACCGCCGTCGGCATCGATCGCGTAAACACGATCGACGCTGCCGACGAGCATGCGCGGCCCGCGCGCGGCGAGCGCCCAAGCACCGCCGTCGGGCTGAAACGGATACAGCTCGAAGTGCGTTGGCGCACCGGACGGCCCGTCGAGCGCGCGATACAATTTGCCGTCGGAGGCGATGACCACGCGACCTTGCCAACGCTCGACGATCGGCCAGCCCAACGTGAGTCCCAGCCGCTGTCCAAAGGCGCTCAGCGCGCTGCTATAGAGCACCTTTTCGATGCCGTCTTCGGCCGCGATCCACAGCACTCCGCGCTCGCGGTTCGCCATCGCGGTGATGCGATGATACTCGGGCGAGGTGAGCGCGAGAAGCAGTTCGCCGCTGGCGGCGAAGAGATAAAGTCCCTTGCCCGTCACCGCGACCGCCGTGCGGCCATCCACGAGATGATGAATCACGGAAACGCGGCCGCCAAATCCATCGCGCACCTGCGGGCCCCAGGGTTTCACCTGCGGTTCCCATGGCAGGACTTCGCGTCCGTCGAACACCACCAGCCGCCCGTCGAGCAGCGAGAGCAGCGTGCGGTTTTCGTCGAGCGAGGTTGCGAGTTCGACGACGACCTCGTCGAGGTCGGTCGGCGGGGCGGGGCGGAGGGTGCGCGTCGCGATATCGACGTATCCAAGTTTCTGATTGAAGGCCGAGATGTAGACGGTGTTTCCGATGCGAAACGCGCGCGAGATTCGCGAGTGTTCGTAGAGCTGCGTCTCCTTTCGGCGGAAATCCCAGAACGCGATTCCGTTCGGGCTGACGAAATAGATGCCGTCATCGGTCGTGATCAGATCGGAAAACGACGCCGAGCGGATCCATTCCGGCGGATCGGGCGGGACGAGCGGAACTGCGTGAAGTTGGCCGTCGGATTTGGTCTCTGCCAAACCCCACGACGCGCGAGCCCCATAATACATGCGGCCGTCGGGCGCGGAGGCGACGTTCGACATCGTGATGCGATCGACGCCTCGCTCGGCGATGTTCGACCACGTCGTGTCGTTGAGGATCGCGTAAACGCCGTCGTGAATCACCGCGACGCGGCCAAAGCGATCGAAGTCGAGCCGCGCTCCACGCGGGCCATAGCCGATGTCCTCCAGAGAATAGCGCCGGGTGAAGGGCAGCCCGCGGACGTTGTCGATTTGAGCCGCGCACTCGAGCGCGAGGGCAAACACGAGCAACAAGCCGTATCGTCCGATCGCGAGCGTGCGAGCCAGCGCGCCGCGAACAGGATCGCGCGCGTCCCGGGAAAGATGTGATGCGGGAGAACGGAGCATTCGGGGAAAGAGCTGCGCGAGCCGAACCTGAACTCCGCGTCAGGGGCGGGTAAAGTTCATTTGGTGCGGCGAGTGAAATGAGTGGGCATCGTTCCCTATTACCGCGGTAATAGCGGCACCTACGGCCAATGGTCCGTTGCGGGTTCGTGAGTGGTGCGTGAGTTACTCACCCACGCGGACAGGGAGCGAATCCCGGTCCGGAACTTACCCTTTCCCCCAAAAAATGATTTCGCCGAAAAGAGCGATGCACCTGCTTTTGCTTACGCGCTTGGCGCGCGCGTCGCGGCGTTACGGCGCGCATTGAAGGCCTGATCTCATGGCTCGTATCGTCGCAAGCGGTCCACGAAAGATCTCCGTCGTCACCTCGGGTGTGTCGGAGGCGAGCTTGCGTGGGATCGCGCGATTCGCGCGCGAACACGACTGGCATGTATCCACGGATCTAGCACGCATTGGCGCGGTGCCGCAGGGATGGCATTGCGACGGCTTGCTCGTTTCCTTCCCGCAATCGGCGGAACTGTTGGGCCAGCTGGAGAGAATGGGCACGCCCTGCGTGGCGTTTTCCGAAGCGTGGGAAACGACCGGGCTGCCGCTGGTGGTGCCGGACGAGGCGGAAATTGGACGGCTGGCCGCGGATCACCTGCTCGAGCGCGCGCACCGTCATTTCGCCTGCGCGCCCTTTGTCGATCGGACGGCGCAGGCCGATCGTTTCACGGCGTTTCAGGCGAGGTTGGCCGAACACGGGTGCGACTGCCGGTTTTTTCCGCCCATGTATACGCGGCAGGGATCGGCTTGGGCCGAAAACAGCGACGAGCGGCGACGCGCGCTCGTAAGCGAGTTGCGACACTTGCCGCGGCCGGCTGCGGTGTTCGCGTTCAACGATTGCGCGGCGGTGGATTTGGTCGATGCGTGTCGCGACGCGGGACTTTCGATCCCGGAGGACATCGCGATTCTCGGGGTGAATGACTCGATCTTCTGCGCGACCTCGTTCGTGCCGCTTTCAAGCGTGGACGTGAATCTCGAGGAAATCGGCTACCGGGCGGCGGCATTACTCGAGGAGCGGATGAGCGGATTGCCGCCCGCGGCGGCGGTCCTGCCCGTGCGCCCGAAAGGCGTCGTCACGCGGATGAGCACCGATGTGATCGCGGTGACCGATCCTCGGGTGGCGCGGGCATTGAGTTATATCGCCGAGCATTATCCGGAGACCGGCTTGAGCGTGGAGGTGGTCGCACGCGCGGTCGGCATGTCGCGCCGGAGCTTGGAACGCACGTTTCGGCAGGAAACGGGACGCACGATTCACGATCACATCATCAATGTTCGCATGCGCGAAGCCTCGCGGCTTATCGCGGCGGCACCCGGGACGAAGACGTCGGATGTGGCGGCGCTCGTGGGCTTGGCCGGAGAGCGGACGTTTTTCCGCACCTTCCGCCGGCATTTCGGCATGAGTCCGAAGGCGCATCGCCGCTGGACGACTCAGGCGCGGCTGGTGGAGGACGGATCCGACACGCCGCCGCGCCCGCGTGTATCCACGGCGCCAGCACCGCATGCGCTGGCGTCGGGAGCGGATTTTAGTGCGGCGTAGAGCGGTCGCAGGCGTCACGTTATTTTCTCCAGACTCCAATTTTCCTTGATGAAACATCGCACAGCCCTCGTCGGTCTCCTTTCGTTGTGGTTTGCGAGCAGTTCGCTGTTCGCCCAGTCCCCGCGCTCCGCGGCCTTCGACTGGTTCGAATATTCCGGCAACGATCCCGTGCCGAAGGCTGAACTGGCCGCGGATGAGTTTCGCAATCCAATCCTGACGGGATTTTATCCGGACCCGAGCATCACCCAGGTGGGCGAGGACTATTACCTGATCAATTCCACCTTCGCGTATTTCCCGGGGATTCCGATCTTCCATAGTCGGGATTTGGTGAACTGGAAGCAGATCGGTCACGTCATCGATCGCCCGTCACAGCTGCCCTACGACAAAGTCGGCGTCTCGCGCGCGATCTTCGCGCCGGCGATCAGTTATCACAACGGCGTGTTTTATGTCGTGTGCACGATGATCGACGCCGGGGGAAATTTCGTGATGACCGCGACCGATCCCGCCGGACCGTGGTCGGATCCGACGTGGCTGGATTTCGAAGGCATCGATCCGTCGTTGTTCTTCGATGACGACGGACGCGCCTGGATGCTCAACAACGGCGCGCCGGCGGAAACGCCGCGCTATGACGGGCATCGTGCGATCTGGATCCAGGAATTCGATCCCGGCGCGCGGCGCATGATCGGTCCCCGCAAGCTCCTCGTGAACGGCGGCGTCGATATTTCGGAGAAGCCCGTTTGGATCGAAGGCCCGCACATCTACAAGAAAGACGGCTGGTATTATCTCTGTTGTGCGGAAGGCGGCACGAGCGTGAATCACCGGCAGGTGATTTTCCGCAGTCGCGCGGTCGACGGGCCGTATGTTCCTTGGGACCAGAATCCAATCATCACGCAAAAAGGGATGGATGCGAATGTGCCTTTCGCCGTTACGTCCACGGGTCACGCCGACCTGGTGATCGGTCCCGACAACAACTGGTGGGCGGTCTTCCTCGCCGTGCGTCCCTTCGATGGACGCCACTCGCCAATGGGACGCGAGACGTTCCTTCTGCCCGTCGACTGGCCCGAAGGCGGCTGGCCGCGCATCCTCGAAGCTGAAAAACGCGTGCCGCTCGTCGTTAAAACGCCGGCCGGCGTTTCGGTGAAAGCCGGTTCGGTGCCGCTCAACGGCAACTTCAGCTGGCGCGACGAGTTCGACCAAGCCTCGCTCGCGATGCCATGGATCATGTTGCGTGGGCCGCGCGAGACGTGGTGGAAACTCGACGACGGCAAACTCGTGCTGGAAGCGCGCAGCGAAACGCTGTCGGGCAATGCCAATCCGAGCTTTTTCGCGCGTCGTGTGCAGCACGCTAACTACACGGCGACGACGGCGCTGGAAATTCCTGCGGCGAGCGGCGTGTCGGCCGGTCTGACGGTGTTTCAAGGCGAACGTTTCCACTACTTCCTTGCGGCGAAACGCGACGGCGACGAAGTGGTGCTTTATCTCGAGAAACTCGCGCGCAGCGCACCGGAAACGATCGGTTCGGTGAACCTTCCGGGATCGACCAAAAATCTGCAGCTCCGCGTCGAAGCCAAGGGCGCCACGTGCGCGTTCAGCTATTCGACGAATGGGCGCGATTGGAAAACGCTCGTAGCCGACGCCGATGCGAAACTGCTCACGACGGAAATCGCGGGCGGATTCGTCGGTGCGACGGTCGGCGTGCATGCCCGCATCGATCGTCAAGAGCCGGTCGCCGACGCGAAGACCAATCCCGACGGCAAACATACTTTCGTCATCGTTCACGGCGCCTGGGCTGGCGGCTGGGAGCACAAGCAACTCGCGCGGGCGTTGCAGGCGGAAGGCCACACGGTGCATCGCGTGACGCTGACCGGGCAGGGCGACCGCGTGCATTTGGCCACACCCGAGATCGATTTGAAGACGCACATTCAGGACGTCGTGAACTTCATCGAGTGGGAAAACCTGCGCGACATCGTGCTCGTTGGCCACAGCTACGGCGGGATGGTGATCACCGGCGTCGCCGATCGGGTTCATGAGCGATTGAATCACGTGATCTATCTCGACGCATTCCTTCCCGAAAACGGTGAAAGCGCGCAGACGGCGCGCGGCACCTCGGGCCCGCAGCGCCGCGCCGTCAACGGCTTCTTCTCGATGGGCAACCAGGCGGGCCGGCCCGTGCCGCACGTCGTGCCGCAGCCGGAGAAGACGTTTACCCAACCGATCGTGCTCGAGAATCAAGACGAGGCCCGCCGCGTTCCGACGACTTACATTCTCACGGTCGATAAAGGAAAGGCCGCCGAGCAGGATGGCTTCTTCCGCTTCTACGAACGCGCCAAGGCCCGCGGTTGGACGGCGCAGATCATGGAAGGCGATCACGTGGTGCATCTCACCCAGACGGCGGAACTCGCGCGGCGACTCGTTGAGGCGCCAGCGTTACGGTGAAGCAGCGCTTCGTTTGCGCGGGTGAAAAGGAGCTGAAACTAACCGGAACCCGTTTGGCCGGATCGATCCGCCCAAGCACCGCCCCACGTGACCAGGTTTGTTGCATAGCCCCACCATGACCTCACCCAAAGCACTCAGGAAACTGATCAAAACCGCTGCCGTCGCCTCGCTGTTTTCGCTGGCGGCGCCGGCTTTTGCCCAAGACGGAACCATTTATCCGCTCGACGTGCCCGACGAGCCGAACGCCATTCCGCTCAACACCGGAGGCGTCGAGAATCAACCGGCCGAGGAAAGCTGGTTTCGTCAATGGGGCGAGCCGATGGTGCGCAACGTTTCGAAGGCCACCCTCACGCCCTTTCTCCCCGATCCCGCGAAAGCCAACGGCACGGCGGTCATCGTTGCTCCCGGCGGCGGCTATCGCTGGCTCTCGATCAACAACGAAGGCTGGAAAATCGCCAAGGCCCTCAACGAGCGCGGCATCGCCGCCTTCGTTCTGAAATATCGCTTGTTTCCCACGCCTCCGGCGCTCGAAGGCCTCCAGCAATCGATGAACCGCACGTTCTCGTCGGTCGGCGCGGGCAATGCCGGCAGCGATGCGCCGCCGCCACCCCGTCCGCCGCGCCCCAACCTGACCAACCAGTTGGCAGACGCGGAAGCCGCCTACGCGCTGATCTTGAAGAACGCCGAGAAGTGGGGCGTCGATACCGATCGCATCGGCATGGTAGGCTTCTCAGCCGGCGCCGGTTTGACGATGCACGCCACGCTCAATTCCAAAACGATGAAACTGGCGTTCATCGCTCCGATCTACGGCGGCATGGGTCCCGTCGAGGTGCCGGAGAACGCGCCACCGCTGTTCGTGGCGATCGCCGTGGACGACTTTCTTTTCAACGGTCAGTTCGGCCTGATCAAGTCGTGGTATGACGCCAAGAAGCCGGTGGAATTCCACCTCTACCAGGATGGCGGCCACGGCTTCGGTATGGGCTACCCCGGCCATCCGACCTACTACTGGTTCGAGCCCTTCACGCACTGGCTCGACCACAACGGTTTCCTGAAACCGAAAGCGGCGAACTGATTTTGTCCTGCAACCCCGGCGACGCATGCGTGCGATTGCCGGGGATTTGCCGTTGTTCGCTTTGGTCGCGGAACTGTTCCGCAACTTTCACACCGACTACCCGCCATGCTCGGCGTGTTCCCCACCTTTAAACTTAACCCCCAACTGCTCACCCCGTGAAAAAACTGAGCATTCTCGTTTCCTCTCTCCTCCTCGCGGGCTCGACCGTCGGAACCCTTTTTGCCGCGCAGCCCGCGCTGATCAAGATCGACCTGGATCGCACCATCAGCGCCATCGATCCCAACATTTACGGCAGCTTCCTCGAGCCTCTCAGCCGCGGTGACGACAGTCGCTTCCGCGTTGTGTATGGACCGCTCTACGATCCGGCTTCGCCGCACTCCGACGAAAACGGTTTTCGGAAGGAATACCTCCAACAGATCAAGGATCTGAAAGTGACCGCCATCCGCTGGCCCGGCGGAAATTTCGTGTCCGGCTATAACTGGGAGGACGGCATCGGGCCGAAGGATCAGCGCCCCGTCCGTTTGGACCTTTCGCGCACGCGCAAGGAATCGAATCAGATGGGCACCGACGAATACGCGACCTTCTGCAATCTCGTCGGCGCGGAAAACTTCATCTGCATCAACGCCGGCACCGGCACGATTCAGGATGCCGCCAACTGGGTGGAATACTGCAACGCCCCTGCGGGCACCCACTACGCGGATCTCCGCGTGAAGCACGGGCCTGCCGAGCCGTTCAACGTGAAGTATTGGGCGCTGGGCAACGAGCCCGACGGTCCGTGGCAGCTCGGTCACAAGAACAAGGAAGACTACACAAAGTTCGCGATCGAAGCGGCGAAGATGATGCGCGGCGTGGATGAGTCCATCAAGCTGATCGCCGCCGGCGCCTCCAACTATCCGTTGGTGACGAAGCGGTATGATCCCAAGGATGGCTGGACCGATTGGAACGATTACGTGCTCGATCAGATGGCCGGCTACATCGACTACATCTCGCTGCACCGTTATGTTTTCCAGGTCTTGCGCGGAATCGAAAATCCCAACTTCGCCGACGAAATGTCGCTCGGCATGGAGATCGACCGCATCATCCAGGTCACGAAGGGCCAGATCCAAAAGGTCATGGTCAAATCCGAAACCGACCGCCCGATCTACATCTCCTTCGACGAATACGGTGCGCGCGGCAACACCCTCGCGGGTCCGCTCCTGCTCGCCCAGCACCTGAACTCGTTCATCCGCCACGCCGACATCGTCAAGATGGCGAACCTCACGTTTCTCACCAGTCTCGTCGGCATCACGCCCGACGGCGATTACAAGACCGCCCTCTATTATCCGTTCTATCTGTATTCGAACAATGCCCGCGGCACCGCGCTCGACGTTCACACGCGGTGCGAAAGTTACAGCAACAAGGTCTTCCAAGACATCCCTTACCTCGACGTCACCGCGGTGCTGAACGAATCCACGGGCAAGCTGGTGCTGAACGTCGTGAACCGCAGCGAGAGCAACGCGATAGCGACCGACATCGAACTGCAATCCGGCACCTACACCGGCAAGGCCAAGGTTCATCTGATCCACGCCGACTCCATTCAGTCCACGAACACCGCCACGGAGGAGAAGGTCCGCATCGCGACGACCGATCTGACGTTCACCGGCAATCGCATCAGCCACACCTTCCCGGCGCATTCGCTCACGCAGTTGGAAATCGCGTTGCAAAATTAATCGCGGCCGGGCTTCGGCCTTCCGCCTCTTACCCCATGAGACTCCTATCGCGACGCCTCGCGTGCGTCTTCCTTGCGGCCTTCGTCGCTTTCGCGCCCGGCGTCGTCCGTGCCGCGGCACAGACTGAAAAATACACCTTCGTCATCGTTCATGGCGCGACCGCCGGCGGCTACGAATGGAAGGAGACCGGCAAGTATCTCCTCGAAAACGGCCACACCGTCTATCGCGTCACGCTCACCGCGTTGGGCGAGCGATCGCACCTCAGCGCAGAAGGCGTCAATCTCACGACGCATATCAACGATGTCGTGAACACGATCCTCTTCGAAGATCTGCACGACGTGGTCCTCACCGGCCACAGCTACGGTGGACGCGTCATCACGGGCGTGATGAATCGTATTCCCGAACGCATTCGGCACGTGATGTTCTTCGATGCCGCGGTGCCGAATGACGGCGAGAGCGGATTCTCCCGCCAGGGCGGCCCGCCCAAGGACCTGGTCGTCAAGAATGGCCGCCGGATGCAGTCGTGGTTGAACGAAAATCCCACGAAGTATCCGCACAATGTCGGTCATCCGATCGGCACTTCGATGGAGCCGGTCGCCTACAACAATCCGGAAGCGTTCAAGTTGAACGTCACCTACGTGCCCTTCATCGCCGCGGGTCAGGATCCCGCCGAACGCGCTGCCCGCGATCAGAACTGGAAAAACGCCGTCGCTCGCGGTTGGACGGTTCGCACCTTTCCCGGATCGCACACCGCCATGCTGGAAGACCCGAAAGGGCTCTCCGTCCTGATGCAGGAAGCGGTGAACGACCGAAACTCACCCGTCGCCAAGTAACACGTTGACGAACTGCGGATGACGGGAACTCACACGATTCGGGGCTGAGGCATCGATCTGCGCCTGCTCTGGATTCGTGTGAGTTCGTGTTCTTCCGTGGTTCAAACTTGATTGTCCCTCTGCAATGAACGCTCACCTCAAACCCCTCCTCATCGCTGCCGTGTTGTTCGCACCGGCGGCCACGTTCGCCCAACAGGCCAACGTGAACCTCGACTGGAATCCGCAACGAAACACGGAAAACCTGATTCCGTTTAGCGCTCCGCTGAATTCGCCCGAGGTCCACGACGACCGCACGGTCACGTTTCGCGTGAAGGCGCCCGCAGCGCAGAAGGTCGAACTCAACGGCGCTGTATTGGCGGCAGTAGGACGCAACTGGGGCGAGACGCTGCCGTTCACCAAAGGTGAGGACGGCATTTGGACGCTCAAAATCGGACCGCTGCGTCCCGACATGTATGCTTACCTGATCCGCATCGATGGCGTGCAAGTGGCGGATCCGAGTAACACGCAGGCGGCGTTTACCGGCATGCCGCCTTACAGCCAGCTCATCGTGCATGGCGACGGTCCTGCGTATTACGATGCGCGCAACGTCCCGCATGGCGCGATCACGCGTCACATCTATCGCTCGAACGTCACCGACGGCGAACGCGATCTCTACGTTTACACGCCGCCGGGTTACGACCGTTCGAAGACGTATCCCGTGCTCTATCTCGTCGGGGGCAGCGGCGAATTGCCGCACAACTGGATCTACGACGGACGCGTGAACTTCATCATGGACAACCTGCTCGCCGAGAAAAAGGCGGAACCGATGGTGATCGTGATTCCCAATAATCAAGTCGTGCATCGCAATCATCCGAAGCACGTGGAGCTCACGTTCGAAAAGTTCGAAGCCGAGCTTCGGCAGCACGTGATTCCGCTGGTCGAACGCGAGTATTCCGTGCGGCGCGACCCGAAAGGTCGCGCGTTGTCCGGTCTTTCAATGGGCGGACGCCATACGATGTTCGTCGGGTTCAACTCGCTCGATCTCTTCGCCAACTTCGGCGTCCTGAGCGCGGGCGATTCCGAGACCGAGAAGTCGTTCGCGACCTTCCTCACTACGCCCGACGTCAACGCGAAGATCGATTATCTCTTCGTCGGACTCGGGACGGTCGAAGCCGCGGGCCGGTTCGGCGAGCGCAGCGAGAATCTCCGCCAGGCGCTCGAGAAACACGGGATCGAGCACGAGTATTATGTCGGCGGATACGGCGGCCACGATTGGTCGACGTGGCGGCATCTCCTCCACGAACGTTTTCTGCCGAACCTCTGGCGCCAGCGCTGACGCTTTTCGATCATGAACCTGAAGCCTCTCGCTCTGTTCGCGGCGTTGACCGCGACGATGTTGGCCCAATCTCCGGCGCCAGTCGCGACCGAATACGGCCGTGTGCAAGGTGTGGTCGAAAAGGATCTCACCGTGTATCGGGGCATTCCTTTCGCCGCGCCGCCGGTGGGCGAACTCCGCTGGCGCGCGCCGCAGCCCGCGGCGAAATGGGAGGGCGTGCGCGAGACCATCGCGTTTGCGCCCGATCCTTATCAAGGCGACGGCAAGGGGCACGTGAGCGAAGATTGCCTTTATTTGAATATCTGGACGCCCGCGAAGTCGGCGAACGAACGCGTGCCGGTGCTCGTTTGGATCTATGGCGGCGGATTTTCCTTCGGCTCGAACTCCACGCCGACGCACAATGGCGAGCACCTCGCGCGCAAAGGCGTCGTCCTCGTCACGATCAACTATCGCGTCGGCCCGCTCGGGTTTCTCGCGCATCCCGAGCTGAGCGCCGAATCGCCGCACAAGGTTTCCGGCAACTACGGCTTGCAGGACATGATCGCCGGTCTGCGCTGGGTGAAGAACAACATCGCCGCCTTTGGCGGCGATCCGGATCGGGTGACGATCTTTGGCGAGTCCGCGGGCGGGATTGCGGTGAGCATGCTCTGCGCGTCTCCGGAAGCGAAAGGACTTTTTCACGGCGCGATTTCGCAAAGCGGCGGCTCGTTCGGGCCGACGCGGCCCACGACTTATCCCGGAGAAAACATGCGCACGCTCGCGCAGGCCGAACAATCCGGCGTGGCCTATGCGCAGAAGGCCGGGGTGTCGTCGATCGCGGATCTGCGCAAAGTGTCGCCCGATAATTTGCCAGCCGGGTGGGGCAGCGGCGCAGCCTGGCCGATTGTCGACGGCTGGATCATTCCGGACGACCAGCACAAGTTGTATTCCGCGGGCAACTACAACGACGTGCCGATTCTCGTCGGCTACAACTCCGACGAAGGTTTGAGCTTTGCGCGCGACAAAGACGCGGCGGAATACACCGCCAACGTGAAAAAGCGTTATGGCCCGTTCGCCGAACGATTGATCGCCGCGTATCCGCCGGATGGTGACTGCGTGACGAAGACCGCGCGCAATCTCATGCGCGATGCCGCGTTTGGCTGGCAGACCTGGAGCTGGGCGCGACTCCAGGCGCGCACCGGAAAATCCAACGTGTTCTACTATTATTTCGATCAGCATCCCGAGCGCGCGCCCGACTCGCCGCAGTCCGATCATGGGATGCCTCACGGCGTGGACGTGCCGTATGTGTTTCAGACGCTCGAGCGCGAGAAACCGGAGATCACCGCGGACGATCTTGCGATCTCGGAGATCGTTGCGACCTACTGGACAAACTTCGCCAAGCGCGCCGATCCGAATGGTCCTGGCGTGCCGGCCTGGCCGCGCTTCACCGAGCGCGACGGAAAGGTGATGCATTTCCGCAACGGTGCGTTTGTCGGTGCCGTGCCGAGTGCGAAGAGTCTCGAAGTGCTCGATGACTATTTCGCCTGGCGCCGCACGCCGGAAGGCGCGGCTTGGGCGGATTGAGAACGCGGCCCTGGAGGTTCGCGGGCATGCGTGTCGATTCGGAGTTGTTTAACTCTGCGATCGTCGCGGAGACGAATTCTGGACTTGGTCGCGAATCTGAATCAGGTTCATCGCATGACCTTTCGGCGTCCCGGTCTTGCGATGTTGGTGGTTGCACTGGCGATGGGAGTGCCGGCCGCCGCGGGGTTCAGCCTGTTTTCGAACACGTGGGGCGATGTGATTGTCGCGACGGACACGACGCCTGAAGGACGTGAGTTGGAACCGCCGAGTCCGGAGCGGTCCGTCTATTATCTCGGGCGTTCTCTCGGAGCGAAGCTGGGGTCGTTGCGCGGTGATAAGTTGCCCGACGAGGAAGAGATAACCCGTTTCGTGGCGAAGGTGCTCGCGAAGCAAGGGTATCTTGGCGCGCGACCGGGCGTGAACGAACCGACGCTCTACCTCGTGCTGCAATGGGGCTATCTTCAGCCCTCCAGCGGCGATCTCTTGTGGTTCCTCGGCTACAATTCCGATCAGGATATCGCGGCGCCGAGTTTTCCGGGCATGTTGGGTCCCGAAGTATGGCGCCGCGGTTTTCGTTCGCGGACGATCCAGGCGGTGCTCGATGGCGCCAGCATTGCGAATTACGGGATCATTGTGACGGCGTTCGAATACCAATCAGCGAGCACGACCAAGCCGATCATCTATTGGCAAACGCGCATCGCGCTTCCCGCGAACGGGAAATCGATGGCCGCGGCGCTGCCGGCGATGCTCGTGGCGGCGGGACCGCAGATCGGGCGGATGTCCGACTCGCCCGTGTTGCTGAACGCCGACGAGGCCAGGCAAGGCGTGGTCGAGATGGGCGATCTCGAGGTGCTCGGTTTTGAACCGAATGGCAGGTCTGAAGACGCCGGATCGACGCGCGACTAAAACAGAGGAGCGTCGAACCGGTGTGCGGCGGGCGGTGGCTTCGCTGCGATGACTTACAGTTTGTAATACTGCTCCCAGTCCGGGCGCGGCGGCGGGCCGTCCAAGAGGGCGTCGGCGACGGAGTGATTAGTGATCCGTTTTGTGGCGCGATCGAATTTCAAAGGCGCGTTCACGCGTTGGGCGACGATGCCCAGGGCCATCGCCTGACAGAGCGGGCCGGCGACCGCGAAATTTGAGCGCGTCTTCTCTTCGCCTTTCGCCGCTTTCAGAAAATTCGCGTAGTGATTCGACGGGCTCTGCGGCACCTCCGGCAGGGTGGGAGCGAGGTCGTTGGCCGCCTCTTGGGAAATAATCTCCAGGGTGCTGCCGTGAGATCCTCCTTTGAACGTGAAACCCTCGCCGTAGATGACCTTGCCCGGCGGACGTGTCTTCTTTTCCGGTTCGGCTGCGCCGCGCGAGGGCGGCGGGATGTCGGAATCGGTCACGGAATCGCCCATGTTCTCGGGGAGCGGAGGAAGGTTGTTCTGGCCGTCATACCACGTGATTTCGACGGGCGGCTGTTGTCCGCGCGCGGGGAATTTGAACGCCAGCGTCGAAGCCTGAGGGAAGATGAACGGGCTGTAGCCTTCGAGCGTCGGGATCACCTCCGTCGGCAAACCGAGATCGAGGAATTCGTGCGCCGTGTCGATGATGTGCGCGCCCCAATCGCCGAGCGCGCCGTTGCCGAAGTCGAACCACGACCGCCATTCGCCGTTGAGATATCCGGTGTTGTAAGGGTGTTGTTCCGCGGTGGTGAGCCAGGCGTCCCAGTCGAGCGTTACGGGAGTAGGTTCCTCCGCCAGGTAACCGGAGACATTCATGCCGTGCCAGCGGCGCGGGTTGTTCATGAACGCAGTGATCTTCGTCACGTTTTTGATGATTCCGGCGTCGCTCCACGTTTTGAACTGAAAATAATTCGCGTCGGAATGGCCCTGGTTGCCCATCTGGCAGGCCACCTTGTATTTCTTTTCCGCCGCCATCATCAGCTCGATCTGGCGGAAGCTGTGCGCCATCGGCTTCTCGACGTAAACGTGTTTGCCGAGCGACATGGCGAGCATGGCGATGGGGAAGTGGGAGAAGTCCGGCGTGGCGATGCTGACGGCGTCGATGTCGCGGCCCACGCGATCGAACATCCGCCGGAAATCGCGATAGCGCGGCACATCGGGAAACTTCTCCAGGATCTCGCGCGTGTGCGGCTCGCCCAACTCGGTGTCGCAAAACGCGACCATCTCCGCGAGGCCGGTGGCTTGGAAGGCGTTGATGACCTGCGCGCCGCGATTGCCGATTCCGACGCACGCGAGCCTCACTTTGTCGCCCGACGAGGCGCGCAGCAGTCCCGGGGAGACGAGTGACCATGCGCCTGTTGCGAGCGCGCCTTTGATGAAAGCACGACGGCTGAAACGTGAAAACTGCGGAGCGGCGGATGGCTGTGAGTGACTGGAACGTTGCATGATATCGTCAGGGTTGAGGGGCTGGAACGCGGATCTTGAGATTGCGAAAGGAGACCTTGTCCCCGTGATCCTGCAGCAGGATGTGACCGTCGGTCCACTCGCCGAAACCGGGGATGGTGTTGTATTTGCTGGCGGCTACCTGGCCGCGGAACTTGGCCGAGCCGCGCTCGTAATCGAGCAGTCTGCGGCCGTTGAGCCAGTGCTCGACGTGGCGATCGGTGACGACGATACGGGCGGTGTTCCATTCGTCGATCGGGCTCGGCTGCTTGTCCGCGGACGCGGTGATCAGGTCGTAGAGCGAACCGACAGTGCGGTTGCCGTCGCGCCCGCCTTTGGCGTCGGGATGGCGCGCGTCGTCGAGAATCTGGAATTCCAAGCCGATCGCCGAGCCGACGGGAGCGGGCTTGCCCGTGACGGGATCGATGGGGGAGAGGTTTGGCTGAACGAAGTATTTGATCCCGCTGTTCGCGCCCGGGGTGATCTTGAAATCGACCAGCAGTTCGAACTGCGAGAAACGCTCCTTCGTGATGATGTCGCCGCCGGCGGTGGATTCTCCGCCATCGCTCGCGAGCACGCTCAGGACGCCATCGGCGATTTCCCACCCGCGGGCGGGAAATGTATCCGCTTTGGCACTTCGCCACCCCTCGGTGGTTTTGCCGTCCCAGAGCAGTCGCCATCCGGCTGCCTTTTCCGCGGCGCTGAGGGTGTTTGGAGCCGGCGTGAGATCGATGATGCGAAGATTCCGCCAGCGCACCTGCGCGCCGTTCTGCTCGGGGTCCTTGCCGATGCTGTGAACCTGCAAGGCGATGAAGCCGCGCGGCGTCATCGAGTCTTTTAGGTCGGCGCAGGGTGCGCCGTTGAGCCAGGTCTTGATGGAGTCCCCGATGGCCTCGACGCGCACGTGATTCCAGTCCTCCGGTTTGAAGATTCGGATGCCTTGCTCGCTGAACTTCGCCTTCTGGTCCGCGTCATTGGGCGATGGATACAACCAGCCCCGCCGCGCCTCATCGTAGATTCCGCCGCTCCACATGCGTTTGCGCGGCACTTCGGGATCGATCTCGATCTGGTAGCCATGAACGCGGTGGGCCGGGATGGTGATGGTCTTGCCCTCCCATTGGATCTCGCGGAGCGTATCGAAGCTCTCGCTACGGATTTGGACGCCTGAGTTCAGCCGCGGGCTAACCTTGAATTCGTATTCCAGGATGAAATCGCCGTAGGTCTTTTCGGTGCAGAGGAAGGTGTTGGGCGTGCCGGCGACGGAGGTCCCGACGATCTCGTTTCCTTCGATGGTGTAAGTGGCGTCGCCGCCGCGCTTCACCCAACCGGAGAAATCGACGCCGTTGAAGAGAGGGGTGGCGGGCGGCTGGGCGGCGGAGGCGGAAACCGCGAAGAAAAGAGCGAAAGCAAGATGAAGAAACGGGGCCGTTTTTCTCATTGTCCAAGGCTTGCACGCTTCGGCGGAGAAAAGAAGCGGAAGTTGGTTTGCATCGTTAATCCGCGGAAAAGGCCCTGCCCGACACGAGGCGGATGGGGCGTTCCACGGAGCGAGCCGACCGATTTAGAACCACGGAAATGCGAAGAACACAGAGGATGCCATTGGGCCTCTGTGTTCTTTCCGCCGCTGGGTTGCTTTTCGCGCGGCGGTTGCGAGTCCGCCGCGGTTACGGCTCTGGCGCTTACTTCGCGGAAGCCTCGGAGCGGTTCAACGTCTGGATGTAACGGACGAGATCGAGCATCGCCTGATCGTCCGGAACGGTCTTTGCCATCGCGGCCATTTGGGCTCCCGCGACGTCGCGCGGATCGGCTCCACGCACGCCGTCGCGGAACGCTTCGAGATGGCGGAGCAAATACCAATCCTGTTTGCCCGTGAGTTTCGGCGCGTTCAGCTCGCGATTGCCCTGCGCTTGATCGCCGTGGCACGCGGCGCACGTGACGTAAAGCTCCTGGCCGCGCGTGATGTCGCCTTCGATGGTGATGGCAGGCGTGGTCTCGGGGAGGCTGGCGAGGTAATGAGCGAGGTGGGAAATATCGCGATTGGGGTTCGGCTCGGCGTTGAGGAACTCCAGGGCGCTGCGCATCGAGATGCCGAGCGGATTCTTGAAGTGCGTGCCGCGAAGTCCCTGGTGAAACTTTTGCAGCTGCGTCTGCACATACCAGTTCTCCATCCCCGCGAGCGAAGGTGCGCCGAGGCCATAGTCGCCCTGCGCGGAGCCGCCGTGGCACGAGACGCAATGCTGGGCGAAGAGTTCTTCGCCGCGGTTGCGCGAGCCCCAGCCGGAAATCGCGGGCTGGAATGTGTTTTTCGCCACGAAGTCGTTGAACGCCTGCTCGTCGATCTTCGCGAACGTCAGGGCGAGGCCGGGTGAACGCAGCTTGAGCCGCATTTGCGAGTCGGCGTCGGAGCGATCGATCAACCGTTGCAGCAAGGCCACATCATTCGCTTCCGGGGTGAGCACCTTCGACTTCCATGCTTCGAGGAGCGCGAGGCTGATGAGGCTGATGGTGGAATCCGGAAGTTTCTGCCAATCGCCGAGCGCCGCTTCATAATTTCCGTCGAGCTTGGAGAGGTGCCGCTTCAGCACGAGATAATCGGGCATCTCCTCGACATTGGTGTAGAAGCGGCGCGGATCGTCCTGCGAGGAGCCGGCGGTGCCGAGCAACTCCGTGACGTAGAACTTTTCGTTTTCCAGCACCGCATGGCCGAATGCGCGGCGGATCCAGGGATCCTCGGCGAGGGAAGCGCGACGCGCGAACAGCGCTTGGGCGGTGTCGGCCGACGCCGGGAGCAGGCCGAGCGCGATCACGGATTTCAGACGGGTCTTGGCATCGGCATCGTCGATCAACGACGCGGCGAGTTTCAACGCTTCGGCTCCGCCGTGATCGGTGAGCGCCATGACGGCGTTCTTGCGGACGGCGGCCGAAGGATGGGCGAGCGCGGCGCGAACGACGGGCACGTTTTCCTCATTCCCGGCATCGAAATCGCCCAGGCCTTGCAGCGACCAGATCGCGTGGATCACGCGCGGATTGAGCCCGATTTCGTCGACCGCACGATCGGAGAGCACGATTTCGCGGAGCGCTGGAATCGCCTCGCGGCGGTGTTCGCGCACGAGTTTGCGCTGGGCGGTGAGCCGCCAGAAGAGGTTGTCGTTGGCGAGGGTGGCGATCAGGTCCGCGGTGGACGCCTGGCTCAGATCGAGCTTCGCGGCGGGGGCGGAGCCTTTTGCCACGAGCCGATAGATGCGGCCGTGCTTGCGATCGCGCAGCGGATTCTCGTGCGCGTTGCCCGCGCCCATCTTGGCTTCGAAGCCGGCGGATTCCACGGTTGGACGCGGATTGTGCTGGATGATGAAATTATACCAATCTGCGACCCACAGCTGTCCGTCCGGACCCACATCGGTGAAGACGGGCGAGAACCACTCGTCGACGGACGCGATGGTCGAACCGCGATTCTCCGCGACGTAGGTTGAACCGCTTTCCTTCAGGAAGAACTGGCCAAGGAGGTGGCCGGTCGGTCCGCCGATGAACGCGCCGCTGTTCCAGTAACGTTTCGGAAAAGCGCGGGCGGTGTAGAGATTGAAGCCGGAACCAGCGGTGTAGCGGCCGTGGGCATCGACTTGCAGGAAGTTGTGCGTAGCGGGAAAGAACTGCGTGAAGTCGTCGATCTTGGCGGCAAGTTGCGACGGAAGACCGTCGTGGCGCTCGTAGGTATAACGGCGCCAGAGCGGAACGTGCCACGCGGGGGCGTTGTTGGCGGTGGAACCGAAGATCTCAAAATCTTCGCTGATACCGAGACCCCAGGTGTTGTTGCTGAACAGGCCAACGGGTTCAACGAGGCCATTGTTGGCGTCCATGCGAAACACGCCTTGCCCGAAAGTGCCTTGCGTGGATTTCGTGATGCGCGAGTAGCCGACGGCGCCCCAGATGCGGTTGTCGTGGCCGTAGCGCAGATTCGAAGGGCCGGCATGCGTGTCCTCGATGCCCCAGCCGTCGTTGAACACGTAGCGGACATCGGCGCGGTCGTCGCCATCGGTGTCTTTGAGGAAAAGGAAATGCGGCGCTTGGGCGACGACCCAACCACCGTCGAGCGGGACGAGGCCCGTGGGGATGTTCAAGCCGTCCGCGAAGGTCTTGAAACTATCGGCGCGTCCATCGCCGTCAGTGTCTTCGCAAATGACGATGCGGTCGTTGCCGCCTTTGCCGCCGCGCACGTCGTTGGGGTAGTCGACCGTTTCAATCACGAACAGACGGCCGCGTTCGTCCCAGGCGAACGCGACGGGTTTGACGATGTCGGGCTCGGCGGCGAAGAGCTGGAGCTCGAACTCCTGCTGCGTGAGTGTGAGCGCCTGCGATTCCTCGGGCGTGAACGGCTGCGCGAGTTGAGGGGAGGGAGTTTGCCGGCGGTAGTTCGGGATCGTGTCGGCCGGCGTGTAGTTGATCGTCGGCAGCGTGGCGACAAGGCGGCGGTTGGCTTCGCGTTTGGCGTCGCCCGCGCTCCACAGGATGCCGCGGACCAAGAGATCGTGAAACTCGGGCTGGCCCCACGTGCGGATGTCATGGCCGTAAGCGGTATAGAAGACGCGCCCTTTTCCCTGCGAGCGAACCCAGGTCCAGGGCTCGTTTTCGCGCAGAAGCAGAACGGTGCGTTGGTCGGTGTTATGATCGGCGTGGACGTAGGTTTCGTCGGTGGTCTCGAAGCTTTCGAGGCCGTCGAGGATCGGATGACGTTCCATGCCCGGCGCGATGCGCGTGGTGAAGGCCTCGAGCCCGTGGCTCTTGAACCGCGCGCCGACGAGATCGACGTAAGCTTTCGAATGTCCGAAGCACGCGCTCGCGGAGTGCACCGGCACAAATCCGCCGCCGTTGTTCACGAAGTCGAGGAGCGCTTTTTCCTGGTCCGGACTGAGCGTCCGATGATTCGCATAGATCAGGAGCACGTCGGTCTTCGCGAGATCGTCAGGATTCAGCACCGATACGTCCTCCTCGTAACGCAGGCGGATTTTTTCGCGGCCCAGCGACTGACTGAGCATGGGCGCGAAAACGTGCGACAGATGGTAGCCGCGGCCCTCGCGTTGGTCATGGCCCAGGAACAACACGTCGATCACGCCATCATCGCCGGATTTCTGGGCAGAAATCACGAGCGGGCTGAGGAGGCAGAACGCGAGAACGAGACGGGAAAAACGGGAGGAAAGAAGCGGAGCGGAAAACATGGGAAGCGGTAGCTGTAGTGATTATTTGGATTCGGCGTGCCAGCGGCGGAGGAAGTTCAATCCTCTTTCCGCGAAAACATCCTGCGTTTCGGCGAAGCGCCGGAAAATGCACACGGCGTCGGCGAGGCTGGAGCTGTCGGGAGAGAAGCTCTCAATCGAAACCGCGCCATCGTAGCCGATCCGGCGCAGGCCCTCGCGCAGTCCGGCCCAATCGCTGTTGCCGTCGCCGGGGACGCCGCGATGGCTGTCGGAAACCTGCAGATGGAGGAGGCGCTCGCCGGCGGCTTCGATCGCGCGGCAGAAGTCGACCTCCTCGATGTTCATGTGAAAACTATCGAGCGAAAGTCCGACGTGCGGGCTGCCGATGTCGTTCACCAAGCGCATCGCATCGGCGGCGGTGTTCACCATGTCGGTTTCGAAGCGGTTGAGCGGTTCGAGTCCGAGACGGATGCCGAAACCCGCGGCGATCCCGGCCATGCGGCGCAGGTTGTCGGCGGAGCGATTCCATTCGGCGCGGCGCTCTTCTTCGGTTGGCAGGCGACGTTTCGCCACCGGTGCGTAAAGCGGACCGACCACCACCGGACTCCCCCAGGTTTGCGCGAGGCGGCAACACGCGGTCAGATAATCGATGGCGGTTTCGACCTTGGCGGAATCCGCACTCGAGAGATCGCGATCGCCGACCACGGCCGCGCAGACGATC
This sequence comes from Verrucomicrobiota bacterium, assembly GCA_023416735.1. Lineage (GTDB taxonomy): Bacteria > Verrucomicrobiota > Verrucomicrobiia > Opitutales > Opitutaceae > Opitutus. The sequence continues at coordinate 178,947 of JAEZGX010000017.1, read as the reverse complement.
GCACGCAGTCCCGTTTCGTCGAGCGCGCGCTTGATGGCGGCGACATCGACGTTTGCGGGATCTTCGACAGGAATTTCGACGAAATTGAAACCGAGTTTCGCGATCCGATGAAGGAGCGACACATCGCGTCCGTCGAAAGGAGAGGTCCAAAGCCAAGTGCTGACACCAAAGTGCATGACGCAAAGAGGGGGATGGAAGGGGAGCACGGCGGCCGGAAAGGCAAGCCGCGGCCGAGGGATTTCAAGGCACGATGAATCTATCGGATTTCAGCTCCGTCAGATTGTATCGAGTGGGCCCATAATTGTATTTTTTCGACACCATGAATTTGCGCACGTGGTTCTCCCGGCTGGATCCCGCCCGATCGGTCAACCAGCTCTTCGACTACATTCCCGATCTGATCTATTTCGTGAAGGACCGCGAGTCGCGGATCGTCACCGGCAATCTCGAATTCGCACATCACTGCGGTGTGCGGACGACGGAGGAACTGCAAGGCCGCACCGACGACGAGCTTTTCCCCGCTTACATGGCGCGGAAGTTCCTGGCGGACGATCGTATCGTGCTCTCGACGGGCGCTCCGTTGCTCAATCTGGTGGAATTGTTTCCGACGCGCGAGCGGCTGCCCGAGTGGTTTATCACGCAAAAGATTCCGCTCTTCGACCGGAGCGGACGCGTGTGTGGGATTTGCGGCACGGTGCAAAGCTATGAAGACCTGCTCAACAGCTCACAGGACCCGGTGCTCGACCTCGTGAAACGGATCCGCGCAAACTATGCGAGTTCCGTCTCGATCCCCGCGCTCGCGCGCAGCATCGGGTTGTCACAACGGCAGTTGGAAAGGCGATTCCACGCCACGTTTCGCATGAGTCCGCGGCAGTTTGTGGTCCGCTTGCGGGTGCTGATTGCCAGCGATCGCCTGCGCTACACTGACCGACCGATCACGGACATCGCGCAGGAATGCGGGTTTTACGATCACAGCAGTTTCATCCGCCATTTTCGCACCGTGTTCGAGACCAGCCCGCTGGCGTATCGGAAGCGATTCCAAGCCAGCACGTCGCCGTAGGGGACGCGTCGGAAATATACAATTTTCCGCCGCATCGATCCTAGCGGATTGACGGAAATGCGCGTAGCATCGTCTCACCCCCGACGCTGTTCATGGCGTCTTTTCAACTCCGCCCCCGCGCCTCATGATCTCCTTAAAATCGTTGCTTTGCCCCCTTGGGCTCGTCGCGCTTTGCGCTCCCGTTTTTGCGAACGACCCCGCGGTTGAAATGACCGTGCGGGCCGATCGTCCCACCACCGAGCTTCGGCCGATCTGGAACTATTTCGGCTACGATGAAGCGCTCACGACGCTCACGCGCGAGGGCAAGCATCTGCTCGGCGAGCTCAACCGCCTCAGCGAAACGGAACCCGTCCGAATTCGGGTCCATCATTTGCATACGAGTGGCGACGGCACCCTCGCGCTGAAGTGGTCGAGCACGAATGTTTACACCGAGGACGCCGCGGGAAACCCCGTTTACAACTGGAAGATCGTCGACGCGATCATGGACGAACTGACGCGGCCGGGGATCGAGCCCTTCGTGCAGGCGAGTTTCATGCCGCAGGCTTTGTCGTCGAAGCCCGAGCCCTATACGCCGACGCTGACCAAGCGCGGGTTGCCCTCGAACGACATTTTGTCGGGCGGCGCGTATTATCCGCCCAAGGATTATCGGAAGTGGCAGACGTTCATCGAGGCGTGGGTGAGCCACTGCGTGGAACGTTACGGCCGGAGCGCGGTGGCGTCGTGGTTGTGGGAACTGTGGAATGAGCCCGAATCGCCTTACTTCAAAGGGACGGTCGAGGAGTATTGTCGCCTCTTCGATCACTTCTCGGCCGCGGTGAAAAAAGTGGTGCCGGAAGCGCGTGTCGGTGCGCCGCACACGACCGATCCCGCCTGGAAGAAAGGCGACGAGTTCATGATCGCGTTTCTCGAGCATTGCCGCTCCGGCCGCAACGCTGCCACCGGCGCTGTCGGCGCGCCGCTCGATTTCGTCGCCTATCACGCGAAGGGGCTGACCCGGCTCGACGACAAGCAGCGCGTCGAGATGGACCTGCGAAATCACCTGAAAACGATCGATACCTACAGCACGATTATCGCGCGTTTTCCAGAATACGCGCAGCTGCCGGTTTACATCGGCGAGTCCGATCCTGAAGGCTGCGCTGGCTGCCCATCGACGCTCGATCCGCAACGCGACTATCGCCGCACGTCGCAGTTTGCCTCCTACACGGCGGCGTCGTTTATGCGGAAGCAGGATCTCGTCGCGAGTCACGGCGGCAACTTGCAGGGCGCGGTTTCGTGGGCGTTCACCTTTCACGATCAACCGTGGTTCAACGGCCTGCGCGCGCTCACGACCAACGAAGTCGCGCTTCCTGTTTTTAACGCCTTCAAACTCTTCGCGAAACTGGGCCGCACCCGGGTCGAGTCGACTTCGACCGGAATGATTCCTTCCCCGGACATTATTGCACGCAGTGTGCGCGGCGCGCCGGATGTCGGCATCGTTGGAACGCGGAGTGAGGACGGCGCGCTGCGTATTCTGGTGTGGAACTATCACGATGTCGCCGACGGTTTCGACGAGCCGACGCCGGTGAGGCTCCGCGTTGATGGACTTTCCGCCCGACACGATCTGGAGGCGGTCACGGTCACGCGCGTCGATGAGCACAACGCCAACGCTTTCACCGCCTGGCGCGCGCTCGGCGAGCCGCAGGCGCCGCTGCCGAAACACGTGGCGATCCTGCACGACGCCGCGACGCTGAAGTCCGCGGCGTTGGCGCCCTCCACGCAGTCCGACGGATCGGCCGTATTCGAGTTCTCACTACTTCGGCAGTCGGTCGCGTTGATCGAGATCCCGTTGAAGTGAGGCGGGCCGGGGACCGGCGCGAGTGCGTTTGCCGGTCCATTACGGTTAGGCGGGGAAGTTCTTTCGCCGTCTCGGAGGCGCGCCTTGATTGCGTTCCCCTCGATCGTCTCACCCCAACCCGGACGCCCCCATGCACTTGTCTGCCTTTTCGATGCGCCGCGCGCTGCTCTCGTTTGTCGTTTGCACCGGTCTGTTCATTAGCGCCGGCTCGGCCGCCGAACTGCCCGGCGTGCCTGCGACCACGAATGTCCCGGGCGCGGCGTATCCGCGCCTGTTGCCCGACAACCGCGTGGTTTTCGGGATCAAAGCGCCCGACGCGAAAACCGTCCAATTTCACACCGACAAAACCTACGACGCCACCCGTGACGCCGAGGGATTCTGGACGGTGACGACGGATCCGCAGGTGCCCGGCTTTCATTACTACTGGCTCGTGATCGACGGCGTTCGGGTAAACGACCCGGGCAGCGAGACCTTCTACGGCGCCGGCAAGCAGACAAGTGGCCTCGAAGTTCCGGAGGCCGGCAACGAAGGCGATTATTACCAGGCGAAAGATGTGCCGCACGGCGAGGTGCGCCAGCGTTGGTATCACTCCAAAGTCACCGAGGGTCCGCGTCGTTTCTTCATCTACACGCCCCCCGGATACGATTCGAATCCAAGCACGCGTTATCCGGTGCTCTACCTTCAGCACGGCGGGGGCGAGGACGAACGCGCATGGCCGATCCAGGGGCGGGTCGCGCAAATCATGGACAACATGATCGCCGCCGGGAGCGCGAAGCCGATGTTGATCGTGATGGAGCGCGGGTATGCGAAGAAACCCGGAGAGGCCGATGTTCCGTTTGGCCCCGGCGTGTTCGCGCAGGACATCACCCCGACCGAATTCGGGCAACGGGTCATGCAGCGTTTCGAGACGTTGGAAGAAGTTTTCCTGAAAGATGTGATTCCGCTCGTCGACGCGACCTATCGCACGATTCCGAATCGTGAGCACCGGGCCATCGCCGGCTTTTCCATGGGCGGCATGCAGGCGTTCACGATCGCGCTCCAAAATCTGGATACATTTGCGTCGATCGGAGGCCTGAGCGGCACGGTGGGCTTCGGCGCAGGGCCGATCGATCCCAAGACTTATTTCAACGGCGTTTTCGCCGATCCGGATGCGTTCAACAAGAAGATGAAACTCGTCTTTGTCGGCCACGGCACGGCGGAACCTGAGCGCATGATGCCGACTCTGACCGGTTTTCACGAGAGCCTCGTCCGGTTGGGCATCAAGCATGAATATTACACCTCGGAAGGCACCGGCCACGTCTGGCTCACGGAGCGCCGCAACCTTCGCGAACTGGCCAAGCGACTCTTCCGCTGACGTTCCGCGCCTCGGCAACACCTCATTTTTCTTCGATCCCCATGAAAACATCCCTCCTCACACTCCTGTGCGTCAGTCTGTTCGCTGCGATTGGTCTCCACGCGGCGGATACGAAGGAGAAGCACACCTTCGTTCTCGTCCACGGCGCCACCGCGGGCGGCTGGGAATGGAAGCGCACCGGCAATCATCTGCTGGCGGACGGCCACACGGTTTATCGCGCGACGCTCACCGGTCTCGGCGAGCGCATGCACCTCAACAGCCCGGACGTCGACCTGCAGACGCACATCAACGACGTCGTGAACCTGATCCTCTTCGAAGATCTGCACGACATCGTGCTTACCGGGCACAGCTACGGCGGCATGGTCGTCACCGGCGTGATGGATCGCGTGCCTGAGCGGATCAAACACGTCGTCTTCCTCGATGCCGCGGTGCCCGACGACGGCCAATCGCTGTGGGATATGTTCGGCAATCGCGGTCCGATCGACAACGACCGTTTCAAGGATGGCTTCATGCAAGTTCCGTGGGTGGGTGCCGACGCCAAGCCGCCGCACAACGTGAAACATTCCATCAAGTGCTTCAACCAGCCGGTCTCCTACAAGAACCCCGCTGCGAAGAAGCTGAACGTCACTTACGTCGCGTTCGTGCCGAAGGACAAATCCGTGGAAGAACGCGCGAAGACCGACAAGAGCTGGCAGCGCGCCGAATCGCGCGGCTGGACCGTCCGCACGTTCCCCGGCGGACACGTCGCGCAAGAGGAGGACCCGCGTGGCGTCGCGACGCTCATCGCGGATTCCGTGAACGATAAGAACAAGCCCGTCGCTTCGAACTGACCTCATGATCTCCGCACTCCTTCGTCGTTCCAGCTGCGCGCTCATCGGCGCGGTCGCCGCCGTCGCTTTGGCCCAGCCGAGTCGCACGCCGCCGATCCAATCCCCGGTGGTTCACGCCGATCGCACGGTGACGTTCACTCTTCGCGCCCCCGATGCGCAGAAGGTCGAACTCAGCGGCCAGTTTCTGAGAGGGAACCAGCCGATGAAAAAGGACGACGCGGGGGTGTGGAGCATCACCGTGGGGCCGGTCGAACCGAACCTTTATCCCTACAACTTCGTCGTTGATGGCGTCGGGGTGCCCGACCCGTCGAACCAGGACGTTTTCCCGAACGAGCGTTTCAAGCCGAGCCTTGTCGATATTCCCGGCGATCAACCGTCGCTGCACGCCGCGCAAAACGTGCCCCATGGCGAGCTGACGTATTCGTTCTACGAATCGAAAACGCTGAACCGTATGCGGCCGCTCGTGATCTACACGCCGCCTGGCTATCGCGAAGGCACGCAGAAGTATCCCGTGCTGTATCTCGTGAGCGGCACCACCGACACCGAGGAAACCTGGTTCCGCGCCGGCCGCATGAACTTCATCCTCGATAACCTCATCGCGCAAAAGAAGGCCGTGCCGATGATCGTCGTGATGCCCTATGGCAACATGATGATGGGCATGCCGCGGCCCGACACGCCGCAGGTTGCGGGCATGTATCGGACTTTTGGCGACGAATTGCTCACGAACGTGGTGCCATTTGTCGAAGCCAACTATCGCGTCGTCGCGGATCGCGAACATCGCGCGATCGCCGGATTCTCCCGCGGCGGCGGCCAGTCGTTGTTCACGGCGTTCAGTCATTTCGACAAATTCGCCTGGATCGCGTCCTACGCCGCTTATCTCACCCCCGAGGTCTGCCAGACGCACTTCCCGGAGGTGTTTTCGCAACCGGAGAAAACCAATCAGCAACTCAAGCTTCTCTGGCTCGGCGTCGGCCGCGACGACTTCCTCTACCAGCAGGCCACCGCCTTCAACGGCTTCGTCAAGGAACGCGGGCTCAAGCACCAAACGCTGATCACCGAGGGCGGTCACACCTGGATGAACGCCCGGCACTATCTCGCGGAGACCCTGCAGCTTTTCTTCAAGTAATCTTTGCGCCGGCCCGCGCCGCATCATGAGCAAGCTTTCATCTTTCGGAGTCGCTGCTGTTGTCCTGGGCGTTGCGGTCGTCGCGTTGCCGGCCCAGGAGAAGCCGGAGGAGGCTTCGCCGGAACGGGCTCGCGCGAATTTCGCGCGACCCATCGAACTCGCGGCCGACGACGTCCGCGCGTTTCCCGACGCGCCGGCGGGCTTCAATCAGCGCCGCGCCGATGTGCCTGCCGGGCGCATCGAAGTGTTCGAATACGATTCCAAGGTGACCGGCACACGCCGAAAGGCGCACGTGTATCTGCCTCCAGGATACTCGGACGAAAAACGGTATCCGGTGCTTTATTTGCTCCACGGCATCGGCGGCGACGAAACCGAGTGGATTCGCTTCGCCACACCGGACGCACTGCTCGACAACCTGATCGCCGACGGAAAAGCCCCGCCGATGATCGTCGTGATGCCAAACGGCCGCGCCGTGCCCAACGACCGCACACCGCCCAACGACCGCATCTTCGCCCCGGAGAACGTCGCGGGTTTCGCTGCGTTCGAGCGCGACTTGTTCGACCATCTGATCCCGTCGATCGAGGCGAAGTATGCGGCGTTTACCGATCGCGAGCGCCGCGCACTCGCGGGATTGTCAATGGGCGGCGGCCAGACGCTTAACTTCGGTCTCGGCCATTTGGATACGTTTGCGTGGATCGGGGCGTTCTCGGCGGCGCCGAACACCAGGCCGCCGGAGCAACTGGTCCCCGATCCTGCTGCTGCGCGCGAGAAGCTGAAGCTGCTTTATCTCTCGTGCGGCAACAAGGACGGCCTCATCAATTTCTCCCAGGGCGTGCACCGCTATCTAAAAGAACACGACGTGCCGCATCTCTGGAACGTCGATGATTTCGGTCACGATCCTGCCCATTGGGCGAGCAACCTCTACCATTTTGCCCAGCGGATTTTCCGCTGAGCGTTCTTTTCTACGAAGCGAATCAACGAGTAACGCCTTCGCGCAACCGTCGGCCGGATGTCGCCGCAAAACACGCGGAGCGGCCGCCGTAAATCGTCCTTGGCTGGCCGTGATTCACGCTGGCTTCCGCTCATCTCATCCTGGAGTCGGGCTGCCGCCCGGCGGTTCTTCCCTCCCTTCGGTCATGAAACGCATTCTTCTCTCTTTCGCGGGACTCGCAGCATCCGTCATCGCATCCGCGCAGATTCCCAGCGACGCCGTCCCGACCGTGATCGTCAGCACCGCCGCGCAACCGATGGCGGAGGGCAAGTTCGCGCCCAGCTGGGACTCGTTGAAACAATATCAAGTGCCCGAGTGGTTTCGCGACGCGAAGTTTGGCATCTGGGCTCACTGGGGGCCGCAGTGCGAACCGGGGATGGGCGACTGGTATGCCCGCCATCTGTATTTCGAAGACGGGCCCGCGTGGGGACCCAATGTCACCGCCTTCCATCGCGAGAAATATGGCCATCCTTCGAAGGCGGGTTTCAAAGATGTCATTCACCGCTGGAAAGCCGAGAACTGGGATCCGGAGAAACTCGTCGCTCTCTACAAGCGCGCCGGAGCGAAATACTTTTTCGCCTTGGCGAACCATCATGACAACCTCGACCTCTGGGATTCGAAATATCAGTCATGGAACTCTGTCCGCGTCGGCCCGAAGAAAGACATCATCGCCGGCTGGGCAAAAGCCGCGCGCGCCAACGGCCTGAAGTTCGGCGTTTCCGTTCACGCGGCGCACGCGTGGAGTTGGTATGAACCGTCGCAAGGTGCCGATAAAACTGGCCCGCTGGCTGGCGTGCCCTACGACGGGAAACTCACCGCCGCGGACGGGAAAGGCACTTGGTGGGAGGGGCTCGATCCGCAGGAGCTTTACGAGCAGCGCCACGCAGCGGCTCCCGATTTTGCCGAGCCGCTCAAGATTCATAGCCGCTGGGATTGGGGCGATGGTGTCACGCCGCCCGACCAGGCGTATTGCGAGAAATTCTACAATCGCACGATCGACCTCATCGACCGCTACCAGCCGGACCTGATCTATTTCGACGATACCGCGCTGCCGCTCTGGCCGGTGAGCGATGCGGGCCTGAAGATCGCCGCGCATTTCTACAACCGAAGCAACCAGTGGCGCGAGCCCGGCGACGACGGTGTGATGTTCAACAAGATCCTCGACGCGGAGCAGCGTCGGTGCATGGCGTGGAACATCGAGCGAGGCGTCAGCCACGAGATCGAGCCGCATCCATTCCAGACCGACACCTGTCTCGGCAACTGGCACTACCAGCAGAGTCTGTTCGACCAGCACGGTTACAAGACCGCGAAAACCGTCGTGCACACCCTGATCGATGTCGTCAGCAAGAATGGCAATCTCCTCCTCAGTGTGCCGCTGCGCGGCGATGGCACGCCTGACGCCGACGCCCTCGCGATCGTCGAAGGCATCGCGGCTTGGATGGAAGTGAATCAGGAGGCTATCCACGGAACGCGCCCGTGGAAAGTGCTGGGCGAGGGGCCGCAAATGGCGAGCAACGCACCGTTGCAGGGGCAGGGGTTCAACGAAGGAAAAAGCAAGCCGTTCACCGCCGAAGACGTGCGATTCACGACCAAAGGCGACATGCTTTATGTTTTTATCATGGGCCCGCCCACCGCGGCGATTCATCTCAAATCTCTCGGGACGAAGACCGGCCTGCTTGACCGGCCGATCAAGCAGGTGACCCGGCTCGGTTCGGCTGAAAAACCCACCTGGGTCCAGTCCGACGATTCGCTCGTCATCGATGCTCCGCGCGATGCCGTCAGCGACATCGCGACCGTTTTCGCCCTCTCCACGCGTTGACCGATCCGTATCTGAAATCACACTACGCGCAAAGCCGTTTACCCACATGAAACATCCTCTCGTTCTTATCCTGGCCCTGACTCTCGGCCTTTCGCTGCGCGCGCAGCAGATCGCCAGTCCCGACGGCACCCTCGCCGTTGCGCTGACTCTCGAAGCCGGCGCGCTCTCCTATCAAGTCACCCACGAAGGCCGCACGATCCTCGAGCCGTCCCCGCTCGGTTTGGAAACGAGTATCGGCAGTTTCGCGGAAGGATTGAAGCCCGGCGAAGTCTCCACGGCTAAGATCGACGAGCGCTACACGCTGCCGCACGGCAAGGTGCGCGACGTGCATTACCGCGCCAATGAACTCACGGCGCGTTTCACAAATGTGAACGGCGATCATCTCGAAGTGATCTTCCGCGTGAGCGATCGCGACGTGGCGTTCGCTTACCGCATTTCGGGGGGCGAGAAACAACGGATCGTGATTCAACGCGAGCGGACCGGTTTCGATCTGCCGGCGAAAGCGACCGCGTTTGTGACGCATCAGGTGCCGTGGGGCGGGGGATGGAAGGCTTCGAAACCGAGCTACGAAGAAGCCTACAAAATCGATGTTCCCGTTGGAACGAAGTCGCCGCACGGTCTCGGCTTCACGTTTCCGGCGCTATTTCGGATTGGCGACGATGGCTGGGTGCTTGTTTCTGAAACCGGTGTGTCTAGCCACTACGTGGGGTCGCGTCTGGGCGAGCCCACTGCGGCGGGTTTATATCCCATCGCGTTTCCCGAGGCGGAAGAAAATGCGGGCGTGGGCGATGCGACGGTGTCGGCGGCGCTGCCGTTGTTGACGCCGTGGCGAACGCTCACGATTGGCCGCACGCTCGCGCCGATCGTCGAAAGCACCGTCGCGACCGACGTCGTGAAGCCGCTCTACGAAGCATCGCAATCGTATCGGCCCGGCCGCGCGACCTGGAGCTGGCTGGTGTGGCAGGATGACAGCATGAACGAAGCCGACCAGCGCACGTTCATCGATCTCGCCGCGAAGATGGGCTACGAATACATCCTCATCGACGCGATGTGGGACACGAATCTCGGCCGCGAAAAACTCGCTGAACTCGTCGCCGATGCTCGTTCCAAGAAGGTGGACGTGCTGCTCTGGTATAACTCGAACGGCGCCTGGAACGACGCGCCGCAAACCCCGCGCAATCTCATGGACAGCGCGCCCGCCCGCCAGCGTGAGATGGCGTGGCTGAAATCCATCGGGGTGAAGGGCCTGAAGGTCGATTTCTTCGGCGGCGACAAGCAGGTGACGATGAAGCTCTACGAAGACATCCTCACCGACGCCAATGCGCACGGGTTGATGCTCAATTTCCACGGCGCGACGCTGCCGCGCGGCTGGGAACGCATGTATCCAAATCACATGACGAGCGAAGCGGTGACGGCCTCGGAGAACCTGATTTTCTCGCAAGGCTTCGCCGACCAGGAGGCGTTCAACAGCACGATCTTTTCCTTGGTCAGAAACCCCGTGTCGGCAATGGACTACGGTCCGCTGGTGTTGAACGCGCGGTTTCACCGCGAGGCGGACAAGGGCAATCTGCGACGGACGACGGATGCGTTTCAGCTCGCGACGATGGTGCTCTACCAGTCGCCGCTGCAGCACGTCGGATTGACGCCCAACAATCTCGATGAACAACCCGCGTTCGTGATCGATTTTCTGAAACGTGTTCCTGCTGGCTGGGACGACGTTCGCTATCTGGCGGGTTACCCCGGTCGGGACGTCGCGCTCGCGCGGCGCAGCGGCGATACGTGGTATGTGGCCGCAACCAATGGCGAAAACACGCGGAAGGAACTCGCGCTTTCGATTCCGTTCCTCGCGGGCCGCACGCTGACGTTGATTCACGACCAAGCGGACGGCCGCGAGGCGGCGACGAAAAAGGTGACGGTCGCCGCGGACGGGAAAATCAAACTGACGCTGGCGCCGAATGGCGGCGCGGTGCTGTTCGAGTAAGTTTCGGGTCGAAGGCGGCAGGCATAAAGCCTGCCGCCGTGTCGGTTATAAGCGCTGCAGCAGTGCGCGGCATTCGTTCGCGATCCTCGTGTTGCCGGCGCGGTCGGCGAGTTGTTCGCCTTTCGTCAGGACTTCGCGGGCTTTTTCGCGTTGGTTCGTCGCCGCGTAAGCTTGTCCCAAGAAGAGACAGCCGGGAGCGCTCTCCGGCTGCAGCCGATGAAACGACGCGAGCGGCTCGATCGCCTCGGTGGCGCGTTGAGTAAGCAAATAAAGCAGTCCGAGCCGGACGAGCAGTTCAGGCTGGTTCGCGTCAAGCCCGAGGCCGTCGCGATAATTCTGTTCGGCGGCGTCGGTGTCGCGGCGCGCCTCGGCCGCGGCGCCTCGTTGCAAATGCCAGCGGGCCAGCAGCCGCCGGGTTTGAGGGTCCTCGGGATGGAATTCGAAGGCCGGTCGCAGGTATTTTTCCGCCGCATCCAGGTGATTTGCCTGTAGCTCGATCTCGCCCCGCAAGAGCAGCGTGGGCAGGTAAGTGGGGCGAAGCGTGAGCGAGCGATCGAGCGCCGCGAGGGCGTCGTCGAGCCGGCGGAGAACGAGAAACGATTTCGCCAGATTGAAATTCATGCCGGCATCGCCGGGACTTTTCGCGAGGGCCTCCTGCCAACGTTGCACGGCTTCCTCGTGCCGGCCGGCATCGGCGAGCGACGAAGCAAGCTCAGCGAGAAGTTCGGGCCGGGAGCCGATTTGATCGATGCCCTGTTGGGCCACGCGCAACGCGTCGGCCGGCCGTTTCAACTGGCGATGAGCCTGGCTCAGCAACGCGAAAACTCCCGCCGACTTCGTGCGTTCAATGCGAGGCAGCGCGTTGTCCAGCAGACGAACCGTCCGCGCGGCGTCATTCTTTTTCAAATACACGCTGGCCAGCAACTCGTAGGCCTCGGAACGGTTGGGTTGGATCTCGATGGCACGTTCGAACCACGTGACTGCCTGGTCGAGCTGTTCCGTTTGCAGTTCGACGGTGCCGAACACGCAGAGACGATCGTAGTCGTAACACCACGCTCGCAGCTCATCGAGCCACGGATCGTCCGGTTCGCGGTAGCGCAGCGTTTCCCGACCGAGCCAGCGATGGCGGTTGGCGCCGGCTTCGTCGCCGGCGGTGGCGAGAAGTTCGGCATAGAGATTGTGACCGCTGGAAAAATGCGGCGAGTCCTTCAACAGCTCTTCGAGCAGACGCTTCGCTTCGTTGGGTTGTCCTTGTTGCAACGCAATCCGCGCCTGTCCGAGTCGCGCGTAGGGATCCTGCGGCAGCGCCTTCAGCCGATCACGGTAGTATCGACCAGCGGTTTCGAGATCGCCGGACTTGAACGCGAGATTCGCGAGCTGCAGATGTGCGGGCGAGTAATCGGGGGCGAGGGCGAGCGTTGCTTCGAGCAATGCGACGTTTCCTGCGTAGTCGCTCTCCATGCGACGAAGATCTGCGAGATAGTAGGTCCATTTCGCTTCTCGCGGTTGCCGGTTCTTCAACCACTGCCAGCACGCGTCCGCTTCCGGGATGAAGTCGTTGGCGTGATACAGCCGGCCGAGTTCGATCATCCCGTCGATCGCAGTCGCGGACTTCCGGGCTTTTTCTTCTGCCTCGGTTAGCCGGCGTCCCAGAATCTCGGCGTGCGGCGCGAGTGGGGGACGGGCAGGCAACGCCTCGCTCACCGCCGCTGCGGAGGGGCGTTCGTGCCACGTCCACGTTGCGATGCCACCGAAGGCAACGAGGAGGCCCGCGCCGCCGAGCAGGAGAAACGCTCGACGCTTCTGTCGTGGCACTGCGGATACGGGAGATTCTCGTTTCACTGTCTTCGCCACAGGGTGATGTTGCTGGTTTCCTCGAAAGGCGGAAGGCCGTGGAAACCGCCGGTCACGATTTCAGGAATATTGTCGCCGTCGAGGTCGCCCACCGCGGCGGTGACGAGCTGAATGGGCCGGTGGGCGAGGACGACCGGAGTAAAGTTTCCATCGCCGTCGTTCAACCAAGCCATCATCGAAACCGATTTCGGATCGCTCCAGTCGGCGAGACAACTCACGGCGAGGAGATCGATGGTCCCATCGCCGTTGAGATCCGCGGCGTTCGGACCGTAAGCGCCGGGAAAATCGCCGACGCGGTGGAACTTGAAGAAGCCGTTACCGCGATTTTCCAGCCATTGCATGCCGTGCCAGCGGCGCGGCGCCTGCATGGCGTAGTCGAAACCGTCGCCGTTGGTGTAGATCAGGTCGGGTTTTCCGTCGCGGTTAACATCGGCGACGGCGAGACCGCTGCTGCCGTAATCCTCGTTGGTGGAACCCCACACGATCGATTCCTGGAGTTGTCCCGGGCCGCGGTTGAGAAACAAGTGAACTTCCTCCCACTCCTGCGAAATCAATGCGGCGAAGTCAGGGACGCCGTCGCCGTTAAAGTCAGCCACGGGAACGTTCACACAGCCGGAGAGCACGTTGACGACGCGGCTGGTGAATTGCCAGTCGCCCTCGTTTTTCATGACCCGTGTCTCGCCCTGCACGCCGCCAAACTGGCCGACGATGAGATCGAGGCGACCATCGGCGTGCGCGTGAAGATTGGCGGCCCGGACATCGGTGACGCGCGCCGTGTTTTCGAGCAGCACGCGACGGTGAAAGCGCTGATTGTCGAGATTCTCGAGCACGATGACGGCGCCGATGCGATCGTTGTTGGGAAGAATTTGCCCCATGCTCGCGACCAGCACGTCAAGCCGACCGGTGCCATTGAGATCGGCGGCTTCCACGTGCGCGGGGCCGGCGATGTTTTCAGCGATGATGTGTTCGTTGAAAATGCCTCGAGGCGATTGGTGAATCCAGCGCACGGTGTTGAGGCGGGCATCGCAATACAGCACGTCGGGCAAACCATCGCGGTCGAGATCGACGATGTTCACGTGAGTGACCATCGGCCGGCCAAAATCGGAGGCCGGCGCGCCGAGCGGCGTTGGGACGAAGGTGAGATTTGGATCGATCTTCGGCGTGGACCGCGTGGGAGCGAGCGAAGGTGTCGCATCGTCGCGCGAGCAGCCGGCGACGAGAAACAGCAATCCGCCGAACAGGCAAAGGGATCGAACGGGGCTCAGCTGCGCGAACATCGTTTGAACGAGTCTGGGCTTCACGAAGGTGTCAGTTGCACGGATGGTGGAACGTAAAGCGACCGTCTGTCCCGTGAAATAGCTGCAACTATATCCAATGACAGCTTGAGCCAGGCGGATTTCCTTACCCTACATAATCGCCGCCCCATCACCGCCTTGGTGGAGTCCGCCGCGCAACCCCTTTACCCCGTTCAAAATTCTCATGTCCCTGATCACGAAATGTCGCCTCCTGCTGCTAAGTTTTGTCGCCCTGATCTCCACGTCGTTCGCGGCGGCACCGACGCCGGGCACCTGGACCGCGGACAACGGTAACGGCACCTTCACGAATCCGCTCTTTTTCGACGAATTTTCCGATCCGGACCTGATTCGTGTCGGCGACGATTTTTATCTGACGGGCACGACGATGCACACGATGCCCGGGCTGCCGGTGTTGCATTCGCGCGATCTCGTGAACTGGCGGCTGATGTCCTACGCCGTCGAGAAACTCGATCTCGGTCCCGAATTCCGGTTGGAGGAAGGTGAGATTTACGGGCAGGGCATCTGGGCGCCGTGCTTTCGGTATCACGACGGAACCTTTCACATCTTCACGAATGTGAACCGCCGAAAGACGCAGCATTTCACCGCCACGAATCCTGCGGGACCCTGGAAACACCAGGAGTTGGACAGCTCGCTGCACGACCTCTCGGTGCTCTTCGATGACGACGGCAAGGTGTATGTAGTTTGGGGATACGATGGCCTGCAGTTCGCCGAGATGAAGCCGGACCTGAGTGACATCAAGAAAGAGACGCAACGCACGCTGATTCCGAAAGGCAGCGGGATGGGCGAGGGCGCGCATTTCTACAAGATCGACGGCCGCTACTACATTATCAGCGCGAACTACAATCCGGTGGGCTACATGGTGTGCGCGCGCGCCGATCGTCCTGAAGGGCCTTACGAAATCACGACCATCAGCGCAGAGGAAACCTTCGGTGAAGGCAATGGGTGGCGCCTGCGTGGGATGGGGCGCGGCGAGCCAGGATTCGAACTCGTGCCGCCGCAGCGGGAACAGACGGGCGCGATTCCGATGCACCAGGGTGGCATCGTGCAGACGCCCGCGGGCGAGTGGTGGGGTTTTTCGATGATGGACCACAACTCCATCGGGCGGCTCACCTGCCTGTCGCCGGTGACATGGAAAGACGGCTGGCCCTATTTCGGTCTGCCCGGAAATCTGCTGCGCACGCCGCGAACCTGGGTGAAACCGAAGACGGACACACCGTCGGAGCGGAGCGCACCTTACGCGCGCGACGACGAGTTTAACGGGCCGAAATTGAATCCCGTCTGGCAATGGAATCACGTGCCCGAGGACTCGAAGTGGTCGCTCGGAGCGCGCGCGGGTTTCCTGCGTTTGCAGACGCAGCCGGCGAAGAATTTCTGGACGGCGAGAAATACGCTGACGCAGCGAGCCGTAGGGCCGGAGTCGATACCGACCGCGGAACTCGACGTTACGGGATTGAAGCCGGGCGACGTGGCTGGATTGGCGTTGCTCAATCATCCGTATGCCTGGATCGGGGTCACGCGCAACGAAACGGGAGTGACGATCGCGCAATTCGACGAGCGCACGGGCGAAACCGCGACGGCTCCGCTGCCGCAGGGGGCGACTCGCGTGTGGTTGCGCGCCGCCTGCGACTTCATGTCGGAGCAGGCGACGTTCAGCTACAGCACGGACGGCGCGACCTTCGTGCCGCTCGGCCAGGCGTTCACGATGGTGTTTCAGCTCAAGACCTTCCAGGGCGTGCGATATTCGCTTTTTGCCTACAACACCAGCGGGCGGCCGGGCGGGCACGCGGATTTCGATCGCTTCACCGTGGTCGAGCCCCAGGTAAACGGGCGCGGCGATCGCATTCCGATCGGCAAGACGATCACGCTGACCAGCCTGGCCGATGACACCCGCCTCGTGGCGTGGAATGGCATGCTTCGTCCGGTGCCGCTCGGCGCGCCATCGGCATCGACGCCCGCTGCGCATTTCCGCGTGATCGATCGCGGGCTGGGTCGGGTGGCGCTCGAGGCGGCGGATGGCAGCGGCTTCGTTACGGTGACTGGCGTCGGCGGCATGGGTGATGTGCGGCTGCTGAAGTCGCCGGACGAGACGGCGTCGAGTTTTCAATGGCAGGACATGATGCGCGACGAAGTCATGTTGTTGTCGCTCGTCACGCATCGGCATGTTCACGCGGAACCGAGGAGCGGAGGACTTACGAAGGCGGACTCGCCCGGCGCGGCTCCCGGTCGTAAGGAAGGCACGTGTTTTCGCTGGGAAGAAGTCTCGCTTTGAAGCCTCTTCGGCTGTTTCGCCGGTGCTGTTTCCTTGGCGCGAGCGCGGCGCTACTCGGCCCGCTCGCGACGCTTGCGACAGAGGCAAAATCGCCAGAAGACGCGGCGATCGGGCCGAAGCAGCGATTGCTGGTGCTGACGGATATCGAAGCGGATCCGGATGACGCTCAATCGCTCATCCGGCTGCTGCTTTACTCGAATCAGATCGATCTCACGGGCTTGGTTGCCACCACTTCGGTGCACAAGCCCCGGACGCTTCATGCGGATTCGATCAGGCGCATCATCGATACCTACGGAGAAGTGCGCGATAACCTGTTGCTGCACGAGCTAGGTTATCCGACGGTCGAGCACCTGCAGTCGCTCGTAGCCGAAGGCCAGCCGCAGGCCGGCGTTGCTGCAATCGGCGACGGGCGGGACTCGTCGGGCTCTCGCGCGATTATCGCGGCGCTTCAATCTCCGGATCCGCGTCCGCTCTGGGTGGCGGTGTGGGGCGGCGTGAACACGCTCGCGCAGGCGTTGCACACGATCCGAGCGACGAACGAGCCCGACGAGGCGGCGCGACTGATCGCGAAGCTACGTGTTTACACCATCTCCGACCAGGACGACGCCGGTCCCTGGATTCGCCGCGAGTTTCCGGATCTGTTCTACATCGTCAGCCCGGGCGGCTATGGTGCGAGCATCTGGATCGCGATCACCGCGCCGATCGACGGCATCGATAACACGACCGTCAGCAATCCCTGGCTGCGGGAGCATATCCAACAGGGGCATGGTCCGCTCGGGGCTGCGTATCCAGATGTGTCTTACGGATTGGAAGGCGACACGCCGTCGTTTCTCGGGCTCATTCCCAACGGGCTCAACGTGCCCGACCAGCCCGACTGGGGCGGTTGGGGCGGACGTTACGAGTTGAAGATTCCGGATCCCGCCACGCTCGATCTGAGTGGCTTTATCGGCATACCGTATGTGGCGGAGACGCGTCCGATTTGGACCAATGCGGTGGATGTGTATGCGCCGGTCGAGCCGCAGGAGTTTCGCCGGGCCTTTGTGCCGTCAAAGCGCACGTTCAAGGATGTGAAGGTCACGCTCTGGCGCTGGCGGGACGAGTTTCAAAACGATTTTGCGGCGCGCATGGATTGGGCCACGCAACCCTATGCCGAGGCCAACCATCCGCCTGTTCCGCGCCTCGATCATCCGGACCGTTTCACGGTGCGCTCCGGCGAGGTATTCAATCTGAGCGCACTCGGCACGACGGATCCGGACGGCGACAGCCTGAGCTATCTTTGGTTTCACTACCCCGAAATCGGCGGGTGGGAAGAGGAGATCAAAACGCACATCTACGCGGCGAACATCTACTGGGTTCCGGTGAAGGCGCCGACGGTAAGCGCTCCACGCGACGCGCATTTCATTCTCAAGGTCACCGACAAGGGTTCGCCGGCATTGACTCGCTACCGGCGTGTGATCGTGACCATCCTTCCCTGAGTGATGACTACCCCAAA
Organism: Verrucomicrobiota bacterium; assembly: GCA_023416735.1. Lineage (GTDB taxonomy): Bacteria > Verrucomicrobiota > Verrucomicrobiia > Opitutales > Opitutaceae > Opitutus. Next base: position 161,024 of record JAEZGX010000017.1, on the reverse strand, counting down.
AACAAACCGTTTGATCGCGTCGGTCGCAGGCCGGTGCGTTGTCCTAAGTGCCGCGCTCCTCTTTGCGACGCAGGCGTGGGCTGCTTTGTCGCGGAGCGACGTTCGCATTCGCGATCCCTTCGTGCTGCCGGACCGCGCCACGCAGACGTATTACATTTACGGCACCACGACGTCCGGAATCTTCGACGGCGGCGTGGAGCGAAAAGCGGTGATGGTTTTCGAGACGAAGGATCTCGAGAACTGGGAGGATCCCGTTCCCGTGTGGGAAGTGCCCGCGGATCACTGGGGACGCGAAACGGTGTGGGCGCCCGAGGTTCACGCGTATCGAGGAAAATATTACCTGTTCGTCACGATCACGTCGAAAGAGATGTTGCCGACGCCGCCGGGCCGTCCGCAGAACGTTCGGCGCGGCACCGAGATCCTGGTGGCGGATTCGCCGCTCGGGCCGTTCAAGCCGGTGGGAGACGGACCGCAGACGCCGCATGACTGGATGGCGCTCGATGGGAGCCTGTGGATCGAAGACGGCGTGCCCTATATGGTTTTTTGCCACGAGTGGGCGCAGATCACCGACGGGAGTTTCGACATTGTGCGCTTGAGCGACGATCTCTCCCGCGCGGTTGGCGAGCCGAAGTTGCTGTTTTCCGCTTCCGAAGGCCCCTGGGTGCGCTGCCGCGGGGATATCGGCGAATTGTATCAGGGGAAGCGCTACCACGCTTACGTCAGCGACGGCAACTGGCTGCATCGGACGAAAACCGGCGCGCTGCTGATGCTGTGGTCGAGTTACGGTCCGAACAAATACGCGGTCGGGATTGCGCGATCGCAGAGCGGCAGCGTGTTCGGTCCGTGGGAGCAGCAGGCGGAACCGCTTTGGTCTGACGACGGCGGTCATCCGATGCTGTTCGAAACCTTTGACGGGCGGCTGGTGATGGTGATTCACCAACCGAACCGGCGCGTCGAGCGGGCGCGATTCTTCGAGATCGAGGACCTTGGTGACACGCTGCGGATCAAAGCGGAAATCGCGAACGGATCCGGGCAGGGCGAGGGATAAGGCATACTCCTGTCCGAGGGCGACCGGTTCGCGCACGCCGCAGCCGGCTTCGAGGTAGCCCTTGGGCTGCGCCGGTTCTCCGCTGATTTGTGGAGCGCGGTCGAGCGGCGCACTTCCGCATAGACTCATCAACTTTTCACCGATTTCTTCGGGTGATGAAGTTTACCCGGTTGCTGTTTCTCTTGATGGTGGCGTGCGTCCTGTCCGTTGCGCGGGCGAACGAGGAGAAGCCGGCGCTCGTCGTTGCGATCAGCATCGATCAGTTCCGCGGCGACTACTTTTCGCGCTTCGGCCGTTACTTCGGTGAGGGCGGATTCAATCTGTTTCTGAAAGACGGGGCACATTTTGCGAACTGCCATCATGCGCACTCGTTCACGAAAACGGGGCCCGGCCATGCCGTGATGCTCACGGGGGTGCACGCGAACATCAATGGCATCATCGGCAACGATTGGATCGATCGGAACTCTTTCGAGCGCATCTCCTGTGTGGGCGATGCGACCGAAAGCATTGTCGGCCTGTCGGCCCCCACCGGCCCGCGTTTGCCGGGGATCAACGATTCGCATGTGGGAAGATCGCCGCGCAACCTCCTGGCTTCCACGGTGGGTGACGAACTCAAGATCGCGCGCGGCGGACGGCCGAAGGTCATCGGCGTCGCCAACAAGGATCGTGGATCGATTCTCATGGCCGGGCGTATGGCGGACCAGGCGTATTTCATGGAGTCCGGGCGGATGGTTTCGTCGACCTACTACATGAAGGAATTGCCGGCGTGGGCGCAGAAATGGAATGAAGCGAAGAAGGCGGACGAGTTTTTTGGGAAGGTGTGGGACCGGGTGTTACCGGAATCTGAATACGCGTGTCAGGGGCTGGACGACGCGCCGGGCGAAGATCGGACGGTGGGGCAACTCGGGAGCACGCTGCCGAAAACCGTCACCGGCGGCGAAACGGCGCCGGGCCCGCGTTTCTACCATGCGCTGCAGAACACGCCCTTCAGCAACGAAGTGCTCGCGGATTTCGCGCGGACGGCGATCGAGCACGAGCAACTGGGGCAGCGCGATGGAATCACGGACTTGTTGGTCATCAGCTTCTCGGCGAACGACTACATCGGGCATCTTTACGGACCGGACAGTCATGAAATCATGGACAACGTCGTGCGGCTCGACCGCACGCTCGCGGAGTTATTTGCGTTCTTGGATGCGCGGGTGGGCTTGTCGCGTTGCACCATCGTGCTCACCTCGGATCACGGCGCGTCACCGATGCCCGAAACCATCCATGCGATTCGTCCGGACATCCCGGCCGGCCGCATCGACGGCTCGGTGCTTTCGAAAGTAGGCGAGGCGGCGCTCAATGAAGCGTTTGGACCGTTGAAGGATAATGGCCGGTGGCTGGTGCGTGACGATGCCTCATTCCTGATCCATCCCACGGCGCTGGCGGAAAAGAACGTCGCGAGCGTGGAGGCCCAACGGGTGTTGCGCGACGCGCTGCTTCAGATCGATTTCGTGTTAGCGGCTTACACCCGGGAGGAATTGGAAAAAGGCGATGTGCGGGATGAGCTGGGTCGGCAGGCGGTGTTGAGCTTCAACCGGCAGCGGAGTGGAGATGTTACCTTTCAACCCAAGCCCTATTTCTTCGGCAAGAGCACGGGCACGAATCACTGGGCGCCGCACAGCTACGATACGCATGTGCCGCTGGTGTGGTTTGGCGTGGGGGTGAAGCCGGGCGTTTACACGGAGCGGGTGCATGTCGCGGACCTTGCGCCGACGCTGGCCCATATTCTGGGTTTGAATCCGCCGCCGATGGCGAAAGGGCGGGTGCTGTTTTAACGTGCGATCGGAGCTTAGTCGGAAGCCGCCTGCAGTCTGCCGAGGAACATCGCTGGTGTTGAGCGACAGCGGATGCCTGAAGGCTCAGGTGCCGGCGCGATAGAGGGCGCCGAGGCGGCGGAAAAGTGACTCGAGCTGGAGGTAGTAGTCATCTTCGGCGAGTGACGACTTTCGGGCGCGGAGGGATTCGAGCTCGTGTTCGAGGGTGTCGCGTTCTTCGCGCTGGGCGGGGGTGAGCGCGCGTTCGGATTCGGTGGGGATAAGCGCGATGAGGCGGGCGTGCAGGCCGTCGGGTTTGGCGGTGGAGTTTTGCGGACGGCGCTGGACGCGGGTGCCGCGGAACCATTCGGCGGGCGTGCCTTGTTTGTCGCCGTTGTCGTCGATCAGCGCGTGCTCGGTGGCGAGCCGGCCGGTTTCGGCGTAGAAGGCCTGGACCTGTTGCGCGGCGGTGACGAATGCTTCGAGGAGAGAAGTTTGGCCATCCTGGTCGATGTCGGCGGCGGGATTGGCGACGGCGTCGGCGAAGTGTTCGCCGAAGCGGGCGTAGTTCAGTTCGCTGCCGCTGCGTGTAGCCGAAATGATGATACGGTCGGGGTCGGAGAGAGCGTTGATGAAAGGTGCGCCGGCGGATCCGCCGTGGATGAAGATGAGCGGACGGGTGAGTGGGGCGAGCCAGGCGGCGAGGTCCTTGGCGGTGACGTCGGGGCCGCGGAGGTTGAGGCGGGTTTCACGGCCGTCGTGCGTGCCGTGGCCGATGTAAACGATCCAGAGCGGAGTGGCCGGCGCGGGTGTATCCGAAGTTTGGGTGCGCGCGGCGAGCCAGGTTTGGAGGAGGGTGCGATCGTCGGGAGCGGCGGCTTCGGACTCGGGCGAAAGGCCGATCGTGGTCAGGGCGGCGCCGGCGCGCCCGGCGGCGTTTTGCCAAGCGCGGGCGGCGGAGGAGAAATTTTCGGCGTAGGTCGGTTCCCCGGGAGCGCCGACGAGGAGGACGATTTCGTGAGTGGGGGCCCCGTGGGCTCCCGCAACTGCGGCGAGAAGAAGCGGGACAAAAAGCCACTGGCTCACGCTCGTCGCTAAGGAACGTGGTTTCGCGGGTTTCATGGGAGGCCTTTCCAGCGGCGCCACGACCACTCGGCCAGGAAGCAGCTGAGGACGGCGGCGAAGAACCATGGGTTGTGCCAGAGCGGGCGGGACCACGTTTCCATGACGGGAGCGGGGGAGCGGGTGAGGCGAGCGGGGAGATCGGAGAGCTGGGCGGGGGCGAGGACGGCGCCACCGGTGCGGCGGGCAAGTTCTTCGAGGAGCGCGCGGTTGGGAGCGATGGAGCGAAATTCATCGGCGGCAGGATCGTGGACCCAGCCGGCTTCGGCGCGGCCGACGAGTTGACCGGAACGATCGGTGACTTCGACCGTGGCGAGGTAGGCGCCGGCTTCGCGAGCGGTGAAATCGGCGGTGTAGCGACCTGGGGTGTCGGGGGACGGTTCGGCGGGGAGGGTGGCTTGTTGGAAGTTGGGTTCACGCGGCGGGCTGGGGGCGGACGCGGCTGCCGGCCCTGCGTCTGCGCGGCGGACGGTAATGCGGGCCGTGGCGAGTTCGAGCGGGCGGAAGTCCTTGTCGCGGGCGGTCACACGGAGTTCGACGCCGGGAGTGGCGGAGGATTGAACGACGCGGAGTTCGACGGGTGCGGGAACGTCGGTGACGAGCCAGCGGGAGATTTGGCGCCAGAAGCGAGCGAGGTCGGCTTGTTCGTCGGCGCCGGCCATGCCCCACCGCCAGAGATCACCGAGGGCGAGGCAGGCGACGCGGCCGGAACCGAAAGGCTGCGCGACGAGAGCGGGATACGTTTCACCTGTTTCGTCGGAGAGCGTGGCGAGGACGGTGGCGCCCGGTTTGACGGCGGAGAGCGCGTTGGCGGTAAGGAAACGCGGCATGGACTCGAGGCGGGCGCGTTCGTCTGTCTCCGCGGCGCGGATACGTGTCCAAGGTTCGAGCCAGCCTTCACGGGTGAGACTGAGAGTGAGCTCGCCGGCGGGAGATTTTTCGGCGAGGCGGTCGAGGTAAACGGGAAGCGCGGAGGCGAGCGCGGTATCGGAGTAGCGTCCGCTTTCGAGCGTGTCGACGCCGCCAAGCATCAGGAGACCGCCGCCGCGGTCGGCGACGAAGCGACGGAGGAGATCGTGTTGGTCGGGGGAAAAGAACGCGGCTTCGACGTCGTCGAGAATGACGGCGTCGTAGGCGAAGAGTTCTTCGGCGGTGCGGGGGAAACCGCCGCGGAGCTCGGCGGCGTCGCGGGTGTTGACGCGGGTGAGGACGGGCTGGTCGTAGCGCTGAGTGTCGTCGGGCTGCCCGAAACCGCGGAAGAGCGGATTGGTGGCTTCGCCGGCGCGGCCCCGGAATTCGAACTTCGGTTCGCGCAGGGCGAGGCGGAGCAGGCCGACGAGTTGGAGTTGCGGGTCGTCGAGGAGTGCGCGGTTGAGGAATTTGAATTCCCAATTGGGACGTCCGCCGACGTAGAGGATGCGATAATTCGGGCGGCCGCGGTTGAAGAGGACGATGCGGCGATTGTTGAGCGTGGTGGCTTCGTCGGAAGACGTGGCGTCGCGCGGAGTGACGGAGACTTCGTGGAATTGGATTCCGGTGCCGGACGGGCGCCATTCGAACGTGGCTTCGGCGGGAGTGTCATCGTCGGCGAGGCGGAGGGTTTGCGGCGGCGGGTGGGATGCTTCGGATGTCGAATCGAGAGGACGAACGGTGACGTTGAGAAAGTCTCCGGCGAAACCGGTGCCGGCGACGTTGACGCGAAGGGAGACAGGGGCGTCGTCGAATGCGGTTTGGCGCGGGGTGATGCGTTCCACGCGGAGATCGCGGAGGTCGGACGCATGGCCGATGACGACGGGATAGATGGGCGGGAGTCCGGTGGTGTCGGCGAGACCGTCAGGAAGATCCGTGGCGTTGCCGTCGGTGAGGAGGAGAATGCCGGCGAGCGGCTGACCGGAGAAGCGTTCGCGAAGCTGGCGCAAGGAGGAGCCGAGGGCGGTGCGTTCACCGGAAAAGTCGAGTGTTGAGAAATCGGATACGCGGCGCAGGGAATCGTCGAAGACGTAGCGACGGAGTTGAAAATCGTCAGCGAGACGCGCGAACGCGCCGGAGAGATCGGCGGTGAGAAGTTCGCGGAGGGCTTCGCCGCGAGAGACGGAGGCGCCGGAGTCGGCGATTTGGAGACCTTGGGAGTTGTCGGCCAGGACGGCGACGATGTTGGCGCCCTTTTTCGCGCGAGGGGCGATCCATTGGGGATCGAGGAGGGCGAGGAGGAGGAGGCCGATCCCGGCGGTGCGGAGGGCGAGGCCGACGGCGAGGTCGCGGCGTTGAGGGGCGGCGGGGCGAAGGGCGAGCCAGGCGAGCGGGACAAGAATGATGGCGGCGAGGAGGGCGAGCCAGGCCCAGGCGGCGTTGGAGAAAGTGAGGGCGGCTAGCATCGAAGGAGGCTCGAAAGGAGTGCGCGAAGTGGGGGCGGAATGTCGGGTTTCAAGCCTGCCGTGCTGTCGGATTCCGGTTACGGTGTGCCGAGGGCTTCATAGTATTTGCGGACGGATTCGGCGTAGCGGTCGGGAACGGGATCGCGGTCGACCGGCTGGAGCGTATCCGGATTTTCGCGACGGCTGAGTTCCTGCCGCAGCCAGGCGCGGGCGTCTTCGAGGGGCGCGACGATGCCCATTTCGACGAGCGGCCATTGCGGCGCTTTGCCCTCGCGCTGGTTCATGCGGCGGAATTCCTCGGCTTGGGCGCGGGCGCTGGCGAGGCGTTGTCGCTGTTCGGGGGAATCGATGAGCTCTTCGACCGTGCGAAGGCGATCGGCCCAGTCGGCGAAGCCACGGCCGGTGAGCGGGCCGCGGGCGGCTTCGGCGTTGCGGGTGGAGTCGCCAAAACTACGCGCGAGCCGTTCAAGGTCGGCGAGAGCGGATTCGGTGGCCGAGGAGAGGTCGCCCGGTTGGCGCGGAGAGGAGGTATCGGGGGGCGACGCGGGTGAGGGCGATGTTGCTTCAGAGTTCACAGGTTCGTTGCTGGCGACGCGCGAGGCGGGTTCGTTGGCGGACGGTTCGCCTGGTGGAGGCGCCGCGCCTCCAGCGGGTCGATCGGACGGAGAGGACGGCTCGTCGCGGCGGAGGTCGCGGGTGAGATCGTCGAGTTCGCGTTGGGCGAAGCGGAGTTCGTTGAGCTCGTCGCCGAGGACAGCGCCGGCGGCGCGTTCGACGCCGCGTTGAAGTTGGTCGAAGTCTCGGGCGATGGACGGTTGCTGATTGAGGGCGGGATCGGTGAAGCCGCGGCGGAGCATGTCGGCGCTGGAGGCGAGATTTCGGCTGGTGCCGCTTTGGTTTTGTTGGCGAAGCAAATCGTAGAGCTGGCGGTGCAGGCGGGGCTCGCTGGCTTCAGCGTCTTCGGTGACTTGGCGAAGAGTTTCGAGAAGCTGGTCGCGGCGGGCAGCCTGGGCTTGGAGCCGCTGGGCGAGCTGTTCGCGTTCGTCGGAGTCGTCGAGCGATTGAGGACCGCGGCTCATTTGGTCGAGATCGCGAGTGAGTTGTTGCTGTTCGGACGCGAGTTCGCGCGCTTCGCGGCGGGCCTCGCGCATCTGCTCGGAGAAACGGCCGGCGGCCTGCTGACGCATATCTTCGCTGGTGCGCTGGAGGTTTTCCTGGGCGCGGGTGCCGGCGGCGAGAGCCTGAGAGACCTCGCCCTGTTCGAGCTGTTCGGTGGCCCGACGCATGTCTTCGCGGGTGCGGTCGAGCTGCTGGCGGGCTTGCTGGGTTTGTTCGCCGGGCTGCATGCGGTCGACGCGCTGGCGGGCTTCGTCGAGGTCGCTGACCATGCGACGTTGTTCTTCCTCGAGGCGTTTGAGTTCTCGGCGGATGGAGTCGCGTTCGGCGTCGTTCTCCGCGGCGGCGAGGGCGGTTTGGAGTTCCTGGAGACGCTGGTTGAGGTCCTGCTGGCGGCGGGCGAGTTCGCGAAGCCGGGCGAGAACTTGCAGTTGTTCGCGTTCCTCGGGCGTGGCGGGAGGCTGGGCCTGGGTTTCGGTCTCGTAGCGGTCTTCTTCGTTGCGGAATTCGAGTTGGTTGAGCTGGTCGCGGTTGCGCTGGCGACCGCCGGCGCCGGAGCCGCTGCGGGACTGCGAGACGCGTGTATCACGGGACTGCATACGCAGGAGCGATTGGTAGGCGCTGCGGGCGGAGGACCAGGCGGATTCGAGGGAGCGGGGATTTTTTTCGGCGGCGGTTTCGGCGAGCGAGTCGGCGGCGCGGCGCATGAGCGGGGCGGCTTCGTCGGCGGCGGCGCGGGCGGAGGGATCTTCGAGGCGTTCGCGAACGGTCGCGAGTTGGCGGAGAGCGGCTTCCTGCGAGTCGAAGAGCGTGGCGGCGTCGGTGGGGAACGAGGTTGAGGCGGGGTCTTGTTGCCGGAGCTTCCAGATGGCGATGGAGATCTGACGCTGGGTTTCGATCAGGTCGTCGCCCGGACCGCCGCCGGACTGGCCTTGTTGACGACTGCCACCGGTGGCGTCTTCGCGGAAGATTTCGTCGAGGGAGCGAACCTCGGCGAAGAAGATGTCGCTTGTCGTGCGGCGAAGTTGGCCATCGGGGCCGATGTCGTCAGCCCAGGCGAACCAAGTGATCAGCTGATCGGGTTTCGCGTGATGTTGCTCGAGGGAGAGGAGGTGGGAGAGCTGGGCTTCGAGCGTGGGGGCGGAAGGCGCGGAAGCGGCGGGCGGGGCGAGTGGAATGTAGGTGGGATCGGCGTCGGCGATGCTGAGGCCAAGGCCGTAGTCGCGGAGACCGAAGTCGTCGCGGACTTCCGCTTGGAGATGAAGCTCCTCGAGTGGCGAGACGCGGAGATCGCCGCGGGGAAAAGTGAGCTTAAGTTCGGGGCGTCGGTTTTCGAGAGCTTCGATGCGGATGTCGTTGGGAGCGGCGTTGGAGCGGCCGTCGTCGTCGACGAGATGAAGGCTGTAGCGCGCGGAGGTGGTAACGGTGGTGGTAAGGCGGAAGCGGGTGCGATCGGAGGAGACGGGTTCGAGACGGATCTCCTGGTTGTCGGTGGTGCGGAGGGAGGCGCGAGCGACGGGTTTGTTGAAGGCGAAGTCGTAGATGAGGCCGGTGCCGACAACGGCGGAGATGCGGCGGGTGTCTTCGATGCGGCGATCGGCGAGACCGGTGTAATCGGGATAGTCGAGCGAGGCGTCGGCGCGGAGGAGGGTGGGGCGATCGTAAACGGTGAGCGTGAAGGAGCGGGAACGGTTGTTGTCGTGCTCCACGTGATACGTGGTGTCCGCGGCGACGGAGGAGAGCGTAAAGGCGAAAACGGGATCGGAGAGGCTGCGGTGCATCGGGGCGCGTTGCGGGTCGGCGCCGGCGGGGTGGTAGACGAGAGTGGCGGAGGAAGGGACGGAATCGGCCGGGAAGCGGACGGCGACGACGATGGCGGAGTGGCGTTCGACGTCGGCGTCGCCGGGCGTGATTTCGAACGTGTGGGCGAGAGTTGAGGACGAAGAGGAGCGCGGCGTAGCGGGGCGATGCGCGCGGATAACCAGAAGCGAAAGGCTGAGGGCGATCAGCATCGCGAACGCGTGGGCGAGGAGGAGGCGGCGAGAGTCGCGGCGCGGTCGGTGATACCAGTTGTTGGCATCGGCATGGCGAAGAGCGTCGTCGATGACGCGGCGTTGGAGGAAATGGAATGTGCCGCCGGTGGCAGGGAGTTGTTCGATGGCTGCCTGGAGGGCGGAATCGGCTTCGGGATGGTGTTCGCCGATATAGCGGGCGGCGTCCCGGAGAGTGGTGCGATCCCGCCAGAGGAGCCAGATGGCGGTGGAGGTGGCAGCGACGAAGACGAAGAAGAGGACGGGCGCGGCGTAAGGGGCGAGAAGCGGGGAGCGTTGTTGGACGAGGAGGAGCGCGGCGGCGGCGAGGGCGACGGTGGACCAGAGGAAAGTGCCCTGGCGATGGAAGCGGATGGAGCGGAGATAGCCGGTGACGCGCCGCAGGATGTAACCGAGGCGGAAGTCGATCTGCGGAGGTGGAGGGGCGAGAGGCATGGCGCTGGGTAGTTAGCGCGAAGGTGGGCGTGGGTGACGTTTTCCGGTTCGCTGGATTCTCGCGCTACGCGGCGGAGGCGCGGCGGGAGAGGAGAAGGGAAGAGAGGCTTTCGAGCGCGAGGAGGGCGACCGCGAGCCAGAGAAGCCAGCGCCAGAGTTGTTGTTGGGATTCAGTGGTGGCGGCGGCGAGTGCGGGAGAAGGCGAGGCTAGGGCGCGGGTGGCGGTGGAGCCACGGAGCGGGACGCCGAGTTGTTCCCAGGTGTCGAACGGGAGCGGCTCAGTCTGGCTCTCGGCCGCGGGGACGTTGAGGGCGATGCGGCGCGGAGGGGATGTCGCGACATCGTGGATACCAGGTGTGGACGGCAGCGGGATGGAGGAGGGGGAGCCGATTTCGGCGATCGTGGGCTGGGCGGGGCCGCCGGCGGCGCGCTCAGCGAGGGACTGGAGCCAGGGAACGAATTTGGAAGAGAGGACCCACTGGCTGGCGGAGGGTGACCAACCGCTGGCCCAGACGATCAGGCGACCGCGGCCGACGGGAACTTCGAGGACGGCGGGAGAGCCGTCGTCGAAGCGGGCGACCACGGTCGCGCGGGTGTCGGCGGGCAGGGAGACGGAGTGTGTGTTCCAAAAACGGATACGCGTGAAGTCGCTGTAGAGCGGGTCGGCGAACGGTGCGAAGAGCGGGTGTTGGAAATCGAGCTGGCCGAGAAGGGCGTCGGGGCGAGACTGGACGAGCGGGGTCCAATTGGATTCGCTGGCGAGAGCAGCGGCGGTGGAGATCAGTTCGTCGCGGTTGAGGAGGACGAGGGCGAAGGAACCGGATTCGAGGCGGGAGCGCACATCGGCGAGGACGGAAGAGTCGAGAACGTCGGGGATGACGATGAGCGAAGGCGTGTTGTTGGCCGGAAGGGTATCGGTGAGAACGGGTGAAGGATCGCGCCAGCCGGTGATGGCTCGTTCGAGGTAGAAGCGGGGGTGTTGCGGGTCAGCGGGGGTGTGCGCGGCGAGGTAGGAGATAGGAAGTTCGCGTGGGGTGGGGCGCAGGAGGAAGAGTTGGTTGTCGAAGGGTTGTCGGTCGCCTTCCAGGTCGAGGCGGAGGGAGGGCGGGGCGTTCGGCGGGAGAGGAATTAGGCGGACCTCGGTGGCGCCAGGGAGGAGGTTGAGCGGTTCAGGATCGGCGAGGGCGGTTTCGCTGGCGGGGTCGCGCCAGACGAGGCGGAGATCTTCGGGAGCATCGAACGTGCGAGAAATACGGATACGCGCGGCGGGATGCTCGGGATCGAGGTCGGACCAGCCGAGCCAGTGGAGGCTGGCGTTGCCGAGGATGGACGGGGTGATTTGGCGAAGGATGACTTCGGCGTTGGCCGGCCAGGCGAGATTGGCGAGGCCTGCGATACGGGAGCCGGTGGCGAAGTCGGAGACGAAGATGAGTTCGCGGCGGACGGCGTCGGTGCCGGTGGTTTCGGTCATGTCCTCCCAACGGGCGAGGGCGGCTTCGGCGGCGCTGTCGAGTGGTGTGGGACCCCAGCCCGGAGTGCGGAAGTCGAGGACGGAACGGACTAGCGCGGTGCGGTTTTCCGGGGGAGTGGAAAGCCATTGGGAGGCGCCGATGAGTTCGGTGATGCGATCACCGGCGGCGAGAAGAGCAAGGACGTCGGTCGGGTGGAGCTCGGAGGCGAGCGAAAGAATGCGGGATTTGGCAGCGTCGAACGAGCCGGCGCGTTGCATGCTGGCGCTTTCGTCGAGAACGGCCACGAGGTGGCGCGGGAGGGTGGTGACGGCGACGGGTGGGGCGTTCTCGCGGAGAAAAGGGCGGGCGAAGCCGAAGGCGAGGACGGCGACGATGAGGCAGCGGAGGAGGAGCAGCCACGGATGTTGGATGCGGCTGCGGCGGTCGAGGCGCGGAGCAGACGTATCCAGAAAACGGATCGCCGTGAATACGACGCGCTCGCGCGTGGCGCGCCGGATCAGGTGGGCGATGAGGGGCCCCGCGATGAGAGCGACACCGGCGATGAACCAGGGCGTGAGGAAGCTCATGGGCGGCGAACGGAAGGTGAAGTCGCCCGCTCACGCTCGTGCCCGCGGGATTTTCCTTTGAGAAAGCGCAGGAGGGCGGCGTCGAGAGGTTCGTCGGTGGTGATGAGTTGGCGGGAGACGCGGGCGCGGTCGAAGGCGGAGCGGAGCTCGGTGGTGTGTTCTTCCAGGCGGCGACGATAGAGCGCGGCGGCGCGGGCGGGGTCCACGTAGCGGGTTTCACCGGTTTCGATATCTTCCCAGAGCGCGGGGCGACCGAAACCTTCAAGGGAGATCTCGGCAGGATCTAGGATTTGGAGGGCGCGGACGTCGTGGTGGGCGGCGGTGAGTTCGGAGAGGGCGCGAGACCAGGTTGCGGGCGGGCTGAGGAAATCGGAAACAATGACAATGAGGCTGCGGCGGCGGGCGAGGCGGGCGATTTCGGCGAGGGCGGTTTCGAGGTGGGTGTCGCGGCCGTTGGCCGGGCGGGCGAGAGCGGCGAGCACATGGCGGAGATGGCCGGGGCGGGAGCGGGGTGTCACCACATCGTGGATACTTTCGTCGAAAAGCGCAGTGCCGACGAGGTCGCGTTGCTCGTGGAGGAACCACGCGAGCGTGGCGACGAGGGTGCGGGCGTAATCGGACTTGTTCACGTCGTGCGCGCCGAAAGACATGGAGGCGCTGGAGTCGACGAGGAGCCAGCAGCGGAGATTGGTTTCGTCCTCGTATTTCTTGAGGAAGTGGCGATCGGTGCGGGCGAGGACGCGCCAGTCGAGGTGGCGAAGGTCGTCGCCGGGGGCGTATTGGCGGTATTCGGTGAACTCGGCGGAGAAGCCGGTGAACGGGCTGCGGTGGAGGCCGGCGCGGACGCCCTCCATGACGAGCCGCGTGCGAAGTTCGAGATTGCGGATGGCGAGGAGGGCGGCGGGATCGAGGGAAGGGGTGGAGCGAGGCGTGTAGGACGATGGGGCGCGTGACGAAGAGAAGCGCGTCGCAGTTTGGCTCGACGGGATCTCGAGCCCCGCCTGGCGGGGATCAGGCATTGGCGGAAAGGAGTTTTTCGATGACGTGCTCGACATCGACGCCGTCGGCTTCGGCGCGGTAGTTGAGGAGTATCCGGTGTCTCAATACTGGTGCGGCGAGGGCGCGGATGTCGTCGATCGAGGCGTGGGTGCGGCCCTGCCAGAGCGCGCGGGCTTTGGCGCCGATGACCAGGGCTTGGGCGGCGCGAGTGCCGGCGCCCCAATTGACCCAGTTGTTGACGAAGGCGGGGGCATTTTCGCCGCCCGGGCGAGAGGAGGCGGAGAGGCGGACGGCGAAGCGGACGACGTCCTCGGCGATGGGGACGTGGCGGACGAGTTTTTGGAAGGCGAGGATGTCTTCGCCGGTGAAAACGGCCTCAAGCGAAGGTGTGGCGCGCGAGGTGGTCTGTTGGACGACGGCGATTTCGTCGGCTTCCGGGAGGTAATCGATGAGGACGTTAAAAAGAAAGCGGTCGAGTTGGGCTTCGGGGAGAGGATAGGTGCCCTCCATCTCAATGGGGTTTTGCGTCGCGAGGACGAAGAACGGCTCGGAGAGAGCATGACGAACACCGGCGGCGGTGACTTGATGCTCCTGCATGGCTTCGAGGAGCGCGGCCTGGGTTTTGGGAGGCGTGCGGTTGATTTCGTCGGCGAGGACGAGGTTGGAAAAGATGGGACCGCGGACAAAGGTGAGACGGCGACCCTCGGGAGTTTCGGTGAGGATTTCGGTGCCGGTGATATCGGCGGGCATCAGGTCGGGCGTGAACTGGATGCGCTGGAAGTGCAGGTGGAAGACTTGGGCGAGGGATTTGACGAGGAGGGTTTTGGCGAGACCGGGAGCGCCGGTGAGGAGGCAGTGGCCGCCGGAGAGGAGGGCGAAGAGGAGTTGTTCGACGACCTCGCGCTGGCCGACGATGACCTTGGAGAGTTCGGTCGAGACGCGTTCGCGGCCGGATTGGAGGCGTTGGTAGGCGGCTTCGTCGGTGAGAGGTGGGGCGGTGTCGAGCATGAGAAAGTGTTGTTGGAAGGAACCACAGAGGCACGGAGGCACAAAGGGGACGGCTAGTGGGTCATGGCGTAGAAGAGGATGTTGATGGCCATGGGGTAGGCCATTTTCTCGGCGAAGCGCTCGAAGTAGGTGGGATCTTCGCCTTCGCGCTCCCAGCCGTCGCCGAGGTCGGTGTTGTGGCAGATGATGGCCATCATGCGGCCTTTGTCGTCGAACAGCGCGCGGTAGTGGACTTCCTGCGTTCCGCCATGGCCGTCGCGTTCGTAGGTCTGGCCCGTGGCGAGGAATTGGTGGATGCTGGGCATCTGCGGTTTTTCTTTGAGATCGAACACGCAGTGAAAGATCGGGTGTTCAATGGGAAGCTCGACCGGCTCGCGGTCGGGGAAGACGCGTTTGATCTCGTAGTAGAAGTTGTCCCATTCGTCGTCGCCCCAGAAGTCGTCGACCATGAGGAAGCCGCCGTTAAGGAGGTAATTTCGCAGCGCGACGACTTCGTCCTCGGAGAACTGCAGGCCGCCTGGCTCGATCATGTAAACGAAAGGATATTTCGCGAGTTCGGCGGCGTTGATGTCGATGAAGGTCGGCTCGGGGTTGACCTTGAGACTCGTCATCTGCTGGAGGCGGAAGGACAGGTTGAGATCGGCTTCGGGGGCGTCGGTGGCCCAACGGCCGCGACCGCCCCAACCGCCCCAGCCGCGACCGTAACTCGAATAACGGAGACGAGCGAAGGAGAAGACGTCGTGCGGGAATTTGGGATCGATTTCCCAGTTCGGGACATCGCCGCGATCGCTGAGGGGTGCACGGCGGCCGCCGAAACCGCCGAAGCCGCGGAATTGGGCGAACGCGTCGGCGGTAGCGACGGTGAGAACGAGGAGCGAAAGGAGTAACGGACGAACGCTCATGGTGTGGCGGGCGGCAGGGTGGCGAGGAGGTCGTAGGCGGCGCGGAAGCGGGGGGCGTCTTCGAGGGCTTGGAGAATGTGACGACGAGCCGCGGCGGGGTCGCTGGCGGCGAGTTGTTGGGCCACGCGGAAGTGGATGGCGGCGAAGTCGGGCGGGTCGAGGCGAAGGAGGACCCGACCGGCTTGGGCGGCGGCGGTGGCGTTGCCGGCGCGCTCGTGGGCGTCGAGAAGCGTGCGCCAAGGAGTGGGCGAGAGTGGATTGATGGCGAGCCAGGCGTCAGCCCAACGTGTGGCGGCGGGCCAGTCGTTTTCGGATTTCGCGAGTTCGAGGAGACGTGTCACGGAAGCGAGCGCGTCGGCTTCGTGCGCGGCGATGGTGGCGAGCGCTTCGCGCTCGGCGGTGGTGTCGTTGAGGGCGGCGGCGGCGCGGGCGAGGAGCGAGTGGAAGTTGTCGGAGCCGGGGAGATAGAGCTGCGCGTCGGCGAGCGGCTGGAGTTTCTCGCGGACGGATTTCCAATCCTCGGCGTCGGCGGCTTCGCGGGCGGCGCGCAGGAGATCGTGAACGTTGGGCTGGGTGCGGAGGCCCGGAAGGTTTTGAGCGATGAGATTGGTCAGGCCGGCGGAGTCGCGGCGAAAATCGAGACCGCGGCCGAAAGCGAGGGCGGTGTTGCGGGCGTAGGTGGCGAAGTCGCGATCGAGCGCTTCGAGCGGGGCAAAGTTTTTGGCGAGGGCGGCGTTGATTTCGAGGCCGTCGGCGAGGCTGGCGAGGAGCGTGCGGAGTTTTTCGAAACCGAAACGTTCGACGAGAAATTCCACGACGAGGTAGGATTGAAAGTAGGCGAATTGGGTGTCGCGGCCGTCTTCGGCTTCGAGGAAGGCAGCGCTCATGCGGCTGATGGGCTGGGTTTTTCCTTCGAGGATGCGGTCGCGGTAGCCGAGCGACATGAGCTGACCCCAAGCGGGATTGTGCTGGCGTTCTTCAAAGACGGAAATGCCTTCGCTGAGCCAGCGCGGCATGCGGTTGCGCGTCATCGTGAGGGTGATGACGTGGGCGAACTCGTGCCAAAGGACGGCTTCCCAGTTGGCGTGGGCGGAAGCGGGGCTGTTGATGGTGAAGACCGGGCCGAAGCAGACGCCGAGGAACCCGCCGATGTCGGGCATGCCGAAGGTGCGCACGGCGAAGTCTTTTGGGTTGTCGTAGATCTCGACGATGGCGGGAGCGTCGAGGCGAAGCCCGTAGCGATCGGTGAGGTGGGCGTGGGCGCGTTCCAAGAGCGCGAGAGCGCGGTCGCCGTAGATGGGAGCTTCCGTAGCGGACATTCGGATACGGAAGTGCGGGCTGGTGAGGACGGTGAATTTTTCGAGCTGATCGTGGAGGGTCGTGAGGTTGTAAGCCTCGACATTGTAGGCGTCGGCTTCGTGCGCGGAGGCGGCGAGTTGCCAGCCCTCGTCTTCGAGGCCGAGGCGGAGGAGGTCTTGGGCGAGTTGGACGCGCGCGGGCGTGAAGGACGGATCGAGGGTGAGCGCGAGACGTTGAGCAGCGGCGCCGTCGGCGAACTGGTATTGTTGGGAGAGCTTGCGGCCGATCAGGTGATCGACACGGGGATTGTTGATCCACGTGGCGAGAGCGGCGGAGCGATGTTGGGTGGCGGCAACGGGGTCGCGCGCGAGGTGAGCGAGGACGGCGCGGAGGGCGTGGGCGTCGGGCGCGTGCGGGTTGACGGCGAGGGCGAGATCGATGTGGACGGTGGCGAGATCGCGGCGCTCGGCGTCGATGAAATGTTCGGCGAGAAGGAGGTGCGAGGGGATGTGGCGCGGGTTGATGGCGAGAGCGCGCTGGGCGTGCGCGACGAGTTGTTTGCGGTCTCCGGTTTGGAAGGATGCGGCGAGGCCCCAGAGGAGATCGGGATCGTCGGGGGCGATTTCGAGGCCGGAGCTGAAGGTGCGCGACGCGAGAGCGAAGTCGCGTTTGTCGAGAGCCAGGCGACCGGAGACAAAAAAGGCGGCGCGTGAAGGTGGCTGGGCGCGTTGGGCGGGGCGGAGGAAGTTTTCGAGAGCGAGGCGGGGATCGAGGCCGGCGAGGAGGCTGGCTTCGCCCATGACGGCCTGGAATTCGGAGGAACGAACGTAGTCGGTGCCGCGGCTCATGGCGGCGAAGTTCATGGCGCGGACGACCTCGCGAACGCTGATCGTGGCGGCGTCGGGGTTGCCGGTGTGGAGCGCAGCCTCGCGCGAGAGCAAACGAAGGTGGAGGTTGAAGAGGACGGAAGCGCCGAGCTCGTTGAGACGCTCGGCGGCTTCGGCGTAACGGCCGAGTGCGAGGAGGGCGCGGGCTTCGAGTTCGCGCCAAGCTTCGGTTTCTTCGCGCTCGTCGGTCGCGACTGCTTGAGCGTCGTGGATGACTTGTTCGTAGTTGCCAGCGCGAAGGTCAGCGCGGGCATCCTCGAGGGTAGCAGCGCGCAGCGGAGCAGAAGCGGTGAACGCCAACAGCGCGAACAAGAGCGGCACCACCCAACGCGAGAAGAGACGAGCCGAGGTCGATCCGGCCATGCCGAAAACGGATATCAATTTCCGCGCACAGGGCCATGGTGGCGTAGAGATTTTCGCGGAAAAGTTCGTGCACCTTTTCCGCGGGTGGCGCGTCGCGCTCTACCCGGCAGGATGGCGGATCGCCAAGAGCGCGAAGGCTGAAGACGGAGTTGTTAGAGCCGGTAGTGTTTACGGATATCGGCGAGGACCTTTTGAGGACCGAGATAGTTGCCTTGGTGGTCGAAGGATTTGGAAAGCACGCGCCCTTGGCGGTCGATGAAGACGAGATTGGGGATGCCTGATTCGCGATAGGTTGCCAAGGGATGAGCGCGGCGAACGTCGCTGTAACGAAGCGCGGCCCAAGGCATGTTGGCGTCCGTCATGTAACGTTTCATGGAACGCTCGTCACGATCGGCGCTGACGAAGATGATCTCGAACTCGGGATGGCGGGCTTTGATCTCGTGATAGGCTTTGACGAGCTGCGGGGTGAACTGGCGGCAGGGACCGCACCAACTGGCGGAGAAATACACCGCGATGGCCTGGGTGTCGGACAAATGATCCGAGGCGAGAGCGTCGACCACGCCGTCGCGGACGCCGACGAGCTTGCCGTAAAGCGCCGTGACGAGTGGAGAAGGTTCGGGTTTGACGAGGGTGGACTCGCGTGAGGGCTCGGCTGGAGCGGAGGGAGATGGCGGTGGTTCAGGGGAAATGGAACCGGTGAGGATGCCGATGCGGTTGCGGTCTGTGGCGGTGAGCTGTGCGAGGGGAAAAATGAGGCGGCGTCCATCGGCTTGGCGAAATGAGACGTAGCCGTTCTTGGCGGAGAGGAACTCCGCTTGCATTACGGAGCCGTCCGGCGCGGTCCAGGATTCGAGGGCGCCGTGCAGCGAAGACGATAGTAACGCGAGGAGGAGGAAGGGGCGGAGGAAGAGGAACATGGGGTTGAAGTGGACGGAAGCTAGACCGTCGGATGGCCGAAACGTTCGACGTCGGAGCAGATCCCGACCTTCGCCGGAAGGCGAGCTATCGGAGCCAGGCCGGCGTCGCGCTTAGGGAGAAGAGCGCCAAGACAGGCGGAGCGCTCGCGCGTAGAGTGGCAGATGAAACGTGAAGATACTCCTGCCACTCGACAAGGAACGGGCACGCATCGGCGCGGACGGGCAAACAAAACGGTGGGCGACGACGAAATTCCCAACGAGAACCGTTCGCTCGGAGGCGTGAAGGAGAAGGAAACAGAAAGCGGGCCGGGCGATACCGCGCCGCGTGAGTCCGGGCTGAACGACCGACCGTCGCGGGGGATAAATCGCGGGCTACATCGTTGAGGCCGACGTTAGGGTTACGGGCGCAACGCGCGACGAGCGTGGGGCGTTGCGCCGCCGCGGAGCCGCGTTAAGAGGTTCTGTCTTCCAATGAAGGCAGCAGCGAAAGCAGTGGTGAAACGACCGTTCGAGGCGGAAGCGCAGCGGGTTTTCGAGGCGTGGCTTAAGCCGGAGTTGATCGAACGCTGGATGTTTGGACCTCAGGTGCGAGATGAGGAGATCGTGCACCTGGCGGTAGATCCACGCGTGGGTGGCGCGTTTTCGTTCATGGTCGAGCGCGGCGGCGAGACGATCGAGCATCTCGGCAAATACCTCGAGGTCGAACGGCCGAGGAAGCTGGTGTTTACCTGGATGATCGCCGGAGCGGAGATGGGATCGCGGGTGCTGTTGGATTTCGTCGAAGCGGCGGACGCGTGCGAGCTGACGCTCACGCATGAACTTCATCCCAGCTGGGCGGATCGCATCGATGAGATGGAACGCGCGTGGGCGCGGTTGCTCGAAGGATTGGCAGGGGTGATCGAGATGCCGTTGGAAAAATAGGCTGACCGGCGGGTAGGCGAACGCTCGCGCGGGCGGACGCCTTGGGGTAGTTCGCGGTGCGGACCGGAGCCCCTCTGCCGGGGACGACTCAGCTGCCCGGCTTTTGAACGGGAATTTTCGCGAGCCAATCGGGGACGGCGTCGGCGGGAAATGTCGGAAAGCTGAGTTCGAGCAAGGAGACCACGGGAATGTCGAAGCGCGCGGAGCCGGCGCTGCGATCGACGAGCATGGCGACCGCGACGGGCACGCCGCCGGCTTTGCGCACGATGTCGAGGCATTCGACCACACGCCCGCCGCGTGTGACCACGTCCTCGGCGATGAGCACGCGTTCACCGGGGGCGATGACGAAGCCGCGGCGCATAACGAGCGTGTTATTTTCCTTTTCGGCGAAGAGGTAACGGGCACGGGCCTGGCGGGCGAGTTCCTGACCGATGACGAGGCCGCCCATGGCGGGAGCGAGCACGGTGGTGAAGGAGTGCCGCTGTAGCTTGGCGAGGAGCAGTTGCGCGAGACGCTCAACCGCATCGAGTCGCTGGCAAACCTGGGCGCATTGGAAATAGTGGCCGCTGTGGAGTCCGGAGCGCAGGATGAAATGGCCCTCTTGCAGCGCGCGGGTGCGAACGAAGATGTCGAGTATCTCTTTCTGAACTGGATCCATGGCGACGACGCTGCCGCGGGTGGCCGAAAAAACAAAATCATTTTGCGTGCTGACGGGCCGGCTCTTAATTTTCGAAGGCCGTGCTGAATGTCGTGCCACTAGAGGACGAACTCGGCGATGTCCTGGAGAAGGCCATGCGCCATGCGGGCCTCAACGAAGACGCGTTGGGGCGCCGAGCGGATGTGGCGCCGAATCGTATTCGTGATGCGATCAACTATCGGCCTGAACTATCGACGGATGAGCTGCGGCGCCTGGCTGCGGTGTTGGGATTGAACGAGGTGGGATTGTGCGCGCTGGGGTGCGGGAGGTATCCGCTGCCGGCGCCCGTGATGTTGCCCTTTGCGCTGTATCCGCTGCGGATGCGTCATGGGATCGGCGTTGCGAACGCCTACTTAGTGGCGGAGCGGGGCGCCACGCACGGGGTGTTGTTCGATACCGGGCCGGGGATCGACACGCTGGAGGCGGTGTGGCCGCCGGAGATCAGTGGAGTGGACGCAGTGTTTTTGACCCATGTGGAGGGCGAGCACACCGGGGCGCTTTGTGCAGCCGTCGAGCGTTTCGGGATCCGAGAGGCGTATTGTCCGCGAGGGGCGAAAGTCCCGTGTGGCGACGTGGTGACCGAAGGGGAGCGGAAGCACTACGGAGAGCTGATGGTGACGGCGTTCAGCACGCCCGGGCACACCCCGGCGCACAATTGCTACCTGGTCGTAGCGAAGAATCGGAAACGGGCCGCGGGTTTGCTGATTTCGGGCGATCTATTCTTCGCGGGGTCGGTCGGAGGGGCGCAATTTTGCCGGAAGCAACTCGCGGCCAATCTGAGGCGGATGCTGCAGTCGGTGCCGCCGGAAACCGTGATTGCGCCTGGCCATGGACCGTTGACCACGGTGGAAAACGAACTGCGCTACAATCCGTTCGTGTTGTGAGCCGCAGGCGGCGGCGATGGTCGGGGCGGTGAGATTCGAACTCTCTGAGGGAGAATCACAACGCAGCGAACGGCAGGACGTTAACCAGTAACGTCTAACCGTATCGCACAAATGAACTCACAGGAAAATGCATCGTCGGTTGCGTCGCTTCATCGTGACCTCATCAAAATCAACTTAGGTCTGCACGTGCTTCGGAGCCTTTTGGCGAGCTCTACGCCGGGCGATTTCGAGTGGTGGTTCACTTTCAACGAAGGCGAAGTGTTTGCTGGCTGGGCGTGGAGAGGCGGCAGCTATCAGAATGAAATCCGCTGTGTGACCGCGACGCAGCTCCTGGAGGAATGGGAGGCGGTGTCTTGGGAAAACGAGCGTGTTCGTGCTCGGGAATGGGAGTGTGTTTCGTGAAAGCGCGGCTGGAGAAAGTCGAACGCTGGAAGGATCGGGTGCGAGGATGGAGCGTTGTCATCCCCGATCCGGCTGAGATCGCAGCCCGTGCTCAAAGGCTTTATTGGGCGTCGCTGACACCGGAACAACGCGAGGCGGAACTTACGGCGGAAAGGATGGAGGGGCGCCATTGTCTTCCGCTGAAAAGTGCTGCGGAGGTTGCGCGTATCGTTGCTCGTCAGAAGCGGCTTTTGGGGACGAAAGCGCGGGGAGGGCTAAAGGTGAAAGTCGGCGAGTCGTCGGTTGATTTCGTTGACCGTGTCCGGGCGCAGATTGCGCGGCGGCAGTGCGCAGTATGAGCGCGATCGCTCAGGTAGCGCGGCGAGGTTGGAGCCGGCGCGGAGTTCTCCCGCGACGAGGCGAAGCCTCGCCTGGTGTGAGGGGGCCGGAGCGTGCGGGTGAGCGCGCCGCGCGCTTCGCGGGGGAGCACCGCAAATGCAGGCTCAGCCCCCTTCTATGCGGTTTGGGGATTGGGCGATCGGCTACTAGGCGCGAGGCGGTCAGCCGCGACGCGGGCGCGTGCCTTGGTAGTTTTGCGATCGTCGTTCTGGCCGCGCTGGCGTTGCGGTCGCGATGGCCGCTCTGCGGCCGCGCGACCGCGCGCCAGCGCGCCGGAAAACCCGAAACGACAGGAAGCGACAATGAGGCCGCCGGACACTCCGGCGCCTTTAGTCTATGCGCCATAACCCACACTTTTTTTGCACCGGTGTCGCGGCTAGTCGCGGTGACTTTTGATCATGAGCACTCAACACGATGAAGTTAAAGAGCGGCAGATTGAGCTACTTATAACGCTAGATGAAGCAGCAAAGCGGCTATCACTGTCACGTTACAAGTTGGAGCAGCTTTTTGCGTCGGGAGAGGTTGCGCGCCCCGTCGTCCTGGGCGGTTGCGTGCGTGTGCTTGCAAAGGACCTCGATAACTACCTGCGGCGTCAAAGGACTGAAGCGTTGCGGAAGCGTCGAAAATCGGTGGCTGATGCAATGGCGTGGATGACGCGGACGCGGGCTGAAGAGGCTGAAATCGCCGCCAATCAGGCGCGGAGGTTTTCACCCGGTGACCCATCTCGACTCCCGTGATTCGTGGGCATGACATGTCGCGGCAAGTCGTTTCTGGCTTGCAAAGATTGGGAGCTGTTAGCGACTCTTTGGACGCTAGCGATGCGGGCGAGGCTCTGCCTCGTATTCGGTCAAGTGCTACGGGCCGCGCCAATGAGCCTTCTTCCCGATTCTCCGGGGGAGCAGTGAGCGACGCGAGTCCCGCCTACGGGGTCACAGAGAGAAATAAACGAGTTCACGCGGATGCGAAAGCGTTCGCGGATGAGTCGTAATTTCTAACGAAAGGACTTCCGTGAATCAGAACACTCCGGAGCTTCCCCAGCTCCTCACCTTGCAACAAGCCGCTGAGCGTTTGGCTGTGTCGAAACGCACGCTCGAGCGTGAGATTCAACGCGGTCGCTTTCCGCGGCCGTTGAAGATTGGACAGGCAACGCGGGTCGAATTGTCCGCTGTGCTGCGCTACGTGGAAAGCCTTCGTCCGCCTGAGTCGCTGCGTTCGTGATCTGCTTTCTTTTCCAGCCTTCACGCGGTGGGAAGCGCTCGCGGCTTTGGTCGGCACGCGTCCGTTTGGATGATTGGGCGGTTCCGCGAACGTTTCCGCTTGGCGTGTCGGATAAGCGCGTCGCGCAACAGAAGCTGACGGCGCTTACGCGTGAGCTTGAACGGGAAGCTGCCGGGATTTCGGTGCCGCGTGTGCAGCGGGAAGGGCTCCAGAAGCCCCTTTCTGAGCACGTGGGCGCGTTTTTAGCCGATTTGAAGGGGAAGGGGAGGGCGCATGGGACGGTGAAGCGTTATCGCACGTTGTTGCGCGTGCTGTTCACCCGATGCGGTTGGCAGACCTTCCGCGATGTAGACGCTGTGAGTTTTTCAACGTGGCGCGCTCGGAGCGGTCTGGGCGCCAAGCATCTCAATGACATGCTCGGCGCAGCATCTACGCTTTTCACGTGGATGGAACGGCGGGGCATAATTGCGGTGAGTCCATTGCGGCACGTTGAGAAAGTGAAGAACGATCAGGCGGGTGCTTTCCGGCGGGCGCTGTCAGCGGATGAAGTGGCTCGGCTGCTTGCTGCGGCTCCGCCGTCGCGTGCGTGGGTGTATCTGGTTATTCTATACACGGGCCTGCGTCGGCATGAGCTCAATCGGCTGACGTGGGGGCATTTTCACCTCGATGCGTCGCAGCCATTCGTTGAGCTTCCCGCGAACATCACGAAGAACCGAAAGAGTGATCGTCTGCCGTTGCGTGTCGAGGTGGTGGACGCGCTACGAGGGCAGATGCCTGAGAACTCCATGCCGTTTGAGTGGGTGTTTCGCGGCAAAGTGCCGATGCCGGCGAAGCTTCGAAAAGACCTCGCGGCGGCGGGTATTCCAGTCGTCGATGATCGGGGACGGCGGGTGGACGTGCACGCGCTACGGACGACATTTGGGACGATGCTTTCTGTCGCTGGGGTGACTCCTCGCGTGGCTATGGAGCTGATGCGTCATAGCGACTTAAAGCTTACGATGAGGATCTACACCGACGCCGCGCAATTGCCGTTGGCGGAGGATGTGCAGCGTTTGCCGTCGTTTAGTGTGTCGAATGCCGGTGCCTTGGTGCGGCAAGGAGGAGGGGAGCTGCCCGTCTATGGCACGCCAGTCGACGCGCCAGTCCCACTAATACACGTGGCATCCGCCGATGCCTTGGGAAATGACGCACAGATAGACGCACAAATAAGCGCACAAAATGCGGTCACGGGCTGTGTTCGGGAGTCGCAGCGTGTCGCGAACGGTCCCGAGCTTGCAAATACGCAAGCTGCTGAAATAGTCCCATTTAGTCCTGCTGAGTCGCAGCCCGTCACAACGGGCGTTGGCCTCAAGATGGTCGGGGCGGTGAGATTCGAACTCACGACCTCTACGTCCCGAACGTAGCGCTCTACCAGGCTAAGCTACGCCCCGACATCTTCTCTCGACGCTTTCCGCTTCGAGGAAGGCGGAGAAAAAGCCACGGGTGGAGCGGCCGCAAACAAAATCTGGGAAAGATTCGCGTCCGGTTGTCGTGACAGTGGATGGGACGCGAATAATAGGCAGAAAAAAACCCAAGGTTGTTATGCCTTGGGTTGAGAGTTGATCGATGAAGGAGCGCTTGCTCAGGAGCGAGTCGGAGGAGCGGCCGGAGCGCGGCTCAATGAACTTTCAGCAGCGCGACGAGCGATCATGTCGGTCATGCGCTGAATTTCGAGCTCGGCATTGCGCTTGGCGATGCGGGCCTGCTCGACCTGCTTGGCGAATTCGAAGGCGTCGCGGTTGAGCTTTTCCTTCTCCGTGCGGAGGCGGTTGAGTTCAACTTCCAGCGCCGAGATTTCCTTCGAATAGGCGTCGGCCTTCGCGTTCATCTCGTCGGTGGCGTCCTGAATCTTCTTGTTCTCAGATTCCCACTTGGCGAGGCGGTCGGCTTCCTTCTTCGCTTCGGCTTCGGCGCGTTCGCGGGCGCGGCGTTCGGCGTCTTCGCGGGCTTTTTCCTCGATGGTAGCCTTGCGCTCGGCCTCTTCCTTGGCCTTCGCCGCGGCTTCTGCCTTTTCCTGCTGTTCCTTGATCTCGGCTTCCTTCACGTGCGCGAAGTAGAAGAACATGAAGATGGCCAGCATGCCGCCGACCGAGATGAGATAGATCCACTTTTTCATGCTGGGTAAATTAGGAATTCCGGCCTTTGGCCGCCGCAGCGGCTTCCGCCTGGGCGCGAGCCTTGTCGGCCGCCGTGATCTTTTCCAGGACTTCGGTGAGGCTCTTCGTGTTGGCTTCGGCTTGTTTCACGTAGTCCTTCAGGAACTGCTGCTCATCCTTGGCGAGCTGGAATTCCTTTTGGATCTCCTTGATGGCTTCCTGCTCGGCTTTCACTTCCTTCTCAAGGCGTTCGACCTGCTGGGCGAGTTTCTGCTGTTCGCGATTGGCGCGGTCGCGGGCTTCGATGGCGAGCTCACGCGCTTCGCGATCCGCCTTGTCCTTGGCTTCCTTCGCGGCGCGTTCGGCCTTGCGGCGTTCCTGGGCATCGATGGCGTCCTTGATGGCGATCTCGCGATCCTTCGCTTCCTTGGCGAGCTTATCCTCCTTGGCCTTGCGGATGGCGGCTTTTTCCGCGGCTTCCTTAGCCGCGTATTCGGCATCGAAGTTCCAGTAGAGCGCCCCGAAGGCGATGAGGCCGATGAGGGGAACGAGGAAGTAAATGTAGGTTTTCTTCATGGAGAGGGGCGATTAGAGCGTTTTGGGCTCTTCGGCGGCGTCGTCTGACTCGGCCGGTTGAGCGGCGGGAGTTTCGGCAGGAGCTTCTTTTTCGCGGATGGCTTCTTCGATAGCGGTCTTGAGGCGGGGAAGCTGCTGGTCATTCTTCGCGTCGGGGGAGGCGAGAGCCTTGTCGACGGAAGCGGCGGCTTCCTGGAGCTTACCGAGTTCCCACGCCACGTAGGCCATGAAACCGTGGACGGCGCCGGGCTTTTCCAAGCCGCCTTTTTCGATCGCCTGCTCCAGCGATTTATAGGCGTCTTCGGCCCGGTTGAGAGAGTAGGCGATCTGAGCGATCTGGTAATCGAGCTGGCCGGACTTGGGGAACTTCTTCGCACCCTCGCGGAGGGCGTCGATGGCTTGAAGCGGGCGGTCGACTTGTTGGTAGGAGTAGGCGAGGAGTTCCCAGTTCTTCTGATCGTTTTCGATGGAGCCGTCGCGGAGGCCAGCGTGCAGGAGATCCGTGGCGCGACCGAATTGGCCGACGTTGAAGTAGATGCCCACGAGCGTATAGTTGTCCTTGGGCGTCTTCATGAAGCCCAGGGCCTGGGCGCGCTCGATAGCGAGGATGGCGCGAGTGTTGTATTCGCGAGCCGTGCGCGCATCCAGATTCTGCTGATTGGCCAACGTGAGGTAAACGCCGGCGAGCTGACCCCAGTAGTCCTTCTTGGCCGGATACTGTTTGACGAGGAGTTCTAGGACATCAGCGAGCTTCTCGTAGTTGTTGAGCGTCTGATTAATCGCGAGCAGAAGGATGTAGAGGGTATCCTTGGGCCGGGGCGTGAGACGGAGGCCGCGTTCGACTTCCGCTTCCGCCTTCTTCAACAGTTCCTTATCGATGTTCTCTTGATCGAGGGCGGCCTGGTTGTAGAGCAGCGAGGCGTGGAAGATCGCGGCTTCCTGAATGGCCGGATCGTAGTCGGGCTTCGTGTTGTTGGCGAACCAGCGCTGGAGGTAGGACTGGGCTTTCGCGAACGATTCTTTCTGGACGGCGGCGTTCTTTGTGCCGGTCGCTTCCTGGTAATAGATCTGCGCCAGGTAATAGAGAATGTCCTGAACGGCGGCGGGCTGAAAATAGTTGAACTTGTCGTGAAGACGAAGGGCTTGTTCCCACGGCGGGGGGACCTTCGAGTAGTCGCCCTTTTGGAGATAGAGCTTGGCCTCGATGTCGGAGAGGAAGGCGAGATCGTAGCTCTCGGGCTTCGCACTCGACTTGAGCGTCTGAATGAGAGCGAGGGAGCCATCCCAGTTCTTCGCGTCGACGAGCGGTTGAAGCTTTTGAAGCTCGGTGGCGACGCGCTCGTCGAGGTGATGAGCGGGCTGATCGGCCGCGGAGAGGACGACGGGTGTCGCCAGGGCTGCGGCGAGCGCACAGAAAAGAGCGCGGCGATAACGACGGCCGCGCGGGGAGAGGGATAAAACGGTCAGCATTATTCGGCGAGATTGAAGGCGATGGGCTGCTGCATGCGTGTGTTAACCGCGCGGCCACCTTTTCGACCGGGTTTGAATTTCCATTTGCTTACCGCTTGAACAGCGGCGGTTTCAAATTCGCGCTGGGTGGAGCGCACGGCGAAAGCGTTACGGACGTCCCCGTTGGCATCCACGATGAATTCGACGACGACTTCACCGGTGATGCCGGCGCGGCGCATTTCGAAGGGATATTGGGGAGCGGGGGTCGAGCGGGCCTGGGGGCGTTGATCGAGTTTCGAGATATCGAAGATTTCGACGCCTTGTGCGAACCCGCCTGGACGACCTTGCGGGATGCTAATGACCCCCATGTTGGGCTTGAGACCCTCGGGCGGAGGCGGCTGGACTTGCTGGACGAAGGAGTCGAGTTGAACGATCTGCGGGACGTCCTGCTGCATGGGCGGAGCGAATTCGACGGGAGAGGTTTGCTCCTGGTCGGATTCGACGATCTCGGGCTCCTCGGGCTCGAGTTTCGGCATCTCCATCAATTCGATGGTGGGCTCCTCCTCAACGATCTGTTGAACGGGCTTGGATGATTCGAGTTCTCCGAGCCAGGCGATACCGCCGTGGAATGCGATGGAGAGGAGGATACCGATGATCAGATCGCGGCGCATGGTGTGTGTATTCGCAGAGTTTAGCGGCCGGTGCCGCGAACGCGGGTTTCAACCGAAACCTGCTGGATGCCCGCTTTGCGCACCTCGTCGAGGGCGAGGATCGTCGCGCCGAACTTGGCTTTGTCATCGCCGGCGATCAGCACGCGCGGGTTGGGCACTTGAGTCTTGTATTGCTGAAGGCGAGGGCCGATTTCGGCCAACGTGATCAGCTCCTTGTTCCAGTAGCAGGAACCTTGGTCGGAGACCTGGAGGGTCACGGTCTCGTCGAGATCGGACTTGCTCGCAGGCGTATTGGAAGCGACAGGCAAGTTGATCGGCACCGATTGAATCTTATTCAGCGAGAGGGTAAACAAGACGAACGTCGCCAGCAGAAAGAAGATAACGTCAATGAGAGGGATGATCTCAATGCGCGCCTTCTTTTTGACTTCGTCTGTAACCTTGGGAACGGAACCTTGCGCCATGTCGGGAGAGGGTTGCTAAACCGGAAAGAGGGAGGTGGAGCTGAGGTGTGGTCAGCTCGCACCGGGCGCCTTGAGGCGCGTTTCGATGAGCACTTTCTGGAAGCCCGCCTTGCGGACTTCGTCGAAGACGTAGATGGCCTGACTGAAGAAGGCGTTCTCGTCTCCGTTAATGAGGATCCGGCCCTCCGGGTTGGAAGTTTTATAGCTCCGCAACCGGGAGAGAAACTCATCCAAAGTAACCGGATCCTTGTTCCATCCGATCGTGCCTTCTTGCGTCACCGTGATCGTAACCGAGTCACTGGGATCGCGAGTCTCGCCGGTATCAGCTTGAGGCATGGTGACCCCGGAGAGACCGTCGGATTTGTTCAGCGAGAGGGTGAACAAAACGAAGGTCGCGAGCAGAAAGAAGATCACATCGATCAACGGAATGATTTCGATGCGCGCCTTCTTGGCGCCGCCTGGGCCTGAGCCACCTGATGAACCGGCCATAAGAAAAGAGGGCTAGAGATGAAACGATCGATTGCGGTCTTTATTAGGACGCGAACGATTCGGATTTCTTGACGAGGATTTCCAGCGCGTTGGAAGCGTCGGCGACTTCGTGCTTCGCTTCTTCGGTGCGGGCGTTGAGATAGTTGTAGGGAAGGAGGCCGCAGATGGCGATCGCGAGACCGGCCGCCGTAGCGATGAGCGCTTCGGCCACACCACCGGTGATTTGTCCGGCGGCAGCGCCGATGTCACCTTGCATGCTTCCGAAGGTTTTCATCATGCCCGTCACGGTGCCGAGCAGACCGAGGAGCGGGGCGGCGGTGATCACGGTGTCGAGCGTGGCCATGCCTTGTTGGAAGCGGGCGAGCTCCTGACCCGACGCGCGGATGAACGCGTTGTGCATCGAGTATTCTTTGTTCGACAAGCTGTAAACGAGGATGCGAGCAACGAAGTCCTTGCTCTGGCGTCCGACGGCGAGCGCGCCGTCGACGTCGCGCTTCTCGACGAGCTCGAGCATCTTCTCCACGACTTCGGGTTCGCGATGGCTGTTTTCGCGAATGATGAACAGCATGCGCTCGACAATGACGGTCACACCGAGGAACGACACGAGCAGAATGGGCCACATGATGGGACCGCCGTGTTTGAAGAGTTCCATCAGTGTGGCATCACCGAGAAGGAACGCGATGGGGAGGCTTTGGATGGTCATAGGATGAGAAAAGGTTTGGGGTATGGGAGAAGTCTACGGTCAGATGCCCGGGGTAGTAAAATAGACGAGGTCAACCGCAGAAAGATTCAATTTCATATCCGCGAAGTAGCAAGACGTAGGCCGGTTCTTGATTTTTTTTGGCCTCAAAAACTGCGCGGGAGAAGCGGATTTGGTCAGCATGTCGCTGCGTCGAAAACACTGGAGGTAGCTTGGGGGGAGCGCGAACTAGGCGTCATCGATTTCTGGCTGTCAACCCACTTTGTCTCGAAAAAAAAATATGCGCGAAAATGTGCAAAAACAGCAGTGATGCTGGCTGCGTGACACTTGCGTTTTCCGCCGATGGGCGGCTCGGGAAACTCCGGATTTTCAAACGTCCGCGCGACCTCTTTTTGTGGCTGCCCGACTAGGACTCGAACCTAGACAAACGGAGTCAGAATCCGTTGTGCTACCATTACACCATCGGGCAAAAAAAACAGGCGGGTCGGCGAGCTGAGGAGAGCAGGTTGTCAGCGCAACTGGAGCCGGCGATGGGATTCGAACCCGCAACCGCCTGTTTACAAAACAGGTGCTCTACCGTTGAGCTACGCCGGCGCAAAGGGAACTGGCTGCGCCTGCCGACTTGGACTTGAAAACAACTTCCTGAACCCGCCTCCACGCCCGCATGCGAGAGCAAAAGCTGGTGGCTCCCCGGGGACTCGAACCCCGAACCTACTGATTAAGAGTCAGCTGCTCTACCATTGAGCTAGGAAGCCGATAAGGGGCGAAAAAACTCACACAGCACTCGATGAAGTCAACTGTGATTTCCCCGATTCAGTGAGTGTCGCGCACCTCCTTTCGTCTGCCCAGCGGAGGAACCCATCGGTCACGGCTGTTCACGCGGAAATGGGATGATCGATCAACCGATACGAGCATTCCTGCTCAACGCCCAGCGGCGGTTGATCCCTTCAAGACCGCCGCGGGATTGGCGATCGTGCTTGGAATTTCGATACGCCTGCGCGCGGCGCCGTGCGGGTCTGCGCGCGCAAGCCATCCCATCCGCGATGTGCGAACGACGGATGGGCGAGCACATCGGCGAGCGGCACCATGACAAAGGCGCGTTCGAGCATGCGAGGGTGGGGCAGCTGGAGCCGCGCGTCGTTGCGAGTGGCTCCTTCGAAAACGAGCAGGTCGAGATCGAGCGTGCGCGGACCCCAGCGGACAATCCGTTCGCGTCCGAATTCCTGTTCGATGCGTTGCAACGTTCCCAAGAGATCCTCCGGAGAGAGGGTGGTTTCCACTCCGGCCACGAGGTTGAGAAATCGGGGTTGGTCGACGAAGCCGATGGGTTCCGTTTCGTAGAGCGAAGACGGTTCGACCACGATGATTCCCTCGGCGCTCCCGAGCGATGCGAGCGCGCGGGAAAGCGTCGTCGCGCGATCGCCGAGATTTGAGCCTGCGGCGATGAGCGCTTGGCGGATCTCGAGGCCGGATTTCACCGAGTGGAGGATTCGCGCCGTTCGCGTCGGATTCTTACGGCGACACCGGCGAACTGGAAATCGACGGGAGGACGCGGTTTCAGGATTTCGACGGTGACGGCATGCACCGGAGGAAATGCACGCAACAGCTCGGCGGCCACCGTCTCCGCGAGGGTTTCGATCAGCTTCCGATGCGATCCTTCGATGATGGTTCGCACGACTTCCTGCACGGCGCAGTAGTCGATGGTGCGATCGAGGTGATCAGTGCGGCCTGCTTCGGCGAGCGGCAGCTCCAGCTCCAAGGTCGCCGAGAAGTGCTGGCTCGTCTCATGCTCGACCGGCAGCACGCCGTGGCGTGCGACAAAATGGAGTTCGCGAAGGATGAGTTTGTCCATGCTCAGGAAGTTTTGAAATCGAGACCGGCCTTGATCGCGTCCGCCATGCGGGCGAAGCGAGCCATTTCGCGCACGTCGTGAACCCGGATCATGGCGGCGCCTTGTTGAATCGCCCACACGACGGTCGCCCCTCCGGCTTCCAGACGGTCGCTCACGGTCGTGCCGAGCACGGCGCCGAGGGTGGATTTGCGCGAGGTGCCCACCAAGACGGGAAAACCCAACTCCACGATGCGGCGGAGATCGCGAAGCACGGCGAGATTTTGCGGGATGTTTTTCGCGAAACCGAAACCGGGATCGGTCAAGATCTGCCGCTTATCGAGGCCCGCGGCTTGGGCGGCGGCGATGCTCATTTTCAAATCGCTGAGCACATCGCTCATGAAGTCGCCATAGTCGCGATCCGGGCGGTTGTGCATCAGGATCAGCGGGCAATTTCGTCGGGCGGCAACGAGCGCCATTGGTGTTGGTTCAGATCGGAAGGACGAAATGCGTGCGCGACGATCGCTGGATGAGAGACCGTGGAGCGCGCCCCAAACGTCGTTGATGATGTCGGCGCCGGCGCCGATCGCGGCATCGGCGACCTCGGCCTTGTAGGTGTCGATCGAAAGCGGAACATTTGGCCAGCAGCGGCGCAGGGCTTCGATCGCGGGCAGCACTCGATCGAGTTCTTGCTTCGCGTTCACCGGTTGGGAGCCCGGGCGGGTCGATTCGCCCCCGAGATCGAGCACGTCCGCTCCCGCGTCGAGCATGGCGCCGGCGCGATCGACGACGGCCTGGGTCGATTCCAGTTGGCCGCCGTCGGAGAATGAATCGGGGGTCACGTTGAGGATTCCCATGATCAGCGTGCGTTGCCCGATTTCAGGCAAGGGGCGGCCATGCGGACTTTGCCAGGAATGCATCGGTGCGATGTGAGTGTGCCGGGCTCTCCGTTTCCAACCTAAAGCAGCATGTCGCGGAATCGTCGTGACGCGAGGACGCGGTCGGCGAGATTGAGCAGCGTGAGACCGGTGACCTACGACGATTGGAAAACGTGGCAGCGACAAGGCTGCGCGTGGCTGCCGGCCGTGGCGGTTTGGTCCAATGTCGAACTGCCTGCTTTTTGGGAAGCATTTGCGAACGAGGCCCCCTTCGCGTTGCTCGAAAGTGCGCCGTCGGGACGCTACACTTATATATGTAGCAAAGCGGAGCGACTGGTGTGGGCGGAGAGTGGCGGCGTGCGGATTTTTTCCGGCGACGGGATGTCCGAATCTGATGTGCGGCAGGGGATGCCGCTGGAGTTGTTGCGGGAGTTGATGGCGGAGCGTCGAGCGCCGCGGCTTGACGGCTGGCCGGCGATGACGGGCGGTTTCATCGGACTTTTCGGCTACGATCTGGTGCAAACTTGGGAGCGCTTGCCGCGAACGGCGCGGCGCGATCTTACGCTCCCGCTCTTTGCTGCGATCGAACCGCGCGAGCTGTTCATCTACGATCACGCACAGCGTTCGTTGGGAGTGGTGGTTTGGTCGCAATTTTTTCCGGAGCGTTCGCTCGAGACGCAATTTGCCGCGGCGCAGGTTGCAGCTGAAGCCGCGGTGCAACAATGGCGTTCGTCGCTCGCGATCGATCGGGAAAAAAGTGATGGGAGATCCGATGCAGGATCGAGGGAGCAGGTGGCTTCAGCGTCGTCGTTTTCAGCGGAAGGATTTCAGGCGGCGGCCGTTCGTATCCACAATTACATTGCAGCGGGTGATACGTATCAGGTGAACCTCTCGCGCAGGACGAGCCGGCCGACCGCGGTGTCCGCAGAAAAGATCTACGATGCGGTGAGGCGGGTAAATCCGTCGCCTTACATGGGGTTGTTCAAGCTGCGCGAATTTGCGCTCGTGTGCGGATCGCCGGAACTCCTCGTGAAATTGGAAGCAGGCGTGATCAGCTCGCGTCCGATCGCCGGCACGCGGCCGCGAGGGCAGGTTGCGGCAGACGATTCGCATTTTTCGGCGGAGCTTCTGGCCAGCGAGAAGGAGCGGGCGGAGCACCTCATGTTGGTCGATCTGATCCGCAATGACATTGGGCGCGTGGCGGAATTCGGAAGTGTGCACGTGCCCGAGTTCATGGTGCTCGAGCGGTATTCGCACGTGATGCACATTGTCTCGCAAGTTGAAGGCCGGCTGGCGAGGGGATGCACGTGGGTGGACGTGTTCAAATCGATGTTTCCCGGCGGCACGATCACGGGTTGTCCGAAAGTTCGCACGATGGAGATCGTCGAGGAACTCGAACCGGTCGGACGCGGCTTCTATACGGGTTCGCTCGGATGGATCAGTTACGCGGGCGAGATGGAGCTGAACATCGTGATTCGATCGATGCTGTTGCAGGACGGAATCGCGCATGTGCAGGCGGGCGCGGGCGTGGTGGCGGATTCGAATCCCGAACGCGAACTCGACGAAGCGAAGCGGAAGGCGCAGGCTCTGTGGGTTGCGCTTGAGCGAGCCGAGGCGGCGAGTGCGACACCTTCTCCGGCCTGACCATGTGCGCTTCCGTTTACTTCAACGGCAAATTGCTCCCTGCCGCCGACGCACGCCTGTCGATCAGCGATCGCGCGATGCTTTTCGGTATCGGATTCTTCGAGACGTTTCGCACGAGCGGAAGTCGTCCGCATCACTGGTCGTTCAACCTCGCACGCCTTCGACGCGCCTGTGCCACGGCGGGGATTGCGATTCCGCCCGGTTTTCTCGCGGAAGACGAATCGCGTTTACGGGAAGTCGTGAGGCAGATGCTCGCCGCGAGCGGAGAGGTTGACGCGGTGTTTCGTTACACCCTGACGGGCGGAGCGACGAACGAGCTGCCGAGCGAGTTGCTCACCTTGCGAGCGCTGCCGCCTGAGCCACCGAACGAAGGCGTCGATTTGCGTGTCCTCTGCACGTTGCGCGACAATGGCGAGTGGCGGCCGCGGCCGAAGAGCTTGAACTACGCGAACGCGTGGTTGGGCGCGAACGAACTGGCGAAGCGTTCGCGGGCGGAGTCGGACGAAGGACTGTTTCTGTCGCGTGAGGGGAATTTCGTAGTGGAAACGACGCGACAAAGCGTCGCGTGGGTGACGGATGGAGAAGTGCGTTTCTGCGATCCGGCGCTTGGTCCCGTTGAAGGAACTTGTCTCGCGTGGGTATTGGCGATGGGGCTGCCGGCTCGCGCGGTGCACGCGGAGTTGCCGGAGATTCTGAAGGCGGACGCGGTGTTCGTTTCGAACGCGGTGCGCGGGATTACGCCAGTGAGGACGATCTGGGATCGAAACGATCTCGATGCGCTCGGCACGTTTGCGTCGCACGCGCATCCGCTGGTGGTTTCGCTGCGGCAACAATGGCGGGAGTCGCTGGCCGCGACGGCGGGCGCCTAGGTTTCGTTACCGGAAATCATCGCCATGGACTACGCCGCTGCTCGAGAGGTTTTGCTGGGATTCAAACGCCGTGGCGTGACGCTCGGATTGGATCGGATGCGGCGTTTCGCGGAGCAGTTGGGCAACCCGCAGGACGCGGTGCCTTGTATTCACATTTCGGGGACAAACGGGAAGGGCTCCGTTGCGGCGATGATCGAGTCGATCCTGCGGACCGCGGGCTGGCGCACGGGATTATATACCTCGCCGCATCTCGTTCGACTCGGCGAGCGGGTGCAGGTGGACCGTCGCCCGCTGAGCGATGATGAGATCGCGGCTTACGTGGCGGAGATGGAGCCGCTGGCGATGAACCTGGGCGAAGAACCGCCGAGCTACTTCGAGTTCATGACGGCGATGGCGTTCGTTCATTTCGCGCGCCGAGGGTGCGATGTTTCCTGTCTGGAAGTCGGACTCGGCGGCCGGCTTGATGCAACGAACATCGTGATGCCCGAAGTGAGCGTGATCACGTCGATCGGATTCGATCACTGCGACGTGTTGGGGGACACGTTGGAGGATATTGCGACGGAGAAAGCCGGAATCATCAAACCAGGCCGGCCGGTTGTTCTCGGACGTCTCCCTCCGGCCGCGCGGGCGACGATCGTGGAGATTGCGCGATCGCGCGAAGCGCCGGTTCATGAAGTGACCGACGCGTTTGGAGAGAAGGCGGAAGATTATCCGTCGACGAACCTTCCAGGTGTCTATCAGCGCTGGAACGCCGCGACGGCGGCGCTGGCGGTGCGGGTTTTGCCGGAACGATGGAAGACCACGCCCGCCATGATCGACGAAGGCCTAAACACGGTGCACTGGCCGGCGCGCTGGCAGGAGCTCATTGTAGGACGACGTCGCGTAATTGTGGATACGTCACATAATTCCGAAGGCGCGGAGGTGCTCGACGGGAATTTGAAAGAACTCGTCGGGACGGCCGGCCGGGCGCCGGTGATTGTCGGCGGCGTGCTCGGAGTGTCTCGGGCGAAGGCGTTGGTCGACGTGTTTTGCCGGTATGCGCGTGAGATTCACTTCGTCGTGCCGGCGCAGAGCCGCGCCTGCCGCTTCGAAGAACTGCAATCCCTGGTGCCGGGGTCTTTCGAAGGACGAGTAAGGCGCGGATCGATCGAGCGGATTTTCCCTGCCACGGATGTGTGTGCGGTGGGCGAACCCGGCGACACGGTGGTGGTAACCGGATCCGTGTATCTGGCCGGCGAGGCGCTCGCACGTATCGAGCCTGGGCGAGGACCGAGCGAGAGCCGGCTGCAGGATTTCTGAGCGAGCGCTTTCGATGGATCGAAGCAGGGAGGTGGGTTACTCGACGATGGCAGCCGTGTCGGCGCGCGGGAGGCACATGCATGACGAGGTGATGCGCGTGTCGGAGTCACGCCAGATTTCATCGAATTGCGCGAAAACCTGCTTTGCTTCGTCGACGCGCCCGCGCATGCGCAGGCTGTCGGCGAGACCGAAGAGTGACCAACCGTTGTTCGGGTGACGTTGCAGGTCTTCGCGATAAACCGCTTCCGCTTCGGCAAAGCGGCCGGCTTGCATCAGTGAAGCGCCGAGTGCGTGGCGGACGGGCAGGAACCACGCGGGCGGTTCGATGTAGCTTAGCGCATCTTCGGCGCGCGCGGCGTCGCGGAGTTGGGCGATGCCTTCGTCGATTTTGCCTTCGCGATAAAGGATCTCGCCGGCGAGCATGGGCGTCGCGACGGCGAGGATCGTGTGCACTTTGACCGGGCCGGCACTCGTCGCCTCGGGAACGAGCGGGATCGCTGCCAGGTATTTTTCTTGTTCGGAGCGGGCGCGAGCGATGTCGCCCTTGGCGGCGTAGGCGATGCCGCGAGCGGCGTGACGCATCGCACGGGCGAACGGCAAATGTTCGGGATGTTCCGGGATGGCGAGAACGTCGTCCCAGCGGCCGAAACGCAGGAGCACCTCGTAGGGCATGGCGATATACGCGTCGGTCGCGACGGCGAAATCTTTCACGAAGTCCGCGGGAAGGTCGTCGACCATTTGGCGGATCTCGTCCACGGCGAGTTCCTGGCGACCGGTCATCATCGCGGCGTAGGCGAGCATGTGGCGGTTGTGGGCGTTATAAAGGTGAAGCGGACCTTGAGGTGGGCCGGCGCGTTCGCGGAAGCGACGCGAGGCTTCGATCGCCTTTTGATTCGCGACGATCGCGTCGTGCCAGCGGCCGTTGCGAATATCGATGTGCGAGGGCATGTGGACGTTATGGGCGAGTCCGGGCTGCAATTCGCGCAGGCGGTCGGCGGCGGCGTTGGCGCGCTCGGGGTGTTTCGAGGCTTCGACCGCGTGGATGTAGAGATGATTGGCGAGCGGGTGGTGGAGGTTGAGTTTGAGCGCCGCTTCGATGGCGGCGATGGCCTCTTCGGTGCCGGGTTGGGGTTGGCCGTCGGGCGTCCATTGGTCCCAAGGCCGAAGCGTCATGAGCGACTCGGCGAAGAGCACGGCGATGTCGGCGTCGTCGGGATGATCGTGCCACACCTTCCGCATGGCATTGGCGTAAGCGCGATCGAGCGGGCTGCGGTCCTCGGGTTGTGGATACACGTAGCGGTGAGCGAGGGCGGCGATGAGTTCCTGTTCGATCGGTGAGGATTTCGCCGCGTGTTGTTGCGCGAGTTGCACGGCCTGCGAAGCCTGTTCGGCGGCGGGAGGGGGAACGAACGGAACGTTGATGTGGGGACCGAGGGCGAGCGCGACGCCCCAATGTGCCATCGCGCATTCCGGATCGATTTCCGCGGCTTGACGGAAGGAGCGGACGGCGGCGCCGTGATTGAACCCGTGGAGCAGCGCGAAACCTTGGTCGAAGTAGCGTTGGGCTTCGGGAGATTGAGTCGTGATCTTGCGCGAATAGCTGCCGAGACCATCGTAAAGCGGCTCCTGGGCCGCGGCGTGGAGGCTGGAGAGGGCCAGCAAGCCGGCAGCGAAGCCGGCGAGGATTTCTCGTTTCATGATCGGCGGGGTGAAAGAGCGCGTGGTGAAGCAACTTTGCGCTTGGAGTTACGCGCGAACCATCGAAGCAGAGTCGACCCTTTCAGAATTCGGTGCTCGCTGGAATCCGGAGGACTGCTTTGTGCGTGATCGGGCGGAAGCCGATAGGATGCGAAGTCTCCGTCGAAGTTTACCCTTTACACCCTGGGCGCGCTTCTCTGTTTTCGACCGCTCTTCCCATGCAAAAGACGAAGAAGTCCATCGCCAAGCGCTTCAAGCTTACCGCCAAAGGCAAGCTCGTGCGCCGCACTCCCGGCTTCCGTCACTTGCTCGCCACGAAGAGCTCGAAGCAAAAGCGTCGGGCCTCGCGTGACAAGCTGGTGGCAGAAGGTCACGCCGCGCCGCTCAAGCGTGCGCTGCCGTTCGGCCTCTAAGAAGCTGGACTCCACCGAAATTTCGCACGGCGGGTGAAACCTAAAAGCCGACCCGCCGGCGACTAACCTGATCAAAAGGAAAAACTAACATGGCTCGTGCAACCAACTCCCCCGCGTCGCGCAAGCGTCGCAAGAAAGTGCTGAAATATGCCAAGGGCTATTTCGGCAATAAATCGAAGCTGTTCCGCTATGCGAAAGAAGCGGTCCAGCACGCCTGGCAGTATGCTTACCAGCATCGCCGCAAGAAGAAGGGCGACTTCCGTTCGCTCTGGATCGTCCGTCTGAACGCCGCGTGCCGCAATGCCGGCATCAGCTACA
The DNA here is from genome assembly GCA_023416735.1 of Verrucomicrobiota bacterium. Classification (GTDB taxonomy): domain Bacteria; phylum Verrucomicrobiota; class Verrucomicrobiia; order Opitutales; family Opitutaceae; genus Opitutus. Next base: position 122,737 of record JAEZGX010000017.1, on the reverse strand, counting down.
GCCGGTTTATCGAAGGCCTCAAAGCCGCCAACATCACGCTCGACCGCAAGGTGCTGAGCGATCTCGCGATTCGCGACGAGGTGGCGTTTAACGCCCTGGTCAAGCAAGCCCAGGACGCGTTGAAGACCAAGGCCTCCGCCGCGAAGGCCTAAGTTCTGACAAACGCGAGCCCGGCAAAGGCTCTGCCTCCCTGTCTCTTTCCGGAGGACGGGCCTCAAACGAGGCGCCGTCCTTCTTTTTTAGCCTCGTTCTCGTAATCGTTCTCTTTCTCGTTCTCGAGTCGGAGTTCTGAGAGAACGGGAACGATTAGGAGAACGAGAACGATTTTCGGACCTTCCATGCAAGAAACCCTCACCGCCCTTGTGGCCAAAGCGCAGACTGAACTCGCTGCGCTGAAAACGCGTCCCGAGTTCGAAGCCGCCAAGGCCCGCTACGTCGGTCCCAACGGCGAACTCACCGCGCTCATGAAGCAGATGGGCAGCGTGCCGAAAGAGCAGCGTCCCGCGCTCGGCAAGCTCATCAACGAAACCAAGGGTCGCGTCCAAGCGTTCCTTGACGACGCGTTGCGTGCGATCGAGGCGAACGAACTCCAGGCGCAGCTCGGGCCTGCGGTCGATCCGACGCTGCCGTCGCCCGACGTCGGCCCCGGCACGTATCATCCGCTCACGCTGGTGCGCGAAGAGATGTGCCGGATCCTGCGCAAGGTTGGCTTCACGGTCGCCGACGGCCCGGAAGTCGAAACGGAATACTACTGCTTCGACGCGCTCAATACGCCCGCCGATCACCCGGCGCGCGATGCGCAGGACACGTTTTATTTTCCTCCGAATGCGCGCTTCGGAAACGTTTCGAAGAAGTATCCGGAAGAGAAATACCTTCTCCGCACGCACACGTCGTCGGTGCAAATCCGCACGATGCTGAAAGGCGAGCCGCCGATCCGGATCGTCTCGCCGGGACGCGTTTATCGCCGCGACACGACGGATGCGACGCACTCGGCGAACTTCCACCAGCTCGAGTGCCTCTACGTCGACAAGAACGTCACCGTGCGCGACCTGAAGGCGTTGCTCGATTACATCTTCGCCTCGCTGCTCGGGAAGGACACGAAGACGCGTTTCCGTCCGCACTACTTCGGCTACACCGAGCCGAGTTTCGAAGTCGATTTGAGCGCAAAACACCTGCCGAAGGTGAAGAAGGAATGGATCGAGATTGGCGGCTGCGGGATGGTCGATCCGGTGGTGTTTTCCGACGTCGGCTACGATCCCGAAGTCTGGAGCGGTTATGCCTTCGGCATGGGCCTCGAACGCCTCGCGATGCTTCTCTACGGCATCGATGACATTCGTTACTTCTACCAGAACGACCTCCGCTTCCTGAAACAATTCGCCTGATGTTTCACCACAAAGACACAGGGGCACAGAGGTCAGCCTCGGTGAGATTCCTCGGTGTCTTCGTGCCTCTGTGGTTCAACTAAAATGAAAATTTCCCTCAACTGGCTTCGCGACTACGTCGACCTCACCGCCTCGGCGGACGAAATTTGCCGGGCGATCACGTTCCTCGGCTTCGAGGTTGAGAACGTCCTTTCCACCGGTGCGCCCAAACTCGAAAACGTGGTTGTCGGCGAAATTCTCATGCGCGCCAAACATCCGAATGCCGACAAGCTTTCCGTGTGCACGGTCGACGTCGGCTCGGCGGGCGGTGTAAAGACGATCGTTTGCGGGGCGCCGAATTGCGATGCGGGCAATCGCGTGCCGGTCGCGCTTCCGGGCGCGGTGCTGCCGGGTAATTTCGTTATCAAGCAATCGAAGATTCGCGGACAGTCTTCGGACGGCATGATGTGCGCGCCGGACGAACTCGGACTCGGCAGCGAACATGCGGGATTGTTGATCCTCTCCGGTTCGCCTGCGCTCGGCACGCCGATCAACGACGTGCTGCCGCCGGGCGACACGGTGTTCGATATCGAGATCACGCCGAATCGTCCCGATTGTCTTTCGCACCTCGGCATCGCGCGCGAGCTCGCCGCGTGGTTCAAACTGCCGTTGAAGTATCCGCAGGAGAAGTTCCGCGGTGACGTATCCAATTTGTCCGCACGCCCCGAATTGCTGCGCAATGTCAGCGTCACGGCGCCGGAACTCTGCCCGCTTTACACGGCACACGTGATTACCGGGGTGAAGATCGGTCCGTCGCCCGATTGGATGCAGCGCCGTTTGGCGGCAGTGGGGCTGCGTCCGATCAACAACGTCGTCGACGTGGGCAACTATGTGATGCTCGAAACCGGGCAGCCATTGCATGCGTTCGATGCGCGGAAACTCGGCGGCAATGAGATCGTAGTGCGCCCGGCGGCGGACGGTGAAAAGATCACCACGCTCGACGGCAAGGAGCGGGCGTTGAGTTCACGGATGCTGGTCATTGCCGATGCGCAGAAGCCGGTCGTCGTCGCTGGTATCATGGGTGGCGAGGATTCGGGCGTGAGCGAGGACACGACGGATCTCGTGCTCGAGTGTGCGATCTTCAAGCGGCAGTCGGTGCGCGCGACATCGCGTGCGCTCGGTTTGTCGTCGGATTCATCCTATCGCTACGAGCGCGGCGTCGATCCGCATGGCACGCTTGAGGCGGCATGGCGCGCAATCGATTTGATCATCGAAACGGCGGGCGGCGAGGTGGTCGGACCGGTGTTCAAAGTCGGCGGCGAGATCCCGTGGCAGCGTGAAATTGTCGTCACGCACGACTACATCACCGAGAAGCTCGGTTTCGACATCCCGGCCGAAGACATGCGCGCGGCCTTCGATTCGTTCGAGCTCACCGTCACTCGCGAGGAACCGACGGAACGTCGGGGACCGGCGTGGACGGTCAGCGTTCCGAGCTGGCGCGATGATCTCGATCGTCCGATCGATCTGGTCGAGGAAGTGCTGAGGCTTTACGGCACGGAGAAGATTCCGGCGACGGTGGTGAACTCGCCCGGTCTCGTTGGTGACGACGATCCCATCGTGCTCTTCAACCGTCGCGTGACCGACTATCTCGTCGGCCACGATTTCCACGAGTGCGTGAACTATACGCTGCGTCCGGCGAAGGAAGTCGCGCTTTCCGTGGTCGAATCCGCCGCGGCGGAACTCGCGCTTGCGAATCCGTTTGTCGAAGACCAATCGCATCTGCGTCCCACGCTCGTGTCGGGCCTGCTCGAAACGTTGAAACTCAACCAAGCGCGCGGCGTGGCGGTGTCGCGGTTGTGCGAAACGGGGCGCGTGTTCATCGAACGAAACGGGCAAACCTTCGAATGCGCGGCGGTGGCGTTCGTGATCGCAGAGGATGCGGAGCGTCGTTGGAAGCAGCGCGAGACGGCGGATTTCTACACGGCGAAACATCACGTCACATCGCTTGCGGCGATGGCCGGGATCGATCTTGGGCGTCAGCCGATTTCGGCGGTGGCGGCGCCGAGCTTCGGCTGGCAGCAAAATCACGCGGCCGGTGCCGGCGAGATGTTGAACGGCTGGACGGCTCGTTTCGGCTTGGTCGATCTCGCGCTGGCGAAGTCGCTTGGCATCGAAGGCAAGGTTTACGCGGGCTTCCTCGCGATTTTGCCGGAGAAAATCACGGCGGAGAGCGTGCGTCGTCGTTACAGCGATTTCAGTCTGTTTCCGGCGGCGTTGCGCGATCTCGCGCTGGTGATTGATGCAGCGACACCCGCAGATGACGTGCGCAAGCAGCTCACGAAAGTGGCGCGTGCGGCGGTGGGCAATGCGTTCGCGCTCGAGCGCGTCGGGGTCTTCGATGTTTACCAAGGCACGGGTCTGCCCGAAGGAAAGAAGAGCGTGGCGTTTGCGCTTACGTTCCGGGCAGCGGATCGGACCTTGACCGATGACGAGGTGAACGCGGCATTCCAGAAGATCCAGGACGAGATCGTGAAGACGAACGGCTGGAGCGTGCGGAAATAGCTTCCGAGGATGGGCGGGTCTCTGACCCGCCCTACTCGAGACGGAGTGCCGTAGCGCGACGAGCGGAGGGATTGTTTTTGGCGATGATTTTGCCGGTTGCCAACGAAACCGACGGACGCACGCTCGGCCGTTCGCCTGCCATGATTCAGCCGACCGCTTTGAACATCGAGCATGTCGCGCAACTCGCGCGCATCGCGCTCACGCCCGAGGAGAAAGACCGCTTCGCGCAACAGCTCGGCGACGTGCTGCATCACATCGAGCAACTGTCGAAAGTGGATGTGAGCGGCGTCGAGCCGACGGCGCATGCGTTTGCGGTGACGAATGTGTGGCGCGAAGACGTGGCGAAGCCGGGTTTGCCGGTGGAGGCGGCGTTGAAGAACGCGCCCGCGCAACGCGAGAACATGATCGTGGTGCCGAAAGTGGTCGAGTAGGGCGGGTCTGAGCTCCGCTCGCCAAAGTAACAATCAGCGATGTCGTCTTCCGAACTCATCTATCAACCGCTCGCGCAGCTCTCCGCTTCGCTTGAGGGCCGACAAATTTCCTCCGTGGAGCTGACGCGGGCCGTGATCGCGCGCACGAAAGCGGTCGAACCGCGTGTGCATGCTTTCAACTCGTTCGATGAAGCGGACGCTTTGAAACAAGCGGAGGCCTCAGATGCGCGGCGGGCGAGCGGCGAAACACGCGGACCGCTGGATGGCATTCCCATTGGGTTGAAGGACGTGATTGCGGTCGAAGGCCAGCCGTTGACGGCTTCGAGCAAGATGCTGGCAAATTTCGTTTCGCCCTACGACGCGACGGTCACGACGAAGCTGAAGAACGCGGGCGCGATTTGCTGGGGGCGATTGAACCTCGACGAGTTTGCGATGGGATCATCGACGGAGAATTCGGCGTTTGGGCCGACCGCGAATCCATGGGATCTGACGCGTGTGCCCGGCGGTTCGTCGGGTGGAAGTGCGGCGGCGTTGGCCGCTGGCGAGGCGATTGCGACGCTGGGATCGGACACGGGTGGCTCGATCCGGCAACCAGCGGCGCTGTGCGGCGTGGTGGGGTTGAAGCCGACGTATGGGTTGGTTTCGCGTTTCGGTTTGATCGCGTTTGCGTCGTCGCTCGACCAGATCGGGCCGTTCACGCGGACGGTCGAGGATGCGGCGATCGTGCTCGGCGCGATCGCGGGCCACGACGAGCGGGACTCGACCTCGTTCAAGGCGGAGATTCCGGATTATCGAGCGGAGTTGGGGGCGCGGAAAGGCCCGTGGAAACTCGGTATTCCGAAGGAATATTTCGGTGAAGGGCTCGACCCGGAAGTGGCTGCGGCGATGGAGCAGGCGATCGCGTTTTATCGCGCGCAAGGCTGCGAAATCAAAGAAGTGTCGCTGCCGCACACGCAGTATTGTCTCGATACGTATTACATCATCGCGACCGCGGAAGCGTCCTCGAATCTGGCGCGCTACGATGGGATTCGTTACGGGCATCGCGCGAGCGAGGCGAAGGACATCGTGGATCTTTACTTCAAGTCGCGAGCGGAAGGATTTGGCGCGGAGGTGAAGCGGCGGATCATTCTCGGCACGTATGTGCTCTCGAGCGGGTATTACGATGCGTATTACGGCCGGGCGCAGAAAGTGCGGACGTTGATCCGGCAGGATTTCCTCAACGCCTATAAGGAAGTGGACGCGTTGCTCACGCCGACGTCGCCCGTGCCGGCATTCAAGCTCGGCGAGAAGAGCGATCCGCTGGCGATGTATTTGTGCGACATCTACACGATCGGCGTGAACCTCGCGGGCTTGCCTGGCATCAGTGTGCCGTGCGGTTTCACGAAGGCGGGATTGCCGATCGGGCTGCAGTTGATCGGGCAGCCGTTTCAAGAAGCGAACCTGCTCGCGATCGCGAATGCGTATGAGCGGGCGCATGAGTGGAGCGCACGCGTGCCGCAACTTTGATGTGGGAACACAGAGTGCACGGAGGAGGCACAGAGGTCACGGAGCCTGAGCTGAATCAACTGACGGAGCTGATTATCGGCGCCGCGATCGAGGTGCATCGGGCACTTGGTCCGGGGTTGCTGGAGTCTGCTTATCAGCGAGCGCTCGCGCACGAGATGCGCCTTCGTGGACTTAGCTTCGAGGAGCAGAAGCTTTGTCGGCTTCAATACAAGGATCTGTTGATCGATGATGCCTATCGGCTTGATTTTTTAGTGGCTGGATCCGTGGTCGTTGAACTCAAGACGGTCGAGGCGCTTCTGGAGGTTCATGAAGCGCAGGTGCTGAGTTATCTGCGCTTCACCGGATGCCGGATCGGACTGTTGATGAACTTTCGTTCGACGACTTTGATGCGCGGCCTCAAACGACTTGCCCTGTGACCTCTGTGCCTACCTCCGTGTCCTCTGTGTCTTCAAACTCGTCTTCAATCCGCTACGAAGCCGTCATTGGTCTCGAGGTGCATGTGCAGGTGAAGACGCGGTCGAAGATTTTTACTTCGGTCGGCGCGGGGTATGGCTTTGAGCCGAACACGTTGACGGATCCGGTGGTGCTGGCGCTGCCGGGGGTGTTGCCGGTGATGAACAAGGCCGCGCTCGACGCCATCATCAAGGCGGGGCTGCTGCTCGGGTGCGAGATCGCGCCGGTGTGCAAATGGGACCGGAAGCAGTATTTCTATCCGGACTCCCCGAAGAATTATCAGATTTCCCAATACGATCAGCCGATCTGTCTGGGCGGAGCGGTGGAGATCGAGCTGCCGGGCGCATCGCGGAACGTGATGGGCGAGCACAAAAAGATCCCGTTGACGCGCATTCATCTCGAGGAAGATGTCGGCAAGTTGAATCACGGCGCGACGGATTCGCTGGTGGATTACAACCGCGCGGGCACGCCGTTGATGGAAATTGTATCCGAGCCGGCGTTACACACGGCAGAAGAAGCCTATGCGTATCTGCAGTCGCTGCGCGCGACGATGATCTACGGCGGGATTTCCGACTGCGACATGGAGAAGGGGCAGTTGCGTTGCGACGCGAACATCTCGATTCGCCCGGTCGGCGAAACGAAGCTGGGCACGAAAGTGGAGTTGAAAAATCTCAACTCGATCTCGTTCGTGCGCGACGGGATTGCGCACGAAATCAAACGGCAGATCGCGGTGCTCGAACGCGGCGGCACGATCGTGCAGGAAACGCGCGATTACGATGGCATGACCGGCACCTCGCAGTCGCTGCGGTCGAAGGAAATGGCCCATGACTATCGTTATTTCCCCGATCCGGATTTGATGCCGGTCGTCGTCGATGACGGATGGAAGGACCGACTTCGCGCGGAGTGCCCGGAGCTGCCCTTCGACAAGCAGCGACGGTTTCTCGAGACGTATCAGCTTCCTTATACGCTGACCTCGGTGCTCGTGTGGGATCGTGAGTTGGCGGATTACTTCGAAGAGGCGGCGAAGTTGAGCGGGAAGCCGCAGGCGACGGGCAACTGGATTGTGAATGATTTGCTGCGCGAGGTCGGGAATGCGAAATCGAGCCTCGCGGAAGCGAAAGTTCGCCCGGCGCACATCGCAGAACTGGTGAAGCTGATCGACAGCGGCGCGGTGCTGACGAATGCAGCGAAGGAGATCTTCGTGGAGATGTTTGCGTCGGGTGAAATGCCCCACGCGATCGCGGAAAAGCGCGGCTTGAAGGCGGCGCCGACGGATGCGGGCGAGCTCGAGCAATGGTGTCGCGACGCGATTGCGGGAAATGCGAAAGCCTTGGCCGAGTTCAAGGCCGGCAAGGAAAGTGCGATTAATGCCTTTAAAGGGCCGGTGATGAAGGCGGCCAAAGCGAAGGCGAATCCGAAGCTGGTGGACGAGACCCTCCGCAAGATTTTGGCGGAAGCATAGCGCGGGATGGTGCAGTGGCGCGTGTGAGCGCTTAGCGCTCGGCCAATCGCAAGCAGGCTGGGAGGGTGCGTGTGTGGGAAGTCCGGCGGGAGCCGGGGCTGCCTCGGGCATGGGTGCGCCCAAATGACGGTTTGTGAATAACAAATCCCTGGATTTGCCGGCTCTTGACTTGACGGTTGGGGGCCAAAATGGGACATATTGCAGCACTTTGGGGCAGGAGGATTGCCCCGGCACATGGCGCAACCCGGCAAAAGTCTCTACACGGGCCTTTTCAGGCACACTCTCGACGACAAGTTTCGGCTCACGATTCCGTCGGCGTGGCGCTATGCGCACGGAGAAGACGATGTGTTTTTGGCGACCCCGCATCCGGACGGATATGTGGCGGTGTTGCCGCCGGACGAGGTGGAGAAGTTGCGCGCGAAGATCGCCCAAGTGGCGCTGAGCGACGGGGCCGGCCAGGATTTTGCAGCGCGTTTCTTTGCGCAGACGCAGCAGCTCTGGTTCGACAAGTCGGGCCGCATGGGCCTCGAGGAGGCGCTGCGGAATCACGCGGGCCTGGGCAAGGACGCGGTGCTCGTCGGTTCGCTGACGAAGTTCAACATCTACTCGCCCGAGCGTTGGGCGAAGGTCGAAGCCCGGACGGCGGGCGAAAACTTCGGCGACATCATGCGCCGGATGGGAATCTAAAATGGGACGTTCCGCTAAAACCAAAACGTCTCTGCCGACACGGACGCCCGTGTCGTTTGCGGTTGAGCGCGTCTTTCCGGCCGGCTCCGGCGTTCAGCGCGGTGCGGAAGCGTCGGCAAGTCCCAGGGTTCGCGACAGCCTCGTGCTGCGGTTGGTCGCGAAGAAGAAGGCGATCGTGCGCAAGGACGCTGATGAGCGCGTGCGTTGAGAACCTGCTGCCGACCATGACACCCGGCCATCAACCCGTGATGTTGCGCGAGGTGCTGACGCTGCTCGCGCCACGAGCGGGCGGACGGTATCTCGATTGCACGTTTGGCGGAGGCGGTCACACGCGGGCGATTTTGGAAGCGGCGGACGGAGTGAGCGTGGTCGCGCTTGATCGCGATCCGGCGGCGCAGACGCGGGCCGAGGGATTGCGCGCGGAGTTCGGCGAGCGGTTTGAATTGATCGATCGCGACTTCGGGCGGCTGGCGGAGATCGCGCACGAAGGATTTGACGGCGTGCTGTTCGATTTGGGCGTTTCGTCATTTCAACTCGACGAGGCGGAGCGTGGGTTCTCGTTCCGCCACGATGCGCCGGCGGACATGCGGATGGATCCGCGCAGCGGCGTGCCGGCGAGCAAGTGGCTGGAGACGGCAACGGAAGAGATGCTCGTGCGAGCGGTGCGCGATTTCGGCGAAGAGCAAAACTGGCGTCGCGTGGTGCGCGCGCTGATGGCGGCGCGTGCGACGGGGTCGCTCGGCCGGACGGCTTCGTTGGCGGAGGTGATTGCGGCGGCGATCCCGGCGCGAGACCGGCATGCATCGAAAATTCATCCGGCGACGCGGGCGTTTCAGGGCATTCGCATCGCGGTGAACGACGAGATCGGCGCGATCGAGCGGGCGCTGCCGGCCGCGTTTGCGAAGCTCGCGACGGGCGGGGTGATGTGCGCGATCAGCTTCCACTCGTTGGAGGATCGGCCGGTGAAGCAGTTTTTCCGGCGCATGTGCGGTCAGCCGGAGAGCGCGAATGATGGGTTGCCGCAGGACCTGCGCGTGAAACGGGCGGAGCCGCTGACGCGCAAGCCGATCACGCCGGCGGAGGACGAGATCGTGGCGAACCCGCGCAGCCGGTCGGCGAAATTGCGGGCGATGCGAAAGCTCTGAGCCGCGCCTGAAACCATTTTTTCCCCACGCGCGATGAACTTCTCTTCCAACCACGGATTCGTGAACCAGCTCCTGGTCTATACACTGGTGATGATCGGATTCAGCGGCTCGATCGGTCTCGGGACCGTCTGGATGCGTCACCAGATTTCGGTTACAGCCAACTCCAACAAGCAACTCGACGCGCGGATCGCGATGGTCGAGCGGCATCTGGCGGAGACGATCACGGCGGCGGAAACGGAACGCGACACGCGCGTGTTGCTGCGCCGCAATGCCGAGTGGAATCTTGGTTTGGTCGCGCCCAATCACGGCCAAATTGTGCGATTGGGCGAGGATCCGGTCATGCGGCTCGCCGCGAAACGAAACGCGGGACTGTTTGGTGATACGGCGCCGGAGACGGCCGCCGTTTATCTGCCGCTCGCGCGACGCTGAATGGTGCCATGTCACGCGGCTTCGCCTCCAACTACCGCCTCGTCCTCCTTGCGGTGGGAATCATCGCCTGCTTCGGCGGTGTGGGCGCGCGTTTGGTGCAGTTGCACGTGATCGATCGGGAGACGTTGGTCGCGGGAATCGAGAAGGCGCGCTGGCGGATCGACATCGAGAAAGCGCGGCGCGGCGACATTCTGGATCGCAACGGAAGTATTTTGGCGACCAGCCGTTCGATGCTGGTGTTGCAGGTCGATCCGCAGGTGTTGCGTCCGGAAGACGAGCAGAAATGGCCCGAGCTCGCTCGGATCATTGGCATGCCGCTCGACGAGATGAGTCGTATTTTCCGGACGAAAACGCGTCCGGTGAAAAAGACGCCAACCGCTGGGGCAAGCGGCGCACAGCCACGATTTGCCGGGTTCAATGCGGGTGACGCGGGAAGCGCTGACGAAGAAAACGCGGATCTGGACGACGCCGTGGCGGACAATGGCGAACGCCTGATCCGCTGGGCGAAGTTACGCGACGAGATCACGGAAACGACTTACGCCAAGATCGAGGCGCTCGGAGTCAAGGGCGTGTATGGCACGCGCGTGTATCGTCGCGCGTATCCGCACAAGACGCTCGCGGCGCATATCGTCGGCTTCGTGAACAAGGAAGGGGTGCCGGCATTCGGGATCGAGAACTACGCGGATTTTTATCTTCGCGGCCGCGATGGCTGGCGCGAAGGCGAGCGCGACGGCAAGGGGCGGGAAGTCGCGCAGTTTCGCACGCGCGAGGTGCCGGCGTCGGACGGGTATTCGGTGACGCTTTCGATCGATGCGACGATCCAGCACATCGTGGAGCAGGAGCTGGCCTACATCGCGGCCACGTATGCGCCGCAGAAAGCGACGATCATCGTGAGCGATCCGCAGACCGGCTTCATTCTCGGGCTCGGCAACTATCCGACCTTCGATCTCAACGCTTACAACAAGATCCCGAAGAGCGAAGCCCATGTGATGCGCAATGTGGCGATCACGGACATCTACGAGCCCGGTTCGGTGTTCAAGATCGTAGCGGCCGCGGCCGCGGAGAACGAGAAGATGATCAAGCCGGGAATGCGTTTCGACTGCAGCATCACGCATGTCGATTATCTCGGACGGTCGCGGCGGTTGCCCGGCGAAGATCATCGTTTTGACCACCCCCTGACGGTGGCGGAGATCGTAGCCAAATCGAGTAATCGCGGGGCGGTGCAACTCGCGTTGTTGGTGGGGCAGGATCGGTTTTACGAATACGCGCGGGCCTTTGGATTCGGCCAAGTGACGGGTTTCCCGAGCGGCGCCGAGGAGAACGGCATGATGGCGGCACCCGGCACGCGCGGGTGGGACGGGCTGACGATCACGCGCATGCCGATCGGTCATGCGATCGCGGCGACGCCGTTGCAGATGCACATGGCGATGAGCGTGATCGCGAGCGATGGCATGTTGCTGCGGCCGCAGGTGATTCGGGAGATTCGCGACGCGAAAGGAGAAACCGTTTATCGTTACGGGCCGGCGGTGAAGAGCCGGGTGATTTCCGAGACGGCGGCGCGCACGATGCGCAAATACCTGCAAGGCGTGCCGGTGGACGGCACGGGCAAGGCGGCGGCGATTCCGAACTACGAAGTCGCGGGCAAGACGGGCTCGACGCAGAAGATCATCGATGGGCGCTATTCGAGCCAGCATCACGTGGCGTCGTTCGTCGGGTTTTTCCCGGCGAGCCGTCCGCAGGTTGCGATCTCGGTGATCATCGACGATGCTGACCCGCTGAAGGGGCGCTACGCCTCAGGTGGGTTGGTGGCGGCGCCATCGTTCAAGCGCATCGGTGAACAACTCATTCAATATCTCGACATCAAGCCCGTGTATGAAGCGGGCGGCAGCAACATCGTCATGGGAGGAGTCCACCGGTGATCGGTTATCTTTCACAAAATTATCCTTTGATTCACGCCTTCGCGCCCCGCCCGGCGCTGCGTCGCACGCGTGAGGAGAAGCTTGTTCGCAACCGCGTCTTTAAAATGGCCCCGAAACTTTCCGACTACTTTGGCGATGAGGAAATCACTGCCGTCAAAGGAAGCCTCGACCGGCCGATTTCCGGCCTCGTGCTCGACAGCCGGCGCGTCGTGCCGGGAACGTTGTTCTTCGCGCTCCCCGGGTTGCGCGCGGATGGTGCGACCTTCATCGACGAAGCGGTGAATCGCGGGGCGGTGGCGATCGTGACGCAGAAGATGCCGGCGCTACCCCCGGCGAAAGTGACGTTTATCCAAGTGCCCGATGCGCGCGCGACCCTGGCGCGGGTGGCGCAGCGTTATTACAAGTTCCCGGATCGCGAGATGACCGTGATCGGCGTGACCGGCACGAATGGGAAGACGACGGTCACGCATCTGTTGAAGCATTTGCTCAACGGCGATCAACGCGTGGGCTTGATCGGGACGATCAACTACGACCTCGGCGCCCGCACGGTGCCGGCGTATCGGACGACGCCGGAGTCGTTGGATATTTATGGCATGATGGCGCAGATGCGCGACGCGGGTTGCCGGCAGGCGGTGATGGAAGTGAGCTCGCACGGCATCGATCAGCAACGCGTGCTCGGATTGCAGTTCGGCGCGGCGGTATTCACAAACCTGACACGCGACCATCTGGATTATCACAAGACCCTGGACGCGTATTTCGGGGTGAAAGCGCGGCTGTTTTCCGGCGCGAGCGGCACGCCGCCGAAAGTGGCGGTGGTGAACCTCGACGATCCGTATGGCGTGCAGTTGGCGGAGCAGATCCGGGCGGATGGCCGGGTGCCGAAACTGGTGACCTTTGGCGAAAGCGCGGACGCGGACGTGCGGGCGGAGAACGTGAAGTTGAATTTCACGAATGCGACCTTCCGGCTGGTGTGGCCCGGCGGCACGATGGAAATCGAATCGCCGCTGATCGGGCGTTACAACGTGAGCAATTTGCTCGCGGCGATTGCGACCGCGTGGGGTCTCGGGCGCGATCCGGTGGTGTTTCTCGCGCGGTTGCGGGCGTTCAAAGGCGTCCCCGGCCGCATGGAGCGGATCGATCAAGGTCAGCCTTACAACGTGCTGGTCGATTATGCTCACACGGACGATGCGTTGCGGAATGCGCTCGGGATGTTGCGCGCGATCACGCCGGGACGGTTGTTCGTGGTGTTCGGCTGTGGCGGAAACCGCGATCGGACGAAGCGTCCGCTGATGGTGAAAGCGGTGCAGGAGTTTGCGGATTTCGCGTTCGCGACGGCGGATAATCCGCGGGGGGAAGCGCTCACGCAGATTTTCGACGACATGAAGACGGGCGTGGCGGCGCCGGAAAAAATCGCGTGGATCGACGACCGGCGACGCGCGATCAGCCTCGCGTTGGATGCGTTGAAGGCGGGCGATTCGCTGCTCATCGCGGGGAAAGGCCATGAGAGCTATCAGGAGTTCGCGGACACGGTGATTCCGTTCGACGACCGGCAGGTCGTGCGCGAGCTGATCGAGATCAAGATGCTGCGGAACGGATGAGGGCGAACCCGAAGGATGCCGACGTTTTCACCACAGGATCTGGCAACGTGGACCGGGGGACGATGGACGGCGGAGCCGCGCGCGCGGCTGGAAGGGTTTACGATCGACACGCGCCAGCTGCGCGCGGGGCAGGTGTTTGTCGCGATCAAAACGGAGAAGCGCGACGGGCATGATTTTCTCGGCGCGGCGGAAGAAGCGGGAGCGAGTGCGGCGATCGTGGCGGCCGGAGATCGCGAACTGGGACTGCCGCAGTTGGTGGTGGCGGACCCGCTGAAGGCGTTTCAGGCTATTGCGCGAGAGTATCGGCGTTTGTTCAAGGGACCGGTGATCGGCGTGTCGGGGAGCGCGGGGAAGACGTCGACGAAGAATTTATTGGCGCTGTTGTTGGGCGGGAACGAAGCGGGCGTGCTGGCGACGGAAGGGAATTTGAACAATCATCTCGGGGTGCCGTTGACGCTGACGCGGCTCGATCCGGCGGTGCATCGGTTTGCGGTGATCGAGGCGGGGATTGGCGGGCCCGGGGAGATGGAGCCGCTGGCGGAGATGATCGAGCCCGATGTGGCGCTGATCACGCTGGTAGCGGCGGCGCACATGGGGGAGTTGGGCGGATTGGACGGCGTGGCGAAGGAGAAGGCGAAATTGCCGGCGGCGGTGAAGGCGGCGGGGGTGGCGATTTTTCCGCGGCAGTGCGCGGAGTTTGCGGCGTTTCGCGAACTCGACGTGCGGCAAATGGTGGTGGAACGGGCGGACGTGCTGCGTCCGGCGGAGCCGCCGAAGGATCGGGTGTTTTTCACGCTGTCGCAGCGGGGCGATTCGACGGCGGTGGCGCTGGCGTATGGGCCGCCGCCGCCGCTGGTGTTCACGTTTCGCCGGGTGACGGACGGGATGGCGCAGAATGCAGCGCTGGCCATTTGCGCGGCGCTGTGGCTGGGCGTGTCCAAAGAACGGATACAGGAGCGCCTGCAGCGGTGGGAGCCGGCGAAATTACGCGGCGAACTGCGGCGCGAGAACGGGCGGCTGTTGTATTTGGATTGTTACAATGCGAATCCGGCCTCGATGGCGGATGCGTTGGAGACGTTTTACGACGTGGCGCCGGCGACGGAGCGGCGGTTGTTTGTGATCGGAGGAATGGAGGAATTGGGGGCGGGGGCGGAGATGTTTCATCGCGCGCTCGGGCGTTCGCTGCGGTTGCGCGAAGAGGATGTATTGTGCGCGGTCGGGGATCATGCGGAAGCGGTGACGCGCGGCGCGATTGAAGGCGGGGCGAAGCCGGAACAAGTGAAAGTGGCGAACGACGTGACGGAAGTGACGGCGCGATTCACGGAGTGGAAGGGGGCGGTGTTTGTGAAAGGCAGCCGGCGCTGGGCGTTGGAACGGATTTTGGAAAAAGCGGAGGTTCACGCGTAAGCGGGCGGGTGCGATGCTGACCTATCTGGCAGATTACGAGGCGTATTTCGGACCGTTGCGGCTGCTGCGGTATATCACGGTGCGCACGTTGCTGGCGGCGGTGACGGCGCTGCTCATCGGCTTCGTGATTGCGCCGCGATTGATCGCGAAGTTTCGCGAGTTGAAATTCGGGCACGGTTACATCGACGACCGCACGGGCGCGCTCGGGGCGACGTATTTCGACAAGAAGCACACGCCAACGATGGGCGGGCTGATCATCTTTCTGGCGGTGTTTCTCAGTTCGGTCTTGTGGGCGCTACCGAATGTCTGGGTGTTTGTGAGCCTGTTCGTTTATGCGGCGCTGACCGTGCCGGGATGGCGCGACGATTATCTGAAAGTGGTGAAGAAGAACCGGGACGGAATTTCGTCATGGGAGAAGATCACCTGGCAGTCGCTGGCGACGGTGATCGCGTTGGCGATCCTGATCTGGCATCCGGCGAGTGCGCAGAAGATTCGCGAGTTGTGGGTGCCGTTTTTCAAGCAGGCGGTGATCGCGCACATGCCCTGGTGGCTGTTGCTGGTGCTGATCTATCTGTGGATCGTCGGATTCAGCAATGCGATCAACCTGACGGATGGGTTGGATGGGCTGGCGGTGGGCTGCACGATCTCGGTGGCGCTGGTGTTTGGGATCATGGCGTATGCCGCGGGGAACGTGCTGTTGTCGGAGTATCTGCTGATGAGCTACGTGCCGGGCACGGGAGAGTTGACGGTGATTTGCGGCGCGCTGATCGGCGGCTGCATGGCATTCCTATGGTATAACTCGCATCCCGCGGAAGTGTTCATGGGCGACACCGGATCGCTCGCGTTGGGCGGGCTGATTGGTGTCATGGCATTTATGATACATCAGCCCTTTACGCTGGTGATCGTGGGCGGCGTGTTCGTCGCGGAGCTGTTGTCGGTGGTGATTCAAGTTGGCTGGTTCAAATACACGAAGCGCCGTTTTGGGGCGGGCCGGCGGGTGTTTCTGATGGCGCCGCTGCATCATCATTTTCAGAAAAAAGGCTGGCCGGAGACGAAGGTGGTCTTGCGGTTTTGGGTGTTGTCGCTCGGGTGTGCGCTCGCGGGTTTGGCGACGCTGAAGCTGCGGTGAGTCGAGGATGAAGATGCCACTCACAATTCCGGAACACTTTCGGCCGTTGATCGCGTCACCGGTGGCGATCTTTGGGGCCGGCGTGAGCGGGGTGGGCGTGACGGCGTTGCTGGCGGCGCTCGGAGCGGAAAGCGTGATTTACGATGCGAAGGCGACGGAGTTTTCGGCGCGCGCGGCGAAGGCGCACCGGCTCGTGGTGTTTTCGCCGGGGTTTGCGCCGGAGCATCCCTGGCTGGCGCTGGCGCGTGAAGCGGGGTGCGAATGTGTGAGCGAATTGGATTTGGCGACGGCGTTCTGGCGCGGGCCGATCATCGCGGTGACGGGGACGAACGGGAAGACGACGCTGACGGAGTTTTTGACGCAGGCGTTGCGCGGGGCGGGCCGCGAAGCGTATGCGACGGGAAACATCGGGCATTCGTTTGCCGAGTTGGTGGCGGGTCTTGAAGGCGGAACGAAGGAGACGATCGCGGTGTGCGAAGTGAGTTCGTTTCAAGCGGAGACGATGAAACGGTTTCGCGCGGACGCGACCTTGTGGACGAATTTCGCCGAGGATCATCTCGAGCGGCATCCCGGGCTGGAGAGTTATTTCACGGCGAAGTGGACACTGGTGCTGCGCACGAAAGGGGTGCAGGAGCAGGGCGCAAAGAACCGGGAGGAAGGGCAACGCGAACCTCCTGCGCACGCTCGGAGCCACGGAATTTTTGTGGGGAGTTCGGTGCGGCGGTGGGCGGAGAAACTCGGGCGGCCGTTGCCGGCCGGAGCGGCGATCGAAACGGAAGGGCAGCCTGCGGATGCGCGGCTCGCGGGAACGGTGTTTGCGGAGTATCCGCAGCGAGAGAATTTTTTGCTGGCGGCGGCGTGGTGGCGGGCGGCGGGGTTGCCGGAGGACGTTTTATTCGAAGTGGCGCGAACCTTCCGGGTCGGACCGCATCGGCTCGCGCGCGTGGCGGAGCACGAAGGCGTGGTGTTTTGGAATGATTCGAAAGCGACGAACTTCCACGCGGTGGAGGCGGCGCTGGCGCGTTTCGAGACGCCGGTGGTGTTGATAGCGGGAGGGAAAGCAAAGGGCGGCGACCTGGCGGGATTCGTTCATCGCATCGCGTCGCGCGTGAAGCATGTGTTGCTGATCGGCGAGACGAGCACGGAGCTGGCGTTTCATTGCGCGGCGGCGCGGGTGGCGCATACGAATTGTGCGACGCTCGCCGAGGCGGTGCAGCGGGCGGCGGAGCTGGCGCAACGCGGCGACAACGTGTTGCTGAGCCCGGGCTTCGCGAGTTTCGACATGTTTCGCGGCTATGCCGACCGCGGCGAGCAGTTCGAGCAGCTCGTGCGCGATATCACTTCCGCTCCCAGAATTAAGTAGCATCCGCAGTCTCAACCTCCAAACACTCCACCTATGAAAATCCTCCGCATTTTTGGCGTCGTCGTGGGGATCCACGCCCTGGCTTTATTGATGATTCTCGTGAACCCTGGCTGCAGTTCGGCGAACAAACCGCGGTCGGCCGCGGACGGCGCCGCGGCTGCCGATTCTGCGAGCGGCGAAGTGCCGACGACCATCGCGGACGCGGAGCCGGAGCCGGCGGTGAGTATCGGGGTGGCGGATACCTCATCGACACTGCCGACCGACAGCGGGGCCAATCCCGGCGTGCGTTTTTCGCCGACGCGGCCCGGAACACCGGTGGCGCAGGCGCTGGAAACACAACCGGTGACCGATGTGACGCCGGCGACCACTTACACCGTGGTGGCAGGCGACAGCCTTTGGGTGATTGCGCGACGGAACAAGTTGACGGTGGCCGAACTCGCGGCGGCGAACAACATCAGCAGCGGCGCGACGGTGAGGATTGGGCAGAAGCTGGTCATCCCGGCGCAGGCGGTGCCGAGCACAAGCATGAGCGTGACCGATCCCGTAGCTACGACGGCGCCGGCGAATCCTCCAGCGGCCGCGAAAAGCCGGGGGCAATCGGTGAAGCACGTGGTGCGACCGGGCGAGACGCTCGGCGGGATTGCCCGGAAATATCAGGTGAAGGTCGGCGACATCGCGACGGCGAACAACATTGCGGATCCGCGGAAGCTTCGGGCGGGGATGGAGTTGACGATCCCGGGCTGGCAAGCGCCGGCGAACCGCGCGCAAACGGCGACGGCAAAACAGTCGACCCCGGCGCAGCCGGCGATCGATGCGGCGCCGGCGCCTGCGCCGGGGGAAGTGCCGACGTTGATCATTCCGCCGGATGACGGCAATGAGCCGCCGGTGATCCAGGTGGACGAACGGTGAGCGGGATACGCGTTGCTCGGCAAGAGACGTATTCAGAACGTGGATAACAGAGATGCTTCCGCCTTCGCCCGGGCTATGGCGGAGAAGTCGTGTCCATTGGGCGGGACCGGAGGCGCGGAATAAATGGGAAGACGAGCGGCAAAGTCCGACGCGGCGCGGAGCTGGTTTTCAATCAATCCGGCGACGGTGATCATCGTCTGCGCGCTGGGGCTCACGTTTCTCGGGCTGACGATTTTGTTCAGTGCGAGCGCGTCGTTCAAGCAGGGGCCGTATTTCTATCTGAACAAGCAGTTGGTGGGCGTCGCGGCGGCGGCGTTCGTGTGTTTTGTGGTGAGCCGGATCGATCTGGACTACGTGCGTGAGCACGCGTGGTGGATTGGTGGGATCGTGGTGTTGGCGTTGCTGCTGGTGCTGATTCCCAACATCGGGATTGAGGTGAAAGGGAGCCGGCGGTGGCTGGGACTTGGACCCGTGCGCGTGCAGGTGTCGGAATTTGCGAAAGTCGGATTGGTGTTCTGCCTCGCGCACTATCTCGCGTTGAACCAAACGCGGATCGGCGAGTTCAAACGTGGATATGTGTATCCCCTGGCGATGATCGGGTGTGTGGCGGGCTTGATCATGCTCGAGCCGGATTTCGGCACGGCGGCGCTGACGATGGCGGTGGGATTGGTGCTTTTGTTTTTAGCGGGAGCGAAGTGGCGCTATGTGCTGCCGACTATCGCGCTGGCGGCGGGCGGGTTTGCGGTCGCGGTGATGAATAATCCCAACCGGCTGCGGCGGATGACGGAGTTTTTGAGCGAGGAGAAATCGTATCACTTGCGTCAGGGCTTGGCAGCGTTTGCGGCCGGAGGAGTCGAAGGCGCGGGATTGGGGCAGGGACGGCAGCAGTTGAATTATCTGCCGGAGGCGCACACGGACTTCATCTTTTCGGTGGTGGGCGAGGAGCTGGGGCTGCCGTTTACGCTGGGGGTGGTCGTGTTGTTTTTGACGATCTTCGTGGCGGGGCTCGTGCATCTCCGGCGCGCGCCGAATCTTTTCCAGTATCTGTTGGTGACCGGCTGCCTGTTGCTGATCTGCGTGCAGGCGATCGTGAATCTTGGGGTGGTGACGGGCGTGCTGCCGACGAAAGGGATGTCGCTCCCGTTTATCAGCGCGGGACTGTCGAATCTGCTGCTGATGGGGATTTTGCTCGGGATTATTTTGAACACGCAGCGGACTTGGGGAAGGGCAACGCTGGGGCGGAAACGCAGGGCGATGGAGGAGGTGCTCGCGTGAACGCTCGCACAAGATCCAAGACCCAAGATCCAAGCTCCAGAGAATGCCCAATTTCCAACTCCGAATTGGAATTTAAAGGTTCTCTGGAGCTCGGAGCTTGGATCTTGGAGCTTTCGCCGGAGGCGAGATTGTGAGCCGTTTTCTGATTTCGTGCGGTGGGACGGGGGGGCATCTGGCGCCGGGGATTGCGGTGGCGGAGGAGCTGGTCGCGCGCGGGCATGAGGTGCGGATGCTGATCAGCGAGAAGCGCGTGGATGCGCGGCTGGTGGAGAAGTATCCGAATTTTGAATTCACGCGCGTGCCGGGCACGGGCTTTTCGGCGCGGCCGGTCGCGTTGGCGAAGTTTGCGCTTTCGCAAGGGCGGGGCGTGAGCGTGTGCCGCGGGATCGTGCGGGAGTTTCGACCGGATTGTGTGGTGGGATTCGGCGGATTTACGTCGGCGGGCGTGGTGGTGGCCGCGCGAATGAGCGGAGTGCCGGTGGCGCTGCACGAATCGAATCGGGTGCCGGGGCGGGCGGTGCGCGTGTTGGGGCGCTGGGCGCAGCGGGTCTTTTTGCCGCCGGGTGTGTCGATGAGCGGAATGGGGACGGACGTGGTGCGCGCGGCGGGAATGCCGGTGCGGAACGAGATCGTGCGAGTGTCGCAGCACGAGGCGAGGCGGGCGCTCGGAATCGATTCGGGGCGGAAGCTCGTGGTGGTGTTGGGCGGTAGCCAGGGCGCGACGGTGTTGAACGAGTGGGCGCGGTCGGTGTTGGGCGAGTTTGCGGCGGAAGGCGTGCAGATTTGTTGCGTGACCGGACTGGGCAAAGGGAGCGATGGCGTGGTGGAGCTGAAGACGAAAACGGGCGAACCGGTGCGCGCGCATTTTTTGATGTTTTGCGATCGCGTGGGGGAGTTGTTGTCGGCGGCGGATCTGGCGGTGACGCGAGCGGGGGCAGGGACGATCGCGGAATTGGTGCGTTGTGAAACGCCGGCGGTGCTCGTGCCGTTTCCCGCGGCGGCGGACGATCATCAGCGGGCGAACGCGGCGGAGGTTGAGCGCGCGGGTGGCGGCGTGGTTTTGGAACAGACCGAAATCGCGAAGCTGACGACGCTGGCGCTAGGTCTCGTAACGGACGATGCGCGCCTGGCGATGATGCGGGAGAAATTGCGCAAGCTCGGGGAGCAGGATCCGCGGGCGATGATCGTGGAGGAACTGGAAAAGATCGCGGGAGGACGGCGATGAAAGGCGGAGCGCTGCCGGAGATTTTTGGACGGACGGTGCGGCGGGTGCATTGCGTCGGAGTGGCGGGGATGGGCTTGGGGCCGCTGGCGATTTTTCTCGCAGAGTTGGGATTCGAAGTGAGCGGCGAGGATGATGGGATGACGCCAGAGATGGCCGGGTTGCTGGCCGCGGCGGGCGTGCGAACCGGTGCAATGAAAGACGATTGCGAGGTGGTGGTGTATTCGTCGGCCATCGCGGCGACGCATTCGGTTTATCGCGCGGCGAAGGAACGCGGGCTGTTGTTGGTGCGACGCGGCGAGATGTTGGCGGAGGCGGTGCGGGGGAGGAAACTTGTCGCGGTGTGCGGGTCGCATGGAAAAACGACGACCACGGCGATGCTCGTGTGGGCGTTGCGCCGAGCGAATTTGAAAAGTGGATACGTGCTGGGCGGATTGTTCGCGGACGGGAGTGCGCCGGCGGCAGCGGGGGAGAACGAGTGGGTGGTCGCGGAGATCGACGAGAGCGATGGAACGATCGAGCGGTTTTCGCCGGAGATCACCGTCGCGGTGAATTTGGATTGGGATCATCCGGATCGGTATCGGACGGCGGGGGAGATCGAGCAGACGTTTGTGGAGTTGTTTGGGCGGACGCGGCAGACGGTGTTGGTAAACGAGGAATGGGGCGGCGAAACGATCGGGCGTTCGGCTACGTTTGGGCGGAACGGAGATTTTTCCGGAGTGGGCGAAGAGGAAGCGGGAGAGCGGATGGTGTTGAAGCTCGGAGGACGGTTTTCGATCGGGGGCGCGCTGGTGCGTGCGAAAGGGGATTTCAATGCGGGGAATGCGACGGCGGCGTTGGCGGCGGCGCAGTTGATGGGCGTAAAGTTGGAAGAAGGATGGTTGGCGGATTTCGGCGGTGTGCGGCGGAGGCAGGCGGTCTTGTGGGAAGGCGAGGGGATCCGGGTGATGGAGGATTATGCGCATCATCCGGCGGAGATCGGGGCGTTGTTGGGGAGTTTGCGGCGAGAGGACGGACGATTGGTGGTGGTGTTTCAGCCGCATCGGTTTTCGCGGACGAAGCAGTTTTTGAAGGAGTTTGCGGAGGCGCTGGCGGTGGCGGATCGCGTGGTGCTGCTCGACGTTTATGGCGCGGGGGAAGTCCGGATCGAAGGCGGGACGACGGCGGATTTGGCGGCCGTGATGGCGGGCGAGCGGGTGTTGCACGCGCGGAGCGATGCGGAGTTGAACGCCGCGTTGGAAGCGGACGTGCGCACGGGCGATTTGGTGGCGTTTGTGGGCGCGGGGGATATCGATCGAAAAGCGCGGGCGTGGATCGAGATGCGGAAAGGAAAACGATGAACGCGGAGACGTGGGAGACGTGGGATGCGTGGGTGGCAGCGGTTGGGCCGAAGCTTTCGGCGGAGACGAAGTTGGAGCGTGAAGAACCGCTGGCGAAGAAAACCACGATGCGCGTGGGGGGAGCGGCGCGGGTGTATGCGGAGCCTGCGAGTATCGAAGATTTGGCTACGCTGTTGAAGGCGGCGAAGGCGGCGGGCGTTGCGGTGCATGCGCTCGGACGAGGGTCGAATTTGATCGTGCCGGATGAAGGCGTGGACGGGCTGGTGATTTCGCTGGGACATGCGAACTGGGCCCAGTTTGAGCCTCGGGAAAGGGGGCGTGTCTGGGTCGGAGCGGGATTGCGGTTGAAAAATCTGTGTGGGTTGGCGGCGAAAGCGGGGCTGACGGGATTCGAGTTTTTGGAGGGGATTCCGGGGAACGTCGGCGGGGCGTTGCGGATGAACGCGGGGGCGATGGGCGGATGGATGTTTGACGTGGTGGAGGAGGTGCAGGCGATGACGCTCGACGGTGAGCTGCGCAGGTGGGCGCGGCAGGAGATGCAGGTGAGTTACCGGCACTGTGCGGAGCTGCACGCGGCGATTGCGTTGGGCGCGCTGCTGCGTCCGATGGCGCAAACGGATACGAATGCGGTGAGTCGCCAGATCGATGTTTATCGGAGGAAGCGGCAGGAGTCGCAGCCGCGGGAGCCGAGCGCGGGGTGTATTTTCAAGAATCCGGAAGGGAATTCGGCGGGACGACTCATCGATGAATGTGGGTTGAAAGGCCTGCGCGTGGGCGATGCCGAAGTCTCGGCGGTGCATGCGAATTTCATCGTGAATCGCGGAAAGGCGACGGGGGCGGATGTAGTGGAATTGGTGAGACGCGTGCGGGCGAAAGTGAAGGAGGCGCGCGGCGTGGAGTTGGAGCCGGAGGCGTTGTTGTATGGGCGGCAGTGGAGGGACGTGCTGTGACGGCGAAGAAGCTTGGAGCTGAGAGCCTGGAGCCTAGAGCCGGAGAGATCGTTCGTGCTCGTGCTCGGCAAAGGGCGCGTGAGAATCGAGCACGAGCAAGAGCACGATTACGAGCACGAGCCCTAAAGCGGTGGGGGCGAAAGAATCATGAGTGAACCTATCATCGCAGTCTTTGCAGGAGGCACTTCGGCGGAGCGGGAGGTTTCGCTCGGGTCGGGGCTGGCGTCCGCGGTGGCGCTGGCGCGGAGTTTTCCGACGCAGTTGTTTGTCGTGGATTCGGATGCGGTGCCGGAAGGAATCCAGGCGGGCCGGCATGTGGTGTTTTCGACCCTGCATGGAACGTTCGGGGAAGACGGCGGGATGCAGCGGTTGTTGGAGGAAAAGGGCGTGACGTATGCCGGGTGCGGGGTGGAGAGCAGTGTGTTGACGATGGACAAGACCGCGACGAAGGCGGCGGTGGAAAAGGCGGGGATCAGCGTGATTCCGGGGATGATGTTTTCGGCGGAAACGAAACCGACGGCGGACGAAGTGAGCGGGCGGCTGGGGGCGAACGTGGTGCTGAAGCCGAACGATCAGGGGAGCAGCGTCGGATTGAGGATCGTGGGGTCGCGGGCGGAGTTGGAGGCGGGCCTGGCGGCGATCACGAGCGGAAACTGGTTGATCGAGCGGCGGGTGTTTGGACGGGAACTCGCGGTGGGAGTTTTGAACGGACGGGCATTGGGGGTCGTGGAGATCCGGCCGAAGTCGGGCGTGTATGATTACGAAAGCAAATACACGAAAGGTCGGACGGAGTATCTGGCGCCGGCGCCGTTGGGGGAGAAATTGACGGAAGAAATTCGAGCGGCGGCGGAGCGGGCCTTTGCGGCGTGCGGGTGTCGGGACTACGCGCGCGTGGACTTCATGATTGGAGCGAATGAGGAGTTTTATTTGCTGGAAATAAACACGCTCCCCGGCATGAAAGAAACGAGCTTGCTGCCGATGAGTGCGCGCTGCGTGGGACTGGATTTTTCGGAGCTGGTCGGAGAAATGGTGAAGCCCGCGCTGCAGCGTTTTCAGGCGGGAGTTGCTGCTGGAAAAACCACGTGAGTCGAGCCGAGTTCAATACGCCGCCATCGCGCAGCTGGAGAGACATTCCCCAGCAGGTGAAGCCGCGCGCGATGTCGAACGGAGGTCGGAAGCGGTTGGTGTGGAGCGTGACGAAAACGATTTTCGCTTCGGCGCTGTTGTGCGGGTTGGTGTGGGGCGGCTATGAGATCGGCGCGGTGTTGCGCGGGAATCCGCAGATTTTGTCGGCGACGGCGGAGGCGGTGCCGGTGAAGGAGATCGTGCTCACGACGGACGGCGTGCTGGATCATGCGTGGGTGGTGCAGACGTTGGGCTTGCCGCGGAAAGTGTCGTTGATGCAGCTCGATCTGCATGCGTTGCAGGCGAAGCTGCTCGAGACGCGTCAAGTGCGGGCGGCGAACGTGGCGCGGGTGTTTCCGGCGACGTTGACGGTGAGCATTTCGGAGTATTCGCCGGTGGCGCGGTTGATGGCGCAGCTCGGCGACGGGGCGCCGCAGGAGCTGTTGGTGTCGCGGGAAGGCGTGGTGTTCGAAGGCATTAGTTTCGATCGTGAGATGGTGAAGACGTTGCCCTGGCTGGCGGGCGTGAAGCTGGAGCGGGAAGGCGAGGCGTTTTTGCCGATTGCGCACATGGACGTGGCGGCGGACCTGCTCGCGAAAGCGAAGCTGGAAGCGGAGCACCTGTATCGCACGTGGCAGGTGGTGTCGTTGGAGCGATTCGAGTCGGACCACGAAATCGAGGTGAAGGCGAAGGACGTGGGGCGGATTTTGTTTGGGGTGAACGACGATTTTTTCCGGCAGCTGGCGCGGCTGGATTCGTTGTTGGATGCGGCGCGGGCGAGAACGGACCGGCCATTGCGCGAGGTGAACCTGGCGATCGGGTCGCAGGTGCCGGTGACGTTCGAGGATCCGGAGCTGGTGCCGGGAGCACCGGTGCCGGCGAATGTGCGGGCGACGACGGCGGACGTGAGGCGCGAGAAGAGACCGGCGCGACCTGCTTTTCTGGAATTTCAGCGAAACAACAAACTGTGAGCTCCCGCACCACTTTCATCGGCGCCGTCGAAATCGGCACATCGAAAACCACTGTTCTCGTCGGCGAATACACGGGCCGTGAACTCGCGATCATCGGGCATGGCGAGTGTTCGTCGCGCGGCGTGATCAAAGGAAACGTGGTCGACTACAAAGCGGCGAGCGATTGCACGCACAGTGCGTTGGAGCAGGCGGAGCGAGATGCGGGGGAGAAGATCGATCTGGTGTTTCTCGCGCAGACGGGCGGGCATCTGGAAGGGTTTTACAACGAAGCGGCGGTCAACGTGAAAGCGGCGGACAACATGATCGATCGCGACGACATCCGCACTGTGTGCGATCTGGCGCGATCGAAGGAGCTGCCGAGCGGACGGATGGTGGTGCATCATATTCGTCGGCCGTTTCGCGTGGATGGGCGGATCGTGCCGACGTCGCCGGAGAACTTGGTCGGGCAGAGGTTGGAAGTGGGTTATTGGACGGTGCACGGCCAGGAGCAGCGGCTGGCGGACAACATCCATGTGATCCGCGGGTTTAATCTCGAAGTGCGGGAACTGGTGCTGGCGAGTCTGGCGTCGGGTCACATGGTGACGACGCCGGAGGAACGTCAGCATGGCGTGCTGGCGATCGATATCGGCGCGGGGACGACGGATTTCGCGCTGTATCGCGATGGCGTGGCGCACACGACGGGCGTGGTGCCGGTGGGCGGCACGCATCTGACGAACGACTTGAGCATCGGCCTGCGGTTGACCGAAGGGCAGGCGGAGAAATTGAAGCTGCGCTTTGGGCGCGCGACGGTGCAGGCGAAAGACAAGAACGACAAAGTGTGGCTGGATGGTAATTTCGCGATCGGCGATCGGCAGTTCTCGCGTCAGGCGATCGAGCAGATCACGGCGGCGCGGACGTGGGAGTTGTTCGAAGTCGTGAAGAAGAAGCTCGGGAATGCGTTTTCGCCGGAGACCTGCGCGGCCGGCGTGGTGTTGACGGGAGGGACGGCGAAGTTGACGGGGATCGCGGAAGCGGCGGCGAAGGTGTTCGGCGTGCCGGCGCATCTGGGAGAGACGCCGGGCTGGGTGGCGGAGAATTTGCGCGATCCGGGTTACAACACGGCGCTGGGCCTGTTGTATTACGGCGTGAGCGCGCACAACGAAAAGACGACGGCGCCGCGTAAGAGCGGTGGGTTTTTGTCGGGTGTGAAGCGGTTGTTTGCGACCTCGTGATTTTTCATTTTCCCGCGAAACACGCGAAAGGGCGCGAAAAAGGACCAAAGCGATGACGAGGGTGAATTTTGTTTCGCGTGGTTTCGCGTGGGGCGCGGGGAGAACTCTTTTTCCATGAATTTGAACGAACTTCCTCTCGAGCACTCGTTGCTCACGGATCGGAGCATTGCGATCAAGCTGGTGGGTGTGGGCGGGGCGGGATCGAATGCGGTCGATCGGTTGAAAATGGAGAACCTGGAGCGGCTGCAACTGGCGGTCGTGAACACGGATTATCAGGCGCTGGCGAGTTCGCCGGTGCAGGACAAGGTGTTGATCGGGATGAGCGTGACGCGCGGGTTGGGCGCGGGCGGCGATCCGGAACTTGGGCGAGAAGCGGCGGAAGCGGATCGCGAGAAGATCGCGAACGTGGTGAAGGAGTGCGATCTGGTGTTTTTGTTTGGCGGGATGGGCGGTGGAACGGGGAGCGGCGCGCTGCCGGTGGTGGCTGAAATCGCGTCGGAGCAAGGCGCGCTGGTGATCGCGTTTGTGACGATGCCGTTTTCCTTCGAAGGTGGGCGGCGGTTGAAGCAGGCGGAGGAGGGATTGGGGGCGTTGCGTCGTGTATGCGATGCGGTGATACCGCTGCCGAATGACGTGCTGCTGCAGGAAGCGGCGGAGAACGAGACGGTGCTGGATTCGTTTGCGCGGGCGGACGAGTGGATGGGGCGCGGGGTGAAGTCGATTTGGGCGATGTTGTTCAAGACCGGGTTGATCAACCTGGATTTCGCGACGCTGCGGCAGGCGTTTCAGCAGCGGGGCGGAAAGACCTTGTTCGGGCTCGGTGAAGGTGCGGGGGAGAACGCGGTGGCGGATGCGGTGGCGAGTTTGAAGCTGTGTCCGCTGCTGCACACGCCGGAGTTTTCGCGGAAGGCGGATCGGTTGTTGGTGAATATCATCGGCGGAACGGATCTGACGCTCGCGAAAGTGAACGAGTTGATGACAGCGATCACGGAGCAGTTTGGGCGGGAGTCGCACATCATCATGGGGGCGGTGATCGATGAAGGGATGCAGAATCGCGTCGAAGTGTGTGTGATCGGAACGAGCGAGATGGGTGGGCGCGCGGGCGGGTTCTCGCGTCGGCCGGTGCCCGCACGGAAAGCGGCTCCGGCGCGAACCGAGGCCGCGGCGGGCGCACAGGGAATGTTCGACGGCGTGGTGACGGCGACGGCGGGAGCGGTGCGGCCGGTGGAGCCGGCGCAGACCGAGATGTCGTTGGAGAAAGCGGCGGCGCAAGCGGCCGCGAAGATTGCGCAGGAAGAGTTTGGATTTGGGGAGATCGAGAGCCGCGGACATTTCGAAAAGACGGATCGAAATCTTTTCGACGGGCAGGATTTGGATGTGCCGACGTATTTGCGGAAGGGGATAAAGATTGTGGTGTGAGGGGGGAGTTAACCACAGAGGCACGGAGGCACAGAGAGCAGGGACTTGCGGGCGGCGGGGTCGGGAGACCCGGCCCGACAATTCGGGCATGAAAAAAGGGCGGGTTTGAAGGCCCGCCCTGCGTGCTAGAGGGAGCGGAGGAGTTTAGACCGCTTTGAGGAGTGCGGGGTGCTCGACTTGGGTGTCGATTTGATGGCGGCGAGTTTTCCGGAGGTGGTGCCGCTTGCCGAGCATGCGATCGAGTTTGTCGACTAGCAGCGAGATGGCTTTGTGGCACTCGTCGGCTTGAACGGCGGCGTTCATGTCGGGGCCGTGGATTTCAATGTGGCCTTTGGCCTTGAACCGGTGGGCGACGGCTTCGTTGCGGTCGCATTCCAACTCCACGCGGATCCGCACGATGCGATCCTCGTGACGAAACAATCGTTGGGCTTTCTCTCGCACGAACGTTTTAAGGGAAGGAGTGAGGTCGAGATGAATGCCTGAGACGATGAGTTCGTGGTCGTTTTGTCTGTTCATGATACTCCGTTTGTTTTGGTTTCAGAGGACCAGAGCGAGGGCTCTGGCTGAAATTCCACCTGTTCGACGTCTGTGTCCTCGCCACGCGAAGCGCTCCAAACTTTCTCGGCCGTCGTTGTGACGGGCGGATCTTCCGGTATTGGAAAATCGTTCATCGAACTATGCGGGAGACTGCGGCCGCAGCTCCTGTTTTGCAACCTGTCTAGGACGGAGCCGGCCATAAATGTAGCGCAGCTTAAGCTGCGCCATGTGGCAGCTGATTTAAGTGATGGGGAAGCCGTGGAACGCGGTGCGGAAGCCGTGTTGGGGTGGTTAAATCGCGATGTGCCAGCGGGGCGGGTGCTGCTCATCAACAATAGTGGCTTCGGCGCGTATGGCGCATTTCCTGAGCCTAGCTTAAGCCATCAGCTCGAACTATTAGATGTTAACATCCGCGCGCTCGTGGAACTGACGGGGCGATTGCTGCCCGAGATCAAGCGGCGCGGCGGGGTGGTGATGAATGTGGCGTCGACGGCGGCGTTTCAGCCGACCCCGTATATGGCGACGTATGGGGCGTCGAAGGCGTTTGTGCTGCACTGGACGCTGGCGTTGGACGCGGAGTTGAAAGGCAGCGGAGTGCGGGCGATGGCGGTGTGCCCGGGGCCGACGAAGACGGAGTTTTTTCGGCGGGCGGGATTGAAGAAAGGGAGCGTGGCGGACGGATTGAGCATGTCGGCTGAAGCGGTGGCGGAGGAGTCGTTGCGCGCGATGGGGAAAGGGAGGGGTTTGGTGGTGACGGGTTGGAAGAATAAGATTTCTGCGATCGTGGGCGGCATGGCGCCGAAGCGTCTGGCGACGTGGGCGGCGGAGAAGGTGGTGGGGCGGTATCGGATGTCGCGGGTGGAGAATCCGAAGCGATGAGCAAGGAGGAGTTTGACGGGTTTTCGCGGCGGGCGTGTGCGTGGCCGAGGCGGATGTCGCAAGGGCCGGCGCGGCTGATTGCGGAGGAAGAATTGAAGTCGTGGATCCTGTTCGAAGATGAGCGCTTGCTGGTGATCGGGAAGCCGGGCGACGTGGTGTGTCATCCTTCGAAGGCGGGACCCTGGTCGAGTTTGGTGGGCGCGGCGCGGGAGTATACGCGGTTGGAAACGGTGCACCTGGTGTTTCGGCTGGATCGCGAGACGAGCGGCGTGGTGGTGATCGCGAAGGATGCGAAGATGGCCAGCCGGCTGCAGGTCGCGATGCAGGAGCGGAAAGTGGGAAAGGTTTATCGCGCGATCGTGTGGGGTGAATTGAAAGAGGCTGTGACGGTGGATCGGGCGCTGGGAGATGACGTGAACAGTCCGGTGTTCGTGAAATCGGCCGTGGTCGAGCAAGGCGGACAGCGGGCGGTCACGCATTTCGCGCCGGAGGCGGTGGCGCCGGGTGGCGCGTTTTCACTGGTGCGGGTGGTGACGGAGACGGGAAGGAAGCACCAGATCCGAGCGCATGCGCAGTGGCTCGGGTATCCGATTATCGGAGACAAAATCTACGGGCCGGACGATCGGCTTTACCTAGAGTTCATCGATGGCGGTTGGACGCCGGCGATGGCGGAGAAACTGTTATTGCCGCGTCAGGCGCTGCATTGCGCGGAGATCGATTTGCGCGCGGCGGGAGTGGAGCGGGTTTTCGCGGCGCCGCTGGCGGAGGACATGCGGGGCTTCTGGGAGGAGAAAATTGGAGAGGATTTGAACCACAGAGACACAGAGGCACAGAGGTGATCGGCATTCTCTGGGTCTCTGTGCCTTTGTGGTTAATCAATCTGTTGATGGGGAAGAGATGCTTCGACGGCGCTGCGGAGGGCGCGGGTGCGGGTGGGGAGATCGAGGGCGGACGGGGACTCGAGCGTGTAGGTGAGGTGGGTATGATGGGCGACGAGGTAGATGGCTTCGGGCCATTGTTCGCGTTGAAGCGGGTCGGCGATCGGGCGGATGATGCCGCGCGCGACGGATTCTCGGCCATCGATGATGGCGGCGGTTTCGATCGGGCAGCATTTTTCGACCGCGGCGAGCATCGCATCAACGTAGCTGGGGCGGTTGGTCGAGTTGAGTTCGTAAAGGTAGAAGCCTTTGGATTCCCAGTCCTCGTGGAGGCAGATGGTGAAGTCGAAGTTCGGTTGGCGCTGGAGCCAGCGGACGTGAGCGCGGATTTCTGAAGAGGCGAGGTGTTTGTAGTCGCGGTTGAGATCGACGCCGTCGACGTTTTCGCGGGTGCCACGGAGAAAGCCGGTGGGATTGAGCAGCGGGCAAAGGAACCAATTGGCGCGGGAGTCGAAAACGCCGGATTCGAGCATGTCGAGGAGTGCGAGCGGTCCGGCGGGCTCGTCGCCGTGAATGCCGGCGGAAAAGTAGAGGCGCGGGCGCGGGCCGGGCGTGCGTTTGGTGAGCGCGAGGAGGGGAACGCCGGCGATGGAGCCGAAATGATCGATGCGGAATTTGGCGGCGCGAGCAGCGTGTTCGAAACGGCGAACGAGGTCGGAGGGGGTGAAGGCCGGATTAACAGGGGAAGTCATCGTGCTCGTGATCGTGAATCGTGCTCGTGATCGGATGCGATGAGAGGAGCAGAGCAAGAGCGCGAATCACGAGCAAGACAGGGAGGCGAAGGCGCTTTGACAGCGGGAAAGGGGTGGTTCTTGCTCAGCGTTTTCACGATTCAAGAAGCACACTTCATTCGCATGTCCACGGTTCGCGTTCGTTTCGCTCCCAGTCCCACGGGTTTCTTTCACATCGGCAGTGCGCGCACGGCGCTGTTCAACTGGCTGTATGCGCGGCACACGGGCGGGACGTTCATCCTGCGGATCGAGGACACGGACAAGGAGCGCAACAGCGAGCAGTTCCTGAATGTGATCTACGATTCGCTGACGTGGCTCGGGATGAATTGGGACGAAGGTCCGAAGGTCGGCGGCGATTTTGGTCCGTATCGGCAGAGCGAGCGGGCGCAGGTTTATGCGGAGTATCTGCAGAAGCTGCGCGATGCGGGACGGACGTATGAGAAAGACGGGGCGATCTGGTTCAAATTGCTGGGTGATCGTTACGAGGTGTTTGACGAGCACCGGAAGAAGACGGTGACGAAAGTCAAGGTCGCACCGACTGTAATTGAGGATCGGATACGCGGACGCGTGGAGCGGGTGGAGGACGAGGATTTCGTGATTTTCCGTTCGGACGGAAATCCGGTGTTTCACTTCGTGAACGTCGTGGACGACATCGCGATGAACATCACGCACGTGATTCGCGGCGAAGATCATTTGTCGAACACGAGCAAGCACGTGGAGCTCTTCAAGGCGCTCGGAGCAGCGGTGCCGCAGTTCGCGCACATTCCGCTGATCTTGAAGCAGAATGGCCCCGGGAAGATGTCGAAACGCGATCAAGGAGCGCTGATCGAAGAGTATCAGCGGCGCGGATATCTGCCGGAGGCGTTGGTGAACTTTCTGAGTCTGCTCGGGTGGAATCCGGGCGACGATCGCGAGAAGATGCCCATCGAGGAAATTGTGCGGTTGTTCGATTTGCCGGGCGTGAACCAGAGCAATGCGCGGTTCGACGACAAGAAACTCGCGCACATGAACATGGCGTATCTGCTGGAATTGCCGGCGGAGAAGTTCGTGGCCAAGGCGCGGGAGTATTTTGTGGCGCACGCAGCGAGTCCGGCGGCCGCGGCGGCGCTGGCGGCGGACGCGAATTATTTTCGCGAGGTGATGATCCTGGCGCAGCCGAAGGTGAAAGGCGTCGAGGAGTTGCCTGCGTATACGGCGTATTTCTTCACCGAGGATTTCGCGGTGGACGCGAAGGTGCGCGACAAGGTGATGGGGAAGGGCGATCCGAAGGCGAGGATGCGAGAGCTCGTGGACGCGGTGGCGAGCGGGCAAATCGATTTTGCGAGCGAGGTGGCGATCGAGGAAGGGATCAAGAAACTCGCGACGGAAAAAGGATTGGGGTTCGGCGATTATCAGCCGGCGGCGCGGCTGGCGTTGTCGGGGACGAATGTCGGGCCGAGTATCACGGGAATGATACGGGTGTTAGGCAAGGAGAGGGTGATTGGGAGATTTGGAAGGTTTTTGGGCGCGTGACTCTGTTGAGGTAAGGACCTCGCGCAAAGGGCGCAGAGGGCGCAAAGGTGACGGAGCGCCCGCCTGCGACGGTTTGGCTGGCGGTTAGTAGCCTTTGGATTTGTCGACCTGGTGGAGCAGGGGGTCGCCGTGCGCGAAGCGGCGGAGGTTTTCCTTGTAGATTTCGTGGTAGCGCGGGCCCTCGGCGTCGGACGAGCGCGGTATTGTCCTGCGAACGGTGAACCCGGCGCGACGGGTTTGACCTAGTAGAGGAGTTTGTTGGGGTTTTCGGACCAGGCGAGGAAGGAGGATTGCGCGGCGTCGCGGAGGAGCGGGGTCATCTTGACGGTGCGCTGTTCCGGCGGGAGCGGGATTTGACGATAGATGAAGTCGTCGTCGAAACCGATGGCCGCAGCGTCGGCGCGGGTGTTGCCGTAGAAGACGGTCGGAATGTGCGCCCAGTAGATGGCGGCAAGGCACATCGGGCACGGCTCGCAGCTGGTGTAGAGTTCGCAATCGGGAAGCTGGAAGGTTTTGAGCGTGCGGCAGGCTTCGCGGATGGCGGTGACCTCGGCGTGGGCGGTGGGATCGTTGGCGGAGGTGACGCAGTTGTGGCCGCGGGCGACGATTTCCCCGTGGCGGACGATCACGCAACCGAACGGTCCGCCGTGGCCGGCGCGCATGCCTTCGTCGGCAAGGCGGATGGCTTCGCGCATGAAATTTTCTTGGGACATGGAAAGGAGGGAAATTGAAGTTTCCGACGGGGCTCAGACAGCGGGACCGGGAGGTGGTGGCGTCGGCAGGCCGGCGCGCGCGAAACACGCGGAATTACGCGAAAATCAGGGGGACGATGGGGGCGATGCGGGTGCGGCCGAGGTGAGATTGGTTGAACGACCAAAGAGGTGAGAAAGAAACCAGGCGGCTCCGTAAGCGGCGCCGGCGAGGTGGGCGATGGTGGCGATGCGGACGGCGGGTTCGTCGAAGCGGATGGCGCCGCCGCCGAGACCGCCGTTCAGATATTCGAGGAGGAGTTCGGCGGCATGAACGCCGAGCAGCGCGGGCCAGAACCAATCGCGGCGATTGCGGCGGAAACCGTCGAGAGAGAGGAAGGTGAGAAGGCCGACATTGAT
Organism: Verrucomicrobiota bacterium; assembly: GCA_023416735.1. GTDB lineage: Bacteria > Verrucomicrobiota > Verrucomicrobiia > Opitutales > Opitutaceae > Opitutus. Next base: position 89,157 of record JAEZGX010000017.1, on the reverse strand, counting down.
GCCCGAGAGGCCGGCGTAGCGGGACATCGTCGGATCGAGGAAAAAGATCGCGACCGAGATGAAGGCGGGGAGAAGGAGAAGCGAGTGGAGAACGGTGAGGCGCGTGGACGAAGGTGAACGGAGTGCCAAGGTGAACGTGGCGGCGAGGAAGACCGCGGTGTCGGCGAGCGCGTGAAACCAGCCGAAGTGGCAGAGATGTCCGGTCCAGAGACGCCAGAACTCGCCGGTGGCGAGGGCGGTGCGATCGTAGATCAGGAATTCGCGGACGGAGCCGGGTCCGGCGAATTGGAGGAGGAGAGCGGCGAGCGCGGGGAGGAGGAAGAAAGTGAACCGCGGAGGTGCGGAGAAATGCCGCGGAAGGAGCTTCGAGGGAGAGGTGCGGCGGGATTGCCGCGCCTCAAGGTGGGAGTTGAAAGCCAGAGATGGCATGAGGCGTTACTCTCGCGGCCGCGCGTGGCGACGGAAGAGGCGAAGGGCGGTGAGGAGGGTGACAGCGCCGAGGAACCAGAGGCTGGGAGCGCCGCCGCCACCGCCGCCGCTCGATCCGCTGCTCGGAGGAGAAGTGACGGGGGAGGAAGAAGGCGCGGAAGGCGCAGGTGCGGCGGTGATGTTGACGGTGGCGGCGTTGCTGACGACGCGACCGGCGCTGTTGCTGACCGTGACCGTGTAGCTGCCGGCGTCGGTCGAAGCGGAGTTGTTTTTTGAATACGTGGCGGAGGTGGCGCCTGGAAGGGCAGCGCCGTCCTTTGACCACTGATACGCGAGACCGGGGCCGCTGGCTGTGACGCTGAGCGAGAAGGGCGACCCGGCGGCGACGGTGGCGCTGCGCGGTTGGGCGGTGATGCGAGGAGCGTCGGCGGAAGCGCGGGTGTTGGCCATCGATTTGGCGCGTTCGCGGAGATGGCGGGCGTTATCGGCGGCGCGCGGTTGGCCGGCGGGGATGCCGAGCGGGATTTTTTCGGAGGTGCCGAAGACGATCACGCTGCTGTCGACCTGGACTTCGGGATTCGAGAAATAGGGCAACGAGTAAGGGGCGTAGGACATGACGGTGCCGCTGTCGCGATTGCGGAAGGTGAAGCGGTGGCCGTAGTGGTAGCGGTCGTTGTTGTCCGGAACGGAGTCGGTGCGGCGGTCGTGGAGGCAGCCGAAATTGTGGGCGAGTTCGTGCGTGGTGGTTTGGGCGTCGGCTTGGATGAGCACGACCGAGTGATGGCCCGGGGCGTTGGCGATGCCGTCGGTGTTGGGTGACTGGCTGCGGCGTTCGGTGATGTAGAGGACGGCTTGGTCGGCACCGAGGGCGGCGACGCGAGATTGGGCAAACTGGCCGACGGGATTGTTGGAGTAGGCGAAGAGGCGAAGGTCGTCGGAGATGTTGTCCGGTTTGGCGTAGGTGGGAACGCGTTCGGCGCCGAGGAAGCGCCATTGCAGCGTAGTGATTTTGGATTGGATGAGGATTTGGTTGGCGCGCTCGAGTTGGGAAACGGCTTCGAGTTCGACGCTGCGCTGGGCGTTGGTTTCGCCGTAGCGTTTTACGATGTCGTCACCGTAGAAGAAGAGCACGTCGACGACGGAAATTTCGTCGGCGGAGGCGACGGCGGAGTCGGAATGAGCGGCGGGGAGATGTTCGATTGCGGCGGAGGTTTCCGAATGAGCGACGACCGGTTCGCAGTAGCCGCGGATCTTCGGGGTGACGGTGACGGTGCCCTCTTGAACATCGATGCGATACTCGCTGGCGCCTGGGAGTGAAAGCGTGCCGGACCAGCCGCGATCGTGGGCGACGCCGATGAGGGTGGCGCCGGGATTGTCGGGATTGCGTCCGGTCCAGACGGTAAACTCGCCGTGAGCTCCGCCGGGTTTGAAATCGGTGCGTTCGAATTCGAAGGCGGCGCCGGGGGTGGGGGAGACGGTGAGGCGGGCGGGGTTGTAGTGGCGCCAGTCGTTGGGAGGGGTGGAAAGGGAGGGGAGGATGGCGCGGAGGTCGGCGTTGGGAGCAGAGGAGCTCGAGCCGGGAGCGGCGGAGATTGAGTTGTCGGGGCGGGGGAGCGGAGCGGAGGCGGAGGTGCGCGGTGGGGGCGCCGCGCCTTGATCGGCGGAGGCGGAAAGCAGGGCGCGGGCGGGACGCGAAACGGCGATCAGAACCGTGATGACAGCGGAGGCGAGGAGGAGGAGAACGAGGCGGTATTTCATCAATCGATACGACGACACGGGAGTGAAGTCGGGGAGAGGGGAGCCAAGAATGTCGAAGTGGAAAGTGCCCGCGTGAGTTGAAGAGGGATTTTACGAGATCGTGATACGAGGAGTTCCGAAGGGTGAGTCCGCCGGAGGAGGAGCTGAGTTCCGGCCGTGGGTGGCGAGTGGATGAACGGCAGACGGTTGTGAGATTGCCGGAGGACAAGAAAGGGACCGGCGCTCCAGCCTTACCCGTTTAGGCAATAAAAAGGCCGCGCGGGTGAGGCGCGGCCGGTAAGACGGAAGCGGAATCGCGGACGATTAGTTCGTGATGTCGAACGTCGTGCTTGATTCGCGGATCGGCGTGTAAACCTTATACCATTCCTTTTGCGCGTCGCTGCCGGAGTATTCTTTCAACGCTTGCTCGCTGGCGAACTCCATGACGATGGCATTGGTTTTGCCGCCTTGGACTTTGATGGACTTGGTCCAGACGCGGGTGATACCGGGGAAGCTTTTCGGGAGGGCTTTGACGCCGTTGAGCGCGGCCTGGATTTGCTCGGGGGTGGTGCCGGCTTTCCACGAGACCGTTACAACGTGGATGACGGATTTGGGAGCCGTTTCGGCGGCGTGGCTGGTGAGCGCGGTGGCACCGAGCAGCAGGCCGGCGGCGAGGAGGGAGGTGATCAGTTTCTTCATTTTTTTTGTGTGAGGTTGGGGTTAAACGGATTTTTCCGGCCGCATCCACGTGGGTGGTTGCGGCAAGGGGAATTGGACGCCTGAAATTTCAAATGGATGCAAGTAAGTAAGTCATAGGAGGACGGAGACCGTTTGTTCGCGGCCCGGAGCGTGAGGGAGTGACGAACGGTGCGGGTGCGGTGCTCGATGGGCAAAGGTCAGTCGAAGGGAAGGATGTTGAGATGGTCGATGTTGGGGCCGAGCGGTGGATGGAGGCGGATCGTGTTGGGGCCGGCGGGAAGGTCGACGATGACGCGATCCCACGCCCAGCTTTGGAGGGAACCGGTAGGCCAAAGGGTGAGTGAGGTGGCGGGGTGGCCGTTGAGGTGGAGGGGGGCGTCTTCGCTGTCGTGCCGGCGCATCGCGTAGCGGAATTCGAGGATGTAGCGGCCAGCGGCGGGCGCGTGGTAAGTCCACTCGATCCAGCGGAGGCCTTGGGAACCGGCGAAGTCGCGATAGCCGGTGCCGGTGAAACCCGGGATGTCGTTGCGAAGGGCGGCGCGGTCGACCCGGGCGTCCTCGGCCTCGAGGATCGTGCCGCCGGGCGTGGGCTGCATTGAAGGAATGGATACAGGCGAGCCGGTGGTGCTGAGATCGTAGAGGACGGAGCTGTAAAGTTTGCGCCAGTCGACGTGGCCGACGCGGTTCATCCACACGGGATTTTTGCAATGCGCGAGGGCGAGGGAGGAGAACGTGCGCCAGTGGAGGGCGGCGGCGTTGAGTTCGGTGGCGAGGCGGTCGCGGTGTGTGGCGTCGAGGGTTGCGCGGAGGAGGGCGAGCTCGGTCGCGGCGGCGATTTTGTGGGCGTAGTGTTTGCCGAGATGAGCGATGATGCGGATGTCGGCCAGGGTTGCGCGGAGTTCGGGGGAAGGTGGCGATGAGGGAGAGCGGGAGGAGTGAGGTTGCGCCACGAAGGCGAGGGCGCGGTCGGCGTGGGCGTGGAGTTGTTCGACGAGTTGGGGTGGGGTGGTGCCCGCGGGAGTTTCGTTTTTTTGCAGCGCGGCAACGTAGTGGGGAATGGAGACGTTGTCTGTGGCTGGGTGGGGAGGGAGGGAGATGAAGCGGTTGAGATCGTGGAAACCCGTGGGGGTTTGCGCGGGTTCGGGACGGCCTTTGGAGGCTTCGATATACCATTGGAAATCGAAGCGACCCCAGTGGAAACCCGTGACGAGCGGGTAGATCATCGACGCATCCTGCCAGGCGGCGAGGAGCGTGGCGGCGGAGCCGGTGGAGATTTCGAAACGATCGGCGACGAGGGCGGCGATACGCTCGTCGGGGAGGTTGGGGTTGTATCCAAAACGTCCCCACAGGAGCCAGTGGAGCCAGTGTTTGTCGTGCTCAAGCTGGCGGGGAGCGGGGGAGGAGCGGTGGAGATCGAGGAAGTCGCGGCCCCAGATCCATTGATCGGAACCGTAGTAGAAGCCGCGCGTCGGATGCGTCGGAATGTTGCGGATGAAGTTACGGACGAACGCGGGGGCGGCCCAGCGGAAGAAGTAGGAGTCGTCGTTGCGAAGGGTCCAGAGGACGGGGTGGTCGCCGACGTCGCGAAGGAACCTTTCGTGGAAGTTTTGGGTGATGGAGCTGAGCGCGTGGGCTTCGGCGTATTTGAAACTGTAGGTGAATTCGATGTTCGGGTGTTGGATGAGCGGCGCGAAGCGTTGGGCGATTTCGGCGGCGGCGGCTTCGTGTTGGCGATGGATGAAAGCGAGCTGGCGATCGGGTTGGAGGGCGAGCGCGTCGAGCACGCCCTGGCCGTAAGTGCGGAAGGCCCAATCTTCTTTTTGGGCGGCGGTGGCGTCGGGCATGTTTTCGCCGGTGGTGAGACCGATGCCGGCGAGGAGCGGATAGGTGAGGATGAGTTCGCGGACGCTGCGGCGGACGTAGTCGGCGGTGGTGGGATTATTCCAGTCGGGGGTGAGGCCGTAGCGGCCGGCGGTGCCGTTGGTGAAGACGTTCCACGTGATGATGTAGAAGCTCACGTTGCGGGAACGGCCGTAGCTCATGACCTCGCGCCAGAAGGCGATTTTTTCGTCGATGGTGAGCTGCTGCAGAACTTCGACCTGGTTGAGGAGCTCGGGCGCGTCGAGGCCGGTGGCCCACGTGTGGTAGTATTCGTTCCACTTGGCGGTGGAGCGATGGACGTCGGCGAGGGCGATGTCGGGGTATTCGGGGACGCGGACGAGGGAGGGGAACGGGTGGAGATTCCAGAGTGAGACGAGATTGTAGCGGTCGCGGGCGAGGCGATCGATGTAGTCGCGCCAGAAGGAGAGGTCCCAGACGGTGGCGATGTTTTGTTGGGCGGATTCGCCGGCGTCGGTGTAGCTGGGCGTGCGAGCGTCGAGGGGGAGGTTGAATTTGACGCCGCGGGTCGAGAAGTGCGGCGACTGGTCGGTGTCGGTGAGCGCGTCGAGCCCCGCGGTGCGGATGATTTCGGCGGCTTCGAGTGCGCCATACATGAGGCCGGCGGCGTCGTGGCCGAAGATGTGGATCTGGCGCGGAGCGGTGGGGTGGGAGGAAACGTGGGCGAGACGGATGCTGAAGCTCTCGGGGGTGTTGCAGACCGGAGGGGAACTGAGGGCGTTGCTGGAGAGGATGAGTTGAGCGGCGGGAGAGGACGTGAGTTCGAGGTGGAAGGTGGCGGGAGCGGTGGATTTTTTTGCGGCGAAGGCGGCGCGGAGTTCGGCGGCGCCGAAGAGGATGGGGTCGGCGTCAGACGAGTGGTGGACCGCGACGGACTGGGCAAATCCGACGGAGGCGAGGAGGACAAACAGGAGAAAGCGCGAGAGGTGCGAAGTGGGGCGCATGGGGTGTTGGGGCCTGACGCGGAGGGGGCGCGGGGGTTTTGAGGGAAAGAGGGACAGGCTCGTCTTACGGGCGGTGCTAACGGGACGGGGCTGACGGAAGAGAAAGAAGGGGCGGGGGGGAGAAATAGGAGCAATAAAAAGGGCGGGTTTAAAACCCGCCCAGATTGGGGAAGAGATTATTTGTTTAGTTGTTGGAGCTTTTCGCGGAAGAAGCGGCCCTGGCGGCTGGGGGTGTAGTTCCAGTCGTCGAGGAGTTGTGGAGACCACTGGGCGTCGAAGACCCAAGGAGTCCAGGAGATGCCGCGTTCTTCGAAGAATTTGATGATGGCTTCGCCGTAGGTTTCGTCACCGATGACGGGGACGTGGGCACCGGGGCCGTCGGCGCTCATGAAGCCGAATTCGGTGGCGACGACGGGATATTTTTTGGCGACGTAGCCCCAGTCGCGCTCCCAGTTTTCTTCCCAGTTTTCGCGGCGCTTCTGCGGATAAGGATGGGTGCAATAGGCGACGCCGGGGAAGCCGATGGGCTCGTCGGCGATCATGGTGAGATCGTAGCCCCAATTGAAGCCGGCAACGAGAACGAGGGATTCGGGGTCGTTGGCGCGAATCATGTAGATGAGGCTTTCGAGGAAAGCCTTGAAGTCGGACCAGTGGAGACGGCCCATCAAGCCGCGGTTGTTGGTCGGCTCATTGAAGAGCTCATACATGGCGATGGTGGAGACGCCGCGGTAGCGTTGCGCGATGGTGAACCAGAAGCGGTGGGTTTCGTCGCGCGACGTGATATACATCGGCAGGTGATAAACGCCGGTGAGGACGTTGCCGATGGAGTGCCAGTCGATGATGACATACATGCCGAGTTCGCCGGCCCAGATCACCGCTTGATCGAGGAGTTTCAGATATTCGGTTTCTCCGAGTTCGCGCCAGTCGACGGGGTGGACGGGGATGCGGACGACGTTGGCGTTCCACTTGCGGATCTCTTCGAAATAGCGGCGGCCCCATTGACCGCGTTTGACGAGCGCGGCGGGATCGGAGCTCGAGACGCCGCGGAGGATGACGGTTTCACCGTCGGGGTTGACGAAGCGATTGCCGTCGATCGAGAGGCGCGGGAGCGTCGCGCTGGCGACGAGGGCTTCGCGCGGGTCGCTGAACGTGGTGGCCGCGGAGAGCGCGGCGGACGCGGCGCAGAAGGCGAGGAGAAGAAGGAATCGCGAGACAACGGGGTGCGAGGTCATGGGAAAAGAAGGAATGACGAGGAAGCGGGGCGCGAGGAATTTTAGCCGGAGGGCAAACGATGCGCGGAAGTTGGGCAAAGGGTGAGGAGGGGGAGTCCGATTGTGGGTTGAGCGCGGGGCGGGGGTGGATAGCGTCGACGGATGCGATCGAAACTTTTTCGAAGGCTGGCGCTCGCGATGCTGGCGCTGGCGGGAATGACGATGGGACGGGCGGCGACGGCGGCGGATGCGGTGTTCGAAAAGCTGGCGGCGGAGTGTATTGAAGATTTGTTACGTTCGCGGCCTGAGATGGCGACGCAGCTGGGCGATCATCGGTTCGACGATCGGTTGACGGATTTCAGCGCGGAAGCGCTGGCGGCGCGGGAACGGTCGCTGCGGGCGCAGTTGGCGGCGTTGGAGCGAATCAACGTCGAGGCGTTGACGGGTCCGAATCGAGTGGATGCGGACATCCTGCGGCTCGAGTTGGGTTCCATGCTTTTCATGCTGACGGAGGAAAAGCCGCACGAGTGGAATCCGCTTTCGTATAACGATTCGCTCGCGACGAGCATCTATCTGCTCACGGCGCGGGAGTTCGCGCCGGCGGAGGAGCGGTTGCGGAATGCGGCCAAGCGGATGGAGGCGATTCCGCGCGTGGTGGAGCAGATCAAGGCGACCTTGAAAAATCCTCCGCGGATTCACACGGAGACGGCGATCGGGCAAACGGCGGGCGCGATCGCGCTGGTGCAAAGCGAACTCGAGCCATTGCTTCAGCAGGCGCCGCACATGCGGGACGCGTTGAAGCCGGCGCAGGCGAAGGCGGTGGCGGCGTTGGAGGATTACAAGATCTGGCTGGAGAAGGAGGCGTTGCCGCGCGCGAACGGAGACTTCCGGCTGGGGGCGGAGAAGTTTCGGAAGAAGCTGCGGTTCGCGTTGGATTCGGAGATGTCGCCAGAGGAAATCGTGCAACGCGCGGAGGCGGAGCTGGAGACGACGACGCAGGCGATGTATGCGACGGCGCTGCCGTTGTTCAGGAAGTATTTTCCCGACGCGGAGGCAGGAGCGGAGAAAGATCGCGCGAGCGTCATCAAGGCCGTGCTCGATCGGCTGGCGGAGAACCGGCCGAACGACGAGACCGTGGTGGCGCGCGCAAAGGAAATCACGGATGCGGCGACGGCGTTCGTGCGCGAGAAGGATTTGGTCACGGTGCCGGACACGCCGTTGAAGATCATCGTGCTACCGGAGTTTCAGCGCGGGGTGGCGATCGCGTATTGCGATTCGCCGGGGGCGTTGGAGCCGGAAGGCGAAACGTATTACGCGGTCTCGCCGACGCCCGCGGACTGGAGTCCGGCGCGGAAGGTGTCGTTCTTTCGTGAATACAACGATTACATGCTGCACGACCTGTCGGTGCACGAAGCGATGCCGGGGCATTTCCTGCAGATCGCGCATTCGAATCGGTTTCGCGCTCCGACCTTGGTGCGGGCGGTGTTCATGAGCGGAACGTTTGTCGAAGGCTGGGCGGTGTATGCGGAACGTGTGATGGCGGAGGCGGGATTTGGCGGACCGGAGGTGAAGATGCAGCAGTTGAAGATGCGCGTGCGGGCGATCATCAACGCGATCCTCGATAACAAAGTTCACACGGCGGGGATGACCGAGCAGGAGGCGCTGGATCTGATGATGAAGCGCGGGTTCCAGGAAGAAGGCGAGGCGGTGGGGAAGTGGCGGCGGGCGTGTCAGAGCTCGACGCAGCTCTCGACGTATTTCGTCGGCGCGGTGGAGCATGACGACACGCGCGCGGCGGCGGAGAAGAAGGAAGGGGCGGATTTTAACTTAAAACGTTATCACGACCGATTGTTGTCACGGGGAAGTCCGGCGATGAAGCATGTGAGGCGGGAACTCGGGTGGTAGGCGGCGGGCCGAGCGGATTGAAGGCGCCAGATGAATACCGGCTCACCTGCGGGTGAGTTGCATAATGACCGGGGCAGGAAAAAACGTGTAATTCGGGATAGACGACGATTTCCCAGGTGAATCCCGATGGAGAACGTGGTTGTTCTCCGATGGTGCGCACACTGCGTTTGCTGCTGCCCCTGATTGTCTCCTTTTCCTGGTTACAGGCCCAAACCCCGCCGTTCGGGAGCGGGGCGTGGGTGGGGAATGTAACGGCGACAGGTGCGACCGCGGCGGTGCGCCTGAGGAGCGAAGGCGCAACGGTGCGCTGGGTGGTGAGCGAGAGCGCATCGCTGACGAAGCCGGTTTACTCGGCTTCGGTAAAAGCGTCATCGGCGACGGGGCGCGTCGTGAAGCTCGATGCACCGATGCTGAAGGCGAACACGCTTTATCACTACGGGTTCGAAGCGGACGGCGTGCTGCGCGAAGAGCCGGAGTGGCGCGGTCAGTTTCGGACATTTCCGAACGGCGCGGCGTCGTTCAAGATCGTGTTCGGTTCGTGTGGGGATTATCGCGACAAGGACCAGCGCGCTTACGAAGCGATTCTCGAGGAAAAGCCGCTGTTGTTCATCAACACGGGCGACCTGCATTATTCGAATACGAACAGCCCGAACGTGGAGGAGTATCGGAAAAACTATGACGGGGTGCTGAGCGTGCCGGCGCAGGCGAAGCTCTATCGAAACGTGCCGGTGGCGTATGTGTGGGACGACCATGACTACGCCGGGAACGATTCGGACGGCACCTCGATCGGGCGCGACGCGGCGCGTCAGGCGTATGGTGACTATGTGCCGCATTATCCGCGACCGGCGGGCGATGGGACGATCGGGCAGGCGTTCACGGTCGGACGCGTGCGGGTGATCATGACGGATTTGCGGAGTGCGAGTGCGGCCATTCGGGCGCCGGACAATGCGGCGAAAGTGCGGCTCGGCGCGGCGCAGATGGCGTGGTTCAAGCGTGAATTGCTGGCGGCGCGCGATGCGGGTTATCCGTTGATCCTTTGGGTGAATCCGGTGCCGTGGATCAGTGTGGCAGGCACGGGGGCGGACGACTGGGGGATTTACGCGACGGAGCGGAAGGCGATCGCGAATTTCATCAAGAGCGCGGGCATCACCAATATGGCGATTCTTTCCGGCGACATGCATGGGATCGCTTTCGACGACGGGCGGAACGCGGACTACGCGGACGGCGGCGGCGCGGCGATGCCGGTGATGCATGGCGCGGCGTTGACCCGCGATGGATCGGTGAAAGGCGGGCCGTATAGCGGAGGCGCGATTCCGGGCCGTCTGCAGTATGGCGTGTTGGAGATCACGGACGACGGCGGTGCGACGGTGCACGCGCAGTATTATGGGAAGCGAGTGGGCGAAGGTGCGCGGTTGTCGGGTCGTTTCACGGGCACTTCGACGGTGTCTTACTCGGGCTTGAGCGGAGTGGTGACGACGAATGTGGCGGACCGCGCGCTGACGGCGCTCTCGTCGCGCGATCGGATTTCAAGCACGGATGGCGTGACGATTGTCGGATTCGTGATTGGCGGCGTGCACCCGCGCACGGTGTTGATTCGCGCGGTTGGGCCGAGCCTCGCCGGGCAAGGGGTGGCGGATGCGTTGCCGGATCCGACGATCACGGTGCACAAAGGATCCACTGTGATCGCCCAGAACGATAACTGGGTGGATGGAAACATGGCGCAGTTGAGGAACCTCTTCGCGCGCGTGGGCGCGGGCCCGCTGACAAGTGCGGATGGGAAGGACGCCGCGCTCGCGATCACGCTGGCGCCGGGCGTTTACACGGCGGTGGTGCGCAGTGCGGATGGGAAGCTGGGAACGGTGTTGGCGGAGATCTTCGAGGTGCAGTGACAGACGCGTGCGCGGTGAGGGCGGTGGAGGCATGGTGCTTCCGCCGCGGGGAGAAGAAGGTTATTGGGGACCTTCGCTGATCGCGCGGCGGCGGGCGGGATCGTCGTCGCGTTCGAGGTGTTGCGGCGGAGTGGTGTCGGGGCGACCGGCGGGCAGCTCGCGTCGGTTGCGGCGAAACATGATGAAGAGGAAGATGGCACCCGCCAAGATGATGAGCGGGACAAAGTAAAAATGAGGATGCATGGAAGAATCTAGGCGCAGTGGAGAGCGATGGCCACGAGCGGATTTGCGGGTCGGGACGTGGGGCGTTCTCCGGTGCTGACGCGAGCGCAGCGGGCGATTGGGGGAAACTCCGATGCTGGGCGGTCAGGGTTAGCCGGATTTCCGCGGCGAATGAAAACGACGTTTGACTTGGAGGCTGAGCGGCCGCTTTTCCGGGCCGATAGATTTTGGCCATGGAACGGCACGGGTGCGCGAGCGCCTGTGCCGTTTTTTTGTGACGAAGGTTTTTCTTGCGTTGCGCGAGGGTCGGCGGTTTCTGTGCGCCCGCCTGTAGGGGTGTCCTCCGCGGAGGGCTGAGATTGCGGTGCGAACGGCCGCTCGACCCTTGAACCTGACACGGATCATGCCGACGAAGGAAACAGCAGGCGCCGCGAGGAGCGCCGTGGGGCGCGTGGCGCCCCTTTCGACGGGAGTTCGTGGCGGGTCGGGCGACCGATACAATGAAACTCCCGACAAAATTCGCTTCCGTGATAATGGCAGCCGGCGTGACCGTGATGGTTGCGCGGGCGCAAAATGATGCCGACGAGCTGGTCCGTCTCGATTTGTTCGAGGTGACGGGCGTGCCGGTGGAGCAGTCGGTCAATCCGCTGATTCGGCCGGTCGAGGGCGTGTTTGGCGATATGCGCGGCGTGTTGGAGACGCCGCGCGGCGTGTCGACGATCACGCAAGGCCTGTTGCGCGAGCGCGGGATTGAAGGCGTGCGGGAGTTTGTGGCGTTTGCGCCCGGGACTTATGCTCCGGCGAGTTACGGAAAGGCGACGATTCCGAACGTGCGCGGAGATCTGGCGGAGACGTTCATGAACGGGCAGCGGCTGAGTTATAATAATTTTGGATACATGCCCTCGTTCAACAACGTCGAGGCGGTGGACGTGGTGCGCGGGCCGGGGTCGGCGGTGTATGGGAGCGGGTTTTTCACGGGCGGCTACGTGAACTACGTGACGAAGCAGCCGAAGTTTTCGCCGGAGACGACGGTGACGACGCGCGTGGGCACGTGGGTGCCGGGCGGCGGGTCGTGGTTGAATGGATCGTGGCAGATCGACACGACGGCGCCACTGGCGGATGGGAAGTCGGCGTGGCGGTTGAGTTATGAAGGCAAGGAGGACGACACCTTCTTCAAGCGGCATGGCGGACGCGACGACCGGCAGGATGTGTTTGTATCGTGGATACGCCGCCAGAGCGATGCGGTGACGCTGCAGGCGAATGCGCAGTATATTACGCAAGCCACGCCGCAGCTGCTGGGGGTGAACCGGCCGAATCAGGATCTGATCGACCACGGACGCTATTACACGGGCGACCTGCCGGATCTCGGCTATTCGGACGCGGGGGCGCTGGCGGGAACGATTCCGGGGACGACGTGGGTGGATTTGCCGCGGGATGCGACGCTGTTGTCGCCGGGAGATTTCTCGGACGCGGACGTGTTACGCGGGCAGTTCATCGTGACGGCGCAGCTGGCGCCCGGGCGGAAGCTGGTGAACCGCACGCTGGCGGAGAAGGTGGACCGCAGGCGATATCATCATTTCGAATACGCGGAATGGGCGGAGCAGGCGACCTTCGAAAACCGGACGGAGTGGCACGCGAGCCTCGGCGGCGACGGCGTGACGCATGACGTGATCGCGGGGCTGACGCTGCGCTTCGAGGACCGGTTGAGCTACACGAACTATTTCAACGAGTATTTCTTCCAGTATGACCTGACGCGGGCGAATCCGGTGTTCAGTCACGTAAAGGATTATCCCGATTCGTATTGGCCGGGGTTTGAAGGGCCGGAAGGGTATTTGTTTTTCCCGGCGTCGTATGGCAGTCCGGAAACCACGGATTCGCGGTTGTGGAATCCGGCGGTGTTCGTGCAGGACGAGATCAGGTTGAGCGACAAGTTTTCGGTGTTGGCGGGCGTGCGCGTGGACGGATTTTACGCGAAGGCGCGCGATCCGCTGGGCGAGGCGGCGGGGGTGCCGTGGGCGGATGAGCACAGCGATGAAGCGGTCTCGTGGAATGCGAGCGCGATCTATCGGGTAACGCCGAAGGCGACGGTTTATGCGACGTATCAACGGGCGGTCGCGGTGCACGGGAACGTGACGGGCGGCGGAATCATGTTGAAGGAAGACGAAGAGGGAAATGGCGTGATCGATGCGGACGATTTCACGAATTTGAGCCGGCTGGCGGAAGTGGGAGCGAAATTTTCGCTGTTGGAAAACAAGCTCTATGCGGGCGTGGCGCTGTTCGATCAGCGGCGCGAGGAACTCGAATTGGGTGGCGACGTGAAGAATCTGAAGATGCGCGGCGCGGAGCTGGAGTTCGTGTATCAGCCGCATCTGCGGTTCAATGCGACGTTCAACGTGGCCTACACGGATGGAAGGTTTGACAACTCGACGGCGACGCAGGCGGGCGGGTTGTCGTTGTATAATTTGTATGCGCTGGGCGCGGGCCCGGGCGGGCGCGGAAATGGGTTGGGCTTTCAGTGGGACAAGCTGCCGCGCGGGGATTATCGGATTCCGGGTCTCTCGCGCTGGATCGTGAACAGCAGCTTTTCGTATCGGATGGAAAATGGATTCGGCGGCGGAATCGGCGCGAGCTGGCAGAGCGAGCAGCCGGGGAATCTGACCAACGAGTATCACATCCCGGCGCAGGTGTTCTTGAATGCGTTCCTGTTTTATCGGACGCCGGCGTGGGAGGTGAACGTGGATGTGCTAAATGTGTTGGATGAGCGGAACTGGATTCACAACGGGGACAACTTCTCGAATCACGTCTTGGTGTTTCAGGATCTGCCGTTGCGAGTAGAGGGCTATGTGAAGTTCAAGTTCTGAGAACGGAGAAGGGTGGGGCGGGAGGGACGCCCCGCCTTCGCTTGTCTTGCGCGTGGGCGGGAGCGCGGCTCTAGTCGCGGGATGATTGGACTTCAGGAAGGGCAGGGAGCGGCAGCGAAGAAGGCGCCGGAGCGCGTGTTCACGCTGCGGCTCCATGTGGTGGGAACGAATCCGCAAGTGTGGCGGCGGCTTGTCGTGCGCGAAGCGATGTGGCTTTCGCGGCTGCACGATTCGATTCAGGTGGCGTTCGACTGGTTCGATTACCAGACGCATGCGTTTCACATGGACGATCTGCGGTTCGGGAATCCGTTGAAACGCGAGGAGCTGACGATCGAGGACGATCGGGATGTGACGCTAGCGGACCTGGATTTGGAACATCACGAACGGTTGATGTATGGGTATCACTTCGGCGAAGGCTGGCAGGTGGAGATTCGCGTGGAGGGACATGCGCCGGCGCAGAAAGGAAAGCAGTATCCCGTTTGCATCGCGGGGGAACGGGCGGGACCGCCGGAGGATTGCGGCGGACTGGAGGCGTTTCACGACATGCTCGCGTGCATCAAGGAACCGGATACGGAACTCGGACGCGAGTGGATCGAGTGGCTCGGGCCGGAGTATCGGGCGGACGTCTGCGATCTGGAGAAGATCAACAAAGCGTTGAAGAAACTGGGGAAGTAGCCGAACCCGCCGCGGAGCGGCGGGAATATCCAAGGACCAAGATCCAAGCACCAGAGAAGGATCAAACTTCAAACACCCGCTCTCGCTGTGGGGTATTTGGTCCTTGGTTCTTCTCTGGTGCTTGGATCTTGGTCCTTCCGTGGCGACAGGGTCGGGCGCGGAAACGGTGATGGTTAGTTCGCCGTCGTCGGGATGCTGCCGGCTTTGATGATGTAGAGGTTCTCGGGCTTCAGGTATTTCTTGATGGCGCCGTTGACCTGCTCGGGGCTGAGGGAATTGATTTTCTTCGGGTATTCGTCGAGCCAGGACACATCGTAGCCGCGGTGGATGGCGGCAAGGAGATTGGCCGCGAGACCGCCGGTGGTAGCGAGGCCGACCTTGAAGGTGCCGACGAAATTCTCTTTGCGGCGGGAAACTTCTTCGGGGGAGGCGCCTTTTTCATACCACTCGGTCAGCTGGCGTTTTGTGGAGGCGAGGCCTTGATCGAGCAGTTGAGGGGCGAAGGTGGCGCTGATGCTCCAATCGCCGGCGGTGAAAGTGTCGTGATTGAGACGGGAGCCGATGCCGTAAGTGAGGCCTTCCTTGTCGCGGACATTGGCCATCAGGCGGCCGGTGAAGCCGCTGCCGAGGATCGCGGTGGCGAGGCGGAGCGCCTGGTAGTCGGGATCGCTGTAGCGAAGGCCGCTGGGTTGTCCCATAACCACGGATACGCTGGTTTTGTCGGACATGAAGATATTCTGCTCGCGCGGCGCGTCGGTGCCGGCGGCGACGGCGGGTTGGAGGAGGTCGACGCCGCCGGTCCAGCCGGCGAAGCGGCGGGCGACTTCGGATTGGAGTTGAGCGACGTCGATGTCGCCCACGACGACGAGCGTGAAGTTTTTCGGGCCGTAGTGTTTTTCGTGGAAAGCCTTCACTTCCTCGAGGGTGGCTTGCTCGGTGGCGGCGATGAAATCCTCGGGAGATTCGGTGCGGTTGGGGTGGCCGACGGGATAGATGGCACGGGTGAAGGCGTCGGCGGCGCGGAAGTCGGTGCTTTCGAGCGAGCGCTGGAGACCGCCGATGAACTGGCGTTTGGCCTTTTCGAATTCTTCGGCGGAAAGCGCGGGGAAACGGAGTTGTTCGGCGATGAGTTCGATGACCAGCGGGAGGTCTTTCGAGAGGCATTTCGCGCTGACCTCGGCCATGTGGGTGCCGACGGAGAAGTTGATGCTGGCGCCGACGCTTTCGAGTTTTTCGGCGATGGCGAATTTGTCGTTTTTCGTGGTGCCCTGGTCGAGGAGCATGCCGGCGAGAGTAGCGACGGCGATGTTGCCATCGGCGCTGTAGGCGTCGCCCGCGGGGAGCGAGCCGCGCAGGGTGACGACGTTTTTGACGCCGGTTTTGTAGGCGATGAGATCGATGCCGGCGACCTTGGTGCGGACGACGTTGGGAGCGATGGCGGCAAAGATCGTCGCCGGGGCGACGAGGAGCAGGAAGAAGGGGGCAGGGAGCAGGAAGGAGAGGAGTCGTTTCATGGCTCGGGGCGGCGTGGGTTACTCGGCGGAGGCGGGGGCGGAGTTGAGCGGGATGAACCAGCCGGTGGTGCTGGTATCGACGTTGAAGTAGTCGCGGGCGACGCGCTGGATGTCGGCCGGAGTGACCTTTTGCACGGCGTCGTCGAGGGTGTAGTAGAGCGTCCAGTCGCCGGCGGCGATGCACTCGTTGAGATTGCCGGCGATGGAGAACGAGCCGTCGCGTTGGTAGGCGGAATCGGCGAGCCATTTGGCGGCGGCGGCTTTCACTTCGGCTTCGGTGACGCCGTCGGTCTTGAGTTTCTCGATTTCGTCGAGGGCGATCTTTTCGACCTCTTCGTGCATGGCGCCCGGAGCGAGCGGGACGAAGGCGATCATGAGAGAAGGGTCGTGGTTGAAGCCGACGTAACTTTGCGCGCCGGTGGAGAGATTTTTGTCGGTGATCGCGCGGTAGAGCCGGCTGTTTTTGCCGTCGGTGAGAATGAGGCTCGCGATGGCGAGGGCGGCGTAATCGGGGTGGCGGGCGGAAGTGGTTTTGTAGCCGATGGCGACGACACCGAGCTGGCCGGCGCGTTTGACGATGACGCGACGGGCGCCGCGTTGCGGAGGTTCCTCGGTGTAGAGTTCCGGGATGGGTTGGGGCGAACGCGGATAAACGCCGAAGTATTTCTTGATCATCGCGAGCGCGGCGGCGGGTTCGAAGTCGCCGATGAGCGTGGCGGTGGCGTTGTTGGGCCAGTAGAACGTGTCGTAGAACTCCTTCAGTTTTTCGATCGGCACATTTTCGATGTCGGAGCGGTGGCCGATGGTGGAGTGGTGATACGGGTGGGCGACGAAGGCGGCCTGGAAGATTTCCTTGATGAGGGCCTGGAAGGGGGAGTTTTCGCCGCGTTCGAATTCGTTGCGGACGACGGTCATTTCGGGGCGGCGGTCTTCGTCGCGGAGCCAGAGGTTGCGCATGCGATCGGCTTCGATGGCCATGTAGCCCTCGAGGAATTCGGAGCCGATGTTGGCGTAGTAGTTGGTGCGATCGAGCCAGGTGGTGGCGTTGTAATTGCCGCCCACGCGCTCGAGGTATTGGTCGACGCTGTTGCCCTTCTCGCGGTTGAAATTGGGCGAGCCCTTGAACATGAGATGTTCGAGCAGGTGGGTGGCGCCGGTGGTGCCCGTGACCTCATTACGCGAGCCGACGCGGTAGGTGACCATGAAGGTGAGCGTCGGACTCGAGCGTTCCGGCATGAGCAGGACGGAGAGGCCGTTGGAATTGAGCGTGTATTCGGAAATGTCGCCAACGGTTTTGACGTGGGTGAAGCCGTCGACGCTGGCGGGCGCGGCGAAAACGGCGGGGGCGAAAGCCAAGGCAGCGGCGAGGAGCAGCGGGGGGAATTTCATGCTAGGAAGACAAAGAGGTTGGCGAAACGGTGACGCAGGGAGGCGAGAAGTCCAAGGGATAGATTCGGTCGAAACGCTCGTTAACGAGTTTGCAGGGCGGTGGTGATGGCTTCGGCAAGCCGGTGGGCTTCGAAAGGTTTTTGGATGAAGCCGGCGAGGCCGCGACCGGCGAAACGTTCGGCGGATTCGCTGCGATTGTAGCCGCTCATGAGGATGACGGGGATGTTGCCGTCGAGACGGTGGATTTCGTTGAAAGCTTCGATGCCGTCGAGGACCGGCATGGCGAGGTCCATGAGGACGAGGCAAAACTCGTGCGGAGTGCGGGCGAAGAGATCGACGCCCTCGCGTCCGTTGGCGGCGGATACCACGGTGAAACCAAAGCGTTCGAGGATGCGCGTGGCGATTTCGCGGACGGCGTCTTCATCGTCGACCACAAGGATGGTTCCGCTGCAGGCGAGGGCTTCGAGGGATGGCGACGCATCCGTTATGATCGCGGCGGGACTTTCGGTGGCGGGAAGAAGAAGGCGGAACGTGGTGCCGCAGCCGGGAGCGGTGTCGACTTTGACGGCGCCTTGATGACTGCGAGCGATGCCGAGGACGGCGGAAAGTCCGAGCCCGTGGCCGGTGAATTTGGTGGTGAAGAAAGGCTCGAACATTCTTGCGACCACCTCGGGTTTCATGCCGCAGCCGTTGTCGCTCACCTCGAGGAAAACATAGAGGCCGGGCTCGAGTGCGGGGGCGAGGTAGGTGGTGGACAGATATGCGCGATCGGCCTGCATCGATCCGGTGCGAACGAGAACGCGTCCGCCCTGATCGCCGCAGGCGTCGGAGGCGTTGATCACGAGATTCATCGTGATCTGGTTCAGCTGCGTGGCGTCGCCTTTGACGGGAGGAAGGCCGCGCGCGAGGTCGAACTCGAGCGCGCACTTTTTCGAGACGGAGACTTTGAGGAGGCCGATTGTTTCCTCGACGATGCGCGTGAGGTCGACGATTTCGGAGGAGAGCCGGCCTTTGCCCGAATAAGCGAGCATCTGGCGGCAGAGTTCGGCGGCGCGGAGGGCGGCGAGTTCGATCTGGTGGATGGCGTTTTCGGTGGGGCTATCGGGAGCGGTGTCGAGGCGGGCGAGCGTGGCGTTGCCCAGGATGACGGTGAGAAGATTGTTGAAATCGTGCGCGATGCCGCCGGCGAGAACGCCGAGACTTTCGAGTTTCTGGGCTTGGAGGAGGTTGCGTTCGGATTCGAGGCGACCGCGCTCGGCTTCCTTGAGCGCAGTGATGTCGCGGGCGACGGTGGAAAGGTTGGCGGGGGTGCCGGAAGGATCGCGGTGGACCACGATAAGCTGGGAGACGGGAACCTCGCGGCCTTGGGCGTCGAGGAAAGCGGTTTCGCCCTGCCAGGAGCCTTGGGCGATAGCGTGAGGGATGGCTTCGCGAAAGATCTTCTCGGTGGCCCAAGGCGGGTGGTAAGTGGCAACGGAGCGACCGCGGACGCTGGTGTTGGGCGCGTCGCCACGAAGTCGATACAAGGCGGCGTTCTGGTAGAGGAGGCGACCCTGCATGTCGGCGGTGCCGATGAAGTCGGGGGTCGCCTCGAGGATGGCCAGCATGCGCGAGCGTTCGTTTTCGACACGGAGGCGGCGGGAGACGGTGGCGCCGAGCCCGAGGCCGATGGTGCCGACGGCGATTTCGAACAGGAGCAGATCGGCGACGATGACGTTCGATGCTTCGCGTAGTTGAAGGGAGAAAAGCGTGCCCATCGTGAGCGAGAGCACGGCGATGGTGGCGCCGGGGAGACCGTGGCGGAGGCAGATCCAGACCAGCGGAAGAAAGCAGAGGTAGTAAGTCTGGTGCGGATGGATGTAAGCGAAGCCGTGGACGATCGCGATGAAGGCGATCAAGGCGAAGCCCTGGGCGGCGACCTCGAGGCGTTCGCGGGTGGTCCAGGTGCGAGGAGGAAGTTCCCGGCCGAGCAGGCGTGGCGCGACATGAACAAGGCAAATCGGCAGCACGGTGAGGACGCCCGTGAGATCGCCGATCCACCAGCCGAAAGCGATGGACCAGAAGCGATCGGGTTCGAGGTGATCGCCGGCGATGACGGCCGCGGTGCCGAGCGTGGCGGCGAGGAGGGGGGCGGCGAAGTAGGTTCCGATCAACGCCGCGGTTTGCAGAGGGCGCTCGGGGGCCGGAAGAGGTCCGAAGCGGCGCCGGACCAGTGAACCCGCGCCCACGTAGATCGTGGTGATCAGCAGCGGCAGAATGAGCTGGGTCAGACTCGGGGGCGCAAGGCTGGTGACGAAGGCGGAAAAAAGTTGGCCGGCGAGAACGGCGGGGGCAGCGCGAAATCCGAGGAGGGTGGCGAGGGCAAGCGCGAGTCCGACGGGCGGATACCAAAGCGACACTCCGGGCGCTACCTCGAACAAGCGGGCGCTGGCGTCGAACCCGACGTGAAGCAGGAAATAGGCGACGTAGGCTAGAGCGGCGCGGCGGCCGGAGAGTGACTCCATGTTCGTGCAGGGAGCCTGATTGGACTCGATGAGGATGGGGTCAATCCTGTTGGAAAGTAGAAAGGATGTTCGGACGACGGAAGATGGGACGAGAGGGCTCTAGTCGGAGCGGAGGGCTTCGGTGGGATTGATGCGGGTGGCGCGCCGAGCCGGGAGCCAGCAGGCGACGAGCATGGTGATAGCGAGGACGGCGATGTTGACGGCGAGAAGCCAGAGACCCGGGAGGGTCATCGCGGGCATGGCTTGGCGGAGAACGATGGTGAGCGCGTAGTAGGCGGGGACGCCGATGATAAAACCGACGATCATGAGGCGGACGCCTTCGCCGAGAATCATGCGGAGAATGTTCTGGCTGCTGGCGCCGAGGGCCATGCGGACACCGATGTCGCGCGTGCGTTGGGCGGTGAGTTGGGAGATGACGCCGAAAAGTCCGACGGCGGCGATGAGCAGCCCCATGCCGGCGGAGAGGCTGAGGTTGACGATGACGAGATCGAGATTGGCCAGGTTGCGCTCGTAGGCGGCGCGCACGGAGCCGGGTTGGGCGAGGGGCAGGTCGGGATCGAGGGAGGCGACGGCTTCGCGGGCGCTGCGGGTCAGCGTGTCGGGAGCGAGCGGAGTCTTGAGGATAACGCCGACGTAGCGTGTCGTGGCTTGGGCGAGCGGGCGGTAAACCTGCAGCGGCGTATCCAGAGAAACGAGACGCGCGAGCATGCCGACATCCGCGACGACGCCGGTGATCTGCAGCCATTCTTCGTTGTCGCCGATGCGAAAACGGCGGCCGATGGGATCTTCGTTGGGCCAGAAACGGCGGGCGAAGGATTCGTTGACGAGCGCGACCGCGGGAGCGTCGGCGGCGAATTCGGCGGGAAAGAACGAGCCCTGTTTCAGCGGAATTTCCAGGGCGGAGAAGTAGTCGCGAGTGACGGTGCCGACCTGGGCGATGGGGCGACGGCTGGCTTCTTCGATCGGCTGCCCTTCGATCTGGATGGATTGAGTCGGGCCGAGGGAAAAGAGCGGGAGGTTGGTGGCGAGAGCGGCGTGTTCGACGCCGGGAATGGCGGCGAGCCTCGGCTGAAGATCGCGATAGAACTGGCGGCTGCGGGCGTCGTCGCCGTAGGGCTCCCACGGGAGCGCGAGATAGCCGACGAAGAGGCCGTCAGCATTCCAGCCAGCCGAGCGGTGGAGGAAGGATTTTGCGCCGATACCGAAAGCGGCGGCGACGCCGACGAGGGTGAGGGCGAGGGCGAGCTCGACGACGATGAGGATTTGTTTGAGGCGATGGTGCGAGCGGTTGCCGACGGAAGAACGGCCGCCCTCCTTGAGGGCTTCGGCGGCCGGAGCGCGCGAGGCGAGCCAGGCCGGAGCGAGACCGAAGGCGAGGCCGCTGACGAGCGAAGCGATGGCGGCGAAGACGAGGACGCGGGCGTCCATGGGGATTTCGAAGCCCGGCTCGTTGTTGATAATAAGGAGCGAACCGATGATGGAGTTGGACCACGCGGCGACGAAGAGCCCGCCGATGCCGCCGAGGACGGCGAGGAGAAGGCTCTCGGAAAGGAGCGGTTTCATGAGCTGACCGCGGCTGCCGCCGAGCGCGGAACGGACGGCGAATTCACGGCTGCGGACGAAGGCGCGGGCGACCTGGAGGCTGGCGAGGTTCGCGCAGGCGATGAGGAGCATGGCAACGGCGATGCCGGTCATGAGCCAAAGCAGGTTGCGGCTGACGCTGTCCATGTTGGCGTGCGAAAAATCGAGCGCGAGCAAACCGCGGCCGGCGTTTTCGATGGGATGTTCGCGTTCGAGCTGCGAAGCGATCAGCGAGAGTTCGGCCTGTGCTTGGGAAATGGATACGTCCGGTTTGAGGCGGGCGACGGCCTGCAGCCAGCGGTCGCGGCGATTCTCCCGGAATGTGGGTGGCTCGGTGCGAGGAACAAGGACCTCGGCGGGGCCCCAGACGAGAGGGGCTTCGAACTCGGGCGGGAGGATGCCGACGACGATGTGCGGCCGGGCATTGAGGCGGATGGTGCGGCCGAGGATGCCCGGATCCATGGCGTAACGGCGGACCCAGGCGCGGTGGGTGAGGATGGCGGCGGAAGACGGGTCGGCTTCGAAATCGGCGGGGGTGAAACCGCGGCCGTGCGCGGGTTGGAGGCGGAGGACGTCGAAAAAGTTGGCCGCTACGTTCATGGCGAGCACGCGTTCGGCGGGCTGGCCGGGTTCGCCGAGAGAGAAGAAGTCGCCGTTGTAGATGGCGAAGCCGGAGAACGACGTGACGCGCTCGCGGATGTCCATGAGATTGCCCGGCGCGTGATTGTCGCGATCGGACTGGCGACTGGTGCCGACAACGCTGACGAGCCGGTCGGCTTCGGGATAGGGAACCGTGCGAAGCAGGAAGGCGTTCGCGAGGCTGAAGGAGGAGGCGCTGAGGCCGATCCCGAGGGCGAGGGTGAGGATGGCGATAGCGGAGAAGCCGGGAGATTTGGCGAGCTGGCGGAAGGCGTAGTTCATGCGAAGTGCGATGCGCGCGGGAATGAAAACAACGGCGGCGAAAGAGATATCCCTGCTCCCGATTAGTCGGCGCGGAGCGCGATCATGGGATCGACGCGGGTGGCTCGTCGGGAAGGAAGGAACGTGGCGAGCAGCACGACGACGCCGATCGAAGCGGCGGTGGCGATGAGCACGAGCGGGTCGGCCGAGCTGACGCCGACGAGAAGATTTTGCATCGCCTGGCCGGTCGCGTAGGCGCCGAGCACGCCCAGCGCGAGGCCGATGAGAAGGAGGCGCGCGCCGAGGGAGAGAAATTGACGCAGGATTTGTTGCGGCAGGGCGCCGAGGGCCATGCGAACGCCGATTTCGCGCCGGCGCTGACTCACGGCGTAGGCGAGCACGCCATAGGTGCCGACGGCGGCGAGCAGCAGGGCGACGACGGCGAAAGCGCCGGCGAGCACGGCGGGAGAACGACGCGAGACCAGGCTGTCGTCCACGAGGGTCTGCAGGGGCTTGATGTTGTCGATCGGCAGGCCGGGATCGATCGAGAGAATGGTCTGGCGAAGGGTCGCGGCGAGCGCGGTGGGTTCGAGTGGTGTGCGGACGGCGACGAAGAACGACATCGAGCTGTAGTTTTTATAAGGCAAATAAACCGCTCCCAGCGTGTGATCCGAGGAGAGATCAACCTGTTTCACGGTGCCGACGACGCCGACGATCGTGGTGGCGTCTTCCTCGGTGAGCGTGATGCCTTGGGAAATGCGGCGGCCGACGGCGCTTTCGTTTGGCCAGTAGCGGCGGGCGAACTCGGCGTCGACGACGCAAACGCGTTGTTCGCGTTGGTTGTCGGCCGGCTCGAGCAGACGGCCTTCGAGCAAAGGAATGTTGAGCGTGCGCCAGTAGTCGCCGAACGCGAAGGAGGTGTAATGAGTGCGGATGGAATCGCCAGGCGCGCGCTGGACGCCCTCGACGGAGGTGGCGCTGTCGCTTTGGGATCCGCTGAACGGCAAACTCGACGTGAAGCCGACGGACGTAATGCCGGGCTGGATACGGAGGGCCGCGTCGAGCCGGTCGAGGAACGCCTGGCGTTTTTCAGCATCGGGATAGCTTTTCCAAGGCAGTGAGATCGAGCCGGTGATCACGTGGTCCGGTTGGAAGCCGGGAGACGTGGCGAGGATCTTGCGCAACGTCAGGCCGAGGAGACCGGCGCCGGAGAGGAGGATGAAGGCGAGGGAGATCTGGGCGACGATGAAACCGTGTCGCACGCGCTGGGTGGCGCGGCTCGCGGTGCCGTTGCGCGATTCGGTGTGGAGCACGGGAGCGAGCGAGTGGCGGAGATTGAGGAACGCGACGGGCAACGCGAGAAGGACGCCGACGATGAGTGAGGCGAGGAGCGCCACCGAGGCGATGCGGGTGTCGAGGGTGATGTATCCGCCCAGGGGCAATCGGTCCGTGCCGAGTCGAATGAGGAGATCGATGCCGAAGGCACCGAGCAACAAGCCGAGCACGCCGCCACCGAGCGAGAGCGCGACTGTTTCGAGCACGACTTCGCGGAACAGATGCCAGCGACCGGCGCCGAGCGCCTGACGCACGGCGATTTCCTTGGCGCGGCCATTGGCGCGGATGAGGAGAAGGTTGACGAGATTCATGCCGCCGATGAGCAGGAGTGCGAGAACGGCGGCCTGGAGCAGCAGCAGGATGGGGCGGACATCGCGGACGAAGTCGGCATGAAGCGGAGTGATGAACGTGTTAAAGCCGGCGTCGCGCAGAAGTTGGGCGTGAGGATCGTCGGCGATCTGCTGCTGGTTGAACGCGTTCATCTGGGCCTGTGCTTCGGCGAGCGTTACGCCGGGAGCGAGGCGAGCGATCATCTGGTAACTATTGCTATGCCGGTTGCTGGAGCGGATGTCGTTGGCGGCGTGCGAGGCGGGGCGGAAGAATTGGGCGCGGCTCGAAAGATAGCGGAAACCTGGCGGCAATACGCCGACGACGGTGATGGTGAGACCGTCGTTGAAAAATGTTTTCCCGACGACGGCGGGGTCGGCGTTGAAATGCGTGCGCCAGAAGGCGTCGGTGAGCACGGCGACCTGGTCCGTCTGATAGGTCATTTCCGCGTCGGTGAAGGTTTGCCCCAGGGCGAACGGCACTCCGAGCGTGGCGAAGAATTCCGGCGAGACGCGCGCGATCTCGACGCGGTTGGGCGTGCCGTCGCCGCCGACGATCACGCTGTAGTCGCGGAAGATCGAAACGGAGGTGAAGGCCTGAATGGCTTCGCGGCGATCGTAGTAGTTGACGGAGGACGCGCCCGAGCGTTCGGCGCCGGCGCGCGGATAGGAATTGCGGACGGCGACGAGGCGGTCCGCGTCGGGGAAAGGCAGCGGTCGGACGAGGATGGCGTCGACGACGGCGAAGATCGCGACGTTGGCGCCGACGCAGAGGGCGAGCGTCAGAAGAACGGTGAGGGTGAAACTGCGTTCCCGGAGAAGCCGGCGGAACGTTTGGCGCAAGGAAAGGAGCATGAGCGAAAGGGGAGAGATTTGGACGTGGTCGAGTAGTCCGGCGATGCGAGGAGCGCGTTGTTACGCGGCGCGGACCAGGCGCGGGTTTGCACGGCGCGTGCCATCGGCGTGGACGCGTCGCTAGGTTCTAGAAATGAGAAACTTGCGCATTTAGTGCGTCGGCCGGAGCGGGCGCGTTGTCGCGAAGACGGAACCGCGGTTTCCCGCGAATGGGATCACGCTTGCGATACGACTTCGCTGAACGCGATGCGGCGAAGCGACCGAGAGAACGGGCGAGGCGAGGACGGTGTTAGACCTTTGCGGGGTCGGGGTGCGGCCAGGGAGCGCGGTAGGGACGGGCGAGGCGCCGGGTTGCTTCGGGGTCGTTGCGGACGGTGCGCGTGGCGGGGTCGTAGGAAAGCGGGCGGCCGAGATCCTGCGCGATGTTGGCGAGTTCGATGCAGGCGGTGGAGATGTGGCCTTCTTCGATGTCGGCGATGGGGCGCGAGCGGTTTTCGCGGGCGGTGAGGAAATCGAGGACGTGGCGACGTTCGGTTTCGTTGTAAGCGCCGGCTTCGCGGCGGAAGTCGATGTTTTCGAGGTCGCCGGAGGAAGACAGCATGTGGAAGCCCTCTTTGGGGCCGCCTCCGGCGGGGGTGAACTCGTAAGAGAGCATCGTGACGTTGAGCGTGCCGTTTTTGCCGATGAGGCGGAGGCCCCATTGGTCGGACCAATGCCGCGGCGGGATGGGCGAAGCGCCCCAGGTGCGGTGCTCCCAGCTCAGGTCCAGATTGGGGTAGCGGAAGACGGCGCGCTGGTTGTCGGAGATGTTGGAGGAGCCGCCGCGGTCGACGTAGATGCCGCCGGTCGAGGAAATGGAATCGGGCCAGCCGAGATCGAGGAGCCAGCGAACGAGGTCGATGGAATGGACGCCGAGATCGCCGATCTGGCCGTTGCCGTATTCCATAAACGCGCGCCAGCCGCGGGCCTCGAACATGTTTCGATAAGGGAGCTTCGGCGCGGGGCCACACCAGAGATCGTAATCGAGGTGCGCGGGCGGATTGATGACAGGGATGTCGCCGGTGGGGCGGCCGGGGAGATAGGAGTAGGTTTCGACGAGACCGATTTCGCCGAGGCGGCCGCTGCGGATGAATTTGTCACGCATTTCGTGATACACCGGATTCGAGCGACGCTGGGTGTTGATTTGGACGACGCGGTGGTATTTGCGCGCGGCGGCGACGAGGGCTTCGCCTTCGATCACGTCGACTCCGATGGGCTTTTCGAGGTAGACGTCGGCGCCGGCTTGCATGGCTTCGATCGCCGGGAGGGCGTGCCAGTGATCGGGCGTGGCGACGAGGATGATGTCGTGTCGGGCGGAGGAAAGGAGATCGCGATAGTTGGCGAAGGTTTTGGGGATGCCGGTCTGATATTTCCCGACGGTGGCGACGGTTTTATCGAGGGCTTTTGCGTTGGGGTCGGCGAGGGAGATAACTTCGATTTCGGCGTTGCGGGCGAAGTTCTCGAGGTTGACGCCGCCGAACCAGCCGCAGCCGATGAGGCCGACTTTGGGGCGAGGGTTGGAGGAGGAGGCGAAGAGGCGGGACGGTGCGGTCGCGGTGGCAGCGCCGGCGACCGCGAGCGAGGAGACGAAAGTGCGGCGGTTCATGGGGGAGGGAAGCACCAAGATCCAAGGTCCAAGCTTCAGGGAAACACCAGTGCGAAATGAGCTACGGGGAACGGCGAATTTGGGCGAAACTGCGGTCGACGTCCTGTTCCCAGTTGAGGATGTCGCGCGTGAGTTGTTCGACAATCACGGGCTCGAAGTCGGCGAGGTTGCGGGTTTCGCCGGGATCTCGATCAAGGCGATAGAGCGTGGGGACGTCTTGCTGGGAGAGGTGAAGTTTCCATGGGCCTGAGCGCGCGGCCCGTCGTCCGCGGAAACGCCAGAAAACGGTGCGTTCGGGCAAGGCCTCGTCGTGCAAGAGGTGTAGCACGAGGCTGATGCCGTCGGAGCGGAGATGCTCCGCGCGGGGCAGTGGAACCTGCGCCAGTTCGAGGGCGGTGGGAAGGAGGTCCATGGTCATCGCGAGCGCGTGACTGGTGCGGCCAGCGGGAATGCGGCCGGGCCAGTAAGCGATGGCGGGCACGCGATGGCCGCCTTCGTAGAGGGAGGTTTTGCTGCCGCGAAAAGGACCGTTGTCGGAGATTTGTCCGTGGAAGCGTCCGAGGTAATTGCGATAGCCGCCGTTGTCGGAGGTGAACACCACGAGCGTGTTTTCTTCCAGGTGGAGCTGGCGAAGAAGATCGACGATGCGGCCGGTGCTACGGTCGAGATCGCGGATCATTTCCTGCACGACCTCGCGCAAGGCAGGCGTGCCGGCATGCGGGCCGAGGCGGCTGTTGGAAGGGGTGTCGATGCCGAAGTAAGTTTTCCCCAGTTCGCGCGCAGGTGCGTCGGTGGGGCGCATCCACGGGAAGTGAATCGAGGTGAAGGAGACGAAGAGAAAGAAAGGTTCTGCGCGGTGTCGCTGGATGAAGCGAAGGGCGTGATCGGTGATGAGCGTGGTGGTGTTCGCAGGCGTTTCTGCCGGTTTAAGGGTTTCGTTTTCCCACCAATCGGCGAGGCCGAGCCGATTGATTTGCGCGGCGAAGTCGCCTTCGCCGCAGAGCAGTCCGCGGAATTCGTCGAAACCGAAATGGACCGGGTTTTCATCAGGGTGATGTCCGAGGTGCCATTTGCCGAAGAGTCCGGTGGCATAACCGGCGGTCCGCAGATGCTGTGCGAGCGAACTGCTGGAAGCGGGCAGGCCGTGGCGCTCGGCGGGAAAATGCATGAGGTAGAGCGCGGCCTCTATTCCGACACGTTGGGGATAGCGGCCGGTGAGCAGAGCGGCGCGGGTGGGCGAGCACATCGGACCGTTCGCATGGAAATCGGTGAAGCGCAGGCCGTCGCGAGCGAGGCGATCCAGGTGCGGGGTCGAGTTGCGCGGATTTCCGTAGGAGCCGAGGTCGGCGTAACCGAGGTCATCGGCGAGGATCACGACGATGTTGGGCGGACGCTGTTCGGGTTGTGGTGTGGTTTCACTGGCCGGCAAGACGGGAGGCCCAAACAGCAGCAGAAGGACCGGAATAAGTTTGAGGGTCTTGTCCAAGAGAGTGGGGGGCGGTCGGCTTGCGAGGCATGCAGTCGGAACATCGTTGTCCCATGGGCGGTGAGATCGTAGCGGACGGGTGCGGGACGTGGGGGTGCGGGACGTGGTGAAGTGGAGGCAGACCGTGGTCGCCAACGAGATCTTCGATGTTCACGCGTATGAGTGCGCGCGCGGGCGCTTCGTTCGGAGCAAGGATTCCGGTCAGCGGCGGCGACCCCAAGGGATGACACGGGGCGAGCGTTGGCTTTTCTCCGGATCACCGGCGGTCGGTCAAAAGCGGAGAACGCCGTGGAGTTTAGAGAAGAAGGATCGAGAGCGGGTGTTACTCGATACGCGACCTGGCCGACCGCGGGAGCGAGACGAATGCGACGAGGAACGGCGATAGCGCGAGCCCGGTTACGAGCACGCGCACAAAACCTGACGGTTGGGCGAAGAGGGTGTTATACGTTCGCGGGATCGGGGTGCTGCCACGGCGCGCGGTAGGGGCGGGCGAGGCGGCGGGTCGCTTCGGGGTCGCGGGGGATCGTGCGGGTTTTGGGATCGTAAACCAGCGTGCGGCCGAGTTCCTGGGAGAGATTGGCGAGTTGGCACATGGCGCTGGAGATGTGGCCTTCCTCGATGTCAGCGATGGGACGCGAGCGGGTTTCGCGGGCGGCCATGAAGTCGAGCACGTGACGGTTTTCGGTTTCGACGAAGGCCTCGCTGCCGCGGCGGAAGTCGATGTTTTCGAGATCGCCGGTGGTGGACATCAGGTTGCGGCCTTCGCGCGGACCGCGGTCGGCGGGCTCGAACACGTATTCAAACATGGTGATGTTCAACGTGCCGTGTTCGCCGAGGAAACGCGCGCCCCATTGATCGCTCCAGTGGCGCGGAGGGATCGGCGAGCGGCCCCACATGCGGTGCTCCCAGCTCACGTCGAGGTCGGGATAGTGGAAGACGCTGTGTTGCGTGTCGGAGACGTTGGAGAACGAATTTTTGTGAACGTAGATGCCGCCGGAGGAGCTGATGGATTCGGGCCAGCCGAGCTCGAGGAGCATGCGGACCTTGTCGAGCATGTGCACGCCGACGTTGCCGATGATGCCGTTGCCGAACTCCATGAAGGAGCGCCAGCCGCGGTCTTCCATGATGGTTTTGTAGGGCAGCTTCGGAGCGGGGCCGGCGAACATCTCGTAATCGAGATGTTCGGGGACGGTCGCGTCGGGAATGGGTCCGGCGCTCCAGCCCTCGATGCCGAGGTAGCTGTAGCATTCAACGGCGGCGATTTTGCCGAGGCGACCGCTGCGGATGTATTTGTCGCGAGCTTCGAGGTAGAGCGGATTGCTGCGGCGCTGGGTGTTGACCTGCACGACGCGGTTATACTTGCGAGCGGCGGCGACCATGGCCGCGCCCTCGATGACGTCGACGCCGAGCGGCTTTTCCAGATAGAGATCGGCGCCGGCTTTCATGGCGGCGATGGCGGAGAGCGCGTGCCAGTGGTCGGGGGTGGTGATGATGACGATGTCGAGCGGACCGCTGGCGAGCATCTCGCGGTAATCGGTGAACGTGCGCGGAACGGCCTGCTGGTGTTGGGCGACGAGCTTCAGCGTTTTGTCCAGGTGCTGTCGGTTAACGTCACACAAGGCGACGACCTCGATTTGGGTGCAGCGGGCGAAGACCTCAAGGTTCACGCCGCCATACCAGCCGCAGCCGATGACGCCGACGGTGGGGCGCTTTTTGGCATCACTGCCGAAGAGGCGGGACGGGGCAACGGCGGTGGCGGCGCCGGCGACGGCGAGGGAGGAAACGAAGGTGCGACGGTTCATGGGGGGAGGGGAAACTCCAAGCTCCAAGCTCCAAGCTCCAGGGAAACACCAGTGCTAAATGTTTTCCGCGGGAGTCACGAAGTGGCTCGTTGAACGACGCGAATAGCGGGTCGCGGACATGTTGGAACCGACCAGCCGCGGCAATCCTATGACATCACACGGGTCAGGTGTTTTGTTTTCCCCAGATCGTGCGCGGCTGGTCGGAAAGGGAGCGAAGAACGAAAACGATTTAGTCGGAGCGGAGCGCGGTGAGAGGATCGACTTTCGCGGCGCGGAAAGCGGGGAGCAGGCACGCGACGGCGCCGATGACGATGAAGAGGAGGGCGACGGCGGCGTAGAGGCGCGGGTCGATGCGTTCGACGTTGAAGAGCAATTGCTGGAGGAGATGGGAGGCGGCGGCGGCGATAACGAGGCCGGCCGCGAGACCGAAGGTGACAAGCTTGAGGCCCTGGCCGAGCACGAGCGCGAGCACCTGCCGGGTGGTAGCTCCGAGCGCAATGCGGATGCCGATCTCGTTGGTCCGTTGCGCGACCGCGTAGGCAAGAACTGAATACAGGCCGAGCGCCGCGAGGAGGACGGCGAGGCCGGCGAAGATGGAGGTGAGCGAGGCGACGATGCGTTGGAAGCCGAGCGTGTTGCTCAGGCCGGCTTCGAGCGTTTGGAAGAGCGTGACGACGGTGTTGCGATCGGTGGTGTGGACCGCGGAGCGGAAGATGTTCTGGAGCGCAGCGGCGTCGCCATCGGTGCGCGCGACGAGGCTCACGAAAGGCGCGGGATTCTGGCGCAGGGCGAGGTAGAGCGTGTCGGGCGCGGGGGCGTGAAGGCCCTGTGATTTTACGTCACCGACGACGCCGACGATTTCGTGAGCGACCTTGCCGTCGGGGCCGCGGAGGATCACGCGACCGAGAGCGTTGCCGTCGGGGAAAAGCTTTTTTGCGAACGACTCGTTGACGATCGCGACGCTGGTGGTGTCGGCGCGGTCATCGCGAGTGAAGAAACGGCCGGAGCGGAGCGGGATGCCGAGGGTTCGGAAATAGTCCTCGGAAGCGGCGGTGAGAAAAGCGAGCGGCCGTTCGTCGATGGGCGGAAGCGGCCGGCCTTGGAGGGCGTAGATGCCGCGGGGGGCAACGCTGAGGAAGCCGGCGGGGACGTTGGTTGCGGCGGCGGCGTGTTTTACCTGCGGGTTGGCGTGGAGGTTTTGCAGGATTTGGTCGAGGTGGGTGAGCCAGTGCTCGGGCGTGCGATAGTGCGTGGTGGGGATGTTGATCGCGGTGGTAGCGGCGCCGTGCGGGTTGAAGCCGGGCGGGGTGGCCTGGAGTTTCAGGAAGCTGACCAACAGGAGACTGGAGCCGACGAGAAGCAGGACGGAGAATGCGACCTCGATCACGACGAAGCATGAACGCAGGCGTCCGCCGCGATGTCCGCCGGTCGAACCGCGGGCGGCCTCCTTCAGGGCGTCGGCGAGGTGGAGATTCGAGGCTTGCAGAGCGGGCACGAGACCGACGGCGGCGCAGGTGAGCGCAGAGAGCGCGACGGTGAAGGCGAGGGTGAAACCATCGAGGGTGAAGGTGGTGCCGGCGGGAAGCCGGGAAGCGAAGAGCTTTTCCGTGGCTTCGAGCGACCACGTGGCGAGCAGAAGTCCGAGGGCGGTGGAGAGCAGGCAGAAGAGCGCGCTTTCGGAGAGGAACTGTCGGAGGAGCGAACCGCGCGTGGCGCCGAGCGAGATGCGCACGGCGATCTCGCGGTGGCGGGCGGTGAGCCGGCTGAGGAAGAGATTGGAGACGTTGGCGCAGGCGATGAGCAGGACGAGCGCGACGGCCGCGAGCAGGACGAGGAGTGTGGGGCGGATGTTGCCGACGATCTCCTCGGTCCACGGGCGCAACTCGGCGCGATTGCGGGCGTCCAGGTTGGTTGGATACGCCCGTCGGTAACGGTCCACGAGCGCATGGATTTCGGTGTTGGCCTCCTGAAGGGAGACGCCGGGTTTGAGGCGGGCGGTGATTTCGAGAAAACCGATGCCGGAACGGATTTGTTCGGGCGTGAGGCCGACACCCTCGAGCGCGCGCGGCACGATCAGTTGCGCGAAGGCGACGGGTGGGGGAAGCGGCGTGCGCACGACGCCGATGACGGTGTGCGGCGTGCCGCTGAGCAGAAGGGTTTCGCCGAGGATCGATTCGCTGGCGCCGAAACGCGAACGCCAGCAGTCCTCGGTGAGGATCACGACGCGTGGGCCGCCGGGCGAATCTTCGTCGGCGGTGAAGTTGCGGCCCCGGACGAGCGAAAGGCCCAAGGTCGGAAGCCAGTTGACCGTGACCTGTAGCGCGGGGAGCTGCTCCGGTTCGGCGCGTTCGCGGGCGAGGATGAAGCCGTTGATGAGAGAGGCGGCGAATCCGGAGAACGACTGCTGCTCGGCGGCGAGTAACTCGTATTGCGGCGTCGAGACGACGGGAGCGAGGAGGTTGCGATCGGGGTTGCTGGCCCACACGCGAACGAGCCGGTCGGGCTCGGGCAGATCGAGCGGTGGCAGCACGAGCCGCTGGAAGATGGAGAAAAGGGCGGTGTTGGCGCCGATGCCCAGCGCGAGGGTCAGGACTGCGACCGCGGTGAAGCCGGGGGATTTAGCGAGGAGACCGAGGGCGTGTTTCATACAGGCCGCGGGCGCGCGGAGATGGAAGATGGGAGATGGGAGATCGGAGATGGGGTTCTTTCTCGTTTTCGTAATCGTTCTCGTTCTCTCGAGGTCGGGCAGTGGGCGAGAACGAGAAGGAGAACGAGGAACGAGAACGATTCACTCGGCCCGCAGGGCGATGATGGGGTCGACTTTCGTGGCGCGGCGGGCGGGGAGCCAGCAGGAGAGCGCGGCGATGATGGCGAGGACGGCGGGCACGATAAGGAAGGTCGGTAGGTCGAGGGGGGCGACGCCGAAGAGGAGTTGGCGCATGGCGAATGCGGTGGATGCTGCGCCGATCAAGCCGACGGCGAGGCCGAGCAAAATAGGGCGGAAGCTTTGATGGAGCATGAGCGCGACGACGGAGCCGGGCGAAGCGCCGAGCGCCATGCGGACGCCGATCTCGCGCGTGCGTTGGGCGACCGAGTGATGGGTGACGGCGTAGATGCCGACCGCGGCGAGGAGCAAGGCGAGGAGGGCAAAAGCACCGAGGAGGCCGAGCGGGAACTGGCGGGAGGCGGCGGGGCGGGAAACGATTTGTTGCATGCCGGCGAGATCGGAAATCGGAACGGTGGGATCGACGGATGCGACGGCTTCCTGGATCAGACGACCCGCCGTAGCCAGGTCGAGCGAGGTGCGGGCGTGCACGTAGAAGTTGTTCCACGGAGCTTGGAGGAAAGGACGGAAGAGCTCGGGGAGAACGGGACCGGAGGGTCCTTCGCTGGGCACGGCGGAGACGACGCCGACGATCTCGACCCAGCCGCCTTCCTCGTCCGGGCTTCCTCCGGCGCGGATGCGGCGGCCCACGGCTCCATCGGGAAAGAAACGCTGCGCGAACGTCTCGTCGATGATCATGACGGGAGGGGAGTTTTCGTTGTCGTCGGAGGTGAAGCCGCGACCGGCGAGCAGCGGGATGCCCATGGTGCGGAAGTAGTCTTCGCTGACCTGATGCGTCGTCGCCATGGGTGGGCTGAAGTCGGCGGGGCGGGTTTGTCCCTCGATGACGAAGGGTTCTTTGACCCACGAATCGCCGACGCGGAAAAACTTGGTGCCGACGCTTTCAAAGCCGGGTGTGCGGTCGAGACGATCGAGCAACGCGCGGTAAAACCGGCGTTGAGATTCGCCATCGGCATAGCGTTCGCCGCCGAACACGACGCGGGCGGACACCACGCGGGACGGATCGAAGCCCCAGGAAAAGGCCTGCAGTTCACTTACGCTGCGCAGCAAAAGACCGGCGGCGACGAGCAGGACGAGCGATACGGCGACTTCGCCGGCGACGAGGGCGAGACGGATGCGGCGAGGAGCGGGGGAGGCGGTATCGCCTTTGCCGACGCCGCGGGTCGTCGAAGCAAGATCGCGGCGACCGAGACCGATCAAAGGCGAGAGCCCGCACGCGAGGCCGGTGAGGAGTGTCAGACCAAGGGCGAAACCGAGGACGGTCGCGTCGAGGTGGATGGTTTCGAGACGCGGGATCGAGGCGGGGGCGAGCGTAACGAGGAGACCGAGACCCCAGGCGGCGAGCAGCACGCCCATCGCGCCGCCGAGAAAGGACAGCAGGAGACTTTCGCCGAGCAACTGGCGCGCGATGTGCCAGCGGCTCGCGCCGAGAGCGGCGCGGATGCCGAGCTCCTGGCGTCGTGTCACGGCGCGCGAGAGCATGAGATTGGCGACGTTGAAACAGGAGATCAGGAGAACGAGACCCACGCAGACGAGCAGCAAGGAGAGCACCGGACGCACGTCGCCGACGACCTGATCGCGCAGGGTCATGAGGCAGGCGGTGCGGTTGGCCTGATTCGGATTAGGGAGACGGTTGAAGGCGGCCAGGAATTCGCGTTCGGCCTGTTCGCGCGAGACGTCGGGCTGAAGTCGCGCGAGGATGGTGCGGATGTAATGGCCGCGGCCGCCGTAGCTGAACGACGCGAGACCGAGCTGGCTTTCGGGAATTTGTCCGGCGCTGCTGACCCAGTAGTTGGCTTCGCGCGGGAATTCGAAGTCGGGCGGCATCACGCCCACGATGGTGACGGGGACCTGGTTGAGGCGGATCGTGCGGCCGATGACGGAAGGATCGCCACCGAAGTGGGAGTGCCAGTGACGATGTGAGAGCGTGGCGAGACGGCCGGCGCGGACGTCAGTGGCGTCGGCGGTGAAGGTGCGTCCGAGGGCGGCGCGGGTGCCAAGCGTGGAGAAGAAATTATCGGTGACCACGGCGGCGGCGACGAGTTCGGGCGTGCCGGTTCCGGTGAGCGTGGCGGAGTCGAGCGTGTAGGTGGCGAAGTCGCGCAACGAAGTGAGCTCGGACTGTAATTCCTGGAAATCGGCCGTGAGGATGCCGGGGCTGGTTTCCATGGGATCGGAGAAATCGCGCGGATCTTTTTTCACCAGCACGACGCGATCGGCGTCGGCGATCGGAAGCGGCCGCAGAAGGATGCCGTGGAAGAAGGAGAAGATGGCGGTGTTGGCGCCGATCCCGAGTGCTAGCGTGAGGATGATGACGGCGGAGTAGCCGGGGTATTTGGCGAGCGTGCGAACGGCGGGGCGGAGGTCAGAGGGCATGGTGGAGAGGGCAGGACCTGCTTAAGGTTTTCTTTCTCGTTCTCGTGATAGTTCTCTTTCTCTTCCGGTTGCCTGCAGTGAGTTCGGTGGGTTTAGAGAACGATTCTATTCCGTGCGGAGGGCGGTGAGGGGATCGACGCGGCTCGCGCGACGCGCGGGGAGCCAGCACGCGCCGAGGGCGGCGAGAAGGACCGGCGCGACAACGAGGGCGAGAAGCAGGGGTTCGAACGGGCTGAGCCCGTAGAAAAGCGAACCGAGTCCGTGGCCGACCGCGATGGTCGCGGGGAGACCGCAGGCCAGGCCGAGCGCGACGAGCAACGTGCCGCGGAGAATGAAGAGTCGCGCGATGTCGGCGGGGCGGGCGCCGAGTGCGAGGCGGACGCCGATTTCAGGCGTGCGTTGCGCGACGGCGAACGAGAGCACGCCGTAGAGGCCGAGCGCGGTGAGCGTGAGCGCGATCGCAGAGAGGACGGCGAGGAGGGTTGCGGCGGTTTTTTGGGTGAAGCGTGAACCGCCGATGAAATCCTCGAGAGTGAACGCTTCGAAGATCTGCACGCGTGGATCGATCTCGCGCACCGCAGCGCGAAGGCCCGGGAGAAGTGAAATCGGATCGATCGAGGGAGCGGATTCGCGGACGCGCAGCTGGAGAGCGATGCCGGTATCGAGCAGGTAGAACTGTCGCAGCGGAACGTAATAGTAGGGCTGGGCGGCCTCATCGAGGCGGTCGATTTTGGAGTCGCGCACGACGCCGACGACCGTGGCCTCGCGTTGCCAGCCGAGGATCGAGAACGTGCGGCCGGTCGCATCGACTCCCCCGAGGTAGCGGCGGGCGAACGTTTCGTTGACGATGGCGACCGGCGGGGCGTCGCGCCGATCGGCGTCGTTGAACTCGCGTCCGTGCAGCAGTGGAATGCGCATGTGCGAGAAATAGCCGGGCGAGACGAGATTGCGGTAGACGCGAACCTCCTCGCCGGGGGCGGGCATGTAGCCGGGGATCGCGAGGTTTTCCCAGGAGCCGCGGGAAAGGCTGAGCGGGACGTTTTCGGCGAGGGCGGCGGACGCGACGCCTGGAAGCGCGGCGAGCTGCGGTTGAAGCCGGTCGAGGAAGGCGGAGGCCTGTTCGCGGGTGTAGCCGCTCGTGTCGAGTTTCAGCGCGGCGAGCAGAACGCCGCGGGCATCGAAACCGGGATCGGCGTGCTTGGCGGCGAAGAAGCTTTTCGCGGCGAGCGCGGCACAGGCGAGTGTCACGAGGGCAATCGCCGTTTGCGCGACGATGAGCGCGCGGCGAAAGAACTCCGCGCGAGGGGTGGTGGTTGCGGCAGGTCCGCTGGCGCGTAGCACGTCGATAAGATTGGGACGCGCGATCCAAAGGGCGGGCGCGAGGCCGGCGAGCAGGGCGGTGACGAACGAAAGGCCAACGGCAAGGAGCAAAACGCGCGGACTCAGGTGAGCGCTGAGCGAGATCGGCAGTTCCGCGACGGGGATGAACTGTCGAAGCAAGTCGGACATCCAGAGGGTGAACAACAATCCGACGACGCTGCCGGCGATGGAGAGCAGCAGGCTCTCTGCGAGCAACTGGCGCGCGATACGAAGCCAGCCCGCGCCAAGGGCCTGGCGGATGCACATCTCGCGCTGGCGGGCGCTCGCGCGGACGAGGAGGAGATTCGAGAGATTGGCGCAGACGATGAGGAGAACGAGGGCGGTGACGCCGAAGAGCAGCAGAAGCGGTTTGGCGAGGTGGCTTTGGGCGCCGTCTTTCGCCTGGGCGAGCCGCTTCGCGGTGAAGCCAATTCCGTGGTTGGAATCCGGATACGTGTCCGCCAGCCGGCCGGCGATGGCGGCGAGCTCGGCGCGCGCGGACTCGATCGTGGCGCCGGGGGCTAAGCGTCCGAGACTGTGAAACGAGCGCCAACTGCGATTCTCGAGCCAGCTCGACGGCCCGAGCAGCAAGGCGTGCGTGCCGATCGGCACCCACACGTCGTAGGCGACGCCATTGAGCGAGCCGATGAATCCGGCGTCGGCGACGCCGATGACGGTATAAGCGTGCTCGTTGAGTGTGATCGTGCGGCCGAGCACGGCGGGGTCGGCGTTGAAATGGCGGCGCCAGAGTCGCTCGCTGATGACGGCGACGGGCGCGGCAGCGGGGACGTCAGGACGATCTTCGGCATTGAAAAAACGGCCGAGGTGCGGCTGCACGCGGAGGGTTTCGAAGAAACCGCCGGACACGAGTTGACCCCAGAGACGCTGCGCGTCGGCTCCGCTGCCGAAGTTGAGCGGGCGGCCCTTGTCGACGAGGATGTGGGAGAAGCTCTTCGCCTGCGCCTGGTAGTCGAGGAAGTCGAGGAAGGAACTGTCGATCGTTTCGCCGGACGGGCTGACCGATTCGAGGGCGACGAGGCGCGACGGCTCCGCGACGCCGGGAAGCGGGTCGAGCAAGACGCGTTCGACCCAGCTGAAGACTGTAGTGGTCGCGCCGATACCCAACGCGAGTGTGAGGATGGCGATGGCGGTGAAGCCGCGCGTCTTCAGGAGGGAGCGGAGGGCGAGTTTCATGGAAGCAGGAGCGCGAGCACGACGGAGGCGGAAGAACGAGAAAGAGAACGAAGAACGAGAACGAGTTACTCCGAACGAAGCGCGACGAGTGGGTCGATCTTGGTGGCGCGGCGGGCGGGGAAGAGGCAGGCGAAGGCAGCGATGATCAGGAGGAGGGCGGGGACCAGGGCGAAGGTCGGGAGATCGAGCGGGGGGACGCCGAAGAGAAGTTTGCGCATGGCGAAGGCAGTGATGCCGGCGCCGATCAGGCCGAAGACGAGGCCGACGAGGATGGGACGGAAACCTTGTTGGAGAATGAGTGAGACGACGGAGCGGGGGTGAGCGCCCAGGGCCATGCGGACGCCGATTTCGCGGGTGCGTTGAGCGACGGAGTAATTTGTCACGGCGTAGATGCCGATCGCGGCGAGGCAGAGCGCGAGGAGGGCGAAACCGCCGAGAAGACCGAGAGGGAAGCGGCGCGCGGCGGACGGTTCTGCGGTGACCTGCTCCATGGTGGCGACATCGGTGACGGGGATGTCGGCGTCGATTTCGCGAACGGCTTTTTTGATCAATGTTTCCGCGGTGCCGAGAGCGAGCGGGGTGCGGACGTGGAGGAAGAAGTTGTTTTGCGGGAGGCGGAGGTAGGAGAAGTAGATGTCGGGGCGGGCGGCAGCGACGGGGCCGTCGAATTTCACGGGACTGACGATCCCGATGATCTCGACGGGGGTGTCGCCCGCGGGTGTGACGACGGTGATGGTTTTACCGAGAGCGTCGCCGTTGGGGTAATGGCGCTGGGCGAGATTGGCGTCGACGAGGGCGACGATCGGCCGGGTGGCGTCGTCGTCGAACGTGAACTCGCGTCCCTGTTGGACGGAAATGCCGACGGTGGAGAGATAGCCGGGAGTGATGACGTGGTAGTTGGCCTGGGGGCGGTCGCCGGGATTTGGATACGTTTCGCCCTGGGCGGTGAACGGTAGGTTGATCCAACTCGCGCCGATGCGGTCGAGGCTGGTGCCGAAGTCTTCGATGCCGGGGGACGCGAGGAGTTTATCGCGGAGGGCGCGGTAGAAGTTTACGCGGGCTTCGTCGGAGGCGTAGCGATCGTCGAGGAAGGCGACGCGAGCGGAGACGACCTGTTGCGGGCGGAAGCCCCAGGAGAAAGCCTCCATTTGCGTGAGGCTGCGGACGAGGAGGCCGGCGGCGACGAGGAGGATGAGGGAGATGGCAACCTCGCCGGCGACGAGCGTGGAACGAAGGCGTCGTGGCTTGGCGCCGGCGCCGCCGGATTTGTCGGCGGATTTGATCGACGCGGCGAGGTCGGGCCGGGTGGTGCCGAGGATGGGGGCGAGCCCGCTGAGCACGCCGGTGAGGGCGGAAACGGTGACGGCAAATGCAAGGACCCAGCCATCGATGCCGATCATGGCGAGGCGGGGGATGTCGTCGGGCGCGATTTTGACGAGGAGTTCGAGGGCCCAGAGGCTGAGCAGGATTCCGACGGCGCCGCCGGCGAGGGAGAGGGCGAGACTCTCGGTGAGGAGTTGGCGGGCGATGCGCCAGCGGGAGGCGCCGAGGGCGGCGCGGATGGCGATCTCGCGCTCGCGGGCGGTGGCGCGGGCGAGCATGAGATTGGCGACGTTGAGGCAGGCGATGAGGAGAACGAGACCGACGCAGGCGAGGAGAATGGCGAGGGCGGGACGGGCGTCACCGAGCGTGTGGTCGCGGAGGTTTACGAGGTGGACGTTGCGCTGGATGTTATTCGGGTTGGGAAGTTGGGAGAGGATCGAGGCGAGTTCGGCTTCGGCTTCGCGAGCGGTCGCATGAGGAGCGAGGCGGCCTACGATCGTGCGCAGGTAATGGCCGCGTCCGGCGAAATCGAAGGTTTGGCCGAGCGCGTGTTCGGGAACGTCGGTGGAAGGCGTGACCCAGAGATCGGCTTCGCGAGGAAAGGCGAAATCCGGCGGCATAATGCCGACGATGGTGAAAGGCGTGCGGTTGGCGGTGATGGTCTGGCCAATGACGGACGTGCTGCCGCCGAGTTCGGTTTGCCAATAAGTGTGGGAGACGACGGCGAGGCGGTTGGTATTTTGGTTCGCATCGTCGGTGGTGAAGGTGCGGCCGGTGGCGGCGCGAGCGCCGAGAACGGAGAGGAAGTTGGGCGTAACGATGGCGACGGCGGCGAGGGAGGCGTTGCCGCGGCCAGTGATCGTGGCGGAGTCGAGCGTGTAGGCGGCGAGATCGGAGAACGTGCGGACCTGCGGAGCGAGGTCGCGGAAGTCGGCGGAGAGGATGTTGACGTCAGTGCCAACGGGATCGCTGTAGTCGTTGGCGGATTTCTTGGCGATGACGGTGCGTTCGGGATCTTCGAACGGGAGCGGGCGGAGAAGGATGCCGTGGAAGAAAGAGAAGATCGCGGTGTTGGCGCCGATGCCGAGAGCGAGCGTCAGCACGATGACGAACGTGTAGCCGGGGGATTTGGCGAGGGAGCGGATCACGTGTTTCATGCTCGAAGATCAAAGATCGACAGTTCGGAGATCGGGATCGGATCGTGCTCTTAATCGTGGTTCACGAGCCCGGCAGGCGGCGGCCAGCTGGGGAGAAAGATCAGTCGGCGCGGAGGGCGGTGACGGGATCGACTTTCGTGGCGCGACGGGCGGGGAGCCAGCAGGCGAGGAGGCCGACGAAGATAAGGATCGCGACGACCGCGGTGAGGCTCAGCGGGTCGGTGGGCGAAACTTCGTAGAGGACGCTGCTGAGAAGGCGTGAGACGGCGAAGCAAGCGATGAGCCCGACCGTGATTCCCGCGAGGGCGAGGCGGAGGCCTTGGCCGAGCATGAGCTGACGCACGGAAGAGGCGGGGGCGCCGAGGGCCATGCGGATGCCCACCTCGCGGGTGCGTTGGCCGACGATGTAGCTCAACACGCCGTAGAGTCCGATCGCGGCGAGGAGAAGAGCGATGCCGCCGAAGACGCCGAGGAGGATGAGCATGATGCGCTGGTTGGCGACGGTGTTGTCGAACAACTCGTCCATCGTGCGGATGCCGAAGACCGGCAGCGTGGTTTCGACCTCGCGCATGGCGGTGCGGATCGAAGAGGCGAGGGCAGAAGGTTCGACGGAGGTGCGAAGAACGAAGGCCAGATTGGTCGGCGGAGATTGGCGGTAGGGGAAGTAGAGTTGGACGCGGGTGTTTTGTCCCAGGCCGAAGTTCTGCACGTGACCCACGACTCCGACGACCGTGGCGAAGTTGGGGCTGTCGGGAGAGCCGCCGATGTTGATGCGTTTGCCGAGAGGATCCTGGCCGGCGAAGTGGGTTTCTGCGAACGTGGTGTCGATGATGCAGACGTCGGGCTCGTCAGGCATCTCGCGATCGGTGAACGTGCGCCCGCGGAGAAGCGGGATGCGCATGGTAGTGAAGTAGTCGCGGCTGGCGGCGTTGTTTTCCGTGGAAAACCGGCGGCCCGGGCCCGGATCGGCGGCGCCTTCGGGGATGAAGAACGTTTGGTTGCCGCCGCCGGAGAGCGGGAGCGGATTGGTGAGTGCGACGGAGGTAACGCCGGGTAGTTCGCGCAGGCGGTCGAGGGCGCGGTCGAGCAGTTGGGCGCGCTTGGTGGCGTCGGCCCACTCGGGGCCGGGCATGGAGTAGGTGAAGGAAATGACGTGATCGGTTTTGAGCCCGGTGTCGGCGCGGTAGAGATTGTAGAGCGTGCGGAACATGAGTCCGCAGGCGAAGAGAAGCAGGCACGTGAGAGCGAATTCGCTGGCGACGAGCATGGAGCGCCAGCGGGCGTGAACGCCGCCGACGGTGCCGCGGGCACCGGCCGCGGAGAGGCTGTCGCTGAGATTGGTTTTCGAGGCGGTGAGCGCGGGAACGAGACCGAAGAGCAGCGTGACCCCGACCCCGACGCAGACGGCGAAGGCGAAGACGTTGAAGCCCATCGTGACTTGCGAACTCAAAGCAGAGTTGGCGGGCAGGAGGGACAGGATGGCCTCCATCGTGGTGTGACCGATCAGGAGTCCGAGCGCGGTGCCCGCGATACTGAGCAGGAAGGTTTCGGCGAGGACGACACGGATGAGTTGCGTGCGCGTGGCGCCGAGGGCGGCGCGAATGGAGAACTCGCGGGTGCGAACGGAAGCGCGGGCGAGGAGGAGGTTGGCGACGTTGGCGCAGGCGATGAGCAGGACACCGCAGGCGGCGGCGAAGGATATCCAAACGCTGGTGCGAATTTGGCCGAAGACGGTGTCGACGAGCGGCTGGAGAGCGATGGAGTTGCCGGTGTTGGTTGTCGGGTGCTCCTGCTCGAGCTGGCGGGCGATGGCGATGAGATCGCTGCGCGCGGCTTCGACACTGACGCCGGGTTTCAGCCGGCCGATGCAGTAGAGGCCCGGATGATTGCCGCGGTCGGTGAGCTGATCGGCGGAGAGTCCGACGGGCGTCCAGACGTCGGTCTGGGTGCTGGGCACGCCGAAGCTGTCGGGCATGACGCCGACGATCGTGTAGATCTCGCCGCTCAACGTGAGCGTGGAGCCGATGGCCTCGGGTCGGGCGCCGAGCGAGCGGCGCCAGAAGGATTCGCTGATCACCGCGGTGCGTTCGGCGCCGGGTTTGTCTTCGTTGGCGAGAAACCAACGGCCGGCGAGCGGCTGGACCCCGAGCGCGGGAAAGAGGTCGTGGCTGAATTGCGCGCCCGCGAGGCGTTCGGTTTCCGAGCGGCCGACGTGGTTGTAGCTTTGGAAGCGGAACGTGCCGAAGTGAGTGAAGCTTTGCTGACGTTCACGCCAGTCCAAGAAGTTTGGATACGCCACCGACATGTTCGGGACCTGCTCGGAGTTTTCGCCGAAGAACACGAGTTCGTGGACGTCGGGCAGGGGAAGCGGGCGGACGAGGAGGGTGTTGACGAAGCTGAAAACGCCCGAGTTGGCGCCGATGCCGAGGCCGAGCGTGAGGACGGCGATGAGGGTGAAGCCAGGGGTTTTGAGGAGAGTGCGGACGGCGAGTTTCATACGCGATCAGGGTCGAGGGATGGGAGAGGAGAGCGCCGATCGGAAGAGGAAGACTGGGTCGTGCTCGTGATCTTGATTCGTGCTCGTGATCGGGACGGGGAGATGCCGGTGGAATCGAGCACGAGCACGATTACGAGCAGGAGCACGACGTGGCCGGCGGACGGGGAGGTTGTTATTCGGCGCGGAGGGCGGTGATGGGGTCGATGCGGGCGGCGCGGCGGGACGGGAGCCAGCAGGCGAGGAGACCGACGGCGATCAGGCCGAGGGTGACGGCGAGGACGAGCAGAGGTTCGGAGGAGCCGGAGTTCGGAACGACTTGTTTCAGCAACCATCCGAGTGCGAAAGAACCGAGGAGACCGATCGCGGTGCCGAGCAGGGTCATGCGCAGGCCGGAGAAAAGGATCATGCGAACGACGTCGTGCAGCTGGGCGCCGAGGGCGATGCGCACGCCGATCTCGGGGGTGCGTTGAACGACGATGCGGGCGATGACGCCGTAGATGCCGATGGCGGCGAGAAAGAGTCCGAGCAGAGCAAAGGAAAGGAGGACGGAGGAAAGTGTCTGCGCGCTGCCGGTCACGAGACGGGTTGCGTTTTCGATGGTGCCGAATTGATCGGGAGAAATGTCGGGATCGAGCGAGGTGATCGTCTGGCGCATGGGCTCGGCGAGCGCCGTGGGATTGGAGGAGCGGATGGCGACCGTGAAGTAAGTCCACGGATCCTGGACCATGGGGCGGAGGATGAGAAAAGGGCTGACGCTGGGCACGGCGCCGACGGCGCGCTCGACGTCGGGAACGACGCCGACGATTTCGATCCATTGTGGATTCGCGGGATCGGGATTGCCGATGCGGCGGCCAATGGGGTCTTCGCCCGGGAACAACGTTTGGGCGAGGGATGCGTTGATGATGCCGACGGGGAGGGAGCTATGAGTGTCGGTGGCGGTGAAGTTTCGGCCGGACTGCACGTTGATGCCGAGGGTGGGGAGATAGGACGGTGAGACGCCGTTGATATAAGCGAGGGGCTCGTGTCCGGCGGGAACGGGTGGCTGGCCCTGGGCGACGATGGAGCGATTGGTGAGATAGGTGAAAACGGGCAGCGTGTAGGCGACGGTCGCGTTTTCGACGCCGGGGAGGGCGCGCAGGCTTTCCTCGATGCGGTTGTGAAACGACGTGATCTGTTCGGGCGAAGAGTATTTCGCGTCGGGGAGTTTGATGACGGCCTGGAGGATTTTTTCCTGTTCCCAACCAGGATGGACATTGACGAGTTGATCGACGCCGCGGAGGAAGCCCGCGGCGGTGACGAGAAGGATGAGGGCGTTGGCGAACTGGCTGACGATGAGGGCTCGCTGGACGCGGTTTTGGGCGCGATCGCCGGTGTTGCCGCGGGTGCTGGTTTTCAGCGCTTCGTAACCGCGAATGCGGCTGACGCGCCAGGCTGGGACCAGGCCGAAGAGGACGGAGGTGAAAGCGGCGAGCGCGAGCGCGAACGTGAGGACGCGCCAGTCGAGCGACAGCGTGATGCGGAACACGCCGGTGGCGGCGATGCGGCTGGAGAGCCAGTCGTTGGCCCAGATGGCGACTAGGATGCCGAGGACGCCGCCGGCGAGGGAGAGGAGAAGGCTTTCGGCGAGCTGCGGACGGAGCAGGCGGCTGTGTGACGCGCCGAGCGCGGCGCGGATGGCGAACTCGTGGGAGCGGGCGACGGCGCGGGCGAGTTGGAGATTGGCGAGGTTGGCGCAGGCGATGAGGAGGACGAAGCCGGCGAGTCCCAGCATGAGCCAGGAGATGAGTTTCGAGTTGGTGTTGCGGGCGAGAGATTCGATCGAGACGGCGCGGAGGCCGTCTTCGCTGCGATTGGCAGGACGTGTTTCTTTCAATCGCTGCGCGACGGTAGCGAGGCGGGCGTTGAACTGTTCGAGGGAGACGCCGGGCGAGCGGCGGGCGATGATCGAGGTTTTCATCTCGCCGAGGTTTTCCTTTTCGACGGCGGAGAGGCCCATCGGACGAAGGATGTCGGCGGGGCCCCAGAGGAAGACAGAGGAGAAGTCGGCCGGCATGACGCCGATGATGGTCATGGACTCGCTTTCGACGCGGACGGAGCGACCGACGATGTTGGGATCGCCGCCGAACTGGGCCTGCCAGGTTTCGTAGCTGAGGATGATGACGTGATTGCCGGGCTGGTCCTCTTCGGCGGTGAACCAGCGGCCGAGGAGCGGTTGGAGGCCGAGGGTGGGAAGGAAATTACCGGTGACGCGGATGGCGGTGACGTTCATCGG
The DNA here is from genome assembly GCA_023416735.1 of Verrucomicrobiota bacterium. Taxonomy (GTDB): domain Bacteria; phylum Verrucomicrobiota; class Verrucomicrobiia; order Opitutales; family Opitutaceae; genus Opitutus. The sequence goes on along the minus strand of JAEZGX010000017.1, from coordinate 44,326 downwards.
CGGGCGGCCGTCGACAGCGAACGTGTAGCCCCAGAGTTGGAACGCGGCGATCTGAGCGAAGTCGGCGGCTTCGCGTTGAAGCTCGAGGTAATCGGAGGCGGAGTGATCGGAGGTGTTGCTCTGAGGATTGGTGCGGTAGATGCGCGACAGCTGGGAGACTTCGGGGTAGGGCAGCGGCTTGAGGATGAGGAGGTTCATCAAGCTGAACATCGAAGTGTTCAGGCCGATCCCGAGCGCGAGGGTGAGCAGGGCGATTGTGGTGAAGCCGGGGGACTTCGAGAGTTGGCGGAAGGCGAAGCGGAAATCGTTCATGGCCGGGTGGTGAAAGTGGAAGGGAAAGTGCGAGTGAGGGAGTGAGGGGAGGCGGAGTGGTTGAGCGAGGTTTGCACATGGCGTGCCAGTGAGCTCACCTGATCGTTAGTTGCTTTCCTATAGCGGATTATAAATTCACACGGCGCCCTGAAAGGACGCGCGCGTGTTGAAAGCGGAACGCGGGTTTCCCGCGAATGGGATGGACATCGCGTGGCGCGGGATGCGCGGACGGGCGCTTCAACTTAAACTTCAGACTTCAACCGCCGCGGCGGGGGTGGGGGCAGGCCCTGTTTTTTCTTTAGCTTTCTCGGTCGCCTCGGGACGAGTGGCGGAAGGGGAGAAAGATAAAGAGGAAAGAGAAAGATTCTACTCGGTGCGGAGGGCGATCAACGGGTCGACTTTCGTGGCGCGACGGGCGGGGAGGTAGCAGGCAAGCATCGCAGTGACGAAGAGCGTGGCGGCGACGGCGAGGAGGGCGAGCCAGTCGAGATGGGCGACGCGCGGCATGAGCGAAGCGAGGAAGCGCGTGAGAAGGAAGGCGCCGATCGAGCCGACGCCGATGCCGGTGGCGCAGAGGAGGAGACCGTGACGGAGGACGAGCTGAATGATGTCGGCGGGGCGAGCGCCGAGGGCGAGGCGGATGCCGAATTCGCCGGTGCGCTGAGCGACGAGATTGGAGATCACGCCGTAGAGGCCGATGGCGGCGAGGAGAAGACCGAGGAGCGCGAAACCGGTGAGGGTTTTTCCGGCGAGGCGGAGGTTGTGTTGTTGTTGATCGACGAGTTGATGGACGGAACCGGCGTAAGCGGCGGCCAAGTCGGGATCGACCTCGGAGAGGGCGCGGCGAAGTGTCTCGACCTGGGCTTCGGGCGTGGGGCTGCGGAGAACGGCGAAGATGAAGCCCCAAGGCTCCTGGTTGACGGGTTTGTAGAGCTGGTAAGGGGTGGACGGATCGCGGGTGTTGGCGGCGACATCGACGTCGCGCACAACGCCGATGATTTCGGCCCAGTAAGGTTTGCCGCTGTCCATGGCGGCGATGCGTTTGCCGATGGGGGTGTCGTTGGGAAAGAGGCGGCGGGCGAGAGATTCGTTGATGACCGCAACCTGGGGGTCGGAGCGTTTTGTATCGGGAGAGAAGATACGGCCTTGGACGAGCGGGATGCCCAGGGCGGCGAAGTAGTCGGACGTGACGACGATCGTGAACGCGGAAGGGAGGTTGGGATCGCCCTGGGCTTGTCCGTCGGTGAAGACCTGGCGTTCGGAGTTGTGGGAAAAGATGGGAAGCGAGGTGGCGAGGGCGGCGTGTTCGGCGCCGGGGATGCGTTTAAGGCGTTCTTCGAGGCGGCGGAAAAGTTCGATGCGTTGGTCGTCGGTTTGGAGGTCTTCGCGGGTTTGGGGAATTGGGACGGCGGCGGCGGCGATACGGTCGGTGTCCCAACCGGTGCGGCGCTCGAGAAGTTCGGAAAAGCCGCGTTGGAGAATGGCGGCGCCGCCGAGGAGGACGAGGGCGAGGGCGACTTCGCCGACGATGAGAAGCTGGCGGATGCGGTGATGGCCGCGTGCGGTGGTGGAGCCGCGGGCCTGCAATTTGAGGGCGGCGTTGACGTCGGTGCGCGACGCGAACCATGCGGGAACGAGTCCGAAAAGCAGGCCGGTGAGGAGCGAGACGCCGAAAGTGATCGCGAGGATTTTGGGGTCGAGGGCGAGATCGAGGCTGTTGGCGGAACCGGCGAGGAGGAAGTTGCGATCGATGATGCGGTTCAGGGCGAAGGCGAGGGCGAGGCCGAGGAGACCGCCGCCGAACGCGAGCAGGAGCGATTCAAGAAGTTGCTGGCGGATGAGGCCGGCACGGGAGGCGCCGAGCGCGGCGCGGATGGCGAGGTCGCGGAGATTGGCGGTGGCGCGGGCGAGCTGGAGATTGGCGAGGTTGGCGCAGGCGATGAGGAGGACGAAGAGCGCGAGACCGAGGAGGAGCCACGAGATGCGGCGGCCAAGGGTGTCCATGAGCGATTCGTGAAGCGGGACGGCGCGGTAGCGGATTCCTGAATACGATTCGGGGAAGAGTTTTTCCTGCTGCGTGGCGGCGGGCGCGAGTTCGGCGGGGATGCGGGCGGGCGACGTGTTTTCGGGCAGGCGGCCGATGAGGCGGAACATCCGGTAGTCGCGCCACATCATCTGCTCTTTCGTGAAGTTGAGCGGACGCCAGAAGGCGTTTTGCCCCCAGAGCATGCGATAGTCGAAGGACGGCGGCATGACGCCGATGATGGTGACGGGGTGGCCGTCGAGCCGCATGGAGCGGCCGACGATGTCTTGCGCGCCGCCGAAGCGAAGCTGCCAAAACGCGTGGCTGAGGAGGATGACCTGGTTGCGGCCGGGCTGGTGTTCTTCCGGAGAAAAGGCGCGGCCGATGAGTGGGGCCACGCCGAAGGTGGTGAAAAAGTCTTCGGAAACGAGGGTGCCTTGGAGACGTTCGGCGGGCTGACCGGGTTCGGAGATGGTGTATTGGGTGCTGCCGACGCTGGTGAGCGAGGAGAACGCGGCGAGTTGGTCGCGGATTTCTCGAAGTTCGTCGTAGGAGTAGGGGCGCGACTCGGTGGTGCGCGTGGAGGCGACGACCTCGAAAAGTTGAGCGGAGTTCGGGAAAGGCGCGCTGCGGAAGAGGAGTGCGTCGACGACGCTGAACATCGAGGTGTTGACGCCGATGCCGAGCGCGAGGGTGAGGAGCGCGATGGCGGTGTAGCCGGGGGATTTGGCGAGGGAGCGGACGGCTTGGCGGAGCGGGGCGAGCATGGGGCGAAGTTCTCGTTGTTCGTTCTTCGTTCTCTTTCTCGTTCTCGAGGATTCGAGGGGAGAGAACGAGAACGATTACGAGAACGAGAACGATTCGCGGGCCCGGAGGTTTCTTTATCTTTCCTCTTTATTTTTATCGTTCTCTCGTTCGTCGCGTTCGCCCTACGGACGAGAAAGATAAAGAGGAAAGAGAAAGACTTTTACTCCGCGCGGAGGGCGAGCATGGGGTCGACTTTTGTGGCGCGCCGAGCGGGGAGCCAGCTGGCGAGGAGGGAGACGAGGAGGAGAAGGACGGCCATGCCGGCGAGGGCGAGGGCGTCGGGGCTGACGAGACGGGGCATCATGGCGTTGAGCAAGCGGCTGACGCCGTAGGCGCCGATGAGGCCGAGGATGAGACCGATGGCGGTGAGTTTGGCGCCGTGGGAAAGGACGAGATTGAGGACGTTCGAGGGGCTCGCGCCGAGGGCGAGGCGGATGCCGAATTCGCCGGTGCGTTGAGCAACGAGATTCGAGATGACGCCGTAGAGACCGACGGCGGCGAGGATGAGACCGAGGACGGCGAAGCCGATGAGGAGATTGGCGACGATGACGAGATTGTGTTGCGAGCGATCGAGGGCTTGCGAAACGGTCATCACCTCGTCGGCGGGGAGATCGGGATCGACCTCGGCGATGGCGCGGCGAACGGTTTCGATCATCGCGGCGGGGGCGGACGAACGGATCGCGAAGCGGACCCAGCTCCACGGTTCGTGCACGAGCGGGCGGAAGACTTGGTAGGGCGTGTTGGGATTGCCGATCGCGCCGGGCGATTCGGCGTCGCGGACGACACCGATGATTTCGCTCCAGGTGGATTCGGCACCGTTGATCGAAGCGAGCCGTTTGCCGAGGGCGCTTTCGTTGGGCCAGAGTTGGCGGGCGAGCGATTGGTTGATGACGATGACGTGAGGGTCGTCGGGTTTGATGTCGGCGGGCCACATGCGGCCCTCGAGAAGGGGGACGCCGAGGACGTTGAAGAAATCGGCTGTGGTCATCACGTGACTGGCGAGCGGGAGATTGGACGTGTTGGAGGCGTCTTGTTGCTCGGTGTGAATGGCGCGCTCGGTGCCGTAGCCGTAGATGGGAACGCCGGTGGCGAGGGCGGCGGCTTCGACGCCCGGGAGTGCGGCGATGCGGGCGAGGACTTTTCGATGGAATTCGATGCGGTCGGCGGGTTGGGGGAAGCGGGCTTCGGGCATCGGCAACGTGCCGCTGAGCAGGCGAGTGGTGTCCCAGCCCGGACTGCGTTGAATGAAGTTTTCGAAGCCTCGCTGCATGACGGCGGCGCCGCCGAGAAGAACGAGCGCTAGGGTGACCTCAGCGACGATGAGGGCCTGACGCATCCGGTTTTGGCCGCGTGCGCCGGTGGAGCCGCGCGATTGCGATTTCAGGGCTTCGACGACATCGGCGCGCGAGGAGATCAAGGCGGGAACGATGCCGAAGATGATGCCGGTGACGGCGGCGACGAGAAAGGCGACGGAGAGGACGAGGCCGTTGAGGCGGAGATCGAGGCCGTTGGGTTCGCCGGCGATCTGGATGCTGGCGCTGAGGGCGTGGTTGATCCAGAAGGCGAGCAGGATGCCGAGTGCGCCACCGGCCAGGGACAGGATCAGGCATTCGACGAGTTGATCGCGGATGAGGCGGGCGCGGGAGGCGCCGAGGGCGGCGCGGATGGCGAAGTCGCGCATGGCGGTGGTGGCGCGCGCGAGCTGGAGGTTGGCGAGATTGGCGCAGGCGATGAGGAGGACGAAGCCGGAGAGACCGACGAGCATCCAGATGATCTGGCGGCTGGTGTCGTCCATTTGTGCTTCGTGCAGGACGGTGGCGCGGTAGGTGAGCTCGTTGTAGTCTTGGGGGAAATCCTTCTTCTGGTTGGCGGCGACGGGCCCGAGTTCGACGTTGGCTTGTTGTGCGGTGGCGCCGGGGGCGAGGCGGCCGACGAGGCTGAAGGTTCGATACGTGCGGCTGTTGAGTTGATCGGGACTGTAATTGATCGGGCGCCAGAAGGCGGTCATGCCCCAGAGGAAGCGCCAGTCGAAGCTCGCGGGCATGACGCCGATGATCGTGACCAATTCGCCATCGAGGCGAAGCGTGCGACCGATCACCTCGCGGGAGCCGGCGAAGCGTTGCTGCCAGAAACGGTGACTGAGGACGATGACTTGATTGTTGCCAGGACGAGTTTCGTCGGCGGTGAAAGCGCGGCCGAGGAAAGGTTGGACGCCGAAGGTGTTGAAGAACTCGGCGGAAGCGAGGATGCTGAGAACGCGTTCGGCGGGGCGGCCGGGTTCGGCGAGAGCGACTTGGTTGTAGCGGAACGTGGTAATCGAACTGAAGGAGCTGGAGCGCTCGCGGATCTCGCGGGTTTCGACCTCGGAGAATTGGTAGCGCGGGCCCTGGCGGGTGTCGGCGATGATTTGATGAAGCTCAGTGCTGCGCGGGAACGGCGCGTGGCGGAGGAGCAAGGCTTCGAGGAGGCTGAACATCGAAGTGTTCACGCCGATGCCGAGCGCGAGCGTGAGGAGCGCGATCGCGGTGAAGGCGGGAGATTTCAGGAGGGAGCGGAGGACGGGGCGCACGCGAGTTGAGAGTTGAGGGTTGAGAGCGAGCGTGAGGCGGATGATAGAGGCGTGCTCGTGATCTTACGCGTGTTCGTGATCGAGCGGGGCGAGCACGATTACGAGCAGGAGCACGGGCTGCACCGAAGGGGCGCAGGGAAACTACACGAGGGACTTCGCGAAAGTTGCGGGCGCCGCAACAAACTCAGCGAGCGGCGGCGTGCTTCTGCTCGCCGGCGCTCGCGGTTACGGGATCGGCCGCGGGACGACTCCAGTCGGGGAGATTGCGAAGGCGCGGGCCGTCGGGGCGTTCGAAGCGGAACGCGGGAATGTTGGTCCGCTCGAGGTGGCGCAACCAGTGTTGGTGGCGTTGCGACCAGAGGATGGTGCGCGGGGTGGGCACGGGAGGAATCAATCGTTCTCGTTCTCTTAATCGTTCTCGTTCTCGCGCGTTGGGTGCGGAAGCGGAGAACGAGAACGAGAACGAGAATGAGAATGAGAACGGAACGAGAAAGAGGAGCGGAGGGCTTGCTCTGCTTAGGCGCGGGTGGGATCGGATTCGACCTGCTCCTGGACGACGCGGCCGTCGAAGATGTGGATCGTCCGGTCGGCGTTGCGGGCGAAGCGGGCGTCGTGGGTGACCATGACGATCGTGGCGCCGCCCTTGTGGAGATCGGCCAGGAGCTGCATGACGGCGTCGCCGTTTTTGGAATCGAGGTTGCCGGTGGGTTCGTCGGCGAGGAGGACGGCGGGTTTGCCGGCGAGAGCGCGGGCGACGGCGACGCGCTGTTGTTGACCGCCGGAGAGTTGGGACGGGAGGTGTTTCGCGCGGTGGCCCATACCCACTTTTTCCAGCGCTTCCATCGCGGCGGCTTTGCGCTCGCTGGCGGGCATGCCGCGATAGGTGAGCGGGAGCTCGACGTTTTCGTAAACGGTGAGATCGCCGATGAGATTGAAAGATTGGAAAATGAAACCGATCTCGCGGTTGCGGATGCGGGCGCGCTCGGGGAGCGAGAGGCCCTGGACGGGACGGCCGTTGAGCATGTAGGTGCCGTCGGTGGGCGAGTCGAGGAGGCCGAGAATGGAGAGGAGGGTGGACTTGCCGCAGCCGGAAGGGCCGGCGATGGAGACGTATTCGCCCTTGAGGATTTCCATGTGGATACCGGAGAGCGCGTGGGTTTCGACTTCGTCGGTGAGGAAGACTTTGGTGACACCGTCGAGTTTGATGAGTGATTCTGGCATGGGGAAACCGGTTTTGGGTTTGGCGTTTTGGGTTTTGGGTTGGAAGGGCGGACGAGAGTTAAAATCCGGAATTTGGGATCTGAGAATCAGAGGAGGCTAAGCGGGGCGATGGGATCGAAACACGCGAAGGGTGCGAAAGGTTACAAAATCTTGTGGGGATTTAATTGAGTTTGATGCGGTCGTTCGAATCCCACTGGGACATGTCGGAGAGGATGACGCGGTCGCCGGGAACGAGGCCGTTGACGACTTCGATGGTATTCACGGAACTGCGACCGAGCTGGACCTGGGTGCGGTGGGCGTAAACGCCATCGGCGGCGAGTTTGAAGATGCCGACGGTGCTGCGTTCCTGGCCGAAGGCGGGGCGCTGGACGTAGACGACGTTGTCGAGGCGCTCGAGTTCGATCGTGCCGTCGACGGAGAGATCGGGGCGGGCGCCGCGCGGGAGTTCCTCGGTGAAGAAGACGTCGACGGTGACGGTGCCGTTTTGGACGGAAGGATCGATGCGGCCGACCTTGCCGGCGACGACGCCGTTGCGGGTGTCGACCGAGGCGAGTTGTCCGATTTCGATGTCGCGCGCCTGGGTTTCGGCGATGCGGATTTCGGCTTTGAGGCGGAGCGGGTCGGCGACGCGGGCGAGATTGGAACCGGGCTGGACTTGGGCGCCGACCTCGACGGGGAGGATTTGCAGGATGCCGTTCATGCCGGCGCGGACGGTGAGGGCGTCGAGTTCCTCCTGGCGGAGTTTCGCTTGAGAGCGGAGACGATCGACCTCGGCGGCTTTGACGGCTAGTTGGGGGGCGATGGATTCCTGGGTGAAGGCGTAGCGCTTTTGTTCGATTTGATTGCGCGTGTTGGCCTGGTCGGCGGTGACCTTGGAAAGTTGGAGATCGAGGGAGGAAACGAGGCCGTCGGCGAAGAGCTGTTCGTTCACTTCGGCGCGAAGGCGGGATTGTTCGTAGTCGGCTTTCGCGCTGGCGGCGGCGGCTTCGGCGGCGAGGACGGTGCTTTGGAGCTGGACCTCGAGATTGGCGAGCTCGGCTTCGGCGGCTTTGAGCTGGGAGGCGGCGTCGTCGGCGGCGCGAACGACGTCGGGGTTGGTAAGAAGAAGAATCACGCTGTCGGGCGTGACGGGCGCGCCAGGGCGGAGGACGATTTTATCGACGCGGCCTTGGGTGCGCGCGGCGATCCAGGTGATTTCCTCGGGAACGAGGGTGCCGAGCCCGCGGACTTGGCGAAGCATCTGGCCCTGAGTGACGGTGCCGATCCAGACGAGATTGCGCTCGACGGTGGGCGCGGCCGGTTTGAGTCGCGCGAGCGCTACAGTGATCGCGATGAGCGCGAGGGCGGCGACGGCACCGTAGATGATGCGTTTCTTGCGTTTGGCCTTGGATTGGTCGGGGCGCGGAATGTCCATGCGTGCGCCCATATTTGCACGCGGTGTGCCAGCGGGCTTGATAATAGGTAAGCCGCTGGTGGACAGTTATTAGAAATTTTATGGAGTTGCAGCGGCAGTGATGGTCGCATCAATCACGGGATTGGGGTGTCCCGAAAGTGGGATTGAAGGGCGGGAGAGAGAGAAAGGGAAAGACGGAGCTCAGGCGGGGGTGTGGAGGTGTTGGCGAATGGCGTCGAGGCGAGAGGCGAGGGTGGAGGTGCGTTCGGCGAAGACGCGATCGGAGCTGAGGAAGGGCTGGCGTTGTTTTTGCTCGAGAGAGCGGCGGAGTCTCCGAAGTTCGGATACAAGCGGGATGCTGCGCACGTAGTAGCTGACGACGTTCACAGTTTGGCGGGCGGCTTTAGCGAGGCGGGTGTCGCGGGGCTGGTGTTCGCACCACGGATCCATCGGGGTGAGCGGAAGGGCGTTGCAGTCGACCTCGATCGAAGCGAGCCAGTCGCGCCATTTGAAATCGAGGAAGTGCGAGCCGAGGCGAACGGGGAACCACGGGATGCGGAGAAGATCGGCGGTGATGGCGCCGTGCATGGCTTCGGCGACGACGACATCGCAGCCCCGGAGTTCGGCGAGCGTGCGTTCGACGGACCACATGGGATTGATGAAGCGGAGGCCGGACCAGTCGCAGATGGCGCGCCAAGGGATGCGGCGAAGCGATCGCCAGTGCGGCATGAAGCCGATCGAAGGACCGCTCGCGGGATCGGGAAGGGCGACTTGGTGGAGGAGGTAGGCGGAATCGGTGACGGCGATTTCGTCGGGGAGCGAAAGGAGCTGGGCGGTGAGCGGACCGCGGACGGCGTAGAAGCGCCAGCGTTCGTCCAAGGCAGGCGGGCGGCCGTAGCCGGTGCCGGAGCCGAGGACGATGTAACGTTCGGCGTCGGGCAAGGTGTCCTGGAGGATGGTGCCGATGCCGAGGAAGACGGTGGATTTATCGGTGTCGAAACAGCCCGGAAGAAGCTGCGGCCAGAGCCACGGATTGAGGCGGTCGCCGAAATTGGGGAGAGCGTTGTAGTAGTGGAGAAGCATGCGGACGGGTTGGAGCGGGACGAAGAGGCGCGGGGCGATTCAGGAGGCGGCGGTGGATTCGGCGGTGATGCCTCGTTCGCAGCGGGTGCGCTTTTCGCGTTTGGTGCGTTCGAGAATGCGCTCGTTGACGTGTGTGCGGTAGCGGGCGACGCGCGGGTGATCGAGGTGGTAAACGATGGCCTGGCCGATGATCGTTTTGCAGGTGAGGCCGGAGTTGCAGAGCCGCTCGGCGAGTTCGGTGTCCTCGTGGCCCCAGCCGACGAAGGATTCATCGTAGCCGTTGACGCGGAAAAAATCTTCGCGCCAGACGGCGAAATTGCAGCCCTGGATGAGGCTGCGGTCGTTGATGCGGACGATGGGCCACGGGCGGCGAAGGCCGCGCTTCAAACCATAGAGACGACGAGTGAGAAAAAGGAATAAAGGATGAAGGTGGTGCGGGGAGACGCGACGGACGTAGCGGGCGCGAATGCCGGCGCGGCGACCTTGAACGAATGTGCGCGGAGCGGCGTGGCGAAGATGATCGGAGATGAAATGGCGATGCGGGAGGCAGTCGCCATCGATGAAGACAAGATAGTCGCCGGTGGATGCGCGGACAGTGCGGTTGAGGATGACGGTTTTCCGGAAACCGACGTGCGGTTGCCAGAAATGTTGAACGGGAAAAGGAAAACGCGCGGCCCACTTTTGTATCAGTTGTTTGGTGACATCGTCGGAGCCATCGTCGGCGATCAGGAGCTCGGCGGGAGCGCGGGACTGGAGGCTCACGCCTTGGAGGACCAGATCGAGGGCGACGGGATTGTCGGACGTGCTGACGATGAGCGATGGGCGGGAAGGAGTGTGGTTCATGATGGTGAACGTCAGAAAGGAACCGCGCGGTTGGATTCGACGGCGCGAAGGAGGGAATCGGGGGACAGGATGAGATCGCGGTCTTTGCGCGGCAGGTGGGCGTCGGACGAGTGAGCGAATTGCGCCACGAGGTAGTCGTGTTGGAGGTGTCCGTGATGAGAGATGGTGCGGTATTCGCGCTCCATCATGCCGGGCGCGAGGATCTGGATGACCCGTGTGCCCGGAGAGCAGAAGACGAGGTTGGAGAGGGCGGCGCCGTGATTGGCGACGACGAGCGAGGCGTCGTGAAAGAGCGCGGCCTGTTCGGCGAGGCTGCGGCCGGCGAGTTGGATCGGTTCGAGACCGAGTGAGTTGAGCGTGGGAAGAAGGTCGTCGAAGTTGACGATGCGGCGATAACACGCGTCGGAGCGATCGATAAAAATGCGACGGCGTTGCGTGGGGACGGGGCGCGCGCCGACGATGGAGCGGTGAAGGAATTCGCAAACCTGGGCGGGAACCACGAACGGGTGATTGACGAGCGGCGGGGCGAGGAGGAGTTCGGGGCGCGACGCGGGGAAGTCGGTGGTGCCGATGATGCGTGCGCGGTCGATTCGGAAAAGGGCGAGAGCTTCGGAGATGAACGGCGTGACGGGACCGCTGATCAGATAACGATCGGGAGAAAGATGCGCGGGCAGGGCCGAGAGGTAAGCGAGGCGAGCGAGGCTGTTGAGGAGGAGATGAAAGTAGTTTTTCTCCGCGGACATCGCTGCGAGGGTGAGCGTGATTCCGGGAAGCGGAGCGGCGTCGAGGTGGGTGAGTTGATACGTCGTGTGCGATTGGGGGCGTCCCGGCCACTCGTAGGAAAGATCCCAAAGCAGATGGCGATCGCTGCCGATGACGGCGCCGCTGTGACCGACGACCCAGGGACGGACAAGCTCGGCGATGCCCGCGGGGCGACGGGTGAAGCGGATGTGATTCCCCGGGGCGTCGACGGGCGTGGAAGAGAGAAAGGTGGGCGGTGGAACGTAGGTGCGGCCGCCGGGTTCGGCGCCGGAATGATACCTGCCGCGGTCGGGATGGGCGGAAAGATAGTCGGCGGTGTGCAACCAGGTGCCGCGAACGAAGCGGCCGTGGAGACGTTGTTGAGCACGGCGACGGTGCAGCGCGAAGAAGTTGGCGGTGTTTTCCACCGCGGCGGAACGGCGCAAGCGACCGAGTGCGCGGCGCATTTTGAGAGCGGATGACGCGGTCGGTGCGAGCAGCATAAAAAAGCCGCCCTCAAGCTGGGGCGGCAGGACGAAAGAAGAACGGCTCGCGGATAAATCAGCAACGATGGCGGGCGTCGAAAGCTCCCAAGCGTGTGCTGGGGAAAATTACGACGGCGCAAGACGGGGCGGACACTGAGATCTTTTCCGTCGCACCGAACAACAGCGCGAAGAGCTGGTGAGGAAAATTGTTTCAACCCGCAGCCGGCGAGCTGCGTGACGAGGCCGGCGCGCTTCCATCGGCGAGAGGGGAAGCGAGAGGAAGTTGGAGACGAGCGATGCTGCCGTCGGCGCCGTCGCTGCGGTTTTCGAGGGTGAGGGATCCGCCGTGATTCTCTGCGATCTGGCGGCAGAGCACGAGGCCGATGCCGGAGCCTTCAGGTTTCGTGGTGAAGAAAGGCACGAAGAGATTGCCGGAGTTTGCGATGCCGGGGCCGTCGTCTTCGACCTCGATGGCGAGCTGGTGGCCGAGTTTTTTCCAGCGCACGCGGACGCCGGGAGTGTCGCCCTCGTGATGAGGGACGCTCGGATCGAGGATGGCTTCGACGGCGTTTTTGATGAGGTTGATGAGGACCTGTTCGATTTGGGCGCCGTCGCAGGAGAAGGTGATATCGGGGCCGCCGAGGATGGCGATGGGGCGGCGGGTTTCGAAGGCGGCGACGCGGTGGATCAGCGGTTTCACTTCACACGGCGAGCGGTTGGGCGCGGGAAGACGGGCGAGGCGCGCGTAGGCTTGCATGAAACGGCTGAGGCCGTCGGCGCGGGAAGCGATGATATCAAGGCCCGCGCGCATGTCGTCTTCCCAGTCGGACGCGCGTTGTTCGCGCCGGAGAATGCTGCCGAGGCTGCCGGCGATGGATTTGATGGGAGCGAGGGAGTTGTTGAGCTCGTGGCCGAGGACGCGGACGAGTTTTTGCCAGGCGCGGAGTTCTTCCTCGCGGAGTGTCTGGCTGAGGTCGCCGATGACGACGAGGTGATGAGGGCGTCCGCCTTCGCGGAATGAACTGCGACGCATGCCCCAGCGGCCGGAGCTGCCGGGGAAGGTGAGATTGAGGAGGCGAGCGGGTTCGCCTTGGAGACATTCGGCGAGGCCGAGTTCGGCGGCGTCGCGGCCGAGGATGCGTTCGGCGGGTTTTTTGAGCAGGAGTTGTCCGGCGTGGTTGGCGAGGCGGAGCTTGGCGTCGGAGTCGAAGGCGAAAATCGCGACCTCGATTTCTTCCATCACCGTGCGGAGGAGCGCGGTGGCTTCGAGGGCGCTGAGACGCTGTTCCTGAAGGGTGCGGCTGAGCGTGTTGATTTCGGACATCGCATCGCCGAGCGGTTCGTCGCGGTTGGCGCCGCGGGCACGGACGGAGAAGTCACCCTCGCGAAGGGCGGAGAGGAGGTTCGCCATCGTTTGAAGCGGGCGGACGACGCGGGTTTGGACGGCGAGCGCGAAACCCAGCCAGAAGCCGACGATCAGAAGCGAGAGGGTCCACTGCACTTTTGGCGTGGCATCGGAGCCGAGCCAGAGGAACCACATGGCCACGAGAACGGCCGGGAGGGCGCCGGCGAGGCATTGGAAGAAGATGGCTTGCTCGTGGGAGAGCTTGCGGCGATTGCCGGAAGGCATGGCTATAGGCGATAAGCTCTAAGCTTTAAGCTTCTGAACGAACCGGCCGAGCATTCGGCGGAGCTCGAGAATCTCGGCCGCCAGCATGCGAGCGGCTTCAGGCTTAAGATAGCCCAGCTCGGCTGCGAGTAGGAGATGGTAGTCCAGTTCGCAGGCGGAGCCGAGGGCGATGTTTACAAAACGCTTCAACTCGGCGTCGCCATCGCGTCCGCAACCTTCCGCTATGTTTGCGGGGATCGAGGAGCTTGCGCGGCGCATTTGGCTCGTCAGGCCAAATTGCTCCTCCTTGGGGAACTCGCGGGTGGTTTTGTAGATTTGGAGCACGAGTTGGTGGCTGCGCTGCCAAACCTTGAGTTCGCGGAAATCTTTCACCGAGGCGAAGCCTGCGCGAATAGCTTACCGCTTAAAGCTTATTGCTTTTAGCTTAAAGCTGCTCGTCAGAGACCGTATTTTTCGAGGCGGCGGTAGAAGGCGCTGCGGCTTAGACCGAGTTCTTCGGCGGCGCGGCGGGCGTTGCCGTCGCAGCGGGAGAGGGTCTTTTTGATGAGGAACGCTTCGACCTCTTCGATGCTCATTTCTTCGAGACGCGGAGTGGCGTCCTGGGCGACGGTAAGGCCGAGGTCGGGGGCGCGGACGACTTTGCCTTGCGACATCAACACGCCGCGTTCGACGGCGTGGTCGAGCTCGCGGACGTTGCCGGGCCAGTGATGATTGCGCATGGCCTGCACGGCGGATTCGTCGAAGCCGGTGATGGGTTTCCGGTAGCGTTCGACGTGTTGCTTGAGGAAATGTTGGGCGAGGAGCTCGATGTCTTCGCGGCGCTCACGGAGCGGCGGGAGATGGATGTGAATCGTGTTGAGACGGAAGAGGAGATCCTGGCGGAATTTTCCGGCGGCGACTTCGGCGGGAAGATCGGAATTGGTGGCGGAGACGAGGCGGACGCTGGCGCGGTAGGTGCGCGACGAGCCGACGCGTTCGAATTCGCCGGTTTCGATGGTGCGCAGGAGCTTCGCCTGCTGGCTCATGGGGATGTTGCCAATTTCGTCCATGAACAACGTGCCGCCATCGGCGAGTTCGAAGCGGCCGGCGCGGTCGGATTTGGCGTCGGTGAACGCGCCGCGGACGTGGCCGAAGAGTTCGCTCTCGAAGACGCCCTCGGGAAGGCCGCCCATGTTGACGGAGATGAAAGGCTTGGCGGCGCGGGCGGAGACGGCGTGGAGGGCTTGGGCGACGACGCCCTTGCCGGTGCCGTTTTCGCCGGTGATGAGGACGTTGGCGTCGGAAGGACCCACGCGGGCGATGATATCGAGGACGGGGCGCATCGCGGCGGATTGCGCGATGAGGTTGGGGCCGCCTTTGCCGCGGAGGAGTTGGTTTTCCTGTTGGAGGCGCGAGTAGGCGCGAACGGCGCTGCCAAGGGCGATCTGGTTTTTGACGATCGCGAGCAGGCGCGGGTTGTCCCAGGGCTTGGTGATGAAATCGCGGGCGCCGCGGCGCATGGCTTCGACGGCGACGTCGACGCTCGCCCAGGCGGTCATGACGACGACGGGGAGGGAGGAATCGAGGGCGGAAAGTTTGTTGAGAAGATCGAGACCTTCCTGGCCGGACGTGGTGTCGCGGGCGTAGTTGAGGTCCATGAGCACCAAGCCGAAATCGCGAGCCTCGACCGCTTTCACGACGGCGGCCGGGGACTTCGCAGTTTCGATTTGGTAACCTTCGGATTTGAGGAGGAGGCGCAGGGCTTCGAGGACGTCGGGCTGGTCGTCGGCAACGAGGATGCGCGGGGTTTCCGATGGGGTCATGGATGCGAATGACGAAGCTGGAGAAAGGCGAGTCAAGCGGCGAGGCGGTGGCTCTCGCGTTTGCGGAACGGCGTGCGGGTGTAGCTGGTGGCGCTGTGCGCGATCGAGCGGCGGCTATAGTCGCTGACGATGAGGAGAACAGCCACGGCGGCGGTGAACGCGGCGAGGGCGTTTTCACCGTTCATGGCGGACGGAATGGATGCGCCGAGGACTTCGGCGAAGGCGACGCACGGATAACCGGCGGCGATGAGGACGGCGATGACAGTGATGGCGGTTTTCATGATAATGATGGGGAGTTGTGCCGGTGTATTTGCAGCGGACGTGCCAACGAAATGGATACGTCGTAAGTAACTTCCCTACAAAAGATTAAACTTTTAAGCGCGTTCGAGAGCGGTGAAGAGGCGCCAAGAATCTTTCGCCGGTGGGAGGAGGGATTCCCGGAAATGGGATGATGCGGGCGGATAAAGAGGGGTGGAGCGCGAAGGTCGGCAGAAAAACTCTTGCGTCGGTCGGCGGGGTATCGCTTTGTGACCGTTCTCTTGTTCGGGCTGTAGCGTAGCCTGGTAGCGCGCTTGCATGGGGTGCAAGAGGTCGTGAGTTCGAATCTCACCAGCCCGACCAGTTTTTAATCGGCGGCGATGGATCGCCGCCTCAAGAAGAGGGACGAATTTTCAAGAGATGACATCACCTGCGTCCCAATCCGACCGCCGAAGACTGATCTGGCCGGTGGCGTTGGCGGTGGTGATTACGTGGTGTTCGGGGCGTTCGGTGGAGGGATTGCCGCCGACCTTCGAGGGGAGCGACAAAGTGGTGCATTTCGCGCTGTATGGGTTGATGGCGACGCTGGTGGCGCGGGTGCATGCGGTGGCGCGGACGCGGCCGCTGGGGATGTATGCGGCGATCTTGATCGTGTCGGTGTTTGGCGTGACGGATGAGCTGCATCAGCATTTCACGCCCGGGCGCACGATGGACGTGTGGGATTGGGTGGCGGACACGCTGGGCGCAGTGGTGGCGACCGTGATGTATGCGGAGTGGCCGGCGTATCGGCGGATGTTGGAGTCGCCGGTGTGGGGTGTATTTCGCAAACGGCGCGTTGAAATCGATCCGGCGGCGTGCGTAATCGCGGCGGATGGACGCCGTTAAAGCGCAGAAACGGATCGAGGAGCTTCGCCCGCAGGTCGCGCATCACGACGAGCTTTATTACCGGAAGGCGAAGCCGGAGGTATCCGATTTTGAATACGATTTGTTGAAGCAGGAACTGGCGGAGCTGGAGCAGCGGTTTCCGCAATTGGCGACGAAGGATTCGCCGACGCAGAAGATCGGGGATGACCGGGTGCGCGGGTTCAAGGAGGTGGAGCACCGGCAGCGGATGTTGAGCCTCGACAATACCTACAACGAGGCGGAGCTGCGGGCGTTTCACGCGCGGATGGCACGGTTGTTGGAGACGGAGGAGCTTTGTTACACGGTCGAGCCGAAGATCGATGGGTTGGCGGTGAGCCTCACGTATGAGGACGGGCGGTTGGTGCGCGCGGTGACGCGCGGACGCGGCGAT
Organism: Verrucomicrobiota bacterium; assembly: GCA_023416735.1. Classification (GTDB taxonomy): domain Bacteria; phylum Verrucomicrobiota; class Verrucomicrobiia; order Opitutales; family Opitutaceae; genus Opitutus. Next base: position 27,865 of record JAEZGX010000017.1, on the reverse strand, counting down.
CGCGGGGATGATGTGACGGTGAACGTGCTGACGATCGCAGCGTTGCCGAGAGTGCTGGAGGGCGCGGCGCCGAAGGTGGTGGAGATTCGCGGGGAGATTTATCTGACGCAGGCGGAGTTCGAGCGGATCAATGCGGAGCGGGCGGCGGCGGGCGAGGAGCTTTATGCCAACCCGCGGAATACGGCGGCGGGGACGATCAAGCAGTTGGATCCGGCGGAGGTGGCGCGGCGGAAGCTGTCGATTGTGCTTTATAGCATGGGGTATTGTGAGCCGGCCGTGGTGGGATCGCAGACGGAGTTGCAGGAGAAGTTGAAGGCGTGGGGGCTGCCGGTCGTGGAAAAATACTGGCGGGTGAAAGGCATCGATGAGGCGTGGGCGGCGATCGGGGAGTTGGATACGATGCGGAGGAGTTTCGCCTATGGAACGGACGGCGCGGTGGTGAAGCTGGACGAGTTCGAGCAGCAGCGGATCGTGGGGTCGACGGACAAGTCGCCGCGGTGGGCCATCGCTTATAAATACAAACCGGACACGGCGCGGACGCGGTTGAAGTCGATTACGATTCAGGTGGGGAAGACGGGGATTCTCAGTCCGGTGGCGGAGCTGGAACCGGTTTTTTTGTCGATGAGCACGATCGCGCGGGCGACGTTGCACAACGAGAACGAGATTCGCGTGAAGGACATTCGCGTCGGCGATCTCGTGGAGATCGAACGTGCGGGTGAAGTGATTCCCGCGGTGTTGCGCTCGTTTCCGGAGGAGCGGCCGGAGGGGGCGAAGGAATTCGATTTGTTTGAGGCGGTGGGCGGGAAGTGTCCGGTGTGCGGCGGGCGGATTGCGAAAGTGGAAGTCGATACGGAGAGCGGCGTGGGCGCGGCGTGGAAGTGTCAGAATTACGATTGTCGCGCGCAGCGCGTGGGGCGGCTGGTGTTTTTCTGCAGTCGCCGCGCGCTCGCGATCGATGGCGTGGGCGACATCGTGGCAGCGAAGCTGGTCGAGTTGGATTTGGTGAAAGATCCGCCGGATCTTTACGACGTGAGCTTGGAGACGCTCGCGACCCTGAATCTGGGAACGGCGGAGGAGCCGCGGGTGTTTGGGGAAAAGAATGCGACGAAAGTCGTCGCGGCGCGGGAGGCGGCGCGGGCGTTGCCGCTGGAGAAATGGCTGTATGCGCTGAGCGTGCCGGACGTGGGAGAGACGACGGCGCGGGAGCTGGGGCGGCGCCACCGCAGTTTTGCGGAGTTGAAGGAGTCGGAGATTTTGCGCGCGGTGTTGCGACGGGCGGAGCTGGAGGATGAGAAGGAGCGGGAGAGTCCGAACTCGAAGAAGAATCCGGCGAAAGATGAAGCGGAGAAAGAGCGACGGAAGGCGCGGCGCTTGGAGATCGATGCGGAGCTGGCGGCGTTGAATGGCGGCGTGCTGGCGGGTGTGCCGTCGGAGATCGGGCCCGCGGTGGCGGGGAGTGCGCTGACGTTTTTCGCGAGCGAGCCGGGGAAGCGATTGTTGCAAAAATTGCAGACGCTCGGGATTGATCCGCAGGGAACGGTGATGACGGCGGGGGCGTTTACGGGGAAGACCTTTGTATTGACGGGGACACTACCGACGATGAAGCGCGAGGAGGCGGAACAGAAAATTCTGGCGGCGGGCGGGAAGGTGAGCGGGAGCGTGAGCAAGAAGACGAGCTATGTGCTCGCCGGAGCGGATGCGGGGTCGAAGTTGGAAAAGGCGCGGACGCTTGGGGTGCCGGTGATCGATGAAGCGGAGTTCTTGCGTATGGTGGGTGGCGGAGCGTGATGAAAAAGAAAAAGGCGCGGCGAGGGCACCGCGCCGACCTGAGAAAGAGATGAGAGACGGTTAGTAGCCGCGTTGCTGGAGGGCGCGCGAGAGTTCTTGCATGAACGATTGCGCGTCGGCGGCGGCGGGGCGGTAACCGGGTTGGCTGATTTCGGTGAAACCGGGGCGGCCGTATTGATCGATGATCCATTTGCCGGTCACGCCGTCGCTGAACGTGACGCTGCCGCTGGCGACGGCGCCGGGGATGAGGGTGACTTGGTCGACGGAAACGGAAACGTTGCCGGCGCCGGCGGTGGGAAGCGCGTCTTCGTCGTCGAAGGGTTCGTCGGCGTAGTCGGAGTCAGGCGGCGCGTCGGCGGAGGATTCGTCTTTGGCGAGGCCGAGCTTTTCTTTGGCCTTGTCGAAGAAGCCTTTTTTATCGGCGGGGGTATTGCGGGGCGAGGGCGTCGCGTCGTGTTGCGCGGAGGCGGGAGGGGCTTTGCTGACGTCGGAGGTGTCGACTTTAGGGGCGGGGTCTTTGAGGGAGAGATCGAGGTCGTCGACGAGGAAGCGGACGTCGCGGTAGGTGAGGGAGAGTTTGAACTCTTCGGAGAGTTTTTTCTGCACGGTCGAAAGATTATCGCCGGCGGCGATCCAGCTGGAGACGGCTTGTTGCTGTTCGGGCGTGAGGGTCATGGGAATGAATGAGCTAAGAGCTGAGAGCCCAGAGTCTAGAGCAAGAATCGGGAAATGCCAGCGTTCGCCAGACGCTTTGATGGCGGTGCGGCAGGGTCGGGAGACCCCGCACTACAATTGATCGTGCGAGGGAAATAAAAAAGGGCGGGTCGGAGACCCGCCCTGCTTGGTGTGCGCGGTCAGGCGCTGGTCACTTGGAAAGCTGGTTCTTGAGGAATTCGACGCTGCTGCGGGTGGTCGAATCCTGCTCCATCATGTTGTCGACGGCTTTGCAGGCGTGGATGACGGTGCCGTGGTCGCGGCCGCCGAAAGCGTCACCGATTTCCTGGAGCGAATGCTTGGTGAGCGTGCGGGCCAGATACATCGCGATTTGGCGGGGGATGGCGATGTTGTTGGGGCGACGCTTGGAGGTCATGTCGCTGTGGCGGATCTGGAAATGATCGGCCACGCGTTTCTGGATCGTTTCGATCGTGAGGATGTTTTGCGCCTGCTCCATGAGGACGTCCTGGAGGAGCATTTCGGCGGTCGGGAGATCGAGGGGCTTGTTGGTGAGCGCGGAATACGACGCGACTTTGATGAGCGCGCCCTCGAGGCGGCGGATGTTTTTGGAGATGTTTTGCGCGATGAAGTTCAGGACGGCCGGAGGGATGTCGAACTTCAGGCTTTGGGCCTTGCTGCGGAGGATGGCGAAACGGGTTTCGAAATCGGGCGCCTGGATGTCGGCGGGAAGACCCCATTCGAAGCGGGAGACGAGGCGCGACTCGAGTTTCTGGATTTCGGAGGCGCGGCGGTCGGAGGACAGGACGACCTGTTTACCGGATTCGAAGAGGTCGTTGAAGGTGTGGAAGAACTCTTCTTGGATGCGCTCCTTGCCGGCGAGGAACTGGATGTCGTCGATGAGGAGGACGTCGACGTGGCGGTAGCGCTGACGGAATTTCGTGAGCGAGTTTTCCTGGAGGGCTTGGATGAACTCGTTGGTGAACTTTTCGGTGGAGAGGTAGGCGACGCGGGCGTCGGGGTTATTGCGCAGGATGGCGTGCCCGATGGCGTGCATCAGGTGGGTTTTGCCGAGGCCGGTGTCGCCGTAGATGAAAAGGGGGTTGTAGGCCTGGGCGGGCGCCTGCGCGACGGCGAGGGCGGCGGCGTGGGCCATCTGGTTGTTGGAACCGACAACGAAGGTTTCGAAGGTGTTGCGGGCGTTGAGGGAGGCGCCGTTGGGGCCACGTTCGTCGTAGCGGGTGCGGCGAACCTGGGTGCGGGCGCGGTGGGTGGCGTCGACGGCGGGGGCCCGGGGCGTAGAGTGCGGCGGGGTGGGGCGGGCGGCGTCGGTTTTCTTGAGGGTGACGTTGACCAACCGGCCGGCGCTGAGGCGCAGGCGTTGGGTGATCAGGTCGAGGTAGTTGTCGTGAATCCAGATCGCCGCGAAGTCATTGGGCACGCCCAAGGCGATCGAATCTTCGGTGGACTCGAGGCACACCATGGGTTCGAACCACATCTGGAATACGTCTTCAGGGAAGAGCTCCTTGAAGTCGCATTTGACGGTTTCCCACAGGCTGGGCGACAGAGACAGAGAAGGCATGAGCAGGCGAAAGGACGGAATTATTCACACCGGGCGGCGAGTGGCTGGAACTAGACCCGAATCAACGTCCTTCGCGTCGCGGCGGCTGGGAAATGGGGAGTCGGACCATCGAAAAAAGAAAGTAACACCAGATAAACTGTAAGATGTTGATGGCCAGAGGTTAATCTGGATCTCCGCCGGGGTGGAAGGCGTGCTGACTGGGGGCTAAAAAGAACAGCCGGACCGCTAGGAAAAACTGACCGGGCGCGGAGTAACTGAGAAGCGAAAAGTCATTTCAAGGTCATCTTTCTCCCAAGTTGTTCACAACGGATCGGGGCATAACTTTTCGCCACTTTTGTGTTGCATCACGAGCAGGGAATTAGCGCGGCGGAGGGGTCGGAGAATTTACCGTAGTCGGGAGAAAACTACGCTGTCGGCGGGGCGGCTTCGGAAGCCGGTTGGCGGGTGACGGGGCGGTGACGAAACGGAGACGGATCGTGGAAATTTGGATACACGCCTCGCGCGGGCCCAGTGGGAGGGAGGTGCGGCTCCGACTCGTGAGCGTCGAAGAATTCCAAGTCGGGCGCGCGGAGCTTCGACCCGGTGCGGGTTATTAACGTCAACTGGCGGCGGCCGGGGCGGGGTCGACCCATTTGCCGTGCTCTTTGATGAGAGCGATGAGGCGGGCGTCGGCTTCGGCTTGCGGGATGTTGTATTGGACGCACTGCTTGCCGACGTAGAGATTGATCTTCCCGGGGGCTCCGCCGACGTAGCCGAAATCGGCGTCCGCCATTTCGCCGGGGCCGTTTACGATGCAGCCCATGATGGCGAGTTTGACGCCCTTGAGGTGGCCGGTTTGTGCGCGGATGCGTTGGGTGGTGGATTGCAGGTCGAAGAGCGTGCGGCCGCAGGAAGGGCAGGCGACGAATTCGGTTTTGGAAATGCGGGCACCGGCGCCTTGAAGGACGTTGTAGGCGAGCTTGGTGGCGCGGACGGGATCGGTTTCGGTTTCGATGCTGACGAGATCGCCGAGGCCGTCGCAGAGGAGTGAGCCGGTGAGGATGCTCGCTTCGAGAAGTTTCGAAAGGAAGGTGTTGTCGCCGCGGATGGCGGTGCCGGGGGTGTTGCGGATCCAGAGCGGAGCGCGGGAGCCGAGGACACGCAGGGATTCGGCGAGGGAGCGGTAGCGGCCCACGGCGTGGGCCGAGGTCGGAGTTGAAGGTTGAAAGTTGAAAGTGAAGACGAGGCGCTCGTCGCCGAGGGAGCGAAGGACGGGGGCGAGAGCGGTGAGGTCTTCGGGGGTGGTGGCGATTGCGAGGGTGTGGTTGTAGTTGCGGGTCCACGTGACGAGTGTGCGAAGGGTTTCGTCTTCCCCCGCGGCGAAGCGGCGGACGAGCATGAGCGGCACCTGGCTCATCAGAAGAATCGGACGAAGAAGATTCGTTTCGATCGACGGATCGGCTTCGACCGCGATGAAGGAGACGCCGGCGGGCAAGTCGTTCAGGAGGTCGACGAGTTCGGCGAGGTCGGGAAGACCGGAAACAGGGACAAGGAGACCTTCGGTCGGGGTGTCGGGGAGGGGATTTGAGATTTGAGATTTGAGATTGGAGAGGGCGGAAACAGACGGGAGGCGGGCGATGACGCGCGGTGGGTGCTCGGGGCCAGTGGAGAGGGCGGGTGCGAGGGTGACGGGGGTGGTTTCGCGGCGGGTGAAGTGAAAAGGGTCGAGCGAGTCGGCCGCTGGGCTCTGGGTTTTGAGTTCTGAGTTTTGGGTTTCCCAGAGCGACATCGCCTTGTCGGCGAGGGCGCGGGCGACAGGGATTTCGTAAACGCTGTCTTCGGTGAGGGAGACGCGGATGGTGTCGCCCAGGCCATCGAGGAGGAGGGAGCCGATGCCGATGGCGGATTTGATGCGGCCGTCTTCGCCGTCGCCGGCTTCGGTGACGCCGAGGTGTAGAGGGTAGTGCATGTTTTCCTGCTGCATGCGCTCCACGAGGAGGCGATAGGCCTGGATCATCACCTTCGGATTGGAGGCCTTCATCGAAAGAATGATTTGTTTGAAGGCGTGCGATTCCGCGATGCGGAGAAATTCGAGCGCGCTTTCGACCATGCCGAGCGGCGTGTCGCCGTAGCGGTTCATGATGCGATCGCTGAGCGAACCGTGATTGGTGCCGATGCGCAGGGCGCGGCCGAGTTCCTTGGCGCGGAGGACGAGCGGGGAAAAGGCTTCGTGAAGGCGCTGGAGTTCGCGGTCGTAGTCGGAATCTGAATACTCGCGGACGGCGAATTTCTTTTTGTCGGCGTAGTTGCCGGGGTTGACGCGGACCTTTTCGACGTGTTCGACGGCTTCCATCGCGGCGGACGGGAGGAAGTGGATGTCGGCAACGAGCGGGATGTGGCCGAAGCCGGCGGCGGTGAACTGGGCTCGGATTTCGCGGAGGGCCTGGGCGGCGGCGACGTTGGGCGCCGTGATGCGGACGATTTCGCAGCCGACCTCGGCGAGGGCGATGGATTGCTTGACGGTGGTCGCGATGTCCTGGGTATCGCTCGTCGTCATGGACTGGAGGCGAAGGGGATTTTCGCCGCCGACGCCGACGGAGCCGACCTTCACTTCGAGAGTGCGGCGGCGGACGGTGTGGAAACGGGAAACGCAGTAGGACATGGCGACGGGAAAACGCTGAGACGTTGAAAGGCTGGAACGCTGGAAATGAAAGAGCCGCACGGTAGAGCGTGCGGCTCGAGGGGCAAGCGTGAGGCGGAAGGGCGGGCCGGAGACCCGCGCGGTTATCTTTGTTCGGTGCGGTCGGCTTCGATGTCGCGAGCCCAGCGGCGGACGTCGAAGAAGCTCACGTAGATGATGAGCGAGAAGAGGATGACGAAGAACGCGCTTTGCGTGGCCATGATGATGTTGGGCGGGAGCGCGCGGCGACGGAGCCGGTTGATCGTGGCAAAAAGCATCTGACCGCCATCGAGGACGGGGATCGGCAGGAGGTTGAAGATGGCGAGGTTGACGTTGACCAGGATCGTGAACCAGAGGACGCGGCGGATATCCCATTGCGCCTGCTGGTGGAGAACGCGACCGATGCCGATGGGACCGCTGAGTTTGGACAGGCCGACATCGGAGGTGGGGCTGACGAGTGCGCCCAGGGTGCGGAACGTCATGCGAACGTTGGCGCTGATCTGGGACCACGGCGTGGGGTGAATCACGATGATGGGCTCGCGATAGCGGAGGCCGATGCGTGCGACCGGTTTGCCGGTGCGTTCGTCGGTCTCGGCGCGTGGTTGGATGCGGATCGTGACCTGGTCGTTACCGCGTTGGAAAAGGAACTCGGTGGGACGATTGGAATTCTTGGAGAGATATTCGCTGACGGCGATGCGTTGGAAGACCGGTTGTCCGTCCATGGCGAGGATCCGATCGCCGGGCAGGACGCCGGCGGCTTCGGCGGGGGAGCCGGCGAGAACTTCGTCGGCGGTGAGATCGTCGGCGGGCTCGACGCCGGCGACGCGGATTTGGTCGTCGCCAAGGAGGAGCGGGTAAACGGTGGCGGTTTGTTCGCGGCCGTCGCGTTGTATCACAAATTCGGAGACGCGGCGGCCGTCGGCCGTGCGGCGCGTGCCGAGAAGGACGGCGTTGATGATGTCTTCGAAGTTTTTCACGGCGTCGCCATCGATGGATTTCACGACATCGCCCGCCTGGAGGCCGGCTTCGGCGGCGGGATTGGGGACGGTTTTGCCGTCGGCGAGGGTGACGGTCGGCGAGACGGTGCCGATCTTGGTGGTGGCGAGGGCGGAGAACGTGGGTTGTCCGACGAACCAGACGATCGTCGCGAGCAGGAGTGCGAAGAAGATGTTGAACGCGGCGCCGGCGACGAAGACCAGCATGCGCGTGCCGTAGCTGATGGGCGGGAGTTTCGAGACGTCGGTTTTGCTTTCGCCCTCGATGGCACCGAGGTCGGCCAGTTGGGGAAGGAGCACGTAGCCGCCGAACGGGATCCAGGCGAGGCGGTATTCGACGCCGTCCTTGCCGTGCCAGGAGAAAATCGCGGGACCGAAGCCGATGGAGAAGCGCTCGACGTGGACGCCGCGTCGACGGGCGGCGAGGAAGTGGCCGAGCTCGTGAACGAAGATGGAGCCCCCGAAGAAAAGAACGACGAGGAAGAAAGCCCAGGCGTTGGACGCGAGCGACGTGAGGAGTTCGGACATTGTCAGGAAAGGTGCTTCAGCGCGGCGGTGGCGACGCGGCGCGCGGTGGCGTCGGCATCGAGGACGGCGGGAAGCGTGTCGGGTGTGAAGTTATCGATCTGGTTGAGAGTGTGTTCGATGACCTGAGGAATCGCAAGAAACGGGATGCGCGAGTCGAGGAAAGCGGCGACGGCGATCTCGTTAGCGGCGTTGAAGACCGCGGGGGCGATCCCGCCGGCAGACATCGTTTGGCGGGCGAGACGGAGACAAGGGAAGCGAAATTCGTCGACGGGGCGGAACTCGAGTCCGAGGAGTTTGGTGAAATCGAGGGTGGATTCGACGCCCGGCGCGCGGTGTGGGTGAAGCAACGCGTGCTGGATGGGGAACGTCATCGAAGGCGGGCAGAGTTGGGCGAGCAGGGCGCCGTCGGTGAATTCGACGAGGCAATGGACGATGCTTTGCGGGTGGACGACCGCGGTGCACTGGTCGGCGCGGAGATTGAAGAGCCATTGGGCCTCGATAAGTTCGAGGCCTTTGTTGGCGAGCGTGGCGGAATCGACCGTGATTTTCGGACCCATCGCCCAGTTGGGATGTTTGAGGGCGTCGGCGGGTGTGACGTGGGCGAGGCGTTCTTGCGGCCAGTCGCGGAACGCGCCTCCGGAAGCGGTGAGGACGATGCGGCGAACGCCGGCTTGCGGGTGGCCCTCAAGGCACTGGAAGACGGCGTTGTGCTCGGAATCGACGGGCAGGAGTTTGACGTGGTGCTGGCGCGCAGCGGCCATGACGAATTGGCCGGCGAGGACGAGGATTTCCTTGGAGGCGAGGGCGAGGTCCTTGCCGGCGGCGATGGCGGCGAGCGCGGGTTCGAGGCCGATGGTGCCGACGACGGCGACCAAAACGATGTCGGCGTCGGCGAGCGTCGCGAGTTCGACGAGGCCGGAGAGGCCGCCGTGAAGTTGGGTGTTGGGCGGGAAGGCGCCGGAAGCGGCGGCGGATTTGGCGGCGGCGTAGGCGCCATCGTCGAAAATGCCGACGTGGGGGACCTGGAAATCGCGGGCGATTTGCGCGAGCCGCTCGTGATTCTGGCGGGCGGCGATGCCGACGAGTTGAAGTTTGTCGCGGTGGGCGGCGACCACCCGGAGGGTGTTCTCGCCGATGGAGCCGGTGGCGCCGAGGAGGACGAGGCGTTTGGGGGCGGCGGTTGAGGTGGATCCCATCGTGCTCTTGATCGTGATCGCGATTGAAACGAAACCACTCAGCCGATCACGAGCACGATCACGTTTACGAGCACGATTTTGGGCGCGGCGCCAGTCGCGGCGTAATGCCCCTGCACATTAGGTGAGGCCGAAGAGGAAGAAACCGAGCGGAGCGGTGAGGATCAGGCTGTCGCTGACGTCGAACATGCCGCCGATGCCGGGGATGATGCCGCCGGAGTCCTTGATGGCGGCGCGGCGTTTGATGACGGATTCGATGAGGTCGGAGACGATGGCGACGACGGCGATTGGGGCGGCGATAAGCGCGGCGACGAGGGGCGTCATGTGCGCGGGGAAATGATCCCGGGCGAGCCAGGCGACGAAGGCGCCGATGCCCATGGAAACGAGGACGCCGCCGACGGCGCCTTCCCAGGTTTTCTTCGGGCTGATGACGGGGGACATCTTGTGTTTGCCGAAGGCGAGGCCGGTGAGGAGTGCGCCGACGTCGCAAAATTTGGATACGGCGACGAGCCAGACGAAGAGAAGAAGGCGACCGGTGGGGCCGATGGTGTCACCGGGGAGGGGCGTGACGATGCGCACGAGGTAGTGCAGCATGAAAGCGACGTAAACCAGGCCGAAAAGCGTGGCGGCGAGGGCTTCGACGCGGTTGTGCGGTTCGCGTTCGCCCAGGACGCGGATCGAGAAAATCACGACGCCGATCGCCATCACATGGGAAGCGGTGATCGTGAGAGGGATATCGCGGAAAAATGGGAGGGTTTCGAGGTAGGGCGCGGCGGTGATCAGGCCGCCGAGGGCCATGCCGAGTTTGTCGAAAGATTGAAGGCCGGCGCCGCGCATGAGTTTGAAGAACTCGCGCAGCGTGAGGACGGAAATGAGCGTGATGAGCGCGACGCCGCCGGTGGTGCGGAAGAAGACCAGCGAGCCGACGACGACGGCCCAGAGGAGAATAGTGCTCAGGATGCGTTTAGGCATGGGACGGATAGACCACCAAAGGAGGGGAGGTTCGCGGGGTGGCGTTTCCCGGTGTGGGCGGGTCGTAGACCCACCCTACTTCGTGACCGCGGCGACTTGTTCGCTGGTTTTGCCGAAGCGGCGTTCGCGACGGGCGTAGTCGGCGAGGGCGGCGGCGAGATCCTCTTTGGTGAAATCGGGCCAGAGGACGGGAGTGAAAACGTATTCGGCGTAGGCGCCCTGCATCAGGAGAAAGTTGCTGATGCGTTTTTCGCCGGAAGTGCGGATGATGAGGTCGGGGTCGGGGAACTCGGCGGTGTAGAGGTAACGATTGAAGGTTTCCCAGGAGCTGTCGTTGAGTTTTTCGGTGCCGGCGGCGACGGCGGCGGCGTAGGCGCGGGCGGCGTCGACGATCTCGGTGCGGGCGCCGTAATTGAGGGCGAGGATGAGGGTGTAATCGGTGAAGTGTCGGGTTTCCTCGGTCGCGGTGCGGAGGAGTTTTTGGACGCCGGCGGGGAGATCCTGGGTGCGGCCGATGGTGCGAAGGCGGACCCGATCGCGGACAAACGTTTCGAGCTCTTTCTTGAGGTAAAACTCGAGGAGGCCCATGAGGGCGCCGACCTCGTCCTGCGGGCGTTTCCAGTTTTCGACGGAGAACGCGTAGAGCGTGAGCATTTTCACGCCGAGGTCGCGGGCGGCGAAGGTGGCGGTGCGGACGGTTTCGACGCCGCGGCGGTGTCCCTCGATGCGGGGGAGACCGCGTTGTTTGGCCCAGCGGCCGTTGCCGTCCATGATGATGGCCAGATGTTGCGGGATGGCAGGATCGGGACGGTCGGGGGCGGAAGATGACATGCGTGGCGGCTTTCGGGGGGCGAGTTAGGGAGCGGGGGGCCGGTTTGACAAGGTGTAAGGTCGGGCGAGCGTGGACGCATGAATGCGGCACTTTCGGAGGACGAGATTCAACAGGAATTGGGGAAGTTGGACGGGTGGAGGTTTGAGCGGGAGTCGCTGGCGAAGACATTCAAGTTTGGGAGCTTTCGCGAAGCGATGAGCTTCATGGTGCGAGCCGGGTTCGAAGCGGAGGCGATGAATCATCATCCGGAATGGACGAATGTTTATAACAAAGTGGAGGTGCGGTTGAACACGCATGACGCGGGAGGAAAGGTGACGCGGAAGGACGTAGAACTGGCGGCGAAGTTGGACGGGATTTCGTGGGTGTAGCGCGCCAAAGGCGCTGGTTTCCGGACTCGGAGTTCCGGGGTCCGAGTTAAAGCGGAAGGCGGGGTTTTGCGTTGTGGGAGATGGGGGTGGGCGCTGGAGTGGCGCGCATGAAGGTCGCGTTCATCAGCGGGACGAGCATTGTGAACTCCACGTTGTTTTCGGCGTGGGACGTGAAGGCGATTGCGACGCCGTATGGCGAGGTGACGTATAAGACGAAAGGCGACTTCGCGCTGATCAACCGGCACGGGTATGCGTTTCCGTTGCCGCCGCATTCGATCAACTATCGGGCGAACATCCGGGCGTTGGCGGATCTAGGCTATCAGGACATCGTGTCCTTGAATTCGGTGGGATCGCTGAAGCAGGAGTTGCCGCCGGGGACTTTTGTGTCGTGCAGCGATTATGTGTGTATCCAGCAAGGGCCGATGACGTTTTTCGACCAGGAGTTGAGAGGCGGGGCGCCGGGGATCGCGAATAATCTGATCCCGATGCTGATCGATAAACTTGCGCCGGAGTTCACGATTCATCCGGGCAAAGTGTATGTGCAGTTTCGCGGGCCGCGGTTCGAGACGAAGGCGGAGATCCGGATCGTGAAGGATTGGGGGGATGTGGTCGGGATGACGGCCGCGCACGAGGCGGATTTATGCACGGAGATCGGGCTGCGGTATAACTCGCTCGCGCTGATCGATAATTACGCGAACGGGCTGCAAGGAACGGAGATCGATTTCGCGAAGTTCAAGGATCTCGTGAAAGAGAATCAGGCGAAGGTGAACCGGCTGTTCGAGCGGATGCTGGGGATTTTGGGTGAGGGGTGAGATGTGTTTAACCACGAATGGACACGAAGGGGCACGAATAAGGAGGAGGCTTAACCAAGGATGGACACGGATGAACACGGATTCGAAAAGGTGAGTTGGGTGCGGTGCTTATCGGTCGTCCTTCGTGTTTGGATCTTGATGGGGGTGGTGGGATTGGGAGTGCGGGCGGAAGCGGGTTGGGCGGAGCTGTTGAAGGGAGAGGAAGAGAATCGAGTGGCGATGGTGAGTGGGGGCTACGATGCGCTGTTGTTGCGGGTGCATTTGATTCGGGCGGCGAACGTATCGGTGGACGTGCAGACCTTTATCTGGGCGAACGACGAATGCGGGCGGCTCGTGATGTGGGAGTTGATCGAGGCGGCGCGCCGCGGGGTGAAGGTGCGGATCATCGCCGATCATATGTTTTCGGAGCAGGATGCGGAGACGGCGGCGTTCCTGGCGACGGTGCATCCGAATTTAGAGATCCGGCACTACCGTCCGACGATGAACCGCATCAAGCCGACGCTGGCGCACACCGTCGCGGCGGGCGCGCGATCGTTTCGCGGGATCAATCAGCGGATGCACAACAAAGTGATGGTCTTCGACCGGGCGGTGCTGATCACCGGCGGACGCAACATCGAAAACGGCTATTTCGATCATGCGACGGAGTTGAATTTTCGGGATCGCGACGTGGTGGCGACGGGGCCGGTGGCAAGGACGGCGGCGGAGTCGTTCGGGGCGTATTGGAATTTCAAGCACGTGGTGCCGAGTCGCGAGTTGAGCGACGTGGCGGCGGTGCTCGAGCGCGGGACGTATCGCCGCTTCGAGCGGAAGGCGGATTGGGATTTCGGCGGATATTTCGGAGGACTGGACGCCGATGCGGCGGAGGCGGGGACGCGTTTCGGGCAGAAGCTTAGGCCGGTGAAGCGGGCGGTGTTTTGGGCGGACGAACCGGGGAAGAAGCGAGGCTGGTTTATCGGGAAGGCGGCGCAGATCACGCGGGAGTTGACGGGCACGATCAAGGAAGCGCGGGAGCGGATTGTAATCCAGACGCCGTATCTGGTGTTGAGTAATCGGGCGCGGGAGTTGTTTCGCGACGTGCAGCGGGAGCGGCCGGGACTGCGGATCGAGGTTTCGACGAACAGTTTCGCGGCGACGGACAACATCATGGCGTATTCGGCGAATTACCGTTTGCGGAATCGTTATGTGCAGGAGCTCGGCATGCGGGTGTTCGAGTTCAAGCCAGAGCCGGCGGCAATGGCGGAGCTGTTTCCGCGGCATGGCGAAATGGCGACGCGGGCGCGGCGATTGATCGCGGAAGGACGGCAGCAACGGATGCCGTTCCTGTGCGTGCATGCGAAGTCGATGACGATCGACGGTCGCGTGGCATTCGTGGGGTCGTATAACCTCGATCCGCGTTCTGAGAATCTGAATACGGAGGTCGGATTGCTGGTGGAGGACGAGGCGTTCGCGCGACAACTTGAAGCCGAGATGCAACGGGATATGCGGCCGGAAAACAGCTGGACGGTCGCGCGGAGGAAGTTGCCGTTGAAGATGGACGTGGTGAATGGACTGGTGGGCGGCGTGTTGTCGTTGAGTCCGCTGGATGTGTGGCCGATTCAGAACACGAGCAGTTTCGAACTGCGTCCGGGAGCTGCGCCCGTGGGAATGGAGGATCCCCGGTTCCATGAGCGCTACGACGAAGTGGGCGCTTTTCCGGGGACGGAGGGAATGTTTACGACGAAGGAGATTTTGACGCGGATCTACAAGGTGGTGGGGCCGGGGTTGACGCCGGTGTTGTGAGCGGCCGGGGGCGGCGCTTGCGGCCGACGGCGGGACGAAAGGAGAGATTGTTTTCGCGAGGTGGGTGTGTTTCGTGAGGCCTCATGAACTCCGTGGGCATCATCGGTCTGGGCATCATTGGCGAGGTGTGGGCGAAGAATTACGCGGCGGCGGGGAAGCTGGCGGGGACGTGGAATCGCACGGCGAAGCCGGAGGCGCCGGGCTGGAAAGGGACACCGGAGGAAGTTGCGGAGGCGGCGGACGTGATTCAGATCGTGGTCGCAGATCCGGCGGCGGTGGAGTCGGTGTTGACGCGGATTTTGCCGAAGCTGGGGCCGGGAAAAATCGTGGTGCAATCGAGCACGATCGATGCGGCGAGCAGCGCGAAGTTTGAAAAGCAGGTGGTGGAGCGCGGGGCGCGGTTTCTCGCGGCGCCCTTCACGGGCAGCAAGCCGGCCGCGGAGCAGAAGCTGACGGTGTTTTATCTCGGCGGGGACCGTGGCCTGATCGCGGAATTGGAACCGCTGCTGGCGTTGATTTCGACGAAGCGGATCGTGATCGGGACGAACGAGCAGGCGTGCGCGTTCAAGCTGGCGATGAATCTGAACATCGCGGCGCAGATGCAAGGCCTGGCCGAGGCGCTGACGATGTCGCGGCGCGCGGGGATCAGCGACGATGTGTTCTTCGATGCGCTGGGGCAGAATATCAGCTATTCGGGTCTGACGAAATTGAAGGAGCCGAAACTGCGCGCGGACGATTTTGCGCCGCAGTTTTCGATCAAGCACCTGCACAAAGATCTGCGGCTGGCGGCGGCGACGGCGGGATGCGCGGATTTCCCGATTCTGGATGCGTTGCGCGAGACGTTGAAGACGGCGGAAGCGCGCGGGCTCGGCGAGCTGGATTATGCGGCCGTGATCAAAGTCGTGCAGGACCAGTGAGACGGAAGGCGGGTAGGTTGACCGCGGTGACAGCGGGAGGCAGCGTTTTCCCATGAGCGAAACTCTCGCGGCGAATGAAGTGGCGGCGGCGCGACGGCAGCTGGATGCGCTGCGCGCGAGCATGCGACGGACGATCAAAGGCAAGGACGACGTGATCGATCAGGTGCTCGTGTGCCTAGTCGCAGGAGGGCATGTGTTGATCGAGGATTTGCCCGGCGTGGGAAAAACGACGCTCGCTTATACACTGGCGAGATCGCTGGACGGGGAGTTTTCGCGGATTCAGTTCACGAGCGATTTGCTGCCCAGCGATGTGACGGGCGTGGCGATTTACGACGAGACGGTGAAGACCTTTGTGTTCAAGCAAGGGCCGGTGTTTGCGAACATCGTGCTGGCGGACGAGATCAATCGGGCGACGCCAAAGACCCAGTCGGCGTTGTTGGAAGTGATGGATCGCGGACGGGTGACGGTGGATGGAGAGCCGCATGCGGTGGGGGCGCCCTTCATGGTGTTCGCGACGCAGAATCCCGTGGATTACGAAGGGACCTTTCCGCTGCCGGAGAGCCAGATGGACCGCTTTCTGATGCGGCTGCAGATGGGGTATCCACAACCTGGAGACGAGATGGAGATCTTGCGGACGGCGCACACGAGCTACGATGCGATTGCGCTCGAGCCGGCGTTGACGCGGGAAGCGTTGCTGAGAATCCAGGCGACGGCGGCGCGGGTGTTCGTGGAGGACAGTGTGCTCGATTATGTGTTGAAGATCGTGACGGCGACGCGGACGGACACGGAGTTTCGCGCCGGAGTGAGCGTGCGGGGAGGATTGGCGCTGCGCACGGCGGCGCAGGCGCGGGCGCTGTTGAACGGGCGCGATTTCGTGCTGCCGGAAGATATGACCGAATTGGTCGCGCCGGTGCTCGCGCATCGGCTGGGGCTGGCGAGGCAAACGAGCGATGCGCTGGAGGAGCGGAGAACGGTGGGCGCGGCGCTGCGGCGAATTTTGTCAGTCATTCCGGCGCCGGTTTGAATGTGAGGCCGCAAGCTCAAGGACCAAGATCGGTTCCAGGGAGTTTCGAAACCTGATCGGCCGCGCGCATGAAAGATCCGGGACCATCGCCTTCGCGATTTTGGAGCGGGCTGTTGTGGTCTTTAATTTATCCGCGACGGACCCGGCGGATTGCGCCGACGATGTCGGGCGTGTTGTTGATCGCGCTCTCGTTCGGGGTTGGGCTGGCGGCGTATAACGCGGGCAACAACATTCTCTTCATTACGCTGGCGTTGATGCTCGGGTGCTTGGTGCTGAGCGGCGTGTTGTCGTGGCTGAATTTTCGGCGGGTGCGCTGGACGTTGGGCGTGGCGGCGCCGCTCCGTGTGGGACAGGAGGCGGTGGTGGCGTTGCGGTTGAAGAGTGAAAAGCGGGTGTTGCCGACGTATGGGCTGTGGTTCGATCTGGCGGCGCGGGCGGTGGCGTTTGGCGGTCCGGGGAAGGCGGAGACGACGTTTTCGGCGCGGAGTGCGGACGTGAAGGCGGCGTTGGAACAGATCGAAACGGCGGAGGCGCGGGAGCAGGTTTTTTTGGATACACGGCTGGATCCGGCGGGGGAGGCGAGGATCGAGTGGATTTTCAAACCGAAGCGACGCGGGCCGCTGCGGGTGGAGTTGGAGAGCGTGGGGTCGCTGTTCCCGTTTGGGTTTCTGAAGAAGAGCTTCGCGGCAGCGGAGAATGTGGAGGCGTTGGTGTGGCCGGCGGCAGTCGAGTATCGGCGGGTCGCGGTGCCGGCGGCGCGACAGCAGGCGGGCGGAGAGCGGGTGTCGCGGGTGGGAGGCGGAAGCGATTTGCTGGCGTTGCGGCGATATGAGCTGGGCGACTCGCACCGATTGATTCACTGGAAAGCGAGTGCGCGGACCGGGCGGTTGCTGGTGCGGCAGTTTGCGGCGGAGAATACGCAGGAGTATTCGATTTGGGTGGATACGCGGGACGAACGCTGGGTGCGGGCGGAGCAGTTCGAATTGCTGCTGAGTTTCGCGGCGACGCTGGCCGAGGATCTGTTTCGTGCGGGGAAACTGGCGAGTGTCGCGATCGATGCGGAGCCGCCGCGGCCGGTGCGGCGCGTGCGGGATTTGGAGAGCTTTCTGGATCAACTCGCCGCGGTGGCGCCGATCGAAGAGCGCGAAAACATGAAGCCGGAGGCGGCGCGGAATGGCGTGGGCTTGCGGAGGAATTTGGTGACCTTTGCGCCGGAGGGAGCGCGCAATGTGGAGGCGTTGGTGGAGGGAAGGAGAATGGCGGTGGCGTGAGGAGCGGGAAGGTTCTCCGTGCTCACGATGTGATGAAAACGCGCACGCAATTGACCAGCGATGAACTGCAGCAGCTGCGATGGCTGCTTGGCGGGGTGCTGACGTTGTTGTCGGTGGCGACGGTGTTTTATCTCGATGTGGACGCGTGGACGCTGTCGGGCCTGACGGCGTTGGCCGTGGTGGTGGGGATCGCAAAGCCGGATTGGATCGGGCGCGTGCCGAACGGGGTGCATCGGCTGGCGTTTCCGGTGGTGGCGGCGTTTTTCGCGGCGGATCTTTGGTGGTCAGGCGAGCTGCTGCCGGCGATCGTGCGACTGGATTTGCTGCTGCTGCTGTATCGCAGCGTGATGTATCGAAAAAAGCGCGACGATCTGCAGCTGGTGGTGTTGGGGCTTTTCCTGATCGTGGTGGCGGGCGTGTTGTCGGTGGCGGTGACCTTCGTTGCGCACATCCTGGCGTTCGTTGGGTGCGCGCTGGTGTTCTTGTTGGTGGTGACGATGACGGAAGGCGGCGCGAGCCAGGGAGCAGAGAGCAAGGAGGACGGCGCGCCCGGATGGGCGAAGGGCGTGAAGTGGATGCGGTTGTTGGGGCGGGTGCGGCGCGCGACGGATTGGCGGGTGGTCGCGCTGGGGAGCGGTTTGTTCGGGGCGCTGGTGGTGTTGGCGGGGCTGCTGTTTCTGGCGATTCCGAGGTTTCAGTTGGAGGGAGGATTTTTTCTGGAGCGATTCATGTCGAAGAAGGCGCGGACGGGCTTCAGCGATTCGATTCGATTCGGGGACGTGACGGAGATCACGCAGGACAACAGCGTGGCGTTGAGTGTGGATGTGTCGGATCCGGGTTTGATTCCCGCGTCGCCCTATTGGCGGATGATGGTGCTGGATGAATATCGCGACGGGACCTTCCGATTGTCGGCGGGATTGAGGGCCGGGGGATTTGGACGCGAATGGGCGGGCACGGATTTTCCGGCGGGGCGAGCGTCGCCGGGAGAAGCGGCAGGGTATTGGACGTTTTATCTGGAGTCAGGGGTGAGCCGATATCTGCCGCTGCTTGGGGCGTTCGAACGGGTGCAGTTTCGGGAGCGGCAGAATTTTCGGTATTCGCGCGCGCTGCGCGTGCTGGCGCTGCGCGACGATCCGGTGTCGATGACGGCGTATCGAGTGGAAGGAATGGATGCGGACGGCCGGCTGGCGGACGAAGGGTTTGCGGCGCAATGGAAGGAAGGCCGCGAGAGCGGACTGGGGCGGGCGACATTGAGCGTCGAGGTGGACGAGGCGGATCGCGCGGTGCTGGAGGACGTCGTGCGCGAGATTTCAGGTGAGCGTAGTGGGAATTTGGATGCAGGAGAATTTGCGCGGAGGGCGGAAGCGTGGCTGGAGCGGCGGCATGGGTATTCGTTGACGCCGGCGGTGCCGAGTGGACCGGGCGATCCGCTCGTGCGGTGGATGCGGTCAGACGGCGGGGGCCATTGTGAGTTGTTTGCCGGAGCGCTGGTGCTGCTGGCGCGGACGGCGGGATTTCCGGCGCGCGTGGTGACGGGGTTTCGCGGAGGATCGTGGAATGCGTATTCGAATAATTTCACCCTGAGGAATTCGGACGCGCACGCGTGGGTGGAAATCTTCGACGCGGCGACCAAGTCGTGGCTGCGAGCGGATCCGACGCCGGGAGCGACCGCAGCGGCGGCGCAGCAGGTGCCGGGCGAGGAAGGATTGGCGCAACGGCTGGATCGGAGCTGGACGGCGCGCCTGGATAGCCTGCGGGTGTTTTGGTATCGGCGGATCGTGAACTTCGATCAGCAGTCACAGCTCGAGACCTTGCGCGCGGTCAAGGACGCGACGGAGCACATCGGGGCGCGACTGCGAGCGTGGATCGACGACGCGGGAGCGAAGGCGCGGGAATGGATTACGCAACCGTGGGAGGGCGCGAAAGGGGGATGGTTGCTGGCGGGGGCGACGGTGGTCCTGACGATCGCGTGGACGTGGCGAAGATTTGGATACAGCTGGTTGAATCCGCGACGTTGGAGCAAGCGGAGGCGTTTGGATGCGGTGCGCGGGGAGGCCGGCCGATGGTTGCGGCGGCTACAGGCATGCCGGGGGGGCGATGCGGAGTGCGAACGCGTGGCGCGCGAACTGGAGCGGTTGCGATTCGGGGCGCGGGGGACTTGGACGGATACGAAGGCCGTGTTTCGACGGGCTCGAAAGGCGTGGCGTGGAGCGAGGAAGATTTCGCGGTGAGGGCACCGCGTCTTCATCAACGGGAAATTCAGGAGGTGGAAATGGGCGGGATGAAAGGGCGCGGGGCGCTCTTTTTTTCCTTCCACTTGCGGAGAATGGATTGCGCGACAGGGGCGGCGATGCGGCCGCCGCCAACTTCTTCGCCGGGGGTGTCGCCTTCGATCATCACGGCGATCGCGATCTCCGGTTTCTCGACCGGGGCGAAGCAAATGAACCAGGCGAGATTCAGCGTGCCCTCGCGAGTGCGGACCTGAGCGGTGCCGGTTTTCCCGGCGATGCGGAGATCGGGGATTTTGCCGATCTGAAGAATTTTCGCGGTGCCGCGAACGGTGCATTCCTCCATCGCTTGCAGCATGGTGGCGTATTGTTGCGGGGAGATGCCGAGTGGTTCGGATTGCTGGCGCGGGCGATTGGGATCGTGGAGGAGGGTGGGCGTGGTGTGGAGTTCGCCGCGAGCGAAGGAAGCGGTGACAACCGCCATTTGAAGCGGCGTGACGGCGAGGAAGCCCTGACCGATGGAAGAGTTGGCGGTGTCGCCGGGGAACCAGCCTTGATCGTGGACTTTTCTCTTCCATTCGATGTCGCCGATCACCATCCGGCGCGCTTCGAAAGGAAGTTCGATCCCGGTGGGCCGGTCCAAGCCGAAGCGGCGGGCTTCGGCGGCGATCGCTTCGATGCCGGTGTCCATGCCGTATTTATAATAAAATACGTTGCAGCTCATCGTGAGCGAATTGGGGAACGTCATGTGGCCGTGGCCGCGTCCGCCGTTGCACGGCATGAGGCGATTCTGGCCGACACGGAAATAGCCGGTGCATTCGACCTCGGAGTCGGTAGCGATGGTGTTTTGGCGAAGGCCGGCGAGAGCGGTGACGATTTTGAAGGTGGAGCCGGGCGGGTAGAGGCCTTGGACGGCTCGATTGAGCCAGGCGCCGCGGGATTCGATCTCGGAGAACGTCGCGCGGGTGATCATCGGTGACGTGTCGCCGAGGTTGTAGTCGGGTTTGCTGGCGAGGGCGAGGACCTCGCCGGTGCGGACGTCGAGGGCGACGGCGGCGCCCGGGTATTCGGTGATGCCGATGGCTTCTTCGGCGGCGAGTTGGAGATCGATGTCGAGCGAAGTGGTGATGCTCTGGCCTTGGACGGGGAGGCGTTTTTCGAGCGGGGGATTGACGCGATAGCCGGAGGGATCGACGCGGAAAATGGTGCCGCCGGATTCGCCCTGGAGCTTGGCGTCGAAAGACGCTTCAAGGCCGGTTTTGCCGATGCTGCCCTTCATCTTGAAGGTCGTGAGGTCTTCGCCCGGGACGTTTTCGTCGTCGATGTCGGGATTGATGCTGACGTAACCGAGGGTGTGAGCGGCAGCGGAACCGTAGGGGTAGTAACGCGTGCTGGACGTATAAACCTGGAGGGGAGAGCGGACGGGCAGACTTTCGACGAGGCGCGCGTATTCCTCGGGGGCGAGATCGCCGATCAACGTGTAAGGAAGCAGGAGTTCGCGACGGAAGTGTTTGCGGAGATCGAGGCTGTCGACCTGCTCGTGTCGGCCGAGGATCGTGTTGACCTGATCGAGGTAGCGCTGGACGACCGAGGCGCGGGCAATCTGCTCCATTTGGGAGGAGGTCGGGAGATCCTTGTCGCCGGATTGACGGTAATTGCGGCGGACGCGGATGTATTCGCGGCGGAACTCGGAGCGAAGTTCGTCGAGGTAAAGCACAACGGCGAACCGCGGACGATTGCCGACGAGCAGGCGGCCCTCGCGATCGAAGATGTTTCCGCGCGGGCCGGGGACGAGGACGCGGCGCTGGTTTTGGACGCGTTCGCGCTCGTGATAGAGGTCGGTTTTGAAGAGTTGCTGATAGGCGAGACCGCCGGCGAGCGTGAGGAGCAGTGCGGCGAGGACGAAGTAGAAGAAGACGATGCGCGGATCGTAGCTGCGGTGCGTTTCGACGAGGCTGCCGGAGCGCTCGGCGAGATTGGTTTCGATCGTGGAGACGGGAGCGGGCACGCGAGGAGGGCGTCAGCTAAAACGACGTTCGTAAGCGGCGGCGAAAGTGTCGGCTAAATCGAGCGTGCGGGCCTGCAGAGCGCAGAACCAAGGCGTGATGAGGACGAGGACGACTTGGGAGCAGAGGAGATCGACGGCGACCCGCGACCAGAACGTGGCGGAGGCGGGAAGTTGGCGGGATTGAAAGAAGGAAAACACGAGGAACAGGGCGAGATTGGTGACGAGCGCAAGGACGATGCGCGCGGTGTTTTCGTCGCGTGAAACGCGATCGCGCAAACGAAACACCAGCGTGTAGGCGGCCGCAAACAAGAGGGCGTGGGTGCCGAATGCAACTGGCGTGGTGCAATCGAGGAAGAGGCCGCCGAGAAAGGCGGCGGTGCGGCCGCCGCGGGCGTCAGGCGCGAGCGCGGCGTGCGTGACGAAGAGCCCGCCCAGCCAGAGATAGATTCCCCAACCGCTGAGCGCGTGGTTGAGTTGCGCGAGAAAGATCCCGAGCAGGAAAAGCGTGAGCGTAAGGGCTAGAGCGGAGCGCACGACGGAACGGGCGGGCCAGGGTTAGGAGCCGGCGGGATCGAGGGGGACGAGGATGGTGACCTCGGTCAGGGTGGAAAGGCGTGGATCGAGAGAGACCTCGCCGGATTTGAAGAGCCCATCGGTGCTCGGTTCGGTTTTGGTAACCTCGCCGAGAGCGAGACCCGGCGGGAAGACGCCGCCGAGACCGGAGGTGACGAGGCGACGCGGCGCGGCCGGAGTGGCGTGGATGTCGAGCGGAACGAATTCCAGGAGGCCTCGGGCGGGGCCGAAGGCGGGGTTGACGCCACCTTGGAAGCTGATGGGCCGGTCGTCGCTCTCGACGAATGCGGCGATGCGGATCGTCGGGCTGCTGATCAGATCGACGATGCACGTGTAGGCGTGGACCTCGGTGACGCGGCCAACAACGCCGCCGCTGAACACGACTGGCGCACCGACGGTGATGCCGTAGTTGGCGCCCTTGCGGAGGGTCATGCGCTGCCACCACGCGGAGAAATCGCGCCGGGCGACGCGCGCGTGTTCGGAGCGGAAGTTGGTGTAAGCTGGAAGACGGAGAAGCTGTTCGAGGCGCTCGACCTGCGCGCGTAGTTCGGAATTTTGTTGGACGGAAAGGGAGTAGGAGGCGTTGAGACGCGCGAGGTCGCGGCCCGCTTCGATGAGATCGCCTTTCGAATGGGCGCGGAGGGACCAGTATTCCTGAAGGTCGCGCGCGTAGGATGCGCTGACGGTGACGGGCGCGGTGAGTTCGAAGAACGAAGCGCGGGTGAAGGATTTAAACGCGGCAGGGATCAGGAGCCACGCGACGACGAGCAGGCCCAGAGTGAAGAAAGGGCGGGCTTGGTCGAGGCGGCGGGAAGGCACGGGCGAAGTAACAAGTATCAAGTAGCAAGTTTCAAGATGCGGCTCGGGGCGGAGCGAATCTTGTTACCTGGGACTTGTTATTTGGAACCTTGGCGCGTGGTGCGGTGCCTCAGACGTTCTGCATCAGCCAGCTGAGATCGTTGAGGACGGCGCCCGTGCCGTTGGCGACGGCGGAGAGCGGGTCGTCCGAGATCGTGACGGGGAGGCCGGTCTTTTCTGAGAGAAGTTTGTCGATGCCGCGGATGAGAGCGCCGCCGCCGGCCATGACGAAACCGCGATCGACGAGGTCGGCGGAAAGTTCCGGCGGGCAGCGTTCGAGCGTCACGCGAACGGCGTCGACGATCGCCGCGATCGTGTCGGCGAGCGCTTCGCGGATTTCCTGCGACGTGATGTGAATGGTTTTCGGGAGACCCGCGACGGAATCGCGGCCCTTGACCTCCATGGTGAGCTCTTCCTCGAGGGGGTAGGCGGAGCCGACGCGCAATTTGATCTCTTCCGCGGTGCGTTCACCGATGAGGAGATTGTAGGCGCGCTTCATGTAATTGATGATCGCCATGTCCAACTCGTCGCCGGCGACGCGGATGGATTTTGAAAATACAATGCCGTTGAGCGAAATGACGGCGATCTCGGTGGTGCCGCCGCCGATATCGACGATCATGTTGGCGGCGGGTTCGTCGATCGGGAGACCGACGCCGATCGCGGCGGCCATGGGCTCGGGGATGGTGATGACCTTGCGGGCGCCGGCGTGCGTGGCGGAGTCCATCACCGCGCGTTTTTCGACGGCGGTGATGCCCGACGGAATCGCGATGACGACGCGCGGCGGCGCGCGGAAAGAAGTGGAAACCTTGCCGATGAAGTAACGGAGCATCGCCTCGGTGACGTCGAAGTCGGCGATGACGCCGTCCTTCATCGGGCGGATGGCGGTGATATTGCCGGGCGTGCGGCCGAGCATGCGTTTGGCCTCGTCGCCGACGGCGCGAACCTTGCGCGTGGCGGTATCGAGGGCGACAACGGAGGGTTCGCGGAGGACGATCCCTTTGTCTTTCACGTAGACCAGTGTGTTCGCGGTGCCGAGATCGATGCCGATGTCGTTCGAGAAGTAACCGAGAAAGTTGGCCATGTTTACGTGAAGAGGCGGCGTATCCGCCGACGGAACCGAATCGCCGGCCGGAGGGAGTGTCAACGAGGGAATCGGTGAGTTGCGCAAGCAAGTTCGCTCGGCCGTATCCGTGTTAACGAGACAGATGGGAGATGGATTGACGAGCGCGGGAATTTGCAGGGTGTTGAGGCGCCAACATCATGGAAGGGACCTATTTCATTCGAGATTTGGCGGTGATCCTGATGGTGGCCGGAGCGGTGGGGTGGCTGTGCAAACGCATCGGGCTCTCGGTCGTGGCGGGATTTCTGGTGGCGGGGATGGTGGTGGGGCCGCACACGCAGGCGTTTCCGTTCATGGCGAATCCGGCGAATGTGGAGACGCTGGCGCAACTCGGGTTGGTGTTCCTGATGTTCACGATCGGGATGCGGTTGAGTTTGCGGCGGCTGAGGCGGCTTGGGATGTCGGTGGTGGTGGCGACGGGGGGGGCGTCGGTGGCGGTTTATTATTTGGCGCGGGTGTTGGGGGCGGGGTTGGACTGGTCGGGAACGCAGACGCTTTTCCTGGCGGCGATGCTGATGGTGTCGTCGTCGGCGATCATCTCGAAGTTGTTGCAGGAAGCGGCGGTGACGCATGAGCGGTTTGGACAACTGGCGTTGGGGATGACGGTGCTCGAGGACGTCGTGGCGGTGGTGATGCTGACGCTGCTGAATTCAATCGTGCAGATCGGCGGTGCGAGTGGGGCGGGGGCGGCGCCGGTGTGGTCGACGGTGGGGATGCTCGCGGCGTTTGTGGCGCTGGTGGGCGTGAGTGGATTGTTGCTCGTGCCGTGGTTGTTGCGGCGGATGAGGGTGGTGGCATCGGAGGAGTTACAGACGCTGGGGATCGCGGCGCTTTTGTTCGGCCTGGCGTTTGTGGCGCAGCAGGCGGGACACTCGCTGGCGCTCGGGGCGTTTTTGCTCGGGACGATCGTGGCGGAGACGGCGCACCGGCATCAGGTCGAGCGAACCTTCGAAGGGATGCGGGATGTTTTTAGCGCGGTGTTTTTCGTGGCGATCGGGATGCAGATCGATCCGCAGGCGCTGTGGGAGAACGCGGGGCTGATCGTGGGAGTGAGCGCGTTTGTGCTGGTGGTGCGTCCGCTGGCGAGTGCGCTGTCCCTGACGTTGATCGGAACGCCGGTGAAGGAAGGGTTGCGCGCGGGGTTGTGCGTGACGCCGATTGGCGAGTTTTCGTTCATCATCGCGCAACTCGGCGTGGGAGCGGCGGTGTTGCCGGCGCGATTTTATCCGCTGGCGGTGGGGGTGTCGTTGATCACGACGCTGGCGGCGCCGGTGTTGATCAAGCGATCGGAGCCGATTGCCGGCTTCGTCGTGGCGCGGCAACCGCGATGGCTGATGGATTGGGTGCGGTATTATCAAGGCCGGCTGGAACGGCTCACGGCGCGCCAGCGGCGCAACCGGTTGTGGCTGCTCTCACGGAAACGATTTATCCAGATCGGGACGGAAGTGGCGCTGGTGAGCGGCGTATTGATTTTTTCAGGACAGATGCTGAAGGCGATCGTGGGATGGGTCGGGGAGGACTGGCTGTTTCCGCGCGGACCCGAGGTGATGTTCTGGGTGTTGCTGGGCGTGTTGTTGATCGCGCCGCTGGTGGCAATCTGGCGCAACATCTCGGCGCTCTCGCTGATGTTTTCGCAGGCGGCAACGGCAGGGTCGAAGCGCGGGCGAAAGGCAGCGCCGACGGTGGAGGCGGCGTTGAAGGCGGTGGCGGGAGTGTTGTTATTTTTGTGGCTTGTGGCGCTGTTGCCGCTGGAAGGGACGGCGCGACTGCTGTTGCTCGCGAGCGCTTTGGTGGCGATCGGGGCGATTCTGGTGCTGAGGCAGCGGTTGATTTACTGGCACAGCCATTTGGAGGCGGAGTTGGAAACGGTGATAAGCTCGGCGGAGAGCAAGATGGCCGATTCGTCGGCGCCGTGGCTCGAACGGCATGAGGCGTGGAATGTGCGAATCCTTGATTGCGTGCTGCCGGATCTCACGGATGCGCAGGGGAAGACGATCGCGGAACTCGACCTGAGGGCGACGACGGGATGTTCCGTCGTGGGGATTGATCGGCAGGGCTACATGATGGCGCTGCCAACGCCCGATACGGTGCTGTTTCCGCGCGATCGCGTGTTGCTAATGGGCAGCGCGGAGCAGGTGCAAGCGGCGAGGGAATTGCTCGCGCGGGTGTCGGATACGACGGTCCTCGAATCGGTTTTCGAAGACGTGCAGATGGAGTCGATGAAAGTGCCGGAATGGAGCCAGGCAGTGGGGATGGCGTTGAGCGAGATCGCGCCGACGAAAACTTTCGGTGTGCAGATCGCGGGCGTGAATCGGCGGGGAGCGCGGATGTTGAATCCGAGCGCAGACGAGAGGATTCAGGCGGACGACGAGGTGCTGGTGCTGGGCACTCCGAAGCAAACGGACGAGTTTCGCGCGTGGTTGCGGGAGAGAGTGGAGGAAGGAAACGAGGAAGGACTGGAGGGGTAGTTGCGAACCGGCAGGCGGGATAACCCGCCCGACAAGCTGCACCGCAAAAACAAAAAGCGCGCCGGTGGCGCGATCGAATTCTACGGGAGATGAAGGCGGATCGCTTAGTGAGTGATTTCCTTCTTCTGCTCTTCCTTCGCTTCTTCTTCGTCCTTGGTGGCCTTCTTGAACTCCTTGATGGATTGGCCGAGACCTTTCGCGAGCGAAGGGAGCTTGGCACCCCCGAACAACAGAAGCGCAAGGGCGAGGATCAGCACCAATTCCATGCCGCCGATGCCGAAGGCTGCGAGTTGCAGAGTGGGAGTAGCCATGAGTGGCACCGTATGCCGCCGGAAAGGGCTGTAAAGAGGGAAAGCGGTTTTGTGGCGCGTGAACGCGTCGCGAGGACAAACGCGAAAGGAAAACAAAAAGGGCGCCGGTGAACGGCGCCCTTTTTTCAAGGTTTGGGTGGGGGGAAGCCCGGGGGGAGACCGGCGCCGGGCGGGCGCGCGGGCAGTCCGCTGGTGGCGGCGACCTTCATGAGGTTTTGCGCGTTGTCGATTTGCTCGGCGTCGAAGAAGCCGTGCAGCTGACGGATGCGCGTCGGGTGGCGCATCTTGCGGAGGGCCTTGGCCTCGATTTGGCGGATGCGCTCGCGAGTGACTTTGAACTGCTTGCCGACCTCTTCGAGCGTGCGGCTGTAGCCGTCGATCAAGCCGAAGCGGAGGGAAAGGACGCGACGTTCGCGTTCGGTGAGGGAGTCGAGGACGTCGATGATCTTCTCGCGGAGGAGCGAGAACGCCGTCATGTCGTAAGGGTTCTCGGCGGATTTGTCCTCGATGAAGTCGCCGAAACTCGTGTCGTCGCCATCGCCAACGGGTGATTGGAGCGAGATGGGCTGTTGCGCCATCTTCATGATCTGCTGCACGCGCTCGACGGGCAGATTCATTTCGTCGGCGACCTCTTCCGGGGTCGGCTCGTGGCCGTATTCCTGGAGGAGTTGTTTTTGCACCTGCATGACCTTGTTCAAGGTCTCAATCATGTGGACCGGGATGCGGATGGTGCGGGCTTGGTCGGCGATCGAGCGGGTGATGGCCTGGCGGATCCACCAGGTCGCGTAAGTGGAGAACTTGTAGCCGCGGCGGTACTCGAACTTCTCCACGGCCTTCATCAGACCCATGTTACCTTCCTGGATCAGGTCGAGGAACGAGAGGCCGCGGTTCGTGTACTTCTTGGCAA
>JAEZGX010000011.1 GCA_023416735.1 Verrucomicrobiota bacterium | reverse complement strand
CGCGGGGGGGCGGCGGGGGGGCGCCCCCCCCCCCCCCCCCCCCCCGCGGGTCACACACACAGTAACGCGTCAGCGTCGCTGTGAAGATTGTTGCTGGTCGGTGCCGGAGTTCCAGTAGCCGCCGGTCCACTGTTGGGAAGACGTGTCGTAGCGGTCGGGAACCCACGTGGCACCGCTGCGCGGTGGAACAGCCCATTGCCCGCTGCGCCATTGCCATTGGCCGTTACGCCATTCGTAGCCGCCGCTCACCCAGGTGTGGTTTTGACTGGGCGCGGACGTGCGGACTTCGGGACGCGCGCTCGGCGGGGCTTCGGTTACGCGCACGGGATCGGGGGCGGCCATGCGGTTGGCGAGACTAGATTGGGCAACGCTCGTGTCGGTGGACGTGGCCGCGCCGGTGTTGGCGCCGCGCGTCATGGAGGAGTTCGAGGCGTTCGTGCTGCCGGTGGTTGCGCCGCGGTTCGCGGTTGAACCGGTGGAGGCGCCGGTGGCGGTGGAACCGGTCGCGCTCGAGTTGCGATCGGTGCCCATGGCGCCCGAGGGATTGCTGCCGGTTCGATTGCCGGTCGTGGTCGTGCCGGTATTCGACGTTGAGCCGGTCGCGGAGGAGCGGTCCCCAGGGTTGAGATTGCTGCCGGTGGTGTTGCCGGCGCTGTTCATGCGATCGCCGGACGTGGCGCCGGAGCCGGTATTGGTGCTGCTGGCGTTTGCGCCGGTGCTACTGCTGTCGGTGGCGGATCCGGTGGTCGAACGGGTGCCGGACATCGAGCCGGAGTTGGTGTTGGAGGACCCGGAGGTGGAACTGCTGTTGGTGGAACTGCCGCCCGCGGATGAACCGGTGCTCGTGGAGCCGCTGGCGCCTGAGCCGGTGGCACCGCTGCCGGATCCGGCGGAGCCGGAAGATTGGGCGGAGGCGGTGAGGAGGCCGGCGCAGAGGGCGGCGACGATGAGATTAAACTTCGAAGATTTCTTCATGGCTGCGATTGAGTTTTCGTTTGGGTAACGACCGCAGCTGGAGCGCGGGTGTCGTTTGGGTGAAACGACAGACCGGCCTTCGAACAAAGTGATGCTGGGCGCGGCGCCCGTGCGTCGCACCCAGCGAAATCCTCCGCAGGGCCTCAGGCGTCTTGCCGACGGAGCTGCGCGATGATCTGGCGAACGTCGTCGCCGGAGATGGTTTCGCGGGCAATGAGCGCTTCGGCGATGGCGTCGAGCGCGGTGCGGTTTTGCGAGAGCGCTTCCGTGGTGGCGGCGTAATTGCCGTCGAGGAGGTCACGCACGTGACGCTCGGCCTCGTGGAATGTCTGCGGGCTGGCGAGCGATTCTTCGCCCTCGCTGCGCGAAAGAGCCATGAAACCGAGCGGGGACATGCCCCATTCGAACACCATCTGGCGCGCGGTTTTGGTGGCTTCCTGGATGTCGCCCGACGCGCCGCTGGTGATGCTGCCGAGGGCAAGCTCTTCGGCGACGCGGCCGGCCATGAGGCAGCGGAGCTTGGCGACGAGTTGCTCACGCGAGTAGTTGAAGAGATCGCGTTCCGGGGTGAAGTGCGTGCTGCCGAGCGAGCGGCCGCGGGGGATGATGGTGACCTTGTGGAGCTTGATGGCGTCCTCGCCGGAGATGACCTGCATGAGGGCGTGTCCAGCTTCGTGATACGCGATGACCTTTTTGTCGTGCGGGGTCATGGCGCGGCGGGTTTCGCGGCCCCAGTTGATCTTGTCGCGGGCTTCGTCGAGGTCGGCCATCGTGATGGTCGGACGGCGATTGCGCGCGGCGTGGATGGCGCCCTCGTTGAGGAGATTGGCGAGATCGGCGCCCGAGTAGCCGGGAGTGGCTTTGGCGATTTCGTTGAGATCGACGGAGGCGTCGAGTTTCACGGCACCGGCGTGGACCTGGAGGATGGCGACGCGGCCGGCGAGATCGGGGAGGCCGACGGAAACCTGCCGGTCAAAACGACCGGGGCGGAGCAACGCGCGGTCCATGGTGTCGGGGCGGTTGGTGGCGCCGAAGACGACGACGGCATCGTCGGATTTGAAGCCGTCCATTTCGACGAGGAGGGCGTTGAGCGTTTGATCGTGCTCTTGTTGCGCACCGCTGGTGTCGCCGCCGGCGCGCTGGCGACCGATGGCGTCGATTTCGTCGATGAAGATGATGCTCGGAGCGGACTCGCGGGCTTTCTTGAAGAGGGAACGGACGCGCGAGGCGCCGACGCCGACATACATTTCGACGAAGTCGGAACCGCTGAGGCTGTAGAACTTGGCTTTCGCTTCGCCGGCGACGGCTTTGGCGAGCATCGTCTTGCCGGTGCCCGGGGGCCCGACGAGGAGAACGCCTTTCGGCATGCGGCCGCCGGTTTCGCGGAAGCGGGCGGGATCGCGGAGAAATTCGACGACCTCGTGAACTTCGTCCTTGGCTTCATCGCAGCCGGCGACGGAGGAAAATTTAACGGCGGAAGCAGCGGGGCGGAGGCGTTGGGCGGAGAAGCCAGCGAAGCGGTTGCCGTAGCGTTGAATGACGACGATGAGACCGGCGATGAGGGTGACGATGCCGAGAGGCGGAGTGGCGACGTGGACGATTTTAGCTGTGCGCTCGGCGGCGGTGAGGGATTTGGCAGCGGCGAACGAGGCGGCGTCGTCCTCGACGAAGTGATGCGCGCGCAAGGTGGCGAGATCGGAGTCGGTGAGGCGGCCGGTGCTGCGGACATGACGGGTGGCGTCGGCCTGTGTCAGCGTTGCGGATACATCGGCGAGGCCGAGTGCGTGGCCACGATAGACGATGTGGCCGTCGGTGAGTTGTCCGGTGTTGGCGGCGGCGAGAAATTCGGCGAGCCCGATGCGCTCGGCGTCGGCGGCGCGAGTGGAGGACGAGATCCGGTGGGAGAAATACAGATCGAGACCGAGCGCGACCAGGAAGAGGCCGAGCAGCGCGAAGAACCAACGACGAGGCAACATGGGCATTCCTCCTATGCGCCACATCGGGCGTTCTCCGACAATCGCGGAGTGAGTCTTGCGGGAGCGCCCTTGGGAATGCTCTGTGCAACGGGAGAAAATTCGCCGTGGAGCGGTAAACGGTGTGGAGCCGGTTACGCGGCTGACAGTTGTGAAGGGCAGGACGCAGTCGTCGGGAGAGCTGATAAAGATGCAAGTCGTTGCAAACGCTTCCCGTAAAATTTTCTAAAAACAGCGCGTGATGGCCGGAGAATCTCCGGCGACGTCGGCGGGAATCAATCGGGTCGATCAGACGGGCCGGTGAAAACGGATTACCGCGCGGCCGGCTAGAACGGTGAGGCGATCGATGTGTCTGACGCCGCATGACACCCGAACTCGATGCCGTTCCCTCGAAACTGAAACTGCAGGCGATCCACTTCGATCTGACCGAGGCGATGCACAACGCGCTGCACGATAAGTTCGCGGTCCTGCTGCGGCATAACGACTACATCATCCGCGTGAACGTGCGTATCCAAAAAGACCAGACAATGGGCACGGAACATCATTTCACTGCGACGGGGCAGATCGAGATTTCGGGTCCCGATTTAGTGGCGTCGGCGGAAGGCAAGGATGCCTACGATGTGGCGGACGCGTTGGTGGCGAAACTCGACCGGCAGCTCGAGCGGCGTCACGGGAAGCGGAAGGACAAGCGGAATCATCCGCAGAGTCCGGAGATCGACGCGGCGCTGCCGAAGATGGAGTGAGTTTCGGCGGCGCTGGGTTCAGGGCACGTCGAAAATTTCGATGAGCGCGACGCCGTTAATGAAAGATGAAAGGTGTCTACACCGCGTAAGCTTTGGCGAGTGGCAGTCGCGAGGACACACCGGACGATGCGCTCGCACATCGTTCACCGGGACGGACGGGCGAACTGCATCGAACTATTTCGCCGGCGACTCGAGCCAGATTTGGGCGTCGCGTTCTTCGCAGCGGAAAGTCTTGAGATCGATCTTGGCGGGGCCGGCGGTGACTTTGCCGGTGCGGAGATCGAAACGGGAGTTGTGCCAGGGGCAGGTGACTTCGCAGTCGGCGATTTTGCCTTCGGAGAGCGGTCCGTAGCGGTGGGTGCAGTATTCCTGCACGGCGTAAACTTTGCCTTGGTGGCGGGCGATCGTGACGGCGATGTCGGCGACTTTCACGCGGAGCGTGCCCGCTTCGGGGAGAGCGGATGAGTCGGCCACGGGGACCATGACGGCGTCGCCGCGTGGAGCGATGAGCGTTTCGTTGGGGAAAAGCGGTTTGTGGCGGTGGCGGCCGACGCCCACACCTTCGCCGTAAACAAGGTGGCCGCCGAGATAGCCGGAGTAGGAAAGAAGGCCCACACCGATGAATGAGATGAGGGCGGGCAGGATCGCAGTTTGCTCGCTGTCGAGGCGGTTGGCGCGAAGGACGGCGCCAAGGGCAAAGGCGCCGAGCGCGACTAGGTTTAGAATCATGTGAACCGTCGCGGGCTTGCGCACGGGATGGTCGCGACGGATTTCCGAAAAATCGACGAAGCCGAAAATGCCGGCGACGAGTCCGGTGATCAGACCGGCGCAGATGCAATAGAAGGAAGCGGCGACGAGATGCAGGTCGGGGTCGGGGTGTATCCAACTTATCACGTCGAGCAGCAGGCTGAGCGGAAAGAGCGCGATCGGCAGGTGCACCAGCGCGGGGTGCAGCGGACTGCGCACAGGTTTGCCGAGGAGGAGATTTTTCGCTGAGGCCATGGTGCGAATCAGGATTCGTCGGGCACGCGGGAGCCGGCGCGAACGGCGCGCGGGCGAAGCTCTTTTTTGGAGAAGCGGGCGACGCCGATGCCGTGATCGTAAACCAGGAGCGAGCCGATGTAGGCGCTGGCGAACAGCAGCGCGGTGCCGCCGAGAGACGTGAGAAGGATCGCAGTCGTGATCGTTTCGGAGTGGGCGAGACGCAGGGCGAAGTTGACGCCCCACAGCGCGGCGGAGGCGGCGTTCAGCAGCATGTGATAAACGCCGAGTTTCTTCGCGGGTTTGTCGGGTTTGATCTGCAGCCAGTCGGCCAAGCCCGGCGGAATCGAAATCACCGCGCCGAGGAGTCCGAAGGCGACGGCGTATTGGGCGAGACGGAGAGGAACGGGCCCGGCGATCCAGTCGGCGAAGAACGCGACGTCAATGGCGCAGGCGATGAGCCAGGCGCCGATGGGCACGTGCACGAGGGCAGCGTGCAACGGGTGACCGAGCCATTTGCCTTGGAGAAATTCCGAGAGCTTCATGGGTGCGTGGCGCGCGGCGTCGCGGATGACGGCGCGGGGTTGCGGCACAGTGCGCGCTCGGGGCGGTTGGTTCCAACCGCGCGCGAGGAATAGGGAAATCCGCGGAGAACGGGACTACCGACTACGGGACTACCGACTACGGGACTACGAGACTAGAGACAGCGCGAGGACGGGACTAAGGACTATTTCAGGATCTCGTAGAGGCTGGTGTGGTCGTCGGTCCAAAGACTGACCTTGCGGTCGGAGACGGGCTCGGCGCCCAGGAGCAGGGGTTCGTTGCCGAGAATGGCTTCGTTTTTCGTGACAAGGACCCACGTGCTGCGGAAGAGCCACCAGTTCTTGTCATCGGGCGAATCGGAGATCGTGACCGTGCTGTAGCCGAAGTGAGCGGCAGCGGTTTCGACGACGGGCTGGAGATCGAGGTAGCGGTTGGACGTGTGGATCGCGAGGATGCCGTTGGGTTTGAGATGGGCGAAGTAGGCGGAGAACGCCTCGACGGTGAGAAGGTGGGCAGGAATCGCATCGCTGCTGAACGCGTCGAGCGCGAGGACGTCGAAGTGTTGCGGCTCGTTGCGCTCGAGCTCGTGTTCCATCGAAAGACGCGCGTCGCCCATGACGACATGGACCTCGGCGGGGGTGTCTTCGAGGTAAGTGAAACGCGAACGCGCGAGCTCCTCGACCTGCGGATCGATTTCGTAGACGCGCACCCGATCGCCGGCGCGACCGTAAGCGGCGACGGTGCCGGTGCCGAGGCCGACGAGCCCGATGTGCCAGGGTTCGCGCGCGGGCAGATGATCGATCGCAAAGCCGACGCCACTCGTGGGACCGTAGTAGGTGGTTGCCCACTTGGATTGCGGCGGGGAGGCAAACTGGAGACCGTGCGAGGTAACGCCGTGGACGAGCGAGTGGTAGTGCTGGTCGGGAAGGTCGCGGTTGTATTCGAAAACCTTCAGGACGCCGTAGAAATTGCGCATCGTCGTGATCGCGCTGGCGGAATCCTTGCGCACCTGGGCGACGAAGAGGATGCCGATGCCGACGGAGAACAGCATGAGGAAGTTGCCGACGCGCAGCTGCCATTGACGAACGAAACCGCGGCGATCGAGCACGCCGATCAGGAATGCGGCGGCGAGGAACGCGATGAACGACCAATGTTCGGCGTAGAACGCGCGGATCTGTTGGAAAATTACGGAGAACGAGCGATCGCCGCTCCGGCTGGCGGTGGCCTCGAGAAAGGGGAGAATAAAAGTGGCGGCGAAGGCGCCCGCGGCGGTGCCGAATGCGAGTGCGAGACTCCGATGGCGAAACGCGAGCGCGCCGACCAAGTAGGTGAGCAGCCAGATGCCGATTTGAAGTTCGAGGTAGCGCGAGAAAACGAGCGGGGCGACGATCGCGACGAAGAAGGCACCCGCGGCGCCGCCGGCGGCGATGTGAAGATAAAACGACGTGAGGTGGCGCGGCGAAGGTCGCAGTTGGAAGAGCTCGCCGTGGCACAGCATGCAGGCGGCGAAGAGCGTGCCGCTGTAGCCGATGATTTGTTGGGGAAGGCGGGCGTTGTGGCCGGCGAAGAGCAGGTAGATGTCGACCAATGCGCCGAGGGCGAACAAGGCGCTGAACAGTTCGCGCGAATACCAACGCGGATGGTCGAAACACAGGATGAAGGTGACCAGGTAAAGGCTCAGCGGAAGCACCCACAAAAACGGAACGACGGCGACGTCCTGGCTGAGTTTGTTGGTGGTCGCGAGGAGGATGATCGAGGCGACGCCGGCGAGCGAGAACCACAGCAGGCGATCGAGGAATGGCGGCGCGGTTTCGGCGATCTCAGTGGAGGAAGGCGCGGCGTCGGGCTGGAGGGGCGAAACCGCGGGTGCGGTTTTCCACAAACGCACGGCGCACCAAACGCAGCCTAAAGCGAAAATCCCGAGGCCGATCGACCAGAGGTTGGCCTGGGTTTGCCGGGTGAAAACGCGCTCAAAGTAGAAAGGATAGCCGAGGAGCGCGAGCAAGGAGCCGAGATTCGAGAGTGCGTAGAGTCGGTAGGGGGAGCGTCCGGGCTGGGCTTGACTGAACCACTGCTGCATGAGCGGGCCGGTGGCGGAGAGAACGAAATAGGGAAGACCGACGCTCGCGGTGAGAAGGAGCAGAATGCGCCAGGTTGGATCTTCGTCGCCTTGCGGGCGCCAGTGGGCGCCGGGAATGATGGGAAGCAGCAGGAGTGCGACGGCGAGCAGCGCGAGATGGAGGCCGGCTTGTCGGCGTGGCGTAAGACGCGTGGCGGAAAAGTGAGCGTAGGCGTAGCCGCCCAGCAGAAGCGTTTGGAAAAAGAGGAGACACGTGGCCCAGACGCCGGGACCGCCGCCGAACCAAGGCAGGATGTATTTGCCGACGAGCGGCTGGACGGCGAAGAGCAAAAAAGCTCCGGAGAAGATGGAGAAGGCGAACGGCAACATGGAGTGGAGGCTGCGAATTTAAGAGGGGGATCGTGCGGGCGCAGCGGCGTGCGGGACTGTGCGAGATTCGAGCCGGAGATCAATCCAACCTGCGCGAGTTCGGTCGGATATGATGGGGCGTCCCCTCGGGGAAGCAGGCTGACCGGCGCACCGGCGCTTCGCCCCATGGCGAGGGATTTCTGCGTGCGCTACGGTTCGCCGCTATGAAATCAACCCCCTATTCATCGATATTCAATCGCAGCGTTCCCGCGTGGGCGGCTGCGTTTCTCGCGGTTTGTTTGTGCGCGGTGCCCGCTGCGGCGCAGGCCACTTCCGCCACGGCGCCGGATCGCTCCACGCAATCGCCCTCGGCGAGCGGCGTTAATTCGGGCGTGAACGACGACATGATCGGAACGCGTTCGGCAGCCGGCGCTACGAGTGATGTGCGCGGAACGGCTGAGCCGGCGCAAACGGGCATGACGACCGCCGAACGCAGCGGAGAGTCGTTGAAGCGTTCCGATCGTCGCTTTCTCAGCAAGGCGGCGGAAGACAATCACAAGGAGATCGCGCTCTCCCAACTCGCCGCCGAGCGAGCGAGCAATCCGGAAGTGCGGAGTTATGCGCAGCAAATCGCGTCGGAGCATCGCAACATGTCGCAGGAACTCGTGCAGC
This sequence comes from Verrucomicrobiota bacterium, assembly GCA_023416735.1. GTDB lineage: Bacteria > Verrucomicrobiota > Verrucomicrobiia > Opitutales > Opitutaceae > Opitutus. The sequence goes on along the minus strand of JAEZGX010000011.1, from coordinate 142,515 downwards.
TGGCGCAGAAGAAGGGCGTCGAGCTGGAGAATGCGGCTTCGTTGACGACGAGCGCGATGGCGGGCGGTGCGCGGTCGGTGGACGCGAACCGAAGCATGTCGGGCAGCGGCGTGAGCGATTCGACCAACGCGGGGGTGGCGACGACGCATGGAGCGCCGCGCGCGACCGGCCCGGCGAGCACGGCCTCAACCCCGGCGGCGAGTGGAATTCCGACGAATCAAAGCACAGCGACGAGCGCGCCGACATCGGGCGCCGCCAGTGGAACGGGTGGAGCGTTGAGCGCAACGGTTCCGCAGGACGTTCAATCCGACCGCCACTACCGCAATCTCTCGCGCAAGCAGGGAGCGGAGTTCGACACGAGCTACATGAAGATGATGGTGGATCAGCACCAGGCTGACGTGAAGCTGTTCGAACGCGCGGCAAAAGAAGCAGAGGATTCCGAAGTGCGATCGTTCGCGAGTCGTCACCTGCCGTCGCTGCAGCAGCATTTGCAGCGGGCGACCAACTTGTCGCAGTCGGCGGTCGCGGAGTAAGTGGACAGAAAAAACCAGCAAAGAAAAGCCCGACGGCAGAGCGCCGTCGGGCTTTTGCGTTTGATGAATGATCGATGATCGAAAGATCCGAATCTCACACGGCCACTTCGGCCCTGCGCACGCAAAGGCGCCGAACTGCGACGACTCCGACAAGCAAGGCGGCGCCCAACGCCGCGTAAGTGGAAGGCTCGGGGACCGGCGTGAAGTTGACGTAGAGCTGGCCGACGTCCGTCCAGGAATTTTCCGCGATCTCGAACGACGCCGGCGCAACGAATTCAAACTGCACGCGATAGCCGGCGTATTCGAACGGCGCGATCGGCGAAGCGGTGATCCCGTAGAAGTCGTCAACATTACCGGTGCCGTTAGGCGTGTTCTCGATCGAGAACGAGATCGGCGTGAGAAGGCTCGAATGGCCGCTGGGCGCGGTCAGATGGAGCCACAGGTCGAAATGAGCGGACGTGGCGGTGGTGCCGAGCAGGGTCCGACCGTTGGTGACGCGGAAGAGATCATCGGCGACCAAGCCGCCGCTGACGTTCGCGAAATCCTTTCGGTTGAATTCGATCGCCGTTTGGAAGTCAGCGCCGGTTTCAGGCACGCCGGATCGAATCCATGCTTGGCTGCCGTCGGGGGCGTTGAAGATCGTATCGTGTGTGCCCGGCGTGTCGGTGAAGGAGCCGGTCAGATAACCGGTCAACGACAGCTGCGCGTGCGCGGCCGAGACGACGAGCGCGGAGAGACCCGCGATGCGGGCGAGATTTAGAACGGTAGCAAGGTGCATAGGAACAGGAGTTCAGTTGGAGGAAATTGCAGCGCGACGTCGCAAGGACTCCGGCCACAAAGAAATTCGATTCGGCCGAGTAAGACAGCGAAACCGGCCTGACGATCTGCTTAATGGGAGGCCGGTGGAATGCCGATGGGAGGTCGGGCTGGAGCCCCAGCTCCGTCCGGTGATTGGCCTGTAGGTGAATTACCGATACACCGAGACGCGCGGTGGCAAACAAGCACCGACTCGTTCAATCCGACGACGGGATGCGGCGGGGACGAAAGTAACGAGTGACGGGGTCGCGCTCTCCGTCGGCGCCCAGATAGCCGTAGTGATGAAGCAGCAAGGCTTCCGGTTGCGCGGGCACGAATGTGTTTTGGCCGAGGAATTCCGCGCGTTGCACAGGGAAAAAATAGGCGCGCGGGAATGGCGCGATATCGCCCGGGTTGATGCAGTTTTCCAGCGACGCGAGGTGGCCGTCCTTCTCCTCGAAGAAATAAATGTCGGCATCCCAGTTGCGGTAGTCGACGTAGAGCTTGGGACCACGATGACGATGCGACGTGTCGTGCATCGTAAACCCGCTCGGCAGCCGGCTTCGGGCGTCCCAGACGGCACGGTAATTCGCGACCGGCGTCGCGAAATCGATGTCGCGATCGTGCGGCAGGATGCGGCGTTCACGGTGCCAGCCGAGCAAGGTTCCGTAGGCGAGCGCGTAGTCGATCTGCAGGTCGCGCAGGAATGCGTTCACGACGGCGAACAAGGTGCCCAATTCGGCGGCCTTGCGGGCGCTGGGAGCGCCGGCGAACGAGGCGCGACCGTGGCGCGCGTGGCGGGAGAGCAGGCGAAGCTGCCGCTGAAAGTGCGCCCACGCGTAGTGCCAACGCCATGACATCGTGCGGGAGTTTCGGATACCGTTGAGAGGCAGCAACTCCTTAATCTTGTCACGGCCGGGCGGAACCCACAGAAGTTTCCACTCCATGACTTCTCCGGCGGATCCAGCCCGGCTGGGCATTTTCACTATCGGAATGGGCGCGGTGGCGACGACCTTGATGGCCGGCGTCGAACTCGTCCGCCGCGGCCAGCGGCACGCGGTCGGTTCGTTTACGCAGCTCGGCTCCATCCCGGGACGCGACGGTGCGCCGCGGCGCGTGGCGGAAGCGATGGATTTGCCTGCGCTGCGCGATCTCGTGTTTGGCGGTGTCGATTTGATCGAGCGCGACGCTTATTCCGCGGCCAAAACGGCCGGCGTGCTGAACGCGCAGGATCTCGAAGCCACGCGCGAATTTCTGTCGGGGATCGCGGCCGGGCCAGGCATTCACGATCCGTCGTATGTGCGCGAGCTCGACTCGGCGCGCTCGTTGCCCGCGCAGAACAAGTTCGAGCAGGCGGAAGCGATGATGCGCGTTTACCGCGAGTTTTTCGCGGCGGAACGGTGTGCTCGCGGCGTGGTGTTGCTCACGCTCTCAACAGAGGCGTGGAAGCCGGTGAAGCCGGTGCATGCGACGACGGAATCGTTCATCGCCGGGCTCAAGGCGAATGATCCCGACATCTCGCCTTCGCAGATCTATGCGTGGGCGGCGATCGAAGCGGGTTATCCGGTAGTGAATTGCACGCCGAACCTTGTGCTCGAAGTGCCGGCGTTGCGGAAGCGGGCGCTGGAGCGCGGGGTGCCGTTTGCGGGTTCGGATCTCAAGAGCGGCCAGACGCTGATGAAAACGGTGGTGGGCGCGGGTCTGGGCAAGCGACTGCTGGGCGTTCGCGGCTGGTTCAGCACGAACATCCTCGGCAACCGCGATGGGTGGGTGTTGGAGGAACCGGAGAATTTCCGCGCGAAGGAGATCACCAAAGGCGGCGTGCTCGATGATATCCTCGACGCGAAGGCGCATCCTGCGCTCTACGGCTCGATGGAGCATCAGGTGCACATCAATTACTATCCTCCGAAAGGGGACAACAAGGAGTCGTGGGATGCGATTCAGCTCTTCGGCTGGTTGGGATACGAGATGGAGCTGAAGATCAATTTCCAGTGCCGTGATTCCGTGCTGGCGGCGCCGCTCGTGCTGGACCTGGCGCTGTTCGCGGATCTCGCTGCGCGACGCGGAGAATCCGGCGTGCAATCGTGGCTCGGCGGCTACTTCAAAGGCCCGGCGGCGCGCGATGGCGAAACGGTGTCCAACGACCTCCACGTGCAACTCTCGCAGCTCGAAGACAAATTGCGTAGTTGGCTGACCTGAGCGCGGCGGGCGCGCGATCGTTATCGGCGATTCGCGTGCATCGCTCGGGCAAGAGCGTGCAGCCGAAGGATCGCCGAAAGGTTGGCGAACACGGCGATGAGGGCGAGCACGCTCGCCAACACGGCGCCCGGGGGCACGTGGGCAAGGGGCGCAATCGCGGCAAAGGTTGCGCCGCCGGTCAGCCAGACCATGCGTTCGGCGCGCTTCATCCAGCCGCGCGGTGGTGTCGTCTGCAGGGCTTCCGCTTTGGCGGTGGAATACGTCACCATGAAGCCACCGAAAAGGGCCGCGACGACGATCAGTTGATACAGCGGCGTGGAGCGATAATACCAGACCAGCCCGGCGCAAAAGAAGAATTCGACGTAGCGATCGAGGGCCGAGTCGAGCACTGCGCCGGCCGCGCTACCATTGCCGCTGGCAGATCGGCGGGCGAGTGCGCCATCGACGCCGTCGCCTAATCCGCTCAACGCCAGCAGCCACGCAGCGCAGCCGAGCCAGCCCGCGCCCACGAGCACTCCTGCTCCGGCGCCCAGCGCGAGAGACAGCCAGGAGACGGTGTTGGCGCTAAGTCGACACTGGTCCGCGACCGCAGCGAGGCGATCAACCCACACATAACCGCGGTGCATGATGCGCTCGCTTAGCAATACGCTGCCGCCCTCGCGTGAGACGCGCGCGTGGCGCACCGATTGCCCGGGCCGGGCCGCAAATCCGAGGAGCGTGACGGCGGCGATGGGCAGTGCTGCGCCAGCCCACATGTCCAGTTGGGTCATACTCGAAACGGATAGTCGGTGCTCGCCGAGCCGATGATCTCCCCGGTGCTTTTCGCGCGGGTCCGGGGACGAGGATGCTGAAAGCAGTAAGCCATGGAGCGAAGCCTGCCGCGCAAGCCACAGGAAAAGGGTGCGGACGTCAATGGACGCGCGGGCGAGCGGCAAAAACCGTGAAGGGCTGCAGTGGATACGCGCGTCAGGAAAACACTCGCGGTTCTGGACGATTGTGGTGTCATCCGCTCTCGCCAGCTTCATGGACAATTCCGTCGCAATCATCGGCGTAGGCGCACGCTTTCCCGGTTCGACTGACGCGGTCGCTTTTCGGCGCGCGATTCGGGCGGGTGTCGTGCAGGTGCAGGCGGTTCCGCCGGAGCGTTGGGATCATCGCATCGTTCATAGTCCGGAGCGGCGCCATGCGAACAAGACGCCCGCGCAAGCAGGCGCGTTCATCGACGGCTTCAATCGGTTTGCGCCGGAATTTTTTGGGATCACGCCCAAGCGCGCGAAGATCATGGATCCGCAACAGCGGTTGATGCTGGAAATCGCGCGTCACGCGCTCGAGGACGCTGGCTATGCGCGGCGCAGATTGGGTGGAGGAAAGACGGGGGTTTATGTCGGCGCGTGTTCGTCCGATCACCGTTTGTTGGTGGCCGGCGCGGTCAACATTCCGTGCGATCTTGCGGGCCGGAGCGGCGTCGCGGCGCCTTTGACGCCTGAACAGGCTTTGGCGGTGACGGGCGCGCTGCCGCCGATCCAAGGGTATTCGATCGTTGGGCAGCAGTTGAACATGATCGCGGCGAACGTGAGCCAGGTGTTCGATTTTCACGGGCCGGCGTTTGCGGTCGACACGGCCTGCAGTTCGGCTCTCGCGGCGCTCCACGAGGCGGTGCTGCATCTGCGCGCCGGGATCATCGACGCGGCGGTGGTGGGAGGCGTTTACCTGCAGATCGATCCGATCATGATGGTGTGCTTCAGCCGGATCGGTGCGTTGTCGTTCACGGACGCATGCCGGCCGTTTGGCGCGGATGCGGACGGCTTCGTGCTCGGTGAAGGCGTGGGCGCAGTGATCGTGAAACGGTATGCGGACGCGGTGCGCGAGGGCGATCGGGTGCTGGCGGTGGTCCGCGGGATTGCGATGAACAATGACGGTCGCGCCGCGGGACCGCTGACGCCGGATATTGGCGGGCAGCGGGATGTGATCCGGCAGGCATGGCGGGATGCCGAACTCGAGCTTGGAACGGTCGGACTCATCGAAGCGCACGCGACGGGCACGCAGGTGGGCGATGGCGTGGAGTTGGCGGCGTTGCGGGATGTGTTTGGCGGCGAGGTGCAAGGTCGGCTTCCGATTTCGTCGATCAAGGCGAACATCGGCCACGGACTGGCGGCGGCGGGAATGGCATCGCTGTTGAAGGCGACGCTTGCGGTGCACGACGGGATCATTCCTCCACAACCGCGCGCGGGACGCTTGCGCGCGGAATTGACGGAGTCCGATGCATTGCTGCGCGTGCCGGAACGCGCGGAAGCGTGGACGCCGCGTGACGGTGCGCCGCGTCGCGCGGGAGTGAGCGCGTTCGGCTTTGGTGGGACGAATGTGCACGTCGTGCTAGAAGCGCCTCCGATGCGTGCCGGGCGCGCGGCGGCGCGGAAGCGATATCGTTTCGTTTTTTCGGCGCCGACGGCCGAACTACTCTTGGAACATCTTTCGGCGGTGGAGAGCACGATGAGAGAAGGGCCGATGACGCTTGGCGATGTCGCGGGGACGCTGGCGCAGCGACGCGTGGATCGCGTGCAGGGATCGTTTGCGGCGTCGAACGAAACCGAATTCGCAGCGCAGCTAGCGGCATTGCGGGAGGCGCTGGCGAAGGGGGAAACGATCACGACTGAAGAAAGCGAGGCGGACGACGGCGAGAGGGCGTTGTTGCCGCCATCGCCCGTCGCGGAGCGGAGATTCTGGCTCATCGATGAGAAGAAGACGCAGCGTGCGGCGCCGTTGCAGACGGCGGCCGCGGCGCTGCCATCGACGAAGGAGCGCGCTCCGCTTGTTGCGCGAACGGGCGAAAATTTCGAACGCGTGATTGCCGCCGTGGTCGCGGTCACCGCGTGGCGGGCGGAAGAAGTGAAAAGCGAACAGCGCTTTGTCGGAGACCTTGGATTCGATTCGCTGACCACGCTGGAATTCATGACGGTGCTGGGGCGCAGCCTGCCGGGCATGGCGCCGCCGCCGCGCACGGTGTTCACTCCGGCGCTCACCGTCGGTGAGCTGGCGGCATTTCTCGATCGGGGGGCGCCGCCCTCGACGGGTGGCGAAACGATCGCGGCGCCGATTTTCGAAATCGCGCGCCATCCGTGGCTGCACGCGCACCGGCCCGGACGTCGAGCGTTGCTGCCGCTCGCGGCGTTGGTGCAGGCGGCGCAATCGGTGTTGCGGGATCGATTCGGCGGGCCGGTGAACCTCGAGGGTTTTCAAGTGCTGACGCCGGTCGAAGTTGTGGGCGATCGAATCGCACTGAGCGTGGAAATCGCCGATGGAATAAATTTCACGATCCGCTTCGCCGACGGCGGTGCGCGACTTGCGACGGGGAAGGTGCGCGCGGACGCAGCGGCGGTCGCAGCACTGAAAGAGCCGGCGGGTGAGCCGGGGAAGCTGTCGCGAGCAACCTTTTATGCGGAATTCGGATTTCACGGCCGTGAACTTCAAGCGCTGACGACCCGGCCCACGGTGGCAGGCAGGGCTGTGAGCGGATGGCTGCGTTGTGACGCGGGGGACGTCGTGACGCTCGACGGTGCGCTGCAACTCGCGCTTTACTGGCTCGCTTCGACGAAGAAAGCGACGGCGGTAGCGACCGGTTTTGCAGAGCTGATCTTCGTGGCACCCTGGCCCGAGAGCGGAGCGGTGCGATGCGTTGGAGAGCTGGCGGACGATGCAGGGGGCGTGTTGCGCGGCCACTTTGATTTTCGCGACGAGTCCGGAGCGTTGCTGGCGCAGTGGCGCGGGGTTGAGGCGCGGCTCTTAAACGAGCGAGCGGCGATGGAGACAGGGGGCGCGGCGGCATGGCCGGAAGTGCGGGCGCTGGCGGCGCGCAAACAAGCGCTCGCGGCGGCGGGGTTGGCGATGCCGTATTTCCGGGCGTTGGACGGCGCAGCCTCGTCATCCGTGCGCATGGGCGGGCGGGAACTGGCGAACTTCTCGACCTACAACTATCTCGGCCTGGCTGGACATCCGGCGGTAAAGCGAGCGGCGGGAGCGGCGTTGGAACGTTATGGCACGTCGGCGTCGGCGAGCCGCGTCGCGTCGGGCGAACGGCCGGTGCACAATGAATTGGAACGCGCGCTGGCGCGCTTCCTTGGTTGCGAAGACGCGCTCGCGCTGGTGAGCGGACATGCGACGAATGTTTCGGTGATCGGGCATTTGTGCGGTCCGGAAGACCTGATTGTGCATGACCAACTCGCGCACGATTGCATCGTGACGGGCGCGCGGCTTTCCGGTGCGCGGCGGCTGGCATTTCCGCACAACGACGTCGACGCGCTTGAGGAACTGCTCGAGCAGGAGCGGCCGAAGGCGCGGCGGACCTTGATCGCCGTCGAAGGGGTTTACAGCATGGACGGCGATCTCGCGCCGCTGGCGCGAATCGTGGAATTGAAACGCCGGCATCAGGCGTTGTTGCTGTTAGATGAGGCGCATTCGATCGGCGTGCTGGGGGCAACGGGACGCGGGGCGGGCGAGCACTTCGGAGTGGCGCGCGGCGACGTCGATCTCTGGATGGGCACGATGTCGAAAGCGCTGGCGAGCTGCGGCGGCTATCTCGCGGGCGCGGCCGAACTGATCGACTACCTGCGCTTCACGCTGCCGGGTTTTGTTTACAGCGTGGGGCTGTCGCCCGCGAATGCGGCGGCGGCGCTGGCGGCGCTGCAGGTGTTGGAGGAGCAACCCGGGTTGGTGGGGCAACTGCGGGCGCGCAGCGATTTGTTTCGAGAGTTGTCGCGCGCGCGCGGCCTGGACATCGGAGCGAGCGAGGAGTCGGCGGTGGTGCCGTGTATCACCGGCACGTCGGTGCGTGCGCTCCGGTTGGCGGAAGCGCTGGCCGCGCGAGGCGTCAACGTGCAGCCGATCTTCCATCCGGCGGTGGAAGAAGGGCGCGCGCGATTGCGATTTTTCATTACAGCGGAGCACAGCGAGGAGCAGATTCGGAACACGGTCGAGACGCTGGCCGAGGAATTCGGTGCGCTGGCGGATGCGCAGGAGGAGGCGCACGCGTGAGGGAGGCGGTGAGCGTTTCGCCCGTGCGCACACGCGGCGAGCGGGAGGAGTTTCTGCGGGTGCCTTGGGCGATTTATCGCGGTAATTCAGCCTGGGTGCCGCCGCTGCTCTTCGATCAACGCGCGTTGATCGACCCGGAGCGCGGACCCTTTTTTCGCGAGTCCGAGGGAGTGTTCTTTATCGCGCGTCGGAACGCGAAGCCGGTGGGGCGCATCGCGGCCTTCGTCAATCGTCCGCACCTCGAGGCGCACGCGGATGGCGCGGGGTTTTTCGGTTTTTTCGAGACGCCGGACGATCCCGCGGTGGCCTTGCCGCTGTTGGCGGCGGCAGAGGAGTGGCTGCGGGCGAGAGGTCTGCGCGTTGCGCGGGGGCCGGCGAATTTTTCGATTTATGAAGAGGCGGGCGTGCTGCTCGACGGATTCGAACATGCGCCGATGGCGGGCATGGCTTACACGCCGCCGTATTACTCCACGCTCATCGAAGGGGCGGGTTATGCGAAGGCGAAGGATCTGTTCGTCTATCGGGTCACGCCGGCGAACGCGCGCTTCGATCGTCTCGAAAGGTTGATCGCCGCGGCGGCGCGCATCCCGGGATTGCGTATCCGAAATTTGGACATGCGACGGCTGCCGGCGGAGGCGCAGTTTCTCGCCACGGTTTATGCGGAAGCGTGGCGCGACAACTGGGGGCAGGTGCCGATCAGTGCCGAAGAGTTCCACGACGCTTACGAACGCTACAGATTCTTCATTCGGCCGGAGCTGGTTTACCTGGCCGAAATCGACGGCGAGCCGGCGGGGTATTTCGTCGCGATGCCGGATATGAATGCGTTGCTCGCGAAGATGAACGGGCGGTTGTTTCCGACCGGTGTTTTTCGCCTGCTTCTGGGACGGCGGCGAATCACCCGCTATCGCGTGTTCATGATGGGCGTGCGACCGAAGTTTCGGCGTTGCGGCCTGCCGTTGGTGTTTCTGCAACGGTTTCACGACGAGGCGATGCGGCGGGGGGCGACCGAAGTCGAATTCTCGTGGGTGTTGGAGGACAATCACGAAGTGAACGCGCTGCTCGGACGGGTCGGGGCGCAGCGCGCGCAAACGCTGCGACTTTACGAGAAGGCGATAGCATGAGTCGAAATGGACGCGTGCTAGCGGGCGTGGGAGGAGCACTGTTGTTCCTGGCCGGACATTGGGCGGCGGGAGGATTGCGCGCGGATCATGGATGGGTGGCGGGGGCGGGGCTGGCTGCATGGCTCGCGCCGAAGAAGCTCCGACCGGTGGCGCGGTTCATCGCACCGCTGTTCATCATGGGAGTGATCTACGACGCGCAGAGTTACTGGGCGGGCGATCTCCGTGGAACGGTGCATATCGCCGAACCGCATGCGTGGGAGCTGGCGTGGTTCGGGATCTCGACGCCCACGGGGGACATCACGCCGGCGGCTTGGTGGCAGACGCGGACGCGCGCGTGGTTGGATGTGATCTGCGGTGCAGCCTACCTCGGCTTCGTGCCGGTGTTCATCGGCGCGGCGGCGTGGTGGCGTTTTCGCGAACGGCGGGTGGACGCGCAGGATGTGATGTGGGCGATGCTGTGGTTGAATCTGGCCGGGTATGTCACGTATCTGATCTATCCCGCCGCGCCGCCGTGGTATGTCGATCGTTACGGGCTGGGGCCGGCGGTGCTGGATGCGCCGCCGGAGGCGGCGGGCGCGGCGCGCTTCGATGCGCTGCTCGGCGTTTCGTGGTTTGCGGAGTTCTATGGCCGCAACACGAATATCTTCGGCGCGATTCCCTCGCTCCACGTCGGCCAGAGTTTTCTCGGGGCATTGTATGCCTGGCGCTTCCGCTCGCTGCGGATGACGCTCACGTTGTTCTGGGCGGTGGTGACGTTCGGTTCGGTGTATTTAAACCACCACTACCTCGTGGATGGCGTCGTGGGCGTGGTTTTCGCGACGGCGGCGTTCGGCGCGATGATTGGCTGGCGGCGGACGAGGGAGCGTGGCACCGGAGCATCACAGTCCGCTTTGCGGGACGGAGGACGCGAGGTTTCTTCGCTGCGCCCAGGATGATCAACCTCCGCGGTGGAAGAGCTGGGCGGAGAGCTGTTCTTCGAAGCTCTTGTGAGCTTTCACGGCGGCGAGGAAGTCCGGCTTCGCGAGGGAGTAAACCAGGACCTCGTCGCGAGCGACGACGCTGGCGTTGCGCGGCTGGTCGCGCAGCAACGCGACCTCGCCGAAGAAACCTCCGGAGCCGAGCGAGGCGACGGCGCGCGATCCGGAGCCTGAGTCGGCGAGGACGTCGGTGGTGCCCTCGGCGATGACGTAGAATTTATCGCCGATATCGCCCTGGCGGATGATCGAGCTGCCGGGGGCGAAGCGTTCTTCCTTCATCTTCTGGGCGACGTCGCTGAGGTCGGACGGACTCATGTCCTTGAAGATCGAGCACTTCTTCAGGCTGGCGCAGATGATCATCGTCTCACGCACCCGGATGTTCGAAACGATGTGGCCATCGACCATGTTCACGAGCCGGTCCGCCACGTTGAGGATGCGGTTGTCGTGAGTGACGATCATGACGGTGGAGCCATTTTCGTCGGCGAGCTTGCGGAGCAGGGCGACGACGTTCGCGCCGCTTTCCTTGTCGAGGGCGGCGGTGGGTTCGTCGGCGAGGATCAGGCGCGGGCGGTTGACGAGGGCGCGCGCGATGGCGACGCGCTGGCGTTGTCCGCCGGAGAGATTGCGCGGCTTGTAGTGCACGCGCTCGGCGAGGCCGACCGCGTCGAGCATTTCGTCGGCCAGCACATCGCGCTGGCGGCCCTTCACATCGGTCAGTTCGATAGCGAGACGGACGTTCTGGCGCGCGCTGAGGGCGTCGAGGAGATTGTGCGCCTGGAAGATGAAGCCGATGTTGCGGCGCATCTTGACCTGATCGAGCGGGGAAAGACCGGCGAGTTCCGTATCCCAGAGCTTGATACTTCCCTGCTGGACGGAGCGAAGCGCGCCGATGAGCGTGAGCAGGGTGGTTTTGCCGGAGCCGGAGGGGCCCGTCATGATCACGATCTCGCCCGGTTGGATGGCGAGATCGTTGTCGAAGAGCACCTGCTTGCGCGATTCGCCCTTGCCGTAGTGATGGCACACTCCGGAAACGGCGACGGCGGGAACGGACGAGCGGGAGATCATGTGCGGAGTTTAGAAAAGGTCGGCGGGGTCGGTGGCGTGCACGCGCTTGACGGCGAAAAGCGCGGCGAGGAGGCACATGCCCGAGGTGAGAACGAGCACGAGGAGCGCGCGCGGCACGGTGAGATACATGCGAATCTGGGTGAAATGTTCGATGTAATTGTAGATGCCGAACGCGGCGATGAGGCCGGGGACGTAGCCGGCGAGCGACAGCAGCAGCGCTTCGTTGAGCACGATTCCGGAGATAAAGCCGGGCGGATGGCCCATGGCCTTCATGGTCGCGAACTGCGGGAGGTGATCGTTCACCTCGTTAAAGAGGATTTGGTAGCAGATGATGGTGCCGATCACGAAGCCGACGATGAGTCCGATGCCGAACACGATGCCGGCCGGACTGCGCTGGGTGGTGATGAGGATTTCGCGCCGGAGGATTTCGGCGGGGGTGAGCAGCAGGATGTCGTTGGGCAGGCGCCGGTAGATTTCCGCGCGCACGGTTTCGACGTCGGCGCCGGGTTGAACGCGAATCAACGCGAGGTCGATGACATCCTCCGGTTGATTCGTGATCGTGTGGAAGTTGTCCAAGCTGGTGATGAGGTGCCCCTCGTAGGCGAAGTTGGGACCGAGTTCGAAGAGGCCGACGACGCGAACCTCGGTTTGCGCGAGCTGCGTGCGGGTGCCCACGTGGATCTCGCCGAGGTCATGGCGCGACAAGCGGTCGTAGAGCACGGTTCCGGGCAGCTGCAACTCGGTGCGTAGCGCATGCAGGCCTGGGACCTTGAACATCGGGTCGCGGAGATCGACACCCATGAGCAGGGCGCGATTGCGCGTGCGGTCCTGCGGATTCCACCAGTAGTCGGCCTGGAGGTTGAACTTAACGACGGCGGCGACGCCGGGCACATCGCGGACCTGTTGCAGCCGGAGAAAAGCGAACTCCTCGCCGCTCTTCATGTGGTTCTTCTCGGGATGCGACATGATCAAGTCGCAGTCGAAAAGCGGCGGCACGTTGGCGGAGCTGTCGTTGGTGCCGTTGAAGAACCCGAGCTCCATGAACATGATCACGACCGAAAACGCGACGCCGAGCATCGAGAGGGCGAAGCGGGCCGGTTTGTCGGACAGCATGCGCCACGCGATCGGCGTTTGACGGAGGAAACCCATGTCAGAACAGGTCGGCCGGATCGGCACGCTTGATTTTGCCGAGCGCGAGAGCGGCGGCGATGGCGCACATGGCGAGCGAAAGTGCGAAGACGAACGCGGCGCGGTTGAAGTCCATGTAAACCGGGAAGCCGGAGAGCGCGCGGAGCACTCGATAGAGGACGAGCGAGATCAACAGCGAGGGGAAGTAGCCCATCAGCGAGAACAGGAGACCCTGCACGATGCCGATGCTGTAAATGTGGCCGGCGGTGTAGCCGATGGCCTTCAACGTCGCGAATTCGCGGAGCCGGTTGGAGATTTCGCTGGAAAGGATCTGGTAGAGAATGACGGCGCCGACGGCGAAGGCGACGGCCATGCCGACTTGAAACATGATCCCGACGGGTTTGACCGTGACGAAGTAGCGTTCCTCGCGGTGCATGAGTTCGGCTTTCGTCGAGATCACGACATCGGCGGGCAAGGCGTCGCGCAGTCGTTGCGCGACCTCGGAGGGATTTTCGCCGGGGGCGAGTTTGATCAATCCGAAGTTGTAGCGATCGATCGAAGGCAGGCCGTAGAGCCGCGCGTAAGTGTGGTCGCTGACGATGACGCTGCCGTCGGCGAGGAGTCCCATGCCGAGCTCGTAGCGGCCGGTGATGCGAAGCGGCTGCCCGTTGACGGTGCCGTGTCCGCCGATTTCCCAAGGCCCGTAGGAGGAGCGCGAGTTGCCGTCGACCATGGCGGTGAGGGACTCGTTGAGCTGTGCAGCCTGCGTGTTGAGTTGGGGATCGAGGAAAGGGCGGCCGTGCGGTTCGATGCCGAAAACGAAACAACTCGCCGTTTCGCCAGTGGCGGCGTTGCGCCAGTCGGCGCCCTCGATGAGAAGTCCCTGGGCCGAAGCGACGCCGCGCACGCTCGAAGCTTGGATGATGCGATAACGGTCGATCGTTTCGCTGCGCGGCATCGTGAGATAGCCGCGCGAAATCAGGATCAGGTCGAAATCGAGAATCGAGTAGGCGAGCGACGCGTTCATTCGCGCGGCGCCGAGAAAGCCCGCCTGCATGAAGATCAACAGGACTGCGAAACAGATGCCGCCTACCGCCGTGGCCGTGCGTTTTTTATTCTGCGTGGTGTTGAGCCAGGCGATGGGCGTGCGCATGGAGAAGCGGCGCGCTTGCCGGTCACAGTGTGATCTTCACGTCGACCTGCAGGTAAACGAGCTGATCGAGGGGCTCGACGGCATCCATGCGGATCACGACCTCGACGACGCGGGCGTAAACCTGCGCGGATGGATCCATGCTTTGAAGCGTGTTGCGGTAAACCATGCGGCCCACGCTTTCGACGACGCCGTGGAGCGGTCCGCGGAGCGCGACGGAGGAAATCGCGGCCTTCTGGCCGGGCTTGATCTTGAGGATGTCGGATTCGTAAACCTCGGCGACGACGTGCATCGTCGACGTGTCGCCGAGCTTGAAGATCTCCTGGCGGCCGGTCGCCGCGCCGGGGCGGGCGAGAATTTTCAGCACGCGCGCGGGCGCGGGCGATTGCATCTGGCTCGCGGCGAGCGCGGAGCGGGCGAGGCGCAATTCGGTTTCGGCGGCTTGCACGGCCTTGCGGCCCTCGCGTTCGGCTTTCGTAAGATCCTGGCGGGCTTGCGCGAGTTTCGACTGCGCAGCGGAGTGCGCCATGGTCCGCGCCTCGACGGTGTCGGGAGAGATGAACTCGCTGTCCTTGGCCGCTTGGATGCGGGTCAGCCGCGCGGCGGCGATATCCGCTTCCTCTTCGGCGGCGGCGAGAAGTTGTCGCGCGAGGGCGACATCGGCGGCGGCCTGCTGCTGGGCGGCGGCGAGATCGGATTCCGCCTGGCGCACGCGCTGCGTGTTGGCCGTGAGGGAGGAAAGTTTCGCGAGCGGCGTGCCGACGTCGACCCAATCGCCCTCTTTTACAAGGATGGCTTCGATGGTTTCGCCAGGAGGTCCGGCGAGATCGAAAACGCCGGAAGCCGGCAGGACGCGACCGATCGCGGAAACGGTGTCGGCGTGAGCCGCGACGGCGGCGCACGCGGCAGCGAGAGCGGCGAACCAGGAACGAAGTTTATTTTTCATCAGCGGGAGGCCGGGTGAGGTCGGAGAGCTGGAAGGAGCGGTCGGCGGTTTCGTCGGTGAAGATTTCGCCGATGGAGTAGCGCAGACGCGCGACTGCGATCGCGTAACCCGCTTGGGCGTCGATCTGACTGAGCTGCGCGGAGCTGAGGAGATTTTCGAGATTGATGACGTCGAGGACGGTGGCTTCGCCGGTTTGCAGGCGGCGCTGTTCCTGCTCGACAGCCTTGCGCGCGATCTCGGCGGTGGCAGCGGCGTTGCGGACGGTTTCGGCGCGCAGCTGGACTTCCGCCAGTGCGCTGGAGACTTCGGCGGCGATATCGGTCTGCGCCTGCGCGGTGATGAATTCGCTCTGGCGCTGGGCGGCGCGACGTTCGCGCAGGAGCCCGCGTTGAAACGTATTCTGGACGGGCCAGTCGAGGACGAGGCCCACTTCGCCGTTGGCGCCGGTCAGGCGGTGGGAAAGCGGAGCGAAGAGATCGTTGCCGCGGTTCAGGCCCGCGTAGCCGCCGCGCACGCTGAGATCGAGGCGCGGTTTGAGATCGAGCTCGGCCTGGCGCGCGAGGATCTTCAACGGCACTTCGCTTTGCTTGGTGGCAAGATAGTCGGCGCGTTGACGGAAAGCGCGCTCGACCCACTGGCCGCGAACGATGCCGGTCTGCAACGCCGAGCTCAACGCGATGTTTTCGGGGAAAGGCTGGTCGGGTTGTGGTGCCGACAAAAGGCTCGCGGGCGGAAGGCCCATGACGCGCGCGAGCTCGAAACGCGCGTTGGTCGCGGTCAGCTCGGCGTCCTGGCGATTGGTGGATTTTTGGCGGAGGTTGGCCTCGGACTGGAGCAGGAGGTTGGGGGCAAAGACGCGCGCGTCGACGAGGACGCGAATCCCCTCGTGGAGCTTGTCGGCGCGACGCTCGTCATCCTGGCGCACGGCGAGCACACCTTGCGCGGCGCGCGCGGTCCAATAGGCGCGCACGGTTTCGAACGCGTGACGCGCGAGCGCGTGACGATAGAGGAGCCGCGCAACTTCGACATCGCCGCGAGCCGCGGCTTCGGCGGCGCCGGTCGAATCGTGACCCAGGCCGCGCAGGAGCGGCACCACGATTTGAAGCTGCAGATTCGATGCGCCCAGGGTCGGGCCAATCGGGCTGTGCTGCTCGGGCACGCCGACCTCGACAAAAGGCTGAACGAGGATGCCGCTGCGCAGCTTGCGCGTGACGCCTGCGACATACGCAGTCGTTTCGCCGGCGTCGACCGTCTCGCGGCCGAGCGGATCGATCATCGGGATGCGATCGCGTGAGCGTGAAGCCGAGAGGGAGGCGAACCAGTCGAACTCGCCACTGGCTTGTTCGCGCACCCCCTCGCGCATTTCGACCTGCGCTTCCTCCACGCGCAATGCAGGGCTTTGCGCGAGCGCATGGCGCACGGCGACGTCGAGCGGGAATTGTGGGGCTGGTGCCGTGGGTTCGGCCGCGTGCGACGAAATCAGCACGGCAAAGCCCAGGCTGAAGCATGAGAAGGCTGGAATTCTCAAGACGCCATGTGAAGGCGTGTGGCGCGCACGATGTCAACGCAGTGGAGCTGCGCGACGCGCGATTTGGCAAAACCGTTGACGAATAAAGATGTCGAGCGCTTCACTCGGCGGACTTTGTTTGCGCGCGCGATGTCCGAAAAAACGACCGTTGGGATGCATGTTTCATGCAATCCGTCCGCAACAGCGGGTGCCTGAATCGTCGCATGCGGGTGTTGTTGACCACGCCTTATGACCTCGCGGTGCCTGGCGGGGTCAACCGCCACGCGAGCGAGCTGCTGGCGGCGCTGAGCGAACGGGGGGTCGAGGCGCGCCTGGTTGGACCGGCTTCGTTTCCCGTGCATACCGACGATCCGCGAATCGTGCGGTTGGGGCGGGTGAGCGCGCACGGGCTCAATGGCGCGCAGAGTCGGGTGACGCTCGACTGGAGTATTCGCGGGGCGATTCGCGATCTCGTCCGCGATTTTCGGCCGGACGTCGTGCATCTGCAGGAACCCTTTCTTCCACTGTTGAATACCTTGGTGCTGCGCGCGGCGGGAAGGGCGCGGCGTATCGGAACATTTCATACATATTCGGAGACGAGCCGCGGCTATTTGTGGACGTGGCCCTGGTGTCGCTGGATCGGCGCGCAACTTGACGCGCGTATCGCGGTGTCGGCGGCCGCGCGCGATTTTGCGTCGCACTATCATCCCGGTCGTTACGACGTGATCTCCAACGGCGTGCGCCTGCCGGCGGAATCGATGCGTCGATCATCTGTTCCGCCGCACCGTCCGGCGCGGCTGGTGTTTGTCGGTCGCGCGGGTGAACCGCGGAAAGGATTCGAGGTGTTGCGACGGGCGCTGGAGCAGCTCGACCGCGAAACGCCGGGAGCGTTTGTCCTCACGGTGGTGGGGCCGGACCAACCTGCGTCCGACGGCCTTCCGATCGTGTGGCGCGGTCAGCTCGACGATGCGGCGCTGAGCGAGGCGTATGCCGCGGCGGACCTGGCGCTGGTCCCCTCGTTGGGAGGCGAAAGTTTCGGATTGGTGGCGCTCGAAGCGTTGGCGCACGGCGTGCCGGTGGTTGCGTCGAGGATTCGTGGATACGCCGAATGGCTCGAAGGGCGAGGGATGGGGGAGCTGGTTTCGCCGGGGAATCCAGCGGTGCTGGCGGCGGCGGTGCGGCGTTTGATCGGCGATCGCGAACGCCATGCGCAGTGCGGACGACGGGCGATGGAGCTGGCGGCGGAGTTTTCGTGGGAGGTGGTCGTCGAACGCATTCTGCGCTGCTACCGCGGGGAAGCCCCTTGACCGTGGCGTGCGCGCCTCGGCAGGATGCCTGCGTGGTGTCGTTTGCAGGTCCGGCTTCAACCCACAGGAGACTCTGTGTGTTTATCGCGCTCGCGTTGGTCGCGGCGGCGGCGGCATGGTGGCTGTCACAGGCGTGGGATGGACGGGAAGCGGTCGATCGCGGAATTGGATGGATGCGCGCCGCCGGCCCCGGAGTATTTTTCACGGCGATGGCGCTGGTGCCGGCGCCGTTGTGGATGTTCACGGTTCCGGCGGGTGAGGCGTTTGCGAGCGAGCTGACGCTGCCCGGAGTGATTGCGGCCGCGCTCGCGGCGATCGCGGTGCAGATTGCGCTGTGCTACGGGCTGGCGCGGTATGCGCTGCGACCGTTGGTGGAGAAGCTGGTGCGGCGTTTCGGTTACGCGGTGCCGTCTTTGAATGCGGAGAACGCGTTGAGCGTGGCGCTGCTGGTGCGGCTGACGCCGGGGCCGCCGTTGTTCCTGCAATGCTTCCTCCTCGGCGTCGCCGGGATGCCCTTCAGGCTCTACATGGTGGTGTCGTGGTTGTGCACCGTTCCATGGGTGATTGGCGGCGTGGTGCTTGGACGCGGAATTCTGGCGGGCAATTTTTCGACTGTGCTGATGGGCGTGAGCTTTCTCGGTGCGGCGTCGATCGCGGTGCGGCTGGTGCGGCGACGAATGGCTGCGACGAAGCCGCTGCCGTCGAATCTTCCATGATCGACGCGCTCCATTCTTCGCGGACGGAGGTGGTCGAGGAGCGTCCGCCCTATGCTTACGTGTGCGTCGATCGGTCGCTGCTGGTGAGGCCGTTTTGTCGATACGTGGTGCAGCCCTTTGCGCAGTGGGTGCCGGCGGGCGTCCCGGCGAATTACATCACGCTCATTTCGTCGGCGTGCATGTGGCTGATGCTGGCGCTCGCGGTCTGGCATCCGACTGCGGCGCTTGCGCCGTGGTGTCTGGCGTTGATGTGCGGTTACGTGATCTACGATCACGCAGACGGAATGCATGCGCGGCGCACCGGCACGAGCGGACCTTTGGGAGAATATCTCGATCACTTCCTCGATGTCTTTCATGCGGCGATTGCCGTGATCGCGGCGGCGGCGGTGTCGGGGCTGGCGGGGAGCCCTTGGCTCCCGCTGGTGCTCTGGGCGGTGTTGCTGGGAAGCGCGGCGACGATGGTGGAACAACTGGAGCGGCGGGAACTGTTCTTCGGCGTGCTCGGGCCGCTCGAAGGGATGCTGGTGATGATGGCGTTTTTCGCGGCGTGGTGTCCGGCGGGTGCGGCGGAGTGGTGGAGCATGCCGGTGTGGGGACTGACGCGACTCGAACTCGCGTTTGCGATCGGTGGAGCGGGCGGGTTGGTGACTGCGATCGCGTGCGTGCGCCGGATCGGACGCGTGCCGTGGTCGCTCGCGACCTACGCGGTGGCGAGCGGTGGACTTATATGGGCGCTGGTCGGAAGCGAAGTTGGGAGCACGGGAACGATGTTACTGGTGATGTTGCACGGCAGCGACTACGTCGGGCGCGTGATCGGCTGTCATTTGCGTGGCGGTTCGAGGCCGTGGCCGGATTTGGTGGCGCCGACGGCGGCAGCGTTCGTGAGCTTGAGCGGCGTCGGCAGCGAGTGGCTCGGGATGGCGCTGGCGCTGTATCTGGCGGTGCGGAATGTCGGTGCGATTGCGCGCACCGTGCACGCGTTGCGCCGAGGGTGGCGTTGGTGGAATCCGCCGGCGGTGGCGGCTTGATTCAAGCTGCTTCGAACGAGCTGGGATTCGGGAAAAGCTTTGCGAGGAAATCGCGCACGAGTGTGACAACCGCGGGGTTCGGGCGCTCTCGCTGATCGTCGTTGAGGCAGAGGAGCGCGGGCGGTTGGCGCAACAATCGGGCGCAGGCCCGCTGGTTGCGGGCGAGATTTTGATCGACCTTGTGAAAGCGCGCGTAGCGCACGTAGCGCCAGCATGGCTCGGCGACGGCGATGTCGCGGCGGCGGGTGAGGAGATACCAACGATACAAGCGCTCGATGCGCACGTCGTCGGAGCAACGAAACCGGTGGGTGCGGGTTGCGGCGATTTCGTCCGCCGCGATGCTCAAGGCGGCGGCGTATTCTTCGCGATCGATCAAAAGTGGACCGTGTTCGAGCAGACCGAGGTAGAGCCACTGTTTCTCGTAGATGCGCGAGCGGAGGTATTCGCCGGCGAGGGTGCCGTAAACTTTCATGCGGCCGTCGCCGGCGAAAAAGTGATCGCGCGTGAGCGGTGCGGCGGCGAAGTAGTCGTCGTTGAAATACAGGAAACGGCGGGAGATCCCGGGCAGCTGATGGAGGTAGGATTCGATGACGTTGCTGTTGAAGGTGGGCAACGTGCCGTCGGCGGGAATCACCTCGTCGTGATGCACGACGCGCAGGCGCGGGTGATCGCGGCGCAGCCAGGGCGGCACGTGCGGGCGGCAGGTGAAGAGATAGACATGGCGCACCCACGGAGCGTGTTCTTCGAGCCCGCGCAGGCTGTGGCGAAGGCATTCGAACGTGTCGCGAAATCGTTCCGGATTCAGGTCGCGCGGATTGCTGGTGTAGCGACTCAGCAGCGCGAGGTAGTCGGGGCGGGTGCCGTCGACCCACGTGTAAACGACGTCGATGGGCTCGGTCGACGCAGCGGTGGCGAGCGTGGGATCAAGCGCCATGGGCGACAGCGTGGAGCGCGACTTGCCGGCGATCGCTGGCGATCCGGCCCTCGACCATGTGAATGATCCGGTCGGCGCGGTTTTGGTAGGCTTCGTCGTGCGTGATCGCGATCACGAGGCGACCGCGTGTGCGCAAATCCGGCAGGAAGCGGTCGTAGAACGCGCGCCGGAACTCCGGGTCCTGATCCGCGGCCCACTCGTCGAACAAGTAGATCGGCTTGTCCTCGAGCAAGGCGCCGACGAGCGCGAGCCGCTTGCGCTGGCCCTGCGACAATGCCGTGGTCGAGAAACGGCCGTCCGAATCGACTTGGACGTGTTCACCGAGACCGACGCGTTGGAGCCACGGCGCGGCGCGATCAGCGGTGGATTCATAGCCGAGCAACGAAGGGAAGAGGTGCGGCTGGGCGAAGACGGCGGCGCAGCGTTGACGGTGCGTGGCGGTGTCGCGCTCGTCGGCGCGCGAGCCGCCGACCAGCAGTTCGCCACTCGAGGGCGGATAGAGGCCGCACAGCAATTTGAGGAGCGTGGTTTTGCCGCTGCCATTGCCGCCCTGGATGAAAACGATCTCCGCGCGATCGAAGGCGACGTCGATTGGCCCCAGCGAAAACGCGCCGCCGCCTACGTCGTTGTGGCGGTAGCCAGCGCCGCGCAATCCGAAGGGCACGAACGTGAGTGGCGCCGCGACGGGCGGATCGGAGCGGAGCGAACGTTCCTCGGTTAACGAGACGCCCAACTCCTGCGCGCGTCGGGTGGCGACGTCGATCCGGCTGAGATATCCTGCGAACCCGGCTACGGTCCCGAGCGGTCCGAGGAGGAAAAGGCAGACGAAAAGGAAACGCGCGAAGGCATCGTAGGTGGCGAACCCGTGCCACGGCATCGTGAAGAGCAGTGCGCCGATGCCGAGGAGGAGAAACATCTCTCCCCAGCGGCGCAGGAGCGTTTCCCACGTGGCGGCGCGCGTCATCTCGGTCTCCTGACGGCGGGCGGCCGGTTCGAGGTGTCGATCGAGGAGCGCGTCGCGTTTCTTCGGATCGAGCATCAGTTCCTTATGACCATGCACGAGCCCGTCGATGAGTTGCGCGATGCGATCCCATTCCGCCCGCCAGCGTCCGAGATGTCCGGTCAGCCGCTGGTAAGGCAGGTAATAAACAGCGAAGGCCATGGCGAGCAGGAGGCCGCAGGCGAGCGCGAGCGGCGCGGAGATCGTCGCAAGCACCGCAGCACAGCCGAGAATCGTGACCGCTCCGGTGAGCGCCGTCGGAAAGTTTTCCGCGGCCCAGACGATGGTCTGAATATCTTCGGTGAGGACGGGAAAGATGCGCGCGCTCTCGCGCTCGAGGACCGGGAGCGGCAGCGCGAGGATCTGGCGGCTGAGTCCAAGACGCAGTTCGCGCACGGCGCGCTGGGTGACGCGCATCACGCGATTCGCGGTGACGACCGAACCCAAACCATAGCCGAGCCAACAGCCCGCGAACGCGGCGATATGCCAGCCGAGATCGGTGCCACGCGCGGCAATGGCTGCCTGCAGCACGAGCGCGATGCCGGCGGCGGAAAGTCCGGACACGACGCTTGCCACGATCGCGATGAGCACATCGGTGCGCGCGGTGCGAAGCAGAAGCAGGACAAGTCGCATCGGCGTTCACTGCACCGACGCGGCGAAAGTCGCGCAATCCTTATCCCGGCGGACGCGAGGCGCGGCCCCGAAGCCACGGCACGTGTTGCGCGTAACTCACACGGTCGCGGGTATCCCACGCCATCACGCCTTCGTGCGCCGAGAAATGATGCCAGGGCGTTTCGGTTGCTCCACCTGCTGCGGCCGGAGCGGGGGCAGGGTGCTCGGAAAACTCCGTGCGTGTGAGCCGCACAAGGTTTCTCCACGCGAGGGATTCGCCGTAGTAGTGGTGGCTCGCCTGCACGGGGCGCAGGCCAATTCCTTCGGTCGGGAGGATCGCTCCGGCGTTGCGGCCGGCGGAAAAAGGGGAGGCGGCGTAAACGCCAGAACCGTTGATCGGGTGCGCTTCCCAGCGGGACGAGAGCAAATCGTCGGCGTGAAAGATCGCGAGCGAGCGGTGGCCGCCCTCGCGCGGGTTGGCGCGCGTCGACGTGATCAGCCAGCAGCGGCCATCGTGCCACAGCGGAGCTGTATCCGCGGCGTCGATATGCGAAAGCAAGGTGCGTTCGCGCTGCCAGCGGTGCGGGAACTCGGCGCAGCGGTAGAGATCGATGCGTCGCGCCCCGGATGTTTCGGGCAGCAGCCAGAGTTCGCCGTTGTGTTCGAATACGCAGGGAAATGAGACGTGGGTGTTGTCGACCAAGGCGATGCGGCGGGCCGGTCCGGCTGGCCGGAGCTGCGTGGTCAGCGGCAGGACGGCAAGCCAGGCGCGATTGTGGAGATACGAGAACTCCTCAACGAACAGCCATGGGCTTCCGTTGAATACTCGCACAAACGGATCCGCGTAGTAGCTGAACAGCGGCGCGCGAATTGGCACGGGCGAAGCGATGTCGCCGCGGGCGACGAACACTTGGAAGTGTTCGCGCGGCCAGCGGTAAAGGCCGCTGAGCAGCGTCGCGTGAACGCGTCGCAGAAAGGAAAGAGGCCGGTTTATGGGCATTCGGGCGAGTCCGACGCCACGGCTTGGTTGCCGAGCAGGAGCGTCCAGGGGAGCGACGCATTGAAAGCCATCGACGCATCGGAAAGGCTGGAGCGGCTCTTGATCAGGTAGTCGCAGCGCGCGAGTGCGAGACAGTCGATCACCGCCGCGCTGCCCTTGGGAGCGGAAGGGTGCTGCGGGTCTTTGTGCAAACCCAGCCGGGCTGCGCGGTCGTCGTCGGCGCGCGCGCGAGGTATCGGCTGGAGGAATACGCGTTCACCATAGGTCGCCTGCGCCCAGGCGGCGAATTCGGCCTGATCGGTGGCGACGAAGAGTTTCCACGCGGCCGGGCGCTGGCGCGCGAGGACGCGATCGATTTCGCGGCAATACGCTTCGAATGGCGGAATCTGGGCGGGAAAGAAGCCGGCTTTGTCGGTGCCGCGGAAGTGCAAGCCGATCGTGAAGTCGCCCGGAGCGACATTTGAGCGCCACAGGGCATCTACCGCGTGCGTCCAGGTTGGAAGCACGCGGATGTGACGCGCGGTCAATCGAGCCGCTTCGCGGACGTCGGTGGCGGAATCGAGAGGATAGGGACGTGCGCCGGAATTGGACGGGATACTTCGTGCGGTCCACGACTCGTTCCAGGCAAACGGGCCGTAGCGATGCCAGCCGTTGCAATGCACCTCGGGTGCCGACGCGGCGGCGGGGCTCAAGGGCATTCGTTCGGCGAAGAAATAACTCCACCAGTTCGGACTTCGCGCCGGATCGCGGTAGAGCGAGCTGTCGAACCAGACGCGCACGCCGGCGGCGCCCTGCTCCTCGGCGTAGCGCAGAGCGCCGAGCACGGCGAAGAATTCGGAAAACAGTCCCTGCACGCGGGTGAGTCCCCAGAGACTGTCGCGTCGGTGATAAATCACGAGAACGCGGTCACGCACCGCAGGTTCCGGCAAAGGCGAACGCAGTGTCATGGCGGGAGGTTTTCGCCGAGCGGGACGACGGGCGGCAGCGTGGGATAACGTGCGCGCAGCCGGTGGTTGAACTCGGCGTCGAGGAGGCCGGCATAGGAATCGCGATATTCGCCGAGCGCCCAGCGACCGTGCCAGTGATACGTGAACGCGCCGGGGAAAAAATTCCCCACAGAGCTGCGAGCGGGATCGACGCGATACCACCAGCGAAAGCGGCGGAAGAAATCCGCAAAACGGACAAAGGGGGCGAAGCGGCTGCGATCGTGGCCGTCGACCTGCAACCAGAGCGGGGAAAAAAAGGCGACGGGCAACACCAGGAACTCCGGCAGCGGGTCGCGATACGACAGCAGGGCAGTGGAGTGGACGCTGCGTGCGAGGTTGGCGCGCTCCATCAGTGTATTCGCCACGGGACTACCGGCATGCAGCCGGATAAACGCGTGCGTCCCGCGTGGTTCGCCCGACCATTGAAAACCGAATTCGGCGTCGGCGGTCAGGCGCAGAAGCGGCGCGAGGTCGCGCAGGAAAACCGCGTCGAGATCCGAATAGATCCCGCCGTGACGATAGAGGATGACGAGTCGTGCGACGTCCGATGCCGCCGGAGCATTGTCGGTGTCGAGCACCCAGGCGGAGGAGGCGAACGGCGTGTCCTCGATCTCGCGAACGACATCGAAATGCCGCAGCTCGATGAGTGGCAGGAGGGGAGCGAGGTGCGGGTTGTGCGCGGCGCGGGAAAATTCGGTGGCGTCTTCGAGCCAGAGCACGGCGGGCGTGCGGGCGAGGTCCTGCGTGGCGAGAAAGCTCCGCAGGCCGAAGGCTGTTTTCGCGGAGAATTTCCCGCGCCAGAAGAAATGCACCGGTGTCGGCGGCGTGTCGGTGGACATCGGGGCGCCCGGAAGCGCACGACAATAGTCGAGGCACGCGTCGATGTTCGTGTAGAGGGTGGCGTCAGGCAGTCGGCGCATGGGAGGACGGTCGACGGATGAGTTTGCGATAGACGCGCAGCCGGCGGCGTGAGCGATGGATCCAGGCTTCGCCGCCGTCATGAAACGCGTGCCAGAGCCAGATCGGCATCCATGGCGTGCGCCGACGGTGGTGACAGAGGTAGCGATATTTGATGCGGCGAGGGAAGAGTTTGAAATCCAACCGGGCTTGTTCGCGGAGGAACAGCAACGTGAGCACCGACTGATCGTGGCGGTGACCGACGAAGCCGGGCAGATTCGGCAACCCGCAAGTGTTGGGCTCGTCGCTGACGAGCCGCGGGTCCGTGCACGCTTCGAGCCAGCGGCGCACGAAGGCGCGCGTGCGCGCGGTGTTGCGAAAGGCAAGGAATGCGGCGTCGAGTTGGCGGGCCTCGTGGTAGCGCGGCGCATCGGTTTGGGTGAACACGAAGCAATCGCGCTTCACGTAGTGCTGGTTCAGATACTCGTTCCAGAAGAGGACTCCGTCGCCCTGCGTGGCGGCGGTGACGAGGGGTTCGAGCGAGCTCCGTAGCAGGCTGCCTGAATCGGCATAGACGATCACGTCGTCTTCGGCCGCTTCCTCCATCGCGGCGAGGATGCAACGCGGTTTCCATACCCAATAGCCGGCGCCTTCCGCGGAACTGAGCACAGTGCGATGCTGACGGACAAAAGGATCGTCGGCGGGCCAAGGACCGCGCGCGATGACGCGGTCCACTCCGAAGCGGCGGGCCGAAGACACGAGCGCCTGCTGGTTCAGCAGGTGCACGCGAGGACCGGCAGCGTAGCAAACCAGGACCGTGGCCATCAGACGAAATTCACCGGGACTTCCACGCGGGCGGCCGAGCGCAAAGTCGTCGGGTGGCGCTGATGTTGCGTAGTTGGAAAGTCATTACGCGGATGCGCGGCGCAGGACGAGCGAGACATTGCTGCCGCCGAAGCCACTGCTGTTTTTGAGCACGATCTCGGGAGGGCGAGGGAGATTTTCCCGTGGGAGATTCAGTTCACCGCAATCGGCGTCCGGGGTGACGAGGTGCGACTGGCCTGGCGTAAAACCTTCCGCCATGGCGACGGCGCAGAACGCGGTCTCCATCACCGCGGCCATGGAGAGGCCGTGACCAGTCAACGCCTTGGTGCTGCTAACGGCCGGACGCGCGCCGACGGCAGTGAAAATCGTGTGGAGGGCCTTCAGCTCGGAGCGATCGCCCGACGGCGTCGACGTGGCGTGAGCGTTGACGTAATCGATTTCGCCGGGCGTGACCCCGGCGTCGTCGAGGGCGCGTCGCATCGCGCGGGCCAGGCCGTGGCCGGCGGGGTCGGTGATGGCCATGTGATAGCCATCGGCGGATTGGCCCCAGCCGATCACCTCGGCGAAGATCGGAGCTCCCCGCTCGCGGGCGGCATCCGCGTTTTCGAGCAACAAAGCGCAGGCGCCGCCGGTGCCGACGAAACCATCGCGGGCGGCGTCGAAAGGACGCGAGGCAGTGTTGGGATCGGGGTTGCGCGACAAGGCACGCATGCCGTGAAAGGAGTAAGTCGATTCGGCGGTGAGCTCGTCCCCGCCGACGACGATCACCCGCTGCAAGCGACCGCGCGCGATTTCGTCGGTGGCATAACCGATGGCGTGGGCGGTCGAGGCGCACGCCGAAGTGAAACCGCACACGGCGCCCCGGATGCCGTAGTGGGCGGCGAGGTTGAAGTTGAGCGTGCCTGAAGCGGAACTGACGACGCTCATGGGTGGGACTCGCTCGCCGCGGGTTTCGTGTATGGCGTTGAGGTGAAGCCGTTGCAGGAAGGGCGAGCCGGCCGACGCAGTGAAGAGTCCGGTGCTCTCGTCAGCGAGGAGTTCGGGCGTGAGGCGGGCCTCGGCGATGAGTTGGTCAACCGCGCATCTCGCGTGCAAACCATGGGGGGGCAGGCTGCGGAGAGATTCACGCGTGAAGGTGTAGCGATCGGGCCAGCGCCATTCGGAGAAGTGGTCGGAGCGGGTGTCGAATTCCTTGATCGTGCCGGCGACGCGCACCGGCAATTCCGCGCCGGGGATGAAGTCGAAACGTTCGATGCCGTGTCGTTGCTGGCGTAGGCTCGCGGTGACGCTGGCGCGGTCGTTGCCGATGCACGTGATAAAACCAAGACCGCTGATGACGACGCGGCGGCCGTTCGAGCTGCGCGTCATGGCTCAGGAGCGGGCGGGGAGGCGAGCCCGGAGCAAAGTGCGCAGATCATCGAGCGTAACGACTTTGGGCAGTTCTTCGGGCGGGATCTTGGTTGAGAAGAGATCTTCGAACAGAAAGGCCATCTCGACCATCGTGAGCGAATCGAGACCGAGATCCTCGACGAGCCGGGTGCTGCCAGGGAGTTGGGCGACGTCGGTGGCGGGCGGTTGATTGAGGTGATGTTGGATGATTTGGCCGAGTGCGTCATCGAACGCGGCGTGCGAGCCGGTGGCTTCAAACTGCTGGCAGGCGCTAATGGCGGTTTCGGGAAATCCGCGGAGCAGCTGGCGAATCCGGTCGGGAGGGGTCGAGGCGCTGGAGGGCACGGCGGGGAAAGTAAAAACCGGCAGATTCAATTCAAGGTGTTAACGCTCCACGCGATCCTTGCGCACGGACGGTGCAGATGGTGTTGAAATCTGCTTTGCGCGCGGCCGGCTTTGGGCGAAGGTTCGCGCGCATGCCTTCCGAGCCGATCCAGTTTTATCATCGCTACAAGAAGATCATCGAGACCGAGAAAGTCTTTGGCGAAAAGTGGTTGAGGTTCGCGTATGAAAACCCGGTGGGGAAGTTCTTCGTGTGGCTGTTGGCGAAGCGGAAGGTTTTCTCGTGGTGGTATGGGCGGAAAATGAACGCGCGTTACAGCGCGAATCGCATCCTGCCCTTCATTGCGGCCTACGACATCGACGCGGACGAGTTCGCGAAGTCGCCGTTCGACTACAAGACCTTCAACGAATTCTTCTATCGCGCGTTAAAACCCGAAGCGCGGCCGATCGCGCCGGGCGAGCGCGTGGCGGTTTTTCCGGCGGATGGCAGGCATCTGGTGTTTCAGCACGTCGAGCAGACCGCGGGTTTTTATGTGAAAGGCTCGACCTTCACGCTCGCGGAGTTGTTTGCCGAGGATCGGTTGCCGGAAGGGCAGCGGCCGCTGGCGGATAAATTCAAAGGCGGCGCGATGGTGATCTCGCGGCTGTGTCCGGTGGACTATCACCGGTTTCATTTTCCGGTGAGTGGGATGCCCACGGCGCCGCGGCTGATCAACGGCTGGTTGTATTCGGTGAGCCCGGTCGCGCTGCGGACGAACCTGCATTATCTCGTGCAGAACAAACGCGTGTTGACGCTGATCGATTCGCCGGAGTTCGGAACCGTGGCGATGTTCGAGGTTGGCGCGACGAATGTCGGCAGCATTCGGCAGACGCACATTCCGGAGCGCGCGGTGGAGAAAGGGGCGGAGAAAGGATTGTTCGCGTTTGGCGGCTCCTGCGTGATCACGGTGTTCGAGCCGGGGCGCATTCGCTTCGATGCGGATCTTTTGCAACCCTGCGCGGGGTGCATGGAAGTTTACGCGCGGATGGGAGATCGATTGGGAGAAACGATATAGATTCGCGGTGCGGATTAACGCGGCCCGGCTCGATCCGCGCCGCGCCGCACGCGGCGGAGATTGAGGCGGGTGCGGACGTCGTCCTGGCAGGAACGTCCGACGGGAACCGAGCGGCCTTCTTTTAGCTCGATGGTCCATCGGCCCCCGGAAGCACGCCGCACGCGCTCGACGTGAGACCAGTTGACGATGTGCGATCGGTGGACGCGGACAAACTGGTCTGCGGGCAACGTCGCCATCCACACACTGAGCGCCTTGAGTTCGAAAAACTCCCGGCCGCCGGCGAGGCGCACGCGGGAGTGATCGCCCTCGGCCGAGATCGAGACGACCTCATCCCAGTGCACTTGAACGTGGCAGTTGCCCGCGCGCAGATAGCAGCCGCCCGAATCGAGATGCGTGGAGCGAGCGGCGGCGGGCGTTTCGAGGGCGTCGGGGTGTCGATCCGCGGCGGCCAGCACGAGTTGACCGAGCGAACGCAAGCACGCCATCTCCGCTTTGGGCCAAGGGTGGATTTTTCGCACATCATCGAGGCCGATGAGCGCGACCAGTTTTCCCTCGCGCCACAACGGCACGCCGGCGGTCGCCCGATTTCCCTCGCGCCGCATCTCTTCTTTCAATGCCTGCGCGTCGGGTGGCAGTTTTTCGATGTCGGCGATGACGACGGATTTGTCCTGCAAGAAATCGCGCAGCGGATGCGCGATCAGTGTCGTGGGCACGCAGGGGAGATCGGGAAGGCACGCCGGCACACCGTCGGCGCACCATTCGTAAGCGACCCAGAAGTTTTGCAGCGGCTCGTCGAGCCGGATGAGCCACGCGCGGTCGGCATCGAACGTGGATCCGATCAGGGCCAGTGCCTCGGCTGGAGCCGTGCGCACCGGAGCGATCAGCAATCGGTGTGCAACGCGATACAACAGGTCGGGATACGGCTCGGACATGTGGCAGGCGCGGATGCAATCCGGCCGCAGTCGCAAGGCAATCCAGCCCTTTGCAAGTGTTGCCCTGAGCCGGCTAAGGTTTCGCGGGCACCCAACTCTCGAACGAGGCGAGCACTTTGCTTCGCTGGTAGGCTTTGCCATCTGGCATCTTCCACTCGCTGGCTTTCTGCAGCGCGACCATGGCGCCGGTGGGTTCGAGCACCAGAAGGGCGGGGAGGCCGACGCGCGTGGGTTTGTCGAAACGTTCAACCACGTCGCGATTTCGTTGCTGGCCCGACTTCGCATTTACGTCGACCTTCACCAGCACGAAGTCGCGGTTGAAGTGGCCGATCAAAACAGGATCGCTCTCGAACGCATCGTTGAGTCGGTGGCACCAACCGCACCAGTTCGCGCCGAACATCACGATCACGCGCTTGCGGTCGTTTGCGGCCTGCTTCAACGCCGCGTCGACATCCGCCATGCCGTTCGCTTGGGGATCGAAGACATTCATACCCTTGGCAGGATACTCCGGCGTTTCTGCCACGGCGGGGGGCGGAACCGCCGCCAGAGTCAGTCCGAGAATAAAACCGAATGCGGCTCTCATCACGAGAGACCATGACGTTGGCGGTCGATCAGCCCAAGTGTGAAAGCGCTCTGCCGGTGCTGTCCGGCGACAGAGGATGCCGTTGGCCGGTTGCCGCTTTCGTCTTTGGCCGCGGTTTCATATCGCCGCGGCTTCCATGTTTCCGCTCCGACTTCGCCTGGGATCTTTTCTTTCACGCTGTGCGGTGCTCTGCGCAGCCGGATTTGGCCTGCTTTCATCCGACGTTTCCGGGCAAGAGGATGAATGTATGTCCGATCCGGCCGACGGCATCTTCTGTCCCGGGGATGAACCAGAGGCGTATGAGGATTACACCATTTATGGTGATCAAACCGCGACGTGGGATTCCGCGCATCTCACGCCTGGCTATACTTATTACTACACCCTGACGGAGGGTTCTTCGCTTCGTGTCACCGGAGCAGCCGAGGACTATTTCCAGCAGCATTTTATCATGGACGGTCCTGGCGACTTCCATCTCGTCGGCGGCTACTTGAACCTGCCCAACCTCAGCCAGGTGCTCGGAAATGTTTATGTGACCAACAGCCACGCGGTGCTGATGCTCTATTCCAGTATGGAGAGCATGAGTTCGGCCACGACGTTGCACGTCGCCAATGGGTCCGTGCGTTTCATAAGTCCCCGCCGCGGAGCTTCGGTTGCACTGCCCAACGACGTCGTTCTTGCCGGGCAGGCCACGCTCGAGGCGGACAATTACTCCATCTACTACGGGTTGACGGTTTCATTGACCGGCGATATTTCGGGCGACGGCGCTTTCGTGAAAAAAGGATCCGGGATAATCCTCCTCTCCGGCGCGAATACCTACGCCGGCGGCACTCACATCGCGGCGGGGGACCTGGAAGTGTTCACGGATGAAAATCTCGGCGCACCTGACACGGCCGTGACCTTCGGGGTCAACACGGGCATGTGGCTCAATGACGGCTTCGTGTCTTCGTCGCGCGCTACGGAGTTGAGCGGCGGAGTGGGTTATCTCGGCGTGCGCTCCGGCGAGGCGAGCTGGAATGGAGACATTTTCGGCGAAGGCAGATTGGAAAAAACCGGCAGCGGCGAACTCACGCTGAGCGGAGAGAACACTTACCTGGGCGGGACGACGGTGAGCGGAGGCGCGCTCGCGATCTCCTCGGACGCGAATCTCGGCGCGCCGGATACCGCGCTCACACTCGGCGATGGCACCACGCTGCGCACGGCCGATAGTTTCACCTCGTCGGATCGTCTGCTGACGTTGTCGGGCGCGGCGCATTTCGATGTGGCGGCATCGACGCGCGTCGAATGGACCGGCGCGACGGCGGGCGCCGGCGAACTCGAAAAAACCGGCGCGGGAACCCTCGTGCTTTCGGGAGGCATTGGTCATGCCGGCGGAGCGGAGATCGCGGGCGGCACGTTGGAAGTTGCGGTGGCGTCCGATCTGGCGGGGACCGGATCGACGACTTGGGCCGGACCGATCACAGGCCTCGGCGATTTTGTGAAGTCGGGCAGCGGCACGCTCGTGCTCAATGGCGTTGCAAGCCACACGGGCGCCACCTTTCTGCGGGGCGGCACGTTGCGGGTAGGCGCGGAGAATGTATTGAGCGCAGGATCGGCGTTGTTCGTTCTCAATGGAGCGGTCGTGGATCTCGCGGGGTATGATCAGACGGTGGGCGATCTCGATTCCTACGATGCTGCGACGGGGCAATTCAATACGAGCACGGTGCAACTGGGCGGCGCGACTCTGACGGGTCTGACTCGGGTGCTTAATTATTGGGCCGGCTCGCTGACGGGCGAGGGCACGTTCGTGAAGCAAGGCGAGGCGACGATGATTTGGATGGGTGCAAATACCTTTGAAGGCGCGCTGCGCGTTGATGCCGGCACATTGCAGACACAGGCGGTGAACACGTTGAGCTCAGCGGCCAGCGTTTCCGTGGGGGCGAATGCCATACTCGATCTCGCGGGACATTCGCAGGCGATCGCCGGGCTGTCCGGAAACGGCGTCGTAGCGCTCGGCAGCGGAACGCTCACGGTTTCGACAGCCGCCGACTCCGCCCATGAATTCGCCGGAGAGATTTCCGGCGCGGGCGCTTTGGTGAAAACAGGAGCTGGCGTCCAAACGCTTTCGGGCGCGAACAGCTACGCCGGCGGCACGACGGTCAACGGGGGAGTGCTGGCGATCGATGCCGACAACCGACTGGGCAGCGGAACGCTCAGGCTGGATGGCGGCGGCATCCGCTACGACGCTGCGTTCGACGACCTGCGTGGATTCGAACTTGGCGCAAGCGGTGCGGCGGTCGACACCAGCGGCTTCGATGTCACGCACAGCCACGTCGTGAGTGGAGCGGGGCAACTCGCGAAAATTGGCGAAGGAGCGCTGACGTTGGCGGGCGCGAACACTTACGCTGGCGGCACCACGCTTTCTGCCGGCACGCTGCGCGCAGAAAACACGACTGCCTTTGGCACAGGGCTCGTGCGGGTCGATGGCGGGATGCTCGATCTCAATGGCTTTGCCATCCCAAACGCGATCGACGTTCGCGGCGGCGCGACGACGGGGCTCGCGAATTATGCCGGCACGCAGATCGTGCGCGTGGACCAGGTTTACAGCGGATCGGTCGGAGGAACGCTGGTGGTGGAAGGCGGAAACGTGAACACGACGGGCGCCACCTTCACCGGGACGGCGACGGTGCAGGACGGTGGATTCCTTTCCGGCACGGGCACGCTCGCGTCGCTCACGGTATCGGAGGGTGGCACGCTCGCACCGGGAAACTCGGCCGGTTTGCTGACGGTCACGGGCGATCTGACCTTGTTGGGCACGACGATGATGGAGATCGGCGGCACGGCGCGGGGCTTAAGTTTCGATGCGATCGACGTGTCGGGCTCGGTGACGTTTGGCGGGACATTGCAGCTGACCTTGATCGACAGCTTTGTTCCGGAAGCAGGAGCAAGCTTCGATCTTTTTGGCTTCGAAAGCTCGGCCGGTGAGTTCGCGAGCTTGCTGCTGCCGACCCTGGCTCCGGATCTGTTATGGGATACGAGCGCCCTCTATTCCGCCGGAACGCTGTCGGTCACGGCGGCGGCCATCCCGGAGCCCGCCGCGTCGGCGGCGATTGCCGCCGGGGCGATGCTGGTGCTGATTTTTTGGATACGCCGTTCCTCCGCGAGGAAGTGAGATCGCTCACTTGTCCGCGTAGAGCACCGAGGCGAAGAACGCTTTCATTTCCGCGGCGTAATAAACGCCGTAGTGATGGAAAGTATTTTTGGTTTGGGCGTCGGGTTTCCAGTCGAAGAACGCGTGCTGGGCGCCGCCGATCTGCACGTATTGCACGCGCTGGCCTTTCGCGACGAGCGCTTCCATGAAGTCGACGTTCATCTGGTCGGTGATGAGCGGATCCTTTGTGCCGCGGGTGAGGTATTGCGGCACAGCGCGCGTGGCGGCGTCGGGAATGGAGTAAAGCGGCATGATGGCGCGATTCCAGGTTTCGTCGGCCGCGGGATTTTCCGCGTCGGCCTTCAAGAAATCGCCGGCGAACACGCCATAGCTCGGGGCGGCGGCGCGGATGGCTTTCAGCATCTCGGATCGCACTTGGGCGACGCTTTTTCCGGAAGGGAGATAGGTGGGTTTGAATTCGAACACTCCGGATTCGCGGCCAAAGCCGCGTTCGCCGATGCGCTCGACCATCAAGGAAATCGATGCCGACAAGTGGCCGCCCGCGCTGTCACCGGTGACGCCGATGCGCGTGGGATCGCCGCCGTAATCGGCCGCGTGCTCCATGATGTGAGCGATGGCGCCGTAACAATCCTCGATGAGATTCGCCATCGTGTTCGCGGTGGTGTCGCCATCGGCCTTGCCCAGCCAGCGATAGTCGATGCTGCACGCGACGAACTTTCCGCCCTTCGTGAGTTCGCGGGCGAGTCCGCGCATCACGTCCTCGTTGTTGGTGGTCCAGCCGCCGCCGTGGATGATGACGATGATGGGAAGGTTTTTCGCGCCCTTGGGGGAGAAGACGTCATACTTCAACGGCTTCACGCCGGGCTGGGCGTAAACGATGTTGTGACGCACATCAAGGTGGGCCACGGCGGATTGCTCGATGAAGGAAGCGCCGATGTTTTTGTCGCGATCAATCGTGACCTCGAACGTCGGTGTCATGGATTCGTGATACATCGCGCCCCAGCGACCCGGCACGGAGTAGTAGCCCGCATCGAGCGTGTAGCCGGCGTCAGGCTTGGTGGTCACCTTGACGACGGTGCCGGCTGGGTAGCGGCCATTGGGCGGCAACGCCGGATCGAGGGAGAACGTGCCGTGCGAGGCGGGATCGAGTGCGACGGCGAATGTTTGCGGCTGTTGCGAATCGACGTCGGCCGCGGTGGCGGACGAGAGGATCAGGCTCAATGCGAGGCAGGGTAACAAACGTTTCATGGGGTTGATCGAGAGAAGTGTCAGTTGGAGGCGAAGTCCAAGTAGTGATCGAAGAACGGCAGCATTTGTTGCGGGAGGCGACCGGAAGGCGTGTAGATGTCGCTCGTGTGGGTGCCGATGTATTCCTCGGCGAAGTGAGTGATGCCGGCGTTTTCCAAACGCTGGCTGAACATGTCGCACTGGAGGGTGAAGCGTTCGCCGGCGTTGCGGCCCCAGTCGAATTTGATCGCGCGCAGCTTCAGCAGGTTTTCGCGATAATCGTCGATCATGTAGAGCGGCATGTTGGCCTGCCATTTGCGGAGGGCGTCTTCGTTGACGACCAGATGGCCGGTGGAGAAATCGAAAGGCAGATCGCAGTAGAACGGCGGCTTGTCGGGGTTGGGGGACCACGAACGGCCGAAGGCGATGACGACTTTGCCGAAGTAGGTTTGGGCGAGTTCCTCCATCGAGGTGACGGAGGCGAGACTGCGGTAGGTGTCGCTGTTGGGGCCATATTCCCGGACGATGGCGAGCGCGCCGGGACTCAGCGCGTAAACGGTGCTGAAGACCTCGGGATGTTTCATCGCCAGCAACAACGCGCCGTAACCGCCCATGCTGTGGCCGGTGATGCCGCGGCTTCCGCGCTCAGCGAGCGTGCGGAAATGCGTGTCCACGTAGCCGACGACGTCGCGGACGGTGAAGTCTTCCCAGTTTCCGAACACGCCGGAGTTGCTGTAGAAACTGCCGTCGTAGGTCGTCTTGTGGTCGGGAATCGCCATGATGAACGGTCGAATGCGACGCGTGGCGATTGCCTGATCGAGCAGCGGAGCGATGCGCTTCAGCATCGTGTTGTCGCCGGTGAAACCGTGAAGGAAGTAGATGACCGGATAGTGCGTCTGGCTCGTGTTGTAGTCGGGTGGCAGATACACGGAGATGGCGCGCGTGGGGTTCTCGCCCATGGCGTTTTCGAGGTGCCGGGAAGAGATCGAGCCGGTGACGACTGTTCCCGTCGGGAACGCGGCGACGGCTTGCGCCGTGCTGCAGAAGGCGAGAAGAGCCAGGCGCAGATATCTTGTGATCATGGAGCGGGCTGGGAGGGGTAGCGGGATCGCGATCGAGCGAAGTCGTTCGCGCGGGGAAAGCTGCAGAAGGTTGATGTTTCCCGGCGCAAGGATCGTCAAGACGAGCGGGATGAACGGTCGCGTGCGTCGATGCGCGGCGGGGCCGCTTATGACGGGCGGAGTCGGTTGCGCCCCGCGAAGCAAGCCGCATGATCCAAGGCATGAATCCGAAGTTTTCCGCGTATGCGCATCCGGAGGTGTTGGTCGACGGCGCCTGGTTGCAGGAGCATTTGAACGATCCGGCGATCCGGATCGTGGAGAGCAACGAGGATGTTCTCCTCTACGATACCGGGCACATCCCGGGTGCGGTGCACATCGACTGGCGTGGCGATCTCCAAGAGGAGACGCAGCGAGACTATGTGTCCCCGGAGAAATTTGCCGACGTGTGCGCGAAAAACGGGATCGGCCCGGACACGACGGTCGTGTTTTACGGCGACAAATCGAACTGGTGGGCGGCGTATGCGCTGTGGGCCTTTCGGCTGTTCGGACACGAGAGAGTGAAACTGCTCGATGGCGGCAGTGCGAAGTGGAAGGCGGAGGGGCGTCCCATCACGCGCGAAAAACCGAAGTATCCACGAACGGAATACCCGGTGCCGGCGAAGCGGCGGGACGACGAGATCCGTGCTTTCTATGTGGATACGCTCGAGCATGCGAAAGCGCGCCGGCCGCTGATCGACGTGCGTTCGCCGGGCGAATACAAGGGCGAGATCACGCACATGCCGGAGTATCCGCAGGAAGGTGTGTTGCGAGGCGGACACGTGCCGGGTGCGCGCAGCGTGCCCTGGAAGATCGCGGCGAACGATGACGGGACGTTCAAGACCTTCGACGAGTTGAAAAAGATCTACACCGAGAATCTCGGGTTGAAGAAGGACGATGACATCATCGCGTATTGCCGCATCGGCGAGCGGTCGAGCCACACCTGGTTCGTGCTCACGTATCTGCTCGGGTATGACAAGGTGCGGAACTACGATGGTTCCTGGACCGAGTGGGGCAACATGGTGCGTTCGCCGATCGTGAAGGGGGAGCAGCCGGGGTGATAAAGTGAACCACGGATGAACACGGATGGCCACGGATCGATTTTATCCGTGTTCATCTGAGCGATCTGTGGTTTTGCTGATTTGAAATGTCACACTATCCGCCGAACCTGGCCGAGATTGTTGAGTTCTTCGATGTGCTGTCGGAAGACGAGAAGCGGGAGAATCTGATCGCTTACGCGGACAGCGCGGCGGCGTGTGCACCGAAGCCCGGAGAGAGTTTCGATCTCGAGGA
Source organism: Verrucomicrobiota bacterium (assembly GCA_023416735.1). GTDB lineage: Bacteria > Verrucomicrobiota > Verrucomicrobiia > Opitutales > Opitutaceae > Opitutus. The sequence goes on along the minus strand of JAEZGX010000011.1, from coordinate 105,695 downwards.
CACACGGAAGGATGAGGAGTGCACGGACACGGTGGGCGTGTTTCTGCGTGTGGAGCCGGGCACGCGGGCGGCGCATTTTAGGATTACGCTCGGGCCGCACGTGCAGACGCTGACGCGCGCGATGACCTCGATCCTGTGCAAAGGTCTGGACGGCGCGACGCCCGAGGCGGTGTTGGAGGTGCCCCAGGACTTCGTGCCGAAGATTGTGGGTGGGCAACTCGTGCGGCTACGGAGCCAGACGGTGTATTACATCCTCACGCGAATGAAGAGCGCGGCGAAAGTGTGGTTGAATCGCGAGCGCGCGGCGGGCGTGTAGGCCGGGAAACTGAACCGGCGCCGCGGAAGATGAATTTACCACGGATGGACACGGATCAACACGGATGATCCAACGCGACAGGCTGCTTAGTGTTCAATCGCGGAGCTGTTCGGAATAGGGCAGCTGGATTTTTGGCCGCGAAGAGGCGCAGAAGGCGCGAAGCAGAAGGATTCCTCGCTTGCGTCGTGCAGGCGCTGAAATGAAATCCCCGAACCACGTTTGCGCTCGGGTGGTGGAATGGCAGACACGACGGTCTTAGAAGCCGTTGCCGTAAGGCGTGCAGGTTCAAGTCCTGTCCCGAGCACCAACGCGTTTTCAGAGTAGAAATGGGGAAACGGTGGCTGGAGGAAACAGATTTGACGTAGCTGGACGCTTTTCGGCTTCAGTTTGGCTACAGATGCGTGACCACACGGGACCGCTTTACCTCGCGACAGGACGACAATCTGTGGAACCGGTGCGCTGGCGCCGAGGCGCGTCGCAGGGCACTGGATCGATCATCGATCGGCGGGCAAGATCGTGGCGTGATCGCGTGTCTCCATCGCGATCCGGAACGCTAGAACGGCGCGGCCGGTGAGGGCCACCGGCGGTGCTCATCCAAGTGGTCACCGGAAAACTGAGTTTTTGGGGGTAGCGATTAGCGAAGTGGGTTTCAATGGCTCGGGGGCCCTTACGCACGATGAACGTGATTCCCTATCGCAGCTCGAAAGAGGTGATTTCAATCTGCCCGTCAACGAGCTCGATTATGGCGCGATAATCACGGGCCGAGCGATCAAAGCCACCGCTCCGGTAGTGAGAATTATAAAATTGGAGATACCCGCGACCACGCACCTCATATCTGTTTTTCCATCCCGTCCAGGGGATCGGCGGTTCCGCAGAAACGTCCACCGTTATAGAGATAATTTTTCCTGGAGTGGCGGGTTGATACTCATAACGGAAGAAACGTTCCGCGTGCGCCTTCACCGCAGCAGTGATTTGCTTTCGCGTGGAGGCATCGATCACGACCTCAGCCGCCTCGGCTATGTCTGTCTGCTTTTTTCGCTCGGCTTCCAACGCGCGTTCCGCGCGACGCCGTTGCTCCGCCTGACGTAGCTCTCGTTCGCGTCGCAGCCTTTCGCTGGTCGCCCGCTCTTCTTTGGCTCCCTGCTCATCATAGGGGTATTGCGCTCGCAACGCGTCGGGGAGCTGCCGTTTGTCTACCTTTGCCAGGCCCTCTTTATAGCGAATAGTTACAGAATCAGACGATTCTCCTACTATGCGCCAGCGATCGAACTTTCGGCCGTCACGCAGCTGAAGCGGGCTAGGGCCTGTCTCAGCTGCAAACGCGCATGTTGCTGCGGTGATAAGCAGGGGCCTGAGAAGACTGCGGAGGATCGATTGTATGGGCGCCCACTTTGGATTCCGCGCGCAGTGCACGCCTTCGGTGGGTAATGACCCGTAGAAGGTTTGGTGAGATCCAGAAACACTGGGGGCGCGAGATTGCGCGTCGAAGCTCGGAGGCTTTTCGCCCGGCTGGAGGATGGCGGGAGGCACTTATCCACCTTGCTGGAGGAAGCGGATTTCTTGCAAGTCGGTTTCCTGTGCTTGGTCGGCTCGCCAATCGGGGAAATGAGATCGGTGACGTTTGCTCCTAACAGTTCCCAACAGAAGCGGATGCTCCGGTGTGTCGGCGGTTCGCCGCCGAGTTATCTCTGATGACAGCTCCTGAAAAGGGGTTCGAAGAGCTTAGATCCTCGTGCGACTACGAATCGGCGAGGTCAGGGCGGGAGGCGGGTGGTTCCAGGAGGTGGTTCGGCGAGCGGTTCGACGGTTTGGACGGGGATAGGGGCGGGAGCGGCGGGTTGTTTTTCGCGGGCGCGGCGGGACATGGCGCCGACGGTGAGGCCGACCAGGCCGCCGAGGAGCGCGGCGAGTTGAATCACGAGGGCCGCGGACATCGTGATCTGCAATTGGAAGAAGTGGACGGTGATCGGGGCGGCGTTCTGGACGCTGAAGATTGCGACCAGCACGAGGAGCAGAATGACGAAGATCCAGGAGAGTTTCATGGCGCGCGGGCGAACGTTGCCGAAAGGCTAGTCGCGAACGGCGTCGTGACCAGCTTTCTGGCAATGCGCGCGAAACTCGCGAGGGTTCGCGCGCAAAACTCGGCCCCCCTCGTCAGTGGATTTCGGGAGTGTCAGGCTTCGGGACTTGGCGCGAATAGTGGGAGAGGAGCCGGTCGGTGGAGTCGGCCGTGATTGCTTGGTCGGGATCGAAGACGGGGCCGTTTTTGATTTCTTCGCGGGTGAGATCGACGACGAGATCGGTTTCGGTCCAACGCACGGCGGCGACGGTGGGAGGCGGAATGAGCACGGTGCGGCCGCCCGGAAGCCATTTGCGGGTGTCGACGGCGAGGGCGCGGACGTGCCAGGTATCGGAGTCGACGAGCAGGTCTTCGAGTTTTCCGATGGAGCCGTCGCTCGCGGTGATGGAGTAGCCGCGAACCTCGCGCACGCTGCGCAGGTGCGGATCGCCGTCTTCGGTGGGCGCGCGATCGGCGGTTTGAACGCGAGCGCCAGCGGCGGATGATGTTGAAGGTGCGTCGACTGCGGTCGGAGGAAGCACGAGTGCGCTGGGCGCGACGCTGTCGCCCAGCGGGCTTATGCCCCAGTAAGGTGTCCAGCCGTAGTAGGTGAAGAGTTCACGCTCGCGCTGGCGGGAAACGGGCAACTCGGTCTCGACGGACGGGCACTGCCGGACTTGTTCGCGCGAAGCGCCGATGGTGAGCCAGCGGGGCGTAGGGACGGCGGTGAGATTGGAAGCGGAGAGCAGAACGCGCCGACCGTTGAGCCAGGAGCCGGTTTCGACGACGAAGTAGCGGACGATCCACGCGTCGTCGTCGAAGTAGATGTCTTTCACGGAGCCGATCGGGCCATCGCTGGCGGCGATCGCGTAACCTTCGAATTCTCTCAACGTGTAGATCATCGTTTTCCTTTCGTTGGGGGTTCAGGAGGCCGCGCGGCGCCTGTGCGCCGGCGCGATCAGGGACGGACAGGTTCGGTGGCCGCGGCGGCAAGGGCAGGTTGCTGCTCCTCGGTTTCGGGCCGCTTGGCTCGCAGGTGGGCGGCGGGAGAAACGGCCGTGGAGGCGTGGCGGCGGCGGATCACTTTTTGAAAGAAGAGATTGTTGGGGATCTGCATGACGGTGCCATCGCCGGCATCGAGCGTGGTGAAGATGAAGTTGAGATCGACGACGCGGCCCTTGGTCTGCTCGCCGACGAATTCGATTTCGTCACCGACGGCGAAGGGGCGAAACAGGAGGATGAGGACGGTGCAGGACGTGTTGCTGAGCACGCTCCAGACGGCGACGAAGCCGATGGCGATCATCGCGAGCACGGTGGAGAGCACGCCCCACATGCCGCCGACGTTGAGGCCGAAGGCGCCGAGAACAAATACGACGGCGACGATCGTGATGACCCATTTTACCGTGCGGCGGATTGGGCCGATTTCCTGGTGGGTGAATTTTGCGCGGCGGCCGAGCAGGGCGATCGTGCGGCCGACGACGACGTTCAGGACGATCGCGCCGATAATGATGAGGATCGCGGAAGGAGCGGCGGCGAGCAGAGCGGGAAGAATGGCTGAAAAGTCCGGAGTATCGAAGTTCATGAGCGACCGTTATTCAGCCGCGGTTCGAACTTCGAGGCGATTCACGATTTCCCAACCGCGAGCGAATTCGCTAACGAGTTGACCGACTTGGTTGCGGGCGGCATGCGAATCGACGAGGCCTTCCAGAACCAGCCGGTTGCCGTCGCGTTCAACGGTGACGAGCCGGGCTCGTTCGGAAAGCGCCGGGTCGCTGCGCAAACGTTCGCGAATGGTCTCGACGGAAGTCCGGCCATCGGTCTCGCCGGCGGCAATAGCGGCCTGGGTGGTGAGATCGGTGGTGGCGGTGATGTGAGCGGCGCCGCCGAAACCGCTGTAACCGATCCACTGATACGGCGCGCCGTTGGCGAGGGTCCACCAGCGGTCATCCGCGGGTTGGGCGTTGGCGAATTTTTCGGGGCTCAGCGAGGTTTCGAGCCGCTCGCCGGCCGGGTCGAGTTGCGCAAAGTTGACGAGAAAGCGGCCGTTGTTGCCGGCGATGTCGTCCTCGGGATCGAACAACGCGGAGACGCGGCGGCTGTCGAAATGAACGATGACGTCGTCGATGGAGCCGATCTCCTGATTTTCGTGAACGACGCTGCGTCCCAGGATTTCCGATACGGGGAGGAGACGCTCGCGCGACGCGGAGTCGATGCCGGGGACGTCGCGGTCGAGGGCGTCGCGGTAAAATGCGATGACCCCGCGAGCGACGTTGCGGTCGGTCAGTGCGCTTGGGTCATCGGTGCCGAGCGCGGGAGCTTGGGACCAGCGATCGCGTTCGATCTCGAGCACGAAATTGCGCGAACCGTCAGCCGCGCGGCGGAGAGCGGAGAAAGGAACGGCGCGGGTTTCTTCGCCGACGCCCAAAAATCCGCCGGTTTCGATGACGGCGAAAGCGATTTTTCCGTCGTCGCGATCGATGAGGAGATCTTTCACTTCACCGAGGCCCTCGCCTTGCGCGTTTTCGAGGTCCTGACCGAGCAGCACACGGGCGCTTTGAGCGTGGCGGGCGGCGGGAGTGGGCTCGGCAGAGGGCGAGTTTTCGGGTGGGACGGGTGTGCGGTGGTCGGGGGAGATATCTTTCTCCTGCGCGAAGACGGCGGGCACGGCGAAGAACAAGACGGCGAGAGCAGGAGAAGAGAATGGAATGTGAGTCTTCATAAGAGTTCCTCCGAGGCGCACGATGCGCGTATGATCGATCCACAGGCTAATCATGCTGCGCGGGGTGCGGTATGGGGAGATGCTCGGTTTGCATCACGGGGTGCACCTTGAGGGCGGCTGACAGCGGTGACAGGAATGTCGGGAGCTCGAGCGTGAAGACGGGTGATAAGAACGAAGTGCCGGTTGATTTTTTCGGGTGGGGGCCCAAGGTCGCACCATGGTCAAGAAACTACTCCACACGCGCATGCGCGTGAACGATCTCGAGCGGACAGTGAAGTTTTACGAGGAGGCGCTGGGGCTGAAAGTCACGCGCCGGCATACCTCGCCCCGCGGAGCGCAACTCGTGTTTTTGCAGACGCCGAACAGCGAGGAGGAGATCGAGCTGTGTCAGTTGCCGAATAGCGAAAGCGTGAAGGTGCAGCCGGATTTGATGCACCTGGCGTTCGAAGTGGAGGACCTGGAGAAGTTCGCCAGCGAGTTGAAGGCGAAAGGCTATGCGCTGAGCGATGGACCGACGCAGACGGGCAGCGGGTCGGTGATCGCGTTTATCGATGCGCCGGAGGGCTACGAAGTGGAGCTGATTCAGAAGGGCAAATGACGTGGCGCGGGCGGGAGGGGCGCTGCGGCGTCGTCATTTAGCGGATACATCGAGACGGCGCTGACGGGCGGCGTGGCGTTCGTAGGCGAAGAGGTATTGTTGAGCGAGGCCGGCGAGCGGGCCGAAGTGAACGCGGCCGAAGTGAGCGATCTGGGCGGGTTTCCAGCGAGCGAGACCGTAGCGTTGCGCCATGGATTTGATGATCCACGTGTCGACGGGGAACGCTTCGAGTCTTCCGGCGCCAAACAGGAGGACGCAGTCGGCGACCTTTTCACCGACGCCGGGGAGAGAGCAGAGACGGTCTTTGGCGGCGGCGTAGGGGAGCGATTCGGTTTCGTCGAGCCAGCCGGGATGCGCAGCGAGGAATTGGGCGGTTTCGGAAATGTAACGGGCGCGGAAACCGAGCAGGCAGGCGCGGAGATCGCGTTCGGGGATGCGCGCGAGTTGGGGCCAGGTCGGGAGCGCTGAGAAGGTTTGGAGTTCTGAGTTTTGGGTTTTGGGTTGGAGAAGTGCGGTGCCGTGGCGGGCGGCGAGCAGGGCGAGCATTTGCTTGATCTGCGGGATTTGCTTCGTGGCACTGCAGAGGAAGCCGAGGAGGGTTTCGCCGAAAGGCTGGCGGAGGATGCGAAGGCGGGGGAAGGCAGCGATGCACGCGGCGAGGTGCGGGTCGCTGCGCCAGGGGAGCGAGTCGGCAAGGGCGCGTGGCTCGCGGGAAACGTCGAAGTAGCGGGCGAGCGCAGGCGCGGTGTGGGGCGCGAGAGGCGCGGGTGCGGACCAGAGGAGCGTGCCGGACGGATCGAGCGTGAGGCGGACGATGTGGTCGGAGAAGAGGCCGAGCCAGGTGTCGTCGGGCTGGCGGTGCCAGCGGAAGGATTGGCCGCCGTCGAGGATTTCGGCGAGGACGGGAGCAGTGAGCGGACCGGCGTCAGGGAGCGATTGCCACGGCGACCACTCGGGCGGCGGGATCACTTGGCGGGTTTGGACCAAAGGAAGCTTTGTTCGGTGGCGAGCAGTTCGTCGGTGGCGGAAAGGAGATCGAGTTTCCAGGCCACGGGATGAACGTCGCGATCGGGCCAATCGCCGCCGGTGAGGCCGAGTTGGACAACGGTGGAACGGGGTGGGAGCGAAAGAGGGAAGGAGAAGGTTTTCGGCTCGGGATTTCCGGGCATGATCACGCGGAGCGTGAATTTGGCGTTGGTGATTTCGGAGCCGGTGTTGGCGACGCGAGCGAGGAAGTAGAAGCCGGCACGGGCGTCGGGTTGCGAGCGATGGATGAGACGGCGTCCGGTGTGTTCGCGGCCGGTGAAATATTCGGAGATGGTTTCGAACGCTTCCGCGTCGACCCAGTTGGGCCAGACGCGGACGAAGGAGACCTCGGCGCGCGTGTGAGAAGCCACGAAACACACGAAACACACGAAAGCGGCTAGCGGGCGAAAACGCATGAGGGGGACGTTGCGAGAGGGGCGGAGGAGGAGCAAGGGTTGAGGGAATTTCGATTTTGGATTTTCGAATTCCGATCGGGGATTAGTTGCCCAGATGGACGAGTTGGTAGCGGCGCCAGCCGAGGGAGGCGGGCGGCCAGCCTTTTACGGCGGGGTGGAGAAGATAAGTCGAGGCGCCGAAGTAGAGCGGCGCGATGGGGGCGGATTCGAGGAGGAGGGATTCGGCTTGCTGGTAGAGCTCGTGGCGGCGGGCGGTGTCGGCGAGCGGCGAGGCTTCGGCGAGGAGGCGGTCGTAGTCGGCGTTTTTCCAGCCGGTCCAATTGTAGCCGCTGGTGGAGGTGAAGAGACCGAGGAAGTTGGAGGCGTCGGGGAAATCGGCGAGCCAGGCGCCGAACGTGATCGTGTAGTTGCCGGACTGTTGATTCTCGAGCCAGGTCTTTTGCTCGCTCGGGGCGATGGTGACGCGGATGCCGAGCTCGCGTTGCCACGTGGCTTGGAGGGCTTCGGCGTAGCGCGGGTGGATCTCGTCGTTGCGACATTGAAGTTCGAAGACAGGGAGGTCGCGTCCGTCGGGGTGACCGGCGTCGGCCAGGAGTTGGCGAGCGGCGGCGAGATCGGTGGCGATGCGGGCGCGCGCGGTGTAGCCGGCGAGATGTGGCGGGGTGAGGGCGAACGCGGGAGCGCGGGTGGATTGAAGAATGGTGCGCGCGAAGGTGTCGCGATCGATCGCGAGCGAAAGCGCGCGGCGGATGCGAGGATCGTCGAGGGGCGGACGGGCGGTGTTGAAGCGGAGGAAGTTGGACTGGGTAAGTGGATCGATGCGGAGCTGGGCGGGGGCGCGCTGGCGCCAGTCGGCGATTTTGGCGATGGGAAGATTTTGGGTGGCGTGGACTTGGCCGGCGCGAAAGTTGCGCTCGTCGACGTCGGGATTGTCGGTGGGAAGAAAGACGATCGATTCGAGCGCGATGGAGGACGCCTGCCAGTGGTGGGGATTTTTGCGAACGGTGACGTGCGCTTGCGGGCGCCAGCCTTCGAGGGCGAACGGGCCGCTGCCGACGAGATTGCTCGGGCGGGTCCAGGCGGTGCCGCGGTGGTGGGTGGCGTCGAAAGCGGCGAGCGTGCGTGGGTTGAGGACGAACGTGGGGACGGCGGCGGTGAGTTGCGCGAACCACGGCGTGGGACGTTCGAGCGTGACGACGACGGTGCGGTCGTCGGGGGCGGCGACGCCGAGTTGGGAGAGATCGGTGATTTCGCCCGAGGTGAGGGCGGCGGCGTGCTTTATTGGATACAGCAGGTAAGCATTGTCGGAGGCGAGAGCGGGGGAGACGAGGCGGCGCCAGGAAGCGACGAAGTCGGAGGCGAGGACGGCTTCGCCGTTGGACCAGCGGAGACCGGGGCGAAGATGGAAAGTCCAGGTGAGGCCGTCATCGGAGGTTTCCCAGCGTTCGGCGGAAGACGGGACGGCTTGGAGGGATTGCTCGTCGAGGGCGGTGAGACCCTCGAAGAGCGCCATGTGGACATTGCCGTCGGTGTAAGCGGTCATGAGTTGCGGATCCAAGTCGGCGGGCTCGGCGGCGTTGCCGAGGATCAATGTGTGATCGCGCGTGGCTTTTTCGACGGGAGTTTCGCGCGGGGAGCAGGAGGCAAAAAGCGCGAGGGCGAAGAGGGGAGCGATCCAGCGGAGGGCTGGTGGCGGCGGAAGCATGGAGAAGAAAGGATGCATCGCCTCGAACGGCTGCAAGTTTGGGCGCGTGGCGGGATATTTCATTGCGTTACGGTGGAAAGGTGGATTTCACCGACGCCCAGCTTCAATCCTATGGAATGGTATTACGCGGTCGGTGGACAGCGCGTGGGCCCGGTGGCTCCGGCAGAATTCGAAACGCTGGTGCGCAACGGAGTGATCAAACCCGATACGCTCGTGTGGCGACAAGGAATGGCGAACTGGCAGGCGTATGGCACGCTCGCGGGCGAGACGGTTGGCCCGATCGATGTGGCGGCGGCGACGCCGGTCGTCGACGACGGCACGGAAATGTGTGCGGTGAGCGGAAAGCGTTATCCGCGCCGGGAGATGATCCAGTTCGACGGAAAGTGGATCAGCGCGGAGCACCGCGATGTGTATTTTCAGCGGATACGCGAAGGCGTCGCGCAGCCCGGGCAGATGGTTTATGGCGGGTTTTGGCTGCGGTTTCTGGCGAAGATCCTCGATGGAATCATCGTGAATGTGGTGTGCATGGTCGTGAACCTGATGCTGGCGTTTCTGCTGCTCGGCTCGATGAACTACTTCACGGCGCAGGCGGATCCGCAGAACATCGGGCCGTTTCTCCTGTTTCAGGCGGCGTCGATGCTCGTGAACATCGGGATCGGCGTGGGTTATATGATTTTCTTTGTGCGCAAGTTCGATGCCACGCCGGGGAAGATGGCGCTGGGCTTGAAGCTGGTGCGGGCGGACGGGGCGTCGTTGACGGTGGGGCGGATCATTGGCCGGTATTTTGCGGAGATGCTCAGCGGAATCATTTTGTTTATCGGCTATATCATCGCCGGTTTCGACGAGCAGAAGCGCTCGTTGCATGATCGCATTTGCGACACGCGGGTGATCAAAGCGAGGTGACATGGTTGCCGGACCCGCGCTGCCCTGTCCGAAGTGCCGGAAGACGCTTGACGCGATCTCGTGGCACTCGGCGGAACGTGGGAGCTGTTGGAGCTGCAAGACGGATTTCGAGTTCACGGCGTTTCCGGCGCTGACGGTGGACCGGCCGAGAGCGGTGCCGCAGGCGGTGCTCGTGGCGGAGCACGCGACGTGTTTTTTTCATGCGGAGAATCAGGCGGAGTGCGTATGCGAAAGTTGCGGGCGGTTCGTGTGCGCGGTGTGTGCGATTGATTTTGGCGGGCGGCGGATTTGTCCGCCGTGCATCGCGGCGGCGCGGGAGACGGACGCGCAGGCGGTGACGCAGCGGACGCTCTTCGATGGGATCGCGCTGGCGCTGGCGGTGCTGCCGATCTTGATGTGGCCGCTGACCTTGGTGACGGGACCGGCGGCGTTGGTGTTGATGATCGTGGGGTGGAGAAAACCGCGCAGTCTGGTGGCGCCGCGCCGGACGAAGCTGGTGATCGCGGGGTTGCTGGGATTGGCGCAGATGGTGGGGTGGGGTTTTATGTTGGTGTCGTGGTGGGCGGCGTAGAGGAACATGGCGAAGACTCCCAAGCTTTATACCCGGCTGACGCGGGCGACTCCGGCGCTCGCGAGCTACAAGAGCCTGTGGCTGGCGGCGGATCATGTGCTGGTGCTGAACTCGACCGGGTATCACGAGGAGTATCGCCGTATTCATTTTCGTGATATCCAGGGATTCTTCATGACGGCGTCCGAACGCCGGGGGTCGTGGGCATTGTTTTGGGCGATCTGGGCGGGAGTGAGCGGGCTGGTGATGGCGAGCGGCTTCATCATGGAAAGCCGGCCGGTGGTGTCGGGCGTGTTCTGCGGGATCGGAGTGATGGCGCTGCTGTGGAATTATCTGCTCGGGCCGGGATGTGTGGTTTATGTGGTGACGCGGGTGCAGACCCAGCCGCTGCCGTCGCTCGTGCGGATCAAGAAAGCGCGCAAAGTGCTCGCGCGATTGACGCCTTTGATTGCAGCGGCGCAGGCGAATCTCACGGCCAAGCCGGTGCCTTCGACGCCGTTGGAAATGGATGAACCTCCGGTGGAGCCGACGCCTCAGTCGTGAGTAGTCCGCCGCCGATTCCTCCGGTGTTGGGTGGCGCGGTGGCGGTGCATATGCGCCGCTGTGTGCGGCATGGGCAGCGTGAGGCCGCGGCGCGGTGTCCGGCGTGTGCCGGGTTTTTTTGTCGCGAGTGCGTGGTGGATCATGGCGGCCGGGTGTTGTGTGCGAACTGCCTGACGCGGGAGACGGCGAAAGCGCCGGAGCGGAAAAAAGTGGGGCAAGCGGCGATGCGCGGGCTGGGGCTGGCGCTCGCGGTGTGGGTGTTGTGGATGATGTTTTACGCGGGCGGGCTTTTGCTGTTGCGGCTGCCGGAGGAAACGCATGCGGCCCGGGAGGGGAATCGGGGGGCGCCCGTGCAGGTGCGATGACGACAACGCGGCGAAAAATCAGAGGACCGACGGCGATCGACGTGGTGGAAGAGTCGGTGCATTTGCTGCGTCAGGCGTCGGCGGGAACGCTCGCGATTTATTTCGCGGGGACGGCGCCGTTTGCGGTGGGCGTGGTGTTTTTCTGGGCGCGGACGGCGTGGTTTCGTCCCTCGGTCGAAGCGGTGGCGTGGGGCGCGCTGGGACTGGTGGGCCTGTTCGTGGGGATGAAGTGGGCGCACGCGGAGTTTTGCGGGCGGTTGTTGCGGCAACGATTGGGGGAGGAGCCGGAGGCGTTTTCGTGGCGGCGGCTGGTGCGGGTGGCGGCGACGCAAATGCGATGGCAAGCGTGGGGCGTGATGGTGTTGCCCGTGGCCTTGGTGCTGTCGGTGCCCTTTGGCTGGACGTATGCGTTTTTTCAAAGTGCGAGCGTGATCGGCGAATCGTCGCGCCTGCGTGTGGAGGCGGCGGAGCAGGCGCGACTCTGGCCGGGGCAGAACCACATCGGGCTCCTGCTGATCTCGGTGTTTGGCCTCGCGGTCTGGGTGAATGTGGCGGTGGCGTTTTGGATGGTGCCTTGGCTGGCGAATCGACTGCTGGGGATCGAGAACATGTGGGGCATGGCGGGATGGCGGTGGTGGAACACGACCTTCTTTGTGTCGGTGACGATGGTGACCTGGCTGGCGGTCGATCCGTTGGTGAAGGCGTTTTATACCCTGCGCGTGATGTATGGACGCTCGCGGCGGACGGGAGAGGATTTGCGCGTGGAGCTGCGGAGGACGCGGCGCGGCGGAGCGCGGGCGATGGCGGCGGCCGTGGTGTTGGGCGGAATGTTTTTGGTGGTGGGACCGGAAGCGCGGGCGGCGGAGAACGAAAGCGACCGGCCCACGGCGGTGCGTGCGGAAGAATTGGATACAGCGATCGAGGAGGTGCTGGCGGGAAGCGCGTTCGAGTGGCGGTTGCGTCCGTTGCCGGAAGCGAGAGCGGCGGGCGGGCAGCGAGAGGAAGGATGGGCGAAACGTTTTCTGCGCGCGGCGGTGGAGTCCGTGCGGGACGGTGTGCGCTGGGTGTGGAAAACGTGGCGGGATTTTCGGCGCTGGATGAAGTCGCTGTGGCCGGATGCGGGAGATCAGGCCGCGTCGGGCGGCGGAGCGGTTGGATGGGCGATGATGCAGGTGCTGCTCTGGGTGGCGATCGTGGCGGTGATCGGGCTGGTGGCGAGTGCGCTGGTCCTCGCGTGGAAACGCGGACGCAGGCGGCGCGGGGACGCGATCTTGGCCAGGCCCGTGGCGGCGGCGGTGCCGGATTTGCGGGATGAAGCGACGCAGGCGGCGCAGTTGCCCTTCGAAGGATGGCTGGCGCTGGCACGGGAGCAGCGCGCGAGAGGAGAGTGGAGGCTGGCGTTGCGGGCGTTGTATCTGGCGACGCTGGCGCGGCTGGCGGCGGAAGGTTTGGTTTCGCTCGCGAAGTCGAAGACGAATCAGGATTACGAACGCGAACTCCGGCGGCGGGGGCTGGCGCGGCAGGACGTGATCGGATGGTTTGCGGGACGACGACGCGTATTCGAGCGCGTGTGGTATGGACGGGCGAAGGCGGAGGAGGGACTCGTGACCGAGTGGCTCGGAGAGCTGGAAAGGAGGACGGCGTGAAAGGGCGGATGGGCGCGATCGTGTTGGTGGGAGTGATCGGGCTGACGCTTGCAGGCTTCGCGGCGCTGCTCCGGTTGCGGTTGGATCGAGGCGACAGTTTCCCGATGTATTCGTCGCTGCGGTCGGATCCCTTGGGGTTGCGCGCGCTGCATGACAGCTTGGAGCGATTGCCAGGAATGGCGGTGACGCGGAGCTATGCGCCTCTGGAGGAGTTGGCGGCGCGGCCGGCGCGCACGATCGTGCTGGCGGGCGTGTGGCATGAACGTTTGCACGCGATGCCAGCGGAGGAAGCGCGGGCGATCGAAGCGGCGCTGCAGGCGGGGTGTCGCGTGGTGATTGCGACGCACGACGTGCACGATTTGTCGGACGTGGACGAAGTTTGGAGGGACGAAGGGAGCGAAGAGCCGGAGCCGGTAGCGAAAGACAAAGCGAAAGAGAAGACGACGACGGATCTGGCGGGACGATGGGAAGTGCGGGCGAAAGTGCGCTGGCTCGTGCGCGACGCGCTGCCGGCGGAGCATGCGCCGGAAGGAGCGGCGGAGATGCCGCGGTGGACGAGCGATGTGTATTTTAAGTTTCCGCTAGAAGTGCCGTGGCGGGTGTTTTATCGGCGCGGAGGCGAGCCGGTGTTGATCGAGCGAGCGGTGGGGCGCGGGTCGGTGGTGTTGGCGGGCAGCGGATTTTTTCTGACGAACGAAGCGCTGCAGCGATCGCGTTCGTCGCAGTTATTGGCGGCCGTGGTGGGGCAGAACCGGCGCGTGGAGTTTCACGAAGGACACCTCGGCGTGGTCGAGCAACGCGGCGTGGCGGCGCTGGCGAGAAGCTATGGGTTGACGGGCGCGGGTGTGATGCTGGCGGTGGCGGCGGGTTTTTTCGTGTGGCATCGGATGGCGTTGTTTGTGCCTCCAGCGCCGGAAGCGCGGGAAGTGGCGATGACGTATCGACCGACGGCGGGGTTGGAAGCGCTGCTGCGTCGGGCGCTGGCGCCCGGGGATTTGGCGGCGGCGTGCGTGGCGGAGGCGCGGCGCTGGTTGCGTCCGATGGAAGTGGAACGCGCGGAGGCGGCGTTGAAGAAGGCGGAAGCGGAAGGGGCGTCGGCGGGAGAAACGTATAATGCGATTGCACGCGCGTTGCGACGGCGGTGAGCGAAAGGAATTTCATGACAACAAACCTCGAACACTTCGCTGCCAAGCTGGCGGCGGCCCGGGCGGAAATCGCGAAGGTGATCATTGGGCAGGATGCGGCGATCGAGCTGGCACTCGTGACGCTGTTGACGCGACAGCATGCGTTGATCGAAGGCGTGCCCGGGGTGGCGAAGACCCTGCTCGTGCGCACGCTCGGCCGGGTGCTCGGAGTGGAGAGCGGGCGCGTGCAATTCACGCCGGACCTGATGCCGGCGGATATCACGGGCACGAACGTGTTCAATCTGCAGACGAATCAGTTCACGTTGATTCGCGGGCCGGTGTTCACGGCGTTTTTGCTGGCGGATGAAATCAATCGGGCGCCGGCGAAGACGCAGGCGGCGTTGTTGCAGGCGATGCAGGAGCGGTCGGTGACGATCGATCGGGACACACATGCCCTGGATCCGAGCTTCACGGTGTTTGCGACGCAGAATCCGGCGGATGCGGAAGGAACGTATCCGCTGCCCGAGGCGCAGAAGGATCGTTTTTTGGTGAAGATCAAAATGGAGCCGCCGGCGCGGGAGGAGGAGTTGGTGTTGGCGAAGCGTATGCTCGGTGGGCAGCCGCCGGAAGTGGCGCTGGCGGACGGCGTGGTGAACCCGGTGTTGGGGGCGGGGGAACTGGCGCAGTGGCGGGCGGCGCTGGAGGCGGTGTTGGTGCGAGAAGAGTTGATGGCGTATATCGTGGACCTCGTGCGCGCGACCCGGACGCACGAAAGCGTGTTGGTGGGCGCGGGGCCGCGGGCGACGCAGGCGTTGTTGCTGGCGAGTCGCGCGAAGGCGGCGCTGGAGGGAAGAGATTTCGTGACGCCGGATGATGCGCGCGGGCTGGCGGGGCCGGTGCTGGGGCATCGGCTGGTGTTGCGGCCGGAGTATGAAATCGAAGGGCTAACGATCGATGAAGTGCTCGCACGGATACTGGAGCAGGTGGCGGTGCCGCGGTGAGGAGAAGCGCGTGATGGAGTTGGAAACGTTTGCCCACTTATCGGCCCCCTCAGCGAGGGAGGACGGCGCATGAAGGTCGTGCCATCGATGAGGCTGGTGTGGTGGGTGGTTGGCGTTGCGGCGATCGCGGCGGTGGCGGGGCCGTTGGCGGAGCTGCGGGCGGTGTGGGTGTTGGCGGCGATGCTGCTCGCGGCGGTGGTGTTGGCGGATTTGGTGTGGGCGCTGTGGAAGGTGAGTCTGCCGGAGGTGGCGATTCCGGACGTGGTGCGATTGACGAAAGACCGGCCGGGACGGGTGACGGTGACGTTGTCGAATCCGAGCGAGCAGGCGCAGCGGGTGCGGTTGGCGGTGGGCTGGCCTGCGGGGTTCGAAGTGGAGAAAGAAGACGTGCTGGTGGAGTCGCCGGAGGAGGCGAAGCGGGTGCGGGTGGAGCTGACCTGCACGCCGCGACGGAGAGGGCGGTTCGGAGGGATGGTCGCGGCGGTGGAGGGGCAGTCTGTATTAGGATTCTGGATGCTGCGGGTGCGGACGGTGCTTGCGGGAGAAGTGCGGGTTTATCCGAATTTGTTTTCGGAGCGGCGTCAGCTGGCGGCGTTGTTTCTGGCGCGAGCGCAGCAAGGAGCGCTGGCAAGGCGAGTGGTGGGACGGGGCCGGGAGTTCGAGAAGTTGCGCGACTATCTGCCTGGCGACGGATTCGACGAGATTCACTGGAAGGCGACGGGCAAGCGCGGCCGGCCGGTGACGAAAGTGTTTCAGGTGGAACGGACGCAGGAGATTTACGTGGTGCTGGATGTGTCGCGGTTGAGTGCGCGGCCGGTGATATTGGAGGGCGTGGAGCAGACGGCGCTCGAGCGGTGCTTGACGGCGGCGCTGGTCTTGTTGCTGGCGGCGGAGCGGATGGGAGATCGCTTCGGACTCGTGGCGCACGACGATCGCGTCCGATTGTTTTTGCGCGCGGGTCGCGGGGAAGGACATTACGCGGCGAGTCGCGAAGCGGTGTTGGGTTTGAGGTCGAGCGAGGCGACGCCGGACATGGCGGAGATCGTGCGGCATCTGCGCACGAATCTGCGGCAGCGGGCGTTGTTATTTTTCCTGACGGATTTGACGGATCCGGTGTTGGCGGAGGATTTCGCGAGGCACGTGCGCGTGTTGTCGCGGCAGCATCTCGTGCTGGTGAGCCAGTTGCGCATGCCCGGGGTAGCGCGGGTGTTTGAAGGCGAAGAGGTGAGAGACGACGGCGAGATTTACGCGCGGCTGGCGGGTCACGAACGATGGAGCGAAGCGAAGGCGCTGGCGCAGAAGTTGAAGCCGCTCGGAGTGACCGCGGCGATGTTGGAGAACGAGACGATGGCGGCGGAGCTGGTGACGCAGTATCTGGAGGTGAAGCGGAGGCAGATGTTGTAGGGGGACCACGGGACAACGGACGACGAGACCACGCACCACGGGAAGAATTTATGAGAGACTACAAAAAGATAGAGGCTGGAAGTTGGCCGATGCTTTGGCGGTGGAGGTCCATCAGGTGACGAAGTCGCTCCTGCCTCGCTGACGGCGGTGCCACCATTTTCATGATCGTTAATCTGGAAAAGTTTATCGCGGAGGAGCGGCCTCGGTGGGAGCGGTTGGAGGCGGTGTTGACGCGGCTGGCGGAGGATCCGTGGGGCAAGATGTCGGCGGAGGAAGTGCGCGAATTGGAGCGGCTGTATCAACGCGCGGCGGCGGATTTGGCGCGGCTGGCGACATTCGAGGCGGAGGCGGGCGTGCGGCGGTATTTGGAGAGCCTGGTGGCGCGCGGGCATGCGGAGATTCATGGCGCGAAGGCGGAAGGGGCGCGGTTTCGGCCTTGGAAGTGGGTATCGCAGACGCTGCCGCAGACCTGGCGGCGGCGGGCGGGAGCGTTCTGGCTGGCGTTGGCGTTGATGATGGTGGGATCGGTGTTTGGTGGAGCGGCGGTGGCATTCGATCCGGGGGCAAAGCGCGTGTTGATGCCCTTTCCGCATTTGATGATTTCGCCCGCGGAGCGCGTGGCGAAGGAGGAGAGCATGGAAGCGGATCAGCTGGAGGGGCATCAGGCGCGTTTTTCGGGCATGCTGATGACTCACAACACGCGGGTAACGATCACGGCGATGGCGCTCGGGATGACGTGGGGCGTGGGCACGCTGGTGTTGATGTTTTATAACGGGGTGATTCTTGGCGCGGTCGTGGTGGATTATGTGGCGGGCGGGCAGACGGTGTTCTTGCTGGGATGGCTGTTGCCGCACGGAGCGATCGAGTTGCCGGCGATGTTGGTGGGAGGACAGGCGGGGTTTGTGCTGGCGGGGGCGTTGTTGGGGCGCGGAAAACGGGAGACGCTGGCGATGCGATTGCGGACGGCGGGGCCGGATGTGGTGACGCTGTGTTTTGGGGCGGCGTTGATGCTGGTGTGGGCCGGATTGGTGGAGGCGTTTATGTCGCAGTATCACGAACCGATGCTGCCGTATGCGGTGAAGATCGCGTTCGGCGTGGTGGAGCTGGCGGGGCTCGCGTGGTTCTGGGGGCGAGCGGGTCGCGCGGGCGAAGGGGAGTCCCAACGCGGACGTTCGATCGTGAAAGGCGGCGCATGATGGAAGGAGGCGAACGCGTGCAGGTGTGGAAAGTGCGGACGCCGGAAGGCGTGGCGTTCTCGTATCGCCTGGCGAGCCCGCTCCTGCGAATGGCGGCGACGGCGATCGATTGGGCGGCGGTGTCGGCAGCGTGGTCGGTGCTGGCGGTGGCGGTCGCGATGTTGAAGCTCTTGAGCGTGGATTTTGCGGGGATGGTGGCGGCGGTGAGTTATTTCGGATTGTCGCAGGGCTACAGGATGGTGACGGAGTGGGCGTGGCGGGGGCAGACGCTGGGGAAGCGCGTGGTGAGGTTGCGAGTGGTGGACGAGCGCGGGTTGCGGCTGACCTTTGCGCAAGTGGCGTTGCGGAATCTGCTGCGCTTCGTGGACGCGTTGCCCGTGGCGTATTTGATTGGTGGATGCGCGGCGTTGATGAGTCGGAAAGCGCAGCGGCTGGGCGATCTCGCGGCGGGAACGCTGGTGGTGTGGGAAGCGGAGGAAGCGGCGCCGGAGGTGATGGGGTCGAGCGGCGGGAAATACAATTCACTGCGCGAGCATCCGCATGTGGTGGCGAGGCTGCGTCAGGCCGTGAGCACGCGCGAGGCGCGCACGGCGGCGGCGGCGTTGGCGCGGCGAGAGGAGTTGGAGGCGGAGGCGCGCGTGCGGTTGTTTGCGGAGCTGGCGGACTATTTCCGTGGTGTGACGAGGTTGCCGGAAGAAGCGGTCGAAGGCGTGTCGGATGAGCAGCTCGTGCGGAATGTGGTGGAGGTTTTGTATGTGACGCGACGATGAGGGGGATGTCGGGACGACGGACGACGGACGATGCGCACGGCGGGCGTAGCGCGTTTGCTGGAAAAAGCGAAGGCGGCCTTCGGAGAGAAGGCCGCCTGCAAACGCGCGGAAGGATTCGGCGCGGTAGGTTAGATCGCGCGCGGTTTGCGGGCGATGACGCCGATGCCGATCAAGGTGACGACGCCGCCGGCGACCATGTAGACCACGTGCTTCGGCTGACGGGCGCCGCCGTCGACGGCGTTGGCGATCTCGGTCCCGGCTTCGGAGGCCGCGCCAGCAATCGAGTCGCGGCGGTTGAGGCCTTGCACGAACAGGAAGATCCCGAGGGCGATGAGGACGATGCCGATGATGTTTTTCATGGTTTGGGGATTATTTGTTGGGGACGACGGACCCATGTTGGCGCAGGGCGTTCCGCAATGGGAAGGCGCGAACCCGGGCAAATCCGTGAGCGAACGCGTCGGCGTTTTCCTGAGGGGGGATGGGGCGGAGTCCGGCGAGGGGCGTTGCGCGACTAGCGGCGCAACTGTTGCAGGCGTTCGCGGAGGCCGGGGAAGTTGGGATCGAGGCGGAGCGCGTGCTCGAAGCGCGCGATGGCGTCGTCGCGACGTTTATTGAGGAGAAGCGCGAAACCGAGTTCGGCGTGGAGGCTGGCGTCGTCGGGGATTCCGGCGAGCGCGCGCTCGTAGTGAACGATGGCTTCGGCGAAGCGGCCGCGACGCGCGAGCGAGGTGGCCCAGGCGCGTTGGATGAGGGGATTCTCGGGGTCGAGTGCGAACGCTTTTTCGAGATGGGGCTGGGCGGCGGCGGGTTCTTTGAGTTGTTCCAGGGCGCGGGCGAGTCCCAGGTGGGCCAGAGCGGAGTTCGGATTGGCGGCGAGGGCGTGGCGGAAGTGGGTGGCGGCGTCGGCGGGTTGGCGTCGGCTGAGAAGCGCGAGACCCACTTCGACCTGTGCGGGCGCAAGGTCGGGGCGGAGTTCGGCGGCGCGCCGCAGGTGAGTGAAAGATTCGTCGGCGCGGCCGAGTTTGGTGAGGGCGAGCGCGAGGCCGAAATGCGCGTCGGAATCGTCGGGGAACGCGGTCAGCACGGCTTCGAAGTAAACGAGCGCAGCGGCGGTAAAACCGGTGCGGAAATCGGTGAAGCCCTGGCGAAGAAACGATTCGCGGTAGGAAGGCTCCTCGGCGATGGCGGCGGTGAGGTGAGGAGCGGCCTCGTCGCGGCGATGCTGTTTCAGGAGGGCGAGCCCGAGGCGGAGACGCGCGAGGGAATTGCGCGGGTTGAGTTCGAGGACGCGTTGGAAGCCGGCGATGGCTTCGGCGACCTGGTCGCGACGATCCTGGATGGAGGCGAGCGTGAAGAGCGCGGTGGTGTTGGAAGGATTGAGCGCGAGCGAGCGGCGGGCTTCGGTCTCCGCTTCCTGGATACGCCCGTCGCCGAGAAGCGTATAAGCGAGAAATCCGTGGGCGGCGTCGCTATTCGGGCTGACTTCGGTGGCGTGGCGAAAGAGGGAAACGGAATCGCGCCAGATGGATTGTTGGTCCCACGTGCGAACGATGCAGCCGAGCAGGATGACGCTCGCGGCGATGCCGGCGAAGATGCGGGCGGCGGGTCGGACGAAGAGAGGGGAGAACGACGTGACGAGCGCGAGTTGAAGGCCGAGGACGGAGAGGTAGGTGTAGCGGTCGGCCATCGCTTGCATGCCGACCTGCAGGATGCCGATCACGGGCAGAAGGGTGATGAGGAACCAAAGCCAGCCGGTGGCGAGCCAGGGACGGCGGGTGCGTTGGTGCCACGCGAGGAAAGTGAGCGCGGCGAGCAAGGCGACGGCACCGAGAACGACGAGCAAAGGCCAGGTGCCGGGATGCGGATAGAAAATGGCGAGATCGGCGGGCCAGAGGAATTTGCCGATGTAGCGGATGCAGGAGACGGCGGCGTTGGCGAGGCGGGCGGCGAACGGGAGCGAGAGGGTAAACGCTCCGAAGTTCGTCTGCATCAGAATTGTCACTAC
The DNA here is from genome assembly GCA_023416735.1 of Verrucomicrobiota bacterium. Taxonomy (GTDB): domain Bacteria; phylum Verrucomicrobiota; class Verrucomicrobiia; order Opitutales; family Opitutaceae; genus Opitutus. The sequence continues at coordinate 85,331 of JAEZGX010000011.1, read as the reverse complement.
AGAGATGATCGCCGAGAGCGCGAAAAACGGGATCTTCTCGAGGATCAACGGACGCCAGCGGATGAGGAGGGAGCGGACGGGAGAGTCAGACGGCGAAGCGGCGGGGAGACGTTGCAACGGCCAGACATCGAGGAGCAGGAGGATGAGCGGCAGTGAGACGACCATCGGTTTGCTCATCAGGCCGGCGAAGAAGAGCGCGAGCGTGAGCGCGTAGAAGCGGAGGGCGCGGGAACCCTGGCGGCGGCGTTGAGCGTAGGCGGCGTAGGCCCAGAGCGTGAGCAGGAAGAAGCAGCCGCTCATGACGTCTTTCCGCTCGGTGACCCAAGTAACGGATTCGATGCGGAGCGGATGCCAGGCGAAGAGCGCGGCGGCGAAGGCGGCCGTCCAGTAGGCGCCGGTGAGACGGCGAAAAACGAAGAAGACGAGAACGGCGTTGAGCGCGTGCCAGAGGATACTTGTCAGGTGATGGCCGAAAGCGATCTGGTCGTAGAGCTCCCAATCAAGCATGTGGGAGAGCCAGGTGAGCGGATGCCAGTAGTCGGCATGGCCGGTGAAGGCCCAGACGACGCTCGACCAAGCGAGGCCGGCCCGGACGTGAGCGTTATTCGTGATGTAGCTCGGGTCGTCGTAGTTGAGAAACCCGTAGTCGAGCGAGCGGCTGAAAAGGAAAACGGTGCCGGCAAACAGGAGCGTGCAGACAAAGAAAGTGAGCAGCGACGGACGAACGTGGAAAGGACGAGTGGGCACCGCGGGGAATTACGAGCGCCGGGAAAATGCGCGGCAATGTTTTTGAAGGCGGTGGGAGCGCGGTGAGAACTAGTCGAAGACCCGGTCGCGCGGGTCGATGATGAGCCAGCAGAGCGCGCCGGCGAGGAAGAGGCCGCCGATGGCGAGAATGGGGGCGTTCCAATCGCTGTAGTGAGCGAGCAGTGCGGTGACGAGCGGCGGGCAGAAGAAGCTGCCGATCTGGCCGGCGGTGTTCATGGCGGCGCTCACGACGCCCACGTGGCGGCCGCCGATGTCGAGGCACGTGCTCCACGTGGCGCCGAGGGTGAACATGGTGCAGGCGACGGCGAAGGAGATGAGGCCAATGGCGGCGATGGGATGGTGCACGAGGGCGGCGCCGATCATGGCGAGGCCGGCGCAGAGATTGCCGAGGCCGCTGACCCCGGCGCGACCGAGACGCAGGCCGAAACGCCGCGTGGCGAAATCGGTGGCCGCGCCGCCGAAGAGATCGCCGAGCACGCTAACGATGAGTGGAAGGCCGGCGAAAAAACCGAGGGAGAGCGCGGCGAAGCCGTGTTTCTCTTTCAGATAGGTGGGCAGCCAGGTGATGCAGAAATAGAACGCGCAGCTGTTGGGAATGTAGGCGAGGCAGAGCGGCAGGGTGTTGCGATGAGCGAAGAGCCGGCGCCAGTAAGCCCAGCCCTCGTGGGTCGAAGGGGTCTCGACGCGGCCGGCGACGATGAGGTTGTTTTCGGCGGCGTTGACAGATGGGTGTTGGGCGGGGTCGTCGCGGAACCAACGATGCCAGACGAGGCACCAGATGAGACCGATGGCGCCGAAGACGATGAAGACGCCGCGCCAACCGACGAACGCGGCGAGGCCGACGGCGAAGACCGGCGTGAGACCGCCGGCGAGATGGGCGCCGCTGAAGAAGACGCCTTGGACGCGTCCGCGTTCCGCGAGGGGAATCCAGCGGGCGAATGTGCGCGCAACGCACGGCCAGGCACCGGCTTCGCCGGCGCCGAAGAGGAAGCGCACGACGAGCATCGAAGCGAGATTGAAGGCGGCGGCGGTGGCCATGGTGAAGGCGGACCACCAGAGGACGATGCGGGTGAGGACGCGGCGCGTGCCTTGTCGGTCGGCCCACCACGCGGTGGGGATTTCGAAGACGGCGTAGGCGAGGGCGAAGGCGCTGAAAACCCAGCTCATTTGCTCCTTCGAAAGATCGAGATCGCGCATGATGTCGGGCGCGAGCGCGCCGAGGCAGGCGCGATCGAGGTAAGTGATCATCGCAAGGGCGACGACGAGCGAGACCACGCGGAAACGGACCCGCGTGGGGCGTTCGGTCGTGGCAGAGGTGGGAGATGAGGCGGGAGCGGGAGTGTGGGGTGACACGGGGAGAAAGCGACGAGGTGACGCGGCGGTTGCGCGCGTTCATGGTCGGCGGGGTCGGGAGACCCCGCCCTACAGTGGGTCAGTTGGGGAACAGGGAGGCGTCGAGACCGGGAACGAGGCGAAGGGCGTTCTTGTAGTAAATTTTTTTGAGGATCTCGTCGGGGAGGCCGAGGCCATACATCGCCCAAAAGGCGTGGTATTTTTTGTGATACGGAAAGTATTCGTCCTCGGTCTCGAGCACGCGGAAGTAGGTTTGGTATTCGTCGGGAACCCAGCTGTCTTTGCCGAAGAGGATGCGGTCCTGATATTTTTCGAAGAAGGCGCGCGCGGCGCGAGGCTGGCGTCCGAGCTCGGCGATGATGGCGCCCATTTCGATGAACATGTTGGGTGTTTCGTCGAGCCAGCGGCCGAGGTTGGCGAGGTCGTTGGCCTGCCAGGCGAAGTGGGCGGAGATGAAGTTCGTGCGCGGGTGTTTCTTGAAAAGGTTGCGCTGCTCGCCCATGATGACGTCCCAGGGAGCTGGATACGTGGCGGTGCGGCGGCGGTTGGGACGGAGGACGAGTTCGAGCCAGCGCTCGTTGTTTTCGTCGACAGGATCCCAGAACGATTTCGGCGCGCCGGTGTGGATGAGGACGGGGATCCCGAGGCGGGCGCAGGTTTGCCAGATCGGGTCCATGCGCGGGTCGTCGACGGGGACGCGGGCGCCGGTGTGATCTTTGACGTTGAGGCCGAAGCTCTCGAAAAACTTCAGGCCGCGGGCGCCGGCGGCGACATCGGCTTCGAGTTGTTTGACGGCACGATCGCTCCAGGTGGCGGTGCCGAAGCCGTCGAAATCGATGTTGGCGAAGAGAACGAGACGGTTGGGCGCGTGAGAGGAGCGGAGGCGTTCGGCGGTTTTTGCGAGTTGCGGGCCGGAGCGGCCGGAGAGGTTGACCATGATGGCCATGTTGAGCTCGTCCATCTGGCGCGTGAGCGCTTCGAGGTCCTGCGTGAGCATGTTCCACTGGTGATTGTGGATGTCGATGAACGGGAACTTGGCGCGAGTGAGTTTGTGCTCGGGGACGACGAGGGTGGACGTGGGGTTGTAGTTCTCGAAGTCCATCGTCGGCCGATCGGCAGCGGAGGCGGAGAGGGCGAGGAAGGCGGCGGCGAGGCAGAACGGAAGGCGCATGGAAGGGAGAAGGACGGGGTGAGTTGCGCGGCCTGACGATTTGCGGCGCAATCCGTCGCGCTGGGGAACGAGGAAATTTCGGTCAGGCGGCGGGTTTGCGAGCGACGGCGAAAACGGACGAGCCCCACGCGAAGCGGCCGCCGAGGCGGAACCAGACGGATTCGAGGGCGGCGAGGCTGCTGTAAACGGTTTCGACGAGAGCGGAGTTTTCTTTGACGTCACTGGCGTCGCCGGCGCCGCGGAGGAGTTTGCGTTTGGCCCAGATGAAAGGGAAAGCGAGCGCGCTGCGATAAGTGATATGGTCGATTGCGAAGCCGGCGCTGCGGAGAAAGGCGTTTAACTCGGGACGGGTGAAGCGGCGTTTCCCGTGGGTGGCGGCGTCGTGGTAGGACCAGAGCCATTGGTAAGCGGGGACGTTGAGGATCGCGACGCCGCCGGGGCGGAGGACGCGGAACATCTCGAGGACGGCGGGGAGCGGGTCGTCGAATTGACAGAGCACGTCGGCGGAAACGAGCGCGTCGAAGTCGGCTTGGTCGAAAGGAAGGGCGGTGGCGGAGCCCTCGACGATGGTGACGCTGGCGGGGCAGCGTTGGCGCGCGAGCTCGCAAGCGAGCGGGGAGAAGTCGAGGCCGGTCCAGCGATGTTGGGGATGTTGCGGGGCGAGGCGCAGAATTAATCCGCCTGTGCCGCAGCCGACGTCGAGGAGCGAAGCGTGGGCGGGCAAATGGGCGCGAGTGAGCTCGCGAGCGATGTGGGCGTGAAGGGCGCGGAAGTAGCAGAGGCGATCCTCGATGGCGGCGAGTTTCAGGTATTCGTCGGTTTGCATCGGGGCGGGCGCGGGAGGCGGAGCCCGTCAGAGTGCGACGAGGGGGCGGGGCGCGACAAGCACGCAGGCGCGGGCGCGCTAATCAGAATGTAGCCGCAAAAAGGCGCAGAAGGCGCAAAAGGAGGCGGCGAGATTCGGATCAACCACGAATGGACACGAATTCACACGAATGAAGAGCTGTTCAGAAAGCAGAATTCGCTGAGCAGGAGGAGTAGTGGACAAAGCCACTCACCTGCCGCTCCGTTCTGCTCCTCTGAATGGGTGTTCGTTTGTGGTTCCGGGGCGGGGAGAGCGGGTCGGAGACCCGGCTGCGGGGGCTTATTCGGCGGCGACGGGAGCGCCGGCGCGGAGGCCGAGGGTGAGCTGGCGGCCGTTAACTTCGATGATGGCGCGATCGGCCGCGGCGTCGTAGCTGAGGGCGGTGATGCCGGAGACGGATTTGCCGACAGGGACCCAGATGCTGCGTTGATCGCTGCGGCGGTTGATGCCGAGGAGCGTGGTGTTGCCGACGGCGGACATGCCGACGAGTTCGAAGTCGGCCGAAGGAGGAGGAGCGCTGGACGGCGCAGCGGGGGCGTTGAACGGAGAATCGGAAAGCGGATCGGAGTGCGACGAGGAGGGAGCGAGAGAGTCGGAAACGGCGAAGGTGGACGGTTCGAGATCGCTGTCGGTGGAGGCGAGAAGATCGGGGTCGGTGGGTGTGGCGGCTGCGACGGACGGCGTGTCGGATGCGGGGCGGTTGCGGACGACGATGAGGATGATGACGGCGAAGCAGGCGAGGAGGACGACGGTGTTGATGATCGCGAGCGGGATGGATTGGAGCTGACGGGAGCGGCGGCGTTTTTCGGCGCGGTATTTGGGATGTTCGACGGGAAGGCCGGCGGCGCGGGCGGCGGCTTCTTCGGCGCGTTCGCGCTCGGCTTTGATGAGGGCGTCGTTGATCAGGCTCATGCGTGAGGTGGTTGGGCAGGGCCACATCGCGAGCTGGAAAACGAGAAGCGCCGCTGAGTTGGACGGCGGGAAGGGCGCGGGGTTCCGCGCGCGGAAGCTCCAAGATCCAAGCACCAGAGAAGGTTCAAACTTCGAAACCAGGAGAGAGGTGAGAGGATGACGGCGTGAGGGCTTGCGGGGGGGACGAGAGTGGATTGGCGTGGGGGATGAGCGAAACTCACGAGGCGGGCGTGATCCGGTGGGGGATTATCGGATGTGGGGATGTGACGGAGGTGAAGAGTGGTCCGGGGTTTCGGAAGGCGGACGGGTCGCGGCTTGTCGCGGTGATGCGGCGCAACGGGAAACTCGCGGAGGATTATGCGCGGCGGCACGGGGTGCCGCGGTGGTATGACGATGCGGCGAAGTTGGTGAGTGATCCCGAGGTGGACGCGGTGTATGTGGCGAGTCCGCCGGGCGCTCACTTGGAAGGGGTGCGATTGGCGACGGCGGCGGGGAAGCCGGTGTATGTGGAGAAGCCGATGGCGCGGAATGCGCGCGAGTGCGACGAGATGATCGCGTTGTGTGCGGCGGCGAAGGTGAAGCTGTTTGTGGCGTTTTACCGGCGAGCGATGCCGCGGTTTTTAGAAACGCGAGAGTTGATGGAGAATGCGATCGGGACGCTGACGGCGGTGAACTATCGTTTCTCCACGTCGACGCCGGCGAATGCGGATCCGGCGCAAGGGGCATGGCGGGTATCGGCGGCGGAGGCGGGCGGTGGGCTGTTGCTGGACCTCGGTTCGCACCTGCTGGATTATTTGGACTTTTGTTTCGGGCCGTTGGAGGAAGTCGAGGGGAAGGCGGCGCGGATCGCGACGGCCGCGGAGGTCGAGGATGCGGTGGCGATGACGTTTCGGACGCGGGGTGGTGTGCCGGGGGCGGCGTCGTGGAATTTTTCGAGCTATGTGAAGGAGGACGTGCTGGAGTTCACGGGCACGAGCGGGCGGGTGTCGGTGAATTTTTTCTCGGGCGATCCGGTAAAGTTGGAGACGGCGAGAGGAGTGGAGTTTTTCGATGTGCGGAATCCGGAGCACGTGGCGCAGCCGTTGATTCAGACGATCGTGGATGAGTTGTTGGGGCGCGGGAGTTGTCCGAGCACGGGAGAGTCGGCGCGGCGAACGCAGGCGGTGATGGATCGGGTGTTGAGCGCATATTATGGAGGACGGGAGGATGCGTTCTGGGAGCGCGGGCCGGAGACTTGGCCGGGGCGGGTGGGTGCCTGATGGACGGGGGTGGCTCGCTCTCGTTCTCGTGCTCGGAGCTACGGGCGCGTCAACGCAGAAGGAGAACGAGAACGATTAAGAGAACGAGAACGAGGCGAGCGGCGAGCGCGGGCTGCTACTTTCTTGGGGCGGGAGCGTCAGGCGCGGAGAATACGGCTTTCTTTTTTTACCCTATGAACATGAAAACTTCGCGGCGGGATTTTTTGAAGACGGCGGCGTGGGTGGCGGCGGCGCCGGTGGTGGGGAGGGCGGGAGAGGGAGCGACTTCGAATGCGCGGCAGGCGCATCCGCCGGGGCGCGGGATGTATCCGTATCTTGGACGCACGGCGGATTACCGAGAGTGGAGCGTGGTGCCGCGCGGACTTCTGATCACGAAGGTGGAGACGTTTCGCCGGAACATGCTGGCACTCGTGCGGGTGACGACGAGCGATGGATCGGTGGGGTGGGGGCAGGTCGCGCCGTATGAGGCGAACATCACGGCGGACGTGCTGCATCAGCTCGTTGCGCGGCGGGTGTTGGGGAAAGACATCGCGGACATCGATGCGATCAATGACGAGGTGATCGATGCGAACATGAAGTGGCCGTGGTCCGCGGTGTGCCGGGCGTTGTCGGGGGTAGATACAGCGATCTGGGATTTGTATGGGCAACTCACGGGCAAGCCGGTGGCGGAGCTGTTGGGCGGGACGGTGCGGCCGCTGGCGGCGTATGGATCGAGCATGCGGAGGGATATTTCGCCGGCGGACGAGGCGGCGCGAATGGCGCGGTTGAAGGACGAGATGGGTTATCGGGCGTTCAAGATCCGCTTGGGAACGCCGACGGGGCATAACCGCGATGCGGCGCCGGGGCGGAGTGAGGCGATTATCCCGGCGGTGCGAAAGGCGGTGGGCGATGACGTCGAGTTGTTTGCGGATGCGAACAGTTGTTACACCCCGGATGTGGCGATCGAGTTTGGGCGACGGCTGGAGGAGGCGAATTATGCGATGTATGAGGAGCCGTGTCCGTATTGGGAACTCGAGTGGACGCGCGAAGTGACGGAGGCGTTGAAGATCGATGTATCGGGCGGCGAGCAGGACAACGACATGGCGCAGTGGCGTCGGATGATTGCGATGGGGGCGGTGGATATCGTGCAGCCGGATATTTGTTATGTGGGCGGGCTGACGCGGGCATGGCGTGTGGCGAAGATGGCGGAGGCGGCGGGGATCGTGACGAAACCTCACGCGGCGAATGTGTCGCTGGTGACCGTGTTCACGATGCACATGCTCGCGGCGTTGCCGAAAGGCGGAGAGGTGGAGTTCTCGATCGAAGCGGAGGCGGGCATCACGAAGGAGGCGCGAGCGATGTTCGAGCCGGCGCTGGAAGTGAAAGACGGGCAAGCGGTGATGCCGGACGGGCCGGGATGGGGAATTCGGGTGCGGCCGGAGTGGTTGGAGCAGGCGGAGCGGAAAGTGACGGAGCGGTGAGTGCGCGGAGATTACAGGAGCAAACGACCAGGAGGATGCAGGGTCCCGCACGAGAAAGGGCCGAGAGGAGAGGCTGCATGCGGTGTGTCTTCAGGTTGCGGTCGCGGTGAAACGTGATCCTGTCGACGGCGCCATGGAATATCGTCAACTCGGTGGTTCAGGTTTGAAGGTGCCGGTGCTCACGATGGGCACGGGGACGTTTGGCGGCTCGCAGAACGAGTTCTTCAAATCGTGGGGCTCGAGCGAGGCTCAGGAGGCGACGCGGCTCGTCGATATCTGCCTGGAGGCGGGGCTGAACATGTTCGACTCGGCGGACGTGTATTCGGGCGGGCGCTCGGAAGAAGTTTTGGGGGCGGCGATCAAGGGGCGGCGGGATCGCGTGCTGATCTCGACCAAGGGAACGTTTCGGTCGGGGGACGGGCCGAACGATGTCGGGTCGTCGCGGCAGCATTTGATTCAGGCAGTGGAAGGAAGTTTGCGACGGTTGGGGACGGACTACATCGATTTGTATCAGCTACATGGATTCGACGCGGTGGCGCCGGTGGAGGAGACCTTGCGGACGCTCGATGATTTGGTGCGCGCGGGGAAGATTCGCTACATCGGGTGTTCGAATTTCTCGGGATGGCATTTGATGAAGTCGCTCGCTGTGTCGGAGAAATATGGATACGAGCGCTATGTAGCCCATCAGGCGTATTATTCGCTCGTGGGGCGCGAGTATGAATGGGAGCTGATGCCGCTGGCCGTGGATCAGCGCGTGGGAACGGTGGTGTGGAGTCCGCTGGGCTGGGGGCGGCTGACGGGGAAGATTCGGCGGGGACAACCGTTGCCGGAGACGACACGGTTGCAGAGTGCGGTCGCGCGCGAGGCGGGTCCGCCGGTGCCGGATGAGGAGGTTTATCGCGTGGTCGACGTGCTCGACGAGATCGCGAAGGAGACGGGGAAGAGCGTGGCGCAGGTGTCGCTGAACTGGCTGCTGCAGCGGCCGACGGTGTCGACGCTGATCATCGGCGCGCGGAACGAGCAGCAGTTGCGCGACAATATCGCGGCGGTGGGGTGGAATCTGACGGCGGAGCAGGTGGCGAAGCTGGATGCGGCGACGAAGCGGACGCCGATTTATCCATATTGGCACCAGCGCGGATTCAAGGAGCGCAATCCGTTTCCGGTGGAGTTGGGGAATCGCGGGGATTGAGCGGGAGCGAGGCGGCGGCGGAGCGGCGGGGTCGGGAGACCGCGCCCTACAGTTTCTGGCGGCGGGAGAGGGCGATGGGGGCGGGGCCGTCGGTGCCGCGGAGTTTGCCGACGAGAATGCCGTCCACGCTGAAGGAGGAAGCGAGATCGATGTCGGCGATGAGTTCGAAATCGTGGCGAAGCAACTCGTCGCGGCAGTGGCGGTGGAGGTCTTCGGAGTGAGTTGAAATAAAAGCGAAGCGAACCTTGCGGGCCCGGAGCGTGCGTTCGGCGCCTTGCAACATTTGGTCTTCGAAGCCCTGGATGTCGGAGTGAAGGATGTCGATTTGGTCGAAGCCGCGTTGCTCGACGAGATCGTCCACGCAGACGGTGAGCGTGCGGCCCTGGCGGCTGTTTTGGGAGCCGACGAAGCCGCGGATAAATTCGCCGTCGAGGCGGTTGAGGCGGAAGTTGCGGCGGCCGAGATCGAGGTTGGTGAGGACGGGCTCGACCATGAGGCAGCGGGCATCGGGGACTTCGCGGGCGAACCACATCGAGTAGAACGCCCAATAGGCGCCGAGCTCGATCATGGTGCCGCCGCGATGGATGTGTTTCAGGACCTCGGAGAAGACGCGTTCTTCCTGGGGCTCGTGGACGCCGCGGGTGGCGGTGAAAAGCCGGGTGCCGCGCCAGCGATAGTAGCAGTCTTTGGCGACGAGCAGCCCGTTGTGCATGACCTGAGTGTGGCCGCGCACGAGTCCGGCGTTGGGGACGCGAGGGAGGAGGGCGGTGTCGGGCGAGGCGAGGATGTCGGCGATGCGGGCGTCCCAACCCGCGGCTTTACGGGCGTGTTTGGCGCGCAGGAACGTGCGATTGCTGAAATCGTCGAGCGAGCGCTTGGCACGAAAGAACGTGCCGCGCAGCCGCTCGAGCGGCGTCGGAGCTGGAAGGAACATGGGTGGGGCTGGAAAGCAGCAGGAAGCGAGCCGCGGGAAGATCGAGGCGGCAAGGATTTAACCCGCACTTGCACGCCTAAGACGTGAAGCGGGCGGATCGACCGGGGCGTCGCGACTCGCCGCGCGGCGTGCGAACCGGGGGCGTTGCGCTACGGAGCGAGGACCGGCTGGAGAATTTTCCAGACGTTTTCGGCGAGGATCTTTTGGCCTTCGGCGGTGGGGTGGATGCGATCGGGCTGATTGAGGCTTTCGATGCCGCCGACGTTTTCGAGCAGGAAAGGGATGAGCGCGGCGTCGTGGGTTTTTGCGACGGCGGGGAAGATTTCTGCGTATTCGCGGGAGTAGGAGGCGCCGAGCGATTCGGGCATCATCATGCCGGCGACGAGAATTTGGGCGTTCGGGTATTTGGCGCGGACGCGGTCGAGAATGGCGTCGAGGTTGGCGCGGGTGACGGAAGGTTCGATGCCGCGAAGCCCGTCGTTGGCGCCGAGCGCGAGCACGAAGACATCGATGCGCTGGCGGAGAATCCAATCGATGCGGCGGAGCCCGCCGGCGGAGGTTTCGCCGCTGAGGCCGGCGTTGACGACGCGGTAGGGAAGATTGGCGGCGGCGAGTTTTTCCTGAAGGAGCGCGGGGTAGGATTCGGCGAGCGGTTCGTCGAGGCCGTAGCCGGCGGTGAGGCTGTCGCCGAAGCAGACGATGGTCTTGGTGGCGGAAGTGGCGGCGCGGGTGGAGGAGACCACGAGGGAAATGAAAAGGAGAGGGAGGAGGAGGAGTGCCCGCGGAACACGCGGAAGGGCGCGAAACGGTTTCTGATTTGGCGAGGGTTCGCGTGTTTCGCGGGAGGAAAAAAGAAGAGCCGCTCGTGGGTGCCAACGAGTCGGGGCAGGCTGCTGGCAGCTGTGAGGAAGAAATGTGTTTGATATCACGGAGCTTTCTTTCGGGCGGTTCGTCTGTTTGGTGGTGCTCTCAATGACTGATCAGACGATGTTGAAAGTCCAGCGGCTCACCAAAACGTATGCGACGGCGGCGGGACCTTTGACGGTGTTGCACGAGGTGAGTTTCGACGTGGAGGCGGGCGCGAGCCTGGCGATCGTGGGGCCGAGCGGGAGCGGGAAGACGACGCTGTTGGGATTGTGCGCGGGACTCGATCGGCCGAGTGGCGGGAGCGTGCGACTGGCAGGCGAGGAGATTGGCGAGATGAGCGAGGACGCGCGGGCGCGCGTGCGGAATGAGCACGTCGGGTTCGTGTTTCAAAATTTTCAGTTGGTGCCGACGCTGACGGCGGTGGAGAACGTGCTCGTGCCGGTGGAGCTGCGCGGCGAGACCGGGCGCGAAGAGGAAGCGAGGGAGTTGTTGGGCCGGGTGGGTTTAGGGGCGCGGCACGATCATTATCCGGTGCAGTTGTCGGGCGGCGAACAGCAGCGGGTGGCGCTGGCGCGGGCGTTCATGAACCGGCCGAAGATTTTGTTTTGCGACGAGCCGACGGGGAATCTCGACGGCGATACGGCGCACGCGATGGTGGATTTGATTTTCGGGATCAATCGCGAGCGGGGCACAACGCTGGTGCTCGTGACGCATGATCTCGAACTGGCACGGAAGTGTCAGCGGGTGATTCGGCTGAAGGGTGGGGCCGTCGTGGCCGATAACGCGGCTGGGGTGGGAGGCCGGATCGGCGGCCACGACGGAAGCTCCACGGTCCAAGATCCAAGCTCCAGAGAATGAACAAGGATCAAATTTCAAAAGCCCGACGAGTCCGGGCAGGCTGTCGGGCTTTCTTGAGAACTACACTCGCGGCGCGATGTGACACAGTGGGGGATTTTGGTTTTGGAGGTTCTCTGGATCTTGGATCCTGGATCTTGAATCTTTTCTCACGGGGAGGTCGGCGATGAGGTTCATCCTCAAAATGGCGTGGCGGGATTCGCGGGCTTCGCGGCGGCGGCTCGTGTTGGTTTCGTTTTCGATTGTGCTCGGGATTGCGGCGCTGGTGGGGATCGCTTCGGTGGGGGATAATTTGCAGCACGCGGTGGAGCAGCAGACGAAATCGCTGCTCGGCGCGGATCTGACGGTGAATTCGCGGACGGAGTTTTCGCCGCAGGCGCTGAGTTACTTCTCGAAATTGGGCGGGGAGAGTGCGCGCGAGATTTCGTTGCGCTCGATGGTGACGTTTCCGCAGCGGGAATTTCAGCGGCGGTTGGTGCAGGTGCGGGCAATCGAAGGCGATTTTCCGTTTTACGGAGAGCGGGTGACCGCGCCGGCGGATGCGATGGAAAAGGTGAAGAGCGGACAATTCGTGGTGCTCGAAGAGACGATCATGGTGCAGTTCGACGTGAAGCCCGGCGACGAGGTGATGATCGGCGAAGGGCGCTTTACGGTGGCGGGCGGGCTGCAGAAAATTCCGGGAGAGTCGGCGGCGGTGGCGATGTTTTCGCCGCGGGCGTATTTGTCGATGGAGTCGTTGCGCGCGGCGGGATTGGAAGGGCGCGACGCGTTCACGAATTTCCGGCTGCATCTGAAACTGCCGGAGACGGTGGATCCGCAGGCGGTGGAGAAAGACGCGCGCGAGAAGCTGGCGGCGGAGCGGCTGGGTTACACGACGGTGCAGGAGCGGAAGGAAGACCTTGGGGAGAATTTGCGCGATGTGTATGCGTTTTTGAGTCTGGTGGGATTCATCGCGCTGTTTCTGGGAGCGGTCGGCGTGGCGAGTGCGATGCACGTGTATGTGCGGCAGAAGATCGGGACGGTGGCGGTGCTGCGGTGTTTGGGCGCGAGTGCGCGCGCGAGTTTTTCGATCTATCTCGTGCAGGGATTTTTTCTCGGGCTGATCGGGGCGGTGACGGGAGCAATCGTCGGCGTGGCGGTGCAGGTGGCGCTGCCGTTGATGTTGAAGGATTTTCTGCCGTTTGAAGTGGAGACAGTGATATCGTGGCCGGCGGTGTTGCGCGGAGCGGGGGCCGGGTTGGTGATTTGTGTGTTGTTCGCGCTGCTGCCGCTCTTGGCGGTGAGGCGGGTGTCGCCGCTGCTGGCGATCCGGTCGGCGCAGGGCGAGAGCACGAAGGCGGATCCGTGGCGGAAGTGGATCTTTCTGGCGATCGCTGCGGCGATCGCGGGGTTCGCGATTTTGCAGGCGGGCAGTGTGCGAGTGGGCGGCGGGTTTGCGGCGGGATTGGGCGTGGCGTTTGCGCTGCTGGCGGGATTGGCGCGCGGGATCATTTGGTGTGCGCGACGGTTCGTGCCGAAGCGCGGGCTGCCGTATGTGGTGCGGCAGGGATTGGCGAATTTGCACCGGCCGAACAATCGCACGGTGCTGCTGCTGCTGTCGTTGGGGCTGGGGACGTTTTTAATGGTCACGCTCGTGCTGACGCGCGCGACGCTCGTGGCGAAGATCGAGGGGATTAGTGGAGAGAATCGTCCGAATCTGATGTTCTTCGACGTGCAGGAAGATCAGCGTGAGCGGTTGGAGGAGCTGGCGCGGGCAAATGGAACGCCGGTGTTGTCGAGTGCGCCGATGGTGACGATGCGGCTGGTGGAGTTGAAAGGGCAGAGCGTGGAAGCGCTGCTGCGCGATCCGAATTCGGGCGTCGCGGGATGGGCGCTGCGGCGGGAGTATCGGTCGACGTATCGTGGTGAACTTTCGGATACGGAGACGTTGATGGAGGGGGGTTTCGTGGGGCGGGTGGAAGAAGGAGCGGAGCGCGTGCCGGTGTCGTTGGAAGTGGGATTGGCGCAGCAACTCGGGGTGAAGATTGGCGATGACCTTACGTTCGACGTGCAAGGCGTGCCGGTGACGGTGGTGGTGGGAAGTTTGCGGCGGGTGGAGTGGCAGCGGTTGCAGCCGAACTTTTTCGTGGTGTTTCCGGAAGGCGTGCTAGAGCCGGCGCCGAAAACCTTCATCGCACCGGTGCGGACGCCGACGGCCGAGGCTTCGGCAAAGATTCAGCAGGCGGTCGGGCGGGAATTGCCGAGCGTGTCGGCGATCGATCTGCGGCTGATCCTGGAGACGTTCGACAGCATTTTCGCGAAGGCGGCGTTCGTGATCTCGTTCATGGCCGGATTCACGGTGTTGACCGGTGTGATCGTGCTGGCGGGCGCGATCTTGTCGGGGCGGTTTCAGCGCGTGCGCGAGACGGTGTTGTTGCGAACGCTAGGGGCGACACGGCGCCAGCTGCAGCAGATTCAAGTGGTGGAGTATGTGGTGCTCGGCGTGCTGGCGGCGGTGACGGGCGGCGCGCTGGCGGTGGGGGCGAATGCGGCGCTGGCGAAGTGGGTGTTCAAGGCGCCGTTCGTGTGGGCGCCGGGGGCGCTGGCGGTGTCGATTGCGGGCGCGGTAGCGATCACGTTGATCACGGGAATGGTGACGAATCGGGGGATCACGCGGCATCCGCCGTTGGAGGTGTTGCGACAGGAGACGTGACAGCGCGGGTGCGGAGGTTAGGGGAGAACGGTGTATCTTGTTACTTGATACTTGGTGGTTGTTGCTGCTCCTTCACGGCATGGCACGCGTCGTGACTTTCCACTACACTTTGCGCGATCCGGAGGGGCGCGTGATCGATACGTCGGCAGGCGGAGAGGCGGTGACGTATCTCGAGGGAGCGGGACAAATTATCGACGGCCTTGACGAGCAGTTGCGCGCGGTGGAGGCGGGAGCGAAAGTGCGCGTGGAAGTGCCGGCGGCGAAAGCGTATGGCGAGCGCGACGACGAACAGGTGCAGCGCGTGCGGCGCGAGCTGTTGCCGATCGAAGGGGAATTAAATGTCGGCGATGCGTTTCAAGCGGGGAACGACCGGCACGCGCCGGTGGTGGTCGTGGCGGCGATCGAAGGCGACGAAGTGTTGCTCGATGCCAATCACCCGCTGGCCGGAGTGGATTTGACGTTCGATGTCGAAGTGTTGAGTGCGCGCGAGGCGACGACGGAAGAGTTGCGTCACGGGCATGCGCATGGGGCGGGGGATTGTGGGTGCGAGTGACGGGTCGCGCGGTTCAGGCGGAGCACGAGCAAGAGCACGAGCACGATTAAGAGCACGAGCACGGATCGGACGTGCGATGGACGGGGGGCGGAGCTCTCTAATTTAGACCACCGTTTCGCGAGGGGGCTGGAGTTTCGCGATTTCGGCCATGATGCGGGTGCTCGCGATTTGGTAGCGGTCCTTGCCGGCTTCGGGGGCGTCGTAGGCGGCGGGCGGAATCGGGCGTCCAAAAACGACGGATACGGGCGTGCCGAGGCGCGGAAATTTCACGCCTTTGCCGAAGGCCTCGAAGGAGCCGAAGATGCGAGCGGGAACGACCGGGACTTGCGAGCGGCAGACGATGAAGCCGACGCCGGCTTTGGGGGATTGGAGCTGGCCGTCGGGTGAGCGCGTGCCTTCGGGGAAGAGGATGAGGCCTTTGTTGTCCTTGAGGGCGCGAAGAACGCGTTTGAGCGCGCTGACGTCCTGGCCGCCGTCGCGGTCGACGGGGATGGTGCCGACGGCGTCGAGCCACCATGAGGCGACGCCGCGTTTCCAGAGGGTTTTGCGCGCGAAGAAGCAGAGCTGGCGCGGGACCTGACAGCCGATGAACGGCGGATCGAGGAAGCTTAGATGGTTGCCCGCGATGAGGAAGGCGCCGTCGTGAGGAAGATTTTCACGGCCGCTAACCTCGCCGCGGAACAGCATGCTGTAGAGAACGGTGATGACGTAGTGGAAGAAGCCGTAGATCGGCTCCATCGCGTTTTGCGGGAAGGCGCGGCTCATGCGGAGGCGGAAGAGGAGCCGAGTTTGGCGGCGATGGCGGCGGACATTTGGGCGACGACTTGTTCGAGCGTGAGGAAGGTGCTGTCGATGACGGTGGCGCCGCGAAGGCTTTCGTCGAGGCGGGCGCGGTCGAGGGTGTCGCGACGCGCGACCTGGTCGTGCTGACCCTGTTGTTCGCGACGGCGGGCGCGTTCCTCGGGATCGGCGAAGAGGAAGAAGCGGAGGTCGGCGTCGGGAAAAATTTTCGAGCCGATGTCGCGACCCTCCATGACGAGGCCGCGGAAGTCGTGGGTGCGCGCGGTGTCGGCCTGGCTGCGTTGGTAGTCGAGGAGTGCGGCGCGGAGCTCGGGGATGGCGGCGAAGAGCGCGACGGAGGCGTTGACGGCGGGCGTGCGGATTTCGGGATCGGGGATGACGCGGCCGCCGATTTCCATGGCGGCGGAGCGGCCGGTGACGCAGGTGGAGAACTGAAGCGCGGCGACGGCGGCTTTGACCGTGTCGTGATTTTGCGGTGAGACGCCGCGATGGAGGAGTTCGGCGGTGACGGCGCGGTAGAAGGAGCCGGTGTCGACGTGGAGCAGGTTGAATTTCTCGCTTAGGGCGCGCGACGTGGAGGATTTTCCGGAGGCGGCGCCGCCGTCGATGGCGACGATGATGAAGGGCGAAGGAGTCACGATTTAGGATCCACGAAACACACGAACTACACGAAAGGAGAGAAGAGATTTTGGGACCGTTTATACGAAGTTGGCTCTTAACGACCCGAGTGGGAGTTGGCCCGGATCTCGGCGAGGACGTCGAAGAAGTTGGGGAAGGTTTTGGCGCAGCAGGCGGGATTGCGGATGGAGAGCCAGGGGCGTCCGTCGCGGTGGAGGTCGTGGCAGCCGAGGATGGCGAAGCTCATGGCGAAGCGGTGATCGCCGTAGGTTTCGATTTCGACGTCGGACGTGAGTGGGCGCGGGGTGATGGCGAGCGAGTCTTCGGTTTCGACGACGTCCTGGCCGAGTTTTTGGAGTTCGCGGGCCATGCCGGCGACGCGGTCGGTTTCCTGTTTACGCGTGTGGGCAATGCCGGTGATGCGCGTGGGACCGGAGAGAAGCGGCGCGATGGCGGCGAGGGTGAGAAACGTGTCGGAGATTTCGCGGAAGTCCTCGGTGATCGCGGCATCGGGTGTGCGCTGCGTGGAGCGAGTGAGGAATTCGATGAAGGCGGAATCGCCTTGCAGGCCTTGGCCGGGCGGGCGGAGGCCGGGGAGGTCGAGCGTGCCACCGACGACCGCGGGAAGCGCTTGGAAGTAGCTCGCGGCGGTGGCGTCGGGCTCGATGACGTAGTGCGATTGCGCGCGGTAAGAAGACGGTGAGATGTGGAAAGGCGCGTTGGCGGGCGGGCGCGGGATCGAGATACCGAACTCGCCCATGAGGCGGAGGGTCATTTCGACGAACGTCCAGCGGACGCTGCCGACGAGAGAGATTTCGACGGGCGCGGCGGCGAGCGGCGCGACCATGAGGAGCGCGGAGAGGAGTTGACTGCTTTCGGAGGCGTCGAGGGAAACGGAGCCGCCGCGAAGTCCGTGGGCGTGGATTTCGAGCGGGAAGAAACCTTCTTCGCCGGTGCAGCGGATGTCGGCGCCGAGGGAGCGAAGGGCGTCGATGAGTTGTTTCATCGGGCGCTTGCGCATCTGCGGGATGCCATCGATGCGGTAAATGCCGTGCGGGGCGGCGGTGCAGAGGGCCGTGAGGAAGCGGGCGGCGGTGCCGGCGAGACCGACAAAGAGTTCGACGGGTTGAGTGGGGTAGCCGTGCGGTTGGGGGCGGAAGGAGATTTCGCGGGCGGACTCGTTGAGTGCGATTTCGAAGCCGAGCGTGCGAAGCGCGTCGGACATCAAGTGTGTGTCCTCGGAGAAGAGGGCGCCGGAGAGAGTGACGGGTTGGTTGCCGAGCGCGGCGAGGGCGAGGGCGCGATTGGTGAGGCTTTTGGAGCCGGGAAGGACGACGGAGCCGCGGACGGGTTGGGTGAACGGGCGGATAGGAAGGACGGGAGGGAGCGGCATCTAGGAGGGTGTGTGTGGCGCGTGTTTAGCGCGTGTGGGTGGCGGGAGGCGACAGGCGGTTGTGCTGTTGAACGACGAGGATGGTTCGTGAATGGGCGCGGCTGACGAGGGCCAAGTGGATGTCGGGCTAGCCTTCGGCTGAACTTCGCTTCGCTCAGAAGGACACACTGCGCTTCAGGAGCGGAATTGGCGGCGGTAGTCGTGGCCGCGTTGGAGGTGGGTGACGACCTCGGGGAAGTCGCGGTTGGCGAGAGCGGCTTTGAAGGCGTGGAGTTCGTTTTCGAATTCGGTGAGGGCTCGGAGGACCTCATCGCGGTTTTGTTCGAGGATGGTGCGCCAGAGTTGCGGATCGCTGGCGGCGATGCGCGTGGTGTCGCGGAGTCCGCCGCCGGCGTGATTACGCCAGTTTGGGTTTTTGCGGGCGAGGAAGGCGCAGAGCGTGGACGCGAGGACTTGGGGAAGATGGCTGATGTGGGCGACGATTTCGTCGTGGGTGTCGGGTGAAACGGTGACGGGCTCGGCGCCAAGATCGCGCCAGAAACGCGTGACGGTTTCGGCGGCAGCGGGATCGGTTTCCGGCAGCGGGGTGATGAAACAGGTGCGATTGTTGAAGAGATCGCGCGTGCCGTGTTCCCAGCCGGTTTTTTCGGAGCCGGCCATGGGATGGGCGCCGACGAAATGGGCGCGGCCGGCGAGAGCGGCGTGGCCAAGACGAGAGATTTCACCTTTGACGCTGCCGACGTCGGTAACGATGGCGCCGGGTGCGAGGTGCGGGGCAATTTGGCGGGTGAGATCGACGATGCGATCGACCGGGGCGGCGATGACGACGAGGGAGGCGTTTTGGACGGCGGCTTCGGGGGTGTCGGCCACGGAGTCGCACCACGGTTGCTCGCGAAGAGAAAGTCGGGTTTCGGGGCGGCGAGCCCAGATGGCGATGCGATTCGCGATGCCGTGGGCGCGGGCGGCCCGCGCGACGGAGCCGCCGAGGAGGCCGGGAGCGAGGATGGCGAGGGACGTGGACATGGCGGTGAGCGCGAGAGAGGAGAGGAAAGCGGGGCGGCGGGTGGTGTCGAGTCTGGCGGGACGCGCGTGCGGCTGGCGGGGCGCCTCGTCCCAGCGGTTGTTTGTTGTTTACCGCTTGGCCGGGTTGGGGCGGGCGTTTTAGCGTGCGGCATCTTGTCTGCGCGCGAGCCTGTCATTGCCTATTTGTTCACGACCTTTCCGAAAGCGACGGAGACCTTTCTCCAGCGGGAGATCATCGCGATGCGCGCGCATGGGGTGGAGTTGAAGCTGTATTCACTCTGGGGGGGCGGCGGGAGTTTTCGCGGCGTGCCGGTGAGACGGTTCAACAAATGGCGGCTGCTGACGCTGTTTTGGATGATACCGTATGAGTCGTGGCGGCGACCGGAGGTGTTGCGGCAGGTGTTGCACGGGCTGTTTACGCGGAAGGCGCCCTCATGGCTGAATTTTTGGGAGAACATGCTCGGGGCGGGATTCGCGTGCTTGTTTGCGCGGGAGTTTAGGCGGGAGCGACCGGCGCTGGTGCATGCGGCGTGGGGCGGGGCGCCGGCGACGGCGGCGTGGTTGTTGTGGCGGTTGGATGGGCATCGGTTCAGCGCGGCGGCGCATGCGTATGATATTTTTGAGCACGGCGGGGATTGGTGGCTGAACGACAAGTTGGAGCATGCGGCCTTCGTGCATACGTCGACGGAGATGGGGCGGGCGGCGCTGATCGCGCGCGGCCTGGCGGCGGAGAAAATCGTGTGCATCCGGCGCGGACTGGAGCAGCTGCCGGCGTTGAAGCCGCTGCGCGCGGATCGGACGCGGCTGCGGATCGTGTGCATTGCGCGGCTCGTGGAGAAAAAAGGGCTGCGGCACCAGATGCGGATTTATGCGGCGCTGAAGAAGGCCGGGGTGGCGTTCGAGGCGCGGATCGTGGGTGACGGGCCGCTGCGGGAGGAGTTGGAGGCGCTGGCGGGAAAACTAGGCGTCGCAGGATCGGTGGCCTTCACCGGGCATTTGGCGCAGCATGACGTGTGGTTGCAGCTGACGTGGGCGGACGTGTTGGTGCATTCGGGCGTGGTGGCGGCGAGCGGGGATCGCGACGGGCTGCCGAATGTGATTCCGGAAGCGATGGCGATTGGCGCGGTGGTGGTGACGTCGCCGGCGGCGGCGACGACCGAGGCGGTGACGGATGGGGTATCGGGACTGGTCGCGGACGTGACGAAACCGGAAGCGTGGGTGGCGGCGCTGCGACGGGTGGCGAACGATGATAAACTGGCGGAGCGATTGCGGAGTGGAGCGAGGCGCTGGGTGGAGGAGAACTTCGATGCGCATCGCAACGCGGAGCAGGTGCTCGCGCAGTTTCGGCGGGCGATGGATGCGAACCACGAATGGACACGAAGGGGCACGAATTGCTGAAGGCGGTATGATTTTTTTCGATACGACGAAAACGGGGGCGGCGAAGCATCGCTCGGGGCTGGCGCGAATGAGCGAGCGGCTGCGGCGTGAGCTCGGTCGGGAGGCGCAGGCGGGAAGTTGGACGGAGGGGCGGGAGCGGTTGGGGAAAGAGGACTGGTTTGTGACGAGCGAGCTGTTTTCGGAGATCGAACGTCCGGGCATAGGGGAATTCGTGCGGTCGCGGCGGTGTCGGACAGCGGCAATTTTTGCGGATGCGATTCCAATGAAGCACCCGCACATCACGTGGCCGCAGAGTGTGGCGAGGCATCCGCATTACATGAAGATGCTGGCCGAGTTTGAGCGCGTGTGGGCGATTTCGGCGGCGAGTCGGGAGGAGTTGTTGGGGTATTGGAGCTGGATGGGGCTGGAGCGGACGCCGGCGGTGGAAGTGCTGCCGTTGGGGGCGGATTTCGATGGGGCGGAGCGGCGAAGGGGAAATACCAACGGCGGCGACGGAGCGTCACGGACGAGTGCGGCGGGTTTGTTGTGCGTGGGGATTTTGGAGCCCCGGAAGAATCAGACGTTTTTGTTGGACGTGTGTGAGGAGTTGTGGGGCGGCGGGCTCGAGTTCGAGCTGCACATCGTCGGGCGGGTGAATCCGCATTTTGGAAAGCCGATTGTGCGGCGGATCCGGGAGCTGTCGCGGCGGTATCCGGGATTGAACTACCACGAAGCGGCCAGCGACGCGTTGTTGGCGCGGCTTTATGGGAGCGTGCGCGCAACCGTGTTTCCGACGATTACCGAAGGGTGCGGGCTGCCGCTGTTGGAATCGCTGTGGCGCGGCGTGCCGTGCGTGTGCAGCGATTTGCCGGTGCTGCGCGAGAACGCGGACGGAGGCGGGTGCGTCGCGGTGGCGGTGAACGATCGCGAGGCGTGGGAGACGGCGTTGCGGGCGGTGATCGAGAGCGAGGCGTTACGCGAGGAATTGGTGCGCGCCACGGTGACGCGGGAATTGCCGACGTGGGCGGCCGCGGCGGAGGTGTTGCGGCGCGGGTTAGAGCAGTAGCAGTTCCGCGGACGAGTTCTGCGGTGGAGCACCGCGCTCGTCTGAGCGGGGGCTACAACCGTTTGACGGCGTAGGCCATGGCGTCGGCGATCTTTTCGAGTTGCTCGTCGGTGTGCATGGCGGAAATCGCGGTGCGGATGAGATCCTTGCCGGCCGGAACGGCGGGGGCGATGGACATGACGGTGAAGACGCCTTTGTCCATGAGCGCGCGCCAGAAAGGATAAACGCGCTCTTTCGAGCCGAGGACGATGGGAATGGCGGGGGTTTCGCTGCCCCAGAGGTCGAGGCCGAGGTTTTTCAGCATCGCACGGTATTTCCGGGTGTTGGACCAGAGGCGCTCGTGATGTTCCGGCTCGGTCTGCATGACCTCGAGTGCGGCTTCGGCGCAGGCCGCCTGAGCGGGGCTGATGGCGGCGCTGAAGATCGTCTGGCGCGAGTGGGAGCGGAGATATTCGATGACGTCGCGCGAGGCGGCGATGAAGCCGCCGGTGCTGGCGAGGGATTTCGAGAGGGAGCCGCAGACGACGTCGACGCGATCGTTGAGCTTGAAGTGATCGATGGTGCCGCGGCCCTGGCGGCCGAGAACGCCGAAGCCATGCGCATCGTCGAGGACGGAGAAGCAGGATGCTTCGTCGGCAATGTCGATGAGCTCAGGGAGGCGCGCGATGTGGCCTTCCATCGAGTAAACGCCCTCGACGACGAGCATCTTGGGGGCGTCGGATTGAGTGGCGGCGATGACGGTGCGAAGGTCGTCGGGGCTGTTGTGCGAGAAGCGTTCGACGGTGGCGAGGGAGAGGCGGATGCCGTCCCAAAGGCACGAGTGAATGTTTTTGTCGGCGTAGATGACATCGCCCTTTTGGGCGAAGGAGGCGACGCTGGAGAGGCAGGAAAGGTAGCCGGCGGAGTGGATGTGGCAGGCTTCGCGGCCGAGGAAGGCGGCGAGTTTTTCCTCGAGGCGGAGGTGGTAAGCGCGGGAGCCGTTCGAGGGGCGAGCGCCGGTGGTGCTCGTGCCCCATTTTTGCATCGCGGCGCGGCCGGCTTCGATGACCTTCGGGTGGAAGGAAAGGCCGAGGTAATCGTTGCTGGAGAGCATGATCATCTCGCGGCCGTCGAGTTTTACGGTCGTGCCCTGCTGCCATTCCATGGCGTGGTAGTAGGGCGCGTAGCGCAGGCGCATCTTCGTTGCGTAGTCGTCGCGACAGCGCGCGAGGATGCCTTTCTTCTCTTTAAGGAAAAATGATAGCGCCATGGAACGAGCGGGGGAGGCTAGGTGGCGGCTAGGGGTTGGCAAACTCGAAACCCGGGAGGGGGCCGAGGGAAAGGCTAACGCCTTCCGCCCCAACTAGGGGGCAAACCAATGGAAGAGGGCTTGGGCGGCGTCTGAATAGGTGACGGGATCCTGACGTGGAATGCGTTGCGTGAGGAAGAGGGCGAAAAGAGCGAGGTTCCAAACCACGGCGACGAGAGCGGCGGCGGTGACGGCGATGCGGAAGGATTTGCGCGGCACGGCGGCGGAGAGCAGCGCGGCGAAACCGATCATGGCGAAGAGCGTGGGAACTTCGAAACCGCGGTAGCCGAAGGACGAACCGAGCCACCACGTGGGCCAGGCGGCGTGGAGCACAACGATGAAAGCGAGGGAGATCAGCCATGTAAGGCCGTCGAGACGACGCCAGCCCCAGATCGCGAAAGCGGCGATGGCGGGCAGAAGAAGAGGATGCCAGTAGAACCAGCCGTGACGGGGAGAGAAGAGGACCTCGAAGAGATAGAAGCGGGAGAAATCGAAACGCTCGCCGCCGTAAGTGTAGGCGATCCATGAGCCGAACAGGATTCGCCAGGCGATGAGCTGGAGGGCGGCCGGAACGAACGCGCCGCCGACGAGGGCGGCAATGGCGCGGGTGGAGCGCAGACGAGGAACGATGATCGCGGCGGGCATCGCGAGGTAGATGAGGGCGACGTTGCGCGTGACGAAGAGCATCGCGGAGGCGAAGCCGAGGAGCGCCCAGAATCGGGGCGCCGGCGTATCTGACTCGCGGATACGCAGAGCCGACCAGAAGGCGAGCATGGCCAGGACGAAGACCTGGCTATGGCTCATGGAGAGCCGCGCGGTTTGGTAATAGATGAGCGGACTCGCGAGCCACACGACGAGCGTGGCGGCTGTGGCGATGGCGGGGAAGAAGCGGGCGACGATGCGGCAGGCGAGCCAAAGGCCGACGGCGGCGTAGAGGAGTTGGCCAAGCCAGACGGCGGAGAGATAAATGGGTTCGAAGCCGGTGGAGTCGGCGGGAGCGAACGCGTGCGCGAGGAGGAAGAAAGGCAGGCTGCCGAGCGCCCAACCGGGCGGGTATTTGTTGACGACGAAACCGGTGTCGGTGCGCGGGGCGGAGAGGGCGTCGTCACGCACGCCGGTGTGCAACGTGGAGGCTTGTTCGAGTTGATTGGTGAAATCGAGATCGCCGTCGATGACGACGCTCGGGAGCCAGAAGTAGTAGAAGCTATCGTCCCAGCCCTGGAGCATGGGGCGGCGTTCGGGTCCGAACATATCCCAGGCGGGCCACGCGACGCCGACGACGGTGACGACGACGCAGAGCGCGACGAGCAGAGGGGTCAATCGCGACGGCGCGGGAGCGTGTGTATCCATGTTTCCAATTCGCGGGTATAGTCGGCCCACGATTTGAACGTGCGCTGGCGGGCGGCGGTGGCGAGATCGGTGAGACGCGAGGGATTTTGGAGAAGGGATTCGATGGCGGAGGCGAGGGCGACGGCGTCGACGGAGGCGAGGGCGAGACAGCCGCCGTGCAGCGAAATCTCGCCGAGCGCGCCGCGGGAGGAGCAGATGCACGGCTTGCCGCGGGCGAGGCTTTCGATGACGGGGAGGCCGAAACCTTCGGCGATGGAAGGATAAACCGTGAAGGCGCAGTCGGCGTAGGCTTGCGCGATGGTTTCGTCGGAGGCAGGGCCGTCGTAGTGAAGCGGGCGGCCGGCGGCTTGGAGGGATTTTAGGCGAGCGAGGGCGGTGGCGCCGGTGGCGTTGGCGTGGCCGATGACGCGAAGTTCGAAGGAGGCGCCGCGAGACCAGAGAGATTCGGCGGCGCCGAAGAGCGCGAGGTGGTTTTTACGGCCTTCGAGGGTGCCGATGCTAAGGACGACGGGACGACGGACGACGGACGGCGGGGAGAAAGGACCACGGCCGAGGTCGGCGGATTTGTCGTTTAATGTATGACTAATTCCAACATCCACGCCGAGGGGGAGGGCGAAGACAGGGGGAGGCGAGGAGATGCCGAGCCATTGCCAGTAGGAGAGGAGGGAGTCGCGGGAGTCGGCGGAGATGGCGGCGATGCCGTCGAAGGAAAGGAGCTCGCGGAGATAGGCGGGAAAACGGGTGACGGTGGCGGGCGGCGTGAATTCGGGGAAGCGGAGCGGAAGCGCGTCGAGGAAAAGAGCGATGCGCGGGCCGCGAACGTGGGGAAAAAGCTTCGGGAGCTCGCGGGCCACGCCGGGAGTGAAGAGCTCGGGTTCGATCAGGGCGTCGAAGTCGCCGCGCAGAGCGTGGACGGAGGTGCGGCGGAGGATGCGACGGAGGCGGCCGCGGAACTTGGCGGACGGCGGCCAGTGAGCGCCGCGTTTTCGTCCGCCTTGAGTTTGGGCGAGGTTGGCGAGCTCCCACGCTTCGAGCGGGCGCCAGGTGTCGAGGAAAGGATCGAAGGTGACGGGCTGGGCCTTGTTGCCAAGGTGCTGATGGATCGCGCGGGCCACGCGCTGGATGCCGGTGCGCGCCGGAGTGTGGCTCGTGTGGGAGAGATCGATCAGCAGCATGGACCCGTAGAGGCGCGACGTTGGCACTAATCGGTGCGCTCCGGAAGGCGGATGTTGGACGATTTGATCAGGGAGAAATTGTCGGCTTGGAAGAGCGCGTCGTCCGGCGGGAGCGAAGAAAGGCGGCGATCGCGGCCGAGGAGGTGGAGCGAGGCGTGAGGGGCGTCGGGGGTGTCGGCCGGGCGAATGGTTTTCCGGAGGTAACCAGCGGGATGTTCGGTGGCGCCGAAGATGAGCGGTGTATCAGGAAGAAAATACGCGGACCACATGCCGTAGAAAAACGGATACGGGAAGGTGGGCGGCTCGATGCGCACGGTTTCTGCGCGAAAGGAACGGGACGCTTCACGCAGCGCGAGCCAGTCGCGGGTGAGGAATTTACGGTCGGACCACTTGTGTTGCTCGAGCGTGTGAAAGGCGACCGTGCAGAGGAGGAAAGCGATGAGGCCGGCGCCGAAGAAAGCGGTGGTGGAACGCGACAGAAGTGAGTTTCTCGACGCGACTGCGGGTGCGGACAAGGCGGCGGGAAAGAGAGCGGCGAGGAAGATCGCGGAGAACTGCGCGGATTTTTGCCAGCCGTAGCTGAAATCGTGGAGGAGCGTGTAGCCGAGAAGGAGCGCGCCGCCGGAGAGCGTGGCGGCAGCGGCGAAACGATCGGGGGCGAGACGAAAGGCGAGGACGACAGTGATGAGGAGGAAGAGCGAAGCGATGAGGCACCAAGTCGGAGTGAGAAAGAGGGCGGCGGGGATGGAAAGGGTGGCGAGCGCCGGAGCGTATTGAAACGGGTGAAGTTGGGCGAAGATGTCGATCCAGTCGGTGTCGATGCGAGCGACCGTGATGGAGTGGAGAAGTCCGTGGAAGGCGCGGAGAGACGTCGCGGGGTTGATGACGAAAGCGAACGTGGTGGCGAGGAGAACCGGCGTGATCGAGGCGCGGCGCTGGAGGAGCGCGCGGAACAGAATCAGCGCGCAGGGCAGCGCGACGAAAGGAAGCATCTCCGGATAGCTGTGGAGCAGGGCGTGGACGGCGAGAGCGAGAAAAACGAGCCAGCCGGTGCGAGCGGGGCTGGGCGTGAGCGCGCGGTAAAAGGCGGCGACGAGGGCGGCGCCGGCGAGGGCGCCGAGGAGATTGGGAAGGTTGCCGTTGTTGCGGGAGAAGAGGAAGAGCGGCTGGAAAACGATGAGCGCGGCGGTGGCGAGCCAGGTGAGGCGTTGTAACCAAAAAGTGGTGACAACGAGGAAGGAGGCGGCGAGCCAGGCGCAGAAAAGCGCGGCGGTGGTGGGGAGATAGATTTCGACGGGATCGCGAAACGTGAGGGATGCGACGGCGGCGAGCAGGTTTTCAGCGGCGACACGCCCCCATTGCGGCTGCCAGCCGGAGAAGGCGGGAGTGATGTTGGCCCACGGATGCGCGGGATCGATGGCGGCGGCTTCCATGTAGGAATGCGTCTGCAGCCATTTCGCTCCGGAGATCCAGAAGTAGGCGTCGTGGTTCGCGGAGGCGTCGTAGAAGACGAGGCCGGGCTGGAGGAGTTCGGGCGAAACGAAAATCGCGAGCGAGAAGGTGACGAGTGCGAAGGCGAAGAGGGATTTCCGCGAGCGGAGGACGTGAGTGGCGTCGTGACAGAGTTGATGGCGGGTGCGCGCGTGAAGGAATGTGGCGGCGACGGGCCAAAAGCAGAGTGCGGAGATGGCGGTGGAGAGAGGGAGAAAGAAGTTCGCGATCGCGAAGTGGAAGGAGAGGAGAAAGAGGCCGGCGAGGAGAGCGACAGCGAGGCGGGTGGCGGGCGTGGAGCGATCGAGACGCGCGGCGACGGGGTAGCCAGCGAGCGCGAGAGCGAGGGGGAGAACGGCGAGGATGAGGAGCGCGATGAGAGTCATGTCAGCGCGAGGGCCGGGAGCGTCATGGAACGCGATGCGGACGCGCGGCTGGTTTCTTCGCTTCGCTCAGAATGACAGTGATGCGGACGAAGATCGTCAGAACGTCGCGATCGATTCGAGGCGGCGGCGGTAAAGGGTGCCGACGGCGGCGGGGGAGAAGCGGGATTCGATGGTAGCGCGGGCGGCGGCACCGAGCGAGGTGGCGAGCGTGCGATCGGAAAAGAGGCGTTGCATCCATTCGGCGGCGTGGGCGGTGTCGGGTTGGGCCCAGAGCTGTCCTTTGCTGTAGGGACCGTGGCTGCGTTCGATCGGAACGAGGGAGTAGCGAACGGGGCAACCGTTGGAAGAATCGAGGTATTCGGCGGTGGCGGACCAATCGGTGGAGATCACGGGTTTGCCGAGATACATGCATTCGGCGACGGCGAGGCCGAAACCCTCGGAGCGATGGAGCGAGACGAAGCAATCGCAGGCGGCTTCGAGCCGGTAGATGTCTTCGCGCGGGAGCGTGCCGGTGAGCAGGACAGTGCCGGGGAGATCGCGGACGGAATTTTGGAGCTCGGCGAAGTCGTCGGGGTTTTGTTTCGCGTTTTGAACCTTGATGACGAGAGCGGCGCCGCGGTGAACGAGTCCGGAGGCGCGGAATGCGTCGATGACTGCGCGGGGGTTTTTGCGTTCGGAGTAGGAGTTGAGGTCGTAGAGGAAGAGGAAGAGGAATTTGTCTGCGGGGAGATTGAAATGCGCGCGATGATCGCCGGCGGGGCGCGAGAAAGAAATCGCGTGCGGCATGGTGAGGACGGGCAGCGGAGATTTGGTGGCGATGGCGTCGCGGGCGAAATCACTGGGAGTCCAAATTTCCTGGAAGTAGGCGAAGTTGGGAACCCAGGGGTCGGGAAATTCGAGCAGTTCCCAAGCCCAGTAACCGATGTTGTATTTGCCGGCGCGAAAGGCTTTCCCGTGGTGGTGGTCGATGTCGCGCGAGGCGGGCGCGTCGATATGGACGACATTGACGCGATAGGGATTCGTTTCCTGCAGCTGGGATGCGAACGTCGTGTCGGTTTGGGGATTCTTGCAGTGAAGTTTCAGCGGGACGAGGGCGGTGGCGATGCCGGCGGCGTGGGCGGCGCGGGCCATGCAACGCGCGGATTCGCCGACGCCGAGATCGGCGGTGAGGAAGCCGACGAGATTGAATTCGAGACGCGTGCGCTGGCGGGCAAAGGCGAGGGAGTAGGCGGCGTGGCGGAGGGAGAAATCGAAGATGGTTTCGCCCGAGCGGGTGGTGAGCGTGGCGACGCGGAGCTGGCGGTTTTTGACTTGGGTGCGGAAGTGCTGGAGCGCAGCGAGGCCGGAGACGCGGCCGAGCCACCCGAGGAAATTGGTGAAGCCGACACCGCTGAGGCGGAGCGTGAGACGCGGGCCGCGAGCGGCGGACTCGAGCGGAAGCGGGATGCGGATTTCGAACGGAGCGGGCTTGAGGTCGCGGAGTGTCGCGACGGGGCGACCGTCGAGCAGGCAAGTGAGCGTGGGCGGGCTTTGTTCGAGCGAACGGGCGTTGGGGTGAGGGCGAAATTCACCTCGGAGGATGAGTTCGTCGACGCCCTGACAAGGTGGCAGTTGGAGGAAGCCCTCTTCGCGGAGCCAGGCGGAGTCGGTGGCGAAATCGTCGTAGAAGAGGCCGCCGTAGCGGGGAACGCGCCAGGATTGGGCGTCGCTAGGCGATGAAAAGCTGGCCGGAGGCATGCGGTTTTTAACCGTGGAGAATTGGGCGCGCGAGGAGGATTGGGAAGGATTTTTGCCGAGACGACCGGCAGGAAACGGAGCAGCGCAAAGAGCGCGAGCCGCTTATTTCCAGAGAAGGACGATGCCTTGGTCGCGGCTCCGCCAGAGGCGCGGCAAAAGGCGGACAAACCCGAGCAGGCGGCGCCCGAGGAGATCGGCGCGCGAGGTCGAGCGATGATAGGCCGGGCGGTAGACGGATCGGTTGAGGTCGTGAGGTCGCGGCAGGACGAGATGACGGCGAAAACCGGCGGAACGTGCGGCGGCGAGGATGCGGGAGGGCGGCATGTCCTTCTCATGCACACCGTAAGTCTCGACCGCTTTGAGCGACTCCGGAGTTTCACTGTGGCCCACGCCGGGTTCGAGTGTGATCAAGACGCCGCCTGGGCGGAGGGCGTCGTAGGCCGCGCGAAGGGCGTCGTTTTCGGATTCGGCGTGGTGGAGGGCATCGTAGAAAACGACGCCATCGAACGTGCCGGGGCGCGAGAAGGTCTCGTAATCGCCGACTTCAAATTGGGCATTGGGCACATGCCGATGGGCAGCGTCGTCACGCGCGGCAGCGATGGCTTCGGGAGATATGTCGACTCCCGTGACATCGTAACCTGCCTGAGCGAGGATGAGGCTCAGCCAACCTGTGCCGCAGCCGAATTCCAGGACGCGTTGCGGTGGTGGAGGCAGCAGTGCGAGAAGGGCAGCGGTGTTGGTGAGATACAGACCGCAATGATCGGGCACGAAGGGCTTGCGACGAGCGTAGGCGAGGCCTTCGGAACCAATGCGAGCGAAGTATTCACGTTCACCTTGTTTGGGGTCCGTCATGGAGTGGATTTCACGAGGGTGGCCGCGAGGTTGCGGATGGCGAATCCAATGCGACGGGCGTCGCCCGCCGAGGCGCGTTGAACTGGACCGTGGAAACGCCAGGTGAGGCGGTGGGTGCCAGCGGAGAGCGGGAGCGAGAGACGGTGCCGCTCGTTGCTCTGCCAGCGAATGGCGTGGCGCCAGACTTCAGCGCCGTCGACTTCCAGAACGAGTTCGCCGGGCTTTGCGCTGAAGGCGGAGAATGAAAGCTGAAGAGAGCCGTCGTGCTCTAGGGCGGTCCCGACGGTGGCGTCGTGTTGCGCCCAACGCCAGCGATCGGCGCCGTCGTGTTCGGAAGCGTGCCAGCCCTCGAGCGCCGCGAGGCGCGGAGTTCCGGAGGCGGTGGGGTCCCAAGCGGGGAGGATGCGCGGGTCCAAGACGTCGGGTGGTTGCGGATCCGCGTGAGGCCGCAGCTGAAAGATTTTTACATGAGACCGGAACGACTGAGGCAATTCTTCGCGGCCGGAAGCGCGGAGTTCGGCGAGACGTTGTTCGGCTTGGTCGGGGAGGGCGCGTTGATCGATCCAGAGGGCGTCGAAGCCGGCGGATTCCAAGGTGGAGAGGAGAAGAGGAGTGGGCGCGTGGGCGAGGGCGTCCAGGTAAGTGGCGGCCGGGGTGTCGCGGAGCGCGCCGTAGGAGAAACGCAGCGTGGACGAAGTGAGAAACGGGAGGAATTGCTCGTAGTCGTCCATTTGGCCGATGCGGCCGGCTTCGGGGAACGGTGGAGAAGGGATTTGGAAGATGGCGGCGGAGGGGCCGAGTTGTTGTTCGAGCGAGGAAGTGAGTTCGGCGGTGCGGTGGAGAGTGTTGGCGTTGGCGGCGAGAAGGGTGCGGGCGCCGAGTTGGGGAAGGCTGTCGAAAACACCGATGGCGGAGACGAAAACGGCGAGGGCGATTTGGGCGGGGCGCGGGAGGAGCCGGGTGTGGCGTTGGGCGAAACGGCCGAAGAACCAGAGTGCCCAGACAAGGAGGAAGATGCTGTTGCGATTACTGGCGCGGAAAAGGTCGAACCCGGCGAGGGCGAGGAGCGAGTTGGGTCCGCCGACCGCGGAGAAAAAGAGAGCCCAGGCGGCGCCGAGCGCGGCATCAGGGAAGCGGAGGCGAAGCGGTTGGGTGACGGCGCGAACGGCGGACCAAAAGAGGAAAGCGAGTCCTAGAATTCCGAATACACCGAGATAGTTGATGAAAAATTCGCCGGGGAGGAAGGATTGGGCGCGGAAGGATTCGCCGATCTGCCCGAGGAGCGGGAGACGGTGTTCGGCAGGAGGAATGACGAGATCGGCGGGTTTGAGCGCGTAGATTTCGGACGCGGCGTAGTTGCGCAAGAACGTGGCGGCGGTGTCGGAGGAAGAGAACAGGTAGGGCGCGTAGTGGAGGATGAAACCGACAAGGAGCGCGGCGAAGAAAAGACCGGCGGCGCGGAGCCGGTCGGTTTGACGCTGGCGGAGGAGTTGAAGAACGGCCGAGAATGCGACGAGTTGGGCGGCGAAGAACGTGAGGTAAGGATTCGCGGTGGCGAACCAGGCGCCGAGCGCGGTGGCGAGCAGGAGAGCGCGGCGCGGGCGGACGGCGGGGGCGTGGCGGGCGATCCACGCGCAAAGGAGGAGAAGCAGCGGGATGACGAAGGAGAGGGAGAACGAGAACGTGACGCCCCAGCGGAAATTATAGTTGGAGAAGGAAAAAAGGAGGGCGGTGGCGAAGGCCCATTCGGTGCGCCAGCGGAGGAAGCGGGCGCACAGGAAGAACGAGGCGGCGTTGAGGACGTGGACGGCGGCGAGAGCGAGATTGACGGTGAGGAAAAGGCCGAAAACGCGGGTCAGCGCGCCGAGGACGGTGAAGACGAGGCGGTCGGAAACCGGGTAAGCGCGCCAATCGGCCCCGAAAGGCGCGGCGAGCCGGGGAAGGTCGGCGTATCCGAAAAGTGGTTGCGTGAGGTCTTCGGCCGCGACCTGGATGCGGGTGTAGATTTCGACCGGGTCGCCGTGAAGCTGGAGCGGCGTTTGCCAGGCGAGCGGCGTCCAGCGGTGGGTGGCGGCGCACCAGATGAGCAGCGTGACGAAGGAAAGGCTGAGCAGCGGAACGAGCCGGCGGAAACGCATCGGAAGAGGAGGCGTTTAGGCGAGTGGAACGGGACTGGCTAGGAATTTAGTTGGAGGGTGGGGGTGGGAGCGCGGAATGGACGCGAAGGAGGCAATCAAATCGCGTCGCGAGAGGGGCGTCCGTGCTGTTGATCGTAATCGTGCTGGTGATCGAAAACGGATCGCAAAACACGGCGGCAGGATGCGGGGTTGGAGAGGGAGCACGAGCACGATTACGATCAACAGCACGACGACGAGTGGTGGGTTTTGCGTTGTCGAGAGCTGGCGCGGAGAGCAGAGGTGGAAGACGCATGGCTGAAATCACAATGCTCACGGCGGATCCGAAGGCGGGATTTTTGGCGCATGCGGAGGAGATTCGCGCGGCGGTGGAGCGAGTGCTGGCGAGCGGGCATTATATCCTGGGCCCGGAGGTGGAAGCGTTCGAACGGGAATGGGCCGCGTATCTGGGCGGTGGTTACGCGGTGGGCGTGGCCAATGGGACGGAAGCGATCGAGCTGGCGTTGCGCGCGGTGGGGGTGAAACGTGGGGACGCGGTGGCGACGGTGGCGAACACGGTTAGTGCGACGGCGGCGGCGATCGAGCAGATCGGGGCGCGACTGGTGTTGGTGGACATCGATGCGCGGACGATGACGATGTCGGCGGGGGCGTTGGAGGAAGTTTTGCGGAAGGAAGGTGGCGTGGTGAAGGCGGTGGTGCCGGTGCATCTTTATGGGCATCCGGCGGAGATGCGGCAGATCGGGGAGGTGGCGAAGCGGGTTGGCGCGAAGGTGGTGGAGGATTGTGCGCAAGCGCATGGCGCGGCGATCGACGGGAGAAAGGTGGGGACCTGGGGCGATGCGGCGGCGTTCAGTTTTTATCCGACGAAGAATTTGGGCGCGCTCGGGGATGGAGGGGCGGTTTTCTCGGCGGATGCGGAGGTGGCGAAGCAGGTGAAGCTGCTGCGCCAGTATGGGTGGCGGGAGCGGTATCGGAGCGAGGTGGCGGGGCGAAATAGTCGCTTGGATGAGATGCAGGCGGCGGTGCTGCGGGTGAGGTTGAAATATTTGGACGCGGAGAATGGGCGGAGGCGGGAGTTGGCGGAGAGGTATCGCGAGAGGTTGGGGATCGCCTGCAAGCAGGCTCCTACATGGCGGATGCCGGAGGTGGCGGCGGGGGTGGAGCATGTGTGGCATCAGTTTGTGGTGCGCACGGAGCGGCGGGAGGAGCTGAAGGCGTTTTTGGCGGAACGGGGAATCGGGTGCGGCGTGCTGTATCCGGTGCCATTGCACCGGCAGCCGGCATATGCGCAGGCGGTGAGTTTGCCGGAAACGGAACGGGCGTGTGCGGAGGTGTTGTGTTTGCCGGTGCATCCCGGGTTGAACGTGGCGGACGTTGACAGGGTTTGTGGCGAGATTCTTCGTTGGACGGACGCATGAACCCTGAGGCGCCGGCGCTGAGTTTTGTCATTCCGCTGTATTTCAGCGAGGCGACGATTGGAGCGCTGGTGAGGGATATTGCGGCGCTGCGCGTCGAAGGCGGACACGAGATCGTGCTGGTGAACGACGGGAGCCGGGACGGGACCGCGGCGGTGTGTCGTGAGTTAGTGGATACGGCGGGCGTGCCGGTGATCTATGCGGAGCACGCGCGGAATTTCGGCGAGCACAACGCGGTGTTGACGGGGTGGCGGCTGGCGCGAGGCGCACACATCGTGAACCTGGACGACGACGGGCAGAATCCGCCGGCGGAGGCGGTGCGGCTATGGCAGCACGCGAAGGAGACGGGAGCGGATGTGGTGTTCGGGCACTATGAGGTGAAGCAGCACTCGGCGTGGCGGAACTTCGGGAGCTGGTTCACGAACCGGATGACGGATTGGGCGCTGGAAAAGCCGGCGGGGTTTTATCTGTCGAGCTTTCGGTGCGTGACGGCGTTTGTGGCGAAAGAAGTGGCGAAGAACAGCGGGCCGACGCCGTATATCGATGGATTGATTTTGCAGGTGACCCAGCGGATTGCGTCGTTGCAGGTGAAGCACGAGGCGCGGACGGCAGGGAAAAGTGGATACACGCTGCGGCGGCTGGTGCGGCTGTGGTTGAGCGCGTGGATCAATTTTTCAGTGCTGCCCTTGAGGGTGGCGACGGTGCTGGGGCTGGCGATGGCCGGTGCGGGCTTGTTGGGGTTTGGCGTCGTGGTGTATCTGCGCGTGACGCATCAGGGGCCGGCGTTTGGGTGGGGGTCGTTGATGGCGGCGCTGCTGATTTTTTCGGGGACGCAGTTGGTGCTGCTGGGACTGATCGGGGAGTATATCGGGCGGATGTTTCTAGCGGTGAATCAGCGGCCGCAGGCGGTGGTGCGCGAAGTCGTGCGCGGAGGATGAGTCGGTCGCGGGGTGAAGCCGCTCTGACTACGCGGAGGAGCGCCTGTGAGCTGGCGAGCTACGGGACGGGAGGACCGAGGAGTTTTTCCCAACGGGCGAGTTCGTGGTCCATGTTCGCGCGCATGCCGGCAACGGCGATTTCTGGGGGCGTGCGGCGGAGGCGGAGCGAGTAGAAGAGAGCGGCGCGGGCGTCGGGGTGCGCGAGCGCGGGGTGCGGCGAAGTCCATTCGCGATCGAGGTAGTGCCAGCACCAGCGATGGTAGGCGAGGTGTTCGAGTTCGGTCCGCCAGCGAAGGGCGAGACGCCGGCTGTTGGATTCGTTGCGAAGTTTGCGTCCGGGCGAGGCGCTGACGTGGTGGAGAATGACGCTGCGGAGGGCGACGGCGTTGATGCGGCCGGCGGCGAGGGCGCGGAGGCACAGATCGACGTCCTCGGCGCCGTTGAGGAACGCTTCGTCGAAGCCATTGAGGTCGTTCCAGAGCGCGCGAGAAACGAGGGCGCAGGCGCCGGTGACGGCGGGCACGCGGCGGGAGCGGAGGAGGAAGCGGAGCCAGCGAGGAGGGAACCAGGTGCTGTGTTCGGGCTTGGCTTTGAGGTTGATGACGATGCCGGAGTGGTCGATGGCGTGCGTGGCGACGGTGCGTTGGATGTTGCCGATGACGCCGGCGCGCGGGCCGAGGCGGCGGTGAAGGGCGAGCATGGGCTCGAGCCAGCGGCGGGTGAGGATCAGGTCGCTGTTGAGAAGGACGAGGACATCGCCGCGGGCGAGGGCGGCGCCGCGGTTATTGGCGGCGGCGTAGCCGAGATTGCGTTCGTTGAGGTGGACGCGGATTTCGGGCGAGTCGAGCGATGCGAGCCACGCGCGCGTGCCGTCAGTGGAGCCATCGTCGACGAAGATGATTTCGTGGGAAATCCCCCGAGGGACCGTGGCGCGGAGGGAAGCTAGGCAGGCCTGCGTGAGCGCGAGGCAGTTGTAGAGAGGAATGATGAAGCTGACCTGCATGCCGCGGAAGGGAGCATCGGAAGTGGCGTGGGGTCGCGCACGTCGAAAAAGAAGATCCGATGTGGGGCCGGTGTAATTTAATGTATTACAAGTAGGATTGCGCTCGGGGCTGGAGTTGTAATATAATGTATTACTAAATGGCTTGGGGTGAGGTGAGGGGAGGCGAAAGAAAAAAGCCCGCCGGGGGGCGGGCGGCGGGGTTAGGAGTCGGCGAGGACTTTGCGGAGGTAGGCGCCGTAAGAGGATTTGCCGAGTTTCTGGATGTTGGACTCGAGGGTAGAGCGGTCGATCCAGCCTTTCGCGTAGGCGATTTCCTCGAGGCAGGCGATTTTCAGGCCCTGGCGATTTTCGATGACGGAGACGAATTGAGCGGCGTCGAGGAGCGAGTCGTGGGTGCCGGTGTCGAGCCAGGCGGTGCCGCGGCCGAGGAGTTCGACGTGGAGCTGGCTGGCTTCGAGGTAGAGGCGATTGACATCGGTGATTTCGAGTTCGCCGCGTTTGGAAGGCTTCAGCGAGCGGGCCAGAGAAACAACGTGCTGATCGTAGAAATAGATGCCGGGGATCGCGAAGTTGGATTTCGGCTGGGCGGGTTTTTCCTCGAGGGAAACGACGCGGCCGTCGGGGGCGAATTCGACGACGCCGTAGCTTTTGGGATCGGCGACGTGGTAGCCGAAGATGGTAGCGCCAGTGGTGCGGGAATGGGCGCGCTCGAGGGATTTGGTGAGATCGTGGCCGTAGAAAAGGTTATCGCCGAGCACGAGGGCGGAGGATTCGTTGCCGGTGAGGAAACCGGTGTCACCCGCAATGTGGAAGGCTTGGGCGAGGCCTTCGGGCTTGGGTTGGGCGGCGTAGGAAAGTTTGAGGCCGATCTGGGAGCCGTCGCCGAGGAGGCGTTCGAAGAGCGGAAGGTCGATCGGAGTGGAGATGATCAGGACCTCGCGAATGCCGGCGAGCATGAGCGTCGACAGCGGGTAGTAAACCATCGGCTTGTCGTAAACGGGCATCAGCTGTTTGGATACGGCGATGGTGAGCGGGTAGAGGCGGGTTCCGGAGCCGCCGGCGAGGATGATGCCTTTTCGATTCATGAAGACGGAAGGAGGTGAGGAACCACGAGAAACACGAAATACACGAAAGTGGATGGGGACTTCGGTTTTGGCGTGTGTTGCGTGGCTTGAAAATCAGGCGACGCCGAGGCGCTCGCGGGCGTATTTTTTGGCGGTGATGTCGGCGGCCCAGTCGCGGTGCTGGAGATACCAGTCGACGGTTTTGGCGATGCCGGTTTCGAAGGTTTCCTGAGGTTTCCAGCCGAGTTCGCGGTGGATTTTCGTGGCGTCGATGGCGTAACGGCGATCGTGGCCGGGGCGGTCGGCAACGTGAGTAATCTGGTCGGCGTAGGATTTGCCGTCGGGGCGAGGAGATTTCTCGTCAAGCAGGCGGCAGATGGTGCGGACTATCTCGATGTTGGGTTTTTCGTTCCAGCCGCCGATGTTGTAGGTCTCGCCGATGCGGCCTTTCTGGAGGACTTCCCAAATGGCGGCGGCGTGGTCTTCGACGTAGAGCCAGTCGCGGATTTGGAGGCCGTCGCCGTAGATGGGGAGCGGTTTGCCTTCGAGGGCGTTGAGGATGACCAGCGGGATGAGTTTCTCGGGAAAGTGGAAGGGGCCGTAGTTGTTGGAGCAGTTAGTCGTCAGCGTGGGGAATTTGTAGGTGTGCTGATAGGAGCGGACGAGGTGATCGCTGGCGGCTTTGGAAGCGGCGTAGGGCGAGTTCGGGGCAAAGGGCGTTTCCTCGGTGAAGGCGGGATCGGTGGGAGAAAGCGTGCCGTAAACTTCGTCGGTCGAGACGTGGAGGAAGCGGAAAGCGGATTTGCGCGGCTCGGGAAGTTTCGACCAGTGGAGCCGGGCGGCGTTGAGGAGGCGGAGGGTGCCGACGACGTTGGTTTGGACGAAGGGCTCGGGGGAATCGATGGAGCGGTCGACGTGAGATTCGGCGGCGAAATTGACGATCGCGTCGATCTCGTGGTCGGCGAGGAGACGGGAGACGAGGGCGGCGTCGCCGATGTCGCCGTGCGCGAAAACGTAGCGCGGATCGGAGGCGAGATCGGCGAGGTTCGCGGGATTGCCGGCGTAGGTGAGGGCGTCGAGATTGACGAGTTTGGTTAGCCCAGAGCGGGAGCCAGTGAGGCGCTGGCGGATGAAGTTGGAGCCGATGAAGCCGCAGCCGCCGGTGACGAGAAGATTCATCTTGTCGATGGGTGAAAGTTGAAGGTTGAAGGACCGGAAGCTCAGGCGGCGGCGCGTTGCCAGCGGCGAAGGTCGCGTTCTACGGCGGCGTGGACTTCGGTCATTTGGATGCCGACGGACGCGAGCTTGGAGGAGTCCATGACGCAGTTGGAACGTGGGGTTTTGGCGGCGCGCTGCATGAAGTCGGATTCGTCTTTGAAGAAGACGAAGTCCTTGTTGGAGACGCCGGTTTTCTTGATGAGGTCGACGACCTCGTGGGTCGTGATCTGGCCAGGGTTGGTGACGTTATACAGGCCGAAGGGGACGCGCTTTTCCCAGCAGGCGAAGGTGGCGGCGACGAATTCCTCGAGTTGGGAGATGGAGTTGGTGGCTTCGAGGAGTGTGTTGTAGCGGAGGAGTTTCGTGAGGTAGTTGCGGGGGTTGTCGACCTCGTTGAAGGGGATGCGGAGGCGCCAAATGTAAGCGTCGGGTTTGCCGGCGAGGACCTCTTCGCCGAGCGCTTTCGAACCGCTGTAGAACGAGCAGTTGTTTTGGCGGAAGGTGAAGTTGGGGGCGTCGGTTTCGGTGAAGCCGGAGCCGTCGGGGCGAGCGCCGGTGTAAATGCAGCCGGAGGAGACGTGTCCCCATGGCACGCCGGCCGCGGCGCAGGCTTCGGCGACGATGCCGGGGAGGACGGCGTTGCCGAAGAGGCACTCGTGCTTGTGGAGCTCGCAGGCGTCGACGTTGGGTTTGCCGGTGTAGCCGGCGGCGTTGATGAGGAATTCCGGACCATCGGCGCGGAGGGCGGCGAGGAGTGTCGCGGGATTCGTGTAATCGACGTCAGCGCGACGGAGATTGCGGAAAGGAATGCCCTTACGGGTGAGGAGAGCTTGGTAGGCGTGGCCGACGTAGCCGGAGCCGCCGAGAAGATAGATCATGGTTCAGGTAAGTGTAATGCGAGAGGCGGGCGTGCGGCGCGACAAGGTTGAAATCGGCCGGTGCGACGCGGGCAGGGGCGTCGGGGAAACGCGGTCAACGGCGATGGTAGTCGCCGCGGCTGAAGTATTTTTCGAGCCAGACGTAGGCGCAGATGAAGAAATAGCGGCTGCCCATTTCTTTGATCTTCAGCTTGGCTTCGCCGTATTTGCGGTTCTGCCAGGAGATCGGAACGATCGTGTAACTGTAGCCGCGGACGATGGCTTTGAGTGGAATCTCGACGGTGAGATTGAAATGCGGCGCGAGAAACGGGCGGCAGCCGTCGATGACGATGCGGCGGTAGGCTTTGAAGGCGTTGGTGGTGTCGTTGAGCGGGATGTTGAATCCGACGCGGACAAAGAAGTTGGCGAGACGGTTGACGAAGAGTTTGACGCGCGGGTAATCGACGACCTTGCCGCCTTTGACGAAACGGGAGCCGAACGCGCAGTCGTAGCCCTCGTTGAGGAGGCGCCAGTAATTGACGGCGTGCTCGGGGGAGTCGGAGGCGTCGGCCATCATGATGACGACGGCGTCGCCGCGGCTGTGATCGAGTCCCCAAACGACGGCGCGGCCGAAGCCGTGAAGACCGCTGGCGTTTTGGGTGGGCGCGAGCGTGGGGAATTTTTCGCGGAGATCCTGAAGGACGGCCCACGTGCGATCGCGGCTGCCGTCATCGACGACGACGATCTCGTGCGGGATGTTTTCCGCCGTGAACGTGCGATAGATATCCTCGATCGTGGACGGAAGTGAGGCCTCTTCGTCGCGCGCGGGAATGATGACGGAGTAGAGGCTGAGAGGGGCGCGGTTGAGAGGGCCGGGCATGAGAACGAATTGCGCGAGCTTTCAGCGTGTGGTTGTGGGGGTCAAGGACCGGAGCGAAGGGGGTTTAGATTTAGAACGGGGCGGAGAGATCGAGCCAGTGGGGATGGCGTTCGGCGTGCGCGGCGATTTCGTCGAGGATGGCGGGCGTGGGCGTCTGCGGTTGCCACGACCAAAGCCGGGTGGCTTTGGTGTGATCGAGGACGACCCAAGGGAGATCGAACGGGCGGGGCCTGGAGTCGGCAGCAACCGGATGCGGACCGAAGCGGGTGTCGCACCACGCGGTCAGCTGGCGTAGTGAAAAAGCGGATGCGGCGCCGCCGGCGACGTTGACGATGCGGTCGGTGGCGGCCAGTGCGGGAGCGGAAAATTGTTTTTCGAGGAGCGGGACGAGGTCGCGCGGGTGGAGGCAGTCGCGGACTTGATAGCCGTGTCCGCCGAAGCCGATGTATTTGAGCGGACGGCGGCGGAGGTGGCTGTTGAGCCAGAAGGCGAAGATGCCCTGGTCAGGGCGACCGAACTGGCCGGCGCCGGCGAGGACGCCGCAGCGGTTGATGAAGACGGGGAGATTGAAGGTTTCGCCGTATTCGAGCGCGAGGGCTTCGGAGGCGAGCTTGGTGGCGCCGTAGAGCGAGACGGGAGCGGCGGTGGAAAAGGTTTCGTCGATGCCGGCAGCGGTGACGCCGGACGGAAGAGGGGCGGAAGTGGCGGGGCGAAAAGCGTTCTCGTGCGGTTCGACGGCGAGCGCGGCGAGAGGTGGAATCGAATAGACGCGGCTGGTGCTGAGAAGGATGAAACCGGCGCGATGTTGTTTGCAGAACTCCAGCATGTTGACGGTGCCAGAGAGGTTGTGTTCGACGAGCTGGCGGGAGCTGGTTTTGCCGTCGACGCCGGCGAGGACGCTGGGGTTGGCGGCGGCGTCGATCACGAAGTCGACGGGCGGAAGGGCTTCGAGGTCACTGGCGGAGCGGAGATCGCCGTGAAAGAGGCGGACGCCGAGTTTCTTGAGCTCGTCGCGATTGGATTCGCTGCCGGGGCGGATGAAGTTGTCGAAGCCGATGATCTCGGGACGAGAGCCGCTGGCGGCGAAGGCGCGGGCAAGGGTGCTACCGACGAAGCCACAGACTCCGGTGATGAGGAGTTTCATGTGGCTGGAAGGAAGCAGCGCGGGCCGTAAGGCGGAAGGGGAAAGTTGAGGTGTGACGCGCGGAGTGAGTTGCGCCTTTCGCGAACAGCGTGTGCGCGGCGGCTTACTTGGCGTTTTTGGCGCGGGAGTCGGCGGCGGCTTTGGCGGCGGCCTCGCGTTGGGCGGCCTCGTAAGCGCGGCGTTGTTGCTGGCCGATCTCGAGGAGATCCGAAACGAGCATGCGCGCTTCCATTTCCTTTTCCTCCTGCTGGCTCAACGGAGGCATTTTGACCGGTTCAGGCTCGGGCGCGGGCGAGGTTGCGGCGCTTGGAGCGGGCAAGGTGCGGGCGGCGACGGGCGGGCGATGGGCGGGCGCGGCGACGACGACGGATTTTCGGATCGCCAAGGTGAGCTCGCGGCCGTCGACGCGGATGACGGCTTCGTCTTTTTTGGGATCGTAGCTGACGGCGGTGATGTCGCCGACGGTCTTGCCGACGGGGATCCAAGTGCTGCGTTTGTCGGACTCGCGGGTGATACTGAGAAGAGTTTCGCCGTTGAGGACGGTCATGCCCGCGAAGCTGTAGGCGGAGGGTTCTTTGGCGGCGGGAGCGGGGGCACCGGCGGGAGGCAGGAAAGGAGATTCGTTCTTCGCGGAATCGGCGGCAGGGAGCGACGCGGACGAGGCACTCAGCGCGAGGGCAGCGAGGAAGACGGAGCGGAGTGCGGACATGACGAGGATGCCAAAACGCATTTGTGAGGTTTGTTCAAATGCGGAGTGGGGAGGCTGCGCGGGTTCACTGAAATGTGACGGCAGCGGAAAAGATAATAAAAAAGCCCGGCGAGGAGGCCGGGCTTCACGTCAGGACTTGGGCCGGCGCTGCCAGGCTTCGACGATCTGACGGATGGTTTCCTCGAGGGACTGGGTGATGTCCCAAGCGGGATAGTGCGCGCGCATCTTGCGCAGATCGGAGTAGTAACAGATGTGGTCGCCGATGCGGTTCTGGTCGACGTAGGTATAGACCTGTTTCTTGCCGGTGAATTTCTCGGCGATCTGAAACGCTTCGAGGATGGAGGTGCTGTTGGCTTTGCCGCCGCCGAGATTATAGACCTCTCCGGCGCGCGGGGCGGCGACGAAGGCGGCCATGAAGCGGGCGACGTCGAGGGAGTGGATGTTGTCGCGGACCTGTTTTCCCTTGTATCCAAAAACTTTATACTCGCGACCCTCGAGGTTGCATTTCACGAGGTAGGAAAGGAAGCCGTGGAGCTCGACGCCGGAGTGATTCGGGCCGGTGAGGCAGCCGCCGCGGAGGGCGCAGCAGGGCAGGTTGAAGTAGCGGCCGTATTCCTGCACCATGACGTCGGCGGCGACCTTGGAGGCGCCGAAGAGCGAATGCTTCGACTGGTCGATGGTGAAGGTTTCGGCGATGCCGTGTTCGTAGGCGGGATCGGCGTAGTCCCAGCGGGTTTCGAGTTCCTTGAGCGCGATGCGATTAGGGGCGTCGCCGTAAACCTTGTTCGTCGACATGTGAACGAACGGGGACTCGGGCGCGAACTGCCGGGCAGCTTCGAGGAAGTTGAGCGTGCCGACGGCGTTGGTATCGAAATCGTCGAAGGGAATCGCGGCGGCGCGGTCGTGCGACGGTTGCGCGGCGGTGTGAACGATGACGTCGGGTTTGACGGTTTTGACGAGATTAAGGACGCCGGCGCGGTCGCGGATATCGAGCTCGTGGTGAACGAAGCCTTTGAGTTCGGAAGCGAGGCGGCTCTGGTTCCAACGGGTGTCGCCTTGCGGGCCGAAGAAGATGGCGCGCTGGTTGTTGTCGACGCCGTGGACAGTGTAACCGAGTTCGCGGGCGAAATAGACGCAGACTTCGGAGCCAATGAGGCCGGAGGAGCCGGTGACGAGAAGAGTTTTGGACATGAAGAAGAGTTGGACGCGGAACGAACGCGGCGGTGAAACGCAAAAAAAGCACGGGCAAGCTTGCCCGTGCTCGAGGTTATTTCAGGAGCATGTCCTTTACGGTGCGGCCGGCGGGGATCATGGGCAGCACGTGCTCGGTGTAAGGAACGATGACGTCGAGGACGTAGGGGCCATCGTGATCGAGCATTTCCTGGATGGCTTCGCGCAGCTCGCTCTTGAGGTGAACGCGGCGGCCTTTGACGCCGAAGCCCTCGGCGATTTTCACGAAATCGGGATAGAGGCCGCCGAGGTTATCAGGGCTGCCGACATTGGTTTCGTCGCCGAGGATGGTGTTGCCGCGGACGGAGCCGTAGAAGCGGTCTTCCCATTGCACGACCATGCCGAGATGCTGGTTGTTCAGGATCATCGCCTTCGCGCCGATCTTCTCGATTTTGCAGGTGGCGAGTTCCTGAACGTTCATGATGAACGAACCGTCGCCGTCGATATCGATGACCTGTTTATCGGGGCAGGCGACCTTGGCGCCCATGGCGGCGGGATAGCCGAAGCCCATGGCGCCGAGGCCGAGCGAGCTGATGTAGCGGCGCGGCTCGTCAAAGCGGTAGAACTGGGCGGCCCACATCTGGTGCTGGCCGACGCCGGTGGTGATGATGGCGTCGCCTTTGGTGAGTTCGTAGAGGGCCTGCACGGCTTCCTGCGCGAGGATGTGCGGGCTTTGTTCGTAGCGGAACGGGTGCTCTTTTTTCCACGTAGCGACCTGAGCGTGCCACGCGGTGGTGTCGGGCGGCGTGAATTTGTTGGCGGCGGCGAGGGCGTTGAGGCGCTCCAGCGCGTGCTTGATGTCGCTGACGATGGGAAGAAGGGCGCGCTTGTTCTTGTTGTGCTCGGAGGCGTCGATGTCGATGTGGACGATCTTCGCGCCGGCCGCGAATTTGCTCGTGTCGCCGGTGATGCGATCGTCGAAACGCGAACCGAGAGCGAGCAGCAGATCGCATTGATCGACGGCCCAATTGCCGTAGGCGGAGCCGTGCATGCCGAACCAATGCATCGAGAGCGGATGCGTTTCGGGGAAGGCGCCGACGCCCATCAGCGTGGTGGCGACGGGGATGTTGGTCTTCTCGGCGAAGGCGCGCAGTTCCTTGTGAGCCTCGGCGGAGATGATGCCGCCGCCCGCGTAGATGATCGGGCGCTTCGCTTCGGCGATGAGGCCGAGGACGGTTTTGAGTTGTTCGTCGGACGCGTGCTGCGTCGCGGTGGCGTAAGGGTTGCGGAATTCGATCGAGGCGGGGAAGACGGGCTGGAACTTTGCCTGTTGAACGTCTTTCGGCAGGTCGATGATGACGGGACCGGGACGACCGCTGCGCGCGAGGTGGAAGGCCTCTTTGAAGACGCGCGGGATGTCGTGCACGTTCATCACGAGGTAGGAATGCTTCACGATCGGCAGCGTCATGCCGTAGAAGTCGGTTTCCTGAAACGCCATCTTGCCGATGTATTTGGAATACACCTGGCCGGTGATGGCGACGAGCGGGATGGAATCCATGAACGCGTCGGCGATTGCCGAAACGAGATTCGTGGCGCCAGGGCCGGAAGTGGCCATGCAAACGCCGACCTTGCCGGTGGCGCGGGCGTAGCCCTCGGCGGCGAAGGAACCGCCCTGTTCGTGACGCGGAAGGATCGTGCGGATCTTGTCGGTGCGCGCGAGCGACTGGTGAAGTTCCTGCGAGGCGCCGCCGGGGTAAGCGAAGACGACATCCACGCCCTCGCGGATGAGGCATTCGACGACGGCGTCGGATCCCTTCATTTCGCGGCCGATTTCAGGCTGGGGAAACGAGGCGGGGGAGGTTGTGGATTTCATGGGCGTCTGAGTTTGAAATGAGATCGGTCAGAAAAAGGCGACGCGAGGGCAGTGGCAAGCTTCGGGATAGGCGGGTGCGAGCGCAGGACCGG
The DNA here is from genome assembly GCA_023416735.1 of Verrucomicrobiota bacterium. Taxonomy (GTDB): domain Bacteria; phylum Verrucomicrobiota; class Verrucomicrobiia; order Opitutales; family Opitutaceae; genus Opitutus. Next base: position 41,398 of record JAEZGX010000011.1, on the reverse strand, counting down.
GAGGGCGTGGCGGGGGGATCGCGGGCTACAATTGGGCGCGACGAAGTTCGCAGTTGTGCGATGCGGCGGCGGGGTTCCTTGTGGGGGGATGTTGAAGCTCCTTTTTATCGGCGACATTGTGGGTCGGCCGGGGCGGGACATCGTCAATCACAAGCTGCAAAGGATTCGTGCGGAACACTCGATCGATTTCGTAATTGCGAACGGAGAGAATGCGGCGGCGGGCAACGGGATCACCGGTGCGATTGCGCGTTCGCTGCTCGAGGCGGGGATCGATGCGATCACGCTGGGGGATCACGTGTGGGATCAACGCGGTTGGGAGACGGATATCACGCAGATCGATCGCGTTTGCCGTCCGGCCAACCTGCCGGCGTCGAATCCGGGCTGGGATCACCTGATTGTGGAGTCCCGGGGATTTCGCGTGGCGGTATTCACGGTTCTGGGACGCCAGTTCATGGGATTGAAGGCGGACTGCCCCTTTCTCGCGGCGGATCGGATGATTGAGCAGCTGCGGGCGCAGTGCGATGCGATCATCGTGGAAGTCCATGCCGAGGCGACGTCGGAGAAAGTGGCGATGGGGTGGTATTTGGATGGCCGGGTGACGGCGGTGATTGGGACACATACGCATGTGCCGACGGCGGATGCGACGGTGTTGCCGAAAGGCACGGCCTTTATCTGCGATGTGGGAATGACGGGGCCTTATGCGAGCGTGCTCGGGCGGGCGGTGGAGCCGGTGGTGAGCAAGTTCGTGACAGGGATGCCGCGTCGCTTCGACATGGCGACGGACGACGTGCGATTGAGCGGCGTGATCGTGGAGATCGGCGCGGCGATGGCGTCGGCGTTGAAGATCGATCTGCTGACGGTGAGAGCGTGACGAGACGGGACGTGAGCGTCGCGAAGATCCAAACGCTCATTCCACGAAATGGCCGAAGCACCAAATGGAAAACCCGTCCGCGGGCGGACGGGTTTTGCGAAGCATCGAGTCTGGTCGGCTGGAGCTTCCGTGGGCTTTAGTTGTGCGTGACGCCGTTTTCCTCGTAAACGCCGAGATGACGGTAGCGGTTGTAGCGGGTGTCGAGGAGTTGATCGGGCGAAAGCGCGCGCAGTTCGGCGAGATGTTTTTGCAAGGCGACCTTGAGCGAGCCGGCGGCTTCGGTGACGGCGTGGTGAGCGCCGCCGAGAGGCTCGGGGATGACCTCGTCCACCACGCCGAGTTGCTCGAGGGTGGCGGCGGAAAGTTTTAGCGCTTCGGCGGCTTTGGAGGCGGCGGCGCGATCTTTCCAGAGGATGGCGGCGCAACCCTCGGGCGAGATGACGGAGTAGTAACTGTTTTCGAACGTGAGGACACGATCGGTGAGGCCGATGCCGAGAGCGCCGCCGGAGCCGCCTTCGCCGACGATGACTGCGATGGAAGGAACGCGGAGCGCGGCCATTTCGCGAAGGTTCATCGCGATGGCTTCGGAGACGTGGCGGGCTTCGGATTCAACTCCTGGATACGCGCCGGGCGTGTCGATGAAGGTGAGAAGCGGAAGGCCGAATTTCTCGGCCATGCGCATCAAACGAAGGGCTTTGCGATAGCCTTCGGGTTGGGGCATGCCGAAATTGCGGACGATGCGCTCCTTCGGATCGCGGCCTTTTTGCTGCGCGATGATCATGACGGATTCGCCGTTGAGGAAGGCGGTGCCGCCGATGAGCGCGCGGTCGTCGTTGAACTGGCGGTCGCCGTGGAGCTCCTGAAAATCGGTGCAGATCAGATTGATGTAATCGAGCGCGTAGGGGCGATCAGGATGACGCGCGATCTGGACGCGCTGCCAGGGCGTGAGATTCGTATAGATATCGCGCCGCGCCTCGGCGAAGCGTTTCTCGATGCCGGCGACTTCGGCGGAGAGATCGAGGTTTTGCTCGAGCGATTTTTGGTGCAGGGCGTCGAGCTCCTTCGCGAGTTCGCGGAGCGGTTTTTCGAACTCGAGCACGTAGACCGGCTTGTCCATAGCGGGCAGAAATACGGAAGGGGTTGGGCGCGTGTCAATGGGCGGCGCGGCGGGAGGACTCCGATGCGGCGCGGGTTTCGCTTCAGGCGCCGAGCGAAAGGATCTTTTTGTAGGCGGCTGCGGGGAGCGGCATGACGGAGAGCCGCGACTGGCGGAGCAGCGGAATTTCGGCGAGGGAAGGTTCGGCTTTGATTTGGGCGAGGGTGACGGGCTCCGAGAGCGGTTCGACAGCTTTCAATTCGACGGCGACCCAGCCGGTTTCGTCGGCGGTTTCGTCGGGGAAAGCGGTTTTGGTGACTTCGGCGATGCCGACGACGGCTTTGGTGGTGACGCTCTCGTAGAACAGGACGCGGTCGCCGCGCTGCATCGCATTAAGATTGAGGCGGGCGGCGTAGTTGCGGACGCCGGTCCACGCGGTGCGACGATCGCGGACGAGGTCGGTCCACGCGTAGGCTTCGGGTTCGGATTTAACGAGCCAGTATTGCGTTGTCATGCCGTGGGGGCTTTGGTGCGCTCGCACTGAAATGGACGGCGAGACTCCTGAAAAGATCAAAGCCCGGCGCCACCTGAAGGTGTTGGTGGTTTGCATGGTCGTGGGAGTGGGACTGCCGCTGGTGTTGCTCGTGATGTTCCATTATCGCGCGGGATGATGAATCGGACGCTGTTTTCGATTCGGGTCTTCTTCCTGGTGCTGTGCGGCGCGTGCGGATGGCTGGTGTGCTACACCATCGAGGAGTGGGACGACAAACGCGGGATCGCGGTGACGATCGGATTGCTGATCGGCACGCTGGTGGTGCTCGTGGACATGTTGTTGAAAGGTTTTTCGCTGCGCGGGCTGTCGGCGATCACCTTCGGTTTGGCGGTGGGATCGCTGATCGCGTATTTGCTCGGGACGTCGCCATTGTTTGCGGCGGGCGATCCGCAGATGATTCATTTGTTTCAGCTCTCGCTGTTCGTGATCTGCACGTATCTGGCGACGGTGATCGCGCTGCGGGGGAAGGATGAATTCAATTTGGTGATACCGTATGTGCGGTTCGTGCCGCACGAAGTGGACGTGCCGCTGGTGGTGGTGGACACGAGCGTGTTGATCGATGGGCGGGTCGCGCGAGTGTGCGAGGCGGGTTTTTTGAATGCAGCGCTGGTGATTCCGCGGTTTGTGCTGACGGAGCTGCAAGCGGTGGCGGATTCGACGGATCCGCAGAAGCAGGCGAGGGGGCGGCGAGGATTGGAGGTGTTGAACCAATTGCGGCGGTTGAAGCATCTCGATATCCGGATTCCGGAAAGCGAAGTGACGAAGCGGGCGGACGTGGACGCGAAGCTGGTGTTCTTGGCTCAATCGATGCGCGCGAAGCTGCTGACGACGGACTACAATCTTGCGAAGATGGCGGAGTTTCACGGCGTGCAGTGGCTGAACTTGAACCTGCTCGCGAAGTCGTTGCGACCGGAGCTGATGATCGGTGAGACGATCGAGGTGGAATTGGTGAAGCCGGGGCGCGACGAAGGGCAGGCGGTGGGTTATCTCGAGGACGGATCAATGGTCGTGGTGGGCGCGGCGAGAGCGCTGATGGGCCAGCGGGTCGCGGTGGAGATCACGAGCGTCTTGCCGAGTGGTGGCGGGAAGATGGTTTTTGCGCGGCTGCTCGGGGCGACGGCGAGCTGAGCGGCAGCGCGGTTCGGAAGCGCACGGCGACGCATGTGTCGTGAGGTGAAGTGTCTCCGCAGTTTTGGAAAATTGGTGTTTACTCGCGCGCGGTGATTGCGCAAAACCACCGTTCCTTTCGTGGGCCGGTAGCTCAGTTGATAGAGCGCGTCGTTCGCAACGACGAGGTCGTCGGTTTGATCCCGATCCGGTCCACCACTTCGCGGTTGAATCCGGCGGTAAACATCGCTGACGACTACCTGCAAAGAACTCTATCCGGCGCTGAACGGTGCTGTGCTCCGCGTTCGGCAGTCGCTTCTTTACGTCTGGAAAATTAGACAAGTCCCGCGAGTGCCGCTCACGTGGTGACCATCGTTTCGCCGCTTCCCGTGCATGTTATCCGCGGGGGACGGCTTAACGAGAGTTCACGCGCATTTGCTGAACAACGACTCCGCAATCCGCGGCCCACAGTTTAAGAGAACAGGGCCCCGCCGGCGCGCGAAGCGTCACACGGCCAGACATTTTGTTTCGAAGCACGTTTCGCTGCCAGGTGGGATCGTGCTCGTCGTCGGTGCCCTGGTCGAAGTGGACCAGCACAGGAGCGTCGTCGTCGATCGAAACCGCGAGGACCGTTTGATGCTCGGGCGTGAGCGGATGCGTGGGCAGTGCGTCGATTACGACTTCGACATCGCCGGCTGTTGCGACGTTTATCTGAAATTCAACCATCGGGCTGTGCGCCTGAATCTCAGCGGGAGAGAGCCGTGTGGGAGTATCCCGGTGCGGAAGCACCGCAAGCGCGCGGCCGTGCGGCCCAAGTCCTTCGACCATGCGCCAGCCGGCTCCCTGCTCGAGGCGTTCCTGTTTGAACTGCGCGAGATCGATCGTCACTCCGGCGGTTGTTGAAGCGGTCGCATCTTTTGCCTTAGCGCTCTCCGGCTGCGCAGTGGTCGGCGGCATGTCGAAGACCGGAAGCTGACGCGGACGATAGCTCATGATGCCCGTCCATTTGCCGTTGCCGACGGCGTTATAGTGGTCGGTGAGCTGCTGGATTCGCTCGAATGCCGTATTCGCTTCGGCTGCGTCGGCTTCCGATCCGGTCCGACGTGCTTTTTCCGCGAGCAGGATTTTCTCCGCCATCGCCGCGCCGCCGCGAGCGGGATATTCCACGAGTTGGAAGTAGGCGTCGCGCGAGGACTCGGGCAACTTCGACGCGAGGGCTTGCGCTCGCCGATCGATGTCGCGCCAGCGCTCCAGGAAGCCTGACGAGAATTCGGGCGACCAATCGCTGTTCTGCACGGGCGTGTTGGGGTAAACGCTGTTGAAGCCCATGTGTTCGGGACGTCGAATGGAGCACAGCCGGTAGTATTCGTCGCGCAGGGCGGCGATCTCGTCGGCGTGCTCCGGCCCAAACTGCTCCCGGTAGAAATCACGGAGGAACACGCGCTGAGCATCGACGCCGTAGCGGTCAATGTTCCACGCGAGCTGCAGGAAGAAGGTCATGCCTGTTTCGATCGATTTGAGATCGCCGACATTCGCGATCCACAGCCGTTGGGCTCCGAGGGCGTAGGCTTTCGTCATCTCGTGCCAGACCAGTGCGGGCGCGGTGGAGTCGAGCCACAGGTAATCGTGCGGGCGGCCCCAATACGAGAGGTGGTAGTAAATACCATGACCGCCGGACCTCGCGCGCTCGCGGGCGTCGGGGAGTTGGCGCACGTAGCCGAGATTGTCATCCGGCCAGACAATCGTGATGTCGTCGGGCAGGTTCAGATCCTCGCGGTAAATATCCAGCACTTCCTTGTAGGGGCAGAAAATCTGCGGCACGCGGGACGGATCGGCGTCCACGTGTTTCGCCAGCATTCCGCGCTGAAGCTCGATGATTTCTTCCAGCCGCTCGCGCTTCTCGAGAAGGGTGCCGCCGCCCGGCATCGCGTTGTCGTGGATGCCGCGCATTCCGACCGTGTAGACATTTTCGTAGCGGCCGTTTTCGCGCACTCGCTGCTCCCAGTAATCGAGGATCGCGGGGAGGTTGGTCACGGGGTTCCACTTGGCTCCTTGGTCGCGCGGCCATTCCCCGACGTTGTTGCGCAGCATCGGCTCGGCGTGGGACGAACCCATGACGATCGCGTAGCGATCTGCGACGACCTTGTTTTCGGGGAAGGCGTTGAACGGCTTGGTGGAATCGTGCATCGCCGGCCAGCAGAGGTTCGCCTTCAGCCGGAGCAGCAGCTCGAAGATTTTTGCGTAGGTTTTCGGGCCGATGTCGCCAGTTTCCGGCTCGAACGTTTTCGCGGCCCAAGGCTGGAGGCCCCAATCCTCGTCGTTGAGAAAGATTCCGCGGTATTTAACGGACGGCGGCCCTTGCGTGAACGTCCCCGCGGCGAACACGAGCGTCTCTTGGCGGCGTGGTGTCACATCAGACCACCAAACCCAGGGTGACACGCCGATCGCCGCCGACACTTCGAAAACTCCGAACGCGGTTCCGCGCCGATCGCTGCCGGCGATGACCAACGCGTTTGGCACGTCCGGCAGTGGATCGGACACCGTCGTGATGAGAAACGATTCCCACTTTCCTTCGATGGCTGCGGGGTCGAGCTTGCCGCGTCGAATGAGCTCCTCGATCGGAGCGCTCTGGCCCAGGGTGCCGATCAGCACGAGTGGCTTGTCGGTCTTCGAGGGGGCGGCGCCCGCGATCACGCTGGGTTTCACGCCAGTGACGCACCCCACGTCCTCGGCGAACAAAGTTGCGGCGATGCGCACGACCTCGGCCTCTGCGGGATCTACGACGATGGTCGCAGCGCGGCCGTTCGCGACCAACGGAATATCCGACGCTGCCGTAAGATCATACTTAACGGTCAGACCCGTTGCAGCGACGGCTCGCGAGCAGCCGACGACAACGATCAAGGCGGAGAGCAGTGAGAGGAGCTTCATGATTTTACGGGCAGCCCCGATCGGGCTAAGAAGACCGCGCCTCGGGTCGCGAGGAGGGCGAGGTCAGTCAGTCCACGAGCAGGAATTTCTGCACGGAGACATAATCGCCGGTGCTGCCGTAGGTGGTCGTCTTGGCCTGCCAAAAGAAGCGCTCGCCGAGCGGCGTTATGGTGAGCGTGTAGGTGCCGCGTGGGAGCGGTCGGCTGAGAAATTTGAGGGAGGCCTCTGGGTAGAGGCAGTAAGTCTCGACGATGGTGCGTGCGATAACCTCGCCCGCGGCATTCTTGATCTCGACGCGACCGAAGCCGCCGTCATTGCGAGCCACGCTGTAGAAACCGATCTGAGTGCCGGTGAACGTCACGCTCAGGCTGGCGTCTTTCGCGTTGGAGCGGAGATCGGCGAAGCCGGCGGGGTCGGTGTGCGGCGTCCAGGCGTCGGAGTGAGCGAGGCGGTCGCCGAAGGCGGCGAGTTCGACGACGCTCCCGGGAAGCTCGACGGGCGACCAGCGGCCGCTGACGGGGTCGATGTTCCAAGCCGGCCGGTAGTGCGGCAGGGAGAGATTGCCTGCTTCGTCAAATTGCAGCGGCTGCCACACGTAGGTCGCGGCCGAGTTTTGATAGGGGTGCGCCCAACGATCACCCATGAACATCCAGGTGGTCGTCTCCGTGCCGACGATGGGCAGCACGAAGGTAGTCTGAGAATTCCAGGTGAGCGTGCCGCTCGGGGCAAAGTTGCCCCGCTTCTGCCACGGGCCGGAGAGTGAGGTTGCGGTGAAGTAGTAATTGTCGTTGCGCTCCCAGGCGGTGAGGCCGGAGCCGAGCCAGTAGTAGAGACCGTTGCGCTTGAAGATGGCGGGCGACTCACATCCGCTGGTCATGTTGGCGACGACTTGCGCGGTGACGCTTCGGTAATCGTCGGCGAGCCGGTAGAGGTTGCCGGAATGAGTGACAAGGTAGCCGGCACCGTCGTCGTCCTGGAAAACGCCCATATCCCACAATTGGATCGGCTGGCCCTCGAAGAGCAGCGGACCGCGAAACGTGTATTCGCCATCGATGACACGGCTGGTGGCGTAAGCGACGGCGGGGTCGCGGTAGCGAGCATCGTCGGAGTGGAAGAACATGACGTATTCGCCGGTGCTCGGGCACTTGAGCACCTTCGGGCGCTCGCCGACGCGGCCGGGGCCGGCGCGACCGTCGGGCTGCACGGGCAACGCGATTCGGTGGAACGTCCAGTGGACGAGGTCGCTGGAGGAGTAACAACTGAACCCGGCAAAGTCATTGCCGCGATCGCGCTTGAATTCGCCGAAGAGGTAGAAGCGGTCGCCTTCCTTGAGGATGCCTGCACCGCGAGCGCTGACGATGTTGCCCTGCTGGTCATGCCAAGGAACGCCGGAGAGGATGGCAGCGGGAGGGGCACCGTAGGCGGTGGCGGCGAGGAGCGCGGCGGAGACGGCAAAGAACCGGGTGCAGAGTATCAGAAAAGACATGACGACGACGGTGCGAAGGGCTGCTAAGTCGATTGGAGCACAAGTGCGCGGAACTAAGGTGCGGTATTCACTGATCCTGCAGGCCCGAGTGTTCCAGCGTAACCGCACATAGTCATAGTATTCTATGAGCCGCGGAGATTGGCTGAAACCTGCTGCGACTTGCTAGAAATCGTCCAACGCGTTGCGATTCCGCTCGTCGCAAGATCCTCTCCGTTTATTCAGCTTTCGCGATGACGAACGGCGTCTAGTCCAGCCCGTGATAACGCAGCGCCCCCAACTGCTTCTTGGTCTTGCTCGCCTTCAGCTTGTCCTGCTCGTCGGTGCGGGAGCGGTGCCGGCGCACGCCGTCTCGTATTCCGGGCCGGTGGCGAATTGGGAGATGCAGGATGGTCTGCCTTCAAACAAGATCATCGCCGCGCTGCAAACGCGCGACGGCTACATCTGGGTGGGGACGTGGGACGGTCTCGCGCGCTTCGACGGCGCATCGTTCACGCGGTTCGATGCAGGCCGCACTCCGGGCTTGGTCGAAAGCAGTGTAACGGCCCTTTGCGAATCTCCGGAAGGCGCGCTTTGGATCGGCCACGGCAGCGGCTCGGTCACGCGGATGTTGGACGGAAAACTCAGGTATTATCCTGCGCCGGCGGAACGCCAAGGATCCAAGATGCAGAATCTCGCCTGTGACGAAGCCGGTGACGTCTGGGGTTTGAATAACGCCGGCCAGCTGGTGCGGATCCGCGATAATTTCACGCTGACACCTGAGACCGGTCCGACGGGGCCCATCTACTTGATGGCCGGCTCGCCCGAGGGAAAACTAGCCATGGTTTCGCGCGGAAAACTATCGATCCTGGAGCAAGGCCGTCTGCGGCCCATCGAGGTGCCGGGCGATCTCGAGCCGTTTGTCCGCGGGGTTTGCAGCAGCCGTGACGGAGGCTGGTGGGCGATGATCGAGGGACGCCTGTGGAAATGGAAGTCAGGCGAATGGACCGAGTTTTCGCGTTCGCTGCCGACGGGATCCACGCTCCTCTTTACCATGCAGGAACTGCGCGATGGGCGCCTCGCGGGCGCGACCAACGATGCGGGCGCATGGATCATCCAGCCGACGGCATCGGGCCCGGAGCAACGTTTCACGCGCACGAACGGCTTCGCGTCGGATTGGATCACCGCGGTGTTCGAGGATCACGAAGGAGGGTTGTGGCTTGGGACGGGCACGGATGGGTTGTGTCGAGTGGCGGAGAAAAAAGTCACCATGCTTACGCCGCCCGAAGGGCTAGAAGGGCGTCCGGTTTTGTCCGTGACTGAAGGCCCCGAAGGAGCGCTGTGGATCGGAACCGAAGGTCGCGGCGTCTTTCGCTACCAGGGCGGCGCGTGGACTCAGTTCCGATCCAGCACCGGACTGATGAACGACTTCGTGTGGAGCGTGGCGACCACGCCCGACGGCACGTTGTGGGCGGGCACGTGGGGCAATGGCGTCTTCCGTTTCGGAGAGGGAACGTTCCACGCGCCGGAGCCGGTGAGAGGTATCTTCATATGGCAGGTGGCGGCGATGGTGCCTTCCGCCCGGGGCGGTATGCTGGTGGGAAGTCTCAAAGGGATTTATCGATGGAACGGTGGCCGGGAGCAGTGGTTGGAAACCGGGCCGACACGGGTCGCGACGAACGTGCGGGCGCTGCTCGAAGAAGACGGAGGAGGCGTTGTCTGGGCTGGTTGTTGGGAACGCGGGCTGGTGCGGATCGCCGGCGACGAGATTCGTCACTACACGCAGGCTGATGGGCTTTCCAGCAACGACGTGAATTGTCTGCACCGGGATCGCAGCGGGGCGTTATGGATCGGCACCAATGGCGGTGGGCTGAACCGCCTGAAGGACGGAAGGATCGACGCGGTGCGCACCACCCATGGGCTGAGCGACAACGCGATCGGGCACATCGCCGAGGATGCGGCGGGCAATTTTTGGCTGAGCTCACGATCGGGGTTGATGCGCATCAGCGCAGCGCAGTTGCACGCGTGCGCCGACGGCACTCTCGCTCAACTCGAAGTCGAAACGTTCGGCTACAGCGACGGGCTGACCACGCTTAATTTCAGCGCTTCGGTCCAGCCGACCGGCTGCACGCTGAGCGACGGTCGGCTGGCGTTTGCGACCGATCGCGGTGTTGCGGTGGTGGACCCCGCGAATCTGCCGCGAAATCTCGTGCCGCCTCCGGTTTACATCGAAGGCATCGCCATCGGCGAGCAGCGTGTCGCGATGGGAGAGCCCGCGTTGACCTATAAGATTCCGGCGGGCTTCAAGCGCCTCGAGATCAAGTATACCGCGCTCAGCTTCGCCGGGCCGGAAAAGGTCCTCTTCAGCCGGCAGTTGCACCCGCTGGAACAACGGCCCGCGGTCGTTCGCAACGAGCGTTCGGCGGTTTACAATTACCTGCCGCCGGGGACCTACACGTTTAGCGTTACCGCGGCCAACAACGATGGCGTTTGGAATCCGAATGCGAAGAAGGTGACCCTCGTCGTGCTGCCGTTTTTCTGGCAGACGGCCTGGTTCCGATTTTTGGTCGTCGCCTTGCTCGTCGCGGCCAGCGGCGTGATCGCCTGGTATGTCAGCCGACGGCGCCTGCAGCGGCGGGTCGAATCCCTGGAGCGTGAGCGGGCAATCGACCGTGAGCGCACGCGGATCGCGAACGACATGCACGACGAGCTTGGCGCACAACTCACACGAATCAGCATGCTCAGTGAAAGCGCGCGGCGTCAGCCCAGCGATCCGGCACGAGTCAGCGAGCGCCTAGGCCAGATCTATGAGACCGCACGAGATGTCACGAAAGCCATGGACGAGATCGTGTGGACCGTAAATCCCAGGCACGACACGCTCGAGTCGGTGGTGACCTACTTGGAGAAATTCGCCGTCGATTTTCTTGGCACCGCTGGCGTGGCCTGTCGGATCGATGCTCCTTTCGAGGCCGATGGCTGGACGCCGAATGCGGAGGTCCGCCACAATCTGTTTCTCTGCCTCAAGGAGGCGCTGACCAATGTCGTGCGCCACTCCGGCGCCACAATGGTCGTGCTGACGATACGGGCGGAGAGTGGAGAACTTTCCGTGGAGATCGCTGATAACGGGCGTGGTTTGGTGCCGGCGTCTGCGGAGCCCGGGTGTCCTCCTCGTCCGGGCGGCGGAAATGGCCTCGCCAATCTCCGGGCGCGAATGACGCGTATTGGCGGAACGTGCGGCATCGCGTCATCGCCCGAAACGGGATGCACGGTGTCATTCAAGGTGCCGCTGTCGGCGGTGGGGCAGGGAGGGCCCTCATAGTGACCTATGATTTTCGACGCCGCGGATCTCGCGTAAACTGCGGCACCACGTATTGGCGATTCAAATACCCTGTAACATGAGCGAACGCGCGATTTCGGTCGCTTTAGTCGAGGACGATCCTGCCATCCGCCAGATCATCGCCGAATACCTGACGGGCGCCGCGGGTTTCGATTGCGTCGGAGAGTTCGCACGCGCCAACGCGGCAATCGCGGGTCTGCCCGCGTTGAAGCCGGATGTCGTCATGGTGGATATCAATCTCGCCGGGCAGAGTGGGATCGATTGCATCCGCGCCCTCAAACCATCCATGCCCGAGACCGAGTTCCTGGTGGTGACGGTTTATGACGACAGCGCGCGCGTTTTCGAAGCGCTCACCGCCGGTGCGTCGGGCTATCTGCTGAAACGAACGCCGTGCGACGAGATGCTTGCCGCCATCCGCCAAGTGCACGAAGGCGGTTCGCCGATGAGCGGCCACATCGCGCGCAAAATTGTCAGCTGGTTTCAACAGTGCGCGCCTCCGTCACGAGACCCCTGCGAAAGCCTGACCCAACGCGAGAGCGAAGTGCTGCGATTGCTGGCGCGAGGACATGCCTACAAGGAGATCGCCGATGCGCTTTCGATCAGCATGGGGACGGTCAACACCCACGTGCGGAAGATCTACAGCAAGCTTCACGTCCAATCGCGGACACAGGCGGTTGCGATGGTGAATCCACCCCCCTTCCTCGGACGGAGTGATGCACCGTCCGGTGGTTAGCTGAAGCTGGCCACGGAGGCTGCCGTCGTGAGCTAGCTGGAACGAACCGTGTTTGAGCTGTGAGAGCTTCGAGGCACACCGACTCCGATTTCGTTTGGCATCGGCGAACGTTTTTCCGCCCACGCCCTGCGCTCATGCTGCGCCTATTGACCCTCTCGATTCTTTTGGTGTTGGCGAAGCCGCTCACGGCTGCGCCGCCGATGATCGCAGAAGAATGGTGGCGGGCGGCCGAGGTGCGGGATCTTTCTGGAAACCCAATCACGCAGCCGGGCGCAGCGGCGGTCGTCGTGTTCATTGAGCCGGAGTGCCCGGTTTCAAACGGTTACATCCCGACGCTGAATGCGCTCGCGGCCGAATTTGCAGCACGAGGCTTTGTTTTTCTTGGAGCGTATGCCGATCCCAACGCCGATCTCGGCGCGCTGCAGCGGCACGCCGAAGACTATCGCCTGAAGTTTATCGCGATCGACGATCGCTTCCACCGACTGGCGCGGCATTGCGGCGCGACCTACACGCCGGAAGTGGCGGTGATTTCGCGCGACGGCCGGGTGCTTTATCGCGGTCGCATCGACGATCGCGTTGGCGAACGCGGAGCCGCGCGGCCCTCGGCGGTTCGCCACGACCTGCGGCTGGTGCTGCAAAAACTCGCGTCGGGTGAGCCGGGGCCGTTCCCGGGCAAACCGGGCTTCGGCTGCCTGCTCCCCGAGCGGGTGCGAAGGGCCGCCCCATGAGGAGCGTTCGGTTTGGGTGGATGGCGGCCCTTTTTCTCCTCGGGGTCAGCCGAATCGCGGCCAATGAACGCGTGCCGACTTGGGCGGACGACATCGCGCCGATCATTTACCGACATTGCGTGGAGTGTCATCGACCGGGCGGCGTCGCTCCCTTTTCGCTGTTGAACTACGTGGATGCCGCGAAGCGCGCCCGCTTCATCGCGCGCGTCGTCGAATCTCGCATCATGCCGCCATGGCTGCCGAGCGGACCGAGGGATACTTTCAAAGGCGAACGCCACCTCGAGTCCGGAGAGATCGCACGGCTTGCCGTCTGGGCGGCGGCCGGTGCGCCGGAAGGCGATCTCTCACGAGCCCCGGAACCGCCGCTGCCGGTCGCGGAGGCCTGGCAACTCGGGCCGCCCGACGTGATCGTGAAGATGCCGCGCGCCTATGAGGTGCCGCCGGGCCCGGGCGACGTTTATCGCAGCTTCGTCGTTCCCCTTCGCGCGGATCAAATTCCCGCAGTGGTGCAACAGCGGGCGCGCATCCCCGACTCCGACATCCTGGGCGTCGCAGCGATCGAAATCCATCCTGGGAACCGGCGTGTGCTCCATCACGCTCATGTCTGGGTTGATACCAGCGGCGAAGCGCGGCGGCGCGAAGCTGCCGCGATCGACGGCAGCGGATACGAGGCATTCGGCTCGCCCGGCTTTGAGCCCGACGAGTATCTGGGCGGCTATGTGCCCGGGTTCACACCACGGCGGCTGCCGCCTGGGATTGCGATGCGCTATCAGCTCGGGGGCGATCTGGTGTTTCAGATTCATTATAGTCCGACCGGGCGGCCGGAAACGGACCAGACCGAAGTGGGGATCTACTTCACCACCGAGCCGATTAAACGCACGCTGGCGTGGCTGCGACTCGGTTCGTTCAACCTCGAGATTCCTGCGGGCGAGGCAAACTACGAACGCCGGGACGAGCTGGAAATACCGGCGGACTGCTTCGTCCTCTCGGTTTCGCCGCACATGCATCTGCTGGGGCGAGAAGTCGCCGCCACTTACACGCGGCCGGATGGCACGCAGCATGAGCTGCTGACGATACCGCGATGGAATTTCTCCTGGCAGGACCAATATACATTCGAGCAACCGCTTTTCCTGCCGCGGGGAACGCGTGTCAGCGTTCGCTGGATTTTCGACAACAGTGCGGCGAATCCCTACAATCCGCATTCGCCGCCGCGCGCCGCGCATTTCGGCCCGAGCACCACTGATGAAATGTGCGAGTTTCATCTGTTTGTTGTGCCGACCGACCTGGAGGCTTACCCGGCGTTTGCGGAGCTGATGGCGCGCAAGATGCGCGAGAAAGTCGACGAACTTACTCCCGAACAGCGGTATCGTTACGGTTTCACTGGGATGTCGCTGGGCCAATAGAGCAGATCGAAAACGGTAGCCGCCAAATGTAGCGGCAGGCCCGCGTGCCTGCCGGCTCGGGAGAGTCAGACGCGATAGGCAGGGACGCCTGCCGCTACGAAGCTAGAGCTACGGTTTTTGAATCTGCTGTAGAGAAGCCCCGGAGTGATCGCTGACTCCCCCTATGGTCCGAGTCGCTCAACCGGAGTCATAGCGTCCTATGAGGAGACTGCATCGCACGAAGTAGCTATGATGCTGGGGTTAACCCCGCCGGCTTCCGCGTCCCTGCGAAAGCGCGGCCACACACAGCAAGGATTCAAACCGAAGGACCCCAAAAATGATTAAGACCCAGGCAAACCGCTTCGCTCTGGCGACGGTTCTGTTGTTGAGTGCCGCCGGCGCGTCCGGCGCCGAAAGCCGATCCCCCTCGACTGCAAGCGATCCGTCCGCGGACGAACCCGTGGTGCTCTCGCCCTTCGAGGTCACCACCTCCCAGGACCGAGGATATCGGGCGACAAATTCGACCTCGGGCACACGTCTGAATACCGCCATCAAGGAGCTGCCGCTCAACTTGGAAGTGATCACGAGCGAGTTCATCCGCGATATCGGCGCCAACAATCTTCGCGAAGCGCTGCGCTACTCGGCGGGCGTGGTGCTCGAGTCGCAATCGGACGCGTTCTACGAGCCCGACAACGATCGGCAGTCCGCGGGCGCGAACGATCCCCGCGGTGCCACACGTGCGCCCGGCGATTCGACGACGAAGCTCCGCGGCTTCGTGATCGAGCAAGTCCTGCGCGACGGATTCCGCCGCCAGTATTCAGCGGATTCGATCAATATCGATCGCGTCGAAGTGCTCCGCGGTCCTTCCGCGTTGCTTTACGGCGTCGGCAGCTTCGGTGGCGTGATCAACTACCTTCCGAAACGGCCGCTGCTGAAAGAGCAATACCACACCGCGGCCTCGGTTGGCTCCTATGGCCTTTTTCGGGGTGAATTCGATTTCACCGGCCCGCTCGGCAACGGCCGGTGGAAAGCGGGCTACCGCTTGACCGGTGCTTACGAGGACCGCGGCGATTATACAGACTTCTATAATTCGAAGCACTGGACCATCGCGCCGGTTTTCTCGTTCAATCCCTTCGAAAACACCACCATCGTGGTCGACAACGAATTCGGGCATGTGGATCAGACGGGCGTCGGCTTCCAAAATATCCGCGCCGGCGGCGGTCTGGCTCGCGCAGGCGGCTGGTTGACGGACGTCACTCCCGGCGTCGTGAATCCGAGAACGTTCAGGTGGTCAGGTCCGGACACCTATTTGAAAGGGCCTTTCCGCAATAGCGTCATCGACGTCACGCAAAAGATCACGGAAGACTTCTTCATCAAAGCCGGTGTGACCCAGTCGCGGCGCGAGTTTAACTCCCGGCAAATCCGTGACACCGGCACGGTGAACCAGCCGTTCGCGACCAACAATCCGATTAACTTCCGTCCTGACTCCACCATCAGCATCGGTGGGACAAACTATAACCTGCGAGAGGCACTGACCGAAGCCGTTCGCGACGGCCGCTTTCCGGATACTTCCTCCGGACTCACTCCGTTGCAGATCTATCAGAATCGCCCGGCCGGCTCTTTTCGCGGCGACACCCTTTATGGCTTCGTTGCGAACACGACGGTGAACAGTCAGTTTTACGAGGATGAAGGCGTGGCGCCGCCCACGCCCACCTCCAACACGACCTCCGCGCTTCGCTACAACTGGATCGACAGCGACAAGGTGGAGAATCGCTTCCAGGTGCGAGCGGATGCCACTTACCGCCTCGATCTCGGCAAGTGGGGCAAGCACGACTTCGTGGTGGGCTTGCAATATCAGAAGCAGGAGCTCGAGGAAGACGTCTACGGTCCTCCTTATTCATACACGAACCATGGTGTGGCTGATATCGACAGATATAGTTACCGCCACCCTGCTGACTTCAGCCCCTTCCGATATGGATTCCAAGGTGATGGACGCCCGGATGTTCCGCGGCTGAAGCTCAATCACTACGAGACCGTCACTTGGGATCTCGGTTATTACGCGGTTTATCAAGGCAAGTTCCTGGACGAACGACTTACGCTGATCGGCGGCGTTCGTCGTGACCGCAACGACCAGCGCGGTGCGACCTATTACGACTACGAAGCCGGTCGTGCGCCAACTCTCACGAATCGCGTGGGCAATGAGGCCCCGTCGGCCACCAGCCCTCAGGTTGGCGTGAGCTTTGCGATCAACCGCAATCTCTCCGTCTTTGGGCTCTATTCCACGGGTGTGGTCCCCAACTATTATGCCACCGATGGCAATGGTGAGCCGTTCGCGCCGACCAAGGCGAAGAACAAGGAAATCGGTCTCAAGTTCGACGTCCTCGACGGCCGAATCTCCGGCACGATCTCGGCCTACAAGATTGAACGGACCAACACCCCGAAATACCTTTGGTGGGCTCCCAATCCCAGGGGTTCGATCAATGCAGGATGGCAGGAGGACGATCGTCAGCGCACGCTTTGGGCCAACCCGAATGCGGATGCGGTGTGGTATGCGATTCAAAAGAAAGGGCTCGCTACCGCCAAAAAAATCTTCCCCTCGGGCTTCTGGCCGACGCTGGAAGCGATGGCCACCATTCCCGCCGGCGCGAACGAATACACGCCAGCCGACGGCTTCAACAGCATCCCCGGCGTCGCCAACTGGTGGAGCTCGAGTATCGATTCCACCACGGGGCTTCGCGGCCTGCAGGAGGAGGCGAACTACAATACGTTCACGCTGCGCGGAAAAGGCGACCACGGGATTTATCATCCGCTCGTCAATCTCGACGACCCGGACGTCCTGGCCTTCCTTACTGAGGCAAAGCTAAACCACACCGGTTGGGGCGGCAATTTCACCTACACGGCGGGCCAGACGTATTATTACGGGGACGGCACGGGTGACACCGGGAACGCTGCATCCGCGTCGGGAGCCTCCGTCCCGCTCGATGACGAAGCGAAGGGGTGGGACGTGTCGCTCATCGCGAACATCACCCGCGATCTCACCATGACGTTCAACTACGCTCACGTTCAGCGAAAGATAACGTCCCCCACCTATAAGTTCGTCAAAGCACCCTATTACGCTTTTGGCTGGTGGTATATCCGGGACGGAAACTTCGGCACGTTGAGCTATAATAAATTCGCGCCTGAAGTATATACCGACGTCCGGGACACCACCACCTATAATGCTGCGATTCCGGAGCACCAGCAGTCCGCCGACGATAGCCCGGAAAATACGGCCTCGGCCTGGATGCGCTATTCCTTCGAGAACTCTGTTCCCGCGCTCAAGGGCTTTTCCGTCGGTCTGGGCGGTCGCTGGGAAGACAAGCGGATGTGGTTCACCGGCTTCGCGGGTGGCGGTGGCAATATCAACCGGGTCACGCTGCCCGGCGAGGCCGAGCCCACGCTCGTGCAGCTCTGGACCGAAACCCGGCTGACGATGGATGCGATGCTCGAATACCGCATGGTGTATCAGGACAAGTATCACGTTCGGTATGCGCTAAACGTGAACAACGTCCTCGATGACCAGAGTCGTTATGGCTATCTTTACGCGCCCGGGCGTTCGATGAGGTTCAACGTGTCGGTGGACTTCTGAAATCGAGCGTTGGAAAAGCTGAGCGCGGCACAACCCGCGCTCAGCACGTCAACTGAAAGCTTTTTGGATCGCTTTATAGCAGCCTTCTGCGCCGAGTTCGGGGCGCCGCCACCGAGGGGAACCGGCCGAGGTGGTGAGTGGTTGCGAGCCAGAGGGTTTTGCCGGGAGCCGCTCAACGGTGTTTAGCTCCAGCCTGAGCGGCACGTTCAGCACCCGGAAGGATTGTTCGCAGAGAAAGTTTAGCACCCCTTGGTTCGTGCTAAACGAAGGAGTGCTCCACCAACTTAGAAGCGCGTGGCGGAGGAGAATAAGTGCCGGCGTGGGTGTGGATTTTCCGATGATGCGAGCGAAGTGAGATCCGTGTGCGTTGGCACAATTGTCGGCGTAGGCGTGCGCTGGCCCCGGCTAGGCTTACTATTCTGCCGAATGGCGAGAAGCGGCACGACGGGCTTTTGACGCGTGAAGCACGTCCGGCTGACTTGACACGGCTGATCGATCAAGCTGGGTTTCGACCGTGAAGGATAAAAATAGTCCGACCGGTCGAAATTTGTCGTTCATCGAGCGGGCGCGGCGTCGGCAACTGGTCGAAGCGTTGATCGAGGGGGTGGCAGAAGAAGGTTATGCCGGAGCGTCGCTGGCGAGGGTCGCGCAGCGGGCGAACATCAGCAAAAGCGTGGTCGTGTATCATTTTGGCACGAAGGACGAACTCGTGGAGGAGGCGGTCGACCTGATTTTCGCTGAGATTCGGGATTTCGTGGTGCCGCGCATCGCTGTCGAGACGTCCGCGCGCGGGCAGTTGCGCGCCTACATCGGGTCCGAGTTTGCGTTTCTCGAGCAGAACCGTGCGAAGCTGCTGGCGGTCTCGTATATCTTGATGAACCACCGGGACGACCGCGGTGCATTGTATCTGCGCGAGCGGTCGGAGGCGGCGTATCTGAAGTCGGTGATCTCGATTCTGAAAAAGGGTCAGGCTGACGGGGACTTTCGACCATTCGCGATCATGCCGATGGCGACGACGCTCATGCATGCGATCAATGGGGCGTTGGCGCAGTGGGCGGCGAATCCAAAGCTGTCACTGGCGGAGTATGCGGCGGAGCTGGTCACGATCTTCGATCTTGCGACCCGGAAATCGCGTTCGCGAACTGCGCGCGAATCTCGCGGGAAGGTGTCGGTTGGTGGGTCGAAGGCGTCGTCCTCAACCGAATAAATCCCATCCCGATCTTCGCTTCTGCAGAGCAATCCTTTTGATGAAACATCCTCTTCTTCTCGGCGCTTTTTTCGCGCTGGCTACGCACATGAGTTTCGCGAATCCAAGTCCCTCCCCGATGAACGCTTCGCCCTTCGGTATTGCCTGGGGTTATCTCTACGGGCACGCCGGCGTGAAGCCGCGACCGTATGTGGCTGGCGTGCGTGAGCTCGGCGGGGGGCTCAGCCGCGTGATTTTGTTTTGGCAACAAATTCAACCGGAGCGAGAGCGGTTCGATTGGTCGGCGTTGGACACGTATGTGGGAGAGCTGCAGAACCCGGACGAAGGGTTTGTGACGCTCTATTCGGCGTCAACCTGGGCGACGCGCGTGCCGGCGATCATGATGCCGGCGACGCCGGCGAAGGATCCGGACGACTATTATCGTTTCGTTTTCGAGACGGTGAGCCGTTACCACGGGCGCGTGCGGTATTGGGGCAACGACGCGGAGCCGACGAATCCATCGTTCTGGGCGGGCAACGTGGAGGAGTTTGTCGATCAACTCCGGATTTTCCATCGGGCGGTCAAGGCGGCGGATCCGGACGCGTTGGTGGTGCTCGGCGGTTGCGACGGATTGTTTGTGCCGCCCGGATTGAAGACGCCCGATGGAGAACCCGTTCCTCCGATGCCGCATCAGGACGTGGCGCTGGCGTTTTTCGATCACGTCCTGCGCGAGGCAGGGGACGCTTTCGATGTGTTCGATCTGAGGCTCTATCTTGGTCCGGAAACGATCGTGCCGCGGGTGGACTACATTCGGGAGCGGATGCGCGCGAACGGCTATGAGAAACCGATCCTTGGCGGCGAATATGGCGGGCCGAGTTTCTATGAATTTCCGGAAAACTGGCCGTATCTGCCCATCGTGCAGCAATGGTCGGTGACGCCGGACGCGCACGGCACAGCGACCGTCGATCCGAAGATCGGGCGGGCGGTGGCGGAGCTCTATGAGAAGATGCCAACGCTCGCGCCGCAGACGCAGATGTTCATGTGGGGTTGTTCGCCGGAACTCGAAGCGAAATACCGGCGGATTCAGTCGCGCACGCTGGTGATGCAAAACCTGTTTGCGCTCTCGGCGGGGATTCGGCGCTCGCTGTATTGGCAATATTCGCCGGCGACGAACGAGCGCGATGACATCATGGGCCTGATGTTTGGGAAATTTGGGCTGATGGTGAACGACGGTGAGGCGATGCGGCCCACGCTGACGGCGGAAACGTTCAAGCGGATGACGACGATCTTGGGAGGCGTGCAATCGGTGGTGCGGGTGCCGACGCCGGATCATCCCTCGATCTTCCTCTTTGAGGTCGATCGCGGAGGTCGCGGGAAGGTCTTCGTCGTGTGGGAACAGCGGGATCGATTTGCCGGGGAGGATGCTCCGGCGGTCGAATTTGGTTGGGCTACGAGCTGGGTGTCGGCGCGGGCGATCGATGCGCTGGGCGAAGAACAGAACGTCGCGCTGGTGGACGGCAGGATGACGCTGGGGGTCGGGGTGACGCCGATTTATGTCGAGCAGGAGTAGCGGCTACTTTTGCGCGCTGGCGATTTCCGTGCTTCGTAAACCGAAGTGAGACGCGGAAGACCGCGGGAGTGAAACGATCGACCCCTGATTACAATGGAGCCCTCGAACCAACGATTTTGGACCCTCGGAGCTGTCGTTTGCGTGGTGGTCGGCGCGGCGGTGGGAGCGATGCTCGACAATGTAGGTTTGGGGATCGGGATCGGGCTTGCGGCGGGAATTGCGCTGAATCTCGCGGTGCGTGCGGGCTCCAAGTAGCGGCGAGGCGGGCGGAGGTTCGCGAGCGACAGACGCGTGACAGACGCGCGAAATTTCGGCGGAGACGGGCTTTGGCCCTGTATTTGCTTTTTTTGGCCACTGGGACCGGGTAGGCTTCGCCCTCGGTTTCAGAATCAGGAACGACATGAAAAAAACAACCAAAGCAAAGAACACGCTCACCCCGGCGAAAAAGACGAAGAAGACCGTCGCCAAGACGGCGACTCCCACGCCTGCCGCGAAAGTGGTTCCGGCGGTGGTTGTCACGACGATCTCGGCGAACATCGACGTGGGTTTCGGCAATGCGCTTTATCTGCGCGGCGAAGGGCCCGGGTTGAGTTGGGACAAAGGCGTGCGCATGGAATGCGTGGCGGACGATCGCTGGTCGCTCGCGTTGGGCGAGTCGGCGCGGCCGTTTGTGTTCAAGTTTCTCATCAATGACGAGACGTGGTCCGCGGGGCCGGATTATACGGTGTCGGCCGGGACGACGGTGACGTTGACGCCGACGTTTTGATTTAGGGAGCGCGGCCCTTTCAGGCCGCGCTTCAATTTCAGGGCGCAGCGCCGGAATCGATCAGTCGGGATTGATCGCCTGCAATCGCTCGCGGATGTGCGCGATGGCGGCGTCGCGGTCGGCGAGTTGGTCGGGTTCGATCAACTCGCAACGGACGCGCACGCGTGAGAAGGGTTTTGGGAGATAGAAGCGATCCCAGCTTTTGAGCTGCCAGGCGGATTCGAATTCGCCGCCGAGCAGAAGAATCGGCGTGCGCGTGCGACGCGGGACGATGACGGCGCCCGGTTTCATGTCGTAGCACGGACCGCGGGGGCCATCGGGCGTGATGCCGATGTCGTTTCCGTCGCGCAGCATGTCGACAAGCGCGGAAGCGGCTTCGCGGCCGAAATTGCTGCTCGACCCGCGGACGGCCTGCATGCCCTCGACCATGGAAAAGAACGCGGTGAGGAGCGCACCGTCCTTGCTGGCGCTGATGAGAGCGTAGAGCGGGCGGTGTGGGCGGAAGCGGCGGTGGATTTCGGAGGCGAGGAAGAGTCGGTTGTGCCAGAGAACGAAGGCGACGGGAACGTCGTCCTTGGAGCAGTTGCGCACATCTTCGGGCTTCATTTCGAAGCGGAGCGACACGCCCCACCAGCGGACGAGACGCACGAGCGGCCAGAGCAGGATGCGGCGGCCGAGCGAAACGTGATGGACTTTCGGCGGCGGGCGCGAAGACGGAGGGGAGTTGGCGGGCGGAGCGTTCAGGCGCGTTGTTGTTGGCGAAAGTGCGGCAGGCGCCAAGCGAAGAACGGGGCGTTGACGAGAGCGGGGCGAGCGGGCAGCTAGCGCGGATGTCGATGTTGCCACCGTGTCCCTATCTGCCTGCGCCGCGGGCGGACCTCGATTGGCGGGCGCTGCATAGGTTTCGCGATTCGGAGCGCGGGGCGGAATTTTATGTGGCGTGTCTGGAATATGGGCACGCGTTGTGGCAGCGTGGATACGCGGCGCGGGCGATCCTGTGTCTGGACCGGGCGATGGGCGCCGACTTGCGTGGCGACGAAAAGGAATTGATGGAATGGCCGCTGCCCTATGCGGCGATGAAGTGGTTTATCGCGAACACGCCGGCGGAGATTTTTTTGGGGAATCCGCGCGTGCATTTTCAGCATTATGCAGGGCGGATGAACGAGCCGCGGCGAGAGCAGCGGCGGTGGCGGGCGTGGGCGTGCTGGGCGATTGCGCGGGTGGTGCGGCCTGAGCTGCCGGGAGATCCGAAGCACGCGATCACCGAGCCGACGATCGACGAGATCGATGCTCGCCTGAAAGAATGGGGGCACGCCGGCGAGGCCGAGATTTGGAAGGGCGTGCTGCGATCGGGAGACGACACGGCGCGGTCAGGTTGACTGCGCTACGCTGCGGGGTCGGGAAACCCCGCCCTGCACGGGAGTCAGAGGGATTTGGCGGTGACGAAGTTCGGCTCGATATCGACTGGAAGGTCAGCGAGCCCGTCGAGGGCGCGTCGCACTTCCGGGCGAATCACTGCCATGCGCTCGAAGAGGGATTTGGCGGCAGCGTAGTCGCCCTGGGCCTGGATTGTGAGGATTTCGCGCGTGAGCGAAACGACTGACGCTTTCAGTTTTGCGAGATCGAAGGCGAACGTGCCGTCGGGTTTCGCGGTCACCGCGCCGGCATCGAGGTGCCAGTTGAGCTGAAGCGCCATGCCTTGTGCGTGCGCCGAGCTGACGCCGAAGCGGAGCGTGCGGAACGTCGAGGCTAGGAACGTGGTATACATGGCGCGCTCCTGGGTTTGATCGATCACGCCGGCGTCCATGAGGAATTGCAGCGCCCAGAGGCCGGAGACGTCAGCTTTCGCTTCTTCGAGGCGGCCGTTGAGCTCGCGGAGCTCGGAGCGGACGGTGGTGGAGCGACCGTCGACTTCGATGGTTTGGGGCCCGAGCCCGTGCATGAGCTCGTGCATGAGGATGTGGGTGAAGAACGGATCGAAGGCGACGTGCGGCTGGTCGGCGGGCGCGAGGATGCGTTTGGAAATCGGAACGAGGACGTTCGCGAACTTCGCTTCCTGGATGTTTTTCAACATGACCCGCTTCGAGCCCTTTTCGGCGACGACGCGTTCGTCGTTGGGGAGATTGAAGGCGGCGGTTTGGACGCCGCGGTTGGCGTCGCCGGAGCTGAAGACGAGATTCACGACGCGGATCGGCGAGTAGCCGCCGAGTTGCGAGCGGCGGTAACGCGGATCGAGCGGAAGATTGTTCTCGAGCTCCTGCAGGTGCTCGCTGAAGCGAGCGAGTTTGGCGGTTTCGTTTTGGTCGGTGATCGTGATGAAGGCTTCGAAGGCGGCTTTGAAATTGAACCATTCGTCCTCGTAAACCTCGTAGGGCCCGATGGTGGGCTCGATGGAAGCGTCGAGCTCCATCCAGGCGACGTCGCTGTCGTAATAGTCGTTGTTGAGAAAGGCGGCGGCGCGTTTTTCCAGGAAGGATTTGAGCGTCGGTTGCGAGGTGGCGTCGGCGGCCTCGCGGAGGAGACGCGCGGCGTGAACGAGCTCGTTCTGGTATTCGAGACTATAGGGAACGGCGGTAAGACGACGATCGGGCGTGCGGCGAATGACAGTGAAGAAGCCGGTGGCGGCAGTGCGTTCGTCGCCGGAGAGCGAATTCAGCCAGGCGTCGATTTCTTCGCGCGTGGCGTCGGCGGGGTAGAAGTTGGCGCCTTTGGGTTTAGCGCCGACGTGGGGAAGAAACGGAGCGTCGTGGTCGAGGCGGGACCACGGGCCGACGTTGAGGCGGAAATAATCGAGGCGTGCACGACCGAGCGGCGAGGAATCGCGAACGAGGGCGGCGAGATGGGTTTCGTTGAGCGGGGCGACCTGGCGAAGGAAGATCGCGTCGAGGATGCGGGCGGCTTCGACCATTCGGGCGAGGGCGGTGCGCTCGTTGTCGGGCAAATGGGAAAGATCGGCGGATATCTTGACGGGAACGAAGCGCGCGTGGAGCTGGCGAAGGCGTTCGATGTCGGGCAGGGATTCGGAGGAGGCGAAGGCGGCGCCTTGAGCCAAGGCGGCGAGGATGAACACGGATCGAGACAGAAAACGCATGGAGCATGATTGCTCCGCCTGCGGACGTGGCGCAACTCACTCCTTGTCGTTCGTGCGCCGCGGGTTCTCCTAAAATGGTGGAGGGGGCGCGGTTGTTTCGGGCTGCTCTACAGGATCAACATCGCGTCGCCGTAACTGAAAAATCGATACTCCTGCGCGATGGCTTCGGCGTAGAGCTCGTGCAGCCAGGCGATGCCGTCCGTGCTGCCCGGTGTGAGAAAAGCGGATACAAGGCAGAGCAAGGTGGAGCGCGGTTGATGGAAATTGGTGATGAGCGCGTCCACCCCGCGAAACGCGCGCGGCGGGTAAATGAACAAAGCGGCTTCGGCTTCGCAGGTTTGGTGATTCGGAAGCGGAGCGGAGTGGCGCGAGAGGAAATCCTCGATGGTGCGCACGCTCGTGGTGCCGACGGCGATGCGCCGTCCGCGGTCGGCGGCGAAGAGCGCGTGTTGGGTGGCGGTGGGCATTTCGTAGCGCTCGCGATGGATGGGGTGATCCTCGACGGTGTCGGTCGCGATCGGTTGAAACGTGCCGAGCCCCACATGCAGGGTGATTTCGGCGGTGCGGATGCCTTGGTGCTCGAGGGCGGAGAGCAGTTCGGGTGTGAAATGGAGACCCGCGGTGGGCGCGGCGACGGCGACGCGACGGTTATTGTCGGCGTAAACGGTTTGGTAGCGCTCGAGGTCGGCGGCGCGCTGGGCCGAGTCGAGAGCGGACGATTTTCGTTCGATATAAGGCGGAAGCGGCACTTCGCCGAGACGTTGGGCGATGGAGGAGATCGGTTCGTCGTGGGGCGTGAGGAATCGCACGTGAGCGGCGCCGTCGTCTTCACGGCCGACGATCTCGCCGGTGAAGGCGCCGTCGGGATCGGCGAAGGTGGCGCCGACGGGAAGTTTCCGGCCGGGTTTGACGAGGCAGCGCCAGGTGTTCGGCTCGGCGAGCGGACGAAGGAGGAAGCATTCCACCTGGCCGCCGGTTGGGCGACGGGCGCGGAGTCGCGCGGGGAGCACGGCGGCGTTGTTGCGGAAAAGCGTGTCGTGGGCGCGGAGGAACTGAGGAAGATCGGAGAAACGGTGATGGGAAAACGATCGCGTCGCGCGATCGACGACGAGCAGGCGCGATTGGTCGCGGCGCGCGGCCGGCGTTTGCGCCACGAGGTGCGGCGGAAGCGAGTAATCGAAAAGCGCGGTGGCGAGCGGCACGGTAGAAAGAAAGTCGGACGTCGAAGAGAGCGGTTGAGCGAGCCGCGCATTTGAGTGGCGGGCGCGCGGAGCCGCGAGTTTCTTCCGCGCGCTGTGGCCGACTTGGACGACTGTGCGAACGACCGGCGTTAGACGGAAATCATGGCCTTGAGCACGCCGGCGGAGGGATTGGTCCACGAGGCGAATTCTTTGGGGACGTCGTGAAGCGGCGCGCGGTGCGTGATCCACGGAGTGGTGTCGACGCGTCCGGATTCGACCAGGGAGATGATGCGGCGAAAGTCCTCGGGGCGGGCGTTGCGACTGGCGAGCAGCGTGAGTTCGCGGCGGTGGAAATTGGGATCGTTGAACGTGACGTCACCGGTGAACAGGCCGACGAAAACGAGGCGACCCCCGTGCGCGGGGTAGTTGAACGACGCGGCCATCGAGGCGGCGTTGCCGGTGGCGTCGAAAACGGCGGTGGGCAGATCGCCGTCGGTGAGTTCGGTAAGACGCGCGGCGACGTCCGGGAAAATGTTGGTGTCAATGGTGGCGTCGGGGGCGAAACCGAGACGTTCGCGGCAGAAGGCGAGCCGTTGGGCGTTGAGATCGACGGCGAGCACGCGGGCGCCGGCGGCGAGGGCGAATTGGATGACGGCGAGCCCGATCGGTCCGGTGCCGAGCACGGCGACGGTTTCTCCGGCGGTAAGCGCGGCGCGTTCGACGGCGTGCGCGCCGATGCCGAGGGTTTCGACGAGCGCGAGTTGGTCGAAAGAAAGGGAGCGCGAAACGTGGAGCTTGGCGGCGGGGACGATGAATGTTTCGCGCAAACCGCCGTCCACGTGAACGCCGAGGACCTTAAGCTCGCGGCAACAATTGGGTTTGCCGCGGCCGCAGGCGATGCAGCGGCCGCAGTTCAAATACGGTTCGACGGCGCAGCGATCGCCGACGGAGAGGTTTAAAACGTCGGGGCCGACGGCGAGCACCTCGACCCCGAGTTCGTGGCCGAGGATGCGCGGGTAGGTGAAAAAAGGCTGGCGTCCGCCAAACGCGTGCAAATCGGTGCCGCAGACGCCGACGCGATGCACGCGGACGAGGGCTTCGCCTGCCCCCGGCTGCGGGGTGGCGGGGATCTCGACGGTTTGCAGACGGCCGGGTTCGACGAGGAGAACGCTGTTCATGGCGGAGACGATTACGGGAGGATGGGGTCGCGGTTTTCCGGACGGCCGCGAGTGAAGTTGTGATTGTGAACCGGGCGCAAACGCTCGAGCACGGCGGCCATGAGCTCGTGATCGACGGGCTCGTTGACGTAGGTGATGTTGCGGCGGATGTTTTCGGGGTTGGCGCTGCTGACGAGGGTGGTGGCGATTCCTGGATGCGAGACAGCGAACTGGATCGCGAGCTTTACGATGTCGCCCCCGAGTTGCTGGCAATGTTCCACGGCGCGACGCGCGCCCGTGACCAAGGCGGGCGGGGCCGGATGCCAATCGGGCACGCCGCGCGGCGTGAGCAAGCCCATGCCGGTGGGGGAAGCGTTGATGACGCCGACATCTTTGCGGGCGAAGTAAGGCAGCAAGGTTTCAAGCGAGGTGTCGTTCAATGCGTAGTGGCAGAACGAAAGAACGGTCTCGACCTGGCCGTCTGGGACGCGATCGAGCACGGCGGGGAAGACTTTGAGCGGCAGACCGGTGATGCCGATGTGGCCAATGCGGCCGGCTTGCTTAAGCGCGAGGAGCGCGGGGATCGTTTCGTTCACGATCTGGTCGATCGAGGCGAACTCGATGTCGTGACATTGAAGCAGGTCGATGTAATCGACGCCGAGCCGCGCACAACTTTCGTCGAGACTGCGGGTCACGCGTGCCGCCGAAAAATCGAAATCGCCCTCGCCGTATTGGCCGACCTTGGTGGCGAGGTAGTAACGATCGCGGGAGATCTCGCGAAGCGCGCGGCCCAGGACGGTCTCGGCGCGCGTGGCGCCATAATAGGGGGAGACGTCGATGAAATTGATGCCGAGATCCAGCGCCGTATGCACGGTTCGGATACTGGCGGCGTCGTCGGTCGGGCGGAAAACACCGCCGAGCGACGAGGCGCCGAAACTGAGGATCGAAACATCGAGGCCGGTTCGGCCGAGGGGGCGGCGTTGCATGCGATTTAGGAGGCGAGTTGGTAGAAGGCGGTGGCGGTGCCGCCCATGATCGCGCTGCGTTCGGCGGGGGAGAGCGGTTGCACGAGACCCTCGACGGTCGAATGCCAACGGGCGTAGTCGACGGCGACGAGGCACACGGGCCAGTCAGAGCCGAACATCAGCCGATGAGGGCCGAAGGCTTCGAGCGCGGTTTCGAAATAGGGGCGAATTTGATCCATGCTCCATCGCCAGCCCGGGGCTTCGGTGACCACGCCCGAGAATTTGCAGAAGAGATTCGGACGACGCGCCAGCTCGCGCATGTGCGCGCGCCATTCCGGAGTGGGAGTTCCATCGACGACGGGTTTCGCAATGTGGTCCACCACAATGCGGAGATTGGGATGGCGATCGGTCCACGCGAGAGCAGCGGGAAGTTGTCGGGCGAAAACGAGCAGATCGTAGGAGAGGTTTCGTCGCGCGATTTCGTCCAGAGCGGCGTTGAAACCGGGGTCGGAGAAATAGGTGTCGGGTTCGGCTTGGAGAACGTGGCGCACGCCTTTGAGAAGCGTTTGATCGTGGTAGCGATCGAGCAGGCGTCCGATGTTTTCGCCCTTGGCGGCGAGCGGAATCCAGCCCACGACGCCTTTGATGAGAGGCGAGGAATTCGCGATAGCCAGCAGCCAGTCGGTTTCGGCGAGCGATTGGCGGGCTTGAACGGCGACGGAGCCGTCGAGCTGGGCGGCGGCCAAGGCGGGGGCGAGATCGGCGGGAAGAAAATCGCGGCGGATGGCGCGCATGGATTCGTCGATCCACGCGTATTCTTCGGACGAGTAGCGCCAGAAGTGCTGATGGGCATCGATGCGCATGGGTGTTCAAGGTAGCGGATGAAGCGAGGGAAGTGAATGCACGTTCTTGCCTGGGGCATGACGATAATTGACCGATTGTGTTCGGCAGCGGCGTAGGGTGGGGTGGACGGATGCCTCGTTCCAATCCTGCGCTGCCGTCGTTCATTTCGAAGCAGGTGGCGGCGGCCCGTCGTTTCTATTTCGAGTTGCCGGCGAAGCGGTCGGATCGATTGGCGGTTGTTTGCGGCGGATGGGAACGGTCGGATCGCGACTACGCGATCGCGCGGCCGGGGTTTCGTTATTTCGGGATTGAATTCGTGGCAGGCGGGCGGGGGACATTGAAGATAAGCGGCCGTGAGTTTCCGCTGAGCCGGGGCGTGGTTTTCGCCTACGGTCCGGGGGTGCAGCATGAAATTACGACCGATGCGAACGATCGGCTGTCCAAGTATTTCGTGGATTTTGCCGGGGTGGAGGCGGCCGGAGCGATGAAGGCAGCGGGGATCGAGCCGGGGCATTGCGTGACGGTGGCGAGCGCCGATGACGTTGAAACGGCTTTCGAGCATCTGATCGCGGCGGGGCGGAGGGGAACGTCGACGGCGGTGCGCATCGCTTCCCTGCAATGCGAGATCCTGCTGTGTGTGATCAAGGACGTGCGATTGACGCGAGGGACGCGATCGACGCAGGCGCGGCAAACATTTCTGCGCTGCCGGACGTTGATCGAAGAGCGATTCGCCATGCTGCGGACGGCGGAGGAAGTGGCGGCGGCGTGTGGGGTGGCGCCGGCATATTTGAGCCGGTTATTCCGGCGTTTCGCGCGGCAACCTGCCTACCAATTCTTGATTCGGATGAAAATGAACGAGGCCGCGGCGATCCTACGCCGCCGGGCATTGAATGTGAGCGAGACGGCGGATGCGCTGGGGATGGATCCGTTTCACTTTTCGCGCGTGTTCAAGCGCGTGCATGGAAGGTCGCCGGTTTCGTTTTTGAACGAGAGTGGAGAGGACTTCGGGCTGGTGGAGGAAGCGGGAAGGGAATGATTCGTCGGCCGGCGAAATTGCTTGTCAGGTTGTTTGACCGGGGCGTAATACCCGCCACTCGTCTTTGGACGAGATGGTTCTTTGCCTGCCCGTGATGCTGCTTGCTCGCCTCGGTTTCCGTCTCGAGCGCGCGGTGAAGTTTCGGGCGATAATTTCGAAGAGCGAGAGCGACTGAAAGGTTGCAGCTCCCTTTGAATGAGAAATTTGCCGAGCTAGCTCAGTTGGTAGAGCAATGCTTTCGTAAAGCATGGGTCGTCGGTTCGAGTCCGATGCTCGGCTCCATTTCAAACCCCGGTTTCTTCGCTGAAACCGGGGTTTTTGTTTAGTTTTCCGCGATGCGTTCGTCGGAAAGGCGACCTTGGAGTTTTCTTTGCAGTTTGAGCGCTTCGATCTCGGTGCGCAGCTGCGTGCTGAAAAGGGCGAGGCGGGCGTGGATATCCAGCGTTTCCAGCAGCTTCTGTTTGAGTGGCTGATCGTCGCAGAGGCTGAAGGCGGCGAGGTCCACGAAGGTTTCCGGGTCTTCGACGGACCGCAGGAAGTTGGTGATTTCGGGCTGAAGGGTGCCGCCGAGTTTTTGCTTCAGCGTGATCAGGCGGGCGAGTTCGGAGCGAAGGCGGAGGTTATCGTCGGGCGCGCCGCCTTCCTGGCTGAGCAGGGCGCGGGCGCGCACGCGGCGATAGGGATCGTTGGAGAGGATCTCGAGGAGTTCGATGCGGCAGAGGCCTTGCAGGAGGAGGTTGGAGGTATCGTCAGGGTTCTTTTGGCAGGCGCGCACGATGCCGACGCTCGCAATGCGGTGAGGCGGCTCGAACTGATCAGATTGGCCGAGGAGTTTTTCGTTGAGCCCGGCGACGGCGAAGAGGCGATTGGTCGCGAGGACATCCTTTAGCATTTGCCGGTAACGCGGTTCAAAGATGTGCAGCGGCATCAGCGCTTGGGGGAAGAAGGTGACGTTCGGGAGCGTCATCACGGGCAATTCTTCCGGAAGCAGGATCTCCAATTCCATGGCGTGAGAGATTACGGTGGGCTGGTTTGAAATTCAACCGGAGTGAGTCGTGCGCCGTGTCACATGTGACTCAACGCGTTGGCGGCAGCTGAGACAAACTGGGACATGGTGGCGCGATTGAACGAACTTAGTGCTTCGTTATTGGGAGGGTTGAAGATTTCTAGATGTTGATAATTCGTAACTTGGGCGCGTATCCAGAGTTCGAGCACATGCATTGCTAAGCAGAAGGATATGAGCCGAATTTTAGGTATCGATCTTGGCACCACGAACTCGTGCATGGCGGTGATGGAGGGCGGCGAGCCGGTGGTGATCCCCAATGCGGAGGGCGCCCGCACCACCCCGTCGGTCGTGGCTTTCACGAAATCGGGCGAGCGGTTGGTGGGCCAGGCGGCGAAACGCCAGGCGGTCACGAATCCCCGCAACACGGTATTTTCCTCGAAGCGTCTGATTGGGCGCAAATTCACCGAAGTCCGCGAAGAGGCGAAGAACATGCCCTTCAAGGTGGTCGAAGGAAAGAACGGCGACGCTTACATCGAAGTGCAGGTGGGCGACAAAGCGGAGCAGTTCGCGCCGCAGCAGATTTCGGCGTTCGTGCTCGGCAAGTTGAAGGCGGACGCGGAAGCGTATCTTGGCGAAAAGATCACTCAGGCCGTGATCACGGTGCCGGCTTATTTTAACGACTCGCAACGTCAGGCGACGAAGGACGCAGGCAAGATCGCCGGTCTGGAAGTGTTGCGCATCATCAACGAGCCGACGGCGGCGTCGCTGGCTTACGGGCTGGATAAAAAGAAGGATGAGAAGATCGCGGTGTTCGATTTGGGCGGCGGCACGTTTGACGTGTCGGTGCTGGAGATCGGCGACGGCGTCTTCGAAGTGAAGGCCACGAATGGCGACACGCACCTCGGCGGCGACAACTGGGACGAGGCGGTGATCTCGTGGCTGGTTGACGAATTTAAGAAGGAAAACGGCATCGACCTGCGGAAGGATCCAATGGCGTTGCAGCGTCTGAAGGAAGAAGCGGAAAAGGCGAAAATCGCGCTCTCTTCGACGCAGTCGGTTGATATCAACCTGCCGTTTATCACGGCGGATGCTTCGGGTCCGAAGCACCTCAATGTGCAGCTCACTCGCGCGCGGTTGGAGCAGATCTGCGATTCGCTCTTCGAGCGCTGCAAGCCGCCCTTCAAGAACTGTCTCAAGGACTCCGATCTCACGTCGTCGCAAATCGACGAGCTCGTGCTGGTCGGCGGCATGACGCGCATGCCGAAAGTGATCGACGTGGCGAAGGAGCTCGCGGGCAAGCAGCCGCATCAAGGCGTCAATCCGGACGAAGTCGTTGCGGTGGGCGCGGCGATTCAAGGCGGCGTGTTGAAGGGCGAAGTGCGTGACGTGCTTCTGCTCGACGTGACGCCGTTGACGCTCGGCATCGAAACGGCCGGCCAGGTGGCGACGCCGATGATTCCGCGCAACACGACGATTCCGTCGAAGAAGACGCAGGTGTTTTCGACTTACGCCGATAATCAACCCGGCGTCGAAATCGTGGTGCTCCAAGGCGAGCGCCCGATGTCGCGCGACAACAAGGTGCTCGGCACCTTCAAGCTCGATGGCATCCCGCCTGCGCCGCGCGGCACGCCGCAGATCGAGGTGACGTTCGACATCGATGCGAACGGTATTCTCCACGTGTCGGCGAAGGACCTGGGCACCGGCAAGGACCAGAAGATCACGATCCAAGGTTCATCCGGTCTCTCGAAGGAAGAAGTCGAGAAGATGACCAAGGAAGCCGAGCTCCACGCCGAAGAAGACCGCAAGCGCAAGGAAGCGGTTGAGGCGAAGAACCAACTCGATTCCACGATCTATCAGATCGAGAAGACGCTGAAGGAAGCGGGCGACAAGCTCCCCGCTGAGAAGAAGTCGAAGATCGAGTCCGCAATCGCTGAGGCGAAGAAGGATCTCGAATCCGACGACGCGGCGCGGATGAAGTCGGCTCAGGAAAAGCTCACGGCCCTCGGCGCCGAACTTTACGCCGAAGCGCAGCAGGCTGCTCAGGCGGCCGGCGCGGGTGCGACGGACGCGGGTCCGGAAGCGGCCGCTGGCGGAGCCGGAGCCTCGAAGAAGACCGAAAAGAAAGCGGACGTTGTGGACGCCGACTTCGAAGTCGTCGACGACGACAAGAAGAAGTAAGTTTTCCCTTTGCGCGCCTGCTGCGTGATTCGCGGCCGGCGCGCTTTGCTACACCAAAACAACCACCTCCAGATAAGTAAAACCAACCAATATGGCTAACGTGAACATCAAGCCCATCGGCGATCGCGTGCTCGTCGAGCACATCGAAGAAAAAGAGCAGGTCCGTGGCGGAATCATCATCCCGGACAGCGCGAAAGAAAAACCCCAGGAGGCGAAGGTAATCGCCCTCGGCACCGGCAAGAAAGGTGATGACGGCAAAGTCACACCGTTCGAGGTGAAGGTGGGCGACCGCGTGCTCATCAGCAAATATGGCGGCACCGAAGTGAAGCTGCAGGAAAAGAAATACACGCTCGTCCGCGAGGACGACATCCTCGGCGTCATCGGCTGAGACTTCGCGTCACCTAAAATCTGAAACCTCCAATCTCAAAAAACTAACATGGCTGCTAAACAACTCCTCTTCGACGAGGCCGCTCGTCAAAAAGTTCTCCGTGGTGTCGAGACCCTCTCGCGCGCGGTGAAGGTTACTCTCGGACCCAAGGGTCGCAACGTCGTCATCGACAAGAAATTTGGTTCTCCGACCGTCACCAAGGACGGCGTGACCGTGGCGAAGGAAGTCGAGCTTCCGGATCCCTACGAGAACATGGGCGCCCAGATGGTGAAGGAAGTCGCTTCCAAGACCTCGGACAGCGCGGGCGACGGCACCACGACCGCGACCGTGCTCGCGGAAGGCATCTATCGCGAAGGCCTGAAGAACGTCACCGCCGGCTCGAACCCCGTTTATCTGAAGCGCGGTATCGACAAGGCCGTTGAGGCCGCCGTGAACGAACTCGCGCGCGTTTCCAAGAAGGTCAATGACCGCGAGGAAATCCGTCAGGTTGCCACCGTCTCGGCCAACTGGGACGACACCATCGGCAACATCATCGCCGACGCGATGGATAAGGTGGGCAAGGACGGCACGATCACCGTCGAAGAAGCGAAGTCCATCGAGACGACGCTCGACGTGGTCGAAGGCATGCAGTTCGACAAGGGCTACCTCTCGCCGTATTTCACGACGAATGCGGAAGCGCAGGAAGCCGTGCTCGAAGACGCTTACATCCTGATCCACGAAAAGAAGATCAGCTCGCTGCAGGACCTGCTGCCGTTGCTCCAGACGATCGCGAAGAGCGGCAAGCCCCTCCTCGTCATCGCTGAAGAAGTCGAAGGCGAAGCGCTCGCGGCCCTCGTGGTTAACAAGATCCGTGGCACGTTGAACGTGTGCGCGGTGAAGGCTCCCGGCTTCGGCGATCGTCGCAAGGCGATGCTCGAAGACATCGCGGTGCTCACCGGCGGTCGTTGCATCACGGAAGACCTCGGCATCAAGCTTGAGAACATCCAGATCGCCGACCTCGGTCGCGCGAAGCGCATCGTGGTCGACAAGGAAAACACCACGATCGTCGAAGGTTCCGGCAAGGGTTCCGACATCCAGGCGCGCGTGAAGCAGATCCGCCGTCAGATCGAAGAAACCACCTCCGACTACGATCGCGAGAAGCTGCAAGAGCGCCTCGCGAAGCTCGCCGGTGGCGTGGCCGTCATCAACGTCGGCGCCGCGACGGAAGCTGAAATGAAGGAAAAGAAGGCTCGGGTTGAGGACGCGTTGCACGCGACCCGCGCGGCGGTTGAAGAAGGTATCGTCGCTGGTGGCGGCGTCGCTCTGCTTCGCACCGCGAAGGCCATCGACAACCTCCAGCTCGAAGGCGACGAGAAGATCGGTTCGCAGATTGTGCGTCGCGCGATCGAGCACCCGCTCAAGCAACTCTGCGCCAATGCCGGCATCGACGGCGGCGTGGTGGTGAAGGAAGTCCTCAGCTCGAAGGGCAACAACGGTTACAATGTTGCGACCGACAAGTTCGAAGACCTCGTAAAAGCGGGCGTCGTCGATCCGACGAAGGTCACGCGCACGGCGCTGCAGAACGCGGCTTCGATCGCTGGTCTCCTGCTGACGACCGAGTGCATGATCACCGAGATCCCCGAGGAGAAGAAGGCCCCGGCCGCTCCTGGTGGCGGTGGCATGGGCGGCATGGACTACTAAGCGTAGTCGTCGCTCATTCGTTCGAATTCGAACACCAAGCAAACCACTCAACTTCAAGGCGCGCTCTTCGGGGCGCGCCTTTTTTCTTTGGAGCCCGACGAGGATGTCGGGCGCCACCTTTCGCTTTGCGTCGCGTAGCGGGCGTGTTTGCGTGCGGCGTATGGAAGTCGTGTTTCTCGGAACGGGAACGTCGCAAGGTGTGCCGATGATCGCGTGCGATTGCGCCGTGTGCACCTCGACGGATCCGCGCAACAAGCGAACGCGAGCTTCGATTCACGTCGTGATGGATGGGTTGCACGTGCAGGTCGACGCGGCGCCGGAGTTTCGCCTGCAATGCCTGGCGAACGATATTCGTTGGGTGGATTTTTTCATCCTCACGCATGGGCATGCGGATCACATCACGGGAATGGATGACTTGCGCCGCTTCTGTGATCTGCACGGCGAGACGGCGCTGCCGGTTTATACGACGGAAGAAGGCTTCGCGCGCGTGCTCTCGATTTTTCCTTATGCGGTGGCGGAACGGCCCGTGTCGCGCGGGTATGCGGCGTTCAAATTACTCAGCATGCCGGGCCGGCTCGAGCTGCCGCAGGGCACGATCGAGTCGACGCTATTGCCGCATGGCGGACTCAATACGCTCGGGCTCGCGTTTACCGAGCACAGCAGCAGGAGGCGTTTTGTTTACTACACCGATTGCAAACGCCTCACGCGCGAAGCGGTCGAACTGGCGCGCGGCGCCGATGTGGTGGTGCTCGATGGGCTTCGTCCGGACCCGCATCCCTCGCACATGAGCATTCCCGAAGCGCTGGAAAGTGCGCGGGAAGTGGGAGCGCGGCTGACGTTTTTGACCCACCTCACGCACCTCAACGATCACGCCACGACGGAAGCGGAGATGCCTGCGGGGTTTCGCCTCGCCTACGACGGTTTGAGACTGACGCTCTGAGCGCGGCGTATGACGCGCTGTATTTAACGCAAAACTTTTTCGCTGGCCGGGGATGTTGCAGTTTCGCGGCCATGGTCTCGCTTAGACGTCGGTCAATCGGTGGGCTGCTGCTGGGTTGTTCGCTCGCGCTGTCGGTGTTGTCTGCGGCGGAAGGAGCAGAGGAAGACCTGGCGCGGATACAGTTTCTCGCGGCGGAGATCGCGCGGCACGATGAACTTTATTTTCGCGAGGCGCGGCCCGAGATCAGCGATGCGGAATACGATGCGCTGAAACGCGAACTCGCTGAGCTGCGGGAGCGATTTCCTGAAATCGCGGCCCGAGCGGAAAGAACGGAGTTGGGTGACGACCGGCGCGAGGGTTTGAGAAAGCATTCGCACCTGCAGAGGATGCTCGGGTTGGAGAAAGTGTATTCTGAACCGGAGCTGGAGGGGTGGTTTGAGCGGGTGAAGCGTGTGGTTTCGGATCGGCCCGTGGCGGTGGTGATCGAACCCAAATACGACGGTTTGGCCGTCGCCGCGACTTATGTGAAAGGGACGCTCCAGCGCGTCGTGACGAGGGGCAATGGCGATGAAGGTGACGACGTGACGGAGAACGTGCGGCGGTTTTGTTCCTTGCCGGAAACGCTCGATGCCGTGGACGCGACGATACCGGAAATCGTCGAAGTGCGCGGTGAAGTGTTCATGACGTGGGCGGAGTTCGATCGCATCAATCGTTCGCGCGTCGAAGACGGCGAACCCGAGTTTGCGAGTCCGAGAAATCTTGCTGCGGGCACGTTGAAGCTGACCGCGGCCGAGCCGGTGGAAAGCCGGCGATTGGAAATCGTTTTCTTCGGTGTCGGAGGATGGAAAGGAGAAGGTGATGTGGTCTCGCACGACGAGCTCCGGCAACGTTTGCAGGCGTGGGGTCTGCCGGTGGTGCCGCTCACGTCGATGGTTGATTCATTCGATGCGGCGGCACGTGTCGTGCGCGAGTGGGGGCAGGCGCGGGCGAGCTGGGCGTATCCAAACGATGGAGTCGTGTTGAAAATCGACTCGCCAGCGGTGCAACGCGCGCTGGGCGAAGGACGCGACGCTCCACGGTGGGCGGTGGCGTTCAAGTATGCGCCGGAGCGGGTCGTGACGCGGTTGCGCGCGATTCGGATTCAGGTGGGGCGCAGCGGGGTGTTGACGCCTGTGGCCGAACTCGAACCGGTGCAGGTGGGCGGCAGCACGATTGCGCGAGCGACGTTGCACAACGCAGACGAAATCGTGCGGCGGGATTTGCGGGTGGGAGATTACGTGTTTCTGGAACGAGCGGGTGAAGTGGTGCCGAGAATCGTGGGGTTGGATCTGGCGCGACGCGCCGCTGAGGTGACGCCGTTTGTGTTCCCGCAACATTGTCCGGTTTGCGAGGCCGACATCGAGGAGCTGAAAGGAGCGGCGGCGCGGCGTTGTCCGAATCTCGCGTGTCCGGCACAGCTGAAACGCCGGCTGCGACATTTCGCATCCGCGCGCGCAGTGGGAATCCGCGGCCTGGGACCGGCGACCATCGACGCGCTGGTGGACGCGGGAGTGCTCAGGAGTATCGCGGATCTTTACGCATTGCGACCGGAGGAGATCGTGGCGTCGACGCGGTTGCGTGAAGCATCGGCGGAAAGATTGGTCGCGGCGATTGCGGAGAGCCGCGGCGTGGAGCTTTCGCGCGTCGTGCATGGGCTGGGCTTGCCCGGCGTGGGCGCAGTGATGGCGAAAGACGTGGCGGAGTATTTCGGTTCGCTCGCGGCGATCGCCACGGCAACGGAAGAGCAGTTGCGGAACGTCGACGGGTTGGGCGCGGCCGGAGCGAAGGAATTGGCGGTGTATTTGCGCCGGCAGGACGTTCAGCGAGAGCTGCGGGAGTTGCACGAACTCTCCCGGTGAACTTGATGCGACGAAACGGACGTCGCCGTGAGCGGGTCAGACGTTGTTGTCCTGACCTGCCTGACCTGTTCCGCCGTTGGCGGGCAGGTGATGGGGAAACAACAAATAGTAATTCATGAACCACCAACTGCGGGACGAGCGATAGAGGAGGGCGGGGACGAGCACGGCGCCTATGATTGCAAGCACGGTCGCGGTGGTGACGCTGATGACGTCGAAATAGGCGAGCAAGGCGACGGGGAGAAGGTAGCAGACAAGCGTCACGCCGTAGTTGAGCGAGAGCGATCCGAGATAGAATCCCTCGTCGTTATCGCGTTCGAAACGGAAACCGCAGGTCGGGCACGAACGGTTTAGCTCGAAGAGCTTGCCGGGCTTGAAAAGCGTGGGGCTGCCGCAGTTCGGGCAGCGGTGCGTCAGGCCGCGTGCGACGATCTGAAGGCGGGAGACGTTCATGTTTGGGAGATTGGTCGCCGAACGAGAGTGAATCGACATGAATTGCTGCCAACTGCAGTTGCGGGCCCAAAAAAAGCGCCCCGGAAAACCGGGGCGCTGGGAATAAAGCGAACGCAGCGTTTAGGCGCCGAGCTGGTAGCGGGTGAAGCGGCGAACCTGGATGTTTTCGCCGATCTTCGTGATTTTCTCCGTGATGATGTCTTTCACGGTCTTCTCGGGCTCCTTCACGAACGGCTGATCGAGCAGCACGATCGTGGAGTAGAACTTGTCGAGCTTGCCTTCGACGATCTTCTGCACGGCCGCGGGCGGCTTGCCCTGGACCTGAGCGGCGGCGATTTCGCGCTCCTTGGCGAGGTCGGCCTCGGGGACGTCGCTGCGATTCACGTAGAGCGGATTCGCGGCGGCGATCTGGAGGCAGATGTCTTTGCAGAGCTGCTTGAAGTCTTCGTTGCGGGCAACGAAGTCGGTCTCGCAGTTCACCTCGAGGAGCACGCCGACTTTGCCGCCGACGTGGATGTAGCTTTCGATGAGACCTTCCTTCGTGGCGCGGTCGGCTTTCTTGGCGGCGGAAGCGGCGCCCTTCTTGCGAAGGATCGTGGTGGCTTCCTCGACGTTGCCGTTGGCTTCGGTCAGGGCTTTCTTGCAGTCGAGCAACCCGGCGCCGGTGGCGGCGCGGAGGTCGTTGACCATTTGAGCGGTGATGGTGACGGACATGTCAGATCTTCGAAGATGGCTTTATTCGGCTTTGACCGGAGTGCGCTTGGCGCGGACCGGCTTCTTGGCAACGACGGGAGCTTCCGTCTCGGCTTCGCCCTCGACGAGCGGGGCGACTTCCGGCGGGACTTCGACGTGCGACAGGTCGACCTCTTCGGCGGACGCGGGGGCGGTGAGACCGGCGGAGGCGGCACCGACCGCCTTCAGGTCGGCGGCACCACGAGCGGCGCGGCGCGAGTCGCGTTGAGCGAGGCCGTTCTGGATGGCGCCGACGATCGTTTCGACGATGATGCGAATGGACTTCACGGCGTCATCGTTGCCCGGGATCGGGTGCGAGAGGGTGGAAGGGTCGGAGTTCGTATCCACGATGCCAACACACGGGATGTTGGAGCGCGCGGCTTCGGCGACGGCGATCTTCTCGTGGTTGACGTCGACGACGAACATTACGTTCGGGAGGCCGGGCATGTCGACGATGCCGGCGAAATTCTTCTGCATGCGGACCATCTCGCGCTTGATCGCGGCCTCTTCCTTGGAGGCGAGCTTGGCGAGTTCGCCGCTCTGCTCCTGCTGCTGGTATTTCTTATACTTCGCGATGGAGCGCTTGACGGTTTCGTAGTTGGTCAACGTGCCGCCGAGCCAGCGGTCGACGCAGTAAGGCATGCCGGTGGAGGTCGCGGCTTCGCGGACGATGTCCTTCGCCTGGCGCTTGGTGCCGACGAAAAGGATATTGCCGCCATTGGCGACGGCGTCTTCGACGAAGGCGCAGGCTTTCTCGAGAGCGGCGTGAGTTTTGCCGAGGTCGATGATGCTGATTCCCTGACGGTGATCGAAGACGAAAGACTTCGAGCGGGGATTCCAGCGCTTGGTTTGGTGCCCAAAATGCACGCCGGCATCGAGCAGGTCCTTAGGAGTGACGTTCATGTGATCTATGTTTCTCAAGAAACACAGGTCGGCCAATGGGCCGCCTTGCGATCTGAGGAGTTATGGTTGGTTGATGTCTCCGTTGGACGGCGGAAGTGCCGGGCGACGGAGCGGTCGAAAACAGAGTTCGTGCATGGGTGTGGCAAGCGTGAATTCGGATAATTTCGAAAACCGGGGTTGACAGGTGAAGCGGCGAGTCGCACGTTCCGCGTCCCATTTGTTGCAGGGTGGAGCAGCCTGGTAGCTCGTCAGGCTCATAACCTGAAGGTCGCTGGTTCAAATCCAGCCCCTGCACCCAATTTGAAACCCTCGGAAACACTTCCGAGGGTTTCTTGTTGAGGGAGTTAGGTGGTTTGCGACCGGTCGCATTTCGTTTGGTTAACTCAGGGCAACTTCCGGGTGTTTTGTGAAACGTTGGCCCCAATTGAGGCCCCACCTTTTAGCGATTTCAGAGCGGGCAAACGCTTTCCATCTCTCGGCGCCTGCGGGAGGCGCAGGAGCCGCAAGCTTGCGACAGGAGCGACGCGGGCAAAACATCGCGCCGTGCCGCTTTCTCTCGCTCGATCAGATGGCGTCGCGGACATGGCGGGACTTCTCTACGACTACCTTCCGGGATCCGGCGACCGAGGATGGAAGGGACACGTTACTTTCGCCACTGTGGCGAAACAGGGCGGCTCGGCGACTTCTGGCCTGGCAGCAGCAAAGAGAAGGCTCTGGTCAGCTTGTTGAGCCAGACATTGGAGCATCGCAGCCACGGCTTCGAGAAGCTCCTACTTGGGATCGTCCGAGAAGGGCTGACATATCGTCGCCGGACAAACCCGGTTACAAAGTCGGAAATCCTTCAGCTAAACGAGCTCCTCAAACGAGTAGGGTTCAAATTTCCGGACCTTTGGGATCCTGTGTTCCTCGATTCGCTCGCGGAGAAGAGGAAGCCTGCGCAAGACGTCGTCCCGACAAAACTGCCGCCGAATACCATCGAATTCCGCCGCAAGCTCGAAGCGTTGCGATCTCGCTATTACGCCCTCGCGCTGGAACTCGACCGGAACGCGGCCGGCATCGCATTCCAGACGTTCTTTCACGATTTGCTCGATCTTTTCGATCTTCAGCCGAAACCGGCGTTTCGACTAACGGGCGAGGAA
Source organism: Verrucomicrobiota bacterium (assembly GCA_023416735.1). GTDB lineage: Bacteria > Verrucomicrobiota > Verrucomicrobiia > Opitutales > Opitutaceae > Opitutus. The sequence continues at coordinate 464 of JAEZGX010000011.1, read as the reverse complement.
ATCGATGGAGACTTCCTGTTGGACAACGAAACCTACCTGTTGGAAGCGAAATGGGAGGCTGCGCGCATGAGCGAAGCTCCACTTTTGGTTTTCAGAGAAAAAATCGCAGCCCGCTCGCATGTCACACGCGGCGTGTTTGTGGCCGTGAACGGCTATACTGAGCCTTGCCTCGACGCGATAACTCGGCGCAAGCAGCCAAACTTCTTCCTCATCGACGGCTACGATATCGCACAGGTTGTTGAAGGCCGGATCGACCTACCGCGGCTACTTCGCGAGAAACTTCGGATGCTTGCGGCCACCGGCGAAGACAAACAGCCGCGCGACACCGGCAGCTTCGGGCGCGACGGCCTTTGGTTGGTCGCGAAGCTCGCCGACCGCGCACACACGTTCATCTTCGAGTGGCTCGCGGAACTCCGGGCCGAGGCTTGAGGCGACCGACTCGCCCTCAGCGGCCGGTGCAAACC
>JAEZGX010000008.1 GCA_023416735.1 Verrucomicrobiota bacterium | reverse complement strand
GCGCGGCTCCGTTGAAGGAGCGCGCTCAGCGTCGGACGCAACGACGACGTCGATATCTCCGCGCTCGAAAGAGCGCGGCTCCGTTGAAGGATTGCTGAGTTCTGATCGTGCGACTCGGCGAGCGCGATCTCCGCGCTCGAAAGAGCGCGGCTCCGTTGAAGGAAGTGCGACTACGCAACGGGGTTATTCTGGAATTCACATCTCCGCGCTCGAAAGAGCGCGGCTCCGTTGAAGGCGGGCCGTGAGTGAACCAAAACACATTTCCCCCTCAGATCTCCGCGCACGAAAGAGCGCGGCTTCGATGAATTAGTGTTTGGAGGCTGTGGGCGGTGGTGGGTTAAGCATCTCCTGCCAAGGATTGGGTGAGGGTGGGGAGATTGGGGAAGACTTGGGCGGGGGCGGCGGTGCGGAGTTGGTCGGCGGTGTGGGTGCCGGTGGTGACGCACCAGACGGGGAAACCGGCGTTGCGGCCCGTTTCGACGTCCCAGGTCGAGTCGCCGATGAGGAGGGTTTCGGCGGCGGTGGCGTCGAGTTGAGAAAGTGCGTGTTGGGTGAACTCGATTTGCGGTTTGAGCCAGGGGGTGTCGGTGGCGCCGAAGATGCCGGAGAGGAGCGGCGCGATTTTAAGGTGTTCGCAGATGAGACGGGAGGATGGGCCGTGTTTGTTGGTGAGGACGGCGAGCTTGGCGCCGCGGGGGTGGAGTTGTTCGAGGAGTTCGCGGGCGCCCGGGAGAAGTTCGACGTCGTCGAGCATGGTGGCGTCCCAATACGGGCGATAGATCGCGAGGGCTTCGGCGACGCGGTCGGGTCCGACGAGGCGGCGGATGGCGAGTTCGAGGCCGCCGCCGACGGCGTTGTGAACTTGTTCGAAGGTCGGCGGAGGCAGGCCGAGTTTTTGCATCGTGTGCGAGTGGCAACGATGGATTGCGGCGAAGTGGTCGACGAGGGTGCCGTCGAGGTCGAAAAGGAAGGTTTTGAAATCGGGCATGAGAGAAAGGGTAGGATCAGGTGCGGGCGCGGAGGATTCAATGCAGCGACGAAGGGGACGCAGAGCCACGAAGGAATGCGGCTGGAATGTGAAGGGTTGTTGCGCGGCGGCGGGTGAAACGATCGCGCCGGCGAACTGCTTCCTGTCCACGCACAAAACGCTCATATTTTCCCTGACGGAAGGGCGGGTGCAGATTTGATTTGGCGGCGGGGAGAGTCACGAGTGAAGTGAGCGCGATGTCGGCCACCAAGGAATTGCGGAAGGCGCATGTGACTTCGAAGCTCGAAGGCGAGCGGATGGAGGTGGCGCTCGAGGGGGTGTGGCGGATCACGGAGCAGCGTCCGCTGTGGACGAACGTCGTAAAACGGGCGCAACCGAAACGCGTCGAGGTGCGAGTGGATGGCGTGGAACGTTGGGACAGTGCGTTGCTGTTGTTCTTGTTTGAGGTGGAGCAGTGGTGTCGGGCGACGGGGGTGTATTTTGACGGGGAGCGGTTGCCGGAAAAAATTCGCACGCTGCTGGCGCAGCTGTCGGTGTCGCATCAAACCAGCGTGCCGTTCGACCGGACGCAGAGTTTCGTGGCGGTGGTGGGGAGCGCGACGCTGGATCTGTCGCAGAAAGTGCGTGAAATGGTGCAGTTCGTAGGCGAGAGCGTGATCGGGACGATGCGGATCGTGAAGAACCCGCAGAAGTTTCGGTGGCGCGATTGCTTGGACGAGATGTTGAACTGCGGGGCGATGGCGTTGCCGATCGTGAGCTTGATCAGCTTTTTGACGGGCGTGACGCTGGCTTACACGGGGGCGTTGGTGCTGCGGCAGTATGGCGGGGATATTTACGTGGCGGATTTGATTGGGATGGCGATGTGCCGCGAGATGGGAGCGGTGATGACGGCGGTGGTGCTGGCGGGGCGGACGGGTGCGGCGTTTGCGGCGACGCTGGCGAACATGAAGGCGAATGAGGAGATCGACGCGTTGGAGACGCTGGGGATTTCGCCGGTGGACTTCCTGGTGGTGCCGCGAGTGCTGGCGTTGTTCGTGATGATGCCGTTGCTGACGCTTTATGCGGATGCGTTGGGAATTTTGGGCGGGATGGCGGTGTCGTTGCTGGTGCTAAACATTCCGCCGGCGGCGTATTGGGTGGAAATGGGCACGATCGTGGGGATCGGCGACGTGTCGGTGGGCGTGATCAAGGCGGCGACGTTTGGATTGATTGTGGGATTGTCGGGGTGCTTGCGCGGTTTGCAGGCCGAGCGGAGTGCGGCGGGGGTGGGGCGGGCGGCGACGTCGGCGGTGGTGACGTCGATTTTGCTGATCGTGGTGGCGGACGCGGTGTTTGCGGTGTTGTTCAACGTGATTGGGTTGTGAGAATGAGCGGCATGTGCGGACGAGGAATGCGACGGAGCGATGTGGCCTGGCGGAGTCGGCTCGCCGTGACGGGAGGGTGCGATGAGTGAGGTGCCGGCGATCGAGGTGCGGAATCTCACGGCCGCTTATGAAGGGCGGACGATATTGAAGGAGGTGAGCTTCAGCGTCCGGCGCGGGGAGATTTTTTTCGTGATCGGCGGCTCCGGGTGCGGGAAGAGCACGCTGCTGCGCAACATGATCGGTATCCACACTCCGGTGACGGGCGAAGTGGATTTTTTCGGAGAGTCGTTCACGAAAGCGCGTTCGCGGCGGCAGCAGGAGTTGTTGAAGACCTTCGGTGTGTTGTATCAGGGCGGGGCGTTGTGGACCTCGCTGACCTTGCGGCAGAATGTGGAATTGCCGTTGGAGGAATACACGACCCTGTCGCGACGGGAACGGGAGGAGATCGCGACGTTGAAACTGGCGCAGGTCGGGTTGAGCGGGTCGGAGGACCTTTATCCGTCGGAGATCAGCGGAGGCATGAAGAAACGGGCGGGGCTGGCGCGGGCGCTGGCGCTGGATCCGGCGATTTTGTTTTTGGACGAGCCCTCGGCGGGGCTGGATCCGATTACCTCGCGGAAGCTGGACGATCTGGTGTTGGAGCTGCGGGAGATGTTTGGGACGACGATGGTGGTGGTGTCGCACGAGCTGGCGTCGATTTTTAGCATCGCGGATCGGGTAATCATGCTGGATCGCGAGCAGAAAGGGATCGTGGCGGAAGGGGCGCCGAGGGAGCTGGCGGCGAGGAGCAAGGACCCCCGGGTGGTCGAATTTTTGCATCGCGGCGATTTGCCGCCGGAGCGGGTGTGACAACGTGCGATGATGTCGAGGATTGCCACCAAGCGGACGAGCCCGTGTCTTCGGATGACGTTGCGGCTTTCGGGCGCTGGGCGGTGTTCGCGGGCCAACTTCGAATCCTTGTTTCGCTCAGAATGACAAAACCGATGAAAGCCGATGGCAGGTTTGAAACGGGCGTGAAGCCCAGGGGCGACGCATGGGAATGAAATCGAAGAAAGGGCCGGCAATCGTCGGAGCGTTTGTAATCGGAGCGTTCGTGCTCGGTGTGGTGGCGCTGCTGTCGTTTGGCGGCGTGAGCTTTTTTTCGAAGCCGCAGCGCTTTGTGGTGTATTTCGACGAGTCGATTCACGGGTTGGATTTGGGGTCGCCGGTAAAGTTGCGCGGCGTGCGAATCGGTCGGGTGGTGGAGTTGAACGTGCGGTATGAGGCGGAGACGAACAACTCGGTCGTCGGCGTGGTGTGTGAGTTGAATCGCAACATGATCACGGACAGCGAAGGCGCGCAGCTGGATGTGTCGGATCGCGAGGAGTTGCAGACCCTGGTGGATCGGGGGATGCGCGCGCAGCTCGGTATCCTTGGTTTGGCTACAGGGCTGTTGTTCGTGGAGTTGGATTTCGAGGATCCGAAGGAATATCCGGCGGTGGAGCTGCCGTTTGAGACGAAGTATGTGGTGGTGCCGGCGATGCCCTCGGCGATTCAGGAGATCCAGACCAACATTTCCGGGCTGTTGAACGAAATGCGGAAGATCGATTTCGTCGGGATCTCGCGGGAGTTCAAAGGGCTGCTGGTCGATACGCGCGGGCAGTTGAACGGGTTGGATTTGAAAGGAACGCTGGCGCAATGGCAGCGAACGGGGGCGCAGTTCGAGGCGTTGGCGGCGTCGCCGGAGATCAAGGAAACGTTTGTGAATCTGAACGGCGCGATCGCGGAGTTGCGCGGGGTGTTGCGGAAGATTGATGCGGAAGTGGGGCCGACGAGTCAGGAACTCGCGGCGACGCTGACGCAGGCGCGGGTGGCGTTGGAGTCGTTCAATACGACGGCGACGACGGCGACGCGGTTTATCGCTTCGCAAGGTGGCTTGGGTGAAGAGGCCGTGCGGACGATGGAGCAATTGCGGGCGACAGCGGAGGCGGTGCAGCGGCTCGCGGATTTCCTGGAGCGGAATCCGCAGGCGTTGATCACGGGGAAGAAGCGGTGAGCGAAGGGGAGAAAAAATTCACCACGGATGAACACGGATAAACACGGATCGAGGCGGTGGCGGCGGGCGAAGGTGACAACGGGTCTGCTTGCGGGGGTGTGGGCGTTGTCGGTGCTGGCGGCGTGTTCGCTGCCGGAGGCGCAGCCAGATTTGACGCGGTATTATGTGCTGACGTCGGAATCGGCGCCGCTAGCGGGAGCGCCGGTGGCGAGCGCGGGCGAGGGGCGAAAGGTTTTCTTGAAAGCGGTGAACGTGCCCGAGTTTTTGCGCGGGAAGATCGTGCAAGTGCGGCTGGCGGAGAATGAGGTCAAATATATCGACACGGCGCGATGGGCGGAGCCGTTGGAGGCGGGGTTGAGCCGCGTGCTGCGGGAGAGTCTCGATCGGGCGGAAGGTGACATCGAGGTGGTGACGCGTCCGATGGATGCGCGCGATTTCGACATCGTGGTGCAAGTTCGCCGGTGCGAAGGCGTGGTGTCCGATCGCATGGCGCGGCTGGATGCGCGCGTGGAAGTTTTCTCGGCGGGCTTGGAGTCGCGGCGGATTGCGGAAGAGGAGTTTGCGATCGAAGTGCAGGGGTGGGACGGCAGCGATTATGGCGAGTTGGCGGCGAAGCTGAGCGAGGCGGCGCAAAGCTTGGGCGCTAAGATTGGCGGGATGATCGCGGAGGTGGACGAGTCGGGCGGATGAGCGCGGCTACGTATTTTCCCGACGCCAAGAGGAGGGCGCGCCCGGTGCACCGGAGCGCCGCGACGTTGTCGAAGCGGAGCGGCATGAGAGTAGCTATTTCGAAGAACCATGAACACGCCTGATACAGGAACGTTCGCGGTGTTGAACTTCGCGCTGACGCGCGCGGAAGACGGGCGGCCGACGCAGCGCACGGCGACCTGTGGGACGTTTCTGGATGTCGAGCAGGCGTTCGATGTCGCGCGGGAAGAGGCGGAGCGCGAGCTGGCCCGCCGGCGGGCGGCGTCGCCGCAGCCGGCTACGATCATCGAACTGCTCGATACGGAGTGGGGCTACGACGTGCGGCAGAACTTCCTGGTCGTATCCAGATATTGGGTGCACGACCGGGCACCGTCGGAGTTGGGAGCGTAAGGCGGGCGCGCCGCCCGCAGCAGAAGCCCGGCGAGGAGGCCGGGCTCCTTCTTTCTATTTCAACGCGGCCGCGATGCGGGTGAGGGCGGTGGTGACGTTTTCGCGCGAATTGAAAGCGCTGATACGCACATGGCCCTCGCCGCATTTGCCGAAACCGGCACCGGGCGTGCAGACGACCTGGGCTTTGTTGAGGAGCAGATCGAAGAACTCCCAAGAGTCGCGACCGACGTTGACCCAGATGTAGGGCGCGTTGTCGCCGCCGATGCAGGAGAAACCGAGCTTGGTGACGGCGTCGCGGATGAGGGCGGCGTTGCCGAGATAGAAATCGGTGAGCGCCTTCGTCTGCTGTTTGCCGGCTTCGGTGTAGATGGCGGCGGCGGCTTTCTGGATGGGGTAGGCAACGCCGTTGAACTTGGTGGTGTGGCGGCGCGTCCAGAGGGCGTGAACCGAGTGTTCGTTGCCGGCGGCATCCCAGGCCTTCAGGGATTTCGGCACGATGGTGAAAGCGCAGCGCGTGCCGGTGAAGCCGGCGACTTTCGAGTAGCTGCGGAATTCGATCGCGACCTCACGGGCGCCTTCGATCTCGTAGATGGAGTGCGGGATTTTCGGGTCGCGGATGTAGGCCTCGTAGGCGGCGTCGAAGAGGATGATGGCCTTGTGCTGTTTCGCGTAGGCGACCCAGGCGGCGAGTTGTTCCCTGGTGGCGACGGCGCCGGTGGGGTTGTTGGGGAAACAAAGATAGATGAGGTCGGCGGCGACGGACGGGATGGACGGGACGTAGCCGTTGGCGGGAGTGGAATCGAGGTAGGTGATGCCCTCGTAACGCCCGTCGACGTTGCGACCGGTGCGGCCGGCCATCACGTTGGTGTCGACATAAACGGGATACACCGGATCAGGGATGGCGAGCCGGAGGTCTTGCGAGAAGATTTCCTGGATGTTGCCGCAGTCGCACTTGGAGCCGTCCGAAACGAAGACCTCGTCGGCGTCGATTTTGCAGCCGCGTGGGGTGAATTCGTTGGCGACAACGGCTTCGCGGAGGAAGGCGTAGCCCTGTTCGGGGCCGTAGCCTTTGAACGTGGCGCGGTTCGCCATTTCGTCGGTTGCGGCGTGGAGGGCTTCGACGCAAACCTGGGGGAGCGGTTCGGTGACGTCGCCGATGCCGAGGCGGATGACGGGCTTGTCGGGGTTGGCGGCGACGAAGGCGCTGACGCGCTTGGCGATGTCGCTGAAAAGGTAGGACGCCTTGAGCTTGGTGTAGTTCTCGTTGATGCGGATCATGGGAGGTGCGGAAGGAGGATCGCGTGGTGCGGCGCAAAGGCTTGAACAAACGGAGAGGCGGACGTTTGTTCAAGCCCGCGTTCGATGAACGCGTTGTCCCCCATGGAAATCCTTACGACTGTCGCGCAAATGCGGTCGCTGGCCGCGCAGTGGAAAACGGAAAAGAAAACCATCGCGTTGGTGGCGACGCAGGGCGCGCTGCACGCGGGGCAGGAGGCGTTGATTCGGGCGGCGAAAGAGCGGGCGGATGTCGTGGTGGTGTCGGTGTTCGTGAACCCCCTGCAGTTCGGGCCGAATGAGTTGACGGCGAAGTATCCGCGGAGTTTCGACCGCGATGTGGCGTTGTGCGAACGGTGCGGAGCGACGGTGGTGTTTGCGCCGAGTGCGGAGGAGATCTATCCGCGAGGCTACTCGACGCATGTAATGGAGGAGGCGACGAGCCGGTTATTGTGCGGGCCTTCGCGACCGACGCATTTCCGCGGGGTGACGACGCTGATGGTGAAGTTCTTCAATATTGTGCAGCCAGACGTGGCGGTGTTCGGGCAGAAGTCGGTGCAGCGTGCGGCGGTGGTGAAGAAGATGGTGGCGGATTTGAACTTCGGCGTGGAGATCGTCGTGGTGCCGACGGTGCGCGAGGCGGATGGCCTGGCGGCGGGAATTCGGAACGGGGAGTTTACGTCGAGCCAGCGACAGGAGGCGTTGGGAATCTATACGGCGTTGAAGCGCGCGCAGGAGATGGCGGCGGCGGGGGTGCGCAGTCCGGATCGGATCGTGGCGGAGGCGACGCATATACTCGGCGATCGGCGACGGCTGCGGATTATATATATTTGTGTGGCGGATCGGGAGACGATGGAGCCGATGCGTGAGGTGGTGCCCGGCAAGTCGATGCTGGCGATCGCGGCGTGGGTGGATGAGGTGCGGGTGATTGATAATGCGGTGTTGTGAGGGGGCTTTTCGCGCGAAAGAACTGCGCTACGTCGCAAGTAGATGGGCGGAGAGAGGGGGCGCATCGAGCTGGGGTCGGTGTTGGAGCACAGCGGAGACGGCGTTAAAGCGTTTGAACGTAACGGGAGAAGGCGCCATCGCGATGCCACGCTTTGGTAGCGGACGTGAGAGCGTGAGGCGTGCGTCTTGAGTGGTTTTAGGATGTGACCCGACTTTCGCTGGATTTTGGCGATCATTTTATTGATGCGGGGGAGGGGGGCCGCCAGTTTCGCGGGAATGCTTTTCGTCCACTTCGGCAGGTTGCGGTTGGTGCTGGCTTGGCTCCTAGGAGGCCTGGTTTTTGCGGGTGCACTGCGGGGCACGACTGTGGTGCCGCCGGAGTTCTCGCGGTTGGTGAACGGGTCCGATTACATCGTGCACGCGGTGGTGAAAAACGTGACGGCGGAGAAGCGGGCGCGGGGAAAGGGCGTGAAGATCGTGACGCTGGTGGAGTTGGAAGTGATCGAAGTGGTGGCGGGCAATCCCCCGGAGAAGGTCACGCTGGAGTTGCTGGGCGGGAAGGTGGGCGAGGAGGAATTGCGCGTCGTCGGAATGCCGCGGTTCGAGGTGGGCGATGAAGATATTTTATTTGTGAGCAAGAATGGGCGGGCGGTTGCGCCGTTATATGCGATGGGGCATGGGCGCTATGCGGTGGAGCGCGACGAGATGAGTGGGAAGAAGTATATGGCTCGGGAAGATGGCTTACCCTTACAGGACACGGCGCAGGTGACGCTGCCGTTGACGAAGGGTGGCGCAGGCGAATTGGTGCGGAAGAGGATGGCGTTGAGTTCGGCGTTGGAGCCGGAGGAATTTATTCGGCGGATTCGCGCGGAGCGGAAGAACGGTAGCGGCGGTGAGTCCGTGAAATAAATTCATCGTGCGCACCTTCACTTCCCTGGTGGTTGCGTTTGCTGCGGCCGCAAGCGCGTGGGCTTATAGTCTTAGCGTCGACGCGAGCGGCGTGTATGTGAACAAATGGCGGACGAGTCCGATCAGCATGGTCGTGAAGCTGCCGATGACGGCGAATTTGTCGGATGGGAGGAGCTTCAGCAGCAGCGTGGTTGCTGCGATGGAGGCGTGGAACGCGCAATTAGGAACGGTGCAATTTGCGTGGCAGACCGCCGCTCCGGGAAGCTATGCAAATGGCAACGGGATCAATGAGGTGGTGGTCGATGAGACCGCCGATGGGGATGAGTTTGCGAAAGGGATGCTGGCAATCACCACCACCTATTTCAGAGGCAACGAACTCATAGAGAGCGATCTGATTTTCAATGCGGCCGTCTCATGGGATTCGTATCGCGGCTCGCGCAATGGACGCGGCGGACGCGAAGACGTGCGGCGGGTGGCGCTGCATGAACTTGGCCATGCGATCGGGTTGGACCATCCGGATGAGGCAGGGCAAAACGTGGATGCTATTATGGAGAGTCGGGTAAGCCATATCGATACATTGATGCCCGACGATATTGCAGGCGCCCAACGGCTCTATGGTGCGCCCGGCTTCGTGCCGGCCAACGACCTGTTTGCCAATGCGACGAAAATCGAACTGGCCGAAGGATCGGCGAGTTGGTCGGGGGCCAATATCGCGGCGACCCGCGAGGCGAGCGAACCGGCACATGAAGATGTCAAGACCGGGCAGTCGGTCTGGTGGAAATGGACGGCGCCGGCGACGGGAGCGGTGACGTTGACCACGCTGGGGAGTGACTACGACACCGTGCTGGCGGTTTACACAGGCGCGACAGTAGCGGGGCTGACGAAGGTGGCGTCGAACGACGATGAGGAACTGCCGGAGCAGAATGACACGCCGCAACGCAAGCGGACGAGCCGGTTGAGTTTCAATGCGCGAAAGAATGTGACGTATCGCATCGCGGTGGATGGGTGGGGTGACGACGGCTCGCCGGCGTATTGGGGAAACATTACGCTCGGGATGGAGTTCACGCCGGCGGCGCAATCGACGACGCGGTTGGTGGCGCTGGCGGCGCGGGCGGCGGCGGGGAGCGGGGATCAGACATTGATCATGGGGTTTGTGGTGGATGGGAATAAGGAGATGCTGGTGCAGGGGGTGGGGCCGGGAATTGCGAGCAGCGTGCCGACGGCGCTAACGGATCCGCGGTTGGAGTTATTTCGGTATCAAGGAGGAACGTTTGCGAAGGTGGACGAGAACAATGATTGGGTGAATTCGTCGGCGATCACGGAGGCGCGGTCGCGGCTGGGGGCGTCGGCGTTAGCGGTGGGGTCGAAGGATGCGGCGTTGTTGAAGAGTATAGCGGGAGGAGTCTATACGGCGCACGTGGCGTCGGGTGATGCGGCGGGAGTGGCGTTGGTGGAGGCGTATGATGCGGATGGTGGCGGGAGCAGCCGATTGATGGCGTTGTCGACGCGGACGGTGGCGGGGGCGGGCGATGCGACGCTGATCGCAGGATTTGTGTTGGATGGGAATGGGCCCAAGACGGTGTTGATTCGCGGGCTCGGGCCGGAACTGGCGGGACGCGGGGTGAATGGCGTTTTGGCGGATCCGAGAATCACAGTGTATCGAGGCTCGAATGTCGTGGGGACGAATGACGATTGGGGAGGCTCGCAGGAGTTGAAGGAAACGTTTACGGCGGTCGGGGCAGAACAACTCGCGAGCGATACGAGCAAGGACGCGGCGCTGTTGGTGACGTTGAACCCGGGTCCTTATACGGTGCACGTGACGGGTGCGGCGGGGACTACGGGGGTGGCGTTAGTGGAGATTTTTGATGTGCCGTGAAGAGGCGAGAGGAAAGGTGTGGCGCCGGATAGCGGAAGATCGAGCTAAGGCGCATCGTGCCTCGTCGCGTGATGTAGGAGTTTATATAGGCGTTTCTTGGATTTGACTATACGGGGATCTGCTCGATCGCTGTAATTTTGTAGGCGTTTACATTCTTAAATCGCTGGTGATGTGGAAGTAGATGAGGAGAAATAAAGGCATGGGCTCATGCGAGGGGACTGATGGAGCGGATAATAGGACTCCCGTCTGAGGCAGAGATGCGTTATCGCGGGGCTATTCCGTTATGAAAAATCACCCCCGCCCCCTTGTTGCCGCGTTCGTTGCGTTTCTCTCGCTTGTTCCCGCCTGCGTTTTCGGCGCGCAGTCGGCGACAAAAGACGGGGTGACTTCTCAATCCACGGCGGCGACGCAGCCGGATTGGAAATGGAGCGACCTCGTGAATCGGCCGGATCGCTGGCCAACTGTGGCGAGCTTGCAGAAGGAGATTTCCTTTAGTGATGGAACGAAGTTCGCGGCGGGAACGAAGGTTCGCGTCACGCAGGTCATGCCGCGAAAAATCGAGGCGATCTTGCCGGACGGATCGATGGCGGAGCTGGAAGTGGACTCTACCGATGTATTAGCGGCCGCCCAACAGTATTGGGCTACGCTGACTCCCGAGCAGCGGGCGGTGAATCTGGCGGCGATCCGGAAAGATCGCACGCTGTTGCCGCAGGCGGTGACCGTCTACGTTCCCCTGAGATTTGAGAAGGGGCAGATCAAGCCCGGCACCGAGCTTTCGGCTCCGGAGATCGTGAATCAAGATCTGCATTTATGGAGCAGCGAGCTTGGGCAGACGGTGGCGGTTTCGCCAATGGAGACGGACCTGTTGTCACGAGCGCGGGCGCTCGCGGCTCTTCCGGTGGAAGAGCGAGTGAAGGCGCCGTGGCTGACCAATTACACCAACGCGCTCGGCAAGGCGAAAGAGGAGGATCGCAAGGTGTTTCTTTTCTTCACGGGTTCGGATTGGTGTGGCTGGTGCATGCGGCTGGAGCGCGAGATTTTGCGCATGCCGGAGTTTACTGATTTCGCGGCGGAGAACCTTGTGTTGGTGAAAGCGGATTTTCCGCGGCGGACGCGGTTGCCCGCGGCCGAAGCGGCCCAGAATCAACGGCTGGCGAAGGAGTATGGTGTTCGTGGATACCCGACGGTGGTGGTTCTCAACTCGAAGGGAGAGCGAATCGGGGAGCTGGGGTATCAAGAAGGCGGGCCCGAGCCGTTCATCGAACAGATCCGGTCGATGTAGAAGAAGAGCGCCCCCGCGATTCTACAGTTAGTATCGCGCGGCGTATGGCGGGCGGGGCGGGCGGACGTAGGGTGCGGGCAACGTCCCGTGTGTCTGTCGCAACCCCGTCTATCGTTGGCAGGCGCGTCGGGAAAAAAATCCCCTCTTCGACTATGCACGGACTTCAACGGATGTTTGGACTTGCGGCGGTTTTCGTGGGCTTGAGCGGCGCGGCGATCGCGCAACCGCTGGCGGCGGGACAATCAAAGTTCCTCGGCGGCATCTACAGCGACGCGCAGCGGGTGAATCTGACCCAGTATTTCAATCAGGTGACGCCGGAGAATGCGGGCAAGTGGGGGAGCGTGGAAGGCACGCGAGATGTCATGAACGACACCGAGCTGCGCGCCTCCTACAATCTGGCGAAGGCGAACGGGCTTCCCTTTCGCTTCCACGTGTTGGTGTGGGGCAGCCAACAACCGGCGTGGATGGATTCGCTGACGGCGGCGGAGCAGTTGGCGGAGATTGAAGAATGGTTCGATTGGGTCGCGGCGAATTATGGAGATGTCGAATATCTGGAAGTGGTGAACGAGCCGATCAACCAGCCGCCGGATCGAGCGGGGCGGGGGAACTACATCAATGCGCTGGGAGGCGCGGGCGCGACGGGATGGGATTGGATCATCAAGGCGTTCGAGATGGCGCGGGCGAGGTTTCCGGCGTCGACCAAGCTGATGTTGAACGAATACAGCGTGACGACGGAGACGTGGCGGATGAACGAATATATCGAGATCGTGAATCTGCTGAAGGAGCGTGGGTTGATCGACGCGGTGGGCGTGCAGGGCCATTCGTTTTCGCACGATCCGGCTTACACGACGCCGGCGAGCACGAAGGCGAATCTCGACCTGCTCGCGGCTACGGGCGTGCCGATCATGGTGACGGAGTTCGATATCGATGGGCCGACGGATCAGGCGCAGCTCACGCGTTACCAGAATTATTTCCCGGTGTTCTGGGAGCATCCGGCGGTGATCGGCGTGACGCTGTGGGGTTATCGACCGGGGTTGTGGCGGCCGACGGCGAATTTGGTGAATGCGGATGGGAGTGAACGACCGGCGATGGCGTGGTTACGCGAATATTTGAAAGTGGATCTGCCGGTGGTAACGCCGGGTCAGAGTTTCAGCGTGGTGCAAGGATGGGCGAATGGACGTGCGGTAGGCACGGTGCGCGCGACTGGCGGCGCGCCGGGGACGACGGCATGGAGCATCGTGGGCGGAACGGGGGCGTCGGTATTCGGGATCAACGCGTCGTCAGGGCAGCTGATGTTGACGAATGCGGGGGCGCTGAATGCGACGGCGACGCCGAGTTATACGTTGAACGTTCGGGTGAGCGACGGGACGAACACGAGTGAGACGGCGACGGTGACGGTGAATGTTTTGCCGGAAGGTTCGGCGACGACGCGGTTGGTGGCGCTGGCGGCGCGCGCGGCGGCGGGCAGCGGAGATCAGACCTTGATCATGGGTGTGGTCGTGGAAGGGCAGAAGGAATTGCTGGTGCGCGGGGTGGGGCCGGGAATTGCGAATCAAGTTACGACGGCGCTGACGGATCCGCGGTTGGCGTTGTATCGGTGGACGGGAGGCACGTGGGTGTCGGAAGCGGAGAACAACGACTGGGCTGCGACGCCAGAGACGCTGGCGGCTTTCGCGCGGACCGGAGCGGGAGCGTTGCAACAGGGTTCGAGGGATGCGGCGCTGTTCACGAATGTGTCAGGCGGCGTTTACACGGCGCATGTGAAGAGCGGTGGAGCGGCGGGTGTGGCGCTGGTGGATGCGTTCGATGCGGGAGGGGAGGGTCGAATGACGGCGTTGTCGACGCGGACGGTGGCGGGGGCGGGCGATCAAACATTGATCGCAGGTTTTGTGTTGGACGGGAGTGGGCCGAAGACGGTATTGATTCGTGGACTCGGGCCGGAGCTGGCGCGGCGCGGCGTGACGGGTGTGCTGTCCGATCCGAAGATCACGGTTTACCGCGGATCTGACGTTGTGGAAACGAACGACGATTGGGGCGGGACGCAGGCGTTGAAGGCGGCGTTTACGGCGGTCGGCGCGGAACAACTGGCGAGCGACGCGAGCAAGGATGCGGCGCTGTTGGTAACGTTGAATCCGGGTGCTTACACGGTGCACGTGACGGCTGCCACGGGGGCGACCGGAGTGGCGTTGGTGGAGATTTTCGACGTGCCGTGAGGACAACGAGGGCGGGTCGAAGGCCCGCCCTACGTCACGCGATCCAGCCGCCGACGATCAGGAGGGCGATGAGGATGCCCATGAGGCTTTCGCCCGCGATGAGGCCGGAGGCGACGGGAACGACGGTCTTTTCGGCGAGCGCGGGTTTTTTGCGGCGAAGCCATTCGGCGATGGCGGAGCCGAGGAACATCGCGATGGAGTTGGATGCGGGAATCACCATCGCGATGCCGAGGCCGGAAGCAGACGGGATGTAGGGTCGGAGTTTTTGGGGGGAGAATTTCTCGAGGAGCGCGAGGGCGACGCCGAGAGCGAGGCCGATGAGGATGGCGGTGCGGGCGGACGGATGGAGCGCCCCGATGCCGTCGGAGAAGGCTTTTGAAACGCCGGCCCAGACGACGCACGAAGGCGCGGGCCATTCTTCGCCGCCGAGGACGGAAGCGTCCGGGATGATGAGGTTGAAGGCGGGAACGACGATGAGGGCGCCTGCGACGACGCCGAAAAGTTGGGCGTAGAATTGGTGCCGCGGTTTGGCGCCGAGGAGCCAGCCGGTTTTGAGCGTGGTGAGAAGATCGGCGGAATGCAGGCCGACGCCGCCGGTGACATTGGCGGACATAATGTTGCCGGTGAGATTTCCGGGCGTGATGACGCCGTAGATGAGTTGCGTGACGGGGCCGAGCGCTTTGGTGGGAGTGACATCGGTTTCGCCGGTGACGCGGGCGGCGACGAAACCCATGACGACGGCGAGCGGAATTGCGATGAGGCCGGCCCAGAGCGGGATTTGGAAAAGCCAGACCATGAGCGCGACGACGAAAGGCGAAAGGATCGCGAACCCGGCGGGGAACCACCATTCGGGGCATTCGATGGTCGCGAGAGAGGGCGCGGTGATAGTGGATGTTGTAGTGCTGGAGCGGTTACGGCGGAAGATGCGGGCGAGTCCGGTGAACGAACGCACGATGCTGCGATAATCCAGCGCGAACGAAGTGAGGCCGGAGGCGACGAGGATGGCGGCGCCAGGCCAGAGGGACCAGGCGACGATTTCCTTGTAGCTGACGGTGGAGATAATGCCGCTTTCGAGCAGTGACGGAGCGAGGACGGCGTAGGTGAGAATGCCGCCGAGGAGGAGGGACCAACCGGTGCGAAAACTCATGAGAGCGCCGCCGCCGAGGAGGACGACTTCGGCTTTGAGCGCGAGGGTCCAGTCGGCGAGCGCGCGGCCCGCGAGGGTGACCGGAAGGCCGATCGTGCCGGGGATGAGTTGCGAGGCGTCGCGGAGCCACGTGAACACGGCGGCGAAAGCGGCGGACCAACCGAGCCACGCGGCCTTGCTGCGACCGGCGCCGGCGGCGGCTTCGTGGATCGAACGAATCGTTTCGGCGGTGGCGGTGCCGGTCGGGAAGGCGAGGTTCTCGTGGTTGATCAGCTGGCGCTTGATCGGAATTGCGGCGAAGACGCCGAGCGCGGCGATGAGGGCGAACCAGGCGATCATCGGGAGCGGTTCGGGGCGGACGGTGGTGACCATGAGCAGCGCGCCGAACGCGGCCATGTTGCCGCCGCCGGTCATGTAGCCGGCGCCGGAAGCGACCGTGGTGAGGGCGTTGTTTTCGAGCGGGCCGAGCGGGCGGCGGACGAGGCGGAGACGTTCGAGGAGTTGGAATGTCCCAAAAGCGAGGATACACGCGGTGAGAGTGACGCCCATGCTCCAGCCCGTTTTGAAGAAGACGTAGAGGTTGGAGAGGCACATCGTGGCGCCGATGAGCATGCCGATGAGGACGGCGCGCGCGGTGAGGTTGGCGGCGTGGGGTTGGTAGGTGTGGGCGAGCCAGTCGGCTTCGCGGGCGGAGAGGACGACGGAAGACGAGGTCGGGAGGTCAGGAGAGGCGGACATGGCGAGGAGAGGGCGTCCGGAGGAAAGCCAGTGCAGGAAAAACGATTTCGCGGATTGAACCGGAGTTATGACACGGAATACTGCGCGCCCAACAACTCCTGTTTTTATGGCGTCTTCCTCCGCTCCCCGGTTTGAACCGTTCATCGCTCCGCAAACCGTGATGAAGGAGTTTACCGCGAGGGCGGTGCTGACGGGCGCGGTGTTGGGTTTGGTGTTCGGAGCGTCGTCGCTTTATCTCGTGTTGAAGGTGGGATTGACGGTGTCGGCTTCGATTCCGGTGGCGGTCATTTCGCTGGCGATGTTTCGGGCATTGTCGAAGACGGGGCTGCGGGACGCGACGATTCTGGAGAACAACATCACGCAGACGGCGGGATCGGCGGGCGAGTCGCTGGCGTTTGGTATTGGGGTGACGATGCCGGCGATTTTGATTCTCGGTTTCGATTTGGAGCTGACGCGCGTGATGTTGGTGGCGGTGTTGGGCGGGCTGTTGGGAATTTTGATGATGATCCCACTGCGACGGGCGCTGATCGTGAAGGAGCACGGGAAGTTGAAGTATCCGGAAGGAACGGCGTGTGCGGCGGTGTTGCGGGCGGGCGCGAACGAAGAGGATCGCGCGATGGCGTCGCCGAAAGCGCAAGCGGAGATGCGCGAGGCGGAGGCGGCGGGACTGGGGAAATCGTTGGGGGCGCGGATCGTGTTTACGGGTTTTGCGATCGGGCTGGCTTACAAGACGCTGAACGTGGCGTTGAAATTGTGGCGCGATATCCCGGAGAAGGTGTTTGGGGCGCCGTTGAAGGCGGGGTCGGTTTCGGCGGAGGTGTCGCCGGAGTTGTTGGGCGTCGGTTATGTGATCGGACCGCGGATTGGCGGGTTGATGGCGGGCGGCGGCGTGCTGTCGTTTTTGGTGCTGATCCCGATGATCAAGTTTTTCGGTGAGACGATGCCGGGTGTGATCGCGCCGGGGACGATGCCGATTTCGCAGATGGGGCATCGGGATATTTATAGCGCGTATGTGCTCTACATCGGTGCGGGGGCGGTGGCGGCGGGTGGGGTGATCAGTTTGCTTCAATCGCTGCCGACGATTTGGGCGGGGATGCGCGGTGGGTTGGCGGGATTGCGCGCGGGGAGGGGAAATGGAGCCCCGGTGACGTCGGCGGTTCGAGCGACGGGCGACAGCGAAGTGCCGCGGACGGATCGGGATTTGCCACTGAAGTTCGTGGGGATCGGCGTGGTGGTGTTGCTGGCGGTGATCATGATGGCGCCGTCGCTGCACATGAACATCGTGGGCGCGCTGCTGATCGTGTTGTTGGGATTTTTGTTTGTGACGGTGTCGTCGCGGTTGACGGGTGAGATCGGGTCGACGTCGAACCCGATTTCCGGGATGACGATCGCGACGCTGTTGTTCACGTGCCTGGTGTTTCTGTTGGTCGGGTGGACGGGCGGGATGTATTACGTGACGGCGCTGTCGGTGGGAGCGATCGTGTGCATCGCTTCGTCGAATGGCGGGACGACTTCGCAGGACCTGAAGACGGGCTTTCTGATCGGTGCGACGCCGAAGTATCAGCAGTATGCGATCATGGCGGGCGCGTTGGTGTCGGCGATCGCGCTCGGGCCGGTTTTGATGACGTTGAACGAATCGGCGACGGTGTATGTGCCGGCGGCGCAGGTGGCGCCGGGGTTGCGGGTAGAGGGGACGGCGACGAGTGAGGAGCGGGAAAGTTTGAAGGGGCCGCAGGCGCGCGACGATGCGGGGAGTTATCGTGTGTGGCACAAGACGGACCTCGCGGGCGGGCCGGCGGGGAAGTATTTGGTGAACGAGGCGGGCGAGGCGGTGTGGCTGGTGGATCCGGGGATCAACGGCGTGCATGAAACGCGGCCGGATGGATCGACGGTGCGGAAGTTTGCGGCGCCGAAAGCGACGCTGGTTTCGTATATCATCAAAGGGATTTTGGATCAGCAGTTGCCGTGGGCGCTGGTGTTGTTGGGCGTGATGATTGCGGTGACGCTGCAGATGTCGTTTGTGCCGGCGCTGGCCTTTGCGGTGGGCGTGTATCTGCCGCTGTTTGCGTCGATGCCGATTTTCATCGGCGGGATGATTCGCTGGGCGGTGGATCGCAAGACGCGCACGCAGGCGTCGCACGCGAATTTGACGGAGGAGCAGTTCAACGCGGAGAGCGACAAGTCGCCGGGCGTGTTGCTGGCGTCGGGTTACATCGCGGGCGGGGCGATCGCGGGGATCGTGATCGCGATTCTCGGGGGCGTGTTGACGGACTTCGATCGCGCGGTGACGGAGTGGTCGTTGGCGAATAATCCGTTTTTCAACGGGCCGAATGCGAACTGGCTGTCGTTGGTGCCGTTCGCGGTGCTCGGCGGGTTTTTGTATTTGGTGGCCCGAGAGAAATTGCTGAAGCCGAAAGGGTGAGGGGAGGCTTAGAGGTCGGGGCTTAAAACTCCTCTTGTGGCGCGGAAGGCGGATCGGCGACTCGCTCTACTGTTTATTCTTCGCCGTCGAAGTAATCGACGGGCTGGGCGTGAAAGAACAGGTGCGGGGAATGGAGTCCCCATTTGTTGGAATCGGGATAATGCGAGTAGTCGACGGGTGGGTTGTCGGCGATGCAGAGGTAGAGGAGATCGGTGTCGCCGACGTTGGAGAACGCGTGGGCCTCGCCGGGCGGGTGAAGGACGGCGTCGCCGGCGGAGAGAAGTTGCGTTTCGTCGCCGGCGCGGACTTTAGCGGTGCCGCTGAGGAAGAGGAAGAGTTCCCATTGCGCGGCGTGCGAGTGGAACGGGCAGGGCGTTTCGCCGGGTGCGAGTTTGCCGAGTTCGACGTCGAAAGGATGTCCGCCGAGGCCGGTGGGCGTATCGTGCTTGGCGCCGAGCGCGAGCGAGAGCTCTTTGCTCGTGCCGCGGAATTTGCCTTTGGGCGAATGCCTGCTTGTCCAGGCGAGATCGTCGATGTGGCATTTGCGTGAAGCGAAAGGCGTGAGCACGGCGGATGGAGGCGCGGGCATCATGCGGTTCGGTTTCGTGTCGGGCGGCAGCGTGTCTTCGCCTTCGAGGTAGTGGGTTTGGTCGACGCGGAAGAAGATGCCGGGGGGGCGGAGCGCGTATTTGTTGGAGTCGGGATAATAGCAGCCGTCGAGCGGGGGGTTGTCGGTGATGATGAGGATTTCGAGGTCGTCGGTGCTGTTGTTGTGAAGTTGGTGCGCGGTGCCGGGTGGATGGACGAAGCAGTCGCCGGGGCGGAGGGGAAACGTGCCGTCGGGTGTGCGGACGGAGCCGGTGCCGGTTTGAACGTAGAAGAATTCCCATTGCGCGAAATGGGCGTGGTAAGGGCAGATGGTGGCGCCGGCGGGGACGCGGCGAAGTTGGAGGTCGAAGGGATGACCGCCGGCCCACGTCCCACCATTTCGGATACCGCCGAGGGCGAGGGATACGTTGCGGGAGAACGAGTGGAATTTGCCGGTGGGCGAACGAGATTCTTCTTCGGGGACGGCGGCGAGGCGGACGTGGTTCATGGCGAAGTTCGGGGCGCGCGAGAGTCATGCAACGGGTTGAAAGCCGTGCCGTTTGACGGTCGATCGGAGCGCGACATCGTAGGCGCACGCATGCGATTCTCGGTCGTAAAACAGATCTCGTTCATGCTGGAGAACCATCCGGGCGCGCTGCACCGGGCGGCGGCGGAGCTGGCGCGGAGTGGCGTGAACATTCATGGCATCTCGGTGCTGGACAAGCCGGATGTGGGCGTGGTGCGGCTGCACACGAGCGATCCGTTGAAGGCGAAAACGGTGCTGGATTCGATCGGGTTGAATCCGACGGAAACCGATGTGATCGAACTCGAGCTGCCGAATCAGCCCGGGAAGTTGGCGGATGTGTGTCGGGCGCTGACCTTGGCGGAGGTGAACGTCGACTACGCGTATGGCTCGGGGAGCGACGCGGAGCAGCGGATGAAGTTTGTGTTGAAGGCGTCGCCGTTGAAGGAGGCGAAGCGGGTGTTGGAGGAGATTGCGGAGGAGTGAGGCGGAGCGGCGGGGTGCTGAGCTTGCGCGATCGATCAAGAGGTCGAAGCGGCGATGACGGGGTTGGTGAGGGTGCCGATGGATTCGATGTCGATGCTGACCGTGTCTCCAGATTTCAACCACACGGGCGGTTGGCGGGCGAAGCCGACGCCGTGCGGGGTGCCGGTGAGGATGACGGTGCCGGGGAGGAGGGTTTTGTCGGTGCTGAGGAATTCGATGAGCGCGGCGACGTCGAAGATCATGTCGTTGGTGTTCCAGTCCTGCATGATTTCGCCGTTGAGGAGCGTGCGGATACGGAGGGCGTTGGGATTTGGTATTTGATCTTTGGTGACGAGCACAGGACCGAGCGGGCAAAAAGTATCGAAGCTTTTCGCCTGGCACCACTGGCCGCCGCCGAAGTCGCGTTGCCAGTCGCGCGCGGAGACGTCGTTGGCACACGTGTAACCGAGGACGTAATCGAGGGCGTGGGCGCGGGAGACGTTTTTGCAGCGGCGGCCGATGACGACGGCGAGTTCGCACTCGTAGTCGACCTTGGTGCTGGTGCGCGGGAGTTCGATGGGGTCGCCGGGGTTTTGGACGGATGAGGTGGCTTTGATGAAGAGGACGGGGCGCTCGGGGGCGTCCTTGCCGCCTTCGGC
Organism: Verrucomicrobiota bacterium; assembly: GCA_023416735.1. Lineage (GTDB taxonomy): Bacteria > Verrucomicrobiota > Verrucomicrobiia > Opitutales > Opitutaceae > Opitutus. The sequence goes on along the minus strand of JAEZGX010000008.1, from coordinate 135,848 downwards.
GGCGTGGCGGCGGTAGTTGAGGCCGATGGCGAGGATGTTGGTGGGGGCGAGGGGGGCGAGGAGCTTGCCGGGGGTGACGGGGCGATCGGTGATTTGGAAATCGGTGAGGATGTCGCCGACGATTTCGCGGGCGGAGCCGTCGGGTTGGAGGGCGGCGTAGGCGGGGCCGGCGGGGGTGAGGTGGCGGAGGAAGCGCATAAGCGCCGCAGTCGAATGCGGCGCGGTTGAAAGTTGAAGTTGAAAGTTGAGGGCGGAGGCGGAGCGGCGGGCGAGGTGACGCGTCGCGGCTGGCCTTTTGGCGGCCGTGTCCGTGCGTGAGCGCCGTGAGGCGGCCGCTCAGGCACGAGGGCGCGGTTTGCGCGTTTTGCCGGAGGCACGAGGTGCATCCGACGAGCCGGTCCTTTTAACTTCGTAAGCGCCGGGGTGCTCGCTCAAGGTTAGGACGGGCGTATCGAACTTGAGCAGCTCCCATACTTCGACCCCGCAGGCTCTGGCGAGCTTGCCGAGCGTGGAGAACCGAAAATCGATCTTCCGGCCCCCCTCCCAGGATTGATAGTATTTGTAGTCGAGATCGGCGCGTTCGGCGAACTGAGCCTGAGTCAGCTTTAGCTGCTCTCGAAATTCCCTGACCCGCGCCACCAAGCGCTGTGCCATCTCGTTTGCCACGGGCGACCATAGCGAGAGCGCCGCGCTCCGAACACCCGAGCATCGGCAGTGCGTGCTCGACACCCGATGATTGGCAGTGCGAAGTCATGGCCGCCCGGCGCCGTTTCGTTGCGGTGGCATCCAGCCTTCCGCCGCCGGGTTCGATACGCATGCACTGGGTCGCGCCCTCCGCCAAAGACACGCTCACCGACACTCTCGAAAAACGCCTCTGGGATTCCGCGGATCAGTTTCGCGCGAACTCGGGGCTGAAGGCGCAGGAGTATTCCAGCCCGATCCTGGGGCTGATCTTTCTGCGGTTTGCGGAGGTGCGGTTTGTGGCGCGGCGGGCGGCGCTCGAGAAAGCGTCGGCTTCGGCGCGGCGGGGATCGCGCGTGGATGAGCCGGGCGCGTATCATGCTGAGGGCGTGCTGTATCTCGCGCCGAATGCGCGGTTCGATTTTCTGCTCACGCTCCCGGAGGGCGCGGACATCGGCGCGAAGGTCAACGACGCGATGCGCGACATCGAGAAGCACAACGACCAGCTCAAGGGCGTGCTGCCGAAGACCTACAATCTTTTCACGAGCACGCTGCTGAAGGAGCTGCTCAAGAAGATCTCCGAGATTCCGGCGACGGTGGACTACGATGCGTTCGGGCGGATCTACGAATACTTCCTCGGCGAATTCGCGCGAACGGAGGGTCAGAAGGGCGGGGAGTTTTATACGCCGGCGCCGATCGTTAGGCTGCTGACGGAGGTCATCGAGCCGTATCACGGGCGCCTGCTCGACCCGGCGTGCGGCTCCGGCGGCATGTTTGTTTCGTCGGCCCGTTACATCGCGGAGCGGAAGGAAAATCCCAGCTCGAAGCTCTCCATCTGTGGCGTGGAGAAAACGGATGAGACCGGGCGGTTGTGCCGGCTGAATCTCGCGGTGCACGGGCTCGAGGGCGACATCCGGCACGGTGGGCAGGTAAACAGCTACTACGACGATCCGCACGGGGCGACGGGGCGGTTCGACTTCGTGCTGGCGAATCCGCCGTTCAATGTGAACGCGGTCGACAAGGAGCGGCTGAAGGACGAGGTCGGGCCGGGGAGGCGGTTTCCATTCGGGCTGCCGCGGACGGACAATGCGAATTACCTCTGGATTCAGCTCTTTTATTCATCACTCAACGCAAAGGGCCGCGCGGGGTTCGTGATGGCGAATTCGGCATCGGATGCGCGGTCGTCGGAGCAGGAGATCCGGCAGAAGCTGATCGAGAGCCGGGCGGTGGACGTGATGGTGGCGGTGGGGCCGAATATGTTTTATACGGTCACGCTGCCGTGCACGTTGTGGTTTCTCGATCGCGGCAAGGCGAAGACGGCGCGGGCGGACACGGTGCTGTTCATCGATGCGCGACATATCTACCGGCAGGTGGATCGGGCGCATCGCGAGTGGACGCCGGCGCAGATCGGATTTCTGGCGAATGTGGTGCGGCTCTATCGCGGCGAGGCGCTCGATTTCACGCTCGGCGGCGAGGAGGCGGGAGCGAAAGTGAAAGAGGTGTTCGGGAAGAAGCCGAGGTTTGCGGACGTGGCGGGGCTGTGTCGCGCGGCGACGATCAAGGAGATCGAGGCGCAGGGGTGGTCGCTCAATCCGGGGCGGTATGTGGGGGTGGCGCCGGGAGAGGCGGTGAGCGACGAGGACTTCAAGGAGCGTTTTGAGGCGCTGAATGAAGAGTTGGAGACGTTGAATGCGCAGGCGCGGGAGTTGGAGAAGGCTATCGCGCGGAACGCGGCACAGATTTTGGGAGAATAGCGGATGTCCAACTGGACCACCTGCAAATTAGGCGAGGTGCTTACGCTCAAGCGTGGCTACGACTTGCCACAGGCTGAGCGTTCACCTGGGCCGTATCCTATAGTGTCTTCTTCTGGAGTTACCGATTTTCACTGTGAAGCGAAAGTGAAAGGTCCCGGTGTTGTGACCGGCCGATACGGCACGCTTGGGCAAGTATTCTACGTTGAAAGCGATTTCTGGCCGCTGAACACCAGCCTCTACGTCCAGGATTTTAAGGGAAATGATCGCCGGTTCGTCAGCTACCTCCTCCAGAAGCTCGACTTCGGTGCTAAGAACGCAGCTGGTGCGGTTCCCGGAGTGAATCGAAATCATCTTCACGCGATGGAGATTTCAGTTCCTTCGGCTTCTGTTCAGGCGCGTATTGCCGGTATCCTCTCGGCCTACGATGAGCTGATGGAGAACAGTCACCGGCGCATCCGGGTTTTGGAGGAGATGGCCCGCGCCCTCTACCGCGAGTGGTTCGTTCACTTCCGTTTTCCGGGCCACGAAAAGGTTTCGCACGTCGCCTCCTCTCTGGGCCGGATTCCCAAAGGTTGGGAGGTTAGGGGCCTGAAGGAAGTGGCGACGGTGACCTACGGGTTTCCGTTTGCTTCGAAGAAATTCAACACCGACGGCATCGGCACGCCGGTCATCCGCATTCGTGATATTCCGGAAGGGTTCAGTCCGACGTTCATCGAAGAGGATGCCGACCTAAAGTATCACGTTAAAGATGGGCACATTCTCGTCGGGATGGACGGCGATTTTCACATGTGCGTTTGGTCAAGTGGCCACGCGTTTCAAAATCAGCGAGTCGCGCGTTTCGAATCCAACGGAGAGATCGGTAACTTTCACCTGTTTCTGGCGCTGGAGAAACCGATTCAGCAGTTCAACAAAGCTATCGTCGGCACGACCGTCGCCCATCTTGGCGATATGCACATCAAGACGATTCAGCTGGTCTGGCCGCCCGAGAGAATTCGCGAGAGGGCGCGAGAGGTTCTCGAGCCAATATCGGAGCGGATTGCCACTCTGAAACGCCAAATCCACAACCTCCGCCGCACGCGTGATCTGCTGCTGCCGCGGTTGTTGTCGGGGCAGATCGAGGTCGCGGCGTAGCGAAACTTTCCGGCGATGCCCCACGCCTATTCCGAAGATCAGTTGGTCGAGCAGCCGGCGATCGGGTTGTTTGCAGAGATGGGGTGGACGGTCGTTGCGCCAGCGGTGGCGAAGGAGGCGGGGGCGGTGAGGGATGCGGGGTTCGTGGGACGGCAGGCGAAGAGCGAGGTGGTGCTGGTGCCGCGGTTGCGCGCGGCGCTGGAAAAATTGAATCCCACGCTGCCGGCGGAGGCGATTGCAGCGGCGGTCGATGAACTGACGCGGGATCGGTCGGCGATGCTGCTCGAGCAGGCGAATCGGGAGGTTTATGGGCTGCTCAAGGAGGGCGTGAAGGTGTCACTGGCGGACAAGGCGCGCGGCGGGCAGAAGACGGAGCGGGTGCGGGTGATCGATTGGACGCGGCCGGAGGAGAATGATTTTTTGTTGGTGAGCCAGTTCAGCATCACGGGGACGCTTTATACGTGCCGGCCGGATTTGGTGGGGTTCGTCAACGGGCTGCCGCTGGTCGTGGTGGAGTTGAAGAAGCCGGGCGTGGCGGCACGGGCGGCGTTCGACGAGAATCTCACAAGCTACAAGCATGCGCAGAACGGGGTGCCGGGATTGTTTGCGTTTAATGCGCTGCTGATCGCTTCGAACGGGACGGAGAGTCGCGTGGGGTCGCTGACGGCGGATTGGGAGCGGTTTTTCGAATGGAAGCGGGTGGCGCGCGAGGACGAGCCGGGGCGGGTGTCGCTGGAGACGATGATTCGCGGGACGTGCGATCGCGCGCGGCTGCTCGATCTGGTGGAGAACTTCACGCTCTTTTCGGAGCACAAGGCGGGGCTGGTGAAGATCGTCGGGCAGAACCACCAGTTTCTCGGGGTGAACAACGCGATCGCCTCGATGCTGGAGGCGCGGCAGCGCGGGCACGGGCGCGGCGGCGTGTTCTGGCAGACGCAGGGGAGCGGGAAGAGTTTTTCGATGGTGTTCTTCGCGCAGAAGGTGCTGCGGACGCTGCCGGGGAACTGGACGTTTGTCGTGGTGACGGATCGCGTGGAGCTCGACGACCAGATCGCGAAGACGTTCAAGGCGTGCGGTGCGGTGAGCGAGGCGGAGGGCGAGACGTGTCATGCGACGAGCGGGGCGCACCTGCGGGAGTTGTTGAAAGGGAATCACCGCTACGTGTTCACGCTGATCCACAAGTTCAAGGATGCGGCGGTGCTGTGCGACCGGCCGGATGTGATCGTGCTGACGGACGAGGCGCATCGCAGCCAATACGACACGCTCGCGGTGAACATGCGGGCGGCGCTGCCGAAGGCGATGTTCCTGGCGTTTACCGGGACGCCGCTGATCGCGGGCGAGGAGCGGACGAAGGAGGTGTTTGGAGATTATGTGTCGATCTACGACTACCAGCAGTCGGTCGAGGATGGCGCGACGGTGCCGCTTTTTTATGAGAACCGGACGCCGGAGCTGGAGCTGACGAATCCGACGCTGAATGAGGACATTTACGACATCATCGAAGGCGCGGGGCTGGACGAGGCGCAGGAGGAGCGGCTGGCGCAGGTGCTCGGGAAGCAGTATCACATCATCACGCGTGATGACCGATTGGATACGGTGGCGAAGGACATCGTGCGGCACTTTCTCGGGCGTGGGTTTCAAGGGAAGGCGATGGTGGTGTCGATCGACAAGGCGACGGCGCTGCGGATGTATGAGAAAGTGCGGCGGGAGCTGGAGCGGGAGCGGAAGCGGCTCGAGGGTGACGTGGCGAAGATCGAGGCGCTGAAGCGGGCGCGTTCGGACGAGGAGCTGGCGCGGCTGGCGGGGGCGCGCGCGCGGCTGCAGCGGATCGACGTGCTGGACATGGCGGTGATCGTGTCGCCGGGGCAGAACGAGGTGGAGCAGATGAAGCGGCTGGGGCTCGACATCGTGCCGCATCGGAAGCGGATGGTGGAGTCGAAGCCAGGACTGGATGAGAGGTTCAAGGACACGCAAGATCCGCTGTCGCTGGTGTTCGTGTGCGCGATGTGGCTGACGGGGTTTGATGCGCCGAGCTGTTCGACGGTGTATTTGGACAAGCCGATGCGGAACCACACGTTGATGCAGACGATCGCGCGGGCGAACCGGGTTTTCCCGGGGAAGCACAGCGGGCTGATCGTGGATTACGCGAACGTGTTCGTGTCGTTGGAAAAAGCGTTGGCGCTGTATGGCGCGGGCAAGGGCGACGCGACGCCGGTGCGGACCAAGGCGCAGTTGTTGGAGGATTTGCGTCGGGCGGTCGCGGAAGGGACGGCGTGGTGTCAGGGGCGTGGCGTGGACCTCGCGGCGATGGAGGCGCTGCCGAGCGGTGGGATGGAGCGGCTGGCAAAACTCGCCGCGGCGGTGGATGCGCTCGTGTCACCGGACACGGTGCGGCGGGAGTTCCTGGCGCATGAGCGCGTGGTGGGGACGCTTTACGATGCGGCGAAGCCGGATCCGGCGGTGTTGGAGTTTGCGGCGCGGGTGAGTTGCCTGCGGGCGATCGGTGACGCGATCCGCGCGACGGTCAATCCCGGCGCGCCGGATATCTCGGGTGTGATGGCGCAGATCGACCGCCTGCTCGACGATTCGATCGAAAGCGTGCGCGTCGCAGAGGAGAGCGGCAAGGTTCTCGATCTTTCCAAGATCGATTTCGAGGCGCTGGCGAAGCGGTTCGCCCGATCGAAGGCAAAGAACATCGAGCTGGAGACCCTGAAGGCGGCGGTGCGTGCGATGCTGGAGCGGTTGATCAAACTGAACCGGACGCGAATCGATTTTCAGGACAAATTCGAGACGCTGATCGAGGCCTACAATAGCGGGAGCAAGAACCTGGAGGAAATCTTTGCGGAGCTGATGAAACTAAGCCGCGGCCTGACGGAGGAAGAGACGCGGCACGTGCGCGAGAACCTGACCGAGGAGGAGCTGGCGATCTTCGACATCCTCACGCGGCCGGGACCGGAGCTCGGCGCGGAGGAGCGGAAGGTGGTGAAGAAAGTCGCGGCGCATCTGCTGGCGCGGTTGAAGCAAATTCAGAGTGTGGATTGGCGGCAGACGGTGCAGGCGCGGGCGCGGATCAAGGAGACCATCGAAGAGACGCTGGATGGGTTGCCGGAAAGTTACACGCGGACGATTTTTTCGGAGAAGTGCTCGCGAGTGTTCGAGCATGTGTATGAGACGCGGGCCTCGTGACGAGGCGCACTAGGAAGGCGGCGGCGCCGCGGAGAAAATCGAAACCAGTCGCAGGCGAGGGTGCTTATCGACACGTCGGTTTGGGTCGATCACTTAGGGCCATCGACCCGAGTGGTTGGTTGTTTAACCGCGCCGCGACGTGGACGCACACCGTTGTGACGGCGAACCCGCGCGAGTCGGATGTCTCATCCTGGTAGGGCGAACCGTCCCCCGTGAGTCGCGGCGACACTTCGATTGAAACTGCTCTAGATCTTCACGTGCGCGAGGAGGGCGCGTTCCTCTTCTTCGGGCAAGGGATCGCCGTCGACTTCGAGGATGCGACGCGCGAGCGGTTCGAGCTGCTCGGCGGGAACCTCGACCACGCCGCGGTCGTCGCGCCACTGGATGACCGGGAGACCGTAGGCTTTGTTTTCGAGCACGACCCGCGCGTAGGCTCGTCGCATGGCGCGGAGCGAGCGACGCGTTTCTTCCGACGGAATGAAAGCAGCAGGTTCCCCGGCGGTGTGAGTGGACTGATCGGGCATGAAACTAACTTGTGCGGCGCGCTCGATGAACGCAAGTCGTGTGGGATCTACGATTCGTAGGCGGCCGTTTTCCTCTGCGGCGACCAGATGCGGGCGGTCACCCGTGTTGTCGTAGAGCCGCCAGTCGTCGAGAAGCGGGCGGTAGAGTTCGGCGAGATTACGGATGCCGAGGTGAAAGCGTCGTTGCTGAACGTCGTCCGGGATGTTGTGCCCGCCCTTGGTCACGCGCTGGCGCACGCGATTGCGGGTGATGTCGAGATTGGGAATCCAGAGAAAATCCAGACGCACACGATATCCTGCGCTGCGGAACTCGCGCAGCAGCGGGGCGTAGGCTCGACCGGACAGCGTGGTTTCGAAGGAAAAATCCTCGCGGCGATTGGCGAGCTCGCGAAGTCGTCGAAGCATGATCCGGCCGGCTTCGAAGGCGGCGGTTTCCGGGGCGAACGGAGAAAGGCCGGCGGCGATCAGATCGGCATTTACGAACTCGCGGCAGCGCATTTCCTGGGGAAGGAAGTCGCGGACATACGTCGATTTGCCGGCGCCGTTCGGACCGGCGACGATGAACAGGTTGGGCACGGCAGAATGAGAAGGCCGGTATGCGCGCAGGGCAACGCAGGTTTGTTGCCTTGGGTAGGCGCGGACGGATCGGAGACCCGTCCCTGCCGGCGCGGCCGCGCCACTCGCTTTATCCGGGGCGCACGACTAGCTCGCGGTGTCGGCGTAGGCGTCCATGCCGATGCAGGAGCAGACGAGGTTGCGGTCGCCGTAGACGTTGTCGACGCGGCCGACGGCGGGCCAGAATTTGGACTGGCGCGTGGACGGTGATGGGAAGGCGGCGAGGTCGCGCGAATAGGGGTGAGGCCAGTCGTCGGAGGCGATCGCACGGGCGGTGTGCGGAGCGTGTTTGAGCGGGTTGTTGAGTTTGTCGGATTCGCCAGTGGTGACGGCTTGCATCTCGCCGTGAATGGAAATGAGTGCGTCGCAGAAACGGTCGAGCTCGGCCTTCGATTCGCTTTCGGTCGGCTCGATCATGAACGTGCCGGGCACGGGGAACGACATCGTCGGTGCGTGATAGCCGTAGTCCATGAGGCGCTTGGCGGCGTCTTCGACTTCGAGCCCGTGTTTTTTCCAGGCGCGCAGATCGACGATGCATTCGTGGGCGATCAGACCGGCGTTGCCGCGGTAGAGAACGGGGAAGAATTTCTCGAGGCGCTTGGCGACGTAGTTGGCTTTGAGGATCGCGAACTTGGTCGCCTCGGTGAGGCCGTCGGCACCCATCATGCGGATATACATCCACGAGATGACGAGGATCGAGGCGGAGCCGAACGGAGCGGCGGAGACAGCGCCGTTCTGAGATTTGAAATATGAGATTTGAGAGGAGGAGAAAACGTGGCCGGGGAGGAAGGGGGCGAGGTGTTTCGCAACGCCGATGGGACCGACGCCGGGGCCGCCGCCGCCGTGGGGAATACAGAAGGTTTTGTGAAGGTTGAGATGGCAGACGTCGGCGCCGATGTGGCCGGGGGAGGTGAGTCCGACCTGGGCGTTCATGTTGGCGCCGTCCATGTAAACCTGTCCGCCGTGCTCGTGGATCGCGGCGCAGATGTCGCGTATTGCGGCTTCGAATACGCCGTGAGTCGATGGATACGTCACCATCAATGCAGCGAGGTCGCGGGTGTGCGTCGAGGCTTTGGCGCGGAGGTCGGCGACGTCGATGTTGCCGTTCGCGTCGCAGGCGACGGGGACGACCTTGAAACCGCACATCGCGGCGGTGGCGGGGTTGGTGCCGTGCGCGCTGGTGGGAATGAGGCAGATGTTGCGATGACCCTCGCCGCGCGACTCGTGATAACCGCGGATGGCGAGGAGGCCGGCGTATTCGCCTTGGGAGCCGGCATTGGGTTGAAGGGAAACGGCGGCGAAACCGGTGATTTCGGCGAGCCAGGTTTCGAGGTCGCGGAAGAGTTTTTGGTAGCCGCGGGTTTGTTCGGCGGGGGCGAAAGGATGAAGTTTCGCGAACTCGGGCCAGGAGACGGGGAACATCTCGCTGGTGGCGTTGAGCTTCATCGTGCACGAACCGAGCGAGATCATCGAATGCACGAGGGAGAGATCCTTCGCTTCGAGGCGACGGATATAGCGGAGCATCTCGTGCTCGGTGTGGTAGAAATTGAACGTCGGGTGCGTGAGGAAAGGCGACGTGCGGGCGAGGGGAGCGGGGAAGTCTAAAAGCCCGGAGCTCAGAGCCGAAAGCCCCGAGCCGAAGTCCGCGGCGGCGGATTCGCTGAAGCAGGAGAGGAGGATTTGGAGGTCTTCGACGGTGGTGGTTTCGTCGAGCGAGATGCCGACGGTGTAGTCGTCGATGCGGCGGAGGTTGAAACGTTTCGCTTCGGCGGCCGCGTGAACGCGGGCGGCGGAGACGTTGGAGATCGTGAGCGTGTCGAAGACCGGCTCGGCGTTGATTTTCGCGCCGAGGGAAACAAGCGACTTGGCGAGAAGTTGGGTCAGGAGACGCACGCGTTGAGCGATGCGGCGGAGTCCCTCGGGTCCGTGATACACGGCATACATGGATGCCATGACGGCGAGGAGAACCTGCGCGGTGCAGATGTTGGACGTGGCTTTGTCGCGGCGGATGTGTTGCTCGCGCGTGCCGAGGGCGAGGCGGAGAGCGGGGGCGCCGTGAACGTCTTTGGAAACGCCGACGAGGCGGCCGGGCATCTGGCGTTTGAACGCGTCCTTAGTGGCGAGAAAGCCGGCGTGAGGTCCGCCGAAACCGAGAGCGACGCCGAAGCGTTGAGCGGAGCCGACGGCGACATCGGCGCCGAATTCACCGGGCGCGCGGAGCAGGGTGAGCGCGAGGAGATCGGTGGCGACGATGGTGAACGCGCCGGCGGCGTGCGCGGCGGTGAAGAAGGCTTCGAAGTCGTGAATCGACCCGGTGGTGTCGGGGTATTGGACGAGCACGCCGAAGCACGAAGCGTCGGGTTGGAACGTGCGGTGATCGCCGACGACGACGTGGATGCCGAGCGGCTTCGCGCGGGTTTTCACGATGTCGATGGTCTGCGGATGGCACGCGGCGGAGACGAAGAAGTTGGAGGCTTCGGCGGCCGGGCCTTCCTTGAGCCGGTGGCACATCATCATCGCTTCGGCGGCGGCGGTGCCCTCGTCGAGCATCGAGGCGTTGGCGATTTCGAGACCGGTGAGATCGGTGACGACGGTTTGGAAATTGAGGAGCGCTTCGAGCCGGCCCTGGGAAATCTCGGCCTGATACGGCGTGTAGGCGGTATACCAAGCGGGGTTTTCGAGGATGTTTCGCTGGATGACGGGCGGTGTGATCGTATCCGAATATCCGAGACCGATGACATTGCGGAACACCTGGTTTTGCGAGGCGAGGGAGCGAAGCTCGGCGAGGGCGGCGCTTTCGCCGAGAGGCTCGGGCAGCGAGAGTGGGCCGCGGCGGATTTGCGGCGGGACGGCGGCGTCGATCAGCGCGTTGACCGACTCATAGCCGAGGGCCTTGAGCATGCCGTCGGTTTCGGCGGCGTTGGCGCCGGTGTGACGGCGCGGAAACGTGTCGGTGGGGGCGAGAAGGTCGCGCGGCGAGGCCATAAAGCGCCGACGCTAGAGGCGCGGAGAGGTCGCGCAATGGAGATTTGGAGCGGGGTGATCGATGATCGCGGCAAATGCTTTACTGAACCGCGCGATGAGGAACGTGGCTGACTTTCGTCAGTCTGTCTTCTTCGTCTGTGATTTGTCCGTGGATACCATCGTCCAACAACGTCCCTATGCCACGCGTGCAGAGCGCGCGGCTTTCGTCGATCGCCGTCTGGCGGAGCTTTACCCGCAGCCGGCGGTGCCATTGCTGCACGACGACGCTTATACGTTGTTGATTGCGGTGTTGTTGTCGGCGCAGTGCACGGACGCGCGGGTAAACGAGGTGACGCCGCGACTGTTTGCGGTGGCGGAAACGCCGGAGGCGATGGCGAAACTGCCGGTGGAACGGATCCAAGAAATCGTGCGACCGTGCGGGCTGGCGCCCCAGAAAGCGCGGGCGATTCAAGGCCTATCGAAGATCCTCCTGGAGAAGCACGACGGAAAGGTGCCACGCGGGTTCGAGGCGCTGGAAGAATTGCCGGGGGTGGGGCACAAGACCGCGAGCGTGGTGATGGCGCAGGCGTTTCATGAGCCGGCGTTTCCGGTGGATACGCACATTCATCGCCTGGCGCAGCGTTGGAAGCTGACGGATGGACGCAGCGTCGAGCAGACCGAGCGGGATTTGAAGGCGCTCTTTCCCCGCGAGCATTGGAATGCGTTGCACCTGCGAATCATCTACTATGGCCGCGAGCACTGCACAGCGCGCGGTTGCGACGGGACTGTTTGCGAAATTTGCCGCACCTTGTTTCCGGAGCGGAAACGCGCGGTGGTGACGCGAAAGTGAAAAGACGGCGCGCGCGTCTTGCGATTTTTTGCGCAAAACGGGATTGATTCGCGCACGGGCGGGCGACACGTTTCGCCTCCCAATTCGGACGCTTAGCTCAGTTGGTTAGAGCACGTGCTTCACACGCACGGGGTCACTGGTTCGAGTCCAGTAGCGTCCACCATCCGCCTCAGGCGGCGGGGCGGGGGTCCAGATTCCGGCGAGCCATCATCTGCTCCCACAAGTCCGCGGCGAAACGCAGGTTTTTGGCTTTGTGAGCCAGTTCTCGGGCGCGGAGTGTGTCGTCGGCTTGCTCAGCCGGGGTGCCGAGGCGGCTTTGAATAGCGCGCAGTTCGCGTTCGCAGCCGTCGACCAGCTGGACGATGTCGGTTCGAGCGGAAAGCGGAGGCCGGGGCCGCACGGAAAGAGAAGGCGTTGTTTCGCGGCGCTCGGGGGCGGGGAACCGGATCGCGTTGGCGCGCAAAACAGTAACGCTGCCGGCCGCCGTGGGGCAGGAATTGAAGCTCATGGAATGGCGACCCTATTCATGGGGGAAAATCCGCAACGCGGAAAACGACTTAGGTGCAAGAATCGGGCAATCCCCGACGACGACGGTTGGGGGAACTCCCAAGGAGTTTGGTTAAACTGCGCATTGGTAGCGGGCTGCCACGCCCGGCGGCCTAAGTCCTCGCCAAACCCGTTTCTCTTCCTCAACGTGTGCGACGCCCCTTGGTCGCGTGACGCGCGCCAGGATTCCCTTTTCCATTTTTCGACATGGTTAGTCCCAACTCCCCTGAAACGCAGGGTGGCGCCGTGGTGAATGGCGCGCCCCGCTCGCTCAACGATGTGGTTATCCGACTCGCGGGTAACTCGCAGGACGGCATCCAGACGATCGGCGGATTTCTCGCCCGGCTGGCCGGTCGCAGCGACCAGGACGTGATGACCTACATGACGATCCCCTCGACGATTTCGGGCGGGCCGTCGATTTTCCAGGTGCGCATGGGCACGGGCGACATCCTGTCGGCGGGCGATCGCGCGGACATGTTGGTGGCGTTTTACCAGCACAGCTACGAAGCGCATATCGGTTCGCTGCGACCGGGCGGCGTGCTCCTCTACGATTCGGACCACGTGAAGCCAAATACGGAGGATCATGCGTTCTCCTACGTGGCGGTCCCGATCACGACGGCAACGGTCGAATCGGTTGGCGGCACAGGGAAGGACAAAGGAAAAAACATCTTCGTGCTCGGATTGCTCGCGCGAGTTTTCGATCTCGATGTCGGCAAGTTGACGACGCTCATCAAGGAGCGGTTCGGCGGGAAGGCGGAAGATGTGGTGCGCAATGCGATGCTGGCGTTCGACGCTGGCTATGCGTGGCCGCAGAACAACCTGCGCGACATCTTTTATCGCTTCGAGGCGGCGGAACGCACGGTGGCTTCCGGGCGGCCGCAGGTCACGATGGATGGCAACATGGCGCTCGCTTACGGACTGCTCGTGGGCGGGGTGCGCCATGGCGCGGGTTATCCGATTACGCCGTGGTCTTCGATCATGGAAATGCTCCGCACCGAGCTGCCGAAATACGGCGGAGTTTTCGTGCAGTGTGAGGACGAGATCGCGGCGGTTTCGACGGGGCTTGGTTTTTCCTACACGGGCCGGCTGGCGGTGACGGGAAGTTCGGGGCCGGGGCTCTCGTTGAAGATGGAGGCGCTCGGCTGGGCGGTGATGGCGGAGATGCCGCTCATCGTGATCAACGTGCAACGCGGCGGGCCTTCGACCGGCATGCCGACGAATGTCGAACAAAGCGATTTGATGCAGGCGATTTGGGGCAGCCACGGCGACGCGCCGCGCGTGGTGCTCGCGCCCAAGAATGTCGAAGACTGTTTCTATATCGGATTGGAAGCGACGCGCATCGCTCGCGAATATTCCACGCCGGTGCTGATCTTGACGGACCAGGCATTGTCCTCGCGCATCGAAGCATTCGACGAGCCGGACCTGGCGAATCTGATGGTCGATCCGAAGCCCGACCTTTCGCCGCGCGGGGCTGATTTCAAACCGTATCCGCTCGACCGGATCACACGACATGCGCCGCCGGGAGCGAAGATCGAGTCGAACAAATATCCGACCGTGACGGGTCTGGAGCACGACGAGCTTGGGCATCCGACAGGCAGCCCGGCGCTGCACATGAAGATGACGGCGAAGCGCCGCGAGAAGTTGAAGACGCTCGGCGCGTCGTTGCCGGATCCGGAGTTCAGCGGTGACTCAGCGGGCGAAGTGTTGCTCGTCACGTGGGGCTCGAGTTGGGGACCGGGCCGCGAGGCGCTGGCGAGAATCCGCGGTGCGGGCGTGAAAGGCGGGCACCTGCATTTGCGACACCTGCATCCGTTGCCCTCGCGGTTGGAGGAAACGTTCGCGCGATTCCGGAAGATTGTCGTCGTGGAGCTGAACGACGAAGGTCTCTACGGTTACGGACAACTCGCGATGATGCTGCGGGCGCGTTACGCGAATCCCGCGATCGTGAGCGTGACGAAGACCGACGGGCTTACGTTCAAAGTGAGCGAGATCGTTGCGGGTGTGGCCCGCCACCTCGAGAGCCGGGCGCTCGATGCGTCGCTCGGCGCATTGTCGCACAGCGCGCTTGCCCGCGTTCGCTGAACCCCATCCGAAAACCTTTAATTTTTTTCTCGATGTCCACCGTCGCTACTCCCCTGGTCTCGACCCCGGCTGCTCCGATCGCGAACACGCAGCTTACGAAGAAACTTCTTACGGCCGATCATCCCACCTGGTGCCCCGGCTGCGGCGATTTCGCCGTGCTCGCGGTGTTTTATCGCGTGTTGGAAAAGCTAAACTACCCGCACGAGAAGATCGTGACGTTTGCGGGCATCGGTTGTTCCTCGCGGTTTCCGTATTTCGTCAACACACACGGCGGACACTTCCTTCATGGACGCTCGCTGCCGTTTGCGGCGGGCATCAGCCTGAGCGATGACGAACTGCATGTGTTTGCGTTCGGCGGCGACGGCGACGGGTTCTCGATTGGCGGCAATCATCTCGTTCACACCGCGCGGAAGAACGTGAATCTCACGTATGTGATCATGGACAACTTCGTCTATGGACTGACGAAGAAGCAGACGTCGCCGACGTCGCCGCTCGGATTCAAATCAAAGACGGATCCGACGGGCGCGATCGACCAACCGATCAATCCGATGCGCACGCTGCTCAACAGCGGCGCGACCTTTGTGGCGCGCAGCCATGCGACGCAGGTGAATCACATGACCGAGATGATGCTGCGCGCGGCGAAGCATCCTGGATTTTCCGTGGTCGAGATTTTGTCCGAGTGCGTCGAATTTTATCCGGGAGCATTCGATGCGGGAAATCCGCGCAAAGGCGGCGCTTTCAAGCTCATCGAAGAGAGGAAACACGACGGCACACCGGAGGACGCGTTGCGTCACGACACGAGCGATGAAGTGGCCGCGTTCAAGCTGGCCAACGAAGCGTGGCCTGGATCGTTCGGCGTGTTTTACGAGAAGCAGCGTCCGACGAAGAACCAGCTCGAAGCCGGATTGATCGCGAAGGCGAAGGAGCGCACGAAAGGCGCTTCGGATCTGGCGTTACTGCAGGCTTCGTTCGCGAAGTTGCGATGAGGTCGCACCACGGGCGGGGTTGAGAGACCCCGCCACGAAAAAGACAAGGTGGCGCGCCGCGCGGGATCAGGCGGCGCGAATTGTCTCTCGTTCAGCCGAGCGGCGGACGAGTTGCGAGGGAGAAAGGGCCTGACATATTGGCGCGAAGGCTGCGAAAGGGGCGAATCATGGACTTTGCCAAGCTCACTCAAATGTCACGCCAGGCGATCGCCGATGCGCAAAGCATCGCGCGACGACAGAATCACAACGAAGTCGATACCTGGCATCTGCTCGCCGCGTTGCTGGCTCAGGAGAATGGAATCGTGCCCGGATTGTTGGAGAAGCTGGCGCTCGGGCCGGGAGCGATGCAGCTCGCAGTGGATCGCGAACTGGAGCGGTTGCCAAAAGTCACGGGTAGCGTCGATACGTCGAAGATCTACGTGACGCAGGCGGTGAACGAGGCGCTGACGCGCGCGGAGCAGGAAGCGGAGCAGCTGAAAGACGAGTATGTTTCGGTGGAGCATCTGTTCCTCGGTTTGCTCGAAGTGGCGAAACCGGAAGGGCTGAGGAATCTGTTCAAGAGCTTCAATCTGGACCGCAAGACGGTGCTGAAGGCGTTGCGCGATGTGCGCGGATCGCAGCGCGTGACGACCGATAATCCGGAAGCGACGTATCAGGCGCTGGAAAAATACGGCATCGATTTGGTGGCGCAGGCGCGGAAGGGGAAAATGGATCCGGTGATCGGACGCGACGAAGAGATTCGCCGCACGATCCGTATCCTTTCCCGCAAGACAAAGAACAATCCCGTGCTGATCGGCGAACCGGGCGTTGGAAAGACGGCAATCGTGGAAGGCCTCGCGCAACGCATCCTGCGGGGCGACGTGCCGGAAGGGTTGAAGGACAAAACGATCTTCGCCCTCGACATGGGCGCGCTCGTCGCGGGCGCGAAATACCGCGGCGAATTCGAGGAGCGGCTGAAGGCGGTCCTGACCGAGATCAAGCAAAGTGATGGGCGCATTGTGCTCTTCATCGACGAGCTGCACCTGATTGTGGGCGCGGGAAAAACCGAAGGCGCGATGGATGCGGGCAATCTGTTGAAGCCGATGCTCGCGCGCGGCGAACTGCACTGCATCGGAGCGACGACGCTCGACGAGTATCGCAAGCACATCGAAAAGGACGCGGCGCTCGAGCGGCGGTTCCAGCCCGTGGTGGTGGACCAGCCGACGGTGGAAGACGCGATTTCGATCCTGCGCGGGTTGCGCGAGCGGTTCGAGCTGCACCACGGCGTGAAGATCCAGGACAACGCGCTGGTGAGCGCGGTCGTGCTTTCGAATCGCTACATCAGCGATCGTTTTCTGCCGGACAAGGCGATCGACCTCGTGGACGAGGCGTGCGCGATGATTCGCACTGAAATGGACTCGATGCCGCAGGAGCTCGACGAGCTCACGCGGCGCGTGTTGCGGCTGGAGATCGAGGAGACGGCGCTCGCCAAGGAGAAGGATGAAGCGAGTGCGCGGCGGTTGGAGGCGTTGCGCAAGGAGCTCGCCGAAGCGCGCGAGAAAGCCAATGCGATCAAGCTTCACTGGGAGCGCGAGAAAGGCGCGATCGAGAAGATGCGCAAACTGCGTGAAGCGATCGAAGCGGCGCGACTCGAGATGGAGAAAGCGGAGCGCGCGTATGATTTGAACAAAGTCGCGGAGCTGCGACACGGAAAGATTCCGCAGATGGAAGCGGAGTTGAAACGGCTCGAAAAAGCCGGCAGCGCGACGACCTTGTTCAAGGAGGAAGTCTCCGAGGAAGAGATCGCGGAAGTGGTCTCGAAATGGAGCGGCGTGCCGGTGACGCGACTTGTGGAAGGCGAGAAGGAGAAACTGTTGCGGCTCGAGGAAGTGCTGCACGAACGCGTGATCGGCCAGGACGAAGCGGTGACACTGGTGACGGAGGCGATTTTGCGCGCGCGCAGCGGCATCAAGGATCCGCGCCGCCCGGTCGGAAGCTTTCTGTTTCTCGGGCCGACGGGGGTGGGCAAGACCGAACTGGCGAAAAGCCTCGCGGAAACGCTGTTCGATTCGGAAGCGGCGATGGTGCGCATCGACATGTCGGAATACATGGAGAAGCACAGCGTCGCCCGCATGATTGGCGCGCCTCCCGGATACGTGGGATACGACGAGGGCGGTCAGTTGACCGAGGCGGTGCGGCGGAAGCCGTATGCGGTCGTGCTTTTCGACGAAATCGAGAAGGCGCACCCGGACGTATTCAACGTTCTGCTACAAGTGCTCGACGACGGCCGCATCACCGATGCGCAGGGCCGCACCGTGGATTTCAAGAACGCGGTCATCATCATGACCTCGAACATCGGCTCGCGGTTTCTGCTCGAAGGCGTGACGGGCGAGGCGATTCCCGACAGCGTGCGCGAGAGCGTAATGGCGGAATTGCGGCGCAGCTTCCGACCGGAGTTTCTCAACCGCATTGACGAGACGATTCTGTTCAAGCCGCTCTCGCTGGAAGAGATCACGAGCATCGTGGATCTGTTGCTCGCGGATTTGAACAAGCGCCTGGCGGAACGACGGGTCACGGTGAAGCTGGACGACACCGCCAAGGCATGGGTGGCGGAGAAAGGCTACGATCCGGTGTTCGGAGCGCGGCCGTTGAAACGCTTCCTGCAGCGCAACATCGAGACGAAGCTGGCGCGAGCGCTGATCCGCGGCGAGATCGAGGAGGACAGCGAGGTGACGTTTGCGGTCGAGCGCGATGAACTCGTGATGACTGGCGCGCGGCTGAAGGTTTAAAATAGACCTTCGCCGCACGTCTCGCGCGCGCCCCTTCAGCTCTGGCGCTCCTCCGTAGCGGACAGCACGCGACTCACGGCGGCGAGCACGTCGTCGCCGCTGAACGGCTTGGATAGGATGGCGGAGGCTCCGAGCTTTTCGGCGATGGCGAGGTATTGTTGCGAGGGGAACCAGCCGCCGCCGGACATCGCGATGATCTTGAGGTGAGGCACGGCGCGGCGGGCTTCCATGATCGTTTCCAAGCCCTCTTTGTTCGGCATCACGATGTCCGTGATCATGAGGTCGAACTCGATGCGTTTGAGCAGACCGAGCGCTTCCTGACCGTCGCGTGCGGCGGTGATGATGTGCCCGGCATCGCGGAGGATCATGACCAGGACTTGGAGGAGATCCGGGGTGTCATCGACGATGAGGATTCTAGCCATTGCGCGATAAAAGAACGGTGGGACGGGTGTGAAGTCGCGAGGGACTAGACTGGACTTCGTGTGCTGTTGGTCGGCGATTGTTTGAGCACGTCGTGAACGGCTTGGAGCAGTTCGTCGGCACTGTAAGGTTTGTTGAGCGTGGCGTCGGCGACGACGCGCTGCGCGGTGGAGGTTTCGCGCGAGCTCGGATCGAGGCCGCTGGCGGCGATCGCCTTGATGTTCGGAGCGAGAGTTCGCGCGGCGTGAATGGCGGCGTTGCCGTCCATGATGGGCATCGACATGTCGACGAGCATCGCGCGAAGGCTGTCGCGGTGTTGTGCGCAGATGGCGACGGCCTGGGCGCCGTCGGCGGCGGTGAGGACGCGATAACCGAACGTCTGGAGCGTTTGCGCAGCGATGTTGCGGATGGCGGATTCGTCGTCGACGACCAGGATGAGTTCGCCCGAGCCCATGGGGCGCGCGGGCTTGGGGGCGGCGGTGGTTTGCACGGCGGCGCCGGCTTCAGCGGGGAGATGAACCTTGAATTCGGTGCCGACGCCCGGAGTGCTTCGGACGGTGACGAAGCCACCGTGATTTTTCACGATGCTTTGGACGGTGGAGAGTCCCAGACCGGTGCCTTTGTCGGAAGACTTCGTGGTGTAGAACGGATCGAAAATTCGCGCGCATACCTCCGGGGGCATGCCCGTTCCGGTGTCGGTTACACTAAGAACCACGAACGGTCCCGGCTTCATGTCGTGGGAGGTCATGCGGGCGTAGCTTTCGTCGACCTCCATGTTGGTGGCGGAGAGTGTGAGTTTACCGCCGAGAGGCATGGCGTCGCGGGCGTTGACGCAGAGGTTGAGCAGCACCTGGTGCAGCTGAGTCGGATCGGCGATCAGCGGCCAAAGGTCGCGCGTGGGTTCCGTTTGGATGGAGATCGATTTGGGGAACGTTTGACGCGCGAGATCCTCGATTTCGCGCAGCACGTGTTTGACCTGCACGTGACCGCGTTTGCCTTCGGCGCCGCGCGCGAATGTGAGGACCTGCTTGACCATGGCGGCTCCGCGATCGGCACCGGCGCGGATGAGGCCGAGCAGATGTCGTTGTTGCGGATCGGTGCAGCCGGACTGCAGCAATTCGGTGGCCATCAACACGGGGGCGAGGGCGTTGTTGAGGTCGTGGGCGACGCCGCCGGCGAGCATGCCGATGCTTTCCATTCGCTGGGCGCGGAGGAGTTCCGATTCGAGCTTCTTGCGTTCGGTGATGTCCGTATCGATTGCGAGAATCGAGCGCGGCTGGTCGTCGTCGCCGCGCACCAGGCTCCACGTGCTCGAAATGTATTTGGAGGAGCCGTGTTTGGTCGTGATTTCGAATTCGCCGCGCCATTCGCCGTTGGCGAGCAACTCGGTGTGCGCGGCGGAGAAATAATCGACTGAAGCGCTCAACTTCAGATCGGTGATCGGCCGTCCCAGCGCTTCGGAGGCTGACCAGCCGTAGAGCCGTTCGGCGCTCGCGTTCCAGTAGGTGATTTGATGTTCAAGATCGAGCGCCACGATGGCGTCGCTGGCTTTGTTGAGCAGTTCGGCCTGTTCGCGCACGTGGGCTTCGGCCTGCTTGCGCTCGACGATTTCGGCTTGGAGCGCGGCGGTGCGTTCCTGCACGCGGGCTTCGAGCGTTTCGTTGAGATGGCGCATCTCGTCGCGCGCGTTCGCCAACTCGCGATTGCGCTCCACAGCGGTTTCGTAGGTGGAGAGCAGGAGGTTGAGGATCTGCAGGCGGTCCGAGGTGATAAAAAATTTCCGACCGGCGAAGAAAACTTCGACGCCCATGCGGGTGAATTCGATTTCGCGAAGGTGGCGGTTCGCGAGGATGTAGCCGATGCGGGAGACGAGATAACGTTCCTCGTAGGGCTTGAAGATGAAGTTGTCCGCGCCGCACTCGAGTCCCTTCACGACGTCGACGGGATCGCTGAGGGAGGTGAGCAGGATCACGGGCACATTGCGGAAACGCTCTTCCTGTTTGAGCCGCCGGCAGAGTTCGTAGCCGTCCATCTCGGGCATCACGATATCGCTGACGACGAGGGAAGGGCATTGAACGGCGATGCGCGCGAGCGCTTCGGCGCCGTTGCGGGCGACGGCGAAGCGATAATTGTTTTTCTCGAGGATGTAGCGGAGGCGTTCGGCTTGGGTCGCGCTGTCTTCGACAATGAGGATTTCGTCGGGGCTGGTGCGGGAAGGGAGAGAGTGCATGTGATGTTAAAGCGGATGACCGGAACCGGGGGACGAAGTGGGAAGGCTGAAGAAAAACGTGGCACCCTGGTCGGGAGCGGATTCGGCCCAGGTGCGGCCGCCGTGTCGCGAGACGATGCGGCGGACATTGGCCAGTCCGATACCGGTGCCTTCGAATTGATCAGCGCCGTGAAGTCGTTGGAACACGCCGAAAAGTTTCGAGGCGTAGCGCATGTCGAAGCCGACGCCGTTGTCGCGAACGAAAATGACGACCTCGCTCTCGCGCGATTCCATGCCGACAACGATTTCGGCGATCTCGCGGGTGCGGGTGTATTTGACGGCGTTGCCGAGGAGATTGGCGAAGACCTGACGCAGCAAAGCGGCGTCGGCGCAGACCGTCGGCAGCGGATGGATTTTCCACTCGATGCGACGGCCCTTGGTTTCCTGTTCGAGATCGCCTACGGTTTCGGCGACGATGGAATTGAGATCGAGCGGCGTCTGCCGGAGTTCGGTGCGGCCGGTGCGGGAAAACTCGAGGAGATCCTCGATCAAGGTCGCCATCCGCACGCACGCGTCCGCGATTTGTTTGAGGTAATGCACGCCGGTGCCGTCCAATTTATCGGCGATCCGCTTCTGCAGCAGCGTCGCGAACCCGTTGGCGTGCCGCAGGGGCGCGCGCAGGTCGTGGGAAACTGAATACGAAAACGCCTCGAGCTCCTCGTTGATGCGCTCGAGTTCGGCGGTGCGCTGGCGGACGCGCTGGTCGAGTTCGGCATTCAGCCGGCGCACTTCGGCTTCGGCGCGAGCGCGTTCGGCGACCTCCTGCTGCAACGCCGCGGTGCGCTCCTGCACCTTTTGCTCGAGTGTTTCGTTGAGCTCGCGGAACTGATCGCGCGCGGACGCGAGTTCGTGGTTGCGCGCCACGGCGGTCTCATACGTGGAGAGGAGCAGATTGAGGATCTGCAGGCGGTCGGAAGTGATGTAGAAGCTGCGTCCCGCAAAGAACACCTCGACGCCCATGCGTGTGTTTTCGATTTCGCGCAGATGATGGTGCGCCAGCACGAAATTGATTCGCGAGAGC
The DNA here is from genome assembly GCA_023416735.1 of Verrucomicrobiota bacterium. Lineage (GTDB taxonomy): Bacteria > Verrucomicrobiota > Verrucomicrobiia > Opitutales > Opitutaceae > Opitutus. The sequence continues at coordinate 114,054 of JAEZGX010000008.1, read as the reverse complement.
AGGTAGTCCTCATCGTAAGGCTTGAAGACGAAGTTGTCGGCGCCGCATTCGAGACCTTTCACCACATCGACGGGATCGCTGAGCGAGGTGAGAAGAATGACGGGAAGGTTGCGGGTGGCGGGATCCTGCTTGATCCGGCAGCAGAGTTCATAGCCGTCCATTTCGGGCATGACGATGTCGCTAATGACGATCGTGGGACGGCGTTCGGCGACGGCTTCGAGGCCTTCGCGACCGTTGCGCGCGATGCGGAATCGGTAGTTCTTACGGTTGAGCAGGTGTTTCAGGCGTTCGACCTGAGTGAGGCTGTCTTCGACGACGAGGATTTCGGGCGAGTTGAGGTCAGAATTTCGCATCACGATCGAATTGTCTTAGAGCGCGGCCCGCGGGCGGCTGGAGTCGGGCGAATGGCCCAAGGTCAGGTTTGTAACCACGGTGGCGATACGTTCGGGCGGGAGAACGTAGTGGGCGGCGCCGAGACGAATGGCTTCGCCGGGCATGCCGTGGACGACGGACGACTCGGCGTCCTGCGCGATGGTGATCGCGCCGAGCGTCTTGAGTTCCTTGAGCTCTTGGGCGCCGTCGCGACCCATTCCGGTGAGCAACACGGCGATGGATCGTGCGCCGCAGACGGAGGCCACGGATCGAAACAAGAAGGAGACGGAAGGCCGGAGTCCGTTTTCCGGTTCACTTCGGCTGAGGACGATCTGTTTCTGTTGGCCGATCCCCATGTGGTAGCAATCCGGCGCGAGATACGCGTTGCCTGGCTGCATGGCCTGACCATGCGCTCCGATGTGAATGGGCAAGCGAGTGGACTGCTGCAGCCACTCGACCAGTCCCGGGAGAAAACCCATGGAGATATGCTGCACGATCATGACCGGCGCGGGCAGATCGGTGGGGAGGCCGGCGAGGATGGCTTGAAGAACCGGCGGTCCGCCGGTGGAGGTGCCAATGGCGATCACGTCGATCGCCGCGGGTTCTCTGCTGGGCCGCGGGAGAGAGGGCGGGCGGGAGACGCGTTCGCGCGGCCAGCGTTTCACGACGCGGATCTCGGACATCAACGCAACGGTTTCGATGAGCTTCGCGGCCGTTTCCGCGTGTTGGGGATGGCCCGGTCCGGCGGGTTTCGCCACCAAAGCGAGCGCGCCGGCGTCGAGCGCGCGAAACTTATCCGACGCTTCGTCGGGGCTCGGCACGCCCGTGCAAATCACGATTGGCAGCGGCTGGGTCTGCATGATCTGCCGCGTGGTCTCGTAGCCATCCATGCCGGGCATGTGGACATCCATCACGATTACGTCAGGCCGCCGCTGTTTGAGAAACGCGAGGGCTTCGGCGCCGCTGCCGACCTCGCCGAGGATGGCGAAGCGTGTATCAGTAGTCAGGATATGCCGCAACAGCAGGCGGGACGACGGCGAGTCGTCGACGAGGAGCACGTTGATGGCGAGCTGGGGCGACATCAGGTGAGGCGGCGGACGACTTCGAGCAGATTACTCTGATCGAAACTGCTTTTTACGATGTAAGCGCTGGCGCCGACATCGATGCCGCGTTCGCGGTCGGCGGAGGTGGCAAGGGCGGTGACCAGCACGACGGGTTTGTCGCCGTTCTTCTTGTCGGCGCGGATGCGGGCGCAGAGATCGAATCCATTCAGGCGGGGCATTTCGACATCCGAAACCACGAGATCGAAATCGTCGGTGTGGAGGAGCGTCCATGCATCCATGCCGTCGACGGCGGTCGTGACGCGATAGCCGGCGGACTCCAGAATTCCCTTCAACAGCATGCGTGACGTGATCGAGTCTTCGGCGAGCAGGACCGAGCGGGAGCGAGCAACAGCTGGCGCAGCGGAAGAGGAGGAGGGCGACGCGGAAGATCGCGCGCCGCCGTGACGCGCGGATTTGATGAGGTCGGCAACGTTGAGGATGGGAGCGATTTTTCCGGAGGCGAGGACGGTGGCGCCGGCGATGTTTCTCACGCGGGAGAGAGGACGGGAAAAGCTCTTCGCGAGGACCTCTTCGTCGTGCAGGATCGCATCCACGGCGAACGCGATTTGCTCCTGACCCGTCCCGACCACAATGACGGAGATGAAATCGCCAGGAGGCGCCTGGGAAGAACGGGCTTGGAGATTGAGCACGGCGGCGAGTTGCGCGAGGGCGACCGCGCGGCCCTCGAACGAAATCGTTTCACGATTTTTGACGGTTTTGACGTCGGAGAGCTTGATGCGGGCCACGCGTGCGACGTAGGCGGTCGGCACGACAAACGTCTGTTCTCCCGATCGCACGAGGATGCCGCGAAACGTCGCGAGCGTGAGCGGCAGAGTAATGGTGAACGTCGTTCCCTTTCCGGGTGTGCTGTCGACGTTGACCTCGCCGCCGAGTTTTTCGCAGTGCTCGCGCACGATTGCGAGGCCCAGGCCGCGCCCGGAGATCTCGGTGATCATCGGGCTGGTGGAGACTTCGGATTGAAAGATGAGGTCGAGCGTTTTGCGATCGTCCAAGCTGCGCGCTGTGTCCGGCGTGACGATTCCGCGAGAAATCGCGGACTGTTTCACGCGGGCACGATCGATGCCGGCGCCGTCGTCGGAAACGACGATTTCAACCTTGTTGCCGCCGATCAATGTGGCGGCGAGCAGGAGTGTGGCGCGAGGGGATTTGTTGGGCTGGTTGGCGCCACGATGCGCCTCGATGCCGTGGTCGATCGAGTTTCGAAGCAGATGAATGAGCGGGTCCTTCATCTGCTCGAGGATGCGCTTGTCGATTTCGACCTCACCGCCACGAGTGATGAATTCGACGGATTTTCCCTGATCCCGGCTGAGGTCGCGAACGAGCTTGGGGAATAAATCCGTCAGCGTGGAGAAAGGGAGCATGACCAGCTGTTTCGAATCGAGCAGCAAGTCGTCCACGCGACGGGAGACATCGTGTCGATCCTGCGCGGCGGTTTTGCTCATGCTTCGCAGACGCTGCTCGAGCGCGCGGAGGTAGCCGGCGTTCCATTCCAGGAATTCGGAAATCGAAATGTGGGCACGATCCTGCGGATCTTGGGAGCGCCACGCGCGAAGCTGGGGCTGGAGGCGATCCCAGCGCAGGCTCCACTCGGAGAGTGACTGTTCGAGATGTTGGAGATCGGCTGCGCGCTGAGCCGCGGACTGTTTGACGACCAGCATTTCCTCGGCTTCGAGCAGGAGTTGGTCGAGCTTGGCGGTGGAAATGCGGACGGTTTCGGCGAGCGCGAGCGGCGCGGCCGACGTGGATGCAGCCGGCGGTTCGGTCGACGAAACGGGCGCCAATGCGGGTGGTGCCGCGGGTGGCGGTTCGGAGGGCCGAATGAGCGGGGGCTCGGCAATTCGAGCGGTGGGCGAGGCGGCTTGCGAGGGGGTGGACGTGCTCGAACTTGTCAGCTGAGTCAGCTGTGCGAGCAGTTGCGAGAGCTGAGGATTGCGGGCGGGAGAGGTCGCATCGGCCGCGGAAGTGAGCTGACGAATTGCGTCCATCGCCCGGTGGAACACGTCGAACGTATCGGTGTTGACCGGGAGAGTGCTTCGCTTCCAGGCGGCGAAGACAGTTTCCAGAGCCTGGCAGATCGCTTCGATCTTCGGGAAGTTGGTGGCGCGTGCGGCGCCCTTCAGGCTGTGAGCGTGCCGGAAAATCTGCTCGATGGCGGCGGTGTTGGCTGCGGGCGACGGAGCTTTTTCCAGCTCGAGCAAACTGGCCGAGATGGCTTGGACATGTTCGTCCGCTTCCACCCGGAAGGTGGCGCGCAGCCGTTCGAGGAATTCCGCTTCGTTTTCGCTCACGGGTGCCGTGGCTACACCTTGTAACGTTCGATCTGGAGGCGCAGCTTTTCGCCCAGCTGCTTGAGATCGCGGGCCGCCGACTCCAGCTGTTTCGCGCTATCCACGTTTTGCGTGCTGGCTTGCTTGATACTTTCCATCGCGGAGGCGACCTGGTCGACGCCGACCAGCTGCTGCTGGCTGGAGGCCGCGATTTGCGCGGCGGCTTGCGCGGCCTCGGCAACGCTGGCCGCGAGTGTTTGGATCGATTGTCCGGCTTGGGCGGATTGGCCGACCCCGGCCTCGACGGCCTTGCTGCCTTGTTCGGTTGCAAGCACGGCGGCGCTGGTGGCTTTCTGGATCTCGTTCAAGATCGTGCGCACCTGGCCCGTGGCTTGTTTAGACTGCTCGGCAAGACTCTTCACTTCGTGCGCGACCACGGTGAAGCCCTTGCCGTGTTCGCCGGCCTTGGCGGCTTCGATGGCGGCGTTGACGGCGAGAAGATTGGACTGCGCGGCGAGGTCTTCAACAGTGGCCACGATCTGCCCGATCGCCTGGCTCTGCTCGCTCAAGCGCACCATGCTTTCGGCGATCGATGTCATTTGTTCCCGGATACGCGTCATGCCCTCGACGGTGTCCTGCGTGGCCTTGCGGCCGGTTTGGGAAATTTGCGCGACGCGCTGTGCCGTGTCGGAAACGGCGCGGGCTTTCTGACTGGAGATTTCCGCGGTTTGACGGACTTCTTCGACCGTCGTGGTCGTTTCGCCGACGGCGGTGGCGGTCTCACTGGCGCTGGCGGCGAGTTGCGACGTGGACGTGGAGATTTCGCTCGCCGACGCTCCGAGGATGCTGACGCCGTGGTTCAAGTCGCTGGTGAGGCGCTGCAGGTTGTCGACCATCGCAGCGAAGGCTTGGCCGAGCACATCCTTTTCGGACTGCGGCTGAACCTTCCCGCGCAGATCGCCGGAGGCGATGCGACTGGCGACGCCGGCCGTGTCATTCAACCAGCGCGTCATCTGGGCGAACACCTGCGTGAGCCGGCCGACCTCGTCGGTGCGGTTGCTGATGGCGATGGTGCCGGAGAGATCGCCGATTGCGATCCGCTCCGCATTGGCGGAGAGCGCGCGGAGCGGGCCGGCGATATTCCGCGTGATGACCATCCCAGCGACGCCAAGGATGATGAAGGCGCCCAGCGTGCCCAGCGTGATGACGAGACGGGCGTTGCGCGCGGTCGTCTCGGCGGCGGTGGTGCGGTCGGCCAGCAATGTGGTTTCCTCGGTTTCCATTTCGGCGGCGATGCGGCGAATCTCGTCCATCTGCTCCTTGCCGACTCCCGAGAGGATCCACTCACGACCGGCCTCAAACCCGTTGGCTCGGCGGCCGTCGATGCCCTCTTTCAACCGAACCAGCCGATCGCGAATCAGAGGTTCGAGGCGGTCCAAGCGGCGCTGTTGGTTGGGATTGTCGCGCACGAGCGTGCGCAGCGCGCGGAGGTTTTGTTCGGAGGCACTGACACCGAGATTATAGGGATCGAGGTAAGCATCTTCGCCTGTGATGATATAGCCGCGTTGCCCGGTTTCCGCGTCGACCAAGTCGTGCGTCACAGCCACGAGCGCCTTCAGCACGGCATGCGTGTGCGAAAGGCGAGAGGAAGTATCCATCAAGCGCGCCGTGCTCTGATAGCACACGGTGCCAATGGCGATGAGGATCAGCAGGGCGAGGGCGTAACCTGCGCCGATCTTGGTGCCTACTGTCGTTTTTATCATGGGTGTGGGTGGGTTTGCTGCGGCTGGGGGGAAGGGGGCGGTGGACTATTGCTCCACCTCTTCGTGCACGAGGATGCGGCGATCCGCGGCGATGGCATTGCCGTTGAGGACGACAACGCGTTCAGGCGTGATGCCTTTGAGATATTCGACGCGGATACCGTTCATCGTTGGAAGAGCGGGTTGAAGATGCGAGAGCGGGATTTGTCGGACGCCGGCGATCGCGTCGGCCACGATGCCGAACTTCTGGCCCTGTGCATCCACAAGGAGGATACGGTGGAGGTCGGTGATGCCTTGTTCCGGCAGATCGAAGAACCGCTTGAGATCGAGGACCGGGAAGATCCGCCGCCGCACGTTTACGAGTCCCAGGACAAAAGCGGGAGTGCAGGGCAGAGGTGTGAGATCCTCGAGCGGGTAAACCTCGGCTATGCACGCTGTCTCCAAGGCGTAGCGTTCGTCTGCCAGGCTGAATTCCACGACTTCGATGGTCGCTTCGGTGGTCTCGCGTTCGGGCTCGCGCGCGAAGGCCCGAGCGCGCGCACGCAGAATGGCGAGAGTGTCTTGGGAAGGAGCGGGGTGCTGCATTCGGAGTCGAAGCGGATCAGCGGAAGGTGGGAGGCTCGTGCATCACGGCGAGGGTTTGAGCGAGCTGGCCGGCGGTGAGTCCGTCGGACGCCGGGACGAGTTGGTCGGGCGGCTGTTGACGGGCGAGATCGAGCGCGTGGGCAAAATGGCGAGCGGCGCGGTCCGAGTCCCCGTTGAGGCGGTAAAAGTTCCCGAGTGCGAAATGTGCGAGGATGAAATCGGGTTCGAGATAGAGCACTCGCTTCAACGCCTCGATGGCTGCCTCGGGCGCGTCCGCTTCGGCGAGAATGCCGGCGCGCAGGTAGTGGGCGTAGGCGTCGCATTTGTTCAACGCGACGAGTTCGTCGCAGTGCGCGAGAGCTTCGGGGAAGCGGCGTTGGTTGGCGGAGGTGCGCGCGGCGCGAGCAAGATCAGCGGCGTGATCGTCATTGGCCGGGGCGTTTTCCGGGCGTGGGGAGTGGGCCAGCGAGGGAGCGGGAGGGTTGACCGCAGGTTGCGCTGGTGACGGATCGCTGGGCCACGAGAACGCTCGAGTGAGCGGGGCGAGGTCGACAGGCGGCTCTGCGGGAGAATTCACGGCAGAAGCGGGCGCTGGCGAGGTTCGACGAGAGGTTTTCCGGAACGCCATTGCACCGGGAAATTGGACGGGAGCGAGCGTTGGCAGAGCTGCGAGCGCGGTTTCGCTCGGCGCGGTCATGAGCCAGCCGCCGTCCGGGAGGCAGCTCGCGAGCCGCGCGATCAATCGCGTGGCTTGTTCCGGAGTGAAGTAGATGAGCGCGTTCCGGCAGAAGATGATATCGGATCCGCGAAACCGGCTATCGGGCGACAGTTCGTCGGCGAGGTTGGTCTGGGAGAACGTTACCAACCGGCGAATCTCGGGGCGGACTTGCCACTGATCTCCGGCGCAACGTGAAAAGTAGCGTTCACGAAACGCCGGCGGGGTCTCGCGAAAGGACCAGGCGCCGAACACGCCTTTTTCGGCTTTTTGGAGGAAGCGGGTGTTCGCATCGGTTCCGATAATGGAAACGTCCCACTCGCTCAGATCGGGGAGTGTGCGAGAGACCGCGATCGCAAGCGAATACGCTTCCTCGCCGGTGCAGCACGCTGCGCTCCAGAGACGCAGACGCTTGCGGGCGGGCCTCTTGGCACGAATCACGTCGGGGAGAATTCGTTCTTCGAGTGCGTCGAAGAGGCTGCGGTGACGATAGAAATAAGTTTCTCCGACGGTGAGGTGCCGGGCGAGGAGAGCAGACCGTGCGGGGCCGGAGGCGGAACGCAGCCAGAGCGCGAGTTCGTCGACGCCGGGGAGCTTCAGCTCGCGAGCGGCGGAGGCCAGTCCGCGTTGAAGATCGGCCGCGCGGGCGGGCGGGAAATTCAGGCCGAGCTCGTTGCTCACGAGATCGCGGAGATTATCCAGAACGTAACTGGGAACCGCGGGCGTCATCGTGACGTGCTCGCATTCAATGCGGCCTCGAGCGCCGCGGATTCGGTCGCGGACAGGAACGTATCCAAATCGTGGATAACGACGAGATCGCCGTTCAGCGTAACCACGCCCTCGATGTAAGCGGCGTTGTCGGCGAATCGTTCGGTGGCGACGATTTCGTTGGTTTCCGTGACGCCGATGACGGCGTCGACCACGAGCGCGACCGGTCGGCGCCGGGTTTGTGCGATCAGGAGGTGGTCGGAAACGGTGAGTGCTCGAGGCGGAAGCGAAAAGCGGGCGCGGATATCGACGACAGGAATGATGCGCCCTTCGACGTTGATGACGCCGCGAACGATGGCGGGGACTTGCGGCAGCGGCACGATCTCAACCGCCGGCAACACGCGTTCGACGGCGGCGAGCCGGAGGGCGAAACGACGATCATCGAGCCCAAACACCACGAGCGTATGAGGGGCATTCGCAGGAGAGGCACCTCGATCATGCTGGGTGGAGGGAAGCGATGGAACCGTCATCAGGCTGCTCGAAATTCGTAAGTATTTGCGCGCCAGTGGACAGCGTCGTTGCGTTCTCCAAGGCAGGTGAGGAATGTCTTCCTCCTTCCCTCCAGAGAAACCCCTAGGCTCTGCATGAGCATCCGCTGCATGCCGGAAAGCTACCTTTCCTCACTGCGCTGCAAATTTCCGCGATGCCTGATATTTGGCGCGGGAGTTGCCTTAAGGTATTTACCTTACTCCTTCAGGGTGTTCGGGCCGGACTCTAGGCTTGGATGATTCCGTTGCGAATGGCGAAGCGGACCAATTCGGCGACCGAATGCAAGTCCAGCTTGCGCATGATATTAGACCGATGGGCGTCCACGGTCTTCACGCTGACTCCCAAGATGCGGGCGATGTCCTTGTTCGTTTTCGCTTCGGCGAGCAGCTGCACGATCTCGCGCTCGCGGGCAGTTAGGCGGGTGCTCGATTGCCGAATCTCGGGGGGAGACAGAAAACCGTTCAATACCTGTCCAGCGATTTTTCCGGAAAGGAAGGGTTCGCGCTGAAGCAAGGCATCGATCGCTTCTTCCAACAAACGCGCGGCGTCGGTCTTCAGGATGAAACCTTTCGCGCCGGCGGCGAAGGCGGCTTGAACCTGTTGTTCGGAGTCTTGAAGGGTGAGCATCAAGACCTCGGTATCGGGACAGCGCTTGCGAATCTGCGCTGCGGCTTCGATGCCGTTGAGCTCGGCCATGCCGATATCGAGCACGGCCACGTCGGGTCGAAGTTGTTCGGTGAGGCTCACGGCCTCTCGTCCGGTGCTGGCTTCGGCGCAGACAATCCAGCCGGCCCGCTTTTCCAAGCGGGCTTTGATTCCGTCCCGGACCAACTCGTGGTCGTCGGCGATAAGGATTCTGACGGGCTTCATTGAAACGTTCTTACTACGGGCACGGTGACTCGGATGGTTGTGCCGTTAGGACCTGATTCGAGATCGAACGAGCCCCCGATTTGTCGTGTTCGTTCGCGCATTCCCGCGATGCCCACGCCAATTTTCACCGGGTTTCCGGCGGCGTCCAGGGGCATGCCGCAGCCGGCGTCGCTGACCTCGAGCCGCGCCGTCGTGTCGTCGCGGCGAAGCAGGATCGTTCCGGTTTTCGTTCGCGCGTGGCGGTGGATGTTGCCGAGCGCTTCTTGAACAAGGCGGAACAGAATCATTTCAACCTCCGACGACAAACGTTGGAAGTGAGGCTGCAAGTCGAGCGTCATGCGAATGCCCGTGCGTTCCACGAAACCCGAGACGTAGTGTTGGAGGGCGCCGACGAGGCCATCGTCATCGAAACGCGCGGGATGCAGCACGTAAGCGAGCGTGCGGATGTCGTGGGTCGAGCTTTCGAGGACGGCCAGACAATCTTCCAATTGGCGGGCGTTGTGCGGAGAGCGGGCGGAGACGGATTCTCGGACGGACTCCAGGCTCATCATGACAGCGATCAAATTTTGGGCGGTGGAATCGTGGAGTTCCTTGGCGATGCGGCCGCGTTCCAGGTCTTCTGCGATGAAGAGCTTGTGGGAGAGATCGCGCAGCGCGTGCTCGGCGGCTTTGCGATCGCCGATGTCCCGCGTGATGGCGGAGGAGCCCACGATGCGGCCGGCGTCGTCGATGAGTGGAGAAAGCGTGATGGAGAGATCGAGCAGGCGGCCGTCGCGATGGCGGCGAACCGTTTCCACTTGTTGGATACGTTCGGCGGCGGCGATGCGATCGAGGTTGGATTTGACCTCGGCGCGGCGGTCTTCCGGTGCGAGCAGGAAAACGGAGCGGCCTAGCATTTCGCTGGCGCGGTAGCCGAAGATTCGCTCGGCGCCGGGATTCCAGCTGGTGACGATGCCATCGAGCGTGGTGGCAATGACGGCGTCGTCGGTCGATTCGACGATGGAGGCCAGCAGCTTGTTGTTGAACTGCGCGCGGCGCTCGTCCGTCACATCGTGGCCGATACTCGCCGCGCCTATCACTTCGCCGGTGGCGGAGCGCAGGATCGTGCTGCTCCAGCGGACGAGGCGGCGTTCGTGATGGCGGGTGAGGATTTCCACCTCGGAGGTGGTGGATTTGTCCTCGAGGAGCCGGGCATACAGATCCTTCACGGCAGGCACGTTTTCCGGCGGTATCAGAAAAGTGAAGACGTCGCGTCCGATGATCTCCTTCCGTTGCCAGCCTGTGACGGCGACGAGGTGGTCGTTGCAATAGATGAGGCGACCGTCGCGGTCGATCATGCTGGCGAGCAACTCGACCCGGCCGAGCAGCTCGCTGAAACGGCGGTCACTTTCTTTGAGTTGGTTGGTCACGCGTTGCATGCGCGTGACGACGCCGATGAGGAGCGATGCGACGGTGATGAACAACGCGAGATGAACCAGTCGCGCGGTCGGCGGGATCGTGTGGAAAACGAAATAGGCGATGACCGCTCCGAGGAGCATGGCCAGGATACCGCCGCGCTTCCCGCCCAACACGGCACTGAAGACCACGGCCAGATAATAGAACGCGAAGACCGGATCGGTTTGGAGGAGGGTGGACTGGACTACGGCCGCGCCGGTAGCGAGCGCGGCGAACGCTAAAGCCCAAAGGTCGGGCCGACGGACGGGCGAAGATGTATGCGTAAGCGAGGGCAACCGGTTGAAGCTGTTTCGAAGTAGTCGAAGGGCGACATGTAGCTCCGCTACCTGGAGATAGCGAACGATGATTTCGCGCGGCGCTCCTGCAAGGGAGAGATGTGGACGCGCGGAAAATTTGGAGAGCGCGCGCGAACGTGGAGGTCGCGAACTCGTTGGCTACTCCGCGTCGTAATCGCCGGCGTCTTCCGCAGCTTTCAGTTCTACCGAAGGCGTGCGGGCACCGAAACGCGTGGTGAGATCGCGCACATTTTCGAGCAGGGAAAGCAGTTCGGGATTTCGCGCGGCGAAGATGAGGTGTCCGATTTGCTCAGCGTCGAGGTTGGCGGCGAGGACTTCCTTTTCAAGCCGTTGCACGGCTTGTTTGGCGCTCGAGCGGTAGCCAGAGATCAGTTTTTTGGCAGTCGACTGCGGCTCCGTTCGGGAGAACGGAATGCCGCTGACAGCTTCGAGCCAAAGCAGCGCCATGCTTTTCAGTTCCGGAGAGGACGCATCGTAGCCCATCTCCTGCATGAGTGCGGCGATGGTTTTGAATTTCACGGGCCGTCCGGCCTCGATGTTGACGACGGTGTTGCGGTGCATGGCCGCAAGTTCTGCCAGCTGTTCCAGCGTGAGGCCCTTGGTCTCGCGGAGCTTTCGGAAGAGCTGGGTGTAGTCCATCGCCTCGACGAGTAGCGACGGGGAGCGGGAGGTGTCAATCGGACGACGGAAGTGGGGAGATGAATGAAAGTTAATTGCTGTTGGTTGACAACGTGTGGGAGAACACAAAAAATGTTAAACAATGAAGATGTGGAGGAAGATGAAGTCGTGAGCGCGCGGGTCTTGGTGATCGATCGTTACGCGGGATTCCGGGAGGCGATGGAGTATTGCTTTTCGAACGCGGGCATCACGGCTCTTTCGGCGGATTCGGTGGCACGCGCGCTGCCTGTGATGCGGGAGCAGGCGGTTGATCTGGTGTTGTTGGATGCGACGGATTCGTTCGAGGCGGGCTTGGACGAATGTCGCGCGATGAAGGCGCGACCGGAATTTGCGCAGGTGAGTGTTGTGCTGCTGGCGACTCGGGTGGCAGGGCAACAGTTGGATGAGGCGCGCCGTGCTGGAGCGCTGACGGTGTTGCCGAGGCTTTTCGAGTGGGTGGAGTTGATGCAGTGGGTTGAACGAGCGGTAGCGAACAAGGAGTCGCGCGGGAAAAGCGCGCCATGACCACGTCGAGGTATTTTCCCGATTGCATGGAGGCGGGGGGCGCCTCAAGCCTCGGGGCTGCGTGAAAATTCTCGCCGTCGAAGACGATCCCGTTTCCCGCGCGGTTCTGCATCAGGCGCTGCGTCGACTCGGACACGAAGTGCTAGAAGCTGGCGACGGCGAGTCAGGCTGGGCGCTCCTGCAGAAAGAGCCCGTGCGCGTGGTCGTGAGCGATTGGATGATGCCTGTTTTGGACGGGCTTGGGCTGTGTCGAAAAGTGCGTGGCCGGATCGGCGGGGAGTATGTGTATTTCATCCTGCTCACGAGCAGCGGGGCGACGGAGGAGAATCAACGCGCGGCGGCCGACGCGGGGGTGGACGACTTTTTGACCAAGCCGCTCAAGGTGACGGAACTATGGACGCGCCTGCGCGTGGCGGAGCGGATTTTGCGTTATACGACCCAGGTGCGTCAGCTGGAGGAGCTGATGCCGATCTGCACTTATTGTAAGAAGATTCGCGACGACCAGAATTACTGGCAGCAGATCGAAGGTTACATCAATGAGCGCACTGGCAGCGAGTTCAGTCATTCGATTTGTCCGGATTGTTACACCCGGGTGGTCGTGCCGGAGCTGGATAAGCTGCGTCGATCGCCGTAAGCGGGGAGCGTGTATCCGTGAGTGAGGAAATTCAGCGGCTCGAGGAGAAGATCGCGTATCTCGAGCATCATGTGACTCAGCAAGACAAGGCCATGCTGGAGCTGGCAGAGACGCTCGAGCGGGTCAGGCGTGAGTTGGCGGTGCTGGCGATGCGGGTCGCGCAGACGTCGGAAGGGCGGGGTGGCGGCGCGGCGGCGCCTGAGGACGAGCGGCCTCCGCATTATTGACGCGGATAAAATAAAAGCGCCGCACGGGGACGTGCGGCGCGCGAGTGAGACGAAAGACGCCCGGTGGCGTTATTCGGCAATGCTTTGAGCCGCGGCCTCGGCTTTGGTCCAGGCGCGGCCGACGCGTTCCTTCGTGGATTCCCACGTTTCGGCGGTGGCGTTGCTTACGGCGCTCGCGGCTTCGCGGAGTTCGTCGCGCGCTTCGGCGAGACGGGTCGACGCTTCGCCTTGGGCATTTTCGATGCGATCATCGAGGCGTTCGGCGAAGTCGTTGGCCTTTTCGGCGAACTCGTTTCGGCGATCGTAGGAATACGTTTGGAGATCCTGCCAGCGGTCGGTCATCGCGGCACTTGCGGTCGCGGTCGGCGAAGTCGCGCCGGCTGGGGCCGTGGGATCAGTGGCCGCCGTGGTGGCTGCGGTGTCGTTGTCGCGGGAGCACGCGGTGAAGAGGAGGGCAACGCCGAGGGCGGCGATGCCCGTGGCGGTCTTCAGGGGAGTATGGTTGGTTTTCATAAGCAAAGTTGTGAGTGGTCGAGGAAGAGTTGAATGCGATGCACCGCGGCAGAGTTATTGCCGTCGGTAGAGCAGCCAGCGCTTGCGCGCCCGCGGTCAAGGTGCGGGAGGCGAACCGCGGAACAAGCCCGCAACGATCGCGATCAGGAGCAGCACCAAGAAGATGTAGAACAAGATGCGAGCGACATCGGTCGCCGCGCCCGCCACACCGGTGAATCCGAACAAGCCGGCGATGAGAGCAATGATGAGGAACGTGATGATCCAGCGAAGCATGACGATGATCGGGTTTGGGTTCGAAGATCCGCGTCGCTGGAGGCCGCGTTCGCTCCGCATCGTTGCTTGGCGAGTGCCATAGTTCCGCGGCAAAGGTGCAAACTTCGTCGCGATGCAGACTTAAAATTTGAGGCCGCGGCTCTGGGAAGGACGCCGGGCTCTCGCAACGTGCAATTTGCGGCCGAATTTCCCGGTAAAGTCGTGCGCGCTGCAACGCACGAAGCGGGGTCTCCGCAGGTCGTTAACTCGCGTTGACCGCGGTTGAGGCGGCAGCGGCGAAGGCGCGGGCGCGATCGGAGATGTTTCTCCAATTGCGTTCGCGAAGTGCGGCTTCGTCGAGGAGCGAGGCTCCGGCGAAGACGGCCGCTGCGCCGGCGCGAAGAAATTCGGGGAGCGTTTCGGGCGTGACGCCGCCGATGGGGATAAGCGTGGCGCCGGGTGCCTGGGCCCGCAGCGAAGTGAGGTAGGCCGGGCCGAAGAGTTCGCCGGGGTAAACCTTGCTGGCGTCGGCGCCGGCGGAATGAGCGGCGGCGATATCGTCGGGTGAGTAGGCGCCGCTGATGACCGCGACATTGTAGCGCCGGCAAAGCGTGATGACCTCGGGCCGCAGGGCAGGGGTTACGATGAAGCGAGCGCCAGCGAGGATGCCGGCGCGGGCGGTTTCGACATCGAGCACGGTGCCAAGGCCGAAAATGAATTCGGGGAGAGCGGTATGCGCTTTTTCGAGGATGCGCACCGCCGCGGGAGTCGTCATCGCGACTTCGAGCGCATGCACGCCGCCCTCGGCGAGGGCCTTGGCGGTATCGGCGAGATCGTCGCCCAGATCGGCCCGCACAAGACCGACAATCTTTTCGGCACGGATTTGGGCGAGGACGGCTTCCTTGTTCACGAGCGAGCAGTGTGGGCGGGGATCGCGACGGAAATCAATTTTCTTGCTCCGGCGGGCGGCGCCGTATGTTTTGCCCGTCCCTCTGCTGCCCAGGTGGTGGAATTGGTAGACACGCAGGTCTCAGAAGCCTGTGTCGCAAGACATCCGGGTTCGAGTCCCGGCTTGGGCACCAAAGTTGATTTGCTGCGCGAAATGATTGGCGGAGGGAAACGACACGCGATGCGAGGGATTACCGAACCGTCCTGTGATTTCCGGGACGACGGGTTGCGGAGCAGGGGCTAGAGGAAGGAGGTGCGCGGCGCGTGGACGTCGCTTCTTTTCACCCCCGATCCATCATGCACGTTTTTCGTTTCGTTTCTTCCGTTTCGATTTCGGCCTTGTTCGCGTTTGCGCCCGCGATCCGGGCGCACGAGGTGAGTTTATTTTCGCTGCGCGATGTCCGTTTGCTCGAAGGGCCGCTGCGCCACGCACAAGATCTGAACCGCGATTATCTGCTCGCGCATGACGTGCATCGTTTGCTCGCGCCATTCCGGATCGAGGCGGGATTGGAGCCGAAGGCGCCGAAGTATCCGAATTGGGAAAGCAGCGGGCTCGATGGTCACACGGCCGGTCACTACCTGACGGCGCTGGCGCAGATGTGGGCGGCGACGGGTGATCAGGAAATGAAACGTCGCATGGACGAAATGGTGCGAGAGTTCGCGGAATGTCAGGCGGCGAGCCGGGACGGATATGTCGGGGGAATTCCGCGGGGGCGGGTGTTGTGGGATGCGGTGGCGAAGGGGGAGTTGAACTTTCAGAATTTCTCCCTGAACGGCGCGTGGGTGCCGTGGTATAACGAGCACAAGCTTTTCGCGGGATTGCGCGATGCGTGGCTGCTCGGAGGGAATGCGCAGGCGCGGGACGTGCTCGTGCGACTGGCGGATTGGTGCGATTCGCTGGTGCGAAATCTGACAACCGAGCAGATGCAAGGCATGCTGCGGACCGAGCACGGCGGCATGAACGAAGTGCTGGCGGATGTGTATTCGATTACAGGTGACACGAAGTATTTGGAGCTCGCGCAGCGATTCTCGCATCGGGCGATTCTCGAGCCGTTGTTGCGGCACAGGGACGAGCTCACAGGTCTGCATGCGAACACGCAGATCCCGAAGGTGATTGGTTTCGCGCGGATCACGGAGCTGGGCGGGGATGCGTCGTGGCGGGATGCGGCGCGGTTCTTTTGGAATACGGTAGTGGAGAAGCGGAGCCTCGCGTTCGGCGGGAATAGCGAGCGCGAGCACTTCAACTCGATCGACGATTTCGGGCCGGTCGTGGCGTCACGCGAAGGACCGGAGACGTGTAACACTTACAACATGCTGAGATTGTCGGAGACCTTGTTCCGACACGAGCCGGCAGCGCGGTATGCGGATTATTACGAGCGGGCGTTGTTTAATCACATCCTGGCGTCGCAGCATCCGGAGCATGGCGGGTATGTTTATTTCACGCCGATTCGCCCGCGGCATTACCGCGTTTATTCGCAGCCGGAAGTGTGCTTCTGGTGCTGCGTGGGCTCGGGGATGGAGAGCCATGGGAAGTATGGCGCGTTTATCTATGCGCGCGGCGACGACGCGCTTTTCGTGAACCTGTTTGTCGCTTCGGAAGTGAACTGGCCGGAGCGCGGAGTGCGGGTGCGGCAGGAAACAACGTTTCCGAATGAGTCGGCGACGCGGCTCACGATCGCAACGAAAACGCCGCAACGCTGGGCGTTGCGCGTGCGGCATCCGGCCTGGGTGGAAAAAGGGGCGATGGCGGTTCGGGTAAACGGCGAGGCGCAGGCGCTGCAGTCGAGCCCGGCGAGCTACGC
The DNA here is from genome assembly GCA_023416735.1 of Verrucomicrobiota bacterium. GTDB lineage: Bacteria > Verrucomicrobiota > Verrucomicrobiia > Opitutales > Opitutaceae > Opitutus. The sequence continues at coordinate 97,795 of JAEZGX010000008.1, read as the reverse complement.
GAGCATCGAACGCGAATGGCGCGACGGCGATGTAGTGGAAATCGAATTACCGATGCGGACGACGGTGGAGCGACTGCCGGATGGCAGCGATTATGTGGCGGTGTTGCACGGACCGATCGTGCTGGCAGCGAAAACAGGAGCGGAAGATGTGCCGGGGCTGATTGCCGATGCGGCGCGGATGGGGCATGTTTCGACGGGGTCTTATTTGCCGCTGGATGAAGCGCCGATGCTGGTAGGCGAGTTCGAAAAAATCGCGGATGGAATCAAGCCCGTGGCCGGAAAGCCGCTGACGTTTTCGGCGAGGGGGCTGATTCGTCCGGACGCATTTCGCGACCTCGAGTTGGTGCCCTTCTTTCGAGTGCACGATGCGCGCTACATGCTTTATTGGCGGACGGTTTCGCCGGCGCGTTACGAGACGGTGCGGGCAGCGCTGACGGCGGCGGAGCAGGAGCGGATGGCGTTGGAGCGCCGGACGATCGATCGCGTGACGCCGGGCGAACAACAACCCGAAGTGGAGCATGGCTTCGCGGACGAAGGATCACGCAGCGGCGTGTTGCACGGACGGCGTTGGCGGGATGCGAGCGGCTGGTTCGGCTATGCGATGAAAGCGGGTGGCGAGGAAAAGCTGGAGCTGCGCGTGACGTATTACGGCGACGAGCGCGGGCGAAAGTTCGACGTGGTCGTGGAAGATCGCGTGATCGCCTCGGTCGAGGTGGCCGGCGGAAAACGCGATGAATTTGTCGATGTTTCGTATCCGGTGCCGGCGGAGATTTCACGGGCGGCGACGGACGCAGGTCTGAAGGTGAAGTTCGTAGCGCGAGACGGCGCGCGGACGGCGTCGGTGTTCGATGTCCGGTTGGTCCGGGCCGAATGATTGCTTAACGAACTGCTGAGGCGGAAGGTTGCCGATATGCCGCGTCGGCAACCTCGCAATTAAAAATTCTGCGAAAGTCGGCGGCGGGGCGGTCGATATGAGGAGATCTCCTCATGGATGCTTCCCCGAATGTTTCGCTGCCGGGTGTTCTCACGCCTGAGGACATTGTGCGCGATTTGAAGCATCTGCCGTCGGCGCCGAAAGTTTTGCCAAGATTGAAGCAACTCCTTGGCGATCCGAATTCGTCGATGAGTGAGATCGTGATGCTGATCCGATTGGATCAGGGAATTGCGGCGCGGGTGCTACAGGTGGGGAACAGCGCGTATTACAGCCAAGGCGTGCGGTGCTTCACGGTGGATGAAGCGGTGAATCGCGTGGGCTACGAACAGGTTTACCAACTCGTGTCGTATGCAGTCGCGTCGCAGGTGTTGGTGCGGCCGTTGAAGGTGTATGGCATCGAAGCGGACGATAGCTGGACGCTGTCGGTCTCGTGTGCATTGGCGGCGGAGATGCTGGCGGCGCGGAGCGGGCAGGATCGCGATGTGGCTTACACGGTGGGTTTGTTGCACTCGCTCGGCATGGTGGCGATCGATGATTGGGCGCTGCGTCACCGGCCGGAGTTGCAACTGCGCAGCGAAGGATTTCCGCGCGAAGCGCTCGCGAGCGAACGGGGGGAACTGGGATTCACGCAGGCGGACACGGGCGCGGCATTGCTGCGGGCGTGGGAGTTTCCGCATTCGATGGGCGAGCCGGTGCGCTGGCAGTATGCACCGCGTTCCTGTGCGGCGCACACGCGGATGGCGTGCCTGCTGCATTGCGCGAAGTGGATTCGCAGCGTGGTGTGCGCGCCGGGAGCGGAGCGGCCGCCGCTGCCGGCGGAGGCGGCGTTGCAGATGGTGCCGCTGCGAGCGTCGGATCTTCTTGGGATCGTGAACGACGTGGAGGCGCGCTTGCGCGAAGTGAGTTCGCTGCTCGAAGCGGCGGCGTCAGTCGTCGGGACAGGTTCGCGGTTTCCGGTGGAGTTTTCGGCGCGCGGGCAGCTCTGACCGAAGCGCGTTGGCGCAGCGAGGCACCGCGCTTCCATCAGCGCGATCTAGGAGATCCGCGCGTAAATTTTCTGGAGGAGTGCGGTGGACGGGGCCGCGGCGGAAACGGCGGGTTTCGGACCGGCGAGGCTGAAGCGGAGGAGGAGTTGTTCGTTCTCCTTGTCGAGCTGCAGGATTTGCAGGATGCGCGCGCGAGTGTGTTCGAGAAGTTCTCGCTCCGCGGGTGTTTTGGTCTGGCCGGCGGGGATGGTGCGCAGCGAGGCGAGCGACTGATCGAGGCGGGCAAGAAGATCGCGTTTACGATCGACGAACTCCGGGGCGAGCGGGCGCTGGTGCTGGCGGAGGAAACGATTTTCCTCGAGCGCGCACTGATGCAGCTCGTCACAGAGCAGCTGGTGTTGTTGCAAGGCCTCGGTTGACGTCATGGGAAGCGGCGGTCGGAGCAGCAGGAAGGGGCATTTGCCCGGTGGTCGAATCAAAAAGCAGCGTGACCTTGTGGTCGGTGGCGCGGCGCCAGTCCACATGCGCGAGCCGCGAGGCGGCCATGCGGGCGATGTCCGCGATCTCGGGTGCGGCGTCCTTGCCGGCTTCGACGATCGAGCGATACGTGTCGCAGGCGCGATCGACGTCGCCGAGACGTTCGTAGCAGAGCGCGACTTGGTAGGTCACAGGAATGCGCCAGGCGGGATCAGTGGAGAGCTCGGCGAGAGTGCTGTAGATCGCGAGGGCGTTCGTGATGTCGCCCGCTTGAAAAAAATCGTTGGCGAGCTGATTACCGGTGCGACGTTGCCAGTAGCTCCAGCGTTTGGGATCGGCGGACGTGCGCGATTGTTCGGCGCGAAGCAGATCGAGCGTGGCGGCGAGGGCTTCCTGCGTGCGGTTGAGTTTGCGCAGCGTGGTGGCGAGGAGGAAACGTGCTTCGGGAACGTTTTCGTCGTCGGGCCATTGCTCGAGGTAGGCGCGAAGCGTCGTGACGGCGCCATCGAAGTCCGACGAAAGCTGAAGGGCGTAACCGGCCTTGAAGTGAGCGCGGGCGCGATCGGCTGGCGCGAGATCGAGCATGCGGAGGCGCGAGAAGAACTTGTTGGCCTCGGCGAATTCGCCGGATTGGAAGTGCGTTTCGGCGACTTCGAACTGCGCGGTTTTGGCGAGAAGTTGGTAGTGTTCGAAGCCGGAATCGGACGGCAGCTTCAACGTGGAGTTGATGACATTGTAGAAACGAGCGATCGCGAGACGCGGCGCGCCCATGTCACGCAGCGTGCGGCCGAGGTCGAGCAGCGCGTCGGGCACGCGAACGTCGGACGGGTAGTCCTTCAAGTAGCGTTCGTAGATGGCGGCGGCCTTGGTGAGCTGGCCCTGCTTGCGATGCATGCGGGCGAGGCCGAGGAGGGCGGACTTGGTTTGCTCGAGCGGTGCGTCGCCATGCAGCACCTGGCGGAAGGCGATTTCCGCGGCCGCGAAGTCGTCGCGCTCGGTGAGATTGCCGCCGAGATTGACGAGACCTTGCGCTTCGCGAGCGGAGATTCCGGATTGGACGGCCGGAGATTGAACTGTGGCGGGCGCGTCAGGTTGGGCTTCTGGTGCTGCCGGTGCGTCGTCAGCCCGCGCGTGAAACGCGGTGCAGGAAAGCAGCGCAACGAAAACGGCCACGGGCGGAAGTGCTCGGGGACGCGATCGCTGTCGCGCGTCGGACGGCGGCAAGCGGAAGATCATCGTGGTGTTTGCGTGTAAGTGGCGGAGCTGGGCGGAAGTGGCGTGCCGTTGGGCGTTCGCGGAGTCGGAACGATCACGGTGGCGTCAGTGCCCGGCGCCGGAATTTGAAAGTAGGGAAGGAAATCCTCGGGACGGATCTGCGGGCGGAGATCGTCGCGCAAAATCGGCGGAGGCGTGCGAGCGGGCTCCGGGGCATCGTCGATCAAAGCCGGCAAAGGTTCGTCGAGTTCGACTTCCACGCTGTCGATCGGCGAAGTCCCGACGATCGCAGCCGTGGCCGGAGCAACGGTCGACGTCGTAGCAAGCGCGTCGGCCTCCAGCGCGGGTTGCGCGGAGTCGGAAACGTTTGCGCCGGGTGTCGGTTGTGGCGGCGCAGCGGCGGGGGGCCGGGTGACGAGGTCGGGTGGCGGCGCAGGTTCTTCGAAGCGCAGCGGCGGTGAGCCGAGGGCGACGAGGTAGGATTTCGCCGAGGGAGCAGGTGCAGACAATGCAGGCCGAGCCCATCCCTGGGCGGCGGTTAGCAGCGGAAGGAGCAACAGTGCCAGGCAAGGCAATGCCTGGCCCGCGCCGACCGGCGCGGACGTTGGTTCGCGTTGATTCATTATTAATACGACAGTCCATGGTGTGGATTGTCCTGTATTCGCCCGGAGGATATATCGGTCGGCGGCGGCGAATCTGAAACGGATTCGCGGGGAGGGAGATACCCTAGCGGAAGCCGGGAGCGCGTCGCGCGAAGGGGCGAACGCTGACGCGCGACGCCACGGGCGGGCGGGGCTACTTGCGGGCGCTGTCGAAGAGGCTGCGCAGGCGCCGGCCGACTTCGTCGAGCCGGTAAGGCTTTTGCACGAAGTCGCGCTGGTTGAGCTGTTGAAACTCGGCGCGAACCTCAGCGGTGATGTGGCCGCTGACAACGAGCACGGGCAGATCGGGGCGGCAGGCGCGGATGACTTTCAAAACTTGCACGCCATTGGTGCCAGGCATGTTCAAATCGAGCAGGACGGCGTCGAGTGCGCGCCGGGTGTCGCTGATCACCTCGATCGCTTCGAGGCCGGTCGCGGCGGTGGTGACGCGATAGCCCTTGCGGGTAAATGCGGCGGAAAGGAGCGTGCGGAGAGATGTTTCGTCGTCGACGACGAGGAGCGATTCGGAGCCGGAAGGAAAATCGGCGCTGCCGACGGCGGGAGTGGTGATGGCTTGGTCGGCGGCGAGCGGCAGATAGACGTGAAACGTGCTGCCGGCCCCCATCGTGCTGTCGACATCGAGAAAACCGTGGTGGCTCGTGGCGATGCCGTAAACGACGGCGAGGCCCAGGCCGGTGCCCTGATTGGCGGGCTTGGTGGTGAAGAACGGTTCGAAGATGCGCCCGCGGACCTCGGGTGTCATGCCGACGCCCGTATCCGTGACGTCGAGACAAGCGTAGCGGCGAGTGGGATCGGCTTCGCGATGCCGGGCTTGGAGATCCGCGCCGGAGCAGATGCTCGTCGCGACGGTGATGGAGCCGCCTTGCGGCATGGCGTCGCGGGCGTTGACGCAGAGGTTGAGGACGATCTGCTGGATCTGGGTTTGATCGGCGAGGAGCGGAGGGAGCTTGTCGGCAAGATTGAGTTGGAAGCTGACCGTGCGCGGAAACGTCTCGGCCATGAGCGCGACGAGGTCGCGCGCGAGCTGGTTGAGATCGACGGCGGCGTAGCGGATTTCGGCTTTCCGGCTAAACGTGAGAATCTGTCGGACGAGGCCGCTGGCGCGCTGCGCGGCGCGATGGATTTCCTGCAGGCTCTTTTGGAGGACGGCGGCGTCGGCTCCGCCCTGAAGGCAGAATTCAGAGTAGCCGTGGATGATCGCGAGCAGGTTGTTGAAATCGTGGGCGATGCCGCCGGCCAAGGTGCCGAGGCTTTCCATCTTGTGGGCTTGACGGAGCTCGCTCTCGAGCGATTTGCGGCTGGTGATGTCTTCGCGGAGGCAGAGGAGATTGGTGATTTCTCCGGAAGGATTGCGCATGCACGAAACCTTGACCGACTCCCAAATGACGGTGCCATCTGGGCGCTTGGTGGAGAATTCGCCGCGCCATTCACCGCCAGCGCGAACGGTGTCCCAGAATTGCCGATACGATTCATCCGTGGGGTGTCCGTCGCGGAGAACTTCGATGTTGTGATCGAGGATGTCTTCGAGGGTGCGGCCGCTGACCTCGGTGAACTTCGGATTCACGTATTGCGGCCGGCCGTCGAGGTCGGTGATCACGATGGAAACCGGGGACTGTTCGACGGCGCGCGACAGACGGTAGAATTGCTCTTCGGCGAGCCGCTGGCGGGTGATGTCGCGGCCGACGCAGCGGATGGCGACGATGGCGCCGGAAGGATCGTGTTGCGCGACATTTTCCCAAGAGAACCAGCGAACGCCCTGGGGCGTCATCCAGCGCTGTTCGCAAACCGAACGATGCGGAGGGCGTAGGAGATCGGCGATCGCACCCGACAAGGAACTTACGTCGTCGGGGTGGAGGAATTCGGTGATGGGCGTGCCGGGGAGCGAGGAGGTGGGGCGGCCGAATTTGCGGGCGAACGACAGGTTCGCGGCGATGACGCGGCCGTCCAAGTCGTGGCAATACGCGGGATCGGCACTGGTTTCCCACGGACCGAGCCCGTTTTCCGGCGTAGAAGCGGTGGCGACGCCGGCGACGGTGTCGCTGAACACGGCTGACATGTGGATGTGTATCGGTGCGGGCGGATAGAACTTGAGCGGTCGAATGAGGTGTTTTCCTCGGTCGGTGAATGCGCGTGCGGTGGGGATCGGGGCGTGTTGGGTTCTCGAGAGGAGGAGGAGAAAGAGAACGAGAACGAGAACGATTACGGATTAAGATCGGGGGGGCTGTTACAAGAGGCCCTGCAGCATGGATGGGAGGCGGCTGAGGGTGTTGGCGATGGCGGCGCGGGCGAGCATCGTTTCGGGACCGTCGTCGGAGTAGAGAATTTTCCAGCCGTCGAGCAGCAGCCAGGCGTCATGTTCGATATGCGCGACGGGTTCGAAACCGCCGGTGATGCCGGAGTGGCGAACGAGGTAGTCGGCGACTTGGACGGCGGCGGCGAAGAGTTGATGCTGTGGAGGGCAGGAGGCGGGATCGTTATGATAGAGGACGGCCGCGGTGATTTCGTCGGAAAGTTGATGCCGGCTCAGATAGTGCGCGCCGATCTGGCCGTGATCCCAGCCGATCAGATCGCGTTCGAATTTGCACACCTCGGCGGGCGTGCGGGCGGGCATGGTGATGAGTTTGCTTAGTTCGTCGGGAAACGCGGTGGCCATGATGACCTTGCCGACGTTGTGAAGGAGACCGACGAGGTAATCGGTGTCGTCGTCGATTTGAAGCGGAGTGGCGGCGAGGATATCGCGCGTGACGATGGCCGTGGCGATGCTATGACTCCAAAGGTCCTTCCACGGGAGGACGGCGCGGGAATTGCGCTGGAGTCTTTCGAGTTCCTCGATGACGGGCGTAGCGACGGAAAGCTCGCGGATCTGGCGGAGGCCGAGGAAGAAGACGGCTTCCTCGATGTTGTTGATCCGCGTGGAGAGTCCGAAGTAGACGGAGTTCACCATGCGCAAGAGGCGCGCGGCGAGCGATGGGTCGCGACGAATGATTTCGGCGATCTGGGAGTTGAGGCTCTGCTCGGAGTGAACGAGATCGCTGAGCGCGCGGTTGATGCTCTGGAGCGAGCCGAGTTTTGGACACGCGTCGATGCGGCGCCGGATGACTTCGGCCGGATAAGGACCGGCGGAGGGAGAGGGCGGAACGGTTTCGGTGTGAGGGTCGAGGAGCATTCGTGAGCCGAATGGGCGGGAAGCCTTTCCCGCATGAAGAGGCGTCGGTCCTCTACATCGGAACGGGAGGGGAACGCTTGAGGTGAAAACAGTTGCGAGCGCTACGTGTCATGGGTCGTCGAATACGCGTGGGATTTCATTAATTTTTTCGATGAGCTGGACGATAAGGGAAGCCGATGATCGCCACGCCGATTCCGCGCGAGACGCTGCTGCACGTTGTCAAACAACTGCCCGCGGCGCCGCGCATCATGTCGCAGCTCGGACACCTGCTGCTCGATCCGAATTCCGAGATGAGCGAGGTGACGGAGTTGCTGCGTCGCGACACGGCGCTCACGGCGCGAATCATTCGGATCAGCAACAGCGCATTCTATAATGCGGGGCAGCCGTATGGGACGCTGGACGAGGCGCTGGCACGCGTGGGCTACATGGAAGTTTACCGTCTGACCGGACTTGCGGCGGTATCGCAGATGTCGGATCACGCGCTCGCGATGTATGGTGTATCCGGAGCGCAGTTACGGGAGAATTCGCTCCTGACGGCGCTGGTGGCGGAAGTGCTGGCCTCGATGGCGGGCATTGATTCGCGCGTGGCGTATACGGCGGGGTTGCTGCGCTCGGTGGGCAAAATCGCGCTGGATCGCGTGACGCGGAACGGCTCCTATCAAGGGAGCTATCGCCGCGAGCACGGGCGCCTCGGCGAGTGGGAAGGGCAGTTTATCGGGATGACGAACTGCGAGGCGGCGGCGGTGATTTTGAAAGAGTGGCGGTTTCCGCTGACGACGATCGGCGGGATCAAAGATCATTATTTGAGTGCGTCTGGAGCGTCGCCGCTGGCGCAGTTGTTGAACCTGGCGTCTGGCGCGGCCGAGCGGGGCGGACATGGATTTGTCGGGGAGACGGAATATTGGACCGGAGCGATTGGTGCCTGCCGGGATCTGAAGCTCGATGAGGAGCAAGTGGCGGAGGCACTGCGGCAGGCGCTCGGACTTTTCGGGCCGCTGCGGGAAGCGATTAGCTGAGCGGGCGGAGCCGCGGTAGAAGGCGGCGGTTGCGTATCAGCAGATCGGCGACAGATGTCCCGATCGTTTGGAATGCCGCGGCCGCGTAGAGCGCGGGAGTGGCGCGGAAATTTTTGCCGATCGTAGTCGCGCGACCGTCCGTGCTCACAGTAAGGTTTGTTGGATCCGTGGGAAAAACATACGCAATACGTTGATTTAGAGTAGGAAGCGCGGGATGTTTTTCCGTAGGCCCGAAACTTGCGTCTGGAGTGGCCTATGCCTTCTGCGATGCTCTCACAGTTCTCAGACTTAGCTGCTGGAACAGATTTGGGGAATGAAGCGCCCTCGATTCGGAGCACCTGCGAAGAAGTGATTCAAAGGGCGCACGAGACGCTGGTGGCCTGGCAAGGTGCGCCGGAGAATTTGGAACGACAGCAAGCGTTGATCGCTGCGTTTCGGGCCGCGGCGGGCGAGATGAGCAAGCTGCCGCGTTCGGCAGCGCAGTCCAAGATCACCAGCGCCGGTGGGAATTTGATTCGGAAATCCATGGCAGCGCAGGTTCACGCGCGACTGGGTGCGGAGCTGGTCCGCGATCTCGAGCCGAGTGTCGCGACGCAGAAAGGCTGGGCGAATGTGTTCGCGCGGATGCTGCTGGTGCCGGCGTGGAAATCACCGCCCGCGCCGGCTTTGAATGAGGTTCCCGACTGGATGTGGAGCGATTATGCGAGCTGGCTTTTTCACACTCCTCTTTGGTTTGCCCAGCAGGGGGAGAGCGACGCGTTTGCGGCGCATTTGGAGAAACGAGCGGAGGAGTTGTCGCGCTGGGTGGAACGTAATCCGGCATCGAATTCGGTGCGGGCGGCCTGGCAGGCTTATCGATACCAACTCCGCATTTCGGTGCTGAAACTGGGTGGAAGCAGCCTGCGGAAATTCGCGGAGGCGCATGCCCGGATGTTGGCACGAATGACCATGAGCGGCAGGGCGGAACCCGAGGTCGCGGCTGCTTCGCGGGCTGACCGGAAGCTGAAAGTCGGCGTGATCACTGTGGCTCTCGATGCTCGAATGGAGTCGCTCGCGACGCTGGCGTCGTTTGCGAATTTGGACCCCGAGCGGTTTGAAGTAGCGGTGTTTCTGCTCTCGGACGAGCCCTCGCGGGAGCGACGATTTACCGAGGAGTCGGGTGTCACCGTGTCGGTTCTTCCCTCGGAGATGCTGCAACGGATCGAGACCCTGCGCGGCGCGCGACTTGATTGTGCGATTTTCGGGGAGGCGTTGTGCGGCTCCTTCGACGAGCTGGCATTGCTGGCGACGCGGCGGGTGGCCCCGCTGCAGATCGCCACTGCGGCGGGCAACGACGTGACGAGCGGATTTCCGCAGATGGATTTGTTTGTGACGTCCGCCGATGCGGCCGAGTTGGCCGACCAGTTCACGGAGAGATTGGCGTTGGTGCCGGGCCCGGTTCGGACCTTTCACGGCGATTTTCTTCCGACGGAGTCAGGAATCGAACCGACGCGCGCGGGATTGGGACTGCCGGAAGATGCGGTCGTGTTCGTCACTGCTGCTGCGTTCGACACGATTTCAGCCGAGACACGAAGTCTGTGGGCGCGTCTGGTGGCGCGCACGCCGAACAGCTATCTTTTGATTCAGCGTCTGCCGGGCGACAGGACCGATGCGACGGGATTTGCGGCCAGTTTCGATGCCGTTTGGGAGGCGGAGGCGCTCGCGCCTGAACGCCTCGTGATCGCTGCGGGTGACATGGCGACGGTCGCCGATGCGGGACGGGTGTTGAGGCTCGGTGATGTTTGTTTGGATACGATTCCGTCGGGCGATGACGGCGCGATGCTGGAAGCGTTGCGGGCCGGACGCCCGGTAGTGACGCTCGGCGGGGCGACGTTGCGGGCGCAGCGCGGCGCGGCGTTGCTTCGATCGCTCGATCTTGGCGAGTTGTGCGCGACGGACGCGAACGATTACCTGGCGCGCGCGGAACGGCTGGCAGGCGATGCGGAAGAGCGGGCAAACCTGCAGACGAAAATCGAGGCGGTGCTCGGTGGTCTTCCGCGGGTGCTGGACTCACTTGCGGCGAGCGATGGACTGGCGGCCGTGCTGGAGTTGGCGTTCGACGAATTGGTTTCGATCGGTGCGAAAGAATTTCGGAGCAGCCGCACGCCGATCGTCGTGAAAGATTGTTCATTGGCAGACACGCTGCGGGAAGGGCAGGACGCGTTGGAGGCCGGCGACTTGGTGACAGCCGAAGGGCAGGCAGCGCGGGTGCTTGGGGCCGCGCCGAATGACATCGCGGCACGTTTGCTGATGGGCCGAGCGCTCTTGAGGCAGAACAAAAACTCGCGGGCGGTCGATTATCTGCTCGCAGCCGTGCAATCCGGAGGCGCGGAACTGGGAACCTGGTTCGAACTGGCGAAGGCGCTGCAGGCGAACGGGCAGATGCAGCAGGCGTTGCAGGCGCTCGAAACCGGATTGCGGCTCGATCCCGCGAATGCGGAAGGTTGGGTGATGTTTGTGGAGGCAGCGGAGCGCGCGGGAGCGATCGAGCTGGGGCGCGAGGCACTCGAGCAGCTTAAGAAGTGTGCTCCGCAGCATCCGCTGTTGGAGGAGTTGGAACTCAGATTGTCTCTGTAGCCTCATGCGCGTCCTCTGCTGGAGCGATTTCCCGCCGGAGATTCGACCCGTGCCGCGGTTCGGGCTCGAGCAGGTGAATTGTGGGCCGGCGTTTCGCGACAAGGTCTTCGGCGAGGTTGTGCTCACGTTGGGTGCGCCGGCAACCGAGGATGCACTTGCGTGTGTCTTGGGCCGTTTGGCGGGCGATCAACAGCCGGAGGTGTTCGTCCGGATTTTCGATCCTGCATCGTCGGCGGCAGTGCGAATTCCGGACCCGATGCAAGGGTGCAGGATTTTGGTGTGGGGCGAGTGCCTGTATCCGGGGACTCCGATCCAAGCGGCGATCACGGAAGCGCAGCTCGGTGGTTATGAGGGCGTCATTCTCGGAGGTGACAGAAAAGATGCGGCGTATTTTGAAGCGCGGGGATTGCGCACGTGGTGGAAGCCTTTGGTGGGTGCGAACGATGGTGAGGATGCGAACGAGCTGGAACGCGTGGCAGAATTCGAGAGGTGGGTGAGCGGTGGCCGGCGGTCAGTCGATCCGCTCGAAACATGCAGCCATGAGACGCGGGGCTTGGATCTTTCGCTGCTCGAGTCCGTGCGGAGCTTGCGAGCGGAATGCGGGCGTTTGGCCGTGGTCTGCAGGGACAGCGCGCGCGAAGCGGCACGAGATCTCATCACGGAATTGGAGGTAGAAGCCGCTGGAGAAGATGGCAATGCCGTCGGCGCGCACATCCTCGTGTTGGCCGAGACCGAGTCACTGCCGGCCGATGTGACGGGGTTCCGTGCGGTGTGGTGGATGGGAGCGCGCGAAGATCTCGCGGCGCACATCGATGCAGCGAAGCGCCGCGGTTTCATTTTCGCAGAGCCAGACACGGCGTGGGGGGTGAGACCCTCGCAACGACGGAAGGGGGAAGACGCGGCCGTCGCGGCGTTGGAGTGCGGCAACTATATTGAGGCTGTTGCGCGTGCTAAAGAAGTGCTGCGGGAAAATCCTCGGAGCACGATCGCGCTCCTCGTGATGGCAGAGGCAGCGTTGGAGGCCGGCAACCGTGAATTGTTTGAGAAGCTGTCGGACCGATTGCGTGTGGAAGCGGCGACGCATCCGCGATGGATTGAACTCGAACGCCGTGCGGTGAGCAGAGTGGGCTCGAGGCAGATGCAGCGCCTGGTTCGACACGGCTGGCGCGAGCTATCGCGGAATCCGGCTGAGGCGAAGGAGAGCGCGCTGATGGCGCTGCGCTGCAATCCAAAGCACACGGATGCGATGCTGCTGGCGGCGATGTATTTCGCAAAACGGGAGCAGGTGAACAATGCGCTCGCGATGTTGTTGCAAGCGGCAGCGGCGGATCCGGTGGACACGCGTCCGCTTCTGGAGATCGCGATGGTGCTGGTGCGTAACAAGCGTGAGAGCGAAGCACTGAGTTTCGTGTTGCATGCGGCGGCACTCACGCCAGCGGATGGGGATGTGCAGCTTGCGCTTGCGGATGTCGCGTTGCGCTGTGGCCGGCCTGAGATCGCCGAGGAAGCTTTCCAATCGATCCCACCGCGACACCCCGGCTCGGTGGCGGCGCGACGCTGGCGGGAGAAGCTGCAGTTCGATGCGCGGCCGGTCGAAGTGGAAGAGCGAGACCTCATCGTCTGCTATGTGGAAATTTCCAAGCTCCATGGCACGGGTGTGTTGGTGAAGCGGATGTTTCCCGAGGGAGAGCGGATGGTCACATTACGCTCATCGACGATTTACGGCGGAGTAGTGGAGTTGCCTGGAGAGCATATCGTGCTGAAAGGCTCGGGGCTTACGATCGAGCAGCGGGCGGACGTGCTCGGGAAATTGCTAAAACGCTTCCGAATTCGGCGGATCCTTTGCGTGCCATTTGCGAAGGAGGACTTCGAGAACGCCCTGGCGGCGCAGCGGTTGTCAGGCGCGCCATTGTGCACGTATGTAATGGACGATCAGACGATCCATGTGCCGCGCGTGCCGGCGGAACTTGCGAGGCAGACGTTGATGGCGTCGTCGCTGCGGCTGGCGATCTCGGCGGAGATGCGCGACGCGTATGAAGCGCGTTTTGGTTTGTCGATGGGGGTGATGCCGCCGCTAGTCGACTCGCTGGCTCCGCAGGTGCCGAATCATTGGAAGCCGACGAGCAGTGCGCCGCGAGCGGTGCTGGTCGGAAATATCTGGTCGCCGCAGCAATTCGAGCAACTGCGCGGGCTCGTGCGCGCGTCGGGGTTGAAGCTCGATTGGTTTGGTAATGCAGATGTGCCGTGGCTGCCGGCGAAAAAGGATGAGTTGAAGAGGGAGGGGATCCACTGTCGCGGATTCATCCCGGAGTCGGAACTGGCGGCGCAGTTGGCGAAGTATCCATTTGTGGTGGTGCCGAGCGGGATGCTGGACGGCACGGAGAAGAATGAATGGCTGACGCGGTTGAGCCTGCCTTCGCGGATGGTGTTCATCCTGACGCAATCGTTTACGCCGATGCTGGTGCTGGGGCATCCCGACACGGCGGCGGCGCGGTTTGTGACGAATCTTGGGGTGGGACGTTGTGCGAGCTATGACGTGGCCGAGGCATCGCGTGCGATCACCGACCTGCTGCGCCCGGAGGTCAGGGCGGAATGTATTCAGAATGCCAAGACGGCGACGCCGGCGTTCGTCTGCCGGAATGGCGGCGAATGGGTTTGGGAGTCCTTGCGGGCCGGGAGTCCGCTGGTGGCCTCTTGGCAAAGCTTCTTCGAACCGATGACAGCAAGCGGATCTCTGGTAGCCGGCGCCGCGTGAGGAACAATAAACAAATCTCGAGAGCACATGCACACCGAACTTTTCGCATCAGGAGAAGTGGCCTTTTTCCAACGGTTCGCGCGATACGGATATTCGCCGAAAGTCATCTATGACATCGGGGCGTCCAACGGCAGTTGGTCGCGCGAGATTGCCGAGATATTCCCTGACGCAGACTTTCACCTTTTCGAACCACTGTCGGGACACAGCCCCAAGTATGACGAAGGGATGCGAGCGACTTTGGCCACCCATGCGAAGTTCACGTTGCATTCGATCGCATTGGGTAACGAGAGCGGCGGGGCGACGATGCACGTCACGGAAGACAGTGTGGGCTCAAGCTTGCACCCCATGCCCTCGTCGATGGCGAAGAGGATAGAAGTGCCGTGTTGGCGACTCGACGAGTATGCGGCGAAGTGCGCGCTGCCGGCGCCGAACGTCGTCAAAATGGATGTGCAGGGCTTCGAAGCATTTGTGTTGGAAGGCGCGGGATCGCTCATCGACGGAGCCGATTTGTTGTTTCTAGAAACGTGGCTGACGCGGGGCTATGGGCCGAATACCCCGCTGCTGACTGAACTTGTCCAAGCGTTATCACCGCTCGGATTCGTCCTGGTGGAGATCTGCGGACCTTACTATGGCGAGTATCGCGAACTGACCGCGGTGGACGGCTTCTTTGTTTCGAAGCGGTTAATGAAGCAGATCAAGGAGGCGAGCGGAGGATGGAAGTGGTGAGCACCGCCGGACTTACAGGACCGTTTCAGCGATCTACGATGAAGGAAGACCGAAACATTGTGGGCAGCTCGGGTCCAACCACACTGAATCTGCAGGCGATCGACGTCTGCAACAGCCGGTGTGTAATGTGCAACATCTGGAAGGACGGCAGACGGGAAACGATTTCGCTCGAAGAATTGGGCACGTATCTGCGTCAGCCCTACTTCTCCTCTATTGCACACGTTGGCGTGACGGGCGGCGAGCCCACGCTTCGGAAGGATCTGATCGAACTCTACCGATTGTTGCCCGAATGTCTTCCGAGGCTGGAAGGGGCGTCGTTCATGACGCACGGCATGCAGACCGATCGAACGGTGGCCATCTATTCGCAGGTGCACGAGATGTATAGGACCGGTGGTCTCGAATTCCACGGGATGGTATCACTCGACGGTATCGGAGACGTGCACGATTCTGTTCGTGGGCGACGCGGGGCGTTTGATGCCGCGTCCCGAACGCTCCTCACCTTGAAGGATCGCGGCGTTAACGTGATTGCTGCCTGCACGGTGGTGCGCAGTAATGTCTACGGGCTGCACGATCTGTTGGATTGGGGCCAGAAAAACGGCGTGTATGTCCGATTTC
Organism: Verrucomicrobiota bacterium; assembly: GCA_023416735.1. Lineage (GTDB taxonomy): Bacteria > Verrucomicrobiota > Verrucomicrobiia > Opitutales > Opitutaceae > Opitutus. The sequence goes on along the minus strand of JAEZGX010000008.1, from coordinate 82,627 downwards.
GGATCGCGGAGTTCATCAGGCCCCTCTATAATGCGGACTGCTCGAGCGAGATCAGGAGTTTTGACGATCGAGAGGTGAGGCATCTGGTCTGTTTTTTCAGCCTGTTGATTACCGAATATGAGAAGGACGAAGCAATTCGCCGGACCTATCGGTCGATACAATCGATTCTAACGGGAGGAAAACGTCTCGTAGCGTGTCCATATCAGAGGGGGGCTGCGGTGAACATGGGTGCCCGCGGAGAACTGGCGGCATGCGCACCGAAGGGGAGCTCCTTTGTTCCCGACTTTTCCGGGGACGCCGTGGAGAAACGCGTGCGAGAGGACCGCAAGCAGATCGCCGCGGAACATTGTGCGACCTGTATTCACGACTACCATGACGAGTGGTCGGAATCCTCGCGCGTTGAGTTAGTCATGGCCGAGGAATGCGGGAGTGCGCTTTACGGGATGGAGGAAAGTTCGATCGAAATGACAGAGGTGCCGGTCGTGCCTCTAGATTGGCCATCGATTCGTGAAATATTGCTGGTTGGCTGGTATGGAACGGAGACGGCGGGCGACATCGCCATTCTTCGCGGAATTATCGCTGAATACTCTCGGGAGAACAGCGCGCTTCGGTTTTGCGTGCTCAGTTTGCACCCGAATTACACGAGAACCACGATCGCGGAGTGGCCACCCGAGATCCGCGCTCGGGTTCGAATTGCCGATTATGTAAGCCGGGATGCGATGCGGGCAGTGCAGGATTGTGACGCGGTGGTGATGGCGGGTGGTCCGTTGATGGACATCCATGAGACTGGAAAGATACTCCGCCTGTTCGTTCACTTTGCGCGGGCGGGCAAGCCGCGGGTTATCGAAGGGTGTGGAGTCGGGCCCCTGAACAACGAGGAGTATCGCTGGAACGTTTGTCGCATTGCGCGCCTGGCTACTCAAATCAGAGTTCGCGATGAAGCATCACGCGACCTTCTGCGAAGATTCGGGATTCGGAAGTCGATCGAAGTCCGGCCGGATCCGGCACACACCTTCATTGAAGAACAGGGGATTCGTCATCACGGAGGCGAAGGGAAAGTGATCCGCTGCTTTCTCCGGGAGTTGACGTGCGAATACCCGCAATCGCTCACACCGGCTCGCGCCACCGCGAATCTCACCAGCTTCCTTGAACGACTCTTGGATTGGTATCCGGAACACCGGATCGAGCTGTGGGCGATGCATCACTTCCCAGTGGGGAAAGACGATCGCATCTATGCGCGCGACCTTGTGCGCTCTATCCGGAATCCTCGATTGACGTTTGTGTGGGAGCCGCGCACGCCGCGTGAGATCCTGGACGCAATGGCCGCAGCGGAGTTTTGCGTATGCATGCGATTCCACTCCTGTGTATTCGCCTCAGCGGTCGGCAGCCCGTTCATCGCGATTGACTATACGGATGGCGGGAAGATTGCGGGATTCTTAGACGATTCCGGACAGTTGGGCCGCGTTTGCACGTTAGCGGGACTGGAGCATCTGGATCGGGCCGGATTCGAAACAAAGCTCCGGACCGCTAAGAATGTCCAAACTGGATTGTTCCAACAGCCATCTGATCGCCCCAAGGTATTGCATATCGTGCAAAGGCTCGGTGGGGGCGGAGCGGCGCGGGCGATGGTTTCCGTTGCGACGCATTCACGACGGTCGGGCGGGCCCGAGCACACGGTGGTATCGCTGCAGCCCGCTGAACGAACTGGAATCGAGCTAGTGCGCGATGCGAACCTAGCTTTGATCGATTCGCCCCCTCCACGCGATTTGAAGCGAGCCATGGCGGCGGCCGATATCGTTCTCGTCCACTGGTGGAACTATCCGGAGATCGTCCGGTTGTTTGCGTCAGAGCTTCCAGCGATGCGGTTAATGGCATGGATCCATGTCGGCGGCTACCACGCCCCTTACGTATTAAGTCGCAAGCTGGTCGAATTTGTAGATTTCGCCGCAGGATGCAGCGAGCACACGTGTCGTCATCCTGCGATGCGCAATTGCGGCACGGCGGCGGAGAACTCGCGCAGTGGGCTGATTTTCGCCAGCGCAGATTTTGAGCGGCTGCGAGGATTCCGTGCCCGCTCCCATGAAGGGTTCAGAGTGGGCTACGTTGGAACTCCTGATCCCACGAAGATGCATCCGCATTTCGTGCGTATGAGCAGCATGGTCGAGGTTCCCGGAGTAAGGTTTGTAATCTGTGGCGGGGGATCAACCGAGTGGCTTGAGACGGAAGCCAAGGAGAGAGGCTGTGCCGACAAGTTCGAGTTGTTGGGTGCGGTCGACGATGTCTCATCGGTGCTCGAGACGATCGACGTTTACGGATATCCGCTATGCGCCGAAACGTATGCCGCAGCGGAATTGAACATCCAAGAGGTGATGTTCAGCGGGATCGCGATCGTGGCGTTTCCGCATGGCGGTATCTCGGATCTGATTCTTCACAACCAAACTGGATTGCTGGTCAACACTGAGGAGGAATATGCGCGGGCGATCGAGTTCTTGTATTCCCATCCGCGAGAACGCGAACGGCTCGGGAACAACGCCGCACAATATGCCCGGGCGCATTGGGGGGCGGATAAGATGGGCGTTGAGTTCAACCGTCGATTCGAGCGGCTGTTGAAGCAGCCGAAATTGGCACGTCGTTGGACCGTAAATAGCGAACTCCTTGTGCGGGGCGAATTGCCGAGGCAACTCGCCATGCATCCAGGCGCTAGATTGTTTGTTGAATCGTTGGAAGCGGCGGGTTCGCCTTACTGCCGAAGTGTTCTCGGTGAGACCGATGAGGAGATCCTGTCGGCAGAGGAGGAGATCGTGAACCAATCGCTGCTTTTCCACTACAGTTGCGCCTTCGGCTACGCGCGCGTCTTACCGAAAGATCGATATCTCGAGCTTTGGAGTGGATTGGGTCACATGGGTCGTGGGCATCATTCCGCCGCACTGGAAGCGTTTGAGCGATGCTCGGACGCGGGCCTGCGACATTGGAGGGTTTCCTGGTATCGCGCCAAAGCCGCCAAGGCGCTGGGGCGCGTTGAAATGGCCGCGGCCGAGATTGCTAAGGTTCTGCGCGCGGTTCCAGCATTCGAGCCTGCGCAGCTTCTGCAGGCTGAGCTTCCGATGCCAAAGGTGCTGCCGGCGCAAGCTGAGGCGGCGTTGCGGCATTCCCAGGAAGCTCAGCGTTGGATCCGCGCCGGGCAATTCGAGAGGGCTCGAAATCATCTGGAGTGTGCGGCAAAGATTCTTCCGGGCGAGGTGCTGATCCTCGAGCTGATGGCGGACATGGATTGCAGATTGGGCAGGTTTGAGTCGGCCCGAGTAATTCTTGCTGCTATTCGGAAACGTGAACCTAAACGTGCTACTCCACGCCTGGCCGTAATTGGCGCTATTCTGGCCCGCCAGGAGACGGCGTCTCCGCAAGATGCGCGAGCTACAGCCGGAACCTTGGTAGAGTAGCTTTGATTCTTTCGATGGATACTCAACCCACCCCGCGCAATCACCATGAGCACTGATGTTGGAACGTTCACCCACAAAGAAAACGCTCTGTGTGGAGCTGAAGCCGGCGCCGCGGGGTTTCAACGCATCCTACTCGTCGACCTGCACTGCCCCGCGGCGGATTGGGCGGCGGCGGGAATCGAAAAGCTTTACCGCGGACAGCGAGGTTCACTCCTCGTTTGTCGGGATAAGGAACTGGCGGACCGCAGATTCCCCGGCCGGCCGGCGCTGGTGCGGACGCAGGGTTTCAATCTCGAGCTGGCGACGCAGGCGGATCGGATTGTTTTCGCGTTTCGCGACGTGCGCGACGCGCTCGCATCGCTCGACCAGTATGTGAAGGTCGCGCCGACCGCAGCGCTGGCGAACAAGTTGATCGCATCCGCGAAGGCTTGGGAGCACTGGGCCACGCTGTCGTTGCGACACGAAACCGTGTGTGCGGAACCCAAAGCGACGCTCGCGGAGATCGCGCGGCACCTCGGTTTGGAGGCGAAGATCAGCGACTCGCTCCTCAAGCAGATCGATCCACTGTTGAAGCCGTCGCAAGGCGAAGTGGGTTGTGTGCATGCGGGGATCGGCACGTATGCCAAACGGCTGCCGGATGCGGTGCTGCATGCGATCGAGGTGACCCACGGCGAGTGGCTGAGGAGGCATGGTTATACGTGTGCCGCGGACCCGGCACCGGCGAAACCGCTGACCGTCGTGCAAGGATTCGAAGGCGATCAGAAGCTTCTGAAGCTGCTGAGCGACGTCGGCTTCAGGCCGCGGGTGATTCTCGACGTGGGCGCTTCGAACGGTCCGTGGTCGTTTACGTGCGCGCAGGTGTTTCCCTACGCGATTTACTATCTCGGTGAACCGCTGCCGAATTATCGGAGCAATCTCATGGTGCCGAACGATGGCAAGCAGTGGCATTACATGAATCTGGCTCTCGGCCCGGACGATCGGGAGCTCCAGATGACGGTGCCCGACGAGAAGTTCGGCACCTACGGCAGCACGGCTCTCGAGTTCAACCGCGAGGTGAAGGGGGATGTCGTGAGTGTGGCGCAGCGGAGCGTGAACTCGCTGCTCGCCGAGGGGAAAATGCGCGTGCCCGATCTCATGAAGATCGATGTGCAAGGCTACGAGCTGCATGTCATGGAGGGAGCCGATCAGCTGTGGGGCAAAACCGAGATCTTCATCCTCGAAACATCGCTCTACCAGTTCTGGGAGAATGGGCCGTCGTTGCTCGATGTGATGAACTATTTCGATCGGCGCGGCTACACGTTGTTCGATTTCGCTGGCGAGTTTCGCTCATCGAGAAACGGGACGCTGCAGCAGGCCGACTTGGTTTTCGTGAACAAAAAGGGCGCACTGGTGCGGCAGCTTGGTTCCAAGACGTTTGATCGATGATATCTGAAGCGAATGAGGCGACAGCGGCGCATTCAGGCGGACGTCGGGTGAAGCGTGTGCGTGTCTGCTACTATAATACTTGGGCGCAAGGGTTGGAGTTGGCGGAGGAATTTGTGCGGCGAGCGGGGACGATGGATCTTGCGAAGAAGGTCGCGCGGCCGGATGACCCGAAGCTGATGCGGTGGGGGCGGCTCGACTGCGATTGGTATACTGAAAATGCGCGGTGCTTTGCGGCGATGCAGCACGAGGCGATAGAATTTCTGCCGGCGTATGTGAGCGGTGCGTTGGGGCTGCTCGATTTCGCGAAGCTGCCGCGTGAGCCGGGAGAGGAGCGGTGGCTGATCACGATGGGGCATCAGCCGCAGAGTCTCGGTGGGAACGCGGGGAAAGTTTTTGCGCTGCTGGCGAAGGTGGGCGTGAGGCACTGCTACTACGCGTTTGACGAAGCGAGTCGCTATATGACGACCTTCGGAGATATTGCGCCTTATCTGGATCTGCTGATTCACGACGAGCTTCCGCTCGAGGAGAAGAATGCGGCGCGGCTGAAGCTCGGCTGCCGCACGATTCATCGGAGCTGGGTCGCGAATGTCGTGCCGTTCTCGCTGCCGTTTAATGAGGCGCCGGAAGAGAAGATCATGTTTCTCGGTTCGCCTCTCGGGTTGAGCGAACATCGGAAGCGGCAGATCGCGATCCTGGAGGAGAAGTTCAAAGACAAGTTCGTGCCGAGCTACGATCATTCGCCGGCGAAGCACGAGCGGGTGAAGTTGAACCGGTTCAAGGCGGCGTTGTGTCCGGAAGGGCGGAAGTTTGTGACGCCGGCGATGGCCAAGACGCATACGGATCGGCCGTTTTGGTCGGGGTGTCTCGGGCTCGCGGTGATCAGCGAGGATTCGAAGATCGGCGGTCGATTGCAGGAGCTGCACGAGCAGGAATTGATCCTGCGGTATCCATTCGATGATACGAAGGCACTGGTCGCGCAATGCGAGCGGGCGCTGGCGATGACGACGGCCGAGCGGCGGCGGGTGTATGAGCATTTCAACCGCCACGAGACGGTGGGGACCGTGGTGGCGGAGGCGATTGCGGGGATGTGAGCCAAGACCGACGGGAACCGCGAAGGACGCGAAGATGCGCGAAGTCGATCTGCGCGTTCGGCCGGTGTGGTGACGGACGAAAGAGATCGCGGCACCGAGTGCGCGACCTACTGTGCGGCGGCGGCTTCGGCGAGCTCTTCGAGCTCATCGAGCAGCGTGTTCCAGAGCGCTGGATTGGCGTCGAAGGGAGGGACGAGGTGCGGAGCGAGCTTGAGCGAGAACGTGCCGAATACGTTGGCGAACGTTTGATCCTTGAAGAGCTGCCGGAGTGCGAACCCGGTCGCCTCGGCAGTGCGGCTCGCCAGCATGCGGCGAATTTCGATGGATTGAGTGCGGCCGAGCATTGCAGCGAGACGCACGCGATGGCGCGCGGCGAGGAGGACAGCCGGCGGAGGCGACTCGGCTGGGCGGAGATTGGCGAGGCGCGAGATTTTGAGGTTGGAAAGTCCGGCTGCGGTGGTGCGTTGAGGAGTCGGACCGTTTTCGCTCAATACCTGGATGGGCGAGCATCCGAGGAAGCGAGCGAGGGCCAGGGCGCTGGCAGTGTAGTCGGCTGCGACTGCAACCGGCGGAGATGCGATGCCCTGCGTGGCGAGCCAATCGATCGTAGGATGGCGTGCGGAGAGATAGTAGCGATCGGCGTCGGTGATAGCGCGCTGCCAAGCAGGATCGCTCAACGGTGAGAGGACTACGCGAGTGGGTGTGGACTTGGATGATGGAAAGGTTTTCGGGACACCGGCACCGTCGATCGCGAGGGCGAAATCGGCAGCGATGTGCTGGCGGGCAAGGGTGGGCAACGACGACGCGGGCGCGAAGAGCACGGCCTCTGTGGAGCGGGCGTGGAGATCGGGCGGGATTTCGGTCGATGGACCCGCGATGATGAGGGCCGGAAGTCCTTCCAGAAGACCGGACCATTCGGGGGGGAGGCGATGGGTGGCGTAGTCGCCGAGATTTTCGAAAAGGCGTTTTTGCCAGATGAAGCCGTCTTTCTGGCGGGCGGCGCGACTGTGGTGGTGACTTTCGAGCGTGGCGTCCAGTTCGCGGAGAGCGCGGCGGTAGGCGTCGGAGTGTTGGGTGAGAATGATGTCGCTGACGAAGACGGAAGGAAGATGACGCGGGTCCCGGCGCAGGAATTGTTCGACGGCCGAACGGGCGGGAGCTTCGTCGACGATGGTGGTTTCGATGGCGTGGCGGGGCAGAACTGGACGCGCGCGTTGAACGCTGTCGCGATCGGTGAGCCAGAGAAGGTGGCGAAAATGGTGGAGGCGCGATCGGTCGAGCGCCGTGGCGTCTCCGACCAGAACGCACGTGGTGGCGCCGGGGATGGGTTTCTCGAGCAGAAGCCTGGACATGAAGGGAAGAGCGTTGCACGCGAACGAATCGCGATGCGGCGCTATTGAATGTTATCGGCCCGAAGGACGCAGGATTGAGTGAGTCGGTTGCGAGAGGAGTGGAGGGTGACTTGTGTGATCGTAATGTGGGAGAGTGCGAGGAATCGGCGGGTGGAGGGTTCTTGGAGAAATGCGAAGGCCCCGGGTTTGAAGCCGGGGCCTTGTTGCACTGATTGCAGTCACTGAGCTGACTGCTTGGGCCGGGTATCCACTTTCGCGTTACGCGAGAGCGGACTGTTTTCCAACTACCCGACAACCTCGTGCCGGGGCCTCCGCAGGGATTGCGTCTGGTTCGCGAGTGCCTGGCCGCCGCGCGATACGGCGGCCAGGAGGGCGATTCAGGGCAATCCCTGAGCGGAGATTACGTTACTGGAGCAGACGGAGCGCCGACTGCGCGCTCTGGTTCGCCTGCGAGAGCATCGCGGTGCCGGCTTGCACGAGAGTATTCCAGCGGGCGAGCTGGGTGGACTCTTGTGCGACGTCGACGTCCACAATGCGGCTGGAGGCGGCCTCCAGGTTGGCTTTGTTGACCGTGAGCAACTCGGCGGCGAAGCCGAGGCGGCTCTGTTCGGCACCGTTCTCGGCGCGCATCGTCGCGACGCGCTGGATCGCGGTGGTGATGTCCGAGAGATCGAAGCCGGCCGAGCCGAGGCTCGTCACGCCTGCATCGGTGATGGCACCGATACCGACCGTGGCGTCCGCGAGATTGCGACCCTGGATCGTAACGGCCGAGGCGCTGGAAGCGTTCTCGGTGACGTTGACGGTGAGGTCGGTAGATCCGAACAGGGCGACACCGTTGAACTCTTCTGCGGTGATCGCCTCGAGCTGATCCTGCAACGCAGTGAACTCCGAGTCGTAGTTGGCGAGGTCGTCGCTGTTCTTCGTCGGGTCGGCGTAGAGCGTTTTGAGTTCGCTCATGCGGTCCAGGATCTTGCCGGTGACCTTGAGGGCGCCGTCCTGAGTCTGCAGGTAGGACGTCGCGTTGCCGATGTTCGTCGCAACGGCGCCCTGACGGACGGCCGCGGCGGACAGTTTCATCGACACCGCGAGACCGCCGGCATCATCGGACGGGTTCACGATCTTCGAGCCGCTGGAGAGCCGGTTGAGGCTCCGCTGCAACGAGGTGTTGGAGGCGGCGAGGTTGTTCGCCGCAACGGTCGCGGCGTAGTTGGTATTAATCACGACTGGCATGGTCTATCCTTGATCTTAAGCTGCGACTATCCGTCGTCGCCACGGGCCCTGATAATCGGCGTAGGCCGCGCCGTTCGAGGCAAGTGCCTCAAAGGGTTTTGCGCTGCTGCCGCGCAAGAAAGGATGGGGGTTCAAGGACTAGCTTCGGGCCCCACAGATTCAGACAACCGCGTGAGAATCTCTGCGTCGCGCGAACGGGTCACTACTCCGCCCGCGCGGTGGGCAAGGAAGCTATTCCAGGATTACTGGAGCAGCTTGAGTGCGGTCTGCGCACTCTGGTTGGCCTGCGTGAGCATCGCAGTGCCCGATTGCACCAGGACATTCCAACGAGCGAGTTGGGTCGATTCCTGGGCGACATCCACGTCGACAATTCGACTCGAGGCGGCCTCGAGGTTGGCCTTGTTGACGGTGAGCAGTTCGGCGGCGAAGCCGAGGCGGCTCTGTTCGGCGCCGTTTTCGGCGCGGAAGGTGGCGACGTTCTGGATCGAATCGGTGATGTCTTCGAGATCGATGTCGTCGAGCGACGTCACTCCCACCGCGGTGAGCGCGCCGATGCCAACGCCGGCATCCGCGAGGTTGCGACCCTTGATCGTGACGGCGGACGAGGTGCTGCCGTCTTCGGTGACCGACACCGTGAGGTCGTTGGAGCCGAAGAGCACGACGCCGTTAAACTCTTCGTTCGTGAGGGCGGTGAGCTGATCCTGCAAGGCGAGGAACTCGGCGTCGTAGTTCGCGAGATCGTCGGCGTTCTTGGTGGGATCGAGATACAGCGTCTTCAGTTCGCCGATACGATCGAGGACCTTGCCGGCGACTTTGAGCACGCCGTCCTGCGTTTGCAGATACGACGACGCGTTGCCGATGTTGGTCGCGACCGCGCCCTGGCGGACGGCGGCGGCGGACAACTTCATGGAGACGGCGAGGCCGCCAGCGTCGTCGGCGGGGTTCACGATTTTCGAGCCGCTGGAGAGCCGGTTGAGGCTCCGCTGCAACGAGGTGTTGGAGGCGGCGAGGTTGTTCGCGGCAACGGTAGCCGCGAAGTTGGTGTTGATGACAACAGGCATGGTATCTTCCTTGATTCCTAACAGCGACGTCCGTGTCGCATTCGGATCGAGTGGGTTCGGCTCTCGATCTCGCCGGTCACAACCCTTGTTGCGACGGGGCCTGATATCGGGTCGGGTCAAGTTCCATTTAGCGGAATTATTGAAAATTTCCGCGGGCTTAAGTTTTGGCGGAAACGGTCGATACCTCCTGTTGCTTCATTCTATCCACCCACCATGGCCGGCATTTCCGTCTCAGGTTTAATCGACAACTCTTTCGACTGGCAGTCGGTGGTGGATCAGCTGGTCACGATCGAGAAGATGCCGATCGCGCGCCTGCAGAACGAGCAGGCGGTGAACAACGACAAGCTCGCGAGCCTGGGCGTGCTGAACAGCTTGCTCTCCGATTTGTCGGGGGCGGCGGTGGATCTTCGTTCGACGACGCTTTTCCGGAGCCGCACGGCGAGTTCCAGCACGAGTGGATCGACCTGGTCGCTCACGCCCTCGAGCGGCGCGACCCAGGGCAGCTACACCATCGCCGTTTCGCAACTCGCCACCGCGTCGAAGCGAGTGGGAGCGAGTGGGGTGTCGAGTCCGTTGAATGCGACCAACGATGTGTCGGGCACGACGATTGCGACGCTTGCGACCTCGACGGTGATCACGGCCGGAAATTTTACCGTGAACGGAAAAACGATTTCCGTCGCGCTCACGGATTCGCTGCAGGACGTCTTCGATCGCATTTCGGTGGAGACGGGTGGTGCGGTCACGGCCTCCTACGATGCGGCGACGGACAAAGTGACGCTCACCAGCGCGGGCGAGATCGAGCTGGGGGCGGTGAACGACTCCAGTAATTTTCTTTCGGCGCTTCAGCTTGCGAACAATGGCACGGGGGCGGTCACGAGCTCCGGTAAACTCGGTTCGGCGTCGTTATCGGCGACGCTCGCGTCGTCGCGGCTCGCCGGCTCGCTCGATGCGGACGCTGACGGAAATGGCAGTTTTTCGATCAACGGCGTGACGATCGATTACAACGTCAACACCGATACGCTTCGCGGCATTCTCACCAAGATCAACAGATCGACGGCGGGCGTGACCGCGACTTACGACTCAGCGAACGATCGGTTCGTGCTGACGAACAACGCTACCGGCGACACAGGCGTCGGCGCCAATGAAATGGCGGGCGGGTTGCTCGATGCCATGGGATTGACGAGCGGTTCTTCGCTGCAGCGGGGGAAAGATGCGAAGTTCACCGTCAACGGCGGCGACACGATCACGAGCAAGAGCAATACGCTTACGGCGACGGAGCACGGCATCACCGGACTTACGATCAAAGCGGATTCGGCGACGACACAGACGATCACGGTCGAAGCCGACACGGCGAAAATGAAAGGCGCGCTCGAGGACTTCATCGAGAAGTTCAACATCGTGCAGGGCTTCATCGATCAGGAGACGGCGATCTCGACGACGGCGGACGGGAAGGTGTCGAAGTCGACGCTGGGCGGAAATCAGGAAGTGGAGCGCTGGGGCACGAAGCTGCGCACGCTGGCGTTTGGCGCGCTCTCCGGGCTGAGCACGACCATGTCGCGCATCTCGGATCTCGGCATCGATTTCGATTCGATCAGCTCGCAGTTGAAGATCAAGGACCCGGCGAAGCTCGAGACGATGCTGAGCGAGAACAGCGACGACATCGCGAATTTTTTTGGCAATACTTCGACCGGCTTCGCGCAGCAGTTTTCGAGTTATCTGACGGATTTGTTGAAGACGAAATCGGGGCCGCTGGCGGCGCAGAATGCGACGCTGGTCAAGCAGAATACCGATCTTCAGACGCAGATCGACTCGTTGAATCGCCGGGCAGAAAACCAGCGAACGCTCCTGATGAGCGCGTTCCTCGCGATGCAGGATGCGCAGTCGACAGCAGCGAATCAGCAGAAGAGCATCGAGGACATGTTCTTCAAGAAGAGTAACAACTAGCGATGAAATCATCGCGATTCGTTCACGCTCGTAGTTGCATCGTCGGAGCGACGCTCGTCGTGCTGGCGGGCTGCATGCATCCGCCGGCCCACGACAGTGCGCGCACCGGCCCCTTTCGTTCGCCGGGGAACGTGGCGGCCGAAGCGCAGCTGCCGGAAACGCTGCGTCGTGTCGTGTTGTTGCCGATTGCGGGAGGCTCGGTGGCGGACGAAGAAAGCACCTCGGCGCTGGGACCGGTATTTGCCGCGGAACTACAGAAGCAGAATCGCTTCGAAGTGGTCACGTTGACGCGCGAAGATTTGCTGCGGCGTTTTCGGCGATCGGAAGTGCTGTCGACGGCGGCGCTGCCGCACGATTTCCTGGCGAAACTCCGACGCGACCTCGCGGTCGATGGAGTGATGTTCGTCGATCTCACCGCTTACAAACCGTATCGCCCGCTGACGATTGGCGTGCGGGCGAAGCTGGCGACGGCGGACGAAGACGTGCGGCTGTTGTGGTCGTTCGACAACGTTTTCGCCGGATCCGATCCGGCGATCGAGAATAGCGCGCGGCGGCATTTCATCGATTCCGATCGGGGCGGCGTGCCCGCGGATTTGACGCGCGGCGTGCCGCATTCGCCCTCGAAGTTCGGCCAGTATGTGGCCGCGCAGATGTTTGCGACGCTGCCCCCCGTTTATACGCCGCCGCCACCTGCAAGCGCAGATGCGAAGCGACGTTAAGCTGAGCTAAAGTCTTTCAAGCTCCGGCCGATAACTTGTTTCAGCAACAACGGCGTTCCCTGTAATTGACCTCAGAGGCTGACCGTTTCGTTCCACGAAACCAATGATCAATTCCACGACATCAACCGACCGGACGGTGCACACGGAAAACGTGGCGGCCGCCGGCCAGGCCACGCCTCGTCCGCCCGCGCCGCGGCGGGACCAGCTGTCGACCGACAGCGCCGAATTCCTGCGTGCCGAACTTCAACGCCAGCCTGAGATTCGCCCCGACGTGGTGGACCGGGCTCGTGCGCTCGCCGCGGATCCGAATTATCCGTCGCGCGACATCATGAGCAAAGTAGGCGAGATGATCCTGCGCTCGCCTGATCTCAGCGAATCCGAAGCGTAAGTCCCATGGTTGCCACCGGCTACGTGAAGGCCTACCGGACCAACGCGGTGCTCACCGCCAGTCCCGGACAGTTGGTTCTCATGCTTTACGATGGTGCGCTGAAAGCGATGGCGATTGCGGCCGAGGCGTTCGAGCGGCCGGAGACGGACACGCGGCGCATCGAAGTGATCAATCACCAGCTGCAGAAGGCGCAGAACATCATCGTCGAACTGCAAAGCGGATTGAATATGGAAGCGGGCGGTGAGTTCGCCCAGACCCTTTACCGCCTCTACGATTATCACACCCGCCGGCTCTTCGAAGCGAATCTGCGCAAGGATGTCGCGATCGTTCACGAAGTGGAGGAGCTCGTCCGCTCGCTCCGCGATGCGTGGGCCGAAATGCTGAGCAAGCAAGAGTCGGCGCCCGCGGAAGGACTTCGCGGCGTTGCCTGAGACTGCGATGAAGCAGAGCCCGCGGGAACGTTTTCACCGCCTGTTAGGCGCGTTGGACGAATTGGTTTCGCAGGAAGCGAGCAATGTCGCGGAAGGCGATTTCGAAGCGGTCGCAGCGGTGCAACGCCGCGCGGCGCCAGTAGTCGATGAAATCGCTGCGCTGGCGCCCGAGGTGAACAATGAAATCGCTCGCGCGCGAGTGGCGGCGCTGCTGGCGCGGCGGCAGCACAATATCGATCTGATCGAAACGCAGCTGGAAACGGCGCGAAGCGAGTTGCTGGCGGTGCAGGAGAGTATGTCGCGCTTGGGGCGCATTGCGCCGGCGTATGGCCGGGCAGAGCGCGAGGCGCGCGGCGGGGTGTCGCGATTGAACGCGATCGGTTGAGCGGCGAAGGCGCTGGTGCGGAGTGAAGCTCCGCAAAAAAAAAGCGGCGGTCCAAGACCGCCGCGGGCACGAAAGCGCCAAGTTTGAGTGAGCGGATCAGCCGACGGCGGCGATGCGTTCTTCTTCGAGAGCTGGAGTCGGCTCGGCCGCGGCCGCGGGCGGCCCGGCGAGCCAGGCGGTGGCGACGCGGCTCGCCTCAAGCTTCCAATTGAGCGTGGGCGTATCGTAAACCGAAAGCAGCGTGCTGGCGGTGGAATCTTCCCAGTTGAGGGTCGCCTTCAGGCAGAAGGAACCATTCGCGAGGGCGAAATATTGAAGGAGCACGGTGCCGGCGGGCAGGCCGCTGTCCTCTTCGCGCAGCGTGAGGGTCAAGCGGCCAAGGCCGGTTTTGAAATTAACGATCCGGGTGCTCTCCCAGATGGCGTCTTCGCCGGCATTGGCTTCGAGGCGGATGGCGCGTTCGACGTCCGTGAGAAAGGAGAGCAGGCGCATAGGGATGAAGTTGGAAGGAGCGGCCAGGAGGCCGTGAAGGCTCTCATCGGCCGAGTGCGCAGAAAGTTGAGAAAATTGTTTAACTTTTCTCGCGGTCGGCCGATGAACCCCGGCGATGCTTTCTTCGGCCGCTCTTTTTCCCCGCTTGGAGCCGGCAGCCGCCGAAGCTGCCGCGACGCGCGAAGTCGTGGTGTTGCTGGTGGAAGATGAGGATCCGCTCGCGCTGCTGCTGACGACGTTGTTGTCGCGGATGAAAGTGCGGGTCTTGCGGGCGGCGGACGGGGCTGAGGCGTTGAAGTTGTTCAGTGAGCACCGGGCGGCGATTTCGCTCGCCTTCGTGGATTGCCAGCTGCCGGACACGGGAGGCGCGGAGCTGTGTCGGGAATTGCGCGGCGCGGCGCCGGGGCTGCCGCTGCTTTTGACGAGCGGACGCGATCAGCGGGCGCTGGAAGTGCAGCTCGCGGCCGGCGGGCCGTGTCAATTTTTGCCTAAACCGTATATGCCGGCTGACGTAATGCGCAGAGTTAGCGCACTCTTGTCGCCCGGCGGGTGAGCGGGCGGAACATTTGTTTGAACTGCGGCGAGGGGCCTGTCTTATTTCGCGTTCCAGCCTTTCGCGATAGCGGGAGGGACTTCGCTGAAATGCACCGCCCGATTTGAAATGTCTTTCGAGAAGATACTGATCGTCGAGGACGAGCTCGTTGTCCGCAATCTGCTCCAAAGCATTTTTCAACGACACAAGCTGCCGACCACCTGCGCGAACAATCTGGCGGAGGCGAAGGCGATTCTGGATCGGGAGCAGTTCGATTTGATGATGCTCGATATCCGGCTGCCGGATGGCGACGGGCAGAAGTTTCTCGAGCACGTGTCAGCGCTGCCGGAGCGACCGCTCGTTGTCATGGTAACCGGATACGGCACGATCGAGTCCGCGGTCGCGTGCATGCGCGCGGGGGCGTTCGATTATGTGCTGAAGCCGTTTTCGCCGAGCCAGATCGATGTGATCCTGAAGAAGGCGCAGTCGTATCGGCAGCTGTTGAAGGTCAGCCGGCTGTTGAGCGACGACCCCGAGGACGAGGATGGCACGCTGGTCGGGCGCAGTCCCGCGATGATGCGGTTGCGGCAGTTGATCGAGCGGGTGGCGCCGACGGATGCGACGGTGCTGGTGACGGGCGAGAGCGGGACGGGCAAGGAGATGGTGGCGCGCGAGTTTTACCGGCGAAGTCCGCGGCGGGGGCATCCGTTTATCAAAATGAACTGCGCGGCGATCTCGGAGAACTTGATCGAGAGCGAGTTCTTTGGGCACGAGCGCGGTGCGTTCACGGGGGCGACGGAACGACGTGAAGGGCGTTTCGAGCTGGCGAATCAAGGCACGCTGTTGCTCGACGAGGTGAGCGAGATCCCGCTGAATCTGCAGGCGAAGCTGTTGCGCGTTTTGCAGGAGCGGGAGTTCGAGCGCGTCGGAGGGAGCCGGACGATCAAGGTCAACGTGCGCATCATCGCGACCTCGAATCGCGATTTGCTTAAGCACGTGGAGAAGGGGGATTTCCGGCAGGATCTTTATTACCGGTTGAATGTGTTTCCGGTGCACGTGCCGCCGCTGCGCGATCGTCCCGAGGATGTGTTGTTCCTGGCCGATCACTTCCTCCGACGCTTCGTGCGCAAGCACGGTGTGAAAGTGGCGGGTTTTTCGGAGTCAGCGCGCGCGGCGCTGCAAACATATCGCTGGCCGGGCAACGTGCGCGAATTGCAGAACACGATCGAGCGCGCGGTGATTTTGTCGGAAGCCGGACGCCCGGTGAGCACGGGGGCGCTGGGGTTGCCGGGAGATAATACGCTAATGAGCGAGCCGCCGTTTCCGGTCGCGGAAACGGGCGCGACGCAGACGCCAAGTGCGACGGCGATCTCGGAGTTGCCCCCGGTTGAACCGATGGTGCCGGTGACGAACGAGAGCGGCCACGTTTTGCGGCTGGACGAACTTGAGAAGCAGGCGATCCGAGCGGCGTTGCGGCAAACGGCCGGTAATCGCACGCAGGCGGCGGCGGAACTCGGGATCAGCATTCGCACGCTGCGCAACAAACTGCAGGAGTATCGCGAGGCGGGAGATCCGATCGACGCGGATTTGGCGTCGATCGACGGATAAGCGGCCGGGACGGCGGCGGTGGAACGCGCGGAGCGTTCCGTTCCGCGAAGAGGCGAGAAGCTCACCCGACAAGCTGGGAGCAGGCGTTTTCCGCCACATCCTGTTAAACCTGGCGTGGATTCGGCCGATAGCAGCGTGGAGCAACGCTTTCGCCCCCTTCCATCATGCCAGCTGCTGAGCAAATCACCGCCGTTCAGATCAAGGAGAACATCGCGCGCGCCGTAGCCGACGTGTTTAAAACCATGCTGGGGCGCGAGCCGATATTGACGCCGGTGAATGGCGGCGATCTCGACCAAGTCTGGCCGGTGCAATCGCCGCTGGCCGATAATCCGCGTCCGCACGTGGTGGGCACGGTGGGATTCATCGGCGAGGCGAACGGATTGATCTACTTGTATCTGGATCTTGGATTCGCGCGCCACTGCACGTGTCACCTGCTCGGGATGACTGAAGACGAATTGAGCGAAGCGGGCGATGAAGTGATCAACGACGCCATCGGCGAGCTCACGAACATGACCGTCGGCAGCTTCAAGAACGGCCTCTGCGATGCCGGCTACACCTGCAAACTCACGATCCCGTCGATCCTCCACGGCAGCAATTTTACCATCGAGCCGATCAGTTCGGTGACGCGGCACATCTATCACTTCGATTGCTCGGGTCACAAGATCATCGCGGACATCCTGATGAAGCAGGACGAGTAAACCCCTCCCATCTTTTCACACACCATGCGCTACAAGATTCTCACCGTGGACGATTCGAAGACCGTCCGCATCATCGTCAAAAAAGCCTTCAAGTCCTACGACTGCGAAATCCTCGAGGCGGCCAACGGTGTCGAAGGGCTCGCGCTCGCGGCGAAGGAGAATCCGGACCTCATCCTCCTCGACGTCACGATGCCGGTGATGGACGGCGTGGAAATGTTGACGAAGCTCAAGGCCGATCCGGCGTTGAAAGGCATCCCGGTGATGATGCTCACGGCGGAAGGCGGCCGCGACAATGTGCTCAAGATCGCGAAGATCGGCGTGCGCGATTATCTCGTGAAGCCCTTCAAGGAAGACGTGCTGATCGAGAAAGCGGGACGCGTGATCGATTTGAAGCCGTTGTCGGAAACGCCGGCGAAGGCGAAGTCGATTTTCGATCCGGCGGACATCCTTATTGTCGAGGACAAGCCTGCGATCATTCAGCAGATTCAGGAAGGTCTGAAGCATACGCCGTGGAAGATTCATGGGGTGAGCACGCAGGGTGAAGCGATCGACTTCTGCTCGCGCACGCCGCCGGACATGATGCTCGTGAGCCTTTCGCTGCCGGAGGAGTCGGCGTTCACGTTGTTCCGTTTGATCCGGACGAACGTGAAGACGAAATACACGCCGGTGTTTGCGCTCGTCGTGAAGACCGAAACGGCGCAGCAGCAGCAGGCGCAGACGGTGGGATTCAGCGCGATCATCACCAAGCCGATCGATCTCGGTGAACTCGAGACGAAGATGGCGAAGGCGATGAACCTCGACACCTCGCAACGCTACTACTCGACGGAAGGCGACTGCTTGATCATGCGATTGCCGGAGAATTGTTCGCCCGCGGTGATCGCGGAAGCGGCCACGTATTTGAAGCCGAAGTTCGCCGAAGCGGTGGACGCCGGTCACAACAAAGTCGTGATCGATATCCATCAGATCCGCTCGCTGCACATGGGCGTGATCAAGTTGCTGTTTCAGGCGATGCAGACCTGCCGCGAGCTCGCGATGCAGTTCGCGCTCGTCGCAAACCCGCAGATCGTCGCGGAGTGTAAGGGCTTTGAGGATACGCGCTCGTGGACGTTCTACGATTCCCTGGAGGAAGCGAAGGCGAACCTGGGCAAGAGCCAGCCGGCGCTCGCGAGCGTTTGATAACAATTCCCTCTTGGGGGTTAATGAAGAAGCAGCGGGCGAGCGGTTTTGTGTGGCCGCTCGCCCCTTCTTTTTTCGGGAGAGAGTTGTCCGCGGTCTCTGGTGGAACTGCGGCGATCCAAATGAATTCTTGTGCTTCGCTCAGAATAAAATGAGCAAAAAAAAGCCGCGCGAGGAACGCGCGGCGAGAGGGAGAAAATGGAAACCCGGGCGGATTAGTGCTGCGGGTTTTGTTGCTGGAGCTCGGTGAGGCGGCGGTCGATTTCGGCCATTTTGGCGACGAGTTGCTCTTCGACTTTCTTGCGATCGTTGCTCGAGACGATGCTGAGGCTGGCGGCGTCCTTGACGACGTTTGCCGGGAGGGTCAGCAGGCGAGTGAGGATGCCCTGGTCTTTGAAGGAGCTCAGGTAAAGCGCGGTGATCTCGTGCGAGAGTCTGAGCGAATCCTGGGCGACGGCCTGGGTGGCTTGAAGGTTGTTGTTGAGCTGCTGGTTTCGCGCGAGCTCGGCGGTGAGGACGTTGCCAACCTGGTCGGAGATGCGCTGCGAGTATTGCGCGATGGCCTCACGCGTAAGGTTCTGGTCCTTCGACATCTCGGCGAGGATTGGCTGGATGCGGTCGGCCATGCGCGAGGAGACCTTGTCGACCTGCTCGTTTTGCATCTGCTCGGCCTCTTCGGGCGATTTCGGAAGAGCGTTGAACGGCTGAACCTTGCGTGCGATGGCTTCGGCGAGCGCGTCCATGCGCTCCATGTTGAGCTGCTGCAGTTCCTCGTCGGTGCGGAACATGTCGGCCTCGCGACGGGCGATCGCGTCGCGGAGAAGCTTGTTGGTCGCTTCGATCTGTTGCCGATTCTCTTCAGCGGCTTGGCGGAGCGCGTCGTTTTGTTCGCGCAACGGCGTGAGTTCGGTCTGCTGGCGAACGGTCATGTCGGTGACCGTTTTATGATGAAGCCAGAAAGCCGCGCCGGTGATGATAATCGCGGTGAGGAGGATCGCGGGAAACTGGTCTCGGAGTTTAGGCCACATGAGGAGGAGGGGTTCGTTCGGATGCTAGTAGTTGAAAGTCAGAATGCAATGGCACGTTGGGTCCGCTAATTCCGTTTGTTTTTGGGGACAGTCGCGCCACCTTGCCGGCCCATGAGTTTGAATGCGGCCGAGCAGATGGTCTTCGATTATGTGCAATCCCACCCTGAGGAGAGACATTTCTGGGTAGCGAAGGTTCAATCGACTTTGCGTCAGAGCGATGACGAGGCTTTGGCGGCGGCGCGACTGGCGACGGACTTATGGTATTATTTCGAGGAGCGGAGTGCGGTGGCGTCGCCCTTTCGCGAGCTGGCGGCGCGGCAGGGAGTGCAGCGAACGAGCATGCGTAATCTTGCGGAGTATATGTTGCGCTTGTGGACGGAGCCGCGTCCGAAAAAGCCGCGCGCGCCGGAAGAATTTATTCCGTGATCCGCGAGAAGCGCGCGAAGTTGGCGTGCAGATTGCAGAGTTCGCGCCGAAGAAATGAAACAATCGAGTCGCGAAGGGACTCTATCATCGACAAGCGGCACGCTTCGTGCACAGTTGCTCACAAGTTATCCACACACGATGGAAAATTCCCGCGGGGCGCTCGCCCCAAATCCGCGGTTCAGGGTGACGGCCAGAGTGAAGACCTTCGTGCTCGACACGAACGTTCTCCTTCACGATCCGCAGTCGATCTACAAATTCGAGGACAACAACCTCGCGATTCCCGTCGAAGTCCTGGAGGAGTTGGACTCGATCAAAGCCGAACAATCGACCGAGCGCGGGCGCAACGCGCGGCGCGTGCATCGGATCCTGCAGGAGTTGCTGCCGGATTCGCGGTCGATGCATGAAGGGGTCGAGCTGCCGAATGGCGGCACGCTTTCGATCATCATCAATCCCTACCTCGTAGATCCGAATCGCACGTCGCCCGCAATGCAGCGGCTGCGCGCGATCCTGCCGGACCTCGCGAAGAAGGATAACCGGATCATCGCGGCGGCGTTGTTTGTGCAGGAGCAATTCCCGCCGCCGACGATCCTCGTGACGAAGGACGTCAACGTGCAGCTGAAGGCGCGCGCGGTTGGGTTGGAGTCGGAAGATTATCTGAACGACAAAGTTCCGGAGCCGGTCGACGAGGCGAGTTATCGCGAGATTCCGGTATCGATTTACGAACTACAGCGGTTCTGTTCCGAAGGAGAGTTCGAGCTGGCGGACGAATTGGCGCGTCCGATGTATCTGAACGAATACCTGCTCTTGCGCTCGGATGAAGGAAAGACGATGCCGGCGCGGTATTACGGCGACGGGCTGGTGCGGCGATTGAAGCTGCCGGACTTCGTGAAGGCGCCGGGCGGGGTGCCGATTCGCGCGCGCAATCTCGAGCAGCAGTATTTCCTGGATGCGTTACTCGACGACAGCGTGAGTATCGTGACCTGTTTCGGAAAAGCGGGCACGGGCAAGACGTTGTTGTCGATTGCGGGCGCGCTGCATCAAACGCAGGACGAGCATTCGCGCTATGACGGCGTGTCGATTTCGCGCCCGGTAATCGCGCTCGGGAAAGACATCGGATTTCTGCCCGGCACGCTGGAGGAGAAGATGAAGCCGTGGCTGCAGCCGTATTACGATGCGCTGGAGGTGTTGATGCCCTCGAAGCCGCCGAAGGAGCCGCAATTTGCGTCCAAGAAAGTGGCCAAGAAGAAGCGCAAGAAAGGCGACGAGCATTATGTGGCGGCGTTGACGGCTCAGCAGCCGAGTCATGCGTCGCAGAATGGCGGGCATGGCAACGGTCCGCTGGCGAAACCTTACGAGAGGTTGTTGCGCAGCGGGATGGTGGAGATCGAGGCGCTGGCATTTATCCGCGGTCGATCGATCGCGCGGCGGTTCTTCATTCTCGATGAAGCGCAGCAGTTGACGCCGCATGAGGCGAAGACGGTGATCACGCGGATTTCGGAAGGATCGAAGATCGTGCTGATCGGCGATCCGGCACAGATCGATAATCCTTATGTGGATTCGCGCAGCAACGGACTGGTTTACTGCCACAACCGAATGAAAGGGCAGTCGCTCGCGGCGCACGTGAAGTTAATGAAAGGCGAGCGCTCGAGGCTGGCGGAGCTGGCGGCGGACTTGCTGTAGCTGGAGGCGACGCGTGACGGTTCTCGCTGCCTGCAACCGTGAGGTTCAGGCAAGGCGGCGGGCGGCGGCTTGGGCGCGGAGGCAGAGCTCGGCGGCTTTGAAAGCGTGCGCCTGCGTCATCGCTTTTTCGGTCCGGTGGAGGCAGTCGAGAATAAGTTCGCCGAAGAAGCGGAAGCCGACCTTGCCGGCGACGTCGAGGTGATGTTCGCCGCAGTCGTCGACAAGGTAGAGGTGATCGCCGGATTTCTCGCGGGCGACGTCGACGTATTTGCGGAGTTCGATGTAGCCCTTGGTGCCGAGGATGATCGTGCGACCATCGCCCCAGGTGCTGAGGCCGTCGGGGGTGAACCAGTCGACGCGGACGTAGTTGGACGTGCCGTTGTTGCCGGTCAGGGAGGCCTCGCCGAAGTCTTCGAATTCGGGGTGATCGGGATTCGCGTAGTTGGCGATCGCGGCCTGAGTGACGGTCGCGTCGGTCGCGCCGGTGAAGTAAAGGAATTGTTCGAACTGATGACTGCCGATGTCGCAGAGAATGCCGCCGAACTTTTCGCGTTCGAAGAACCAGGCCGGGCGTGACGGTTTGTTGAGGCGATGCGGGCCGAGGCCGATGACTTGAACGACGCGGCCGATGGCGCCCCCGTGAACGAGAGCGCCGGCGTGCATCGCGGCCTCAACGTGGATCCGCTCGCTGAAGTAAACCATGTATTTGCGCTGCGTGGCGGCGGAGACGCGGCGGGCTTCTTCGAGTTGGTCGAAGGTGGTGAACGGAGTTTTATCGGTGAAGTAATCTTTGCCGGCGGACATGACGCGGCAACCAATGGCGCCGCGCTGGTTGGGAATCGCGGCGGCGGTGACGAGCTGCACGTCAGCATCGTCGAGGATCTCGTCGAGCGAGCGAGCGACGCGGGCTTGGGGAAATTGTTGGAGGAAAGCGTCGCGTTTCGCTGCATCGGGTTCGAAGACCCAACGGAGCTCGGCGCCGGCTTCGAGGAGACCGTTGCACTGGCCGTAGATGTGGCCGTGATCAAGGTGCGCGGCGGCGAAGATGAACTCGCCGGGTTTGACGACGGGACGCGGTTGGCCCTGCGGGGCGTAGTTCATGCCGTCGGATTTTTGAGACATGGGAGAGCGGAGGGGCTGGCGATGAGGTGGGGAAGCCGGGACAATTCAGTTCAACCACGAAGGGACACGAACTCACACGAAGGAAGAGCGGGCTTGGAAAATCAGAACTCGAAGAGCGGTGAAAGGTAATGAAAGTCACTCACGACATCGGGCTTCGCCTAGGGGGTGGCGGAGTCGCGGGTGGCTTTGGCGAGGGCTTTGATGTCGACGTCGATTTTCGAGCGGACCTTTTTCTCCATGCGATCGATGAAGAGGATGCCGTTGAGGTGATCGACCTCGTGTTGGATGCAGCGGGCGAGGAGGCCGTTGCAGCGGAGGATGTGAGGGATACCGCGCTCGTCGTGATAGGTGACGGTGATTTCGTCGGGGCGGACGACGTCGCCGCGGATTTTAGGAAACGAGAGACAGCCCTCCTCGACGATGTAATCGTCGGTGTCGCGTTCGATTTTGATGACGGGGTTGACGAGCGTCATCGGCATGAAGAGTTCGAGCGGCGGTTTGGCCCCATCGAGTTCCCAATCGAAGTCGATTTCGGCGGCGCGCAGATCGACGACGCAGAGCTGGATGGCGCGGCCGATTTGTTGGGCGGCGAGGCCGATGCCACCCGCGGTGTGCATGGTCTCGATCATGGCGGCGGAGAGCTCGGCGAGAGGCGCGTCGAAGCTGGTGATTTTGTCGCCCTTACGTCTCAAAACGGGATCGTTGTAATGAACAATTGGCAGGGACATCGGTCGGTAGGCGCAGGAGCGTGGGTTTGCCATTTCGCTCTGCAAACCAATACTACCTAACATGAGCGACTCAATCGGTTACGCGAAAAGCTCGCTGATCGCTCCGCTGATGGTGATCGCAGGAATCGCGGTGGCGGTGGCCGCTTGGACGGTGCCGGTAAACCTGAAGTCGGTGAGTCCGGCGCTGTTGCGCGAAGCGGGAGAGAACACGCCTTCGCTGGCGGGGTTTGGGCGACAGTTGGTGGATGCGGAAAAAATTGGGCCGGCGAAGCTGGTGTTGGATGCGGCGCAGACCTTGAACGATCCGCAAGCAGAGGCGCTGGAGGGGCAGCTGAACGAGTTGTCGGCGCATCAACCGGAGATGGTGGCGTGGGGGGGATGGGATCCGTTTCTCGAGCCGTTGTTCAATCTGTCGGAGAGCAAAGGTCGGACGGAAAGCACACCGGTGCTGACGTTTCTGTTGCCGGAAAGGGCGCGAGCGACGATGCGCGGATATTTGGCGAATTCGCGCTCGTTGGGTGTGCGGTCGTTGCTGCAGACGCGCGAGCTGACGTCGACGGGGAGGTTTGTGCCGGCGACGCAGGCGGGCGGGCAGCCCTTGGAGGCGATTATTTTGCTCACGGCGCTGCTGTATCAGAGCGAGCATCTTTCGCCGGCTTTGCAGCGGGAAGTGCGAAGCTTGGCGGATCTGGCGAATGCGCAGAAGACCCTCGGCGGGTTGGAACCGTTTTTCCTGGATTTGTTGTCGCTCGGACGGCGCCTGGATTGGGCGCAGTTGAGCGAGCTCGTGCGGCGGACGGAGGACATGGAGACGGTCGGGCAATACGCGCATCTCGCCCGCGTAGCGCCCGAGCGGTTTCCGCAGATGTATGTGGCGGCGCTGTTTTCGGGATCGGCGGATCGTGTCGCCAGTTATCTGATACAATACGGCGAGACGGGTTTGCGGGATTTGCACCTGGCGCTTTCGCACGGACAAGGCGCGGTGCAGCAGCTGATGCTGCGGCAGGTGCCGGTGAATCATTCCGTCGATGCGGGCCTCGGGACGGCAGCGTCGATCGTGATGCTGCATCCGCACGCGATGCTGGTGGTGAAGTATCTGGCGTATTTCCTCGGCGCGTTTCTGGTGTTTCGCGGGCTCGATCTCTGGATCGTGGCGCCGACCGCGGGGATGGTGTTCGGATTGCCGCGCATGCGCAGCGGGATGCTGGCGCTTTTGTTTGCGGGGCTTATTGTCGTCGCGACCGAACCATTCCTGTTGAAGGCGGCGCCGCCCTCTGAGTTTCGCGAACGGCTCGTGTTGCCCGCGCTCGTCATCGATTCCAGCTCTCCCGTCGAATCTCCCAATCAAACAATTACCACCATGGACTCCTCCACGATTCTCTCGATTGGCTTTTTTGCCGCGCTGCAGGTCGCGATGTATTTCACCTGCTTGATGAAGATCCGCGACATCGCGCGCTCGCCGGTGTCACCTCTTGTGAAACTTCGCTTGATGGAGAACGAGGAGAACCTCTTCGACGGCGGCCTGTATGTCGGCATCGGCGGAACGGCGGCGGCGCTGGTGTTGCAGGTGCTCGGCGTGATCGAGCCGAACCTGTTGGCGGCGTATTCTTCGAATCTCTTCGGCATTACCTGCGTGGCGTTCGTGAAGATCCGCCACGTGCGACCCTACAAGCGGCAGTTGATTTTGGACAGCCAGGCGGTGACCCCGACCGTCATGTCGACGATGCCGGCGGCTACGCAAACGGCGCCGGTGACGGGGCGGCTGTAGTTCCTCCGTGACGTCATGAACAGGACGCTTCTTCTCATTCTCTGCGATTTTCTCCTGCTGAATCTCCTCGCGCTCACGCGTTGGGAGAAGGCGGAGCCGGCGCCCGTCAAGCAACCGCCCGTGCCGGAGATGTCGGCGAACGCGGTGACGAAAGATCAGGATCTGGTGGAGACGATGAAGCTGTCGCTCCAAGATGAGCGGGCGACGAGAGAGGAACTGGCGCAGCAGTTGGCGTCGGTGCAGTCGAATCTCACGACGCGGGAGCAGAACCTCGCAAAGCTGGAAGCCGACCGGCAGAAGCTGGAAGCGGAGCGACAGAACCTGGCGAGCTCGCTGCAGCAGACGCAGCAAACGGCAGAAGAATTGAATGCGAAGGTGCAGGCGGCGTCGCGGGAATCGGCGATGACGCGAGAAGAGCTGGCGCGTTTGCAACGCGAGCTTGAGGAACGGCGCGCGGAGGCGGAACGGCAGCAGCAGGCGCTGATGGCCGCGGAGAAAGCCCAGGTGGAAGCGCGGGAGCGGATCGAGAGTTTGAACGTGGCCGTGAAAGTCGCGGAGCAAGAGAAGCAGATGTTGCGCAGCACTGCGGAAACGCTGCGCGAGCAAGTCGTGGCGGAACGTGAAGAGCGGTTGAAAGTGCAGGAAGCGACGACGCAGCTCGCGCAAGGGGTGGGGCAGTTGGCGGAGTCGTCGGGGGCGTTGACGAAGGAGATTCGCGAGAATCGGCCGATCAATGCGAACGTGTTGTTCAACAATTTTCTCGCGAACCGCGTGACGACGAACTTCACCGCCGTGCGCGACGGATTCTTCGGGCCGGCGACGCGGTCGGCGTCGAGCTCGACGATACTTGTGACCGATGGCTCGCAGATTTACGCGTTGATGCACGTGGCGGACACGCCGTTTCGCTTCGTGGAGAACGCGAGCTACGATTGGAATCAGATCCTGGTGGATTTCTCGAAAGGCAGCGGACGCGCGAATGCGCAGGAGCTGCATTTCCTGTCGATCGATCCGCGGATTGTTGTGGTGCCGGTGAGCGAGGAAGAGGCGACGACGATGGGCGTGAAAGTGTATCCAACCGCCTTGGATTCGTTTCGCTTTCCGGAAGCGGTGTTGGTGAACGGCGGCGGCGCGGGTTATGGCGAAGTCGGGTTTAAACTCGACGCGTCGCAGCCTGGTTTTGTGCGCGTGGACAATCGACTGTTTCGCCGGATCTTTGGCGACTTCGCGCCCTCGCGGGGAGATCTCGTGCTAAGCAAGACGGGCGAGCTGTTGGGCATCATGGTCAACAGCGATTACTGTGCTGTGATCGATAATTTCCTGCCGGCGCGCACGATTCGGACGGGTGAGGACGTGGGCGAGCAGAAGACGAGCAATGTCCTCAACGAACTGGCGGCGCGGGTGAGATCGTTGCCCTTGCGGATGCAGTGAGGCGGTAAGCGCAGTCGGGGGCAGATGCGTGAACGAAAAACGGCAGGCCCGGAGGCCTGCCGTGAGGAGGAGAGCGGGACGGACCCGCAAAGGCGGAGTTATTCGGAGTCGCGCAGGGAGATCTCGCGGACCCAAATATTGCGGAAAGCGACGGGGTCGTTGTGGTCCTGAAGGTGGAGGGGCAACTTGGCGGCGTGGGCCTTGTAGGAAGGTTTACCGCGCCAGGCGGTGGCGCCTTGGATTTCGACGTTGTATTGGACGAGGACTCCGTTGTGGAAAACGGTCAGGCGGGCGGGGCTGCGGAGCGTGCCATCGGCGTTGAAGCGCGGGGCGATGAAGATGGCGTCGTAAGTTTGCCATTCGCCGGGGCCGCGCGAGGCGTTCACGAGCGGGATGTGTTGTTTGTAAACGGAGGCGGCCTGGCCGTTGGGGTAGGTCTTGTTGTTGTGGGAATCGAGGACCTGGAGCTCGTATTGGCCCATGAAGAAGACGCCGCTGTTGCCGCGGCCCTGGCCCTCGCCGACGACCTTGGCGGGAGAGCGCCATTCGATGTGAAGTTGAACGTCGCCGAAGGTGGCCTTGGTGCGGATGTCGCCGGTTTTGGGGGCGACGACAAAGGCGCCACCTTCGAGTTTCCAAGGTGCGGGCTGGCCGAGCGTCTCTTTTTTCAGCGACTCCCAGGCGTCGAGGTTCTTGCCGTCGAAGAGAACGATGGCGTCGGAAGGAATTCCGTTTGCGGGGGCGGACACGACGGGTGGCACGGGCGACCAGACCTCGGTGAGTTCGGGGGCGGGAAGGCCGTCGTTGGGGGCGGCGGCGAAGGCGCGCGCGATGAAAAGGCAGGTGAGGGGCAGGATTTTTTTCATAGCAGAACGGAGTTGAAGAAATGCAGCGGGCCGCGGGCGGCGAGCGCAATGGCGGGAAAAGGAGATGACATCGTTGAGGCAGACGAAAACGACCGGCGGAAGTGTCATGTATTATATGACACTCTCAGAGCGGCGGCGCTGAGCTCGGCGCAAGGGCTTGGGGCTCGCGTTTGAGGTGGGGCGGGGTTGGTTAACGGCGAGTTATGAAGCGGCGGCCGGATATTTTGTGGATCGTGACAACGCAGTGGCGGGCACAGGCGTGCGGATTTGCGGGGGATCGTAACGCGCGGACGCCGTGGTTGGACCGCCTTGCGGCGGAGAGTGTGGATTATACGCAGGCGGTGACGCCGCATCCGTTTGGACCCTTTGCACGCGCGGCGTTGTTGACGGGGCTGGAATCGCCGGAGAATGGCGTGCGCGATTATTTCGATCCACTGCCGAAGGAAACGCAGACGATTGCGCATGCGCTGGCGGAACGCGGATATGAAACGGGTTTTTTTGGGAAGTGGCATTTGGCGCGGCGCGATCCGAGGGCGCCGCTGGTTGGAGAGGCGCATGCAAGGATGGTGGTGCCGGAAGAAGAGCGAGGCGGGTTTGGATTCTGGGAGGGCTTCGAAAGTGGATTTTTGTTGAACGATCCCTGGTTGCACGGGACGCGGTTGGCGGAGCCGACGCAGTTCGAAGGATATCAGAGCGATGTTGTGTGCGAGCGGGCGGCGGGATGGGTGAGCGAGGGAACGCGTGGCGAAGAGAGCTGGTTTTGCATGGTGAGCTTGGAGGCGCCGCATCCGCCGTATGATGCGGCGGTGCCGGCGGGAGTGGAGCGACGCAGCGCGGACGGCGTGGTGCTGAATGCGAATGTGCCGCGAGGGGGCGAGGTGGAGGAGAAGGCGCGGCGGGAGCTGGCGGGGTATTACGCGCATATCGAAGCGACGGATACGGCGATCGGAAAGATGCTCGCAGCGATGGATGAGGCGGCGGCGCGTGGCGGCCGGAGCAAGTCGATCGTGGTGTTTACGAGCGTGCATGGGGACATGCACGGAGCGCACGGATTGTTCCGCAAAGGCTGGCCGCAGGAAGAGTCGGTGCGGGTGCCGTTATTGGTGCGAGGCGCAGCGACTGGCGGAGGAAGACGGAATGAGCGCGCGGTGTCGTTGAGTGAATTATCGGTGGCGACGACGGCTTGGGCGGACGGGCGAGAAGATGAGTTGGGTCAGCGGGAGTTTAGCCGGATCTCGATGCCGTCGGTGGTGGCGTTGCCCTATCAGTGCGATCGCGGGTGGAGAGGCGTGCGGACGAAGGACCGGAAGCTGGTGTTGAATACGGACGGGACGCCGTGGTTGTTGTTCGATTTGGAGAACGATCCGCTGGAGTTGCGGAACCTGGCGGAGGACGCGGCGTGGAAGGGAGAGCTGGAACGGTTGAGGGCGTGGACGGCGGGGGCTTAAAGCGTGGCGCTACCTGGCGCCGAGAAGCCGGGCGGGAAGGAAGAGGAGGGCTTTGATGAAGGCGAAAGTCGCCTCGAGGGCGGCAAAGAGGAGGCGGAAGGGAAGCGCGACGAGCCAGACGAGCGGCGCGAGAATCAATGCGAGGAGCGCGAGGGGCCAGCAGAAGACGAGGAGCAGGCACCAGAGGAAGAAGATCGTGACGGTTTTCATGGTGGACGCGTGAAAGAAGAACACGGAGCGGCGAGTGAAGTTGCGAAGGGGCGGTGATAAGGGGGCGGAGAGTTGTCTTACTGGGCGAGGAGGGCGGCGAGTTTTTGGCAAGTGTTGAGGTTGCGCATGGTGGAGGTGGGAAGTTTCACGAGTTTCGTTTCGGGGAGTTCCCAGACGGTGGAGGCGCTCATGCGGCCGCGGGTGAGCCAGTAAAATTCGCGTCCGGTGACGCGGAAGGCGTCGTAGTCGGAGCGGATCGCTTCGAGTCGGCGCGCGTCGGCGGGGTTGAGGGTGTCCTTGAGGAATACGACGTTGATGGTGTTGATGTCGGATTCCATCTCGGCGCGGGAAAACGGCTGCGCGGCGGCGATGGCGGACATTTCGTCGGCGGAGCGGAGGAAGGTGTCGACCGAGTAGCCGAGGGTTTTCGCGAGGTGTTGTTCGATTTGGGATTCGAGTTTGGCGGTGCTGCGGACGGAGGACTCGAAAAGGACATTGCCGCTCGCGATGAAGGTGGAGACGCGGCGGAAATCGAGGGCTTCGAAGTGGGCGCGAAGGGCGTCCATTTTGACGCGGCGCTTACCGAGATTGATGCCGCGGAGGAGGGCGACGTAGTGCATGGGGTTGGGGCTTCGGGTTTGACGGGGCTGACGGCGCGTGAGGAGGTGGGGGATGTCGACGCCGCGGGAGCAGAATTTTTTAGACTATAAACGGGCCGAGAAAAAAGCGTTGGAAATCATGCGCGAGATGAAAGCGACGACGCCGAAGAAGCCGGACATCGAAGTGGCGCTGTTGGTGGCGATCTTCGAATTGCACAAAGGATCGCTGCCGGCGGAGACGGTGGCGTCGATCGTGCAAGGGCATTTGAAGCAACTGCTGCCGTTTTACGCGAGCAAGGCGTCCGGCGGAACATGAAGGCGCGGGTAGCGTAGAGCGCCTCTTTCACGATTCGAGCGGCGACGAGCGAATATTTTTTCTAAGAAGCGCGTCGGTCATGCGTAGTGATAAGCGGAACCTCATGTCCCACGAATCACTGAAAGGAGGGGCGCAGATCGATGAGAATGTTGGATTTTTGGAACGCATCTTTGCGGAGCAGCGGGCGCCGCTCACGCGTTATGCGGCGAGGTTGTTGGGCGATGCGGATCGCGCGCGCGACGTCGTGCAGGATGCGTTTGTCAGACTCATGGCGCAGTCGCCGGAGGCGATCGACGGGCATGCGGTGGAGTGGTTGTTCACGGTGTGTCGGAACCGCGCGATGGATGTTTTGCGAAAGGAAGGGCGCATGACGCGGTTCGCGGAAGGGGAGGCGGAGCGGGTGCGCGCGAACGAGCCGAGGCCGGGACGGGCGCTGGAGCGCGAGGAGACGCAGGCGGCGGTGTTGCGATTGATCGAGCGGTTGCCGCCGAATCAGCAGGAGGTGGTGCGGCTCAAGTTTCAGAATGGATTTAGTTACAAAGAAATCAGCCGGATCACAGAGCTGTCGGTGGGGAACGTGGGGTTCTTGATCCACACGGCGGTGGCAAGACTGCGCGCGGAGTTTGTGGCGCAAAAGGCGTGAAGAACGAAAGGGAGAATCAAGCGGCACGGAGACACAAAGGTGAGAAGGGATGCGAGAGACGAAATGAACGAAACGAAGCAATTTGGGGACGATCCGCAGTTGACGGCGTATGCATTGGGCGAGCTGGAGGGTGACGAGCGCGCGGCGGTGGAAGCGCGGGTGCGGAGCGATGCACAGGCTCGGGCTTGGGTGGAAGAGATTCGGGCAGCGGCGGTGGCGTTGGAGAACGCGTTGAGCGGCGAGGTGGTGCGCGAGGACGGACACGAAGCGGCGAAAGAGAACGATCCTTATCGGACGGAAAAGCGGGCGCGGGTGCTGCGTTTTCCGCAGGTGTATTATGTGATCGGCGGGCTGGCGGCGGCGTGCTTCGCGTTGGTGGTGGCGTTGCAAGCGCCGCATGAATCGCCGAAGGAAGCGGAGCGGAAGGTGTATCACGAGGTGTCGGTGGATTCGATTGCGGTGGCGCTGCCGCAGGGGACTGCGGCGAACGAGGGGGAGATGCCAAACAGTCACGGTGCGAAGCTGCCGCGACGACAGGGAGAAGTCTTTACGGCGGAAATGCCTCGGGTGGATGCGACGGTGGCGGGATTGGTTGAAGAGAATCGCGAGAAGGCGATGGCGGCGCGACCCGTTTCCCACGCCTCGATCGACTACTACAACATGCTCGAGGTGGGCGGCAGCGCAGAGCACGCGAACGTGAGGCTGCCACAACCGGGGTTGCTGACGGCAGTGCGAGCGGAGCAGCGTGAGCGTGAAAAGGCGGGGCCTGGTGAAGAACAGATGTCGCTCGAGATGGTGAGCTTTGCCGTGAATCGACGAGAGAAAGAGTCTACGGTGACTCGGTCGCCGGCAGGACTCGTGATGCGCGAAGCGGCGCGGGCGATCTTCACTCCAGCGACCGACATGGCTGCCGAAGCGTATGCGTTTCGGCGCGAGAGCGGGTTTGTGTCGGTGCGGGATAATCCGCTGTCGACGTTTTCGGCGGACGTGGACACGGCGAGTTATGCGAACGTGCGGCGGTTCATCGAGAGCGGGACGTTGCCGCCGGTCGATGCGGTGCGGATTGAGGAGCTGGTGAACTATTTTCCGTATCGATATGAGCCGCCGGCGGTGGACAAGGACGGCGCGGCGGCGCCGTTTGCAGCGGCGATCGAAACGGCGTCGGCACCATGGGCGCCGGAGCATCGGCTGGTGCGGATCGGCTTGAAAGGGCGCGAGGTCGCAACGGCGGAGCGCGGGGCGGCGAATCTGGTTTTTCTGTTGGATGTATCCGGCTCGATGAGCGCGACGAACAAGCTGCCGCTGGTGAAGGAGTCGATGCGGCTGTTATTGAAGCGGCTGCGAGCGGACGACCGCGTGGCGATCGTGACGTATGCGAATGGAAGCGGGCTGGCGTTGGCGTCGACGCCGGTCGCGAAGGAGCGGGAGATCCTGGCGGCGGTGGACGCGTTGGTGGCCAGCGGCGGCACGAATGGCGCGATGGGCATTCAACTCGCGTATGACGTGGCGAAGGCGAACTTCGTCGAAGGCGGGATCAATCGTGTGGTTCTGTGCACGGACGGGGATTTCAACGTGGGCGCGACGAGCGAGGGTGAACTCGTGCGACTGATCGAGGAGAAGGCGAAGACGGGCGTGTTTCTGACCGTGCTGGGATTTGGGATGGGGAACTTGAAGGACTCGTTGTTGCAACAGATCGCGGACCGCGGGAATGGCAGTTATGGATATGTGGATACGCGGCGGGAGGCGGAGAAGCTGCTGGTGGAACAGGCGACGGGAACGCTGTTGACGATCGCGAAGGACGTGAAGCTGCAGGTGGAGTTCAATCCGGCGCAGGTGTCGGCGTATCGATTGATTGGCTACGAGAAGCGCACGCTTGCGAAGGAGGATTTTGCGAACGACCAAGTCGATGCGGGCGAAGTGGGCGCGGGGCATACGGTGACGGCGCTGTATGAAGTTGTGCCGGTGGGTGCGCGAGAGGCGGAAGGCAGAGACGTGGAAGAGCTGCGGTATGCGCCGAGGCGTGTGGTGGCGGATGTGCCGCGGGAGGTCGCGGACGAATTGCTGACGGTGAAAGTGCGCTACAAGGAGCCGGCGGGAGAAGTGAGCCGGAAGGCGGAGTTTCCGGTGAAGGACGGCGGAGCGGCGTTTGCGGACGCGAGTGAGGATCTAAAGTTCGCGGCGGCGGTGGCGGCGTTCGGGATGGTCTTACGAGATTCGGAGCACAAGGGAACGGCGGATCTCGCGGCGGTGGAGCAGTGGGCGGAGGCGGGCTTGAGTCACGATCCGGGCGGGTATCGTGCGGAGTTCGTGAAGCTGGTGCGTGCTGCGCGGGTGTTATGAGCTGCGGGTTGACGCCGGGAGGCGCGCAGAGGCTTCCGGCGGGAAGATCCAAGCGCCAAGATCCAAGTTCCAGAGAAGGTCCAAGCTTCAAACTCCACGGGGTTTTTGGGAGAGGGTCTTCGTGGCATTGCTGTAGCCGCTTGTGGATCGGAGAAACCGATTTGAACCACGGAGACGCGGAGGCACGGAGAGCAGAGAAGAATGCCACCGGATTTCTCCGTGTCCTTTATGCCTCCGGGTTGGGCCTCGGAGGTTGAACGTTCTCGGGGCTTGGATCTTCCGCGTCCTTAGGCACGGCGGCGGCGGCGGAGCGCGGTAAAGGCTACGACGGCAAGACCGCTGATCATGAGGGCCCACGTGGAAGGCTCGGGAACGGGCGTGAAATTGAGGAGGAGGGTGTTGTTCTCGAGGCTGAGCGAGAACGTGCCGCCGGCGGTCGCGTTGAGGAAGGTCGTGGAGTCCGCGAAGAGGTTGAACTTGGCGGGATCGAAGTTGGTGATGCTGGTCGCGGTGAGGATGGTCCAGCTGGCGGGCGCGTAGGGATCGAAATTGGCGGCATAGCCGGCGCCGCCAAACTCATCAACAGTGTGGAGCGTAACGTTGAAGGTGCCGTTTTCGGAGGCGAGCGCGGCGATGTCGACCGTGCCGGCGACGTGAATCAGGTCCCAGCCGGTGCCGGCGGATCCCTTGGCGTCGGCGAGTTCCCAGTGGTAGGTGCCGCCGCTGTTAAAGACGAGGGCGGCGGTGGACTCGAATTGGAGGGTGAGTTTGCCGACGGAGTGGCCGGGAGCGAGAGCGAGCTGGTCGGCAACGATGAGGCTCGAGTCGAAGGAAATCGTGCCGCTGCCGGCGATGGATCCGGCGGTGAAAACGATGGGGCGGGTCGAGGTGGAGGTGAGGGTGACGCCGGAGCCGGTGGAGAGGGTGCCGCCGTTGACGTTGATGGTGCCGGCGGAGCCGAGCGCGTTCGTGTGTTGGGCGACGACAGTGACGCCGGGGTTGATGGTGGTGCCGCCGGTGTAGGTGCTGGCGCCGTAGAGGTAGATGCTGGCTTGGGTTTCGGGGGCGGTGGAGTAGGTGACCGAGGCGCCGGTTCCCTGGATGCTGCCGTAGAAGATATTCGACGAGCTCGATTCGTTGATGGCACTGGTCGAGAACGCGGCTGCGTCGATGTCGTGGGATTCCACGAGATTGACGGTGAGAGCGGAGTTGTTGGCGAGTTGGATCTGGTTACCCGCGTAGAAGCTGGAGATCGGGCCGATCACGGGGGCGTCGCCGAGGAATTGAGCGATGCCGAGTTCGGTCCAGAAGCTGAGACCGCCGGTGCCGGCGGAAGTGTTGTTGGTGAAGACGAGTTTGCCGGATTCGATGGCGACGTCGCCGGAAAGAGCGGAATTGTCGCCCGCGAGAGTGACTGTGGAGGAACCCGTTTTGACGAGGGAGCCCTCGCCGGAGATCTGGCCGGAGAGGGTGAAAAAGTTTTCGCCGTCGAGGGTGAGCTCGTGATAGAAATCTCCGGTATCGATGGCGTTGGCGACGTCGAGGCCGGTGGCCGATGGGCTGACGGAAAGATGCGAGTCGTTGGAAGCGACGCGGAGCGTGCCGGTGCCCAAGGCAGAGGCGTTTCCGAGCACCAGGTGGGAGGAGAGCAGATCCGTGCCGCCCGTGTAAGAGTTAGCGCCGTTGAGCGTGACGGTGGCCTTGCCGGAGATTTCGGCGAGAGATGTGCCGATGACGACGTTGGTGATATGGGAGCTGGTGATGGCGGAGTCGACTTCGAGGTGGCCGGTGGAAACGCCGGTGAGACGAAGCGTATTGCCGAAAGGGGTGAGCGAACCGGTGAGTTTCACGCGGGTGCTCGTGCCGATGTAAGTGCTCGCGTTGAAATTCGACGTAGAAGCGAGCGAGATGGAATCGGTTATCGTTCGGGGCGAGTCGGAGTTTTTCGAATCGAAGCCGACAATGGCGTCCGAGCCGACGGCCGTCCAGCGGGCCATGAAGGTAGCGGGAGTCAGGCTGCTGACATTTTCGGTGTAGCCGATGTAGCCGTGGTCCGACGCGTAGAGCGATCCGCTGGACGGGAGGGCGTCGGCGCCGTCGAAGCGGACGAAGGACGCATAAGCGCTGAGCCCGGAAGCGCCGGTGTTGTTACCTTGGAGAACGAGAGTCAGGGGAGCGAAAGATGACGAGCTGACGTCGATGCTGCGGCCGCCGTCGAGATTGCTGGTGACGGTGAGCGTGCCGCCGCCTCCGCCGAACGCATACGGGCCGGTTTGGCCACTGGGGGTGATGATTCCGGTAATCTTAGCGGCCGTCGCGGTGCCGAGTCGGGCGGAGGGATTGAAGCCGGATAGATCGATCGCTTCGGAAACGACGATTGGATTCTGGAGATCGAGGGAATCGAATCCGAGCGCGCCGTCGGTGGCGGATTTGTCGAAGCGGTTGAGGAAACTGGATTGGATGTTGGTGCCGACGGTGGTGCCGACGTAGCCGGAGCTCAGGGCGGTTATCAGGCCGTGCGCAGGAAGGGAGGCTGCGGAGGTGAAGATGACGCCGCCCGAATAAACCTGAGTGCCGCCGGTGTAAGTGTTTTCGCCGGAAAGTCGGAGCGGGGAATCGGTGTCGTTTTGAAGGGCCAAGGTATGTGCGCCGGAGATATTGCCGCTGATCTCAGCGGCATCGCCGTGGAACGAGAGGGTGGCAGAACGTTCGAGGGTGACGTCGCCGGCGAGGGTGAACGTGCCCTCGTAGGTGGAGGCGCTGAGATTGCCGTGAAGCGAGATGGGGTTGGACAGGGTGAGGTCGCCGAAGCCGGTGACCGAAGTGGAGTATTCCGAGAAGTTTTCGATGCGAAGGGCGCCGGTGCCGAGAGCGTTGGAAGATCCCAGATAAACTGAGCCGGCGAGGACGGTTCCGCCGGCGTAGGTGTTGTTTCCGTGGAGTTCGACCATGCCGACGATACGGAGGCTTTCGGAGCCGGTGACGTTGCCGTAGAGAGCGAGGCGATTGTAGTCAGGGTAGATGTAATCGCCGTAGCTTTGGTAACCGATGGAGCCGAGTTGGAGAGGAGCGTTTAAGACGATGTTGTTATGGAGGGTAACGTAATAGTCGGACGCGGCGAGAATGGCGGGTGAGCCGCCGCCTTCCACGGTGAGGGTGCCGGTGCCGATGGGGCCATCGAGGAGGGTGGAGGTATCGTGATCGAAGGAGCTGGAGTTTGCGACCGAGAGGGTGCCGCTGCGCAGCGTGGTGCCACCGGAGTAGGTTTGGGCGGCGAGCATTTCGATTTTGCCATCGCCGAATTCGGGAGCGGCGTTGCCCGCGGTGAGACCGATCTCGACGGAGCTGACGTTGGAGGCGAAAGGAGCGGCGACGGCGAGGAGACCGTCATCAACGGCGGTGAGTTTCAGGACGCCGTTGGTGGGAGCGTAGATGGTCCCGGCGAGGATGACGTCGCTGGCGGTGCCGAGATAGATGGAGTTGAAGTTGCGGAGATCGATTTCCGCAGAGACGTGGCGGGGCTCGTAGTTGTCGCTATCGACACCCTCGCTGAGGGCGGCGTTGAACGCGTCGTGTGAGTCGATGCCGAGGATGGAGAGGGAATTGTGACCGCCGGGGGCGAGGTGGGAGAGGAAGGCGTTGAAGTCGGCGAAAGCGGCTTCGGTGGCGCCGATGTAAGCGGGTGAGGCGGTGCCGAAGGCGAATTTTCCGGAAGCGCCGCCGGGGAGGGCGCCAGCGGAGTCGAGGACCACGATCGAGTTTTCGACGGCGAGATGAGCGTCGACGCCGTCGACGGCGTAGGTGCCGGTGGTCGTATTGTTGCCGCGGAAGACCACGTATTGCGGTTCGGCACCGGCGGGCGTGGAGACGAGAACGGAGGCGGGTTTGCTGTCGACGTCGGTGAGATTGCTGGAAACGACAAGATGGCCGGAGCCGCCGCCGAAGGGGTAAAGCGATTTCGTGCCGAGGTCCACGGGCGTAATCTCGCCGGAGAGGATGGCGTCGGAGTGTGAGCCGATGCGGAAGGCGGCGTGAGTGAAAGCGGAGAAGTCCAGTGCGTCCTCGAAGTTGTGGATGAGTGCGACGTCGGGGTGAGTGTCGACGCCGAAGGTGCCGGCGAACGTGGACGGATTGGCGATGCGGCTGAGGAGTGCGGCGGCAGATGGGGGCGGAATATTTAAGCGGTAGGGAGCGACTGCGGCGCCGATGTAGCCGTTGTTGGTGGCGTCGAGGCTGACGTTTTCCGGGACTGCGAAAAAGAGCAGAGCGGCGCGGTCGGCGGTAACGGTTTTGATGTTGTCGGAGAAGACGTCGCCGAGAGCGGCGCCACCGAAGCCGCCGGGCGTGCTGGTGAAGGTGAGATGGGTGTCGGGCGAGCCGTCGATGATACCGGTGAAGAGGACGGGTTCTTCGCCGGCGACCTTGATCGTGGTGTCGGTGTTGTTGGCCGTGATGGTGCCGGCGAGTTCGAAGGATTCGAAATCGCCGCTGTCGAAAGTGACGTTGTGGCCGAGAGCGATGTTGTTGTGGAGTTGGAGATTGTTGCTGGTGGAGCGGAGGGTGGTGTTGTCGGCCAACGTCAGCGCGCCGGTTCCGACGGGACCGACGTAGATGAACCCGCCCTCATGATAGGAGCTGGCGGCGATTTCAACGGTGCCGGCCTGAACGTTGAGGCCGCCCGAGAAGAAGTTATTGCCCGCGAGGCGGAGGGTGCCGTCGCCGGATTTCGTGAGCGTGGAGCTAAAGTCGGAGACGTCCTCGATCGTGCCGTGAACAGTGAGGTGGCCGCCGATGTCCCACGTTTGGTTGCCCGCCAGGGCAATGAGGACGTTGGAGCCCGCTACGACGGTGGCATTGCCGCTGGCCGGAATGGAGGCGCCGCCCGTGCCAAGAACGAGGTAAGCGCCCCCTTGGGAGTCGAAGCGGTAGGAATTGTAGCTCCCGGTAAACGTCAGCGAGTGGACTTGGACGAGTGGAAGATCGATATCGATCAAGCTCTGATTGGAAAAGCCGAACTGGAGTTGGGCGTCGCCATCGGAGCTCGGAAGGCTACCGCCGGACCAGTTGAAGGGATTGGACAGAGTCCCGTCGGCGGGATTGGAGGACCAGGTGAAGATACTTTGGCCGTGAGCCCCGGAGACGGCGAAAAAGATGAGCGCGAAGAGGGGCAGCTGGAACCGCTGTTTCATCGCGCGGGAGGCTGGTCGTAAGCCTTTGATCCGGCAAGGGGAAAGGGGACCGGGGCGCGGTTAGGTTGGCCCCGCTACGGGAGGACGGCGGGAGCGGGAGACCCCGCCCTACATGAGTCAGGCGAAGGATTGGCGGGAGTTAGTTTCGAGGTAGGCGGCGATTTCGGCGGCGAAGGTTTCACCGAATTCGGCGCGCTTCTTTTCGCCGAGGCCGGGGATGCGGCTCATGGCGTCCAAGGAAGTTGGATACTCGCGGGCCATGGCGCGAAGCGTGTTATCGCCGAAAACGATGTAGGCGGGAACGCGACGTTCGTCGGCGAGTTGCTTGCGGAGCGTGCGGAGTCGCTCGAACAGGATTTCGTCGCAGGCAATGTCGCCCTCGCGGCGGACTACGCGTTTGGCTTTGGGCAAGTCCATCGGCTTGGTGAGCGTGATGGGCGTGCGTTTGACGAGGACTTCGAGGCCTTCGCGCGTGAGTTGGAGCGTGGCGAATTCGCCTTCGGCGACGGAGACGTAGCCGAGACGCATGAGTTCGCGGCCGACGAAGGCCCATTGCGGGCGGGAGAGTTCGCGGCCGATGCCGTAGGTGGTGAGACGATCGTGGCCCCAGCGACGGATCTTGTCGGTGTCGGCGCCGGTGAGGACTTCGATGATGTGATTCAGGCCGACGTGGAATTGGGAGTTTTGCGCGATGCGGTAGATGCAGGAGAGGAATTTCTGGGCGACGAGGGTGCCGTCATAGGTTTCGCGCGGTTCGAGGCAGTTGTCGCAGGCGGCGCAGTTATCGATCGGAAATTTTTCAGCGAAATACTCGAGGAGTTCGGCGCGACGGCAGCCGGCGCTTTCGGCGTAATGGACGATTTGGCGGAGCTGATTGCGGGCGACCTCGCGTTCGCGCTCGTTGGTGATCTCGTCGAGGAAGTGTGTTTGTTTCGCGATGTCGCCGGCGGAGAAGAGCAGGAGGCAATCGCCGGGAAGACCGTCGCGGCCGGCGCGGCCGGTTTCCTGGTAGTAGCCCTCGATGTTTTTGGGGAGGTCGTGGTGGATGACCCAGCGGACGTTGGGCTTGTTGATGCCCATGCCGAAGGCGATCGTGGCGCAGATGATGCGGGTGTCGTCGCGGAGGAATTGTTCCTGGTTGCGCGCGCGCTCTTCGGCGGTGAGACCCGCGTGGTAAGGACGGGCGGAGAAGCCGCGGCCGGCGAGGGAGTCGGCGACGCGTTCGGCGGTGGCGCGGGAGGCGCAGTAGATGATGCCGGACTCGTGTTCGCGTTTGCGGACGAAATCGACGATTTGCTTGAGCGGCTGGTCTTTCGGAACGACGCGGTAGGTGAGGTTGGGGCGGTTGAAACTGGCGACGAAGACGGCGGGATCGCGGAGCTTCAGGTGTTTGATGATGTCGGCGCGGACGCGTTCGGTGGCGGTCGCGGTGAGCGCCATGAGGGGGACGTCGGGGAGGGCGACGCGGAGTTTCGCGAGCTGGCGGTATTCGGGGCGAAAGTCGTGGCCCCATTCGGAGACGCAGTGGGCTTCGTCGATGGCGAGGCAGGTGACGTTCCAGGCTTTGAGGTTTTCCTGCCAGCCCTCGAGCATGAGGCGTTCGGGGGCGACGTAGAGGAGTTTGAATTCTCCGCGATGGAGGCCGCGGAGACGGGCGCGGGATTCGTCCGCGTCGAGGGTGGAGTTGAGAAACGTGGCGGCAACGCCGGCGGCTTCGAGCTGGTCGACCTGATCCTTCATCAAGGCGATGAGAGGAGAGACGACGACAGTGAGGCCGGGCCGGGCGAGCGCGGGAAGTTGGAAACAGAGGGATTTGCCGCCGCCGGTGGGAAGAAGGGCGAAGACGTCCTGGCCGGCGAGGGAAGCGTCGATGATGTCGCGTTGGAGCGGGCGAAACGTGTCGTAGCCGAACGTGCGTTTGAGGAGTTGGGAAAGGTTGGGCGTGGCGACGGGCATCAGAGCGTCGGTGATTGAGCGGAGCGGTGTCGCGGAAGACACGGAAAAAAGTGCGGAGAAGAGGAGGGACTCCGACGCGCGCGAGGAGGATGTAATATTATGTATTACAAAATGGTTTGAGGTGAATGTTGGAGAAAGTGGGTTTAGTGGAGGGTGGATGCGCTATTTACGAGGGAAGCAGGCGGCGAAAGCTGGATGGGAGGAGGCTCGCGCGAGTCGAAGCAGTTGTAATATAATGTATGACTAAATGGATTGGGGATCCGAGATTAGGGGGCGAGAGGTTGGACCCGTGGCTAGGGGCGAGGCGCGATGAAGTAAGCGCGGTTTACGCGTGGGCGACTGGCCGTCGATGAAGCGAGGGCGATGGCGCGGGGGGGGCGGCGGTCGATGAGAGATCGAGGGTTGCTCGATCGGAAAGGTGCGGGCCGTTGACGCTCGTGTGAGT
This sequence comes from Verrucomicrobiota bacterium, assembly GCA_023416735.1. Taxonomy (GTDB): domain Bacteria; phylum Verrucomicrobiota; class Verrucomicrobiia; order Opitutales; family Opitutaceae; genus Opitutus. The sequence continues at coordinate 42,463 of JAEZGX010000008.1, read as the reverse complement.
GTTGGCGAAGCAGGGGACTGGCCGCTGGTTACGCGCGAGGAACGCGTGAGCGTGGTCGCTACGACGGTTATTTCGCGGAGTGGGGACGAACGGAGTCGAGGGCGGCGTAGAGTTCGTCGAAGTTGAGCGGCTTGGTGAGGATTCCGTCTATTCCCAGGCTGGTGCAGCGGGTGCGATCTGCGGGGAGGGCGTTTGCGGTGAGTGCGTAAATTTTCGGCTGGGCATGGAGCGGGATCTTTTCGCGCATCGCTCGCGCGGCCGTGTAGCCGTCCATTTCGGGCATCCGAAGATCGAGCAGGACGAGATCGTAGGGTTGGGTGAGCGCGGCCTCGAGGGCGGCGCGGCCGTTTTCGACGATGTGCGGGCGGTAGCCGCGGCTTTCGAGAATGTGTTGGATCAACTGGCGGTTGTGAGGTTGATCCTCGGCGACGAGGATGCGCAGCGATGGTGAGCCGATGGGGCCGGTCGAAGGAGTTTTCGCGGGTAGCGGTTCGAAGAGCGCGGAAAGGGTTTCGGGGACGCGGGTGCGGATGGTGAAGGCAAACGTGGAGCCCTGGCCCGGCGTGCTGTCGACGGCGATATCGCCGCCAAGCAGACGAACGAGGCGGTCGCAGATCGCGAGTCCGAGACCGGTGCCGCCGTAGTTTCGCGTGGTGGAGGAATCGACCTGGCTGAAAGGTTTGAAGAGCCGATCGCGGCGATCCGCGGGAATGCCGATGCCCGTGTCGCGGATGGCGAAATAGATCTCGCGATCGGAGTGATCGGGTTCCGACGGAAGCGCCTGGGCTTCGATGCGGATGGAGCCTTGGGGAGTGAATTTGACGGCGTTGGCGAGCAGGTTGGTGAGGATCTGCGTGAGCCGCTGCGGATCGGTGACGATGACTTGGGGAAGATCGGGTGGCGTGGAGATTTCGAGGGCGACGCCTTTTTGTTCAGCGCGCGGACGGAACATGCCGCCCAGTTGATCGAGAAGCGCGACCAAGGCGACGGGTTCGGAGTGAAGCTCGAGATGGCCGGCTTCGATTTTGGAGAAGTCGAGAATGTCGTTGATGAGAGTGAGGAGCGATTCGCCGCTGGTGCCGATGGTGGCGAGCCAGTTTTGTTGCTCCTCGTTGAGCGGGCTTTGTTGAAGAAGCGACGCGAAGCCGAGGACGGCGTTGAGCGGCGTGCGGATCTCGTGGGACATGACCGCGAGAAATTCGCTCTTCGCGCGATCGGCGGCTTCGGCGCGTTCCTTGGCGGCACGAAGTTCGTGCTCGGCTTGTTTGAGGGCGGTGATTTCGAGGCAGGCGGCGATGACCTCCTGGACCTCTTCGCGCTCGCGGCGCGGGCGCATGACGATGAGCACCTCGACACCATGGTGAGTGGTGAAGGCGAACGAATGCGTTTCGCCGTTCCAAGCGCGCTCGAAGGCGGCGTTGAGGATGTCGGATTGAGGCCGCGGTGCGACATCCTCGATGAAGCGGCCTTCGATATCTTCCGGCGACAAGCCGAGGCGGGCGAGCAACTGGCCGCGACAGAGCGTGTGGACGAAGCCGCGCTCAGTGCGGCGCACGCAGACGATCATGCCCTGCTGGAGTTCGAGCGTTTGCTGGTAATAGCGGCTGAGCGAGGCGAGTTGGGTCTCGGCTTCGCGGCGGAGTTTTTCGTTGGCCTCGGTGAGTTCGGCGGAGGTGACTTCGAGCGTGTGTTCGAGAAATGTGCGATCCTGCTCGAGATCGGCGTAGGCGCGATCGACGGCGGACAGGAAGTCGCTCCACGGCGATTGGGCCGGATCGAGATCCGGGAGGTATTTGCGAAGCTGGCGGGCGAGGAGCGGGTTCACGGGCTTACGGTTCTTCCGCAAAGACGGTGAGTGTCATGGTCTGGTTGTGGAGATCGCAACTGTGCAGGAGTCCGCTCGGACAAATCTCGCCGTAAGAATAGAACCCGGCGGCAGTGAGGCCCGGGCCGAGTTGGGCGAGGACGGCCTCGATCTCTTCCTCGACGCGTTGACCCATGACGAGGCGGCGGCCGACGCAACTGACGAGCACGGCGAAACGTTCGGTGGACGCGTCGAGCGTGGCGGCGCGCGCGGCGGCTTCGGCGCCGTCGACGAGGGCATCGCAGCCGGCTTTCATGAGGCGAACGTAGTGGCCTCGAGGGATGTCACCGGCGAACGTAAGCGATTGTTCGGCATCGTCGACGGCGAGGATGGTGCGAACCAGACCATGTTCGGCGTCGCGGCTGGCGAGAAGATGAAGCGGAAAAAGGAGGCCGGTGGCCGGAAGGCCGGAAGCGCGCTCGCCGAGGTAGCGTTTGTAGAGGGCGAGCGCGGGTTGGTCATCGAGCGTGTAGAGGATGTTTCCGGCGGAATGCGTGACGAGACGCTTGGGGCCGAACGGTTCCCAGCCGCCGGCGGATCCGTGGGTGACGCGAAGACGATCGCCGTAAAAACCGATGGCGACGATGCTGCCGGAATCAAGGGCAGGGCCGAGTCCGACCAAGGTGTGACGGAAAGCGTTGCCGTCGCCGGCGAGGCCGCCGGTGACATGGACATCGGACGGAAGGCTGACGCGAAAACCGGAAGTGAGGAGAGTGCCGTTGACGAGGAGGCCGTCGCTGAGAACGAGAACGTGGCGAAGGTCGGGCGAAGCGAGCCGACGGCTGAGGGCTGCGGCGGCTTCGAAACTTTCGGAAGGAGAGCAGACGGAAATGGTTTCGGCGCGAATGGTGGTGTGCTGGAAAGAGATGCAGAGGGCGCCGAGGCCGTCGTCGGAAACGCTGTTGGCGAAGATTTCGCCGGCGGTGCTGCAGCCGGCGCAGAGAGCGGAGGAAAAATGGGTGATCAGTTCGGCGCGCGGCCCATCGGGGTTGGCGAGCACCTGTCTCGCTCCGAAATAGAGCACGAGATCGGCGGACGAGGGCCAGGAAGAGCGAGGCGGAGACCAACCGTCGTGCGGAGACCACCGCACGGGAAAGGTTTTCATGCGAGTTGGGAGCTAAATCGGTTGGGCGGAAGGATTCTTGAGATTCGACATCGACGCGCGGCCGGGTGGGCGAAGATCGAGAAAGTGGGCCAGTGAATCGATGGCGGGAGCGACGCGGTATCCCCGGCGAACGGAACGCGAGACGATCGTGAGACGGCGGCGTTCGCGATCGGCTTTCGGATCGATGTGGCCGACGAACTCGGTGCCGGCGAGAAGAGGAAGCGCGTAATAACCGCGGACGCGTTTGGCGGGCGGCGTGTAAACCTCCCAAGTGTAGTTGAAATTCCAGAGGTCGCGCGTGAGACGGCGATCATAGATCAACGGGTCGAGGGGGGCGAGGAGGAGGAGTGGATTTTCGATTTTCGAATTTGGATTCTCGATTTGATCGAGGAGGGGGAGGTCGGTGCGGAGGCAGTGGAGGGCGGGACAGTTTTCGATGGCGAGCGGTTGAACGAGGTCGGAGACAAGAGGGAGTTCGTCGCGGGCGAGGCGGACGAGGCGGCGCTGACGGAGTTTGAGCAGAACGAGGTAACGCGCGGTTTCAGCGGGGGATGGGGCGGGCAGAGAAAGGATGCGGGTGGGAAGAATGCGTTCAGGGAGATCATAAACGCGGCGCTGGTCGCGGCGGTGAGAGATCAGGACGCGGCCGTGGAAGAAGAGTTTTTGCAGCGTGGATTTGGCGAGCGTGGACGTGCCCCAAACGCGGCGAGCGCGGCCGGTGTCGGCGAAGTCGTCGGAGGACAGAGGGCCGCGCGCGGCGATTTCGGCGAGGATGCGTTCGGCGAGGATTTTTTCGCGGGGGGTGAGTCGGCCGGACCAAGGGCCGTGCGTGCGGGCGCGGCGTTGCATGGTGCCGAGAAGGTGGGGCCAGGCTTCGAGCGGGAAGGCGACGAGGATGTTGGAGCCCGGAAGATGGTGTTCGAAGGCGAGCCGTGCTTCGCGCGGTTTCGGAGTGTGAGTTTTGGATTTGAGGTCGGGATCGCCGGTGAAGTCGTGGTGCAGGTGGCGCATCAGATCGCCCTGGCGGTAGTTGCGGACACGGTTGCGCAAGATGAGGTCGTGCATGCGCCCGCAGACGTTGATCGGGTCGATTTGCGCGTAGCCCAGGTGCGTGAGAGCAGCGGCGATGTCGGCCACGGGTCGGTCGAGCAGCACGGCGCGACGCGCCAACAGGCGAGCTTGGAGCGGGGAGAGAGCGATCGGGGCCGGAGTCACGGAGAGGTCCGACGCTGCGGCCTGTCGTGCAAAAAACAAGCCGCGCTGCGGGAAGCAGCGCGGCTGTTTATGAGGGAGCAACAACCAGTCGTGACTAACGCACTAACAAATTCGACCGAACCGAGTTCGTCGGTGGAGAGTTTTAGGCGCAGGCGATTTGCGGGCGGCCGTAGGTGGCGCGCGACGGGAGGAACCATTCGCCGGGAGCGGCGCCGGGGGCGAATTCCGGGCAGGCTTCCGCGAGAAGCGTGCGGAGGTTTTCGCGAGCGCGGGCGATGCGGCTTTTGACGGTGCCGACATTGATGCCGAGCGTGGCGGCGATTTCCTCGTAGGAACGATTGAGGACGTTGCGCAAGGTGAGGATCTCGCGGTGGCGGGCGTCGAGTTTCTCCATGCACATGTCAACGAGCGTGGAGAATTCGCCGGCGACGGTTTCCTGGGCCGGGTCTTGGACCACATCGGCGACGAGGTCGGCGAACGTGGCGGCGCTGTCGTCGCTGAGCGCGCAGTCGAGCGAAAGGGAATCTTGGCGACGACGACGGAAGAAATACCAGTAGCGATTGCGGGCCAGATTCACGGCGATGCGGTAAAGCCAGGTGGCGAGGGAGGAGTCCCCGCGGAAGTTGGCGAGACCGCGATGGGCGCGGATGAAGGTATCCTGGGTGATTTCTTCGGCGTCGGCGTGGTTGCGAAGCAAACCAAGCGTAACGGTGAAGATCTTGCCGCGGTAGCGCTCCATGATCTCGACGAACGCGGACTCGTCACCCTCGGCGAAGCGCTTGACGAGAGCGTCATCAATAGCGGCGTCGGGAGTAACGCGGCGGACGTTTTCGGTCTGGGAAGCGCGAACCTGTTTGGTGGAAGTGGGAACGTAGGCTGGCATAGGAGAAAAGGTTAATGTGTGTGCGACGGGCTCCCTATACCTCGTCGCGTGCCAGCTTGGCCGATTATCTCATAACGTGCTTTCGCGCAGGGATATAAACTTTAGACGCGGATCTCGTAACAACCTTTTAACATCGATTTTCGTGCAAAGTGCAGTCGGTCGCGATGCGGTTCGCGCAATCCGCCTACAGGCAATCGCGCAAGGCGGATCCCAGATCCGCGGGTGGGGTGGCTCCGGAGGAGCAGGGGTGAGCGACGATTGGACCGTATAACGGCTCGATGGTGCGGGGAGTTGAGTAATTTTTCGCCAACCGGAGCGCTTTGTGTTCTGTGGGCGCGCGATGAAGGACGTCCGCTTCGAAAAAGCGCGCAAACTGATCTGCGCGTTGCACGCAACGATTCGAGAAACGCTGGTGGCTGCGCGCGCGCGGCAGGCAAAGCGGTTTGGCGAGGTGGCGGCGGTGACGGCGGCGGACACGATTTACCACATCGATCGGCTGAGTGAGGCGGCGATCATGGGCTGGTTTGAAGAACACTGGCCGAAGACGTGGACAGTCGAACTGGTGATGGAAGGGCTGGAGGAGGAAGCGACGACCTTTCCGCGAGGGACGCCGGTCGGGCGAACGGAGTTCAAATGCATCCTGGATCCGATCGACGGCACGCGGGGACTCATGCATGACAAGCGAAGCGCGTGGGTGTTGACGGGATTGGCGCGGCAGCGCGGCCGGCGGACGACGCTGAAAGATATCGAAGTGGCGGTGATGACGGAATTGCCGACGAGCAAGCAATGGCGGGCGGATCAAATCAGCGTCGTGCGAGGGGCGGGGCGACGCGGCGTGGTGGCGGAAGCGGTGGATGTGAGAACGGGAGAGAGAAAGAAGTTCGTGCCGCGGCTTTCGGAGGCGAAGGACTTTCGGCACGGGTTTGCGTCGCTCGCGCGATTTTTCCCGGAAGGGAAGGCGCTGACGGCGCAGATCGAGGAGGAGCTGTGGCGGGAGTTATATGGCGGGGCGCAGGGCTCGCCGTTGGTATTTGACGATCAATACATCAGCACGGGCGGGCAGATTTATGAGCTGCTGGTGGGGCATGACCGGATGGTGGGGGACATTAGGCCGCGCGTGTTTGCGAAGCTCGGGATCGAGTCGTCGCTTACCTGTCATCCTTATGATATCTGCACGGAGCTGATTTTGCGGGAGGCCGGAGGGATCGTGGAAAGTTTGGAAGGAAAGCGGTTGAATGCGCCGCTGGACACCACGACAGCGGTGGCGTGGGTGGGATTTGCGAATGCGACGCTGGCGCGGCAGGTGCGGCCGGTGTTGAGGCGATTGATCGAGAGGTATCTTTGAAAGCGGGCGGGGCGGGATCGGTTGTCCAAAAATTCTGCTTCCGTTTTCGGAGCCGGGGCCTACGGTCTCGCGTTCCTGCGCCGGAGAGGTGGCAGAGTGGTCTATCGCACCGCACTCGAAATGCGGAGTGTCGCAAGGCACCGAGGGTTCGAATCCCTCCCTCTCCGCCAGTTTCTTGGTAAACCAGCAGAGCCGCTTGAAAGCTTCGGTGTTGATCGTCGGGCAGGGATTGGCGGGAACGTTGCTGGCTTGGGAGCTGGAGCGCGTGGGAGTCGCGTTTTCGATCGTGGATGCCGGCCATGTGCGGGCGGCGACGAAAGTGGCGGCGGGGATTATCAATCCGATCACGGGGCGGCGGCTGGTGAAAAGCGAAGGCTTCGAAACGCTGCGGCCGGTCGCGCGCGAATGTTATCGCGGGATCGAGCGCAGACTGGGCGAAACGCTTTGGCGCGAAATGCGCGTGCGGCGGTGGTTTGCGGAGGAGCGGGAACGGGAAGTATTCGCGGAAAAGAACGCGAGCGGGGCGTTGGCGCCGTTTGCGGAGAGCGCGGATGCAGACGGATTTTGGATGGGCAGGGCGGCGCGAGTGGAACTGGGGAAATTGATTGGGCTGTCGCGGAAGCGCTGGCGGGAGAGAGGGATTTTGCAGGAGGGACGAATGGAAAAGTGGGAGGCGACGGCGGGCGATGGGGTGATGATCGATTGTCGCGGCGCGGAAGCGGAGGGCGCGGATACGGTCGACTGGCGGTATTCAAAAGGTGAATGCGTTGAACTGCGGATGGCCGGGCTCGATCCGGGAGTGGTGTGGAATCGGCGACACTGGCTGGTGGCGACGGGCGATGGTTTAGCGAAAGCGGGCGCGACAAACGAACCTGGCCGGCGCGATTTCGCGGTGACGGACGAAGCGCGGAAGGAACTCGAGCGCAGTGTGAACGCGATGGGTTTTAGTGAGTTCGAAATCGTGGGCCAAACGGTGGGCGTGCGCGTGTATTCGCCGGACAAACGGCCCGTGATCGGGTGGATTTCGAGGGAAGCGCGGCGCGGGATTTTTTGCGGGTTGGGAGCGAAGGGGGCGTTGTATGCGCCGGCGCTGGCGCGGGCTTGGGCGGAGCTTTTGCGCGACGGCACGGAGTTGCCGGCGGCTTGGGATGTGGCGCGGTTTCGGCGAGCGAGCGCGGCGGGTTGAGGGGTTGAGAGCGACGCTCGAGCGGAGGCGTTCGTCGCAGGAAACGGGTGGTTCGTCGCAGACCCGGGAGTTATCGCTTGTGTCGGATTCGTCGCGGCGGAACAACCGTTCGTCGCATGAACAAGGCCTGGGCGAGATACACGGTGATCGCGGCGGCGGCGATCTTCATGGGCTTCGTGCTGACGGTGGAGCTGTATTTCCACATGCGGGCGGAGATGCTGTATTCCGGCCGCGAGGCGGAGATGGATTGGGATCTCGTGGCGATGGCGGTGCCCCAGTTTGGGCGCGCGGCGATGTGGGCGATGGTGGCGCCGCTGATTTTGCGGATGCGCGAGAAGATGCCGTTGGAGCGCGGGCGCTGGGTGGGCGGGATTGCGTTTCACCTTTTGGGCAGCGTCGTGGTGATGGCGACGTTTTATCTGGGGCGGATATGGAGCCACACGATCTTCTTTCCGGAAGAAGGGGAGAGTGGATTTTGGGCGATCGCGTTGGGCGGGTTTCACGGCCGCAACATGGTCGACATGGCGTTTTACTGGGGCGTGGTGGCGTTTGGCTACAGCCTCGAGATTTATCGGAAATACAAGAACGAGGAGTTGAAGGCGGCGCAGCTCGAAGCGCGATTGATCGAAACGGAGTTGAAGGCGCTGCGGCAGCAGATGCATCCGCATTTCCTTTTTAATACCATGAACACGATCGCGGTGCTGGTGCGCGAAGGCCGCAACGCGGACGCGGTGAACCTGCTGGCGCGGCTGAGTTCGTTGCTGCGGATGTCGCTCGACAACACCGGCGTGCCGGAAGTGACGCTGCAGCAGGAGTTGGAATTTCTCGCGCACTACATCGAGATCCAGAAAGCGCGTTTCTCGGATCGGTTGAACGTGGCGATGGAGATCGATCCCCAGGCGCTGGTGGCGCGAATTCCGAATTTGATCCTGCAACCGATCGTGGAGAATGCGATTCTGCACGGCGTGGCGCCGAAGGCGGAACCGGGCCACGTGCGGGTGAAAGCGAGCGTGGAAGGCGATCGACTGCGGCTCGAAGTGCGCGATGACGGCCCGGGAATCGTGAACGGGGCGCGCCGTGCGAAAGAAGGCGTCGGACTCGCGAACACGCGCGAGCGGCTGACGAAAATGTATGGCGCGCACACGCAGCTCACGCTCAACAGCGAGCCGGGCAGCGGGGTCTGCGTGAAGATCGTTTTACCTTACCGCACATGAATGCGAACAACGCTCCTGGTTATGTTTCCCGCATCAGCACGATCATCGTCGACGACGAACCCGTGGCGCGCCGTGGTGTGCGGCTGTTGCTCGAGCGCGATCCCTCGATCGAGATTGTGGGCGAAGCGGCGGGCGGGGTCGAAGCGGCGGATTTGATCGTCGAGCGGCGGCCGGCGCTGGCGTTTCTCGACGTGCAGATGCCGGGCTGCGACGGCTTCGAGACGCTGGCGCGCGTGGGAGCGGAGCAGGCGCCGGTGGTGGTGTTTGTGACCGCTTACGACGAGCATGCGCTCCGCGCGTTCGACGTAAGCGCGGTGGATTATCTGTTGAAGCCGTATGACGACGCGCGGTTCGAGGCGGCGTTGAAGCGGGCTAAGGACGCCGTGCGCCATCGGCAGACGCAGCAAGTGGACGCGCGATTGTATCAGTTGCTCGACTACCTGCAGACCGGCGCGCCGCCGGTGGTCAGCGAGCGGATTCTGGTGAAATCGTCGGGAGAGATTTTTTTTCTGAAGGCGGAGGAGATCGATTGGATCGAAGCGGAAGGGGACTACATGAAATTTCACGTGGGCGGGAAAACTCACCTGATGCGTGAAACGATGGCGCGACTCGAGGCGCGCCTGGATCCGAAACGGTTCATTCGGATTCACCGATCGACGATCGTTAACGTGGATCGCATGCGGAAGCTGAGTCCCTCGTTCGCGGGCGAGTATGCGGTGATCTTGCAGGACGGGACCAAGCTGAAGTTGAGCCGCGGATACCATGAACGCATCGCGGCGTTGTTGAAACATGCATTGTAAAGCGAAACGCGGGTGAGGGCCGGCGGCGTCGCGTGATCGCGGCAAATTTTTAGGTGGGCGCGAGAAGGAGGAGATTCGACGCGAAATATCGGGAGTTCGTCGTTTTGCTGAAACCGTAAGTGGGGTGGCTCGGTTATCTCGCGCGTGCCCCCGCTTTTCCGCTCCACCTGGTTGGTCCTGCTTCTGCTCCCCGCGCTGGCTCATGGCGCTCTTTCGCTCGATCATGCCCGCCGCGCGCAGGCGATGATTGGCGAAGAAACGTGGTCCCGGATTGTCGAAGTGGAAAACACGAACGCCGACAGCGTGTATCCATCTTCCTTACACGCGCTGGTGTTCGAGCTCGGCGGGATTCTCTGGTTCTATACGGACACGGATGGAACGCAGAGCTTCTCGCTGCACCAAAACAATCTCGCGGCGGAAAAGGAGGATTTCGGGGCGATGTTGCGCGCGATCGAACCAGGATTCACGAAGCACGCCATCCTCGCCGAAGACGATTTGGCGGCGCTGCCGGCGCCGGCGGACGAGTCGCTGCCGAACGGGTGTTTTATCGAGAGCTATGCGGCGTTGCGTGAGCGGGTGGCTCGAGGAGAGCTGATTCTAAGCGCACGGTTGATGTCGTTTTATGCCGTGGGGCGGCGGGCAGGACACACGGTGCTCACCTATGAAACACCCCGCGGATACTTCGTGCTCGATCCCTCGGCGTCGTCGAAACCGAAGCGCGTCGATCGGAGGAAGGCGGTCGATCCGCTGGCGATTGCCCGGGCGCTGGTTCCGGACGTGTCGATCGAGGAGGCGCGCTGGGTGCCGACGTTGCGGCAGATCGAAATGCCGTTGCTCGCGGGGAAGTCGCGCGATCGGGCGAGCGTGTCGCGGTCGGCGAGTCTCAACGGCGGGTGAAGGGACGCCGTTTTCGTTCGGCGCGAGAACACGTGCATTGATCGCAGAACGGCTGCAGGGGAACGCGTCCGCCCGGCGGATGATCGCAAAGCGTTTGGTGAACGGAGGGAGACGGCGGACTGTATCCACGTTTACGCGACGATGTTCGCGCATCGCCGCGCTCAAAAGCGCAACACGGCGCACCATGAAAAAACACCTTGGCTTCCCGGGTGGAAGCATGCGGCGGGCGGTGCTCGCCGCGGGATTCGCGGCCGGGTCGGCGATGTCATCGCGGGCCCAGATACCGGAGGAAGACGAAACGGTGCAGTTGTCGGCGATGGTTGTAACCGGGTCGAACCTGCCGACGGCGGGAGAGACGCCGGTGGCGCCGGTGACGATCGTGTCGACGGCGGACATCGCGCGAAGCGGCGTGATGAACGACCTGCTGCAAGTGATCCGGAAAACGTCGCCGCAGTTTTCGGGCAACGCGAATCTGGGCGTGGCGAATGGCAACATCTCGAGCGGGTTGACGAATGGCGCGTCGTCGCTGGCGCTGCGCAACCTCGACACGCTTGTGTTGGTGAATGGACGGCGGCTGGCGGCGGCGCCGGTGGGCGCGACGGGAGGGAATGTGTTCGTCGATGTTGGATCGATTCCGGTGAGCGCGGTGGAGCGGATCGAAGTGCTGACGGACGGCGCTTCGGCGATTTACGGCACGGATGCGGTGAGCGGCGTGGTGAACATCATTCTGAAAACCGATTTCAACGGCGGCGAGGTGGGCGGACGATATGGCTGGACGCGCAATACGGGACACTACGAGGAAAAATCCGTGTGGGGCGTGGTGGGTGCGCAGCTCGGTGAAAACGGGCCGCGCGTGACGGCGGCTTACGAGTGGAGCAAGACGGATCCGCTTTATAACATCGAGCGTCCCTTCGCGACGCCGAGCTACGGCACGACGAATTTCGCCGGGGCGATCCAACTGGGCGAATACGATGGGGACGGCAACTTCATCGGCGATCCGCAAGGTTACTATTATCTCGATCCGAGTCTGGCGGAGCCGCGGGCGGGAACGACCCTGGCGGAGCGTGGCTATGCGGGGCCGTTCGATGCGGCGACAATGCTGCGGATCTTCGATTTGTCGGAGTTCACCTCGATGCTGATCGGGACGGAGAAGAAGATCTTCACCTTGTCGGCGGATCAGAAGTGGTCGGAGCGCACGACGCTGTTTGGCGATTTGATCTTCGCGCGGACGAACACGGCCTCGCAGCTGAACGCGCAGCCCCTGACGATCTCGCTGGAGGCGGATCATCCGGGGAACCTCCTCGGGCAGCCGGTGAGCGTGCGGAACCGTTTCGTGGAGTATCCGCGTCGGTATATTTCGGATACGGATTCGTTGCGCGCGGTGGGCGGAATCAAGGGGACGCTCGATGACCAGTGGTCGTGGGAGTCGGCGGTGAACTACAGCCAGGCCACGCAGGATTTTGCGAACACGGGTTTGGTGCGCACGGCGGCGCGAGAGGCGGCGGTGGAGGCCGGCGAGGTAAATCTGTTCGCGCGCGCGCAGCCATCGGGCGCGTTGGAGTCGCTGTTTGGCGCGGCGCGAGGCGAATTCACGAGCGAGTTGATCTCGTGGGACATCAAATTCGTCGGCACGGATCTGCTGCGCGCGCCGGGCGGCGGCGTGAACATGGCGGTGGGTTTCGAGGTGCGGGAGGAAACGCTCGAGGCGACATCGGATCCGGACAGCCAGTCGGCGACCTTTGCGTATGATTCGGGAACGACGATCGATCCCTTCGACGAGAAGCGGAGGATCACGTCGCTGTTTGCCGAGATGCGGATACCCTTGGTCGGCGAGGAGAATCGTCTGCCGGGAATTCATGCGGCGGATCTAACGATTGCGGCGCGGCATGAGCGTTACAGCGACACGGACGATCCCACGGTGCCGAAGATTGCGCTGCGGTATCAGCCGATTGGAGACGAGCTGCTGCTGCGATTCACGTTTTCGAAGTCATTCGCGGCACCCACGCTTTATGATATCAACGCGCCGACGGGGATTGGCTTCACGGGATCGCTACCGGAGTTCGACAGCAATCAAGCGCATCTGCTGCTGACGCCGGTGACGGAGTTGTCGCCCTCGCGTTCCACCAATTATTCGGCGGGCGTGGTGTGGACGCCGGCGGGGGTAGAAGGGCTGTCGGTGTCGGTCGATTATTTCGACGTCGAGCAAACGGCGGTGATCTCGAATTTGAATGCGTCGGGCGTGTTGGATCAGGTGTTTCACGACGTGGAAGTCCGAGGCGCGGAATCGCCCTATGCGGCGTTGATTCACTTCGGGAGCTTCACGGGACCCACGATTTCGGAGCCGGGACAAGTGAGCGGGCTCGGGTTGGACAATCTGTATTTCGTCATTCCGTCGTCCAGCAATCTGGGCACGCAGAAGCTCGACGGAGTGGACATCAAGGTCAGCTACGAGCTGCCGATGGATGGATCGAAGATCCGCTGGGACAGCACGACCACGTATTATCGCAGCTTCCAGATCCAAGTGGCGCCCGGCGCGCCGTTCACGGAAACTGCGGCGCTGGTGACGGGATTGAATGGCAGCATTCCGCGGTGGCGGAGCTACAACGTGCTGACCTACACGCGGGGGGATTTCGCCGTGGACGTGGCGCACACGTATTACAGTGCGATGAGGGACACGGCGTGGACGCCGGATTGGTTGCCTGATTATCCGCAGCGCGTCGGGCCGTATTCGGTGTTCGATGCGAGCGCGACTTACACGCTCGCGGGCGAGCGGCGGTGGTTCAAAGGGCTGCAGCTCACGGCGGGGGTGAACAACATCGGCAACAAATTGCCCCCGCGTTCGGTGACCTACGACAGTTTGTCGAACGCAGACGTGGACGAGTTCAATCCGATCGGACGATTGTTTTATGTTTCGGCGAGGTATCGGTTTTGAACAAAAACGGGGCGGTGCCCATAAGCGCCGCGGGAAGCGGCCCGATGGCGGGAATGACGAGGGGGCAATAGATTCCGCGATGGAGACCACCACTGGAACCTCTGGGCAATCTGTCACCCAACCGGCACGCGAACCCTCGCGGATCACGGTGCCGGGTAATCGTGGGGTCAAGGTCGTGCGTTCATGCACGATCCGACGCCCCGCCGCGGAACTCTATCAATTTTGGCGCTCGCTCGAGAATCTCGCGCAAGTGATCAAACACCCTGTCACCATCACTCGGATTTCGGAGACGGAATCGCATTGGGAAGTGAGTGCGCCGGGCGACAAGTCGGTCGAATGGGATGCGGCGATCATCAATGATGAACCGAATGAGTTGATCGCATGGCGCTCGAAAGAAGGCGCGGAGGTCGCGAATGCCGGCACGGTGCGATTCCAGCCGGCGCCGGGCGACGAAGGGACGGAAGTGCGGGTGCAACTCGAGTATGATGCGCCGGGCGGAAAGTTTGGCGCGTTGCTCGCGAAGCTTTCGGGCGAAGAGCCGGAGCAGCAGGTGGCGGAGACGCTGCGCCGCTTCAAAGCGTTGATGGAAAGCGGAGAGATTCCGACGACGGACGGCCAGTCGGCGGGTGGACCGCAGGCGAAGAAACGCCGGGAAGAGCGACTGCAGGGTCAACGAAAGGTGGCATCATGAAGGCCGTTTGCTGGATGGGAAAACGCGAGATGGAGGTGCAGGAAGTCGACGATCCGGCGATCCTGAACCCCGGCGACGCGATCGTGAGGGTGACTTCGACCGCGATCTGCGGATCGGACCTGCATCTGTATAACGGATACATGCCGACGATGGAGAAAGGCGACATCATGGGCCATGAGTTCATGGGCGAAGTCGTTGAAATCGGCCACGGCGTGAAAAAGCTGAACGTGGGCGACCGGGTGGTCGTGCCGTTCACGATCTCGTGCGGCGGTTGCGCGCATTGTGCGCGGCAGCAGTGGTCGTTGTGCGACAACTCGAATCCGAATGCGTGGATGGCTGAGAAGCTGATGGGTTATAGCCCGGCGGGACTTTTTGGTTATTCGCATTTGACCGGCGGATACGCTGGCGGCCAGGCGCAGTATGTTCGGGTGCCGTATGCGGACCACGGTCCGATGGTGGTCGAAAACGATTTGTCGGACGACAAGCTGCTTTTCCTGACGGACATTTTTCCGACCGGCTACATGGCGGCGGAGTATTGCGACATCAAACGTGATCAGACGGTGGTGGCGGTATGGGGATGCGGTCCGGTGGGGCAGTTCGCGATTCGGAGCGCGATCATGCTCGGCGCGGCGAAAGTGTATGCGATCGACAACGTGCCGGAGCGGTTGGCGATGGCCCGGGCGGCGGGCGCGATCACGATCGAAGATAGCGAAGACGTGCTCGAGGAATTACGCGATCACACGGGCGGCCGCGGTCCTGATGCCGCGATCGACGCGGTTGGAATGGAAGCGCACGGATCGGCTTACGATCACGTGAAGCAGACGCTGAAGCTCGAAACGGATCGTCCGTATGCGTTGCGCCAGGCGATGCGCGCGGTGCGGAAAGGCGGCATCCTGTCGATCCCCGGCGTGTATGGCGGATTCCTCGACAAGGTTCCGTTCGGCGCGGTGTTCAACAAAGGCGTGACGATCAAGATGGGTCAGACGCACGTGCAGCGTTATTTACGGCCGCTGTTGGAATACGTTGAACAAGGGAAGATCGATCCGTCGTTTGTGATCACGCATCGCGTGCCGATGACGCGGGCGCCGGAGATGTATGATACCTTCTGCGAGAAGCGGGATTCTTGCATCAAGGTCGTGTTGGATCCGGCGGCGTAGCGAAGGCGTTCGGATTGAACCACGAAGGGACACGAACACACACGAAGAGCTGATCCAAAAAGAAAGACGCGGCCGGTGCCGCGTCTTTTCTTATTGGCGAAACGCCCGGGAACGGGGCGTTCAGCTATGCGATTACGAGGCGGGGACGGGAGAGAACAGGTCGGCGAGCACTTGGCGGAGTTCGGAAGGGAACACCGGTTTGTAGAGGATGCGATCTACCTTAAGTTTCTGATACGTCTCGTTGACGCTCGGACTGAGTTCCGAGCAGAAAATCAGAACCTTGCCCTGATAAGGCAGCTCGCGCACGCGGGTGACGAGCTCGATGCCATTGAGGTGCGGCATGTGGTGATCGGTGATGACCAAATCGTAGGCGTTAGGATCGGCGGTGATGCGATCGAGCGCTTGCTGCCCGTCGCCGACGCATTCGATGAGATGTCCCTCGCGACTGAGGGCGATGCGTGCGACCTCGCGCAGCTCGCGCATGTCGTCCGCGTAGAGAATGCGCAGAAGTTTTTTCGGGGGATTGACCTCGTTGTGAAGCATTGTCGATGGGCGTTGAATTGGCCCGAGGAACTGGACCGGAGTGTGATTCCACCGACTTCGGATTGCACGCAGGGTTCTGCGAAAATTCCGCGAAAAAAGTCCCTGAGTTGCCATCAGGTGGAGCCTGAGAGGAAGGAGCGGCCGAAGTCGGTTCCCGGCGTGGTGAGCCGTTCGCTGTCGGGGATCGGAGAGGTTGCAAGGAACAGTGCTGAACGAGAATTGCGTCGAGGGAAACGAGTTGCGTGCGCGGCGACGCGAAGCGGCGGCGAGAGGAATGCAGGCGAGCGCGGCGGGAAGGGAAAGTAGAACAAGCGAGCGAACCGGGTGAAACGGCGGGACACTATGCCGCGAGTTATGAAAACGTCCCTCAAGCTTGTTGCCCTGCTCGCTCTCGGCGTAGCGGGCGTTCTCTCTTTGCCGACCGGCTGCGCCGGCACGGCCACCCGTCAAAGCACTGGCGAATACGTCGACGATGCTGCGATCACAGCAAAGGTGAAAACCGCGCTCGTTCGCGATGAAGTCGTGAAGGCGATGCAAGTCGATGTGACGACGTTCAAAGGCAATGTGCAGCTCGCCGGTTTTGTTGATACCGAGGAGCAGAAGTCGCGCGCGGCGATGCTCGCGGCGGGCGTCGAAGGTGTCACGAACGTCACCAACAACATCAGCGTAAAAGGCACCGCGGAATAACGGCGGTGGTGCTGACCGTTCTTTACGGAGCCGGCTGCGTGGGCGGCCGGCTCTTTTCGTGTCGAGTTAGGAAGGTGGGGAGATAACGTCCGCGGACATGAAGCAGATGTTGCGCGCAATTATGGCCTTGTGGTGGGTGGGTGTGACGCTGCAAGCAGCGGTGTCGGAGCCGATTCGGCTCTGGCCGGGGAAAGCGCCGGGAGAGACGATGCAATTGCCCGCGGAGGCGGATACGACGAAGCCGACGGATCGCTTGGTGAACGGCAAACGCATCGTGCGGCTGGGAAATGTGTCGGAGCCGACGATCACGATTTATTCGCCTGAGCGTTCGAAGAACACGGGGGCGGCAGTGATCGTGGCGCCGGGCGGTGGTTACAGCATTCTGGCGTTGGGCTTGGAGGGTTCGGAAGTGTGCGAGTGGTTGAACTCGATCGGTGCGACGGGCGTGTTGTTGAAATATCGGGTGCCGCACCGGGAAGGCCGGGCGCGACACGAGGCGCCGCTTGAAGACGCGCAACGCGCGATGGGGCTTGTGCGCGCGAAGGCGGCGGAGTTGGGGGTCGATCCGCAGCGGATCGGAATGCTGGGATTCTCGGCCGGGGCGCACCTCACGGCCGTGTTGAGCAATAATCATGGCGGGCGGACGTATCAGCGGATCGATGCAGCGGACGAGGTGAGCTGCCGGCCGGATTTTGCGCTGCTGATCTATCCTGCGTATCTCGCGCTCAAGGAGCAGAACAACGAGATCGCGCCGGAGCTGCCGGTGAGCAAGGAGACGCCGCCGACGTTTTTGGTGATGACGGGCGATGATTCGGTGCGCGTGGAGAACGCGGTGTTCTATTATCTCGCGTTGAAGAACGCGGGCGTAAGGGCGGAGATGCACTTGTATCCGGAAGGTGGACACGGATACGGACTGCAGCGGACGCCAGCCTTGGTGACCACGTGGCCCGCGCGGGCGGAGGAATGGATGCGGGCGGAAGGGATTTTGAAGTGAGGGCGGAGCAGCGAGGACCACGAAGCGCGGCGGCGGGAGATTGAAACGGGCGGCGCTCTTTCATGCGGCTTGGCAATGGCATGGAGGCGCGTTTACTCGCGCGCATGTTTACCCCGAATGTCCCGCCCCGGACGTTGTTTCCGGCGTTTGTGTCGATGGTGGTTTGCGTTGCCGGGTTTGCGGCGGATCGCGATTGGGCGGTTTATTTGGGTGACAAAGCGGGGAGTCATTATTCGACGCTGGATCAGATTACGCCGGACAACGTGAGCGAGTTGGAGGTGGCGTGGACCTTTAATGCGGGGGATGCGACGGATCAGACGCAGATTCAGTGCAACCCGCTGGTGATCGACGGCGTGCTTTATGGCACGACGCCGCGGTTGAAAGTGTTCGCGCTGGACGCCGCGACGGGACGCGAACTGTGGCGCTTCGAGCCGGCGGAGCCGAACGGGGTCAATCGCGGCCTGGCGTATTGGGCGGATGGAGACGAGAAGCGGATTCTGTTCGGCGCGGGCAAGTGGTTGCACGCGATCGATGCAAAGACCGGGAAATTGTTCGAAGATTTTGGCGAGAAGGGTCGCGTGGACCTTTCGCAAGGACTGGACCGCGATGTATCGGGATTGGCGATCCAGGCGAACACGCCGGGCGTGGTTTATCGGGATCTGATTGTGATGGGCATGCGCCTGGGCGAAGGGCCCGCGCCGGCGGCGCCGGGGCATATTCGCGCGTATAACGTGCGAACCGGAAAAATGGTTTGGAAGTTTCACACGCTGCCGCAGCCGGGGGAGCCCGGTTACGAGACGTGGCCGGAGGACGCGTATCAACGCGTGGGCGGCGTGAACGTGTGGACGGGGATGACGATCGACGAAGAGCGCGGGCTGTTGTTTTGCCCGGTGGGGTCGGCGACGTTCGATTTCTGGGGCGGCGATCGCGTCGGCGACAATCTTTATGCGAACTGCCTGCTCGTGCTCGAGGCCGCGACGGGCAAACGCGTATGGCATTATCAATTTGTGCGGCATGATATCTGGGATCGCGATCCGCCGGCGCCGCCGAATCTGCTGACGGTGAAACGCGACGGAAAAGAAATACCCGCGGTCGCGCAGGTGACGAAGTCGGGGCATGTGTTTGTGTTTCACCGCGAGACGGGCGAACCGCTGTTTCCGATCGAGGACATCGCGGTGCCGACGTCGGATCTTGCGGGCGAAGTGACCTCGCCGACGCAGCCGGTGCCGGTGAAGCCGGCGCCCTTTGCGCGGCAGTTGTTCATGGCGGAGGAGATCACGAATCGGACGCCGGAGGCGCGGCGGGCGGTATTGGAGCGGTTTGCGCGGCTGCGACCGCACACGATGTTTCAGCCGCCGAGTCGGGAAGGAACGATCATCTTTCCGGGTTTCGATGGCGGCGCGGAGTGGGGCGGCGCGGCGGTGGATCCGCACGGAATTCTTTATGTGAACAGCAACGAGATGCCGTGGATTCTCGCGATGATCGATGCCAGCGGGGCGACCTCGTTGGGCGAGCAAGTTTATCTGCAGAACTGCACCGGTTGCCACGGCGCGAATCGCGAAGGGAATGTGGCGGCGAGCATTCCGTCGCTCGCAGATGTGGATCGGCGATTGACGCGGGAAGAGACTTTCGAAGTTGTGACGAAAGGGCGGAACGTGATGCCGCCCTGGGGATTCTTGTCGGAGGCGCAGCGGCACGCGGTGGTCGGTTTTATCCGTGGCGAAGCGGAGTCGCCGGCGCCGAAGCGGAGCAACGATCAAGAAAAGAAAGCGAGCAAGGAACAGTGGACGACGTATGTGTCGGATCAGGACAAGCCCGGTTTTCGCGAACCGCCGTTCACGCACACAGGCTACAATCGTTTTCTTGATCCCGAGGGTTACCCGGCGGTGCGACCGCCGTGGGGCACGTTGAACGCGATCGATATGAACACGGGTGAATACGTGTGGAAGACGACGCTTGGCGAGTATCCGGAGCTGACCGCGCAGGGAATTCCGCCGACGGGAACGGAGAATTATGGCGGTCCGGTGGTGACAGCGGGCGGTTTGATTTTCATCGGCGCGAGCAAGGACGAACATTTTCGGGCGTTTGACCAGAAGACCGGCCGTGAGTTGTGGAAGGCGAAGCTGCCAGCGGGCGGTTATGCGACGCCGTCGACGTATGAAGCGAACGGACGACAGTTCGTGGTGATTGCGTGCGGTGGCGGAAAGATGGGCACGAAAAGCGGGGACGCGTATGTGGCGTTCGCACTGCCGGAGCGGAAGTGAACCACGGATGCACGCGGATGAACACGGATGAAAATGGCGAACCACGAGTTGACCCGAAGAGAGGGCGGAGGAGTTGGTTCGGAGTTCGGGTTTATTCGGGTCCTTTTGTGGTTTTCCTGCGTCGGGCGACGCGGGAATCGCTTTCATGAACGACACTGACATGTCCTCTCTATCGCGACGGGAGTTTGTGAAGACGGCCGCGGGCGCAGCGGCGCTGGTGGCCGCCGGCGGGTGGCGTCTTGGCGCGGCGGATACGGTGGGCGAAGGGGAGCCGTGGTATCGGCGATGCGTGCGCTGGGGACAGACGAATCTCACGGAGATCGATCCGGCGCGGTTCGATCTGGGGTGGTGGCGGGAGCATTGGAAACGCACGGCGCTGGACGGCGTGGTGGTGAACGGCGGGGGAATCACGGCGTATTATCCGACGAACGTGGCGTTTCACCGGCGGGCGGAGTTTTTGGGCGATCGGGATTTGTTCGGGGAGATCACGCGTGCGGCGCACGAGGATGGGCTCGCGGTGTTTTCGCGGATGGATTCGAACCGCGCGGACGAGGCGTTTTACCGCGCGCATCCGGATTGGTTCGCGCATGATGCGGACGGAAAGCCCTACACGTGGACGAATCTCTACCAGGCGTGTGTGAACGGGCCGTATTACGACGAGTATATGCCGGCGGTGTTGCGGGAGATCGCGACGCGTTACCGGCCGGAAGGTTTTACGGACAACAACTGGAACGGGCCGATGCGACATCAGCCGTGTTTCTGCGCGAATTGCGAAAGGAAGTTTCGGGCGCGAACGGGTGAAGGGATTCCGCGCAAAGCAGATTGGAATTCACCCGTGTATCGCGAGTGGATCATGTGGAATTACGAACGGCGGTTGGAGATTTGGGATCACTTCAACCGGACGACGAAGGAGGCGGGCGGGCCGCATTGCATCTGGGTCGGAATGATGGCGGGTTCGCAGAACTGGCAGTCGCGGGTGTTTCGGGACGATCGCGAAGTGTATCGGCGCGCGGAACTGGTGATGTTGGACGATCAACGGCGTCACGATAACCGCGGCTTCCAGCACAACGGCGAAGTGGGAAAACGGATACGCAGCACGGGCGGTTGGGACAAGATCGTGCCCGAAAGCATGGCGATGTATCATCTCACCGAGAACAATTTCCGGCTGGCGGCGAAGCCGGTGGCGGAAGTGCGGATGTGGGCGGTGGAGGGATTTGCGGGCGGGGTGCAGCCGTGGTGGCACATGGTCGGATCGGTGCAGGAAGATCGGCGAATGTTCGAGACGGCGGTGCCCTTGTGGCAGTGGCATCGCGAGCACCAGGAGTTTTTGATCAACCGGCGTCCGGTGGCGACGGTCGGGCTGGTGTGGTCGCAGCGGAACATGGATTTTTTTGGCCGCGACGATGGCGGGACGCACGTGGACGATCCGTGGAACGGATGGACGCAGGCGCTCGTGCGCGGACGAATTCCGTATGTGCCGGTGCACGCCGACGACATCGAGCGGGAGGTCGCGGAGCTGGGGTTGAAGCTTTTGATTTTGCCGAATGTGGCGGCGCTGTCGGATACGCAGGTGTCGGTGTTGCGGCGATTCGTCGAGAAAGGCGGGAGTTTGTTGGCGACCGGGATGAGCTCGCTCTGCAACGAATGGGGCGACGTGCGCGAAGATTTCGCGCTGGCGGACGTGTTGGGCGTGCATGTGCCGGCGGGGCATAGCTGGCGTGACGAGGCGAAACGGACGGTGTGGGCGAAGGAGTGGCGTCAGACGTATCTGCGATTGCCGGCGGAGGCGGCGGGCGAAACACGGCACGACGTGGTGCGCGGGTTTGCCGGGACGGACGTGATCGGTTTTGGCGGGATGCTGGAGAGGTTGAATGTGGATGCGGGAGCGGTGGTGCCGCTGACGTTTGTGCCACCGGTGCCGGTGAATCCGGTCGAAGCGGTGTGGATGCGCGAGCCGCGAACGGAGATTCCGGGGCTGGTGTTGCGCGAGCATCGTGGCGGCGGGCGCGTGGCATATCTGGCCGCGGACGTGGATCGGCGGTTCGCGCGCGAGTATCTGCCGGATCAGGGCGATCTACTGGCGAACGTGGTGCGGTGGACGGTGAAAGGAAACGTGCCGGTGAGCGTGAAAGGCGGAGGATTGATCGACTGCCATTTGTATCGTCAGCGCGGGAGACGGGTGTTGCACCTCGTGAATCTCACCAGCGCGGGCACTTGGCGGACGCCGGTGCATGAGTTGATCAGCGTCGGGCCGTTGCGAGTCCGGGTGGAGTTGGGAGCGGATATCGCGAAGGCCGAAGTGCGGTCGTTGGTGCGAGGAGAGAACGTGGCTTCGCGCGTGGAAGACGGTTGGTGCGAGTTTGAAGTGGCGACGGTGAGCGATCACGACGTGTGGGTGATCGGGTGAGATGAACCGGCGAGTGGCGAAGTGACGAAAGCGGTGGCAGGGTGGAGGCGAACCCTGTTTCCCATGCTAGACGCCTTGGTGGTTTTGGCGGTTTTCGCGATCGGTGTGGCCGCATATGCGAACGGCCTGTTGAAGGCGCGCGATCCGGCGTTGCGCACGCCGGAGCGAGAGATCCAGCGGCTGCAGCGTCAGGCGGAGTGGCTCGAGGAACGGTTGGATCAGGCCCGACGGGAGAAATGGGGAGCGGTGATGGCGGAGAGGATTTCCGCGGAGCTCGGGGAGACGCTGCGCGAGCTGTCGAGGCGGAAGCGGGAGTGGGGCGGGCGCGGGGCGGTGGCGTTGTCGCGGCGTCAGGTTTGATAGCCGAAGTGTCGCAGCAGGAGGTAGAGAGCGCCGCAAAGGAGACCCGCGCCGACGGCGATCGCGAGTTTGGTGCCCTTCGACCAGGCGGTTTTCTGAACCACGAGATAAACGGCCACTCCGCCGGAGACCGCGATCGTGACGGTGCGAACGATGGGATTAGCGAAGAAACCGCGGACGTCCTGAGCCATTTCCGCGGCTTTGGGCTGCGGAACGTTGTTCTTCATGAACAGCGACGTGAGGTCGTCGTTCGAGACCATGTGGGGCACCGTGGTAAGTTTCCAACCGGCAACCATGGCGCTGGTCGGTTTCGCGGCGACGACGGCTGAGTCGAGGAGGGATTTGACGGCCGAAGGCGAGGGAGCGGGGGCGCTATCGGGGACGGCAACGAGCCGTTGCTCGCGACGAAGCGGGTGTTGAGCGGAAGCGACGATATTCATGCGGTGACTTCCGCGAAAGTGGATGAAAGCGAAGACGGGTCAGCTCCGAATGCGAGATCGGTGCTGCGAGGAAGCAGGCGCTGTCAGATCGGAGATTTACCGTAGTTCGAAATCGATACGCCCCAGCGGGCCGAAGTCGGCGGTGTAGTGGCCGGGTTGAGACGCGTGAGGACGCGGCAGCGCGCCGGTGATGATGAGATCTCCCCGACGGAGGACGCGGCCTTGGGCGACGATCTGGTTGATCATGGCCATGAGATGTTGCGCGGTGCCGTGGGCGACGATGCCGCCGGTGGTTTCGTGGAGAAGTTCGTTGCCTCGGTGGAGGGTGACGGGAAGGGAATCGAGGTCGCCGAGATCCTTCGGTGAAACCGCCCGTCCGACGAGGTAGCGGTCGGAGCCGCCGTTGCCCGCGACGAGGTCGGCGGGCGTGAACGTGCCCTCGGTGACAGCGGCGAGATTGACGGGGAACTCGATGACGGGGACGACGGCCTCGATGGTGGTGACAGCCTGGCGCGGTGTGGTGAGTTGCGTGCCGATGTCGGTGGCGAGGATGAAGCCCAGTTCGGTTTCGATGTAGAGCGGGCGGTTGGGCTCGAGCTGAACGACGACGGGGGTGGTGGATGTCGCGTCGATCTGGCCGGACTTGAAGAGGACGCCGTGGAGCGGACCGGGAAGATCGCCGGATTGTTGGGCGGCGGCGGAAGCGAAGGCGCCTTTGTAACCGGAAATCTCGTCTCCGCGGGCGAGCTCAGCGCGAACGATGCGACGCTGGGCGGCGAAGGCGTCGTCGAGAGAAAGCGTCGGGGCCGTGGAAAAGCGCGGGAGCGAGGCGGCGCGGGTGTCGAATGCGTTGAAAAACGTGGAGGCGTAATGGCGAACGGCGGGCGTATCCAAAAATCCCTGCCAACGGAGCCAGTCGAGAGCGAGATGGCGCCAGTTCGCGACGGGAAGGCCGGAATCGCGGACCCCGAAACCGTGGGCACCGGCGGCGAAGAGGTGGAGCTCGGACGGGATGTTGGCGCGTTTCAACGCCTGCATGAGAATGAGCGAACTCTGGGCGTAGTCGTCGAAAGCGTGGACGATGAACATGGGCGGCGTGGAAGCGTCGAGCCGCGCGGTGATGTCGTCACGGAGGGCATTGTTGCGAACGTGGGCGAAGCCCCCGCCGTAGATGGCGAGGTTGAAATCCGGGCGAGTGGAAAAGTCGTCGGCGGCATCGATGCGGGCGTATTGGCGGTCTCCGGATTTATGATACGTGGAGAGAAGGACGTTTATTTCGGCGCCGGCGGAAAAGCCGGCGGTGCCGACGGAGGATGGATCGATGTGCCAGTCGGCGGCCCGCGCGCGGATCAGGCTCATGGCGCGCTGGGCGTCCTGGAGGCCGGCGCGCCAGCGTTTTTCGGGATCGCGGGGCGGGACGCGGTATTTGAGGAGGAAGGCGGCGAGACCCTGGGCGTTGAGCCATTCGGCGACCTCGTAGCCCTCGTGTTCGAGGGCGAGACGTTCGAGTCCGCCTCCGGGGATGACGAGCACGGCGGTGCCGGTGCGTTTGGCGGCGGGAGGGAGAAAAACGGAAAGCGTGGGGACGGAGACGTTGGTGATTTGATCGAACGGGCGAGGGCGATCCGGCAGGACGTGTTCGGGCGGGAGCGGGGCGGATTCGTCGGGCGGCGTGGCGGGCCAAAGCGGGATGATTTCGGACGGAAGGAAAGTGACGTTGGGGAGCGCGGCGGATTGGGCGGAGACGGCTGCAGGCAGCAGGAGAATGACGAAAGCGAGAAGAAGCGGGGGGAGTTTCATGAGGAAAAAAGACGACGTTAGAAGTGGGCGATGGATTCGATGGCGGCGTGGAGTTCGGATGGGAGCGGTCCGGCGTGGAAGGCGGCGACGGTTTGTTCGATTTCGTGCGGGTGGCAGGCGCCGAGGAGTGTGGCGCTCAAGCGCGAGTCGTGCGCGACGAAGCGGACGGCGAGTTCGGCGAGCGGGAGTTGGGTTTCGCGGTGGAGTTGGTGAAGCGCAGCGAGCTGGGTCTCGGCGCGCGGGCCGAAGTAGGTGCCCTCGGTGCGCCAGCCGGCGGGCAGGCGATAGATGAACGTGAAAAGACCGGCGATGAGGACGGCGATATTCTTTGCGGCGGCGGCGGGGATGACGGTGTCGCGCGCGGTGATGTTGAGCGGATGGTAGTTGTAGGCGACGAGGACGGAGTCGAGGCCGTCGAGTTCGGTGACGAGCCGGGCGAGGTGGCGGGCGTTGTTGCCCGTGATGCCGATGTGGCGGCAGAGACCGGCGGCTTTGGCTTCGTGCAGAAACTGAATTGCCGGAGCGGAGGAGAAATCGAAGGACGCTTGGAGGTCGAAAAGTTCGCACGGCGCGAGGTCGGAGCGATCACGCCACCAGTGGTCCCAGTCGGCTTCGTGAAGTTGGAGAAGGTCGACCGAGTCGCGGCGAAGAAGGCGGAGGTTTTCGCGCAGCTGGACGTGCATCGCTACGACGGAGCGGAAATGAGCGGGGACTTTGAAGTGACCGATCTTGGTGGCGACGAAAAGGCGGTCGGTGGTCGGCGCGGATGCGAGGGTGTGGCCCAGGATGGCTTGGGAGGCGCCGGAGCAATACAGGGGCGATGTATCGAAATAACGGATGCCGAGGGCGAGGGCGCGACGGATGGTGGCGGCAGCGGTTTCGAAGCCGGCGAAGGCGGGGAAGCCGCAGCCGAAGCCGAGGGCGGGGTAGGGGTTTTCGATTCTGGATTTTCGATTTTCGATTGGAGGGGAGGCGGGCATGGGCTGGGACGGAGGCTGCGGACTGAAGCGCCGTAGTCCTTTTTATAGGCGGTAGATGCGGGTGGCGTTGGTGTGGAAGAGGGCGAGTTGGTCGGCGGTGGGCAGGTGAGCGACGAGGGCGCGGGCGGTTTCGAGCCAGCGAAGGTAAGGGCTGGCGAGTTTCGCGACGGGCCAGTCGCCGCCGAAGAGGAGGCGGGACGGGCCGAAAGTGTCGAGGAGGTGGGCGATGTAAGGTTGGAGTTGGGCGGGCGTCCAGCGGTCGTGGTCGGCTTCGGTGACGAGACCGGAGAGTTTGCAGACGATGTTGGGGAGCGCGGCGAGTTGGCGGATGTGATCGCGCCAAGGGTCGAGAAGCCCGGCGCGGATGCCGGGTTTGCCGGCGTGATCGAGGATGAATTGAACGTCGGGACAGGCGCGGACGAGCGCGACGACGGCGGGGAGCTGCGGGTGTTTGCAGCAGATGTCGAAGGTGAGCGAGGCGGCGGGAAGCTGGCGGACGCCGGCGATGAAGTCGGGGCGGGCGCAGTAGTCGACGGACTCGTGTTCGAAGTGGTGGCGGACGCCGCGGACGAGGGGGTGGCGCGTGAGCTCGGTGATGTTGGCGGTGGTTTCCGGGCCGCGATCCACGAAGAGGCGAGGGACGATGGCGGCGATGCGCGGTTCGGTGGTGGCGAGCTGTTCGACCCAGGCGAGTTCGGCGGCGGCGGGAGCGCCGGCTTCGACGAAGACGATTTTTTCGGGGAGGTCGGCGGCGGCCTCGGCGTGAATGGTTCGGGGGGTGTGGCGATGCCAGATCGAAGGAACCTCGTGCAGCCAAGTGTAGGGCATGCGATCGCGGTCCCAGAAATGCATGTGAGAGTCGATGTAACGCATCGGGGGCGGGGGAGCGGAGCGTTGGGGGGAGGACGAAAAGGAGAGGAGGGAAGATGCGCGATGGGAGGAAAGGAGCGGAAGCGATGAACTGCAGCGGCGGAGAGGTTTGTAATATAATGTATGACTAGTGGATCGGGTGAGGAGGAGATGAAACGAGGGGACGGATGGGCGGAGGAGGAAGGGATGGAGAGATGTAATATAATGTATTACAAGTAGGTTGGGATGTTGGGAGATGAAACGGAACCGGCGTTGGGGCGTCAGGCGGAGAACTTCCTACCCCCAATGAAGACATACCTTGTTGCTCTGGTGGCGTTAACTTCCGGGCTGGCTGCGGCGGCTCCGGAATTGATTTGGGAGGCCAAGGGATTCGCGGGGCCGGAGTCGGTGGTCTATGACGAGGCCAGGAATCAGCTTTATGTTTCGAACATGGGAACGCACGGCGAGGGGCAGACGCCGGGGGACGGGTTTATCAGTCGCGTCAGTGCAGACGGAAAGATTCTCGATCTGAAATGGGTGACGGGCTTCGACAATCCGAAGGGGTTGGCGCTGGCGAATGGCCGATTGTATGTCGGCGACGACAAGGATTTGGTGGAGATCGACGTGGCGGCGGCGAAAGTCGTGGGTCGGTATGCGCCGGAAGATGGGCCGGGAGAGTTCAACGACTGCACGGCGGATCCCGACGGAAATGTTTATGTGAGCAGCGGGCGGCTGGGGGAGATCTTCCGTTTGAGCGGAGGGACGTTTACGTCGTGGGTGAAACTGGGTCGATCGAAGACGGGGTGGATCAATGGGCTTCGCGCGGAGAAAGATCGGTTGTTGCTCGGCGGCTGGACGGTGCGCGGCGCGGATGGAAAGGAGCAGCTGGGGCACATCTCGACGATTTCGTTCAAGGACAAGTCGCTCGGGCGAATCGGGAGCGAGCCGGTCTGCCATATTGACGGCCTCGAGCCGGATGGAAAAGATGGATACACCGTGACGGATTGGATTTCAGGCGATGTGTTGCACGTGTCGGCGGACGGGAAAGTGACGCCGTTGATGAAGCTCGTGAAGGGCACGGCGGATCACGAATACATCGTCGAGAAGAAGGAGATGCTGGTGCCGTTGATGAACGATCACGTGCTGCGCGCGTATCGCTGGGCGCCGGAACGTTGAGGTGGCGGAATGGCGGGACGATTTTGGAAAATCATCGCGGCGCTCGCTTGGGCGGGCGCCGCGTGGACGATGGCAGCGGTGGAGAAGGGGAAGGATTTTTCGATCGAAGGAGTGGGGATCGAAATGGTGTGGATGACACCGGGGACGTTCACGATGGGGAGTCCCGAGGAGGAGTGGGGGCGCGATAAGGCGGAAGGGGTGCAACGCGAGGTGACGTTGACGAAAGGATTTTGGATTGGTCGGACGGAGGTGACGCAGGCGCAGTATGAAGCGGTGGCGGGGATGAACCCGAGTCGCTTTACCGAAGTGGGGCCGGATGCGCCGGTGGAGCGGGTGTCGTGGCTCGATGCGACGGCGTGGTGCAAGAAGTTGACCGAGCGCGAGCGGGCGGCGGGGCGTTTGCCGGACGGGTATGTGTATGCGTTACCGACGGAGGCGCAGTGGGAGTATGCGTGTCGGGCAGGAACGGAAGGCGCGCCGATGTATTTGGAAGAAGTGGCGTGGTATGAGGAAAACAGCGGCGGGATCACGCATCGGGTGGCGCAGAAGAAGCCGAATGCGTGGGGACTCTACGACATGCTCGGCAATGTGCTCGAGTGGTGTCGGGATTGGTATGGCGATTACGCGCGGACAGCGGAGACTGATCCGAGGGGGCCGGCGCACGGATATTTTCGCATGGCGCGCGGGGGGAGCTGGCGCGTGGGTGCGGCGGTGTGCCGGCCGGCGGCACGGGCGGGCGGGTCGTCGGGGCGGCGGGATTATACGATCGGATTTCGCGTGGGGTTGTGTGCGGTGGAGGGTCGGAAGAATGTCGGATTTGAACCCCAGAGGCACAGAGACACAGAGAGGGAGTGAGAAACGTCTCTGGACTTGTGGTCTTCGGGCTCCCTCCGGAATGGCTACTTGGCGGTAATAATAGCGCGGCGGTAGGTGGTGAGGGCGGGGGTGCCGGAGTCGGTGACTTGGAGAATCACGTGCAAGGTTCCGCTGCGATCGGGTGGAAGTTGGACGGTGGTAGTGAGGCTCTCGGTGGTGGAAAGCGTAGCGCCGCGGAGGGTGCCGGGCTCGGGGTAGATCCACCAAGTGAAGCTGAGCGAATCATTGTCCGGATCGGTGGTGCCTTCGGCAGAGAGGGTGAGGGAAGAGCCAGGAGTCGCGGAGAGAGTGACGATGCGGCGGGTGGAGTTGCGGTTGAGGGTGACGACGGGGTTGTGGTTGGCGTCGGCGAAAGTCGGAGCGACGCACCAGTCCATGCGGGCGGCGAAATCGTTTTGGAAGTGTTGGCGCCAGCGCCAGATTGTGGCGGGGTCGGACGTGTGAGTCTGGCCGTCGGTGGTGGTGACGGTGTCGCGGCTGGTGGCGTTGTTGGTCCAGATCGGGCGGGTTTCGCCGGTGGCGCGATAGAGGACGTAGCGGCCGCCCCAGCCGCCGTAGGCGGGGCTTTCAGCCCAGCCAAGACCGTTGCGGATGAGCCCGAGGAAGGACGGGGTATCTCCTTCCATGATGTAGTCGAACGGCGGATACAGAGCGCCGAGCGGGCCGTGGTGATGGATGATGTTTTCGGCCAGCCACGGGTTGTCGACGAGGTCGGCGTGGTGGCCGGGGGCGTTGCGATAGAAGCGGTCGCCGGAGATGCCGGTCCACGTGGCCCGCCAGTATTCCTTTTCGTCCTGGGTGCTGGGGGAGACGATATAGAAAAGGTTGGGGAATTCGCGACGTATCCAAGAACCGGAGTCGTCCTGATCGGAGATGGAGTAAACGCGCACCCGCGCGAGAGCGGTGTCGAGTTCGGCGGGCGAAAGGGAGGCGCGGAGATCGAGGAGGGTTTGAGCAAGGGTGTTGGCGCCGCCCCAGACCGTCACCCACAGCGGACGGGGATCGGGTTTTTGGATGGCGGCGGCGAGGAGGCGGGAGCCGGGAGTGGATTTATCGGGGCCGACGTGGGCTTGGCCGTAGCCGGGCTGGCCGGTGGCGGTGATGGCTGCGAGTTGTTCGGCGGAGGGAAAATCGGGGGCGTGGACGAGGAGGTTGGGTTGAACTTTTTCGTAGGCGGCAAGTTGGCGGCGAATGAGATCTTCGCGGGGATTTTGGCGGAGCCACGTGGAGGTGGTGGCGACGAGGCCTTCGACGTCGTATTCGTTGGCGTAAACGAGGAAGCGGACGAGGGATTCTTCGTCGTCGGGCTCGTTGGAGATGTCGGTGAGGACGAAGACGCGGGCTTTGTCCGGCTCGTGAAGCGGCGCGGCGGAGAGCGGGGAATGCGAGGCAAGGATCAGGAGAAGCGAGAGAAGAACGCGATAAGGCACGGGAGCGATGGTGGGAAAAGGAGCGGGAGAGTCAGCGCCGAAGAAGAGCGGGAGAACGCAAAAAAAGTGTGAAGCAAAATGCTTCGGGGTTTCGCCTGATGGAGGGCGGAAAGGCGGAGTGTTAAGTTAGCCGCCGGCCTCGGCGGCTGGAGCGTCGAAGCGTTCGTGTCATGAGAGATATCACGGTGCTGATTGCCGACGATCACGCGATCCTTCGAAAAGGATTGAAGCTGTTGCTGGAGTTTGAGGAAGGGATGGCGGTCGTGGGGGAAGCGGCGGATGGGCGGGAGGCGGTGCGGCTCGCGAGGAAATTGAAGCCCGACGTGGTGATCATGGATATTGCGATGCCGATGTTGGGTGGGATCGAGGCGACGCGGGAGATTCGACGTGAACTGCCGGCGACGCATGTGTTGGTGGTATCGGCGACGCCGGACGAGCATCAGGTGCGCGAAGCGTTGAACGCGGGCGCGGAGGCGTATGTGGCGAAGCACACGTCGTTGGCGAATGTGCCGAGGGCGGTGCGGGAAGTTTTTGCGGGCAACACCTTTGTCGGCGTGATGGGCCGGGATGGGCGATTGGATTTGCGGCGCCAGAGAATCAATCAGGCGCTGGCGCAGCTCGGATTTACGGGAGCAGTGCGGGAGGAAAGTGAAGCGGGCGCACGCGGGGCGGAGGGGCCGGGCCAGCGGACCGGGTAGGAAGGCGCGAAGCCGGGCGTTGCTCTGAGTGGGTGGGAACGGGGGCGCGAAGATCGCGGAAGCGCGTCCGCGCATGAGCTGATCGAATGCGATCCCCGGAGCACTCTTCCAAATGTGGGCAAGTTGCGCTTTGTGAAAAACTTTTACGCGATATGGCTGTTTTCCCGATACCAATTGGCCATTCTGGTGTCCGTTGAAGGTTTTCCAAAATGCCAGACCCCATCAAAGTTTTGATCGCCGATGACCACGAACCGTTGCGGGAAGGATTGAAGATCCTGCTCGAGTTCGAGGAAGACATTCAGCTGTTGGGCGAAGCGCGCGATGGCGTGGAGGCGGTCGAGATGGCGAGAGCGCTCAAGCCGGATGTGGTCGTGATGGACATCATGATGCCGAACATGAACGGCCTCGAAGCGACGCGTCAGATCAAGACGGAGTTGGGCGATACGAATGTATTGATCGTGTCGGCGGAAGGAGATGACACGGGTGTCGAGCAGGCGCTGGCGTGTGGTGCGCTCGGATTTATCTGCAAGCACACGTCGCTCTTGAATGTGCCGAATGCGATTCGGGAAGTGAACGAAGGGAATACGTTTTTTGCGCTGACGCCGCCGGAAGAAGCGAAGGAGGACGGCGAACAGGGAGGCGGGGAGCAGGGCGAAGTGTTGCGCGAGCGGTTTAGTTGAAGGGCAATCGGCGGGCGCGGCGGAATTCTTTCGAGTCGAGGCGCACTCCCGCGTCACTCGGGGCTCAAGGCGCGGTCGAGTTTGCGGGTGAGGTAGAGTTGCTCGGGACCAACGCGGGAGAGGTCGAGGGCGCGGCGGAAACTTTCTGCGGCGGCGGCGTGTTCGCCGAGGCGCCAGTGAAGTTCGCCGACGACTGAGTGGAGCAAGTAGTGCGATTCGAGTTTCGAGCGTTGCGGGATTTCGTCGATGGCATCGAGCCCGGCTTGCGGGCCGTGAACATGGGCGAGGGCAACGGCGCGACTGAGCGCGGCGAAAGGAGAAGGTTTGAGGCGGTGAAGGTCGTCGTAGTGTCGGAGGATGCGAGGCCAGTCGGTCGAAGCGCTGTCGGCAGCGGTGCAATGACAGGCGGCGATGCCGGCTTGGAGGTGGTATTCGCTGAGCTCGTGACCTTGGGCGGATTGGGCGAGGTGAAGGAGGCCGCGTTCGATGAGGGTGTAGTCCCATTTCGAGCGGTCCTGGTCATCCAGGCGCAGAAGATCGCCGTCATCGCCGAGCCGGGCGGGAAAGCGCGCGGCGGTGAGCAGCATGAACGCGAGCAAGGCGTGAGCGCGCGGGACGTTGCCCGAAGGGTGAGCGACGAGAAGCGAGGCGAGGCGGATCGCTTCGTGGCAAAGCTCCTCGCGGAGAAGACGCTCGCCGGCGGAAGCTTTGTAACCCTCGTTGAAAAGGAGGTAGAGCGTGGCGAGAACGCCATCGAGCCGGTCGGCGAGATCAGCGCCCTCGGGAAGTTCGAAAGCGATATTCGATTCGCGGATACGATTTTTGGTGCGCGTGAGTTGTTTCTCGATGGCGGCCTCGTTGGCGAGGAAGGCGCGGGCGATTTCGGCGGTGCTGAAACCGCAGAGCATCTTGAGCGCGAGGATGACTTGGGCGTCGGCGGGGATCGCGGGATGGCAGCAGACGAACATGAGCCGCAGCGTGTCGTCGCGGATGGTGTAATCGCTCTGACCGTTGGGCGGCGGATCGGGGACGAGTTGTTCGAGATGGGTGATGATGGCCGCTTCTTTGTCGGCGGACATGCGGCGGTGGCGAAGGGCGTCGCGCGCGAGATTAATGGCGACGCGAGTGATCCAGGCGGACGGGTTGGCGGGGAAGCCGCCGATGGACCACGTGCGGAAGGCGCGAAGGAGAGCTTCCTGCGTGACGTCTTCGATGAGCGAGAGATTTTGCGGGCCGAAGAGCCGCATCAATGTGCCGTGCAGCCGGCCGGTTTCGTGCCGGAAGAAATGCTCGACGAGATGGGAGGTCTGGGCGGCGCTCTCCGTTGTGCCACGGATTGCGGACGCTGGGTGGGATTCATCGCTTCGCTCGGAAGGAGAGCGGTTTTGAGAGTCCATGGACCGATCCTCCGGCGGGGGCATTCGATCGCTCAGGAATGGGTGGCGGCGACGGGCCGGCCGCGGACGCCGAGGGTGGCGCAGAATTCGGCGACGGGGCGAACTTCGACGGTGAGGCCGTATTGCAGGCTCGGGCACTGTTTCGCGATCTCGGTGGCTTCCTCGATCGACGGAACGCTGAGGAAGAAATATCCGCCGATGGCTTCTTTCGCTTCGGCGTAAGGACCGTCGACGACGCGGTCTCCGCGCGCGGAGACGATGCGGCCCTCGGGTTCGAGCGGGTGGCCGTGCTGGACTTTGCCGGCGGAAGCGAGGCCGTCATACCAAGCGTTCCAGCGATCGAGGAGCTGTTGGCGCTGTTCGGCGGAGAGCGATTTGTAGGCGTCGGGAGACGATTCGCGGAAGATGAGGAGGTAGGGGTTGGTGGTAGCCATGGGAGTGGAGGGTTGTTCGAAGGGGATGACGGATGAGGAGCGTGCGAACGGACACGGGCCGGTCAATTTTCGGAACGTGCAGGAAAAATCGGGCGAGAGCGTGTCCGTCAGGCACGTGGTGGGACGTCGTGGAAGCGAGAGAATCGAATCAACCCAGCATCACGGAGAAAAATCATGAATGAAGGAACGACAACGGAGATGGTGAACGCGCCACGGTTCGTGCGCCGAGGGCCTATGACGCTCGCGGGATTTCGGGAGCGTTTCACCGAAACGACGATGAGCGGGATCCCGGGTTTGTGGGGGCGTTTCGCGCCGCTGATCGGAGCGGTGCCCGGAGAGATCGAAGGCGTGGCTTATGGCGTTTGCGTGCGACCGTGTGGAGACGGGCCAGGCTTCGAGTATATGGCGGCGGTGGAAGTGGACGGGATGGCGCCGGCGGGTGAGCTTGAGCGGCTGGAGATTCCGGCGCTGGAGTATGCGGTGTTCGAACATGCGGGGCATGTGTCGAAGCTGGTGGAGACGATCGCAGGGATTCAGCGCGATTGGATGCCGCGACTGCGACGGGCGCTGGCAGAGAACGATGAAGTGCCGGCGTTTTTGGAGCGTTATGGACCTGGGTTCGATCCGGTGCGCGGCCTGGACGACATGGAAGTGTGGGTGCCGGTCGGCAGGTGACCAGACGAGCGAACTCCGGCGGGGCGTTGGGCTCCGCCGCGTCGCCACCTTCCTCGCCCGATGTCGACATCGGGCACGAACGGGGTGCGCCTTCGACGGCGGGCGGCGAAGGCGACGCGAAACAGATGCGGAGCGGTTGCTGGATGAACCGCTGTTCGAGTGGGCGAGGATGCCTCGCCCTACCTGGCTAGATCTCTAGCGGGTCTTCTTGGATTTGGTAGCGCGGGCGCGCTTGCTGGCGGGCTTGGCGCGTTTGGCGGCGGGGCGATTTTTCGGGGCCTTCGCTTTTTCGGGCGAGCGGGAACGCGCGGCGGATTTTCGGCGATCGGCGGCGGCGCTGCGCTTGCGGGAGTTGGTCGAAGCGCGTGCAGGTTTGGTCTTGTTGCGGCGGGTTGCGCCGCTCGCGCGACCGCGGTTCGCGGTCTTCGCTTTTGCGGATGCTTTCTTGGCCATGTTTCGTCCTCCTCCTTTGGGGTGGCGTTCCGCTGGACGAAGTTAGAGTGCGGCGGGAACGAAAGTTGTTCCGCTGTGCGGGCTGTGCGCAGCGCGCAGCCATGCGCGATCAGAGATGTTCGCGGAAGAAGGCGATGGTGCGCTGCCAGGAAAGTTCGGCGGCTTGCTCGTCGTAGCGCGGCGTGGTGTCGTTGTGGAAGCCGTGATTAACTCCTGGATACATGTGCATCGTGTAATCGATGCCGTGTTGTTGGAGCGCTTTTTCGTAATCGGGCCAGCCCTGGTTCACGCGGGTGTCGAGTTCGGCGTAGTGGAGGAGGAGCTTGCCGGCGATGTTCGCGGCTTCGTCGGCGGAGACCTGTCCACCGTAGTAGGGAACGGCGGCTTTGACGAGATCGGGCAGGCGGGAGGCGAGCATGTTCGACATCCAGCCGCCAAAGCAGAAACCGACAACGCCGAGGGAGCCGTTGCAGTCGGGATGAGCGTGAAGAAAGCGGACGGCGGCGACGAAGTCTTCGACGATCTTGGTGCGGTCGAGCTTGGCCTGCATCGCACGGCCCTCGTCGTCGTTGCCCGGGTAACCGCCGACTGGATACAAAGCGTCGGGACCGAAAGCGACAAAACCGGCGACGGCGGCGCGGCGGACGACGTCTTCGATGTAGGGATTGAGGCCGCGGTTTTCGTGGATGACGACGATGCCCGGAAGTTTGCCGGTGGCGTTGACGGGCCTGGCGAAGAGACCGCGCATTTCGCCGGAGCCGTCGGGCGAAGGATATTTTAGATACTCAGTGGTGACGCGGGCGTCGTCGGTTGGGACCTGAGCGGCGAGCGCGTATTTGGGACTGAGCATTTCAAGCAAGGCGACGGCGGTGAGACCGCCGACGGCGAATTTAGCGGCGCGTTGGAGGAAGGCGCGGCGATCGAGCTGGCCGTGGACGTAGTAGTCGTAGAGGTCGAGGAGCTCTTGGGGGAACTGATTGGCGGCGGGGCGGGCGGGGGTGCTCATGGTTTTGAGTTCCGGGTTTCGAGTTTTGAGTTTTGGGGGAGGAATCCGGAGTGAATGTTGAGGTTGTGATGAGCGACAAAAAAAGCGCGCTCGGATTGAGCGCGCTGCGAGGTGGTGAGGCGCTGGATTAAGGTGCTTTGGTGTAAACGGTGGTGGAGACTTGGTCGCCTTGGCGTGAGGTGGAGCGGCGGGTGATGATGAGATCGCGGCCGTCGTCGGAGAGCTTCCACGTTTCCCGGGAGGTGATGGGATTATCAGGGGCCCAGGACAAGGTGATGGTGGAATCGATGAGGATTTCGTTAGTCGATTCGTCGAGGCGGGCGCGGGCGGTGCGGTGGTTGGATTTTGTTTCGGCGCCGTCGAGAGTGAGGGTTTCTTCGGTGTGGTGGTTGTCGCCCCATTCGCGGATTTGGGTGCTGCGAATTTTTAGTTCGGAACCGCGGTGATTGATATCGAGGTAGGCGGGAAGCGAGGTGAGGCCGGCGCGTCCGATGTGGGTGCGATTGCCGTCGATGATCCAGAGGCCGGTGAAACTGCGCGGCGGTGGGGTGAAGGCGATCGGCGGGAGATTGATCGATTGGCGGTAGGTGGAGAGCGCGGTCGCGTAGGCGGGATCGTCGAGGTTGAGGACGCGTGGGTCGTTGAAGAGGCGCTCGTAATCGGAGCGCGTGGTGTTGCGCGTCATGCCGGCCCAGACGACGTAGAACGTCCAGAGCGGTTGGCGATCGAGGATTTCGAGCGAAGGGGGATTGCCGGCTTCGGCGAGGGCGAGCGGTTTCCCGGCGGCGAGTTTGACGAGACCGTCGTAGTAGGACTGGGCGAAGTCGTTGCCGTAAACGTCGAAGCTGACCACATCGAGGTAATCGAGGCCGGGGAAATAGCTTTCGTGTTCCATGCCGGGACGGGAAGGGCGGTCGACGTTCCAGACCCAGACGAGGTTCTTGAGTTTGTGGTGGTGAACGTAGCGATCGAAGATCTGCTGCCAGAGGCGCTTCGTGGAATACTCGCCGGTGCGGCCGCCCCACCAGAACCAGTCGCCGTTCATCTCGTGGTAAGGACGCCACAGAATGGGGACGCGGGCTTCTTCGAGTTGTTTGAGGAAGACGGCGATGGCGTCGACCTGTTGGGTCCACTTGGTGTGAAGCGCCGTGCCGGGCGTGAGCACGTCGCGAAATTGTTCATCGAGGAGTTTGCCTTGGACGCTGGTGAGGCGCGCGGGATCGCTGTTGGGTTGACGGGAGAAAGTGATCGGCTCGTCGGCGGTGGGAGGGACGGCGTGCCAGCAGATGGTGACGAGAGCTCCCATGCGATGTTGCCGAATGGCCTCCTGCACGATGTCGGGGCGGGCGAGGTAGGAGTCGGTGTTGCCGGCTACGGCGTGGCCCATGTCGATGGAGAAGACGGCGGGGTGTTTGCCGGTGAACTCGGCGGCGAAGCGTGTGTTGCGGTCCTTGATGTTGGGGTAGTTGTGCTGGCCGGTGAGCATGTGTTTGCCGGAAAGATCGTAGAGCAACTGGAGCAGCGCGCGGGTTTCCGGGAGCGCGTCGGGTGTGACGGGTTCGGCGTTGGCAGCGCTCAGAGAGTGGCAGCCGAACGCAAATGACAGCAGGGCAACGAGGCGCGTGAACGAGGCTTTCATAAGTGAGGCAGAGGCGAACAGCGTCGTGAACAGATGCGGCGGAGCGAGGGCGAGTTTTGGAGATCTGTTTCGCACTTTCTAAACATTGTTTCCGGGAACATCGCGCCGATATCAGGGCCACACCCGTCGAAATGTATAAGAGAATCCTCGTAATACTCGGGCTGACGTTGATGCCGTTGAGCCTTTTGAATGGGGCCACGCTGAAGCGTGGGCCTTACCTCCAGAACGGTAGCACGACGTCGGTCACTGTGCGGTGGCGGACGGAAGGGAATACGGAAAGCGTGGTCCGCTATGGGACATCCGTGGGGAATCTCTCGCAAAAGATTGAGAGCCTGACGAAAACGAACGAACACGAAGTTCGACTGAGCGGGCTACAACCGAACACGAAGTATTATTACTCGGTGGGCGATGCGGATGAGACGCTGGAGAGCGGCGAAGATTGTTTCTTCATCACGGCGCCGACGGGTGCGAAGCCGACGCGAGTGTGGCTGCTCGGCGATCCGGGCACCGGAAAGCCGGAGCAGAAGCAGGTGCGCGATGCTTACTATAAATTTACGGGGAGCCGTCACACGGACCTCTGGTTGATGAACGGCGACAACGCCATGAACAACGGCAATGACTTCGAGTTCACGGCGAAGCTCTTCGCGATTTATCCGGACATGTTGAAGAAGTCGGTGTTGTGGACGGCATTTGGAAATCACGAAGGCGGGGCCTCGAATGCGGCGACGCAGAAAGGGCCGTATTTCGTGCAGCACACGTATCCGACGAAAGGCGAGGCGGGCGGCGTGGCTTCGGGGACGGAGTCGTATTACTCTTTCGACTACGGCAACATTCACTTCGTCATTCTCGAAGTGTTTCAATCCGATCGATCGGTCGGCTCGCCGCAGATCGAGTGGTTGAAGAAGGATCTCGCGGCGAACAAGAAGGACTGGACCGTGGCGATCGTGCATTATCCGCCCTACACACGCGGAACCGAGCACTCGGACAAGGTGATCAACATGCGCCAGGTGCGGGAAAACATGAACCCGATCCTCGAGGCGAATGGCGTGGATCTCGTGATCAGCGGGCATGCGCACGTGTATCAGCGTTCGCACTTCATCAACGGGCACTACGGAAAGTCCGACACCTTCGATAAGAACACGATGATCGTGCAGAAAGGGAACGGCCGGATCGGCGGCGACGGCGCGTATTTGAAGGACATGAGCGACAAGGCGTTTTCCGGCACGGTGTATGTCGTGGCGGGCGCGTCGGGCAAAGTAGGTGGCAATGCGACGAACCATCCCGCGATGCACACCTCGATGGCGGTGATGGGTTCGCTGGTGATGGATTTCAACGGTGGGCAGTTGGACGTGACCTACCTCGACAAGAGCGGGGCGAAACGTGACACCTTCACGATCAAGAAGGTGAATGGCGGGGTGGCGAAGCCGGATCCGCAACCGGCGCCTGAGCCGGAAAAGCCGGCGAACAAAGCGCCGACGGTGAAGATCACTTCGCCGACCGGAAACACGTCACTGACGGCTCCGGCCTCGTTGACGATCCAAGCGACGGCCTCGGACTCGGATGGCAGCGTGCAGAAGGTGGAATTCCTGGGCGGCGGCGCCGTGCTGGGGAGCGCGACGAAGAGCCCGTATAGCTTTGTGTGGAACAACGTGCCGGTGGGCGCGCAGACGATCACCGCGCGCGCGACCGATAATGCCGGTGCGAAGACGACCTCGGCTTCGGTGCTGGTGAATGTGAGCGCGGCGCAGGTGGCGAAGCAGTCGGTGACGAGTTTCACGCTGATCGATTCGAAGACCAACAAGCCGGTGCCCGGCTACGAGACGATTGCGGAAGGAGCGGTGATCCCGCGGGCGGCGCTGCCCAAGGGCGGAATCAGCATTCGGGTGAACACGAATCCTGCTGTGGTGGGAAGCGTGCGGATCGGTTTTGCGGGCAAGAGCAATTATCGCACGGAAACGGAGGCGCCGTATGCGCTCTTCGGCGGACCCGGCGAAGATTACCACGACGGCACGATCGCGAATGGAAAACACACGATCACCGGCACGCCTTACACGCAGGCGAGCGGGAAAGGCACGGCGGGCGAGAGCAAGACGTTGACGTTCACGATTGCGGACCAAGCGCCGAAACCGGAACCGGAGCCGGCGCCGGAAGGCGACGCGGTGGTGAGCTTCACGCTGATGAACGCGGATACCGACAAGCCGATCGCGGGTTACGAGAACATCGCGAATGGCGCGGTGATTTCGCGGGCGGCGTTGCCCACGACGCGGTTGAGCGTGCGCGTAAACACGAATCCGGGGAAAGTCGGCAGCGTGAAGATTGGTTGGAATGCGAACGCGAGCTATCGCGTCGAGACACTCGCGCCGTATGAGCTCTTCGGAGGTCCGGTCGGTGATACTTACGCCGGCACCATCCCAAATGGCACGCACACCTTCACCGGCACGCCTTATTCGCTGGGAAGCGGAAAAGGAACGGCGGGCGCGAGCAAGAGTGTGACCTTCACGATCACGGACGCGCCAGCGCCTGCGCCGAAGCCCGATCCGAAAGAGGAAGGCGATGCGGTGGTGAGCTTCACGTTGATGAACGCGGATACCGACAAGCCGATCGCGGGCTATGAGAACATCGCGAATGGCGCGGTGATTTCGCGGGCGGCGTTGCCGACGACGCGGTTGAGCGTGCGCGTGAACACGAGTCCGGCGAAAGTCGGCAGCGTGCGCATCGGCTGGAATAACAATTCGAATTATCGCACGGAAAGTTTGGCGCCGTATGAACTCTTCGGCGGCCCGGTCGGCGATACTTACGCCGGGACGATCCCGAATGGCACGCATACGTTCACCGGCACGCCTTATTCGCTGGAAAGCGGAAAAGGATCGATGGGCACGAGTGCGAGCGTGACGTTTACGATCCGGTAAGCGGACGCAGGAGAGGAATGGCTTTTCGTGGGGCGGGTCTCAGACCCGCCCTGCTTTTTTTAGCGGACGATTTCGATTTGGGGAGGGGCGTCGACGGCGGTGGAAATTTTCCCGTCGGGGCGGCGTTCGTGGCGGAGTTGGATGAGTCCGTGAGGGGTGGGATAGGAACCTTCGACCCAGTCGAGGTCGCCGAGTTGAGGAGCGATGCGGACGCGTTTGCAGCCGGGCTCAAGAGGTTGAACGCCGAGCACGAATTCGCTGAGCCAGGCAGTGGGGCCGCTGGCCCAACCGTGGCAGAGGCTGTGGCGAAAGCCCGGGTAGGAATAGGCGCCGAAATCGCCGTGGAGATCTTTTTGTCCGGGCGCGGGAAGTTCGTCGATGCGGCCGGAGTGATCGAGCCACGCGAGATCGAAATGTTCGAAGAACGTGGTGGCGCCGCGATCGAGCATGCCGCCCCAGAGATCGCGAATGAGGGTGAGCGCGACTTCAGTTTCGCGAGCGCGGGCGAGGGCGTTGAGAACGTAGTATCCGTAAAATGGTGACACGTCACGCGCCCCGCCGGGAGCGAGGATTTCGCGGGCGGCGGACGTGGCGTCGCGTTGGCCGGCGAGAACTTGGAGGGCGGCGGCGGATTTGGAGCCGTTGGGATCGGGAACGATGGGTCGGGCGCGGTCGGCGGCGGTGGTGCAGAGGTGAGCCGTGGCGGCGTCGTCGAGGGCGAGGGAGAGACGCGCGCCGGCGTCGAGCGTGGAAATGAGAAGCGCTTGAAGGCCGGCGTGAAGCGCGGGCCGGTTTTCGGAGTTGGGCCAGTCGAGAAAACGCCAGCCGTCGAGTTGTTCGCGTCCATCGGGGGAGACGGCGGCGGCGAGTTTCTCGAGGAGCGCGCGAAGATAACGGTGTTGTTGCGCGAGGTAGGCGCGATCGCCGTGGTGGAGCCAGTGTTGTTCGTGGATGAGGACCCACCACATCGAGTAGGCGCTGATGCCGTTCATCCACTCGTGTTGCGGCGTGCGATCGCGGATGAAATCGAGACTGCGAGGGACGACCTCGTTGAAACCGAAGACGGCGTTGATGGTGGAAGTCTCGGGGTGCATGTCGCCGACCCAGACGAGACGGTCGCGTTTGATGCCGTCCCAGAGGTATTCCTGCATGTTGAGGTGGACGGTGTAGGCGCCGGTTTGCCAAATGCGATTGAGGCGGTCGTCGCTGGAGCGGAAGGATCCGAGATAAGCGAGGTTACGGACGACGAGAACGGCGCGGACCTCGGTGAGCGAAACGGGATGGGCGGGATCGAGCGCGTCGATGCGGACGAAACGAAAACCGGTGGGACCGAGCCGGGTTTTGCCGAGCCACGGAAGTGTGGTGCGAAGATCGCGGAGCGCGTGGTCGTTGGAGGCATGGCGCTCGCCGAGATCGGCCATGGCTTCGGAGGCGGATTCGCCGAAGCGAATGCGGACGGGCGGAGGAGTTTTGGAGTCGGTGAGGGGCGTGAAGAGTTCGACGTAGCCGTGAAGTTCCGTGCCGAAATCGAGGAGAATACTCGCGGGAGATTCGGCCGATGGAGCGGTGAGGACGGTGGGCGGTTGGAGCTCTTTGAGATCGGGCTGGCCGGGCGCGCGGGCGAGGAGGCGGTCGGCATGCGTGACGCCGGTGGAGGATTGCCAGACAATGCGAGTGACCGGGAGGTTGAATTCGGAAAGCGGGGAGCGTTCGGCCCGGTCTGCGAGCGCGGGAGGTGGAGCGGCGAAGACGCTGGCTAAGAACGATGCAGCGAACAGGAGGGGCACAATGAGCAGGCGATGGAGGGGCATACGGCTCGCGGTGACGGGAGGCAGGAGAGCGGGGCAGGAGTTGGGGAGCGATTGAAGTTCGAGGGAACCCGTTCTCAAAAACCGTTTGCTGGCGTTCGCAGCCACGGACTTACGCGCTGGAAGATTTTTTGTGTAAACCTCGGTGAGCCGGCGGCGTCACAAGGCGCGATCATGAAAACCATACTTGTTTCCCTGGTGCTGGCGGTGGGAGCGGTGAGCACGGTGCAGGCGCAGCATTATCGTCCGTCGGTCGTTCGCGATTCGACGATTGTCGGTGCGGTGGCGGGTGCGTTGATCGGCGGGCATAATGGCGACCGCTGGGCGGAAGGTGCGATTGTCGGTGCGGCCGCAGGTGCCGTGGTCGGGGCGGTGATCGACAACAATCGTCCGACACGGGTGGAGTATGGACATCGTCATGTGACGCCGGCGCCGGTGGTCGTGGTAAATCCGGCGCCGGTGGTGGTCGTGAATCGGGCGCCGCGACGCGTCGTGTATGTGGATGCGTATCCGCGACCGGTGGTGGTCTCGCGTCCGGTGGTTGTAGTGAATAGTGGATACAGGCACGGACACCGGCATCACCATCATCACCGGCACCATCATCGGCATTGATGGATTTCGTAGAGTAGGGGGGGGGGGGGGGCCGGCCGCCCGGAATAAAAACCCCAC
>JAEZGX010000005.1 GCA_023416735.1 Verrucomicrobiota bacterium | reverse complement strand
GGCGGGGTCGGGAGACCCCGCCCTACAATTTTGCTCAGGCCAGCTTGGGAGTTTCGGCGAGGGCGCTGTCGAAGGCTTTCAGCATTTCGGCGATGGTGGCGTCGGTTTCGTCGCCCATGTTGGAGATGCGGAAGGTCTTGCCCTTGAGTTTGCCGTAGCCGCCATCGATCACGAGCTTGTGCTTCGACTTGAGCGTCTTGTTGAGCGCGGCGAGGTCGATGTTGAGCGTGTTGGCGAAGCAGTTGAGCGAGACGGAGCCGAAGCCCTCCTGCGGGAAGAGCTTGAATCCTTTCGCGAAAAGGTGATCGCGAACGGTCTTGTTCAGACGAGCGTGACGCGCATAGCGGTTGTCGGCGCCCTCGGCCTTGATGTCTTCGAGCTTCGATTTGAGCGCGTAGATGTGCGGAATCGAAGGCGTGCTGGGCGTCATGCCGTTCTCGTGGTTCTTTTGGAATTCCACGAAATCGAAATAGTAACCGCGGCCGGGTTGGGTGGCGGCGCGATCGAGGGCGCGTTTCGAAACCGACAAGAGCGCGAGGCCGGGAGGAAGCGCGAGGGCTTTCTGCGAGCCGGTAATGAAAACGTCGATACCGAGTTCGTCCTTCTTGATCGGCATGGCGCTGAAGGAGCTGACGGTGTCGACGATCGAAATGACGTCGGGGAACTCGCGCACGACCTTCATCACGGCCTCGAGATCGCTCATGCAGCCGCACGAGGTTTCGTTGTGGATGATCGTGATGGCGTCGTAGGCGCCGGTGGAAAGTTCTTGGCGAACGGCTTCGGGGTCGACGGGCTGGCCCCATTC
Organism: Verrucomicrobiota bacterium; assembly: GCA_023416735.1. Taxonomy (GTDB): domain Bacteria; phylum Verrucomicrobiota; class Verrucomicrobiia; order Opitutales; family Opitutaceae; genus Opitutus. Next base: position 165,562 of record JAEZGX010000005.1, on the reverse strand, counting down.
GAATTTGAGGGCGCCGGCGGCGAAGCCGCAGCGTTGGGCGACGTCGTTCCATTTGTCGGAGAACGCGCCGTTCATGCAGTTGAGCACCTTCTTCTTCGTGACGTTGCGCACGGCGCCTTCCATCACGCCCCACGCGCTGCTCGTCGACAGGTAGACGGGATCCTTCGTGTAGAAGAGCGCCTGGAGGTCCGGCTGAATGGAGTTGTAGAGCGCGACGAAGTCGGTGCTGCGGTGGCCGATCATCGGCTGGGCCATGGCGCGCAGGGTTTTTTCCGAGACGGCGATGGGGCCGGGGATGAAGAGTTTGTAGCTCATGGTGGGTGCCCGTAGGCGCTTCGGAAAACAGTTTACGCTTTTCGCTGGGTCAACCTTCATTCGCCGAAACGCCCGCGTCGGGACGGCGTCGTGAGCTTGCGGGGGCGGGGAGCGCCAGCAAGCTGGCGACCCACGTCTCGATCGAGCTTCACTCCACGTCACACGAATGTCGCAGTCCTGGTTCAAGAAGAAGGTCAACGCGCTCGAACTCTACACGATCGACGTGATTCTCGGACGGCGGGCGGACACGGGCGCGGCAGTTTATGGCGCTTTTTTGCAGGTGCTGTCCTGGCTGTTCAACGGCATCGCGCAGACCCGGTTGTGGCTTTATAAGAACCGGATTCTGCACGATCAGCCGCTCGGGTGTCTCGTGGTGGTCGTGGGAAATCTGACCGTGGGCGGCACGGGCAAGACGCCGGTGGTGGAAAAATTTGCGAAGGCTTTGCGCGATCGCGGAAGGAAAGTGGCGATCTTGAGTCGCGGGTATAAGAGCAAGTCGCCGCCGTTGTGGCGGAAGTGGTGGCATGCGTTGACGCATACGGCGGAGCCGCCGCCGAAGATCGTGAGCGACGGGAACGAAGTGTTGCTCGATTCGGATGTGGCGGGAGACGAGCCCTACATGCTGGCGAGAAACCTACCCGGCGTGATCGTGCTGGTGGACAAGAACCGCGTGAAGGCGGGGGCGTATGCGGTGAAGAAGTTTGGTTGCGATACGCTGGTGCTCGACGACGGGTTTCAGTATCTGCCGTTGAAGGGGCGGTTGAATTTGTTGCTCGTGGACAAGACGAATCCCTTTGGGAACGGGCATCTGCTGCCGCGGGGGATCCTGCGCGAGCCGATCAAGCATTTGCGGCGGGCGAGCTATGTGTTTTTGACGAAGTCGAACGGCGAGCGGGATGAGGAACTCGAGGCGACGATCAAGCGTTACAATCCGGAGGCGGACATCATCGAGTGTGCGCACAAGCCGCAGTATTTGCAGCGTTTCGGCGCGAAGGAAGATGAGGCGGGCGCGCGGGAGCCCCTGGCGTTTTTAAAAGGGCGGCGCGTGCTGGCGTTCAGCGGCATCGCGACGCCGGAAAGTTTCGAGAAGTTTCTGCGGGATCTCGGCGCGGTGATCGTCGCAAGGGAGCGGTTTCTGGATCACTACCGCTATGCGGATGAGGATTTTCAGGAGCTGTTTGCGCAGGCGAAGGAGGAAGGCGCGGAGTGTTTGGTAACGACCGAGAAGGATGCGGTGCGGATTCCCGAGGGGTATGAGTGTCCTTTGCCGTTGTATTACCTGCGGTTGGAGATCGAGATCATCCGCGGGGCGGCGGACTTCGACGAGGCGGTGGGGCGGATCTGTTTTCCGGTGAGTGGGTGAAGGCGGAGCTGAGAGCCTAGAGTAGGAGTCGGAGCGAGAGCAGGGCGGCGGGATTCACCTTGCGAGGGAGGTGGGCGATGCGGTTGATTGCGCGGCACATGATCATCGATCCACGTTTCAACCAACTGGCGGAAGGGCTGACGGGTTTTTCGACGGCGTTGAAGAAGGGCGAGCGCGTGTTGATCGATGCGTTCGATGTGCCGGATGCGATCGTGATCGCGTTGATCCGGGCGACGCGGGCGCGTGGGGCGCATCCGTATGTGCAGATCCAGCGGGCGCGGGTGACGCGGGAGCTGACCCTGGGCGCGGTGGAGGAGCAGTATGAGCCGCATGCGGCGGTGGAGCTCGCGCGTATGCAGAAAATGGATGCGTATATCGCGCTGCGCGGGTCGGAGAATATTTTCGAGGCGTCGGACGTGCCGGCGGAGAAGGTGCAGCTGGTTTCGCGGCTGATGAAGCCGGTGCTGGACTATCGCGTGGGGCGGACGAAATGGGTGGTGTTGCGCTGGCCGACGTCGGCGATGGCGCAGCAGGCGGGGATGAGCACGGAGGCGTTCGAGGATTTCTATTTTCGCGTGTGCACGCTCGACTACGGGCGGATGGTGCCGGGGATGAAGGCGCTGGCGGCGTTGATGGAGAAGACTGATCGCGTGGAGATCACGGGGCCGGGAACGGAGTTGACGTTTTCGATCAAGGGAATCGGCGCGGTGCCGTGCGGCGGGTTGCGGAATATTCCGGACGGCGAGGTGTTCTCGTGTCCGGTGCGCGACTCGGTGGAAGGCGTGATTCAATACAATGCGCCGACGGTTTATCTCGGGACGTCGTTCGATAATATCCGGCTGGTGTTCAAGCGCGGGAAGATCGTGGAAGCGACTTCGTCGAACACGAAGCGGTTGAACGAGATTTTGGACAGCGATGCGGGGGCGCGCTACATCGGCGAGTTCGCGCTCGGCTTCAATCCGCACATCCTGCAGCCGATGCGGGATATTCTATTCGATGAGAAGATCGCGGGATCGTTTCACTTCACGCCGGGGCAGGCGTATGAAGATTGCGGCAATGGCAACAAGTCGCAGGTGCACTGGGACATGGTGTGCATTCAGCGGCCGGATTATGGCGGGGGAGAGATTCGGTTCGATGGGAAGTTGATCCGGAAGGACGGGCTGTTTGTGCCGAAGGCGCTGCACAAGTTGAATCCGGAGTATTTGCTCGGGAAGAAATGAATCTGCCCACGGAACACACGGAATACACAGAAGCTGATTCTGAATTCCGTGTGTTCCGTGTGGTCCGTGGGCCATGACAAATGACTGAATACATTCAGGCGCTGCCGAAGACGGAGACGCACCTGCATATTGAAGGGGCGCTGCCGTATGAGTTGTTGAGGGAGTGGAAGCCGGAGGAGTATCCGGCGGATCCGGCGTTTCGGCGGGCGGATTACCGGTATGCGACGTTTCCGGATTTCGAGGCGATTTTGCTGTCGCATGCGCTGCCGTGGTTCACGAGCGCGGAACGGTATTACGAAGCGGCGAAGGCGATTTTTGCGAAGCACGTCGCGCAGAACGTGCGCTACGTGGAGACGAGTTTTCACCTGCCGGTGACGAAGTTTATCGGCGTGCCGGGACCGGAGATTGTCGCGGCCATTCGGGCGGCGGCGCCGGCGCAGTTGGAGGTGCGCGTATTCACGGGCATGTTACGAACGGACATCGCCGGGGAGTTGCGGTCGACGATCGATCAGTTGCACACCTGGGAAGGGCTGGCGGGCGTGGACCTGCATGGCTTCGAGGAGATGAAGACGGAGCCGGAGACGGCGAGGGTGTGGGAGAAGATCCGGGCGGCGGGGAAGGTGACGAAATGTCATGCCGGCGAGTTCGGCGGGCCGGAGCGGGTGCGCGAGGCGATCGAGTTGTTGGGCGTAAAACGCGTGCAGCATGGCGTGCGCGCGATCGAGGATCCCGAAGTGCTGCGGCTGGCGGCAGAGCGGGACGTGACCTTCGATGTGTGCCCGATCAGTAATGTGCGGCTGAAAGTCGTGCCGTCGATGGATCAGCATCCGCTTCGCGCGCTGATGCTGGCGGGCGTGCGTTGCACGGTGAGCACGGACGATCCGCTGAATTTTGCGAACACGGTGAACGACGAATACGCGGCGCTGGCGAAAGATCTGGAGTTCACGCGCGCTGAATTGGCGCAAGTGGCGAGGAACGGTTGGGAGGTCGCGGATGTGCCGGCGGAAGCGAAACAGAAGATGATCGCGGAAATCGAACGCCTGGCGGCGGGCAGCGTATGACGAGTTACATTGTGCCGGAAGGCGTGAGGCGGGCGCGGGCGGACAAGGCGCTGGCGGCGGCGTTTAGCGAGCATAGCCGGGTGGCGTTGCAGCGGGCGTTCGATGCGGGGCTGGTGAAGCGCGCGGGTGAAGTAATCGGGCGCGACGCGACGGTGAACGGGGGAGATGTATTGGAATTTTCGATGCCGGAAACGAAGCCGGCGGAGTTGAAGGCGGTGGATATCCCGCTGGACGTGTTGTTCGAGGACAAGCACATGCTCGCGGTGAACAAGGCCGCGGGAATGGTGGTGCATCCGGGCGCGGCAACGGAGGAGGACACGCTGGTGCATGCGCTGTTGGCGCATTGCGAAGGGTCACTGAGCGGGATCGGCGGCGTGGAGCGGCCGGGGATCGTGCACCGGTTGGACAAGGAGACGACGGGCGTGATTGTCGTGGCGAAGAACGACAAGGCGCATCGCGCGCTGGCGGATCAGTTTTCGAGCCGGACGCTGACGAAGGAGTATGTGGCGCTCGTGCAGGGCGTGCCGCAGTTATTGAGCGGGACGATCGATCGGGCGATCTCGCGTCATCCGATCCATCGACATCGCATGACCGTGGGCGAAGGCGGGAAGCCGGCGCGAACGGATTGGGAGCGCGGGGAGACGTTTGGCGATCTCGCGGCGGTGATGCGGTGCCGGATTTTTACCGGGCGGACGCATCAGATTCGCGTTCATCTGAAATCGCTCGGGCATCCAATCATGGGCGACCCGTTGTATGGTTGGAAACCGGATACACGGGTCGCGAAGCAACCGGAGCGGGTGATGCTGCACGCGGAGCATCTCGTGCTGACGCATCCGGTGAGCGGGAAGGTTTTGGATCTGCGGGCGCCGCTGCCGAAGGATTTTTTGGCACTGATGAAGGAGCTGCGGAAGGCGGCGAAGCGCTGAGACGTGCCCTAGGAGGCGAGGAGTTCGGCGGCGACGCCGTAGCGGAGGTTGTAAAGGGAGTGGAGGTAGGTGTTGAAGCCGCCGACTTCGGCGAGGGCGATGAGTGTGGCCAGCGCTGGGGGGAAGACGTCGGCGCGAGCGGCGGGGAGGCCGGGCACGTGCTCGCGGTCGACGAGGGAAAGGGTGGCGAGCTCGTCGCAGAGGAGTTGAAGGTCGCCGATCGAAATGGACGGCGGCGTGGCTTCGAGCGGGAGATTTTGACGGGCGGCGAGAATGGCGCGCGCGGTCGTGAGGGTGCCGCCGGTGCCGACGACGGCGGCGTTGGGGATGTTGAAAGCGAAAGAGGAGCGAACGGTGGCGGTCGTGAAAGTGCGGATGGCGGCGAGAAGGCCGAAAGGGATGGGGTCGGCGGGATTGCGGACGAGGGTTTCGGTGAGGCGAACGCAGCCGAGTTGAAGGCTCACGGCCTGTTCGATGTGGCGGTCGCGGAAAGAGAGACATTCGAGACTGCCGCCGCCGAGATCGAAGACGTAGAAGTCGCGGAGCGAAGCGAGCGCGGGATCGGACGTGAGCCCGCGGCCGATGAAATTAGCTTCTTCCGGGCCGGAGAGGATGCGGATGTCGTGGCCGGTGGCGGAATGGACGATCTGGCGAAAGTCGGTGCCGTTGCGGGCGTCGCGGACTGCGCTCGTGGCGACGAGGGTGGTTACGGAAGGGGAAAAAGGAGAAACGAAGGTGAGGAGTTCGCGGATGGCGGCGAGACCGCGCGCCATACCTTCGTCGGAGAGACGTGGTTCGTTGCGGCTGATGCCGGCGCTGATGCGGGCATCGAGGGACTTGGTGGCGAGGGCGCGGACGGAGCCGTCGGGCGCGCGATCAGCGACGAGGGCTTTGATCGAGTTGCTGCCGATGTCGATGACGGCGACGGGGGAAGTTTGAACCACAGAGACACAGAGACACAGAGATGAATCTCTTCAACTCCTTCGTGTTTTGGTCACTCTGTGGTTCAAAGAGTGAAGGTCGTTGGGGCGATGAGGAGAACGAACTCGCCTTTGAGGCTGAGTTTGGCGAGGCGGGCGCGGACATCGGCGGCGGGGCCGACGAGGAAGGTTTCGTGGAGTTTGGTGACCTCTTTCGCGACGCAGATCACGCGGGCGTCGCCGAGGGTGGAGACGATTTCATCGACGGCTTTGTCGATGCGGTGGCAGCTCTCGTAGAGGGCGAGGGTGTAGTCGAAATCGCGATACTTATCGAAAAACGCGACGCGGGCGGCGGATTTGGGCGGGAGAAAGCCGACGTAGAGAAAACCGTTGGTGGGGAGGCCGCTAGAGCTGAGGACGGCGATCAGCGCGCTCGGGCCGGGAACGGGAATGACGGGAAGATTCCGACGGCGGCAGGCGCGGACGAGACGAAAGCCGGGATCGCTGATGGCGGGCGTGCCCGCGTCGGAGACGAGGGCGACGGATTTGCCGGCGGCGAGTTGATCGGCGAGGCGATCGGCGGCTTCGGTTTCGTTGTGGTCGTGGTAGGCGACGAGGGTTTTATGAAAGCCGAGACGCGTGAGCATCGCACCGGTGGTGCGGGTGTCTTCGCAGGCGATGACATCGACGGCGGAAAGGATGGCGCGGGCGCGCTCGGTGAGATCGGCAAGATTTCCGATCGGGGTGGCGACGACGTAGAGATGGCCGGGTTGAGGAGTGAGGGAGGTGTTGTCCATCGGCTCGCAGGCAGAAATGAAAACGGCCCCGACAGGCGGGGCCGCGAAAGGGCGTTGAGACGTTTTAGCGGCCGAGGCCGCTGCCGCTCATGCCGGGGATCTGGCCTTCCCAGTCGGCGGGGCGGCTCCACGGGATCGAGCTGTCTTTCGGGGCGGACATGCAGCCGACGGAAAGCGAAACGATCGCGAGGAGAAGCAGGCCGAGCAGGGTTTTCTTGGAGATCATTTGGATACGGTGGGTAATACGGGCGAATCGGGGTTCTGCAAGGCTGCGCGTGGGAAAGCGGAGGCCTCGGAGAGGCGTTCCTACTTGGCGGCGTATTGGGAAAGGTGCCAGGGCGTTTTGGCGCGCTTTTTGATGCCGCTGGATTTGTTGGCGGCGAGATGCTCGAGGATTTTGAAGACGAGCTCGGTCGAGACGTCGGCGCCGAGTTTTTCGGCGATTCCCTCGGCAGTGGCGAACGTGCCGGGCTCGGATTGGAGTTGGGCAACGACGCGTTTTTTCAACGCGATGACGCTGCCGGCGGCTTTCTTGCCGGCTTCGACGCCAGGCTGGTGGTAGGCGTTGATGCCGATGAGCGAGGCGTAGAGGCCGGTGACGCGTTCGTAGAGGGCGATCAGCATGCCGAGCGTGCGCGGAGAGACGTCGGGCAACGTGAGCGTGATCGAGTGGCGGTCCTTTTCGCTGAGGGCGTCGCGGGTGCCGAGATAGAACCCCTGGAGGTAATCGCCACTGGTGATGCCGGGCTCGACTTCGAGGGAGGACTTGGCGTCGCGGTCTTTGAGGACCTCGATGAACGTGGCGAAGAAGTTGTTCACGCCCTCGCGGAGCTGTTGGACGTAAGCGTGCTGGTCGGTGGAGCCCTTGTTGCCGTAAACGGCGATGCCCTGGTTGACGACGTTGCCTTGGAGATCGAACTCCTTGCCGAGCGACTCCATCACGAGTTGTTGGAGGTAGCGCGAGAAGAGGAGGAGGCGATCCTTGTAAGGGAGGACGACCATGTCCTTGGCGCCGCGGCCATCGGTGGCGAAGAACCACATGAGTGCCATCAGCGCGGCGGGGTTTTGCGCGGTCGTCGGGGTGCGCGTGACGGCGTCCATCGCGGCGGCACCGTCGAGCATCGCCTGGATGTCGATGCCCTGGAGCGCGGCGGGAAGAAGACCGACGGCGGAGAGCTCGGAGGTGCGGCCGCCGACCCAGTCCCACATGGCGAAGCGGGATAACCAGCTTTCGGATACGGCGGTCTGGTCGAGTTTCGAACCGGCGCCGGTGATGGCGACGAACTGCTTGGTGTAGTCGATATTGGCAGCGCGGAATGCGGCGATGGCCTCGAGCATGCCGTTGCGCGTTTCGGCGGTGCCGCCGGATTTGGAGATGACGACGACGAGGGTTTTTGCGAGCTGGTTGCGCAGCTGGTCGAGGACGTAGTCGATGCCGTCGGGGTCGGTGTTGTCGAAGAAGTGGACGGCGAGCTTATCCTTCCGCGGGCGGCCGAGCGCGTGGCTCACGAGTTGCGGGCCGAGGGCGGAGCCGCCGATGCCGATGACGAGGAGGTTTTTGAATTTACCCTTGGGGCCGGAGATTTCGCCGGAGTGGATTTTTGCGGTGAAGTCCTTGATCGCGTTGAGCGTGGTCGTGATTTCGGACGTGAGCTCGGGCGACGGCGCGAGGTGCGGTGCGCGGAGCCAATAATGGCCGACCATGCGGTTTTCGTCGGGATTGGCGATCGCGCCGCCCTCGAGCGCGGCCATGGCGGTGAACGCCTCCTGCATGCGCGGCTCCATCGACGAGAGGAAATCGTCGGGGAACGGAATGCGGCTGATGTCGAGGGAAACGCCGAGGTCGGCGTTGTGATAGAAGTAGGTTTTGAAACGGGTCCAGGTCATGGGCGGAAGGAGTAGTTGGTAGTTAGTAGTTGGTAATTGGTCGGGTGTAGGTGGGCGATTGCTTACTCAGCCGCCGGGGGCGTGAACTGACCAAATACAAACTACCAATTCCCAACTGCGGCTTGGCGCTCAGAGATACTTGTCGGTGACGGCGCCTTCGGAGGCGGTGCTCACGAGCTTGGCGTATTTGGCGAGGACGCCGCGCGTTTCGCGGGGCGGAAGTGGTTTGTAGGCGGACATGCGCGACGCGTATTCGGCGTCGGGGAGCAGAACGCTGATCGTGTTTTTAACGGCGTCGATTTCGATGATGTCACCGGTGCGCACGATGCCGATCGGGCCACCGCGGGCGGCTTCGGGCGTGATGTGGCCGACGTCGAAACCGTGACTGCCGCCGGAGAAACGTCCGTCTGTAATGAGCGCGACATCCTTGATGAGACCGCGACCGGCGACGGCGCTGGTGGGCGAAAGCATTTCGCGCATGCCGGGGCCGCCGACGGGGCCTTCGTTGCGGATGACGACGACATCGCCCTTCACGATGTCGCCGCGGAGAATGCCTTTAAGCGCGTCTTCTTCGCCTTCGTAGACCTTGGCGGTGCCTTTGAAATAGAGGCCTTCCTTGCCGGTGATTTTGCCGACGGCGCCTTCGGGAGCGAGATTGCCGCGGAGGACGCGGAGGTGGGTTTCCTTTTTGATGGGATTGTCCCAGGGGCGGATGATGTCCTGTTCGTTTGGATACGCGCCGTAGGGTTTCACGTCCTTCAACGTTTCGGCGATGGTTTCGCCGGTGACGGTGAGGCAGTCGCCGTGGAGGAGGCCGCGGTCGAGGAGCATCTTCATCATCGGGCGGATGCCGCCGACGCGGATGAGATGGCTCATGTTGTAACGACCGAACGGTTTCAAGTCGGCGAGGAGCGGGACGCGTTCGCCGAGGGTTTTGAAGTCGTCGAGCGTGAGCGGGACGTGCGCGGCGTGCGCGATGGCGAGAAGGTGGAGGATGAGATTGGTGGAGCCGCCGAGGGCGGTGCAGACGAGGATGGCGTTTTCGAACGCCTGGCGCGTCATGATATCGCGAGGCTTGATGCCGCGCTTGAGGAGATTCACGACGGCGGCGCCGGCGCGTTCGCAGTCGCGGCGCTTTTCTTCGCCGATGGCGAGCTGGGCGCTGCTGTTGGGCAGGCTCATGCCCAGGACCTCGATGGCGGAAGCCATGGTATTCGCGGTATACATACCGCCGCAGGAGCCGGGGCCGGGGATGGCGCTGGATTCGACTTCCTTGAGGCCGGCGGCGTCGAGTTCGCCCTTCGCGTGTTTGCCGACGGCTTCGAAGACGGAGACGATATCGAGCGGCTTTTTCTTGTCGCAATCGCCGGGCGTGAAGCCGGGAAGAATTGTGCCGCCGTAAACGAAGACGGCGGGACGGTTGAGGCGGGCTATGGCGATCATCGCGCCCGGCATGTTTTTGTCGCAGCCGCCGATCGCGACGAGGCCGTCGAAACCTTCGGCGGCGACGGCGGTTTCGATTGAGTCGGCGATGACTTCGCGGGACACGAGGCTGTAGCGCATGCCCTGTGTGCCCATGCTGATGCCGTCGGTGACGGTGATGGTGTTAAAATAGATGGGTTTGCCGCCGGCGTCGGCGATGCCCTTTTGCGCGTGCGTGCTGAGGTCGCCGAGGTGGACGTTGCACGGCGTCATGTCGCTGGCGGACGAGGCGACGGCGATTTGGGGCTTCTTAAAATCGTCGTCGGTGAAGCCGACGGCGCGGAGCATCGAGCGGGCGGGTGCGCGGTCGTTGCCGTCGACGACCACGGAAGAATGGGGCCGGGGGATCTCGTTCGTGGGCTGAGTGCTCATGAGAAAGGGCGGACGATGACGGAGCGAAGCTGAGGCGGGCAAGACGTGATTGCCGAGGCGAGCAGCACAGTGGCGGGAAAAAAGTTCCAAGCTCCAAGATCCAAGCTCCGGAGATTTACCAATGAGCAAGATTCGATAGGGGTGGCAGGTGGTTGGGAGTTGGGGTTTGGAGGTTCTCTGGAGCTTGGATCTTGGAGCTTCCGCCGAGCCGCGGCGCGGCGGGCGGTTTTCGTGGTTGCGTGTGGCGCGCGGCGGGCTGTTCACTCGGCGCGGTTTACCCGCATGGCTTTCAATCTGAAAAAGGTGCTCAAGGCGTTGCTGTTCTCGTCCAGTCAGCCGCTTTCCGTGAAAGATATTCAGGCAGCGTTCACGCGCTTTCATGAGACGGCGACGACGTCGCCGAGCGATGAGGAGGAGCAGGAGAAGAAGGAGCCGGCGGTGGAGGCGGGGACGGAAGGAACGAGTGCAGAGGAAGTGCGCGATGAGGGCACCGTGCCTGCAGCAGAGGGAGAGAAGCCGGACGGAGTGGAGGTGCTGGCGGAGCCGGCGGAGGATCCGGAGCTTTATGCGGAAGTGCCGTCGCTGATCACGGGAACGCAGATTCGCGAGGCGATGGATCAGATCGCAGCGGAGTTGCGGGCAGCAGATGACGGATTGTTGCTCATCGAGGGCAATAATGGATTTCGCCTGGTGACACATCCGCGGTTTGCGCGGTGGGTGCGGATTTTACGCTCGGAGCCGCCGCCGATGAAGTTGAGTCAGTCGGCGATCGAGACGCTGGCGATCGTGGCTTATCGCCAACCGGTGACGCGCGGCGAGATCGAGACGATTCGCGGTGTGTCGGCGGAGGCGGGCATCAATAAGCTGCTCGAACGGGAGTTGGTGTATGTGGTCGGGCGCGCGGATTTGCCGGGGCGGCCGATTCAGTATGGGACGACGGACAAGTTTTTGGAGTTCGTCGGCGTGAAGTCGCTCGATGAATTGCCGGCGTCGGACGTGTTGTCGTCGCGTCAGATCGACGAATGGCTGAAGACGGCAATGAATCCGCCGGCGCTGGGCGACGCGGAAATGGGATTGCCGGACGAGCAGTTGCCGTTGGAGGCCGGTGCGGAGGCGTCGGCGGGCGAGGGAGCAGAGGCCGCGGAGCAGGAGCAGGAAGGCGGCGATACGCCCAGCGCGACGGATGAAGGCGAGGCGCCGGCCGCGACGAATGGAGAAGAAGACAAACCGGCTTCGAACTGACATGGACCTTTCAGCGATTCGGGAACAGATCGATAAATTGGACGGCGAGCTCGTGCGGATTTTGAACGAGCGGCTGACGCTGGCGGCGGAGATCGGGAAACTGAAACGCAGCCAAGGCGGGCAAATTTACGTGGCGGAGCGTGAAGATGCGGTGTTGCGGAAAGTCACGGGGCGGAACGACGGGCCGATCAAGAACGAGGCGTTGCGCGCGATTTATCGGGAAATCATGTCGGCGGCGATCGCGTTGGAGAAGCCGCTGGTGATTGCGTATCTGGGACCCGAGGCGAGCAACACGCATGGGGCGGCGCTGAAGAAGTTTGGTGCGAGCGTGGAGTATCACGGGATGGCGACCGTCAGCGATATTTTCACGGCGGTGGAGAAGGGCGAAACGGATTATGCGGTAATTCCGATCGAGAACTCGACGGAAGGATCGGTGCGCGAGGCGTTGGACAGTTTCGTCGAAAGCGATCTGAAGATCGTGGCGCAGATTTATTTGGAGATCAGTCACGCGCTGATCTCGACCTCGCAATTGGAGGAAATTGAGCGGGTGTATTCGAAGGATCAGGCGCTGGCGCAGTGCCGGCACTGGTTGCAGCGGCATTTGCCGCACGCGCAGCTCGTGGATGCGCCGAGCACGTCACGGGCGGTGCAGATGGCGAAAGATGAACGCGGCGTGGCGGCTATTGCCGGGGAGCTCGCGGCGGAACATTACGGCGTGCCGGTCGTTGCGCGGAATATTCAGGACAAGGCGGACAACACGACGCGGTTTTTCGTGATTGGGAAAAAAGCGTCGGGCGCGGTGGGCGGCGGCAAGGACATCACGAGCTTGCTGGTGTCGCTGGGCGATGAGGCGGCATCGCACTCGGGGGCGTTGTTGAAGATGCTGATGCCGCTGGCGAATCGCGGGATCAATTTGTCGAAGATCGAGTCGCGCCCGAGCAAGAAGAGGCCGTGGGATTATTACTTCTTTCTGGATGTGACGGGTCATTACGAAGACCCGAACATGAAGAGCGCGGTGGCGGAGCTGCGGACGTTTTGTCCGTTGGTGAAGTGGCTGGGGAGTTATCCCGCGGTCGGTTGACCGCGGGTGTTTAGGGTTTTGGGTTTTGAGTTTCGGGTTGAGATGATTCCGGAGGCTTTGGTCGCCGGAAACGCAGAACCCCAAACCCAAAACTCAAAACCGGTCCTGCTCGGCTTCAGCCCAGCAGGACCTGCCACTGGTTGTCGCGGGCGGCGCGGGCGGCTTTGAGGGCGCCGAGGGCGACGTAGCGTTTGTAATCCTGGCCGGCGACGCGAACGCGGGGGGATTCGTAACCGTCGTCGGTGAGTTTTTTCTGCAGGTAGGTATCGATGCCTTTGATCTGCGAGCCGCCGCCGGTGATGATGATGTTTTGGAGCAGCGTGACGACAGAGTCGGACGAGGCGCGTTGGATCAATGCGGTGAGCGCCGGGTAGATCTTGTCGATGAGGGCGTTGGTCGAGTTCGCGAGGGCGTCGCCGAGTTCGATGCTGTGCGACTTGCCGCCGATGACGACTTTGACCGGAAGCGGCGCGCGGCTGGGGCCGACGTAGCCGTGGGCTTCTTTGAGCTCGCGGACCTTGTGGCGTGAGAGGCCGTTGTTGGGGTAGGCGCGATCGATCTCTTTTTGGAGAAGCTGGTCGATGGCGTCGCCGGCGAACGCGATGCTGACCTGATCCTCGGGCGTGGGAAAATAGCCCTGGACGAGACACAGGTCGCTGGTGCCGCCGCCGATGTCGACGAAGAGCGAATTCACGACGGGATCGATGTAGTTCGACTGGCCGATACGAGTGTCGTCGCGGTAGCCGAGGGCGGCGAGAAACGGCTCGGGGATGAGGATGATGCGATCGAAGATGCCGAAGCAGGCGCGGCGGATGTCTTCGCGGGCGGGATCGGACGCGTTGGCGGGGACGCCGACGACGGCGCGGATCTCGGCCGTGCCGGTCGGATCGGCGAGCGAGCGGATGTGCTTCAGGAAATCGCGCGCGGCGGTGGGGTCGTCGATGATGCCGTTGGTCATCGGGTGCGCGAGGCGGACGTGCAGCATGTTCTGCAGGGCGTCATCGCCGAAAAGCGTCGAACGGTTGCCCGCGACGATCCCGTCGACGATGCCGTCCTTCGTGTAGCCGACGACGGTCGGCACGACCTTGCTGACGGCGATGTCGTTGCTGCCGGCGGCGCCGGCGAGGACGCAGGACTTGTTGGTGCCGAAGTCGAAACCGACGAGGATGGTTTTGGTTTTCTGGCCGGTGTTCGCCGGTTGTTTGGAGACCGTGACGTTCTGCGAGTTGGCAGGAACGGCGGTGAGCGGTTTATCGACGTGAGCAGTGGTAGACATGAGAACTGAGGGTGTTGATGTGATGTGTGACCTGACGTCGAAGCGGAAAGAGATTAGCGCGCGCGGGAGGCGCGGTGGGGGGATTCGAGGGCGAACATGCCGTCGAGGAGATCGGTGACGCTGGGCGCGGTGGAGGCGGGCCGAGCGGCGGATGCGGGAGGAGAGGACGGAGCGGGGCTGGCTGCCGCGGACGCAGGCGCGGAACGGGAAACGGACGATGCGGACGAGGAAGCGGAGGAGTCGCGGAGTTTTTCGGCGAGCAAAGGCGCGAGGACTTCGGCGAGCGTGGCGGCTTCGGTGACGCGGGCGGATTCTTCGGCCATCGCGGCGGCGGAGCGGTGTTCGGCGACACCGGCGTCGTGAGTGGCAGCGAGCAGGTGAGAAAGTTCTTCGATCTCGAGATCGAGCGCTTCGGAGTGTCGGCCGGTTGCGCGCAGCAGGCAAATGCGCCGGTAGGTCCGGCGCACGTTGTTCAGGAGCTCTTCAGGCGGGCTTTCGGTCGTGGGCAGCGCTGCGCTGTTCAAGGTGATAGCGCTAGACCGGAGCGTGGCGGGAGTGTTTCGAGAAAATCGGAGAGAGAAGGGCCGCAGCCTGGAGAGGCGCCTCGCTAAACGGCTTAGATCAGCGGGCGGTCGCGGTAATGGAGGAAGTAGATGGCGAAGAGGGCGAGGGCCAGGATGGCGAAGGCGGCGATGAAAAGGAGAAGGCAGCCGCGGCGGGCTTCGGAGGCGGCGCCAGCGGGGTCGGGTTTGGGCATTTCGACGCTGAGGGGCGAAGGAGCCGAAGCGGCAGGTTGGCCGCTGACCGAGACGGAGACGACGGCGGGGGCGACCGCTTGCGGAGTGACGCTGTGTTCGCGAGCGATTTCGCGTTCCAGCCAGGCGAGGTGTTCGCGGACGAGGTCGCGTTGACGTTGGAGCTCGGCGAGCCGCTGCGGATTCACGGGTGCGAGCGTCGCGGAGAGGGAGAAATCCGCAAAAAGAAAAAGCGCCGCGGTAAAGCGGCGCTTGAAGAATGAAATGACGATCCGGCGAGGAGTTAGCTCGTGACGACTTCGACGCGGCGGTGCGGCTTGTCGAATTTGACGACGCCATCCTTGAGCGCGAAGAGCGTCCAATCGCGACCGGTGCCGACGTTGCGGCCGGCGTGGAGCTTGGTGCCGCGCTGACGGATGATGATGGTGCCGGCGGAGACCTTTTGGCCGCCGAACGTTTTCACGCCGAGACGCTTGGATTTGCTCTCGCGACCGTTGGACGATGTTCCCTGACCTGTTTTATGCGCCATGACGGGTGAACTCCTTTAGACAGTGATGGACTCGATCTTGATGACGGAAAGCTCCTGGCGGTGGCCGCGTTTGCGCTCCATGCCCTTGCGCTTCTTCTTCTTGAACACGATGACCTTGGGGCCGCGCTTGTTCTCGAGGATCTTGGCCGAGACGGAGGCGCCAGCGAGGGTCGGGGTGCCGACTTTGAAGTTGTCGCCCTCGCCCGTGGCGAGGACATCGTTAATTTGCACCGTCGCACCGGCTTCCGTGTTGGGATAGCGGTTAACGACAAGAATGTCTCCCTCGGTAACAGTGAACTGCTGCCCTTGGGTTTTGATCGTCGCTTTCATAAAATAAAACCGCGGATAAAGCGGTTTAGGTTTTGTGAAAGCAAGGATAATTTGGGTGCGGAGCGGCGGGTCGAGAGCGGTTAGCGGCGAGACATCGCGCGGTGTCGCGCGACGCGTTCCTGGGCGGCTTTTTCCTTCGCAAGTTGCTCTTCGAGAGCGGCGGCGTGAGCGGCCTGGCGATCGGCGATTTCGCTTTTTTCCGCTTGGAGAGCTTGAAGGCGGGCAAGGGCTTCCTCGCGGGCGGTGTCGAGAGCGGCGAATTCGTTGGGGCGGCTGGCGGTGAGGTTCTTCGTTTGCTCGACCATGGATTCGGTTTCGCGGCGGAGTCGTTCGAGTTCCGCGTGGAGCCGAAGGAGTTCGGCTTCGGCGGCGGCGCGGCGTTCGGATTCGGCGGCTTCGCGGGCGCGGAGGTCGGCGATGGCTTTTGCGGCAGCCTCGGCTTCCTGCTGGGCTTGGAGGGCGGCGAGGCGTTGGGCTTCTTTTTCGGCGGCGCTGCGTTGCTGAACGTTGAGGTCTCGCTGTGAAATGAGGGCGCGGCGCGCGGAGAGCTCACGGTCGCTGCGGTTGCGGTAAGCGCGATACGTGAGAACCGACACGACGATCACGACGAAACCTAGGATGATGATCGCCGTTCTTTTCATTACGACCGGTTCGGAAGGACAGCGTGAGGGCGGGGAGGTTCGCGCGAAGTCGGGTCGGGGGCGGATGCGGAGCTAGGGGAATTCGGCGATGGCCGGATGCGCGGCGTTGGCGGCAGCGAGAGGAAGGGCGGCGGCGACGGATTCGCGCAGGGAAACTCGGTCGAAGAAAAGAGAGCGGAGAATACTCGCGAAGAAGACGTCGCCGGAGCCGGTGGCTGAAATTTCCTTTACGGCGGGAGGAGCGAGGCTGGCGGGAGCATCGGACCGGGTGGCGAACCAGACGGGGTCGGCGCCGTCGGTGACGATCCACGCTTGGACGGGAGAACGGGTGGTGATTTCGGCGAGGGATTTCGAGAGCGGTTGAAGAGCGTCGTGGAGCGTGCGGAATTCGGCGGCGTTGATTTTAACGAGGGCCGCGGGACGGGTGGCGAACCACTTCAACGGCGGACCGTAGGTGTCGACCGCGAGCGTGCCGCGTTCGTTCCAGCGAGTGACGGCGTCGCGAAGCGGGTCGAAGTCCGCGGTGTCCCAACCGGGGATGCTGCCGCAGATGGCGAGGAGATGTCCGTCGGGCTGGGCGTTGAGGAAGTCGGCGCAGGCAGCGATGGCAACGGGTGACGGAACGACGTCGGGGCCGAGGAAGGTGGTTTCGGGCTGACCGGCAGCGCGAACCACGGTGCCGGTGCGAGTGGGACGGCCGGTGTCGAAGGAGCGGAAGTTGAAAGAGCGGGCGCGGAGCCAGGCCTCGCATTCGGCACCGGGCGCGCCCCCGGTGAAGCAGAGGGCGGTGTTGGCGAGACCGAAACGTGTCAGCATCTTGGATACGTTGATGCCTTTGCCGCCGACCTGGAACGTTTCGCTGGAAGCACGCTGGGTTTTGCCCGGCGCCCAGCGGGAAAATTCGAGGGTGCGCTCGGCGAGAAGATTACTGGTCAGCGTGTAAACGTGGGGCGCGGCAGAAGGCATGAACGTCAAGGTTTCCTGGTGGGGCGGTAGAAGACGTAGTTGATGAGGAAGTCGAGGCCGAGGACGCCGCTCAGCGTGCGGATGTTGCGCATGGCGCCGAAGACCATCGTAAGAGGGGAGGCGCGCGGTTCTTCGATGCGGAGCAAAAGGAGGCAGCCGGCGACAGCGAGCAAAGGTTGGAGAACAAAGCAGGCGTGATAAACGGCGATGGGATCGTCGAAGCGTTGGAAGCCCCAGCGCAGAATGAGACCGCCGAGGATCGGGGCGATGGCGGCGGCGAGCGAGGTGACGGCGAGATTGAGGCCGATCGCGAGACTCTTGGCTTCGAGTGGAATGAGGCGAAGGAGAATCGTGAATTGCCCGAGGACGAAACCGGAGCTGGCGATGGCGCCCATGGACGTCATGCCGCCGAGCGCCCAAATGAGATACACGATGGTGTTGTTCTCCGGCGTGAGGAAGCACCAGAGCAGATTTACAGTCTGCCAGACGAGCAGGGAGCAGACCATGACGGGACGGTTGCCGAAGCGATCGAGCAGGCGGCCCCAGGCGGGGAGCGCGAGTGCGCCGCCGAGTGCGGAAACGGTCGAGAGCAGGCCGACGTCCCACGCGGAGAGATTGAGCTGCTCGAACATGAAGACGTGGTAGAACGGGCCGAAGCAATTAGCGGCGAAAGACCAGACCGCGCCGAAGGCGATGAACCACAGGAACGAGCGCGAGCGTTTCACCACGCCGATTTGTTCGGCGAGGGAAAGTTTGGAAGGCACAATGGGGCGATGCGGACGGGTCGGGCTGATCCATTGCGAGTAGATCGAAAAGGCGCGGAGGAGCACCGCGCCCACGATGATGGATTGGAAGGCACCGACGGCGTAGTCCCAGCGCGCGAGGATCCAACCGGCGCCAAGGAGGAAGGAGAGCAGCGAGATTTGGAGGACGCGATTGCGGCGGCCGAAGTATTTGCCGCGGAGACGGGCGGGAACCCATTCCTGGATCCAGGCGTTCCACGTGACGCCGGCGAGAGCGCCGAAGATGCTGGCGACGAAGAACCAGATCGTGAACGCGCGGGCGGCGAGGGCGGGGTTATCGCGCGGGAGGAATTCGAGCATGCCGGCGAGCACGAGCCAGCAGACGGCGTTGAGAGAAGCGTTGAGGACCGTGAGGGTTTTGGGCGGGCGGAGACGGGTGAGAAAGGGGACGAGGAAGACCTGCACGAAATTCGCGAGAAACGGCATCGCTGTGAGTAGGCCGATGGCAGGTTTCGGGAGTTCCCAGCCTTTCGTGACGAGCGCGGTGATAAAGACGTTCACCGGAAGCGACATCGTGACGATCGGCATGGCGACGAGCCCATCGCGCACGCAAAGATCGAGGCTGCGTTGAAGATCGGCTTTGCGCTCGCGGATGGACTGGGCGCCGACGGAGAGGAGGGAGGTGTTGTCGTTCACAGAACGGCTCACCCGGTCAGTGACCGCGGCACCTGACGAAGGAGCCCAAGGTGGGAGAGCATCCGGGCGTTGAATAGGAGACGGGAGTTGGGCGTCAAGCGGCACCCGGATGTCGAAGAAGTTGCGCGGATGAGTTGTTCAGCGATCCTGAACGCTCTCGCGAGCATGTGTGCGTCTAACTTTTCAAACGATCAAGGAACAGGCGTTGGCCAAGGCGCCGAGCGGCGTGGGATGGTGATTGGAGCGGAGAGATTTCAGTCGGTGAAAACGGTGGCGATTGCGCGGTGGCTGATTGGCAAGCATCTGGTGCGTCGGTTTGCCGACGGGCGGGAAGAAGCGCGGGTCGTCACGGAGACGGAGGCTTACGTGGGAGAGCACGATCTGGCGTGTCATGCGCGCGCGGGCTGCACGCCGCGCACGGAGGTGCTCTATCGGGCAGGCGGGATTTGGTATGTGTATTTGTGTTACGGCATTCACGAAATGCTGAATCTGGTGACAGGGCCGCAAGGAGCGCCGGCGGCGGTGTTGATTCGCGGGGTGGAAGGAATTCGCGGGCCGGGGCGGGTGACGAAACGGCTGGAGATCGATCGGAAGCTCAATCGCGCGGCGGCGGATCCGCTGAGCGGGTTGTGGCTGGAGAATCGAGGCGTGCGCGTGCCGCGGGATGCGGTTAAAGCGACGCCGCGGATTGGGGTGGATTATGCCGGTGAGATTTGGGCGAAGAAACCCTGGAGGTTCGTTTGGGAACCAAGTGAGACGGCGAAGCGGACGGATAGCAGAGGCGGTCCGTCTGCGCTTTAGGCTGACGAACTGCGAAAAGTCGCTGCGTTCCCGCGCAGGGCTGCGGGAGGCGCTGCGCTATTTGGGCGGCTGGTAGTCGACGAGCGTGGAGATGCCGGCGCCAAATTTGAATTCGACTTCGAATTTCACGGGGAGGCGGCGCGGGTCTTCGACGGCGATCCAGACATGGACTTTCGAACCGCGGCGGAACATGCCGAGGGGCGGCGTTTTTTCCATGCGAGGTTCGAGCTTCAAGGTTTTGAAACGGCCGAGCGGGGTTTCGACGGTTTCGTAGCCGAGCGCGTAGATGGTGAGTTGGTAGATATCGTCTTCGAAGACGACGTCGGCGTCCTGTTTCTCGCCGGGTTGGAGATCCCATGTGCGCGTGTGAATGAGCGTCGTGATGAGATCTTTGGGGTAGCCGGGCGGCGGGATGGGAACGGTGGTGCTCTTGTTGGTTTCGACGAAATCGCTGTAGCGCGCCGTCATGGCGTCGTAGTCGAAGACGAGGGCCATGTTGGTGCGCTTCTTGCCGCTGGCGCTGGCCTCGGTGTGGACGTCGAGACGGCCGGTGTCGCGGTTGAAAATGGATTCGGCGCGCGCGCTGAAAGGGAAGAGGCGCTTGAGGACGCCGGTGGTGTTGGTGTTCGTAGTGACGACGGTTTGCGGAATGCCGTCGTTGGTTTCGGCGGCGGTGGTGATCTTGATTTCGCCGGCTTTCTGGAAAATGCCCCAGCTCACGCGATAGGTGAGTGCCTCGCCCTCGCGCAATCCGAGCTGCTCGGCCGCCGCGGCGGGGAGCACGCAGAGCGCGGTGAGAAGGAGGAGACGGAGGGTGTTCATGGACGAAAGGGTTCTTTCTGGTGAAGCCCTGGTGACACTGTAAAGATTCGTTTCGTGCCAATTCCGTAGATGGTTTCGTCGGGAAATTCCGGATGCCACGGAGTGCCGGCGGCCCACGGCGAGAAGGCGGGAAGGATGAAGCGGCGAGGCGAAGCGACGAGGGCTGGAAGTTTCAAGCGGGTGCCGGCGCCGTCGGAGAAGGCGAGGGCGGGATGGAAATGGCCGATGATTTCGATGTGATTGGGCGGAGGGATGTGCGCGGCGGGACGATCGCCGTGATGGAAATAGAAGGGCGGACGGCTGACGAAGGTGCGGTTTTCGGCATGCGACCAACGGGCGTCATGGTTGCCACCGATGATGGTGATGGGAAGTCGCGTGGAGCGGAGGAAATCGTCGGCGGCGCGGCGGCCGTTAAGCGTGTGCAGGGAGTCGCCGAGCCAGATCATTTCGGCGGGCTGGTAGTCGGCGATGAGCGAGGTGAGGCGTTGGGCGATGTCGGCGTCGCCCCATGCGGGAAGAAGATTTCCGCGGGCGCGGTGGCTTTCGACATAGCCCCAATGGAGATCGGCGACAACGAGGAGGCGCGGGACGGAAAGCCAGAGGGCGAGGCGGGCGTCGATCCAGTGATGGGGGAGAAATTCGAGGCGGGCGGACACGGGAGAAGCTCCAAGGACCAAGATCCAAGCTCCAGAGAAGCTTCAAATTTCAAGAGGAGGTGAAGGGATCTTCGTTGGCGAGGAAGCGGGGAGATCGCTTGGGCGCTCGCCATACATGGCATGGTAGAGGCGTTCGATTGTGGTTTCGGGATCTTCGAGGGTCATGGTTTCTTTGATCTTGCTCACATAGATGCCGAAGGAAAATGGGCTGACGCGATCGATCTCGCGGACGTCCCAGGGGCGCGTGTGGACCTCGTCGAGAAAAGCGAGGGCGCGAGGCAGATCGAGGAAGCGGAGCGTGGCTTCGGTGTAGGCTTCGACGAGGAGCGGGTGATCGGGTTCGTGTTGGCGGAGAACTTCGAAGAGGATTTCGGAGCTCCATTGGAGCATGCGCACGCCGCGCTCGGTGCCACGGACACGGCGAGGGACCATGAGGCCAGTTTGGGCGACGCCGCGGAACTGCCATTTGACGAGAGAGGCGTCGGCGAGCGCGGTGCGAAGATCGGCTTCGGCGTCTTCGCGGCGGAAGAGCGCGCAAAGGTCGTCGGGCGACATGAACTGAAACGAGCGCAGGCTGAGGAGGAAGCCGTAGTCGTCGATCGTGACGAGCGCGTTGCCGCCCTTGGTGTGTTGGACGCGTTGCGCGACGATGCGCGAAAGGGCGTCGTTGGCGGAGCGACCGATGAGGGAGTGGAAGAAGTAGTGGAGGTAGTCGTTTTCTCGATACAGCTCGACCAGGAAGAAGTCGGTCGTGGGGATGATGGAGATTTGGGATTGGAGGAGAAAATGTTCGACGAGGGCGAGGGCGTTGGCGGCAGAGAGAGTGTAGGTGGTGGTGAGGAGATTGAGGGCGGATTCGCGCGAATGGGAGAGTTGGACGGAGAGAGCGGTGCGGAGGCGGACCACTTCGGCGGCGAGGCCGGAGGCGAGAGGCATCTTGTTGGCATACCAACGCGGGACGGTGGGGACGGAGCTGTCGGCGGCGACGACGTGCGCGGTGAGAAGGTGGGATTTGACGAGGCGGACGGTGCGGCCGTTGAGGACGAATACATCGCCGACGCGGATGTTCTTCATGAACGATTCTTCGATCTGGCCGAGGTTGCGGCGGCCGAGGCGGACCTGGACCATCGACTCGGTGTTGATGGTGCCGATGTTCTGGTAGAAGTCGCGGGCGATGCGAGGGTGCGGGAGCGCGAGGTGGCCGGAGGAATCGAGGCGAACCTTGCCGAAGACGTCTTCGTAGTTGCGTTCCAATGACACGCCGCCGCCGCGAAGATAGCGGAGGACGCGATCGAATTGGGCGCGTTCGAGCCGGTGGAAGGAGTAGCTGCGGCGGACGAGGGCGAAGGCTTCGTCGGGGGTGACGGATTCGAAGACGGCGAGGCCGACAAGGGTTTGGGCGAGGACGTCGAACGGGTTCTCGTGGATTTTAACGGGCTCGAGCTCGCGACGAGTCATCATACGCGCGGTGACAGCGCATTCGGCGAGATCGTTGATGTTGCTCGCGACGAGCAAACCTTGGGAGATGCGGCCCATCGAGTGGCCTGAGCGGCCGATGCGTTGCAGGGCGCGAGCGACGCCCTTCGGCGCGGAGACCATGACGACGAGATCGATCGAGCCGATGTCGATGCCCATCTCGAGCGAGGTGGAGCAGACGACGGCGCGGAGTTCGCCGCGCTTGAGCCGGTCTTCGATGTCGAGGCGAACACCGCGGTCGAGCGAGGCGTGGTGGACCTCGATGAGATCCGTGTATTCGGGGAGAAGTTGTTTCAGGCGGAGACCGATGGATTCCGCGCCGCTGCGGGTGTTGGTGAAGATGAGCGTGGTTTCGTGGCGGAGGAGGAGCGCGCCGAGTTCCTTAAGGACGCGCGTGGCGGTGTAGCCGGCGGGTGGATACGCGCGTTCGCGGAGCGGGGAGAAGACCTCGATGCGGGCGGGTTTAGATTGGGTGATCTCGGCGATGTGGCAGGGGCGGTCGGGACCGACGAGGAAAGCGGCGACGGTTTCGAGCGGGGCGACGGTGGCGGAGAGACCCACGCGCACAAGGCGCGTGGAGTTTCGGGTTTCGGGTTCGGAGTTCCGAGTTGGGCTGGCCGATAAGACCAAGTCTTCGAGGCGTTCGGCGGCGACGGTGAGCATGGCGCCGCGTTTGTTTTCGGCGAGCGCGTGGAGTTCGTCGGCGATGAGGAAACGGGCGGTGCGGAGGGCGGGGATCCAGTTGGGTTGGCTGAGGAGCAACGTGAGGGATTCGGGAGTGGTGACGAGGATGTGGGGCGGTTTGCGGCGTTGCTGGGCGCGCTCTTTAGGAGTGGTGTCGCCGGTGCGCGCGCCGATGCGGAGCCAGGACCAGCCGAGCTCCTCGGCGGGTTGTTGGAGGTTTTTGCGGAGATCGTAAGCGAGGGCGCGGAGAGGGGAGACGTAAACGGCGACGATGCCGTGGGGGAGGTCGCGGGCGTCGTGGGCGCGTGCTAGAAAATCGAATACGGAGAGGAAGGCGGCGAGGGTTTTGCCGCTGCCGGTAGGCGAGGTGAGGAGGAGCGAGTGGCCGGCGAGAATTTCGGGAACGGCGTGGAGTTGAGCGGGAGAGAAATGGGTGAAGCGGGCGCGAAACCAGGTGGACAGGGCGGGGTGGAGCGCGGCGTAAAGTTGCGGCTCGGTGAGGGCGGACGCGGTGACGCGAGTGAACATGCGAAAACGGCGGAGCGAAGACCGGCCTACGGAGTGAAGCTGGCGGCAGCGAGGCGGCGGCAGGTCTCGAGCGTGTCGATTTCGGCGGGTGTCTTGTCGGTGCGGATACGCGCGATGCGCGGGAAGCGGAGCGCGAAGCCGCTTTGGTGGCGTTTGCTCGGTTGAATGATGTCGAAGGCGACTTCGAGGACGACGTTGGGGACGACTTCGCGATAGCGGCCGTGTTCGCGAATCGTGTGCGCGAGAAAGTGCTCGGTGAGCTGGGCGATTTCGACGTCGGTGAGGCCGGAGTAGGCTTTGCCGACGGTTAGGAGGCGGTTGTCGTGTTCCTCGTCGCGGATGGCGAAAGTGTAGTCGCTGAGGACGTCGCGGCGTTTGCCGTGGCCGTATTCGACTCCCACGACAACGACGTCGAGCGTGGCGTAGGCTTTTTTGAGTTTCAGCCAGGCGAGACCGCGGCGACCCGGCGTGTAGAGGCTATTGGGATCTTTGGCGATGAGGCCTTCGTTGCCGCGCTGGCGGGCGGCGAGGAAGGCGGCTTCGATGTCGAGAGCGGTTGAAGCGTAAGTGATGGGCGCGAGCGGGAACCTAGCCGAGAGCCGAGGGCCCAGAGCTGAGAGCAGATCGGCGAGCAATGCTCGGCGCGTGCGGAGCGGCTCTTTGAGAAGCGAGCGGTGGTTAAACCAGAGGAGATCGTAGAAAGAAATCGACACGGGGATTTCGGCGCCGAGGAAGAAGTCGTCGCCGCCTTTGCGGCCGAGGCGTTTTTGGAGTTCGGCGAACGGGAGGGCGCGGCCATCGCGCCAGGCGAGGAGTTCGCCATCGGCGATGAAGTCGGCGGGCAGTTCGCGGGCGGCGCGGACGAGATCGGGGAATTGCTCGGTGATGCGATTGAGATCGCGCGAGTAGAGTTCGATGCGATCGCCGGATTTGTGGAGCTGGCAGCGGATGCCGTCGTATTTTTCTTCGAGCCAGATGGAGAGGGGCGGCGCATCGAGCCGTGGTGGCGCGGCGCTTCCATCGGCGGAAGCGGCGGATTGGAGGTCGGTGAAACGGGCGACGATCGCTTCGGCGGTGGGCTCGGGACTCGCGAGCATGAACTGGAGCGGGTTGAAGACGGTGAGCTCGATTGTATTCAGATTCCCATTGCGGGCGGCGCGGGTGACGGCGGCGATGTCGCCGCTGAGCATGTTGGCCTCGCGGATGGATTCGAGCGGCTGGTCAGTCGAGGCGGCGATGGCTTCTTCGACGAGGCCTTCTTTCAGGCCGATGCGGAGATCGCCGGTGATGATTTTGACGAGGTAGCGGGCTTCGTCGGGCGAGAGGGCGGAGAGGCGTTCGCGCAAGAGCTCGAGTTTCGCGGCGGGACCGCGGGCGGCGGCGATGCGATCGAAGAACGTGGCGAGATCGGATAGTCGAGCGTTGGAGGATGAGAGTTGAGAGTGATGCGTTGAGAGGAGGGCGCCGGAAGCGTCGCCGGCGTCGGCGTAACGATGATACGCGGCGCGGAAATCGGCCTCGGTGGCGCCGGAGATTTCGAGGACAGCGCGTTTGATGAGAGCCCAGCCCAGTTGAAGATTGCGTTCGTCGCGTTGAGGGAAGGCGCGGCCGGTCAAGAATGTGGCGGCGATGGCGGCGTCGTCGGACGTGAGCTCGGCGAGGTAGGCGCGAAGGAATTCGATTTTCTCGAGTTTTTTGGGGGTGGTTTTGACGGCGTCGGCAGTGAGGACGAAGCGGGAGAAGGAATCGGGGGATGCGGAGTCTTGGGATGAGGGTTGTGGGGCGGGGGCGGAGGGAGGAAGGGCGGAGCGGAGGCTTGTTCTGCGGGAGATGTCGAGTTCGAGTTGGTTATCCTGACCGAGGGCCCAGGCTTCGATGCCGCGGTCGCGGAGCGTGCGGGCGAAGTCGGTGGTGAAACCGTGGACGGTGAGGACGCGTTTGGGTTTAACGGCTTCGACGAAGCGGAGGAGGTCGGGGAAGTCGGCGTGATCGGAAAGCGGGAAAGCGGCGTCGCATTGATAACGGTAGATCGCGCCGGGATCGATGGCCCAACCGGTGATGACGGCGGTGCGGCGGCGGGGAATGTTGCGGACGAAATGAGAGTCGCGCGTTTGGGGCGGGCAGATGACGACGTGGCCGGCGAGTTCGGCGTGATTGAAATCTCGATACGGAGGAAACGTGTGGCCGAGCTCCTCGTAGATTCGCGTGAGCTTGAGCGTTTGCGGGTGGAGCATCACGGGCAGGTTCGCGGCGGCGAGGCCGGTGAGGAGTTCCTGGCTTTTGCCGAGGCTGTAGCCGAAGAGGACGGGCGTGCCGCCGTCGGAGAGCGTTTCGTGGCAGAAGTGAGCGATGTCCCGGAGGACCTTTTCGGTGGGCGGAAAAACGTAGTGCGGCCGACCGAACGTGGTTTCCATGATCAACGTGTCCGCGTGCGGTGTGGCGCAGGGCTCGGCGGAAAGACCGAGGCGAAGTTTGAAATCGCCGGTGTAGAGGAGCGTGCCGTGGGAGGGATGATCGAGAAGAGCTTGAGCGGAGCCGAAGATGTGGCCGGCGGGATGAAGCGTGACGGCGGTGTCGGGGGTGAATTGTTCGGTTTGGCCGAACGGCAGGATGTGTTCGATGCGTTCGCCGGGGAGGCGGGCGTGCATCAGGCGCGCGGTGCCGGCGGAGCAAAGGATCTCGCGGTGAAGCGCGGTGTGGTCGGAGTGCGCGTGAGAGACGAAGGAGCGTTCAACGGGAAGGTGGGCGTCGAGCCACCAGTCGAGCTGCGGAAGGTAGATGCCGTTGTTGAACTTGATTTCCCAGGACATGCGTCGCGCGGAGGCGCAAAGGACGCGAAGGTCGGCGGGAAGGCAAATGGGGCACGGAGCGCCCGGGGCGCTTTAGGAGCCGGGCGCTACATGAGACCGAGGAAAGTCAGGCCGATGAAGAGGAGCAAGGCGACGCCGACGCACCACCAATACCACGGGAGGCCATTGACGCGGCGATCGGGGATTTGCGAAGCGGAGGCGGAGGTCTCGGTGTCGTCGGGAAGATCAAGGCCGTCGTAGATCGACGATTCGCGCCAGCCGGTGCGTTCGTCGGCGCCGCATTCGGGGCACGCGCGGGCGTGGGGCGGAATGTCGGCGCCGCATTGGGCGCATTCGGACGGTGGCGGAAGGCGACGGGCCATCGGTCAGCTTACGACGGTGACGGGACGCGCAAAGTATTTCCGTCGGATCAGGCGCCACGCGGTGACGAAGAACGCGGTGAGCGGAATAGCGAACAGCATGCCGAGCACGCCATCGAACGCGGTGCCCCAGAAGAACACGGCGACGATGATGGCGACGGGGTGGAGGCCGGTGTGGAAGCCCATGATTTTGGGCGTGAGGAACCAGCCTTCGATCGCTTGCACGATGATGACGACGAGAAGAATGAGCGCGATCAGGTGCCAGCCGCCATCGGGTTGGAAGAACGCGATCGGGAGCGTGACGGCGAGGCCGACGATCGTGCCGAGGTAAGGGACGATGTTGAGCAGCCCAAGGATGAGTCCGATGAAGAGGCCGAATTTGAGGCCGATTATCGTGAAGCCGAGGGCGAGCAGCGCGCCCATGATGAGGCCAATCACGAGTTGTCCGCGGAAAAACGCTTCGATGATGGCGATGAATTCGCGCGTGAGAAAAACGAGGTCGTCGCGGAGGACCGGTTTGACGAAAGGCAGGTGTTTGGGGAGTTCGGCGGTGGAGTCGCGGCGGCCCAGCAGAAAGAAGAACAAGTAGATTGGGATGATGAAGAGATTCGTGAAGAAGACGAAGATGCCGAGGATGCTGCCGGTCGCAGATTCGAGGGACGGCATCGCGGTTTTGAAGAGACCTTGAGTTTGGGCGACGACGGCTTCGCTGATTTGGCGGACGGTGGGGTTGTCGAGCTGGCGTTGCACGAGCACGATCCATTGCGGGTAGTGCTCGCGGACGTAGGTGTAGACGCTGTCCCAGAGCGCAGGCAGGTAGAGGACGAAGTTGATCGTCTGGTCGATCAGCGGCGGCAGAACCAGGACGAGCAGGCCGGAAACGGCGAGGGTGAAGAGGCCGTAGAGTAGAATGACGGCAGAGAGTCGGCGAAGGTGGAGCTTGCGCTGGATCCAAAAAACGAAAGGTCGAAGGACGAGCGCGAGCACGCCGGCGGCGGCGAGAGGCCAGAGGACGTTGGAGAAGAAACTGATCGATTGGCCGATGACGACGAGGGCGCCGACGAAAAGCGCGACGGTGGCGAAGACGGCGAAAAAAGTGATAGCGAAGCTTACGACCTGGCGCTGTCCGGCAGAGAGCAGAGGGGCGGGGGCGACGACGACGGGCTCCTCGGATGGGACGCGGACGACGGGCTCTTCGGACATGGTCCCAAAGGAGCGCAAAGAGCGTGCGGGCGCCAGTCTGCAGTTGTGAGGGAGCGCGGCGCGCTAAACGAAGACGGCGCGGCGGGGTGCAAGCGCGCGGACTTTTTCGCGCAAGGAGTCGGGCTTGTAGGGTTTCACCACGTAGTGATTGATGGCCAAGCGGGCGGCGCGGGCGACGGTATCGCGATCGTTGATACCGGTGCAGAGAATGATCGGAAGATGGCGCAGTGCCGCGGAGTGGCGCACGCGCTCGATGAGCTGGAGTCCATCGACGATGGGCATGCGCAGATCGAAAATCGCCAGATCGTAGCGCTCGGTAGGGGCGGTGAGCTTCCACCACGCCTCCGCGCCGTCGGAAGTCAACGTGAGCTGCACGCCCGGTTCGTCGACAAACATGTCCGCGATGAGGCTGCGGCAGCAGTCCTCGTCATCAGCGATCAGGATCTTCATGAGCTGGCGTGATATAGGGTGAAAGACATCGGCACGACGGCGCAGGCCTTTACCGGAATTTCGGTGAACTGATTTCACGCTGGCCAAAGGCGGGGGAGTGCCGGATAACCGCCGCCCCTTATGAACCCTGTTCTGAAGCTCTTGACGGAAGGCGGCAGCCTCACGACCGGCCAAATGGCGAAGGTCGCGGGGATGACTGAAGCCGAAGTGCAACAGCACCTGGAACAGTTGAAGAAAGATAAAATCTTCCTCGGCTGGCGTCCGGTGCTCGATCTCTCGCACGAGGCCGCCGCCGCCGCCGCTGTTCGCGCGGTGATCGAAGTGAAGATCACCCCGGAGCGCGGGGGAGGGTTCAACCGCTTTGCGGATCGAATCGCGCGGTTCGACGAGGTGGAGTCGTGCTACCTGATGTCGGGTGGTTACGACCTGCTCGTGTTCGTCAAAGGCGCGTCGCTGCAGAAAGTGGCGAATTTCGTGTCGGAAAAGCTGTCGACGATCGAGGGCGTGCTCTCGACCTCGACGCACTTCATGCTGCGTTGCTACAAGGAGCAGGGGTTCCTGCTGAATGTCGACGAAGCGCAGCCCTCACGCCTGAACGTCGCGCCGTAACGGCCGGCCCTTTTTTCCGATCCATGAGCAACGACCCAAAACGTTGGGTGGCGGGACACGTGTCCGCGCTGCCGAAGAGTGGTATTCGCGATTTCTTCGAACTGGTGGCCAAGATGAAGGGCCAGGACGTGATTTCGCTGGGCGTGGGTGAGCCCGACTTCGTGACCCCGTGGCACATTCGCGAGGCGGCGATCTACGCGCTCGAGAAAGGCAAGACCTACTACACGTCCAACCTTGGTTTGCTGGAGCTGCGTCGGGCGATTTCGACGTATGTTGAACAGCATTTCAACGTGTCCTACCGGCCGGAAGATCAAGTGATCGTGACGGTGGGCGTGAGCGAGGCGCTCGATCTGGCGTGCCGCGCGTTCGTCAATCCCGGCGACAAGGTGATGTTTCACCAGCCGTGCTACGTCAGTTATCATCCGAGCATCACGCTGGCGCATGGTGTCGGAATCGCGGTGCCCACGTATGCAAAAGATGGATTCGCGCTGACGGCCGAGGCTTTGCGCGCGGCCTGGCAGCCGGGGGCGAAGATGCTGATGTTGAACCTGCCCTGCAATCCGACGGGCGGCACCTGCACGCGGCAGCAGTTGGAAGAGATCGCGGCGTTTTGTCGCGAGAAGGACCTGCTGGTGCTGTCGGACGAAATTTACTCCGAGCTCACGTTCGACGGCACGCACACGAGCATCGCGAGCCTGCCGGGCATGGCGGAGCGGACGGTGTTTTTGCACGGCTTCTCGAAGGCGTTTGCGATGACGGGCTGGCGTATTGGCTACGCGTGCGGGCCGACGGCGCTGATCGATGCGATGATGAAAGTGCACCAGTATTCGATGCTGTGTGCGTCGATCGTGGCGCAGGAGGCGGCGCTCGAGGCGTTGCAACGCGGCTGGGATGCGGTGCTGAAGATGCGCGAGCAGTATCATCGGCGGCGCGATCTGATCGTGCGGCGTTTCAACGAAATCGGACTGAAGTGTCACTCGCCCCGCGGAAGCTTTTATGCGTTTCCGAGCGTGGCTGGCAGCGGGTTGAGCGA
This sequence comes from Verrucomicrobiota bacterium, assembly GCA_023416735.1. Classification (GTDB taxonomy): domain Bacteria; phylum Verrucomicrobiota; class Verrucomicrobiia; order Opitutales; family Opitutaceae; genus Opitutus. The sequence continues at coordinate 135,529 of JAEZGX010000005.1, read as the reverse complement.
GAAGGATTTCGCGGTGGGGCTTTTGCAGGAGCAAAAAGTCGCCGTGGTCCCGGGCACGGCCTTTGGCGAAAACGGCACGGGGCACGTGCGCGCGTGTTTTGCGACCAGCTACGAGCAGATCGTGGATGCGTGTGACCGGGTCGAACGCTTCGTGCAGGGCGGAAGGAAATAGTCGCCCACGATCGCAAGGGGCGCGGAGGATTTTGTCCTTTGCGCCCTGGGCGTCCTTTGCGTGAGTTAACCATCATGAATCGTTCCGTGGCCATTGTAGGCCGACCCAATGTCGGCAAGAGCCGGCTCTTCAATCGGCTGGCGCGGAAGCGCATCTCGATCGTCCATGACCAGCCGGGGGTCACGCGCGACGTGATCTCGACGCAGATCGAGAATGGAAACTACACGCTGTTGGACACCGGCGGACTCGGACTGAAAGGCGGCGATACGCCGGCGATGCTCGTGAAAGCGTCGGAGACGCAGGTGGATTTCGCGATCGAGGCTGCGGGGCTGATCCTGTTTGTGATCGACGGTTTGGAAGGCGTGACGGCGCTGGATCAGAAGATCGCGGACACGCTGCGCAAGAGCCGGAAGCCGGTGCGGCTGGTGATCAACAAGGCGGATTTCAGCGACGATAAGATCGAACTCGCCGAAGCGTATCGACTTGGCCTGGGCGAGCCGCTGCGCGTATCCGCGGAGCATGGACGCGGCGAAGATGAATTGCGCGCCGCGATTTTGGAAGCGTTGGGGCCGGCGGAAGAGATCGAGGCGGGCGGCGCGACGAAGACGGCGAACGATCCCCTGTGCGTGTGCTTCATCGGCCGGCCGAATGTGGGAAAATCGTCGTTGAGCAATCGGCTGCTGCAAAGCGATCGGCTGATTGTGAGCGACGTGCCGGGCACGACGCGCGATGCGATCGAGCTGCCCTTCGAGTTCAAGGGGCGGAATGGAAAGATGTATCCGTTTCGCCTGATCGACACGGCGGGCATCAAGGCGGCGACGAAGCTAGCTTCGCCGGTGGAGTATTTTTCGCGGCTGCGTTCGCTGGATGCGATCAAGCAGACGGACGTGGTGTTCCTGGTGGTCGACGCGATGGATGGGGTGACGCAGCAGGACAAGGCGATCGCGGGGGAGGCGGTGAAGGAGCACAAGCCGATCGTGATCGTCGTGAACAAGTGGGATCTCGTGAAGAAAGCGTTCGCGGAGAAAGGCGGATTCGAGCCCTACAAGAGCGAACGCGACTATCGGGAGAAGTATGAAAAGGCGCTGTTCGACCGGCTGTATTTCACGCCCGGGTCGCCGGTGATCTTTGTGTCCGCGTTAAGTGGATACGAAGTCGACCGGATGTTGAATGCGGCGGTGAAGTTGAACCGGCAGCTCGACACGAAGCTGCCGACGGCGAAGCTGAATGAAATCTTGCAATACCTGACGGAGCGGACGCCGCCGCCGGCCGTGGGCGGGAAGAGGTTTCGGGCGTATTACGCGACGCAGACGGGGAATCGTCCGTTCCGGATCAAGATTTTCTGCAATCGCGAGGAGAAGCTGACGGAGCAGTATCGGCGTTATCTCGAGGCGGGGATCGTGGAGGCCTTCGATCTGGCGGGCTGTCCGGTTTATTTCGATCTCGTGGGAAAAGAGAAGCACGAGCCGGGCACGCCGTATTCGGGCAAGGCGGCGCGCGGTGAGGCGGTTCGCCCGAAGTGGAAGACGCGTGAAGAAAGCGAACAGGATGGCTCTCATGAAACCCTCGAAGACTGAGTTCCGTGGCGGCGACGCGCTGATGCTGGCGACGCGCGCGTTTGAGCTGGTGGTGACGACGGCGGTCGGGCCGCGCGTGGTGTCGTTCCGTTCAAAGGCGGGGAAGAAGAAGAATGTGTTTCTCGAACTACCGGCGGACGAGAAGCGGGATCACGGATATATGTTTCGCGGCGGTCATCGCCTGTGGCATTCGCCGGAGGACATCGTGCGGACGTATCAGCCGGACGATTCGCCGCTCGATATCGAGATGCTGCCGAAAGGCGTGGGGCTCACGCAGCCGGTGGAGGCGCGCACGGGCATCGAGAAAGGGATGAAGATCGAAGTGTTCGGCGAGCGCACGGTGAAGGTGACGCACACGCTGACCAATCGCGGCCTCTGGGATGTCGAGTGCGCGCCCTGGGCGCTGACGATTTTGCGCGGCGGCGGTTATGGCGTGCTGCCATTGTTGCCGAAAGGCAGTCATGCGGCAGGGGACTTGCTGCCGACGTATTCACTCGTGCCATGGAGCTACACCGATTTTTCGATGCCGGTTTGGGATTTTCACCGCGATTATATCGGCATCGATGTGGCGAAGGCGGCGGACGCGCAGAAGCTCGGCATCACGCATTATCCGGGCTGGTCGGCGTATTGGGTGGATGGCACGACCTTCGTGAAGACGGCGCGGGTGGAGGCGAATGCGACGTATCCGGATCGCGGATGCTCGTTCGAGACCTTCACGAACGGAAAAATCATCGAATTGGAAACGTTGGGCACGCTCGGGAAAATCGCGCCCGATGCGACGGTGACGCACATCGAATGGTGGACGTTGTTGGACGGATTGCCGCGCCCGAGCACCGATGCCGCGTTCAAGAAGCTCGCCGCGGCGGTGAACGGCTGGATGCGGAAGTTGTAACGGCCAACGCGAACCAGGCTCGAGGGATTGAATCGCGAGCAAGCTCGCACTTACGGGCATGAATTCACCGTTGCGTCTCGTCTTTCTTGGATCCGATCCCATTGCCTTGCCGTTGCTGGATTGGCTGGCGGGCGAAGGGAAGTCGGTGGCGGAAGTGATCGCGGTTTTCACGCAACCCGATCGCGAGACGGGTCGCGGTCAGAAAGTGCTGCCGAACGCGATCAAAACCTGGGCGCGCGAGCGCGGCATCTTGGTTTATCAGCCGGAAAAGCTCACGGACGACGTGCGGGTTCATTATGCGATGCTCGGCGCGGACGTGGCGTTGGTGATGGCCTATGGGCACATCCTGAAAGAAGTGTTCATCGAGACGCCGCGGTTGGGGACGTTCAACCTGCACACATCGATTTTGCCGCGGTATCGTGGGGCGTCGCCGATTCAGAGCGCGATGGCGAGCGGCGAGCAAGAAACGGGCGTGGCGTTCATGCGCATGGTGCGGCGGCTCGATGCGGGGCCGGTGGCAGATATCGAGCGTGTGGCGATCGAAGCGCGTGACACGGCGCTCGACGTGGAGGCGAAACTCGCGGCGGCGTGTGTGCCGCTGATGAAACGCGTGCTGCCGGGCGTGGCGGCGGGAACGCTGGTGTTCGAGCCGCAGGACGAGGCGCGGGCGACGTATTGTCGGAAGCTGACGAAGGACGACGGCGCGCTCGATTTCACGGTGCCGGCGAAGGAACTCGCGGCTCGGATCAACGGGCTGTTTCCCTGGCCGAGCTGCGCAGTGGAGATCGGCGGGCAGATGGTGAGACTGGGGCTGGCGGAGAAGGCCGACGCGGAGGGTCGCGTTTTGGCGGAAGCGCACGTTAGAGCCGGGACGGTGCTCGGGAGCGATTCGGATGGGATGTTGGTGCAAACGGGGGCGGGGGTTTTACGAATTTTGAAATTGCAGCGACCGGGCGGACGGATGCTGGCGGGGGCGGAGTTTTTGCGCGGGTTTCCCATCGCGGCGGGGACGGTGTTGCCCTCGAAGCCGATGTCGCGGCTGGTGGCGGCGGAACCGTTCAAAAACCGATGAGAACGTCCCGCGCGGCGGAGCTCATGCTTGTTTTCGCGCGCGCATTCCCCAAGCTGGCGCGCATGTTGAAATGTCTGTGGTGGGCCTGTGTCCTGGCCGCGACCGCGACGGCGCAGACCACGTCGATGCAGGTCGAGCTGGCGAATCTTCGTGAGGACGTGCGCGGATTGACGCAGCGCGTTGGATCGCTGTCGTTGCGCGTCGAGCAGCTCGAGCGCGAAAATGCGGAATTGCGTGGCCGCGCGGGTGAAGCGGAGCGGTCCTACGTGACGGTGAGGCAGTTGAATGAGGCGGTGACGGCCTTGAACCAGAGCATCCGGACGGCGGCGGCGAACTCGAAGTCGGAGACGTTGCAGCAGGTGAGCGGGCAGATCGAGAAACTCGCGGCGCAGACGAATGCGGCGATCGATTCGCTGGCAAAAGGCGTGGCGTCGCGCGCGCCGGTGCAGACCACGTTTTCGAACGATTATCCGGCGGAAGGCATCAGTTACACGGTGCAGAAAGGCGAGACGCTGGCGGTGATCGCGCGCAAGACGGGCGCGAAGCTGCAGGATATCGTCAACGCCAACAGAATTTCCGATCCTTCCCGCATCAACGTCGGGCAGGTGCTGTTCATTCCCGGAGGAAAGTAATCCATGTCTGCAGCTCCCAAATCCCGCCTCGGTCGAGGCCTGGGCGGTTTGATCGCCAGCGCCGTTCCTGCGGCTCCGAAGTCGGCTCCGTCGGCACCCGCGCCTGCAAGTGCGCCCGCGCCGCAAGCGCCAACGGGCGCGCCGGGTTATCAGGAAATCAACGTGCAGTCGGTGGAGCCGAGTCCGTATCAAGCGCGTCGGGACATCCCGCCGGATCAGCTCAACGAACTGGCGGAAAGCATTCGGTCGGAAGGGTTGCTGCAACCGATCGTGGTGCGGAAGGTGGGCGAGAAATTTCAGCTGATCGCGGGCGAGCGGCGTTGGCGGGCGTTTCAGCAGTTGAAGATCAAGACGATCCCGGCGCGGGTGGTGGACGCGAGCAATGCGTCATCGGCGGCGCTCGGGTTGATCGAGAATTTGCAGCGCGAAGGGCTGAACCCGATCGAAGAAGCGCATGGTTACGCGAGTTTGATTCGGGATTTCGATCTGACGCAGGAAACGGCGGCGGATCGCGTGGGGAAAGCGCGGGCGACGGTGGCGAATTCGTTGCGATTGCTGGCGCTCGATGCGGAGCTCCAGGGGTTTCTCGCGCGGAATCTGTTGAGCGTCGGGCATGCGAAAGTGCTTCTAGGGGTCAACGATCCTGCGCAACGGACCGTGTTGGCCCGGCGGGTGATCGAGGAAGGCTTGAGCGTGCGCGCGACCGAAAAGTTGGTGCTCGAGCGCAAGACCGCGGCACCGGTGGCGGGTGTGCGGCCGAAGAACCGGACGCTTCCGGCGAAGGATGCCGAAGCGGTGGCAGGAATTGAAAAGAAGCTGACTTCGCATCTCGGAGCGCGAGTGGCGTTGCTGCATACTCCGAAAAAAGGACGGATCGTGATCGAGTATCGCGGGAACGAGGATTTGCAGCGGGTGTTGGAGAAGCTGGGCGTTTCGCTTTGAGCCGCGGTTCATAACGAGCCCGAGTGGCGCATTGACAAAGGGGTGGGCCGCCTGATGTTTTGGCCCCTTTCCATGAACATCCTCTTCGGTATTCTGACGTTCATCCTGATCGTCATTTCGGTTTTCCTCGTGCTGTTGGTGCTCGCGCAGAAGGCGAAAAACGACGGCGGCATGGGAGCGGCGCTGGGCGGCGGAATGGCGGAAGCGACCTTTGGCGCGGATACCGGGAATGTCTTGAGCAAGCTCACCATCAACTTCTCGATCGCGTTCTTCGTGTTGGCCTTCGTGCTTTATCTCGGCCGCATTTATCAGCGGGCGCACGCGACGGATACGGGCGACGCCCTGCCGACGATCTCGGCGCCGGCGACCCAGCCCTCGGCTCCGCTGCCGGCCTTCCCGGAGACGAGCGCTCCGGCGGACGCCACCACGACCGCTCCGGCGACGACCGAAAGCGCTCCGGCGGAAGCGGGCAAGTAAGCGTCGCAGCGATGGAATTTTCGAAAACAGCGCCCGCCTTGATCCGGCGGGCGTTTCTTTTGGGCGCGTTGCTCGGAGTGAGCGGTGCGAGTTTCGCAGCGGTTTCGCGGCCGACGGCGCCACCGCCGTTGCTGCAAACCGGGAAGTTGGATCCTGAGGAAGGTCGCGCGGCGCTGGAGCAGATGCGCCGGCTGGGGATTGCGGGGGATTATTTTTTCGAGTTCCAGTTGCGGGTAATGCCGCGACGCGGACAGGAGGCGGTGATTCGCGGGCGGTTATGGGGAAGCCGGAATGCGATGGGCGCGATCACGCGCGTGAGCCTGCAGTTGCCGGCGGAAGGCGATCAGGCGGCGAAGGAGCGGCGGCTGTTGATTCAAAATGGTGGGCGCTCGGCTGTCTGGCGTTGGGACGAAGGTGGCGATGTCGCGATGTTAGGCGTCGGCTCGCTGTTCGAGCCGTTGGTGCCGGGATCGGATCTGACGGCATTCGATCTGCAGATGCCGTTTTTGTTTTGGGAGGAGTTTTCCTACGAAGGTGTTGCACGGTTTCGGGGCCGCCCGGCGCACGTGTTGGTGCTGCGGCCGCCGGCGGAGTTTGCGGCGAAGTATCCGACGTTGAGTGGCGTGCGGGTGCATCTGGATACGCAATTCAATGCGTTGGTGCAGACCGAACTGCTCGCGAGTGGCGGAGCCGTGATGAAGACGCTGTCGGTGATCGATCTGAAGAAGATCGAGGAGCAGTGGATCGTGAAGACGATCGATGTGCGGGACGAAACCACGCGAAACAAGACGCGGTTCAGCGTCGTGGCGGCGGGGATGGACTTGGACTTTTCGAAAGTGGTGTTCGAGCCGGGCCAGCTCGCGACATCCGTCGAGCCGCCTCGAGCGGGACAGTTGGTGCGGATCGACCCGTAAAACGAGCGGCTTGTCCTGCAAGCGGTTGGATTGGTAGGGGAATTTCTAGGACGCGGTATCCGAAAAATAACGTTGCTCGGAACGCCAGACTCTGTGTCGTGATGGCTCCCGCCAGTTTCAACTAATCTGCTTTCACCATGGCCTCCAAGAAAAGTTCAGCTCCGCTCACGTTCGATCTCCCCAGCGCGCTCATCACGAAAATCAAAACGCTTCGCAACGGGCACGGCCTGCGTTCCGCCAGCGAAGTGGTCCGTCTCGCGATGGACGAATTCGATTTCGAAAAGTGCGTGCCGGTTTCGGTTCCGCATCGCCAGATCTCGGTTCGCATCACCAACGAGCAGCGCGCGAAGTTGAAGCGGTATGCGAAGAAGAAGGACACGAGCGTCGGCGAACTGCTGCGTCTCGCGGTTGAGAATCTCGCCGCCAAGCCGTCGAAGAAGAAATGAGCGCAGTGCGGTCGTGGTGACCGCGAACTTGCGTTGGACTGACAGGCGCCGGGCTTGCATTTGCCCGGCGCGTTTTGTTTTTAGGCGGGCATTTCACGCTCATGTCCACCTCACCTCTGCCGTTGTCTCTTTGGGCCCGTAATGTCGCGCCGTCGCCGACCCTAGCGATCGATGCGAAAGCGAAAGCGTTGCAGGCCGCGGGAGAGGATGTGTGCGGGTTCGCGGCGGGGGAGCCGGATTTCGATACGCCGGAGCACATCAAGGAAGCCGCGATTGCGGCGTTGAAGGCGGGGAAGACGAAGTATGCGCCGACGCCCGGCATCATCGAGTTGCGCAAGGCGATCGTCGAACGCTATGCGGCCGAGTATAATTTCACGATCACGCCGGAGCAGGTGATCGTTTCGCCGGGTGGAAAGTTCAACTGCTACCTCGGGGTGCTTGCGACCTGTTCGCCAGGCGACGAGGTGATCGTGCCGGCGCCCTATTGGGTGAGTTATCCGGAAATGGTGAAGCTCGCCGGCGCGACGCCGAAGTTCGTGCTCGCGGACGACAAGACGGGTTTTCGTCTGACACCGGCCATGCTCGAAGGCGCGATCACGCCGAAGACGAAGCTCCTGATTCTTAATTCGCCCTCGAATCCGACGGGCGCGGTTTACAGTCGGGCGGAGCTGGAGGCGATCGTCGCCGTCGCGGTGAAACACAACCTCTACATCCTTTCGGACGAGATGTATGAGCATCTCGTGTATGACGGTGCGAAGCCGACCTGCGTGGCGACGCTGAGTGAAGAGGCGAAGGCGCGAACGATCACGGTCGCGGGTTTCTCGAAGACCTATGCGATGACCGGCTGGCGCATCGGCACGACCGTGGCGCCGCTGCCGATCGCGAAAGCGATCTCGGAGTTGCAGAGCCAGATGAGTTCGAATGTGACGACCTTCGGGCAATACGGCGCGCTGGCGGCGTTGAAGGAGAAGGAAAAGACGGCCGCGGCGTTGCAGACGATGATGGTGGCCTTCGATCGTCGGCGGAAGTTCTTGCACGCGGAGTTGAACAAGATTCCAGGCGTGACGTGTTTGCTGGCCGAAGGGGCCTTTTATCTTTTTCCGAACATCTCGAGCTTTGGGTTGAAGGACACCGATTTCTGCACCCGCCTGCTCGAACAGGAAAAAGTCGCGGCGGTGCCGGGCAGCGCGTTCGGTGCGGAAGGTTATCTGCGCCTGAGCTACGCGACGAGCGACGAAATCATCCGGAAGGGTATCGAGCGGCTGGCGCGCTTCTGCGCGACGTTGAAGAAGTAAGCCGCCGTTTCTTCGTCAGTCGTTACGGTCTGCGCTGCCTGCATCGAGCACGACGAGGCAGGCGAGCGCGGCGAGAAGAATGACGACGGTGATCACGGTGGAACGATAACAGCGGCCGCGACAACGTTGTGTCAGGAACGTTGATGATGCGGCGTGCTGCATGATTCCGACGAACGACGGGAGCCCGGACGGACATCGGCCCACCATGGCTGGTGGATCGGTGTGATAGCTCGCGTCAGCGGGCGCGCGGGCGGTCGATGGCGAGCGCGCCGGGACCGCTGAACAGGAGGCTGAGCGAAGCGGCGAGCATGAAGATCGCGGGGAAAGTGGCAGCGTAGGAATGTCCGTGCGCGACATGAACACCGAAGATGGCGATGAGGAAGTTGAGCGTCATCAACGTCGCGGCTTCGCGCGTGCGATAGCCGACGATGAAGAGAAGACCGGCGATGAATTGGGCTGCGACCGATACGACGGCGCAGACGAGCGGGAAGGGAAAACCGTGTTGTCCAAGGAAGTCGCGAAACTCGAGCATGCGGGTCCACGAGAAAACGTTGTCCTGCGTGCCATGGATCAGGTGGACGCCGACCGGAATGCGAACGAACAACGGGCCGAGGGCGGAAAGATCGCGCGGGAAGGGCATGGGGAAAACGAAAGCAAGGCTCGCATAACGCATCCCGGAGAAGGGTCAACCGGCCGGAAGCCCGACATTTAGCCGCGAACTGCGTTCGGGATGACGGTTAGCGGCGCGGCGTCGTGAGGAACCGGATACGCGGTGCGCAGACTATGGAACGCATGCGCTCATTCGAAACGAAGCTGAGCGGCCGATGTAGAGCGTGAGGCCCGGTGCGATCGTGGAGCATCGCGTGGTGCGCGATCGGGAATTTCCCTTGGACGCGTCGGTGGAAGCGCAGCTTGCCGGCGAGGTGGTGGAGGTGCGGCTGCGCGGACGAACGTTGCGATTACGTGTGAATCGACCGGAGGAGTGTCGGGACTTGATCGAACGTTCGCGGTGACGAGCAGGTCAGGCGCGACGCTCGCCGAGAATGCGGCGGACGCGCCAGCGTTGGGCTTTGTTAACGATGAAGCCGACGCAATCGGGGGTGCCGCAGCGACACGGATGGTTTTTCCACTCGGAAAACGGGAAGCCGTAGTCGTAGGAGAGTTCTTCGCCGCGTGCGATGTCGCGATCGGCGATAATCCACACGCGACCGCGAATGGTTTCGGCGCGGCAGTTGGGCGCGCAGGAGTGATTGATGAGGCGAGCGATGTTGCGAGCCTGGCGACCGTCGATGTCGTGGCGTGAGTTCAAATCCCAGACGTAAACGCAGCCATCGCCACCGGCCTTGAGACGGGCGAGACGTTTTTGTTCGCGGCGGTGCGATTCGGCTTTGGTGATCTTCTCGCCGATGTATTCGATGATACGGGTGCCCTCGGGGATATCGACGCGGGCATAAGCGCCGCGGCCGTGAATGGAGGAACGACGAACGATGAACCAGGGAGATTTCGGACGAGGAGGATTTGGCACGAGGAAACGAATTCGCTAAACGGAGCGGCGCGATTGGCAACTGCGGGATGATGGAGTCGAAGTGGAGGGATGCGCTTGAAACGTCGCGGAGCTTGAGCGTGATGCGGGCATGGCACTTGAAGTGGTTGGTCAGCGCTGCATGAGCGAACGCGAGCCCGAGCTCGGCCTGGGCGTCGTAACGGAAGTCGATCGGGCGGCGAAGCGGATCGCGGTGAATTTCCCGGCGACGGGCGAAAAGCGTTTGTATGCGCTGGGGACACCGGTGTTGAAACGCGTGGTGTTTCGCGCGGGCGAGACGATCAAGACCCACGGCGGTGCGGCGATGGTGGTGGAATTGGTCGAGGAGGCGGAGGGCGTGGTGACTTATGTGAGCGCGGGCAAACGCGTCCGCGAAGCTGACGTGTCGGACGCGACGCAAGTGAGCACGCCGGCGGAGCGGTTGCTGGCGGGGCAGGTGGAGCCGAGCGAGACGTTCGAGTTGCGATGCCGAACGCTGGAGATGCAGGCGAGGCTGCTGCAATCGGACGTGCGCGGATTTTTAGGCGGGCGCGTGGATCTGATTCCGCATCAGTTCTACATCTTGGATGAAGTGGCGCGGCGGCAGATTCCGCGCGTGCTGCTCGCGGACGAAGTGGGCTTGGGCAAGACGATCGAAGCGTGCCTGATTCTGCAGCGCCTGCTGGTGGTGGGAAAAGTTCGCCGGGCGCTGGTGCTCGTGCCGGAGACTTTGGTGCACCAGTGGTTCGTAGAACTGCTGAGGCGTTTCAATTTGTGGTTTGGGATTTACGACGAGGCGCGCTGCTTGGCGGTCGAGCAGAGCGATCCGGGAGAAAATCCGTTTCTCGCGGCGCAACTCGTGTTGTGCAGCGTCGGGTTTCTGGCGGGGAATGAACGGCGCGCCGCGCAAGCGGTGGAGGCGGGCTGGGATATGGTGGTGGTGGATGAAGCGCATCACCTGGAGTGGAAGCCGGAACGCGCGAGTCCGGAATACGCGCTCGTCGAGCAACTCTCGCAACGCACGCCGGGACTGTTGTTGCTCACGGCGACGCCGATGCAATTGGGAGTGGAAGGACATTTCGCGCGGCTGCGGTTGCTGGATCCCGCGCGTTACAGCGATCTCGAAGCCTTTCGTGCGGACATGGCGCGATTCACGCAAGTGGCCGAGATCGCGGACAAAATCGTGGGGAAGAAGCCGCTGGGCGCGGACGAACGCGCGGCGCTTTCACGGATCTTCGACAAGGATCCAGAAGGATTGGCGAAAGGATTGGCGGCGATGGACGCAGGGCGGCCGGGCGCGAGGGTTGCGTTGCTGCGGACCTTGTTGGATCAGCATGGCACGGGGCGAGTGATGTTTCGTAACACGCGGGCGGCGATGACGGGATTTCCGGGGAGGCGGTTTTGTCCGGTGCCGATCGAAGATCACAATCTGACTTTATTGGCGCGAATCGCGCGTGAGCTGCACGCGGAGGAAACGGACGCGGAGGCGGAGATTCGCTATTCGTTCAAGGACGATCCGCGCATCGACTGGCTCGTGGAGTTTTTGAAGGAGCAGAAGCCGGAGAAGGTTTTGCTGATCTGCAAGACGCAGCGGAAAGTCGCGGCGATCGCGGCGGCGATTCAGGAAAAGAGCAGCGTGAAGGTGGGTTTGTTTCACGAAGGATTGCCGCTGGTGCAACGCGATCGGAATGCGGCGTGGTTCGCGGAGGGCGACGGTGCGCAGCTGTTGATCTGCTCGGAGATCGGGAGTGAAGGGCGCAATTTTCAATTCGCGCATCATCTCGTGTTATTCGATTTGCCGTTGAATCCGGGGCTGCTGGAACAGCGGATCGGACGACTCGATCGAATCGGGCAGACGCAGACGATTCGGATTCATGTGCCGTATGTGACCGGCAGCGCGGAGGAGTGCGTGGTCGAGTGGTATCATCGCGGGTTGGACGCGTTCGAGCGCCCGCTGCACGGGGGCAACGAATACCTCGAGAAGTTCAGGGAGCGATTGCTGGCCTTGGCGCAGGAGTATGGACGTGGCGAACCGTCGGCGGCACGGCGGGAGCTGAAAGCGTTGGTGGAGGAGACGCTGGTGTTTCGTCGCGCGCTGGATGAGAAGCTGAAGAAAGGCCGCGATCGATTGTTGGAGTTGAATTCGTTCGATCCAGCTGTCGCGGAGAAAACGATTGCGCGCGTGAAGGCGGCGGATGCGGACCGGTCGCTGCGGGAGTTTCTGCTGGCATTGTTGGATCATTTCGGGGTGCGGATGCGCGAGTATGAGGAAGGCGACGTGTTCCTGGATCCGAGCCATGCTTTCATTGAAGGATTTCCGTCCATTCCGGCGGACGGCATGCTGGCGACGTTCGACCGGCGGCGAGCGATCGCGCGCGAGGACATTCGACTACTGACGGCAGATCATTCGCTGGTGCAGGACGCGATGGATTTGCTGATTGGATCGCCGAGCGGGACGACGGCGTTTGTGACGATGCTGGCGGAGAAGCCGGGATTGATGTTGGAAGCGGTGTTTGTGTTGGAACCGGTGGCGGAGAGCCGCTGGCACATCGATCAATTTCTCGCGCCGACGCCGGTGCGCGTGGTGGTCGATCTCGCGGGAGAAGATGTCACGGAAGAGTATCCGTCCGCGGATTTTGCGGCGCTGGCGACGGATGCGGATATTCATCGTTTTCTGGAGCAGCCAGGTTTCGAGGCGAGGCGCGTGAAAGACTTGGCCGAGACGGCGGAGGAGTTGGCGGAAGCGCGAGCGCGGCCCTTGCGCGAAGCGGCCCTGGAACGCGCGGGCACGGCGTTGGAGGCGGAGTTAACGCGACTCGAGCATCTGCGGCGGGTGAATGACCATGTGCGACCGGAAGAGGTGGCGTTGGCGCGCGAGCAATTGGAACGGACCCGTGCGGGAATCGCGGCGGCGCAACTCCGGCTGGATGCGGTGCGGTTGATTCTGGCGGCGCCGCGGAACAGTCGCGCGGGGCGGAGGTGAGTTGCGGTGGCGAACCGGCTGCAGGTTTTGGACGCGCGTTACTGGGAGTCCCAGTCGAGGATGATTTTTCCGGAGCGGCCGCTGCGCATGAGATCGAAGGCTTGTTGAAAGTCGGAGTAGGGGAAGCGGTGGGTGATGACGGGCGAAATATCGAGGCCGCTTTGGATGAGGGCGGTCATCTTATACCAGGTTTCATACATCTCGCGTCCATAGACGCCGCGGATCGTGAGCATGTTGAAGATGATTTTATTCCAGTCGACGGCCGCGCGCTCGGGCATGATGCCGAGAAGCGCGATGCGTCCGCCGTGCGCCATGTTGTCGATCATGTCGTTCAGCGCGCGCGGGCTGCCGGACATCTCGAGACCGACGTCGAAGCCTTCCTTCATGCCGACGTCTTTCTGCACCTCGGAGATTTTTTCGCGTGAAACGTCGACGACGCGCGTGGCGCCCATCGTGGTGGCGAGGGCGAGTCGCTCGGGATTGAGATCGGTGACGACGACCTGGCGGGCGCCGGCCTGACGAGCGATGGCGGCGGCCATGCAACCGATGGGACCGGCGCCCGTGATGAGCACGTCTTCGCCGACCAGATCGAATTGCAGCGCGGTGTGCGTGGCGTTGCCGAGCGGGTCAAAGCAGGAAAGGACGTCGAGCGGGACGCTGGGATCGACGTGCACGGCGTTGCTGGCGGGGATGCAGAGGAATTCTGCGAAGGCGCCGTCGCGGTTGACGCCGATGCCGCGTGTATCCTTGCAGAGATGACGCCGGCCAGCGAGGCAGTTGCGGCACCGGCCGCAGACAATGTGGCCTTCGCCGTCGACGAGATCGCCTTCTTTGTAGCCTTGAACATTGGCGCCGACGGCCTCGATCACGCCGACGAATTCGTGGCCGATGACCATGGGCGGGTTGATGGTTTTTGCAGCCCAGTCGTCCCAGTTGTAGATGTGGAGATCGGTGCCGCAGATAGAGGTGCGGAGCACTCGAATGAGGACGTCGTTGATGCCCGGCGCAGGAATCGGAACTTCCGTGAGTTCGAGACCGGGGCCGGGGCGGAGTTTGGCGATCGCCCGCATCGTTTCAGCCATGGCGAAGCCTAGACGGAAGCGCGGATCAGACAACTGCGCCGGCTGCTTAGCCGGCGGCTCCTACTCGGAAAGAAGCTGGGCGCCTTCGAGGGCGAGCAAGCGGGTTTTGGTGCGGATACCGCCCGGGCCGGAGAAACCCGTCATGCGACCATCGGCGGCGACGACACGGTGGCACGGGATAAGGAGCGGCCAGCGATTGGCGCCGAGCGCGGCGCCGACGGCCCGGCTGGCGGCGGAGGGTTGGCCGAGGGCGGCGGCGATGGCGCCGTAAGTGGTGGTAGCGCCGGCGCGGATACGGAGCGTTTCGCGGAGAACGGCGAGGTTGAAGTCGGCCAGGGTGGAGAAGTCGTAACGGACGTCGGAGAAATCCTGCGGGTGGCTCCCGGAGAGATGCAGGCGAACGCGGTCGATGAGTTGCGAGATTTCGGTGGGAAGGGCCGTCGCGTCGGACTCGCGCGGAGACGCTTCCGGCAGTTCGAAATCGGTGAGGCCGGCCTCGTGCCAGGAGAGGGCGCAACGGCCGAGCGGCGTGTCGAAGGTGACGCGGCGCATATGGGTTTGCATCGTGGGCGGCTTGGTAGTCGTGTCGAAGCGATTTCATGGCGAATCGCTTCTACAACGAGTTCGACGTCGAGACCTATGGCGGCGAACGCAAGACGGACTATCGCAATGCGTTTCAGATCGACCGTGATCGGATCATCCACGCGCATGCGTTTCGGAAGCTGCAGTCGAAGACGCAGGTGTTTTTGTCGGGCGAGTATGATTTTTATCGGACGCGGCTGACGCATTCGATGGAAGTGGCGCAGATCGGTCGGTCGATTTGCCGATACCTGCAGACGCGTGGCGGGCCGTTGCGGGAGGATTTCTACATCGACAGCGATCTGGTGGAGGCGGTGTGCCTGGCGCACGACCTGGGACATCCGCCCTTTGGGCACTCGGGCGAGCGGACGCTGCAGGAATTGATGATAAAGTGGGGCGGCTTTGAAGGGAATGCGCAGACGCTGCACCTTCTAACGGAGACGATGATTCAGAACGAGTCCGGCGTGCGCGGCATGCAGCCGACGCGGGCGTTGCTCGATGGCGTGCTGAAATACAAGAAGCTGTTTTCCGAGTTCAAGAAGCCGCCGGCGAATCACTTTCTTTACGATCCGCAGAAGGCGGAGCGCGGTTTTGTATTTGGCGGCGCGAAGATTCCGGCGGATCTGCGCAGCGGAGAAAAGTTGAATGCGTTCAAGAGTATCGAATGCCAGATCATGGATTGGGCGGACGATGCAGCGTATTCGTTGAACGACATCGTCGATGGCGTGACGGCGGGATTCTTGAACGAGGCGCGAATTGAAGAGTGGGCGGCGGACGAGCCCATCGATGCGCCGCGTCAGCAATTATTGGATACGTTGTTCGATGCGATTCGGGCAGATCGCCTGGAGAGCGTTTTTTCGCAGAAAATCGGGAAGTTCATCACGGCATGCCGGCTGCGGGAACGGGAGAACTTCATGGCAGGGAAGACGAATCGGTATCGGTTTGAACTCGTTGTGTCGAAGGAGGCGGAGGACGAGGCCTTGTTCTTCAAGAAGATGGCGAACGACATCATTTTCGAGAGCGCGCAGTTGCAGCAGATCGAGCACAAGGCGCGCAAAGTGTTGTGCGATTTATGGCACTCGGCGTGGTGCAACTACGTCGAGAAAGGCGCGCGGGTGATTCATATCCTGCCGCCGCGGGTGGGAAAGCTGATCGAGACGGAGAAGACGAACGCCGGGAAAGCGCGGCAGATTTGCGATTATCTCGCAGGGCTGACGGACGGCGGGATCGTGCGGACCTATCGGCGGTTGTTCGATCCGGAGTTCGGGTCGATTCGGGATTTGAGCTGAGGCGAGGCGATTGGTCGCACTACCTGGCGAGGTGGCCGGCGGCGACGATGTCTTCGAGCATTTTTTCCGCGTAGCGCCAGAGTTCGGCGCAGCCGTCGGCGATGTGGCGATTTCGGGCTACGACGCGATCATGGGTGACACCGTGACGATTCCAGGCGGCGCCCTGGGTGAGGCAGTTGAGGAGCATCGGCTGGAAGCGATCGACGGCGGAGGCGAATTTCGCCTCCGGGGTTTGTTTCTCTTCGAACTCGTCCCAGAGCGCGCGAAATTCACGGGCCTGATCGGGAGGGAGGAGGCCGAAGATGCGATCGGCGGCGAGGGCTTCGCGCTCATGTTGGCCGGCCATCGCGGCGGTATCGTAAGCGAAGGTGTCGCCGGCGTCGATTTCGACGAGGTCGTGAAGTATCACCATTTTGAGGACACGGAGCACATCGAGGCTCGGGACGTTGGCGTGTTCGGCGAGGACGATGACGCAGAGGCAAAGAGCCCAGGAATGCTCGGCGTCGTTTTCGGCGCGTCCGCTTTGCGTGTTGAGGGTCTGGCGGAAAACCTCCTTCAGCCGATCGCATTCCGCGATGAACTGGATCTGGCGGACGAGCCGGTTGGCGGGGGATTCGGGTGTATTCACGGTTTCAGGACGGAGGCAAGGGCGCGGGTCCAGACGTCGTAGCCCGCGTCGTTCATGTGCAGCATGTCTTTCAGGTAAAATTCGGGACGGGGCTGGCCGTTGGCGTCGAGCATGGGCGTGAAGATATCGACGAAGACCCGGCGGGAATCGCGGGCGCATTCGGCGGCGATGAGATCGTTGGCGCGGATCATTTGCTCGCGAATTTTCCAGCGCGAGGGGCTGGGCTTGATGGCGATGTAGGCGACACGGGCGGCGGGGAACGCCTCGTGAACTTTGGCGCAGAAAGCCTGGAAGTCGGCGAGAAGGGTTTCCGGAGATTTGCCGGACCAAAGGTCGTTGTCGCCGGCGTAGAGCACGACCGTGCGCGGCGCGTGAGGGCGAACGAGCTGATCGAAAAAGTGGACGCTATCGGCGAGTTGCGAGCCGCCGAAGCCGCGGTTGACGACGTGAAAGCCGGGGAAGTCTCCGGACAACGTTTTCCACATCCGGATGGAGGAACTGCCGACGAAAACGATGCCGCCCGGTTGGGGGGCCTGAGCGGCGTCAGCGGCGGTAAATGCGTCGATGTCTTTCTGCCATTTAGCCGGATCGGCGAGAGCGCAGGTGGCGGAAACGGTGAGCGCGAGGAACGCGACGGCGAGGCGGAGCGTGTTCATGCTGCAGAAAGAAGCGTTTTGCGATGCGGCGCAATGCGGCTGTCATAGCCAAAACCTTTTCCTTGCTACGCTTGGGCCGCGGGATTTCGTTCGATGACATTTTTCCCTATGAAAGTCCTCGTCGCCGACAAGATATCGCCCAAGGGAGTTGCCTACCTGCGCCAGCAGCCGGGCTTCGAAGTGATCGAGGCGTATGGTTCCTCGCCGGACAAGGTGCTGGACCTGGTGAAAGACGTTCACGCGATCGCGGTGCGATCGGAGACGAAGATCACCGCGCAGGTGATGGCGGCGGCGCCGCTATTGAAAGTCGTGGGACGCGCGGGCGTGGGCGTGGACAACGTGGATGTTGAAGCGGCGACGCAGCGCGGGGTGATCGTGATGAACACGCCCTCGGGCAATACGATCGCGACGGCGGAGCTGACCTTCACGCATCTGCTTTGCGGAGCGCGACCGGTGCCGCAGGCGGCGGCTTCGATGAAGGCGGGGCAGTGGGATCGGAAGAGTTTTTCGGGTATCGAGCTGTTCAAGAAGACGCTCGGCATCGTGGGCTTGGGCCGAATCGGTTCGGAAGTCGCGAAGCGGGCGCAGGCCTTCGGCATGCGCGTGCTGGCGTTCGATCCCTATCTCGCGCCGAGCCGGGCGAAGGCGATGCAGATTGAGTCGGTGACGCTGGATGAGCTGCTGACGCAATCGGACTACATCACGGTGCACATGCCGCTGACGGACGACACGAAATACATGATCGACGAAGCGGCGCTGGAGAAGTGCAAGAAAGGCGTGCGGCTCTTCAACTGCGCGCGCGGCGGAATCATCAAGGAAGCGGCGCTGATCGCGGGTTTGAAGTCGGGCAAAGTGGCGGCGGCGGGTCTCGATGTGTTCGAGGACGAGCCCTTGGCGAAGGACAGCGAGTTGCGTTCGCTGCCGAACGTGGTGCTGACGCCGCATTTGGGGGCGTCGACGGCGGAAGCACAGGAATCGGTGGGTATCGAAATCGCGGAGCAGATCGCGGACGTGTTGAACGGCGGCGTGATTCGCAACGCGGTCAACGTGCCCTCGCTCGATGCGGCGACGGTGAAAGTGCTGGGGCCGTATCTCGATCTGGGGGCGAAACTCGGCACGCTGGTGCAGCAGATTGCGCCGGCGCAAATCGCGTCGCTGCGCGTGACGTATTGGGGCAAGGTTGTCGAACTCGATGCCAACGCGATCACGCGCGGCATCGTGCGCGGCTATTTGCGCCGGATCAGCGGCGAGGAAGTGAATTTCGTAAATGCGCCGGTGTTGCTCGAGCGGCTCGGGTTGAAGTCGGAAGTGATCAAGTCCACGAGCGATTCGGGTTACACGGATCTGATCCAAGTCGAAGCCATCGCTCCGGATGGAACGGTTTATTCGGCGGCGGGCACGTTGATCGGCAAGGGCAACCAGCCGCGCATCGTGAGCATCAACGGCCGCGAAGTCGAAGTGGCGGCGGAAGGCAAGTTGCTGGTGCTCGAGAATCTCGACAAGCCGGGCATGGTGGGTGACGTCGGCACGATCCTGGGGCAGGACAACGTCAACATCGCCGACATGTCGCTGAGCCGGCTCACGCCGGGCGGCACGGCTTACATGGTGGTGCGCGTTGACACGGAGCCGAGCGAGTCGGCGCGGAAAGTCATCAAGGGCCACGCGGCGATCAAGCAGGCGAAGTTCGTGCAGCTATGAGCGAAGGCTGTCTCGGCCGCCAGTCTGCACGATTGCTTCGAGGCGATGCAGCAAAAGGTTGCAGTCCCGCCGCGCACGCGGCGGGCTACGGATAATCCATGGTGCTGCCTCACGCCGTCGCTGCTATTTTGGGATACCTGCTGGGCTCGCTGCCTTTCGGCTACCTCGTCGCACGCTCGAAGGGCGTGAATATTTTCGAAGTGGGCAGTCGGAATCCCGGGGCGACGAATGTGCGGCGCGTGCTGGGCGCGGGGCCGGGGAATCTGGTCTTTGCGCTCGATGCGTTGAAAGGCGCGTTCGCGGCCTCGTGGGCGCTGCTGAGTTTCACGGCGGCCACGGTCAACTATGCGGCGGACGACAGTGCGCTCGCGGACGCGGGAATGGTGACGGGTGCAAGTTGGGTGGCGCTGGGCGTGACCGGGCTGATCGCGGCGTTGCTTGGCCACAGCTTTTCGTGCTTCACGAAATTTCGCGGAGGGAAAGGCGTGGCGACTTCGATGGGCGGATTGATCGTGCTCATGCCGCTGGCGACGTTGATTGCGGGAGTGGCGTGGCTGGCAGTGTTTTTGATGAGCCGCTATGTATCGTTGGCCTCGATCGCGGCGGCGTTGGTGCTGGTGGCGGCGGCGTATTTCCTAAAATTGTCGGGTGTGCTGGTGGGGGTGGCGGCGGCCGTGGCGGCGTTCGTCATTCTGCGCCATCGCACGAACATCGTGCGATTGTTGAACGGCACGGAGAATCGATTCGTGAAAAAGGATAAATCCAAGACATGAGCGCTCCCGCGGTAATTCGCATCGGTATTTGCGGCCTGGGCACAGTGGGCCAGGGCGTGTGGAAGCACTTCGCGCGCGCGAAGTCGGACCTGGAGTCGCGGCTTGGCGTGAGACTGGAACTGGCGCGGGCGTCCGTGCGCGATCTGAAAAAGAAGCGCGTAGTGAAGTTGCCGGCGAGCAAGCTGACCGACGATCCGATCGAGGTGGCGTCCGATCCCTCGATTGACATCGTGTGCGAGTTGATCGGCGGCACGGACACGGCGCGACACGTCACGCTCGCAGCGCTCTCGATGGGCAAGGTAGTGGTGTCGGCGAACAAGGCGCTGATCTGCAAACACGGCGCGGAGATTTTCGAGACGGCGCGGCGGCATGGCGGACATTTCCTGTTCGAGGCGAGCGTCGCGGGCGGGATTCCGATTATCAAAGCGTTGCGCGAAGGGCTCGTGGCGAATCGGTTTCCGCTGATCTACGGGATTTTGAACGGGACGTGTAACTACATCCTGACGCAGATGCAGGAAAGCGACACGCCGTATCAGGCGGTGCTCGCGGAGGCGAAGCGGCTCGGCTACGCGGAGGCGGACGAGGCGCTCGATGTGAAAGGTTGGGACGCAGCGCACAAGGCGGCGGTGCTCGCGTATCTGGCGCACGGCGTCTGGGTGCGCGAAGACGAGATGCTGGTCGAAGGGATCGACCGGCTGACGCCCGCGGACTTCGAGCACGCGAAGGCGTTTGGTTATGGCATCAAGCTGCTCGCGATCATTGCGCGGGATTTCGCGCATAATGAATTGAGCGTGCGCGTGCATCCGACCTTGCTGCCCAAAGGGCACGTCGTGGCGAATGTGAATGGCGTGTTCAACGCGGTCTCGGTGAAAGGCGACGTGGTCGGCACGACGCTCTACATCGGGCGTGGCGCAGGGCAGGACGCGACTTCGAGTTCGGTCATCAGCGACATCGTCGATGCGGTGGGGTTGTTGAAGAACGATCGGCGGGCGTTCGTGACCGCGCGTCGGGAGCAGCCGGTGGTTTCACCGGGCAATGCTTGCCGGTTGGCGCCGCCGGAACGCGTGAAGGGGCGGTATTATATTCGGCTGACGGTGAAGGATCGTCCCGGCGTGCTGGCGCGGATCGCGTCGGCGATGGCGGACCAGCACGTGAGCATTGCGAGCGTGATCCAGAACCAGGCGGACCGCCCGGATGCGGCGTCGCTGGTGTTGACGACGCATGACAGCAATGAAGCGGCGATCGCGAAGACGATCGCGCGCTTGCGGAAGCTGCCGGTGGTGCTCGAGGCGCCGCTGTTGCTGCGAATCGCGGAATTTTCGGAGTAACATTTCCATGGCCCGTATCGTTCAAAAATACGGCGGCACCTCGGTGGGTGACGTCGATCGTATCAAGAATGTCGCGTCGCGCATCAAGGCGGTGCGTGACCAAGGCAACGAAGTGGTCGTGGTCGTTTCCGCGCGAGCGGGGGTGACGAACGAACTCATTGCGCGCGCGAAAGCGGTCTGTGCGAATCCGAGCGAGCGCGAGATGGACCAATTGCTTGCGATCGGCGAACAGGAGACGATCGCGTTGACGGCGATGGCGCTGCACGGACTGGGCGTGCCCGCCGTAAGCTACACGGGCGCGCAAGCCGGGATCTCGACCGACGAAGTGCACACGAAAGCGAAGATCAAAGGCATCAACGCGAAAGCGCTGGAAAAGGATCTCTCGTCGGGGAAGGTGATCATCGTCGCGGGCTTCCAGGGCGTGAACGATGGCGGGCAGGTGACAACGCTTGGCCGTGGCGGTT
The DNA here is from genome assembly GCA_023416735.1 of Verrucomicrobiota bacterium. Taxonomy (GTDB): domain Bacteria; phylum Verrucomicrobiota; class Verrucomicrobiia; order Opitutales; family Opitutaceae; genus Opitutus. The sequence goes on along the minus strand of JAEZGX010000005.1, from coordinate 114,108 downwards.
CGGACCTGACGGCGATCGCGCTGGCGGCGGCGATCAAGGCCGACAAATGCGAAATCTACACGGACGTTGACGGCGTTTACACGGCCGATCCGCGCATCGTGAAAGAGGCGAAGAAGCTGCAGGAAATCAGCTACGATGAAATGCTCGAACTGGCCTCGCTCGGTTCGAAGGTGATGCAATCGCGCTCGGTGGAGTTCGCCGCCAAATACAACGTCGTTTTCGAAGTCCGCTCCTCTTTTAACAACAACCCAGGAACCATCGTGAAACAGGAAGTCGCGTATATGGAAAAAGTCGCCGTGCGCGGAGTCGCCGTCGACAAGGACCAGGCCAAGGTGCTGGTGAGCAATATTGCCGACAAGCCGGGCACGGCGGCGGCGGTGTTCAAGGCGTTGGCGAACGCGCACATCAACGTGGACATGATCGTGCAGAACGTCGGCCGGCAGGGCGTGGCGAATCTGACCTTCACGGTGCCGCAGACGGAGAGCGCGAAGGCGTTGAAGACGCTGGAGCCGGTGTTGAAGGAAATCGGCGGCGAAGTGCGTTTCGACGAAAACATCGCGAAGCTCTCGGTGGTCGGCGTCGGCATGCGCACGCATAGCGGAGTCGCGGCGGCGTTGTTCGATGCGCTGGCGGCGGCGGGGATCAACATCGAGTTGATCAGCACTTCGGAGATCAAAATCTCGATCGCGCTGGCCAAGGACAAAGCCGACGAAGCGGCGCGGGTGGCGCACGCGGCGTTCGGATTGGATAAGCTGTAAGGTAGATCGTTCTCTTTTTCGTCGTCGTTCCCAAGTGAACGACGACCTGAGAACGAGAAAGAGAACGAGAAAGAGAACGATGAGGTATATCTCCACACGCGGGCAGACGCAGCCGGTTCGGTTTTCCGAAGCGGTGGCGACGGGGTTGGCGCCGGACGGCGGGTTGTTTCTGCCGGAAGAGCTGCCCAATCTCGGACGCGAGATCGGGCGCTTCGAAGGCCTGTCGTATTCGGATCTGTGTTACGAATTCATGCGCGTCTTCGCCACGGATATCGAGCCGGCGAAGCTGCGTGAGATCGTCGCGAAGTCCTACACGACGTTTTCGCATCCGGAGATCGCGCCGCTGAAGCAGCTGGGGCCGAAGCTGCACGTGCTGGAGCTCTGGCATGGGCCGACGCTGGCGTTCAAGGACTTTGCGCTGCAGGTGCTCGGGAATCTCTACGAGCATCAATGCGCGATCCGCCGTGAAACGATCAACGTGCTCGGCGCGACCTCGGGCGACACCGGTGCGGCGGCGATTCACGGTCTGCTGGGGAAGCCGGGCACCGCGATTTTTATTCTTTATCCGGACGGGCGTGTGTCGCCGCTGCAGGAGCGCCAGATGGCGTGCACGGGAGCGGACAACGTGTTTGCCCTGGCGATCGATGGGACCTTCGACGACGGGCAGGCGGCGTTGAAGGAGATCTTCGCGGACCAGGCGTTTCGGACGCAGCATCGGTTGTCGGCGGTGAACTCGATCAACCTGGCGCGCGTGCTGGCGCAGTGCGTTTATTATCTCCACGCGTGGCTGAAGGTGCCGGCGGCGGATCGGGACAATGTCGAGCTCGTGGTGCCGACGGGAAATTTCGGCAACGTGCTCGCGGGCTGGTTGCTGCAGCAGATGAACGTGCCGATTCGCGGCTTCAAGGTGGCGACGAACCAGAACGATATTCTCTACCGCTTGTTCACGACGGGAGAGTATCGGGTGGGCGACGTGAAACCGAGCCTGGCGCCGTCGATGGACATTCAGGTGGCATCGAATTTCGAGCGCTTCCTGTATTTCAGCGTGGGTCGCGACGCGGCGCGAGTGCGCGAGGTGATGCAAACCTTCAAGGAAACCGGAAGTTATCGTTTCGAGAATTTCGACCGCGCGACGTTTTCGGCCTCGAGGAGCACGGATGCGGAAATTCCCGGGATCATCCAGAAAGTGTATCGAGAACACGGTTACGTGATCGATCCACACACGGCGTGCGCTTTTCAAGAGATCGATTCGGAGCGGGTAAGCGTCGTTTTATCGACGGCGAGCGCGGCGAAGTTTCCGGAGACGATTCAAACGGCGATCGGAATCGAGCCGACGCATCCCAGTCTCGAGGAGCTGAAAACCCGCCCGGTCGTGAAGCATAGCGTGCGCGCGAACGCGGACGCGATCCGCGCGTTTATCGACCAGCACGCGGTGTGAGCCGCTTTTCGCGTCGGGCTGACTCAGGCCTCGGTCGCAGGAGCTGCCAGCCGGGCGACGATCTGGTGGGACGCGCGGAATTGATGGAATTCCCATTGGCCCGCAGAGGTGTCGAAACAGACGGAAAGCGGCTGAAGGGGGCGCGTGCCGGTTTTTGGCCGTGAACCTCCGATGCTGATGTAAACGAGACTCTCGTTGGGATCGTGTTCGATGCGGACCGGGCCTTCGCCGACTGAAATTTGAATCTCTGCATCGCTGGCCGACGGCGTCGACGCATCATCGTCGGTGACGACGACGGGGCGGCTGGCGCGATTGGGGTTGGGTTTGATCGGTTTGGGGCGCCGACCGCCGATGCTGATCATCAGGCGCGGATCGTCGGGGTCGGTGGAGACGACGACATCTTCGCCGCGGAGCTGGAAATTTTGGGTGAAGCCAGACGCCGCGTCGAAGGAGACCGGCTGGCCGAGGATCGAAACGTCGATTTTATTCATGGCTGGGTTGGGAGGGGTAGCGTTTGCGGAGTGCGCGGTAGAGCGGTTTGACTGCCGGATTTTCTTCGAGGAGTTCGGCGCCGCTTCGGTTGAGTTCGGTCAGGACTCCGACGGAAAGAATCTGCTCGTAGAGCTCGGCGACGGGTGCGCCCAATTCTTTCTCCAGCGTTTCGCGATCGACCAGGCGAGTGCGCCAAAAGAAAGCGATTTTTCCGAGGCGGTTGACGTTGTTGCGGATTTTGGCGGCGACCGCGGAGGAGGATGGCTGCGAAATTTCCTCGGGATCCAAGAAGGTGAGCGCGGCCATGTCGGTCCACAGAGAAGCCAATTGCGACGCCTGTCCGGCGCGCTCGGTCTGGCGGGCGGCTGCGGAAGCTTCTTTGGCGGCGACATGAGATTGCCAGGCGCTGAGCGCAGCGAGAAGCGTGGCGAGCGCGCCGGCGATGGCGCCGAGGGCGTCCCAACTGATGCTCGTGGGGATGGGCTCAGCCACCGTTTCGGCCGTCTGAGAGTTGGCGGGGGCGGGAGGAGCGTCGCTCGCCGCGAGTTGGCTGCTGAACGTGACACAAAACCCCAGCACGATCATCGAGATCGCGGCGCGCCAACCGGAGAGTTTTGGGACGCGGGCCGGCATACGGCGGAGCGAATCGAGGAGCGCGAGAAGTGGGCCGCAATGCTAATCACCGTGGGCGGCGATGCGTCAGGGAAAAGAGGATCGACAAGTATCCGGGCGGGCATTCACTGCGCACTCTTCGAACATGCTGAGCGCTCCTGCCACGATTATCGCGATCGCGATTATTATTCGCCTCCTCCCGGGGCGCGCACGCGTGGCTTGAGCTGAACGAAAACAGCCGTTCCACTGATGCCCCGGGAAAAAGTCCCGGGGTTTTTTGTTTTCATCCCATGAGCACCCAACACGTTAAAATCTACGACACGACCCTCCGCGACGGCACGCAAGGCGAGGGCATCAGCTTTTCCGTCGCGGATAAGCTGTTGATCGCGCAGAAGCTCGATCAATTTGGCGTGGATTATATCGAGGGCGGCTTTCCGGGATCGAACCCGCGGGACATCACCTTCTTTGCGGAAGCGAAAAAGTTGAAGCTGACGCATGCCAAGATGGCGGCGTTCGGGGCGACGCGGCGGGCGAATGTGAAGGCATCGGAGGATCCGCAGCTCCGCACGCTCCTGGAAAGCGAGATGCCGGTCCTGACAATCGTCGGAAAGACCTGGCTGATGCACGTGCACGAGATCCTGCGCACGACGCCGGAAGAGAACCTGGCGATGATCGAGGACAGCGTGCGCTATCTCGTGGCGCAAGGACGCGAGGTGATCTACGACGCGGAGCACTTTTTCGACGGATATCTGGACAACCCGGACTATGCGCTGCGCACATTGGAGGCGGCGCTAAAAGGGGGAGCGAGCAACCTGACGCTCTGCGAAACGAATGGCGGAAAACTCGTGCCGGAGGTGACCCGCATCGTCGGCGCGGCGGTGGAGCGATTCGGCGGCGACAAGGTGGGCGTGCATTGCCACAACGACAGCGGTCTCGGGGTGGCGGTGTCGCTGGCTGGCGTGGATGCGGGTGCGACGCTCGTGCAAGGCACGATGAACGGCTACGGCGAACGCGTGGGGAACGCCAATCTGATCACGATCCTGCCGAACCTCGTATTGAAGATGAGCAAGACGGCGCATTGCGCTGGAAACATGGCGCAGTTGCGGGATCTTTCGTTGTTCTTCGATGAGCTGGCGAATCTGCGGCCGGATCCAAAGGCGCCTTTCGTCGGGCAGTCGGCTTTTGCGCACAAAGGCGGGTTGCACGCGAATGCGGCGCAGAAAGTCGCGCGCAGCTACGAGCACATCGATCCGGCGCTGGTGGGGAATCGCACGCGCGTGTTGGTATCCGATATGGCAGGACGCAGCAGCCTGGCGTTGAAGGCGCGCGAGCTGGGCGTGGAGCTCGACGAGAAGCGTCCGGAGATGAAAGGACTGATCGAGGAATTGAAGGAGCGGGAATTTCGCGGCTACGAATACGAAGCGGCGGATGCGTCGTTCAAGCTGCTGGTCGCGCAGTCATTGGGCCAGCGGAAGAGCTTCTTCGACGTGGTGAATTATCGCGTGATCATCGAGCGGCACGGCGAAGAGCTGTGGGCGGAAGCGACGGTGAAGTTGAAGGTGAATGGCGAAACGGTTCACACGGTCGCGGAAGAGAGCGGGCCGGTGGGCGCGCTCGACAAGGCATTGAGGCTGGCGCTCGCCAATGCGTTTCCGCAGCTCGGTGAGATGACGCTGCGCGATTTCAAGGTGCGCATTCTCGAAGGAAATCGCGGCGCGGGATCGCGCACGCGGGTGTTGATCGAGAGCGGCGATGGCAAACGCATCTGGGGAACGGTCGGCGTCAGCGACAACATCATCGACGCGAGTTGGGAAGCGCTGCGCGAGTCGGTGGAATTTAAATTGATGCAGGAGTAGCGCGCGCCGCCAAGCGTGGGCATCGGAGCGCGGGGCGGAAATCCCGACCGCGCGACTCACAACATCGGGGCGAGGAGGCGGCTGACGTCTTCGAGAATCGTGCCGACGATCCGGCGGCGACCGGGACGTTCGTGCTTGGGGGCGCGGCATGAACCGAGAAGCGACTCGGCCCAGCGTTTGATCGCACGGACGTCGGGCGCCGAGTGGACGAGAACCCCGGCTTCGAAATTCACGAAGAGACTGCGCGGATCGAAATTGGCGGAGCCGAAAAGAGCGACGCGATCGTCGGCGATCATGGCTTTGCTGTGCATCATGCCAGGTTGATAAAGCCAGACGTGGGCGCCGGCGCGACGCAGCTCGCGAACGTAGTGACGCCGCGCGAGGTCAGTGATGGGATGATTGGAACGCGCGGGCAGGATCAAGGTAACGGAACAGCCCGCGTGGATTTTGACCTTGAGCGAACGAAGCAGGACCTCGTCGGGAAGGAAGTAAGGCGTGACGATCCAGAGATCGCGTTGAGCGTCCTGGATCATGGCGAGAATACCCTCGTAGAGCGGATCGCCGGGGACGTCGGGGCCGCTGGCGACAACCTGCAAGTCGGCATCGCCGCGGGCGGCAGCGATGTTATCGGTGGGGATTTCGGCGTGAAGCGCGTCGGCTGACTGACGGCTGGCGAAACACCAATCGGCGATGAAGATCTCGTTGAGGAGAACGGCCGCGGGACCTTCGACCAGGGCGCCGAAATCGTTGAAGCGTTTGCGGAAGGGGCCGGGCCCCATGTATTCGCGGGCGAGATTATGGCCGCCGATCAGGGCGGTGTCGTGATCAAAGACGGCGATCTTGCGATGATTGCGAAGATTGGCGGAGCCGCGCGGCGTGAAAGGAATCACGGGCATGAACCAAACGACCTCGCCGCCGGCGCGTTTGATGGGGTGGACGAATTCGCGGCTGAGAAACATGCAGCCGATCGAGTCGAGGAGGAGGCGGACCTTCACGCCGGCGCGGGCCTTGTCGGCGAGCAGGCGCACGATGCGTCGGCCGGTGTCGTCGCGACCGAGGATGAACGTCGTGATGTGAATCGAATGTTGGGCGGCGCGGATACCGGCTTCGAGCGCGCGAAAGGCGTCCTGGCCCGTGGTGAGAAGCGTGAGGCGATTGCCTGCGACGGGAGCGGCGGCACCGCTGGCCATGACAGTATGGGCAACGGGTCGTGTGGCGAAAACGGACGGACTCGTGAGATCGGCCGGGAGCGCGGGCAGGAGACGCGACTTGCGTTCCTGGATACGGCGGAGTTTTCGGCCACCCAGCAGCAAGTAGAGCGGCACGCCCACGTAGGGCAGGAGAACGATGATAAGGAGCCAGGCGAACGTGTTAGCCGGCGCGCGTTTCTCGCTCATCAGCCGCGCGACCAGGAAAAACGCGAGCAGGAAACCGGAGATACTGAAGATGACGGCGAGCAGACCGCGGTCGAGGAAGTGCTCGAGCAGATCGCGGGGGAGTTCGAGCATGCGAGCCGAGGAAATTCTCGCCCGAAAAGGTGGCAAGGTTGTGGTAAAAAAACCTTGCCGTTCGATTCGGGAGACGAAATTTTCCGCGTTCCCTTCGTGGTAGGATACTCAAGTGGCCAACGAGGGCAGACTGTAAATCTGCTGGCTTACGCCTTCCCTGGTTCGAATCCAGGTCCTACCACCACTTTTTTCCGCCGCGGGCCAGGCCTGCGAGACGATGTTGGATGAGGGAAAGAACTCGCGAGCTGAGGAGGCGGCTTCGTCTAAACTAGGTAAAATCTCGTGATTTGCTCGGTTGATGGGAGCTGACGAGTGGGCAACGGGCCGTTGATCTTGCGTGAGTTGCAAATAGACGTCGACGGCGAGAAGAGACAGCGTGGCAGAACTTTCGTGTTTGCGTGCGGTCGAAGCGCGCAGGCTCACCGCCATGGATACACCGCTCACGCCGCCAAAACAGCTGCCCTTCGGAAAGTCGCCGCAGGACGCGAGGATTGCGGAAATGGAGCGGGAGGGGTGGCGGGAGCTCGGATTTTGGTATGATTGCGAGATGTCCGAGAAGCGCTGGATATTTCGCGCCGATCGAAAAGGGATTGCGGCTTTCGCGGCCGAAGTGCGGCGATTCGCGATGTCGCCAGAGGCAGAATTGGGAGAGCACACGCATTTGGGACCGTTCTCTAATCTGCGTTTGATCTCCGCGGAGAAGCGCGAGGTGACCTGGCGAGGAATCGCGGGAAGGAAAGAGGATTTCGAGGAGCTCGCGACGGAGTTGGAGCGACGAGCGCAGATCGCGGCAAAAGGACCGCAAGATTTAGGCGAAAGTGGGACGAGCGGCGACAGCTACCGCCTGGTTTTGGTGGTGGAGGAGGAGGGCTTCGATCCGGGCGCAGCGGATCAAAGCGGATCGTCGCAGGACGGCTCGAGTTGAGCGGGCGGCGGCTGGAGCTCAACCAGCGATCAGGTCGACAAACGACTCGAACGGCAGGTCGCCGGTGACTTCGAGACGGGGCAGCGCGAGGAGGCGGTCACCAACATCGCAAAGGCGAGCTTCGCACGTGACACCGAAGACGTATCCGCAAGCGCCGCAGACCGTTTCGACGATGCGGTCGTAGGCGCCGAATGGATACGCGATACTCATGATCGTTTGGCCGATCTGCTCCTCGAGAGCGGTGCGGGAACGAAGCGCTTCGCGGGCCATTTCCTCGATGGTCAGGCCGGTGAGCATCGCGTGCGTGGCGGTGTGGGAGCCGAACTCCACGCCATCCTCATGAAGGTCGCGGATCTGATCCCAGTTCATCAGTGGCGCGGGCGGGCCGTAGCGGGCGTCCCAGCGGCAACTCCCGCCGATTTCGTCCGAAGGGAGGAAGACGATCGCGCCGAACTTATAGCGTTGGAGGATCGGCCACGCTGTCGTGTAAAAGTCGATACAACCATCGTCGAACGTGAGCGCGATCCGTTTGCCAGGAAGGGGGCGCTTGGCTTCACGCGCGGCGCGCCATTCCTCGAAGGTGGCGCTGCGATATCCAGCTGCCGCAAGATGAGCGATCTGCTGCTCGAAACGCGCGGGATCGAGCCGATAGCGCGCGAGAGCGTCCGGACCGTCCTCGGCGATCCGGTGATACATGAGAATGGGCAGCTGGGCCGTGTGTGCCGTCGGGGCGGCGGAAGGAACCGGCGGAGGTGAACTCTTCCAAATCACTTGGCGAGCGACGTGATCGGGAAGCTGGGCGGATAACGGAATCGCCGTGCGACGCGGAGGCGTGAGCACGAGGTTGCGAAGCCAAGGCTGGCGGCGCCGGAACAACTGAATCCGATAGAGCGGGGTGGAAAGTTCGCGGGCGAGATGCAGATCGGGATGGGCGGAGAAAACCTCTCCGATCGTTCTGGCGCCGAAAGGAAGATCCCAGTCGAAGCCTGGTTGCGTGGGGTCGTCGGCGTGGACGTTGCCATGCGCGAGAATGATGTGGCCGCCTGGTTCGAGGCTTTGGGCGAATTTGGCGGCGACGACTTCGAGGTTGGCGCGGGTTCCGGCAAAATAGAGAACCTCGCTGCAAACGATCAGATCGAAAACCCCCGAGGGGAGCGGGTCGTAAACGAGGTCGAGCTGTTCAAAAGAAACGTGGTGAAAGGCGGCGCAGCGTTCTCGCGCGCGCTGCACGGCGGTTGCGGCTACGTCGGTCGCGATGAGTTCGCGGACGCGCGGGGCGAGTTGAACGGTGAAATGGCCTTCGGCGCAGGCGAGCTCGAGCGCGCGACGAGGTTTCGACGACGGGAGCAGATCGAGCGTCTGGCGATATTTCGTTTGCTCGTAGTCCGACGTGTAATCCCACGGGTCGCTACGGCTCGCGAAAAGTTGGTCGAAATACCCGGGGTCGGAAGGAGGAAGAGGTTTGGTTGCGCGAGGTGGCGGAGCGAGTCGTTTGGGAGAGCGCAGCAGCAGTTCGGGACTGTAGAGAATGGTGCCAGGGGACGCGGCATGGCCGACCACGGATACGCCCTGCGTGGACGCGAGCCGCAGCGCTTCGCTGGTGACGCCGCGTGGCAGCAGTGCACGACGGGATCCACTCGAGCCGCAAGGGGTGGATGGATACCGTGGCAAAATGGCGAGACGCGAAGGCGGAAGGAGCGGCGGAGTTGGGGTGGGCTCGGCTGGGATACCGTTGAAGTGGATACGAGAACGGCGAAGCACGCGGGCGTCGGCAAGGAGTTGGCGGAGCGTGCGACGGGTGGGGATCGGGCGTTGCAGCAGGGCCTCTCGCACGCAGACGCGGCATAACTCCAAACCCGCCTCGGTGGTGACGACTGCACGGATTGTATCCGAAGAAAGGATGCGGCGAGGAACAATCGCACGGGTCCGACACAGCGGCAAATCCGCGACTGTCAGCACGAGATCGAGGCGAGGTTGGACGCGGCGCGAAGCTGGTAGCGGGTCGAGCAGGTCGATCGAGAGCCACTCGGAGTCGGGGCTTTTGAGATGACGTGGATCGTTGCGGCGCTCGATCGTGTCGGCCGCATAGAACGCATCACCTGCAGGCTGGGGAAGTCCCCAAGCTTCCTGGATAAAGAGAGACCAGCCGATGTGGTCGTGGAGTGTGTCGGCGGGAAGCGAGTCAACTGGAATGTCGCGAATGAGACGATGGGAACCGCGATAAACGGAGTATCCGGGACCTTCGCGGCGAACGGTGAGCGACGGGTAGAGCGTGCGCGCGAAGAAGCGGCCGAGAATAGTCCAAGCGAATTCGGCAGCGACAGCGTCGGCCAGAATATCGGCCGGAACGAGGCCGTCGCAGACGGGAAGTTCGAGCTCGCCCAGCGGTTGTCCCTCGAGTTCGACGGCACAGTGCAACCGGTCGATCGGCGCTGGCAAGGTAAGATCCGGGAACGTGCGCGTGACCTCGAGAGTAATGGCGTGCGTGTTTCCGGCGGTAAAAGGGCGAGATGTTTTGGCCGATCGAACGGTGTGGCGTTCGAGTTGAACCAGGATGCTGCGACCAAGTCCTCTTTGGCCGGTGTGACTCTCGAGGGCAGCGAGGAAAGATTGGAGGCGGGGAAGGATTTGCGAATGGAGGTGCCAACAGGCGCCCGGCGGACACGCGGTGGGGAGCCGCATCGCGTCGAACAGGGTGGATGCGGCGCCGTCGACTTCGAGGCTGGCGGGAGATTCGCGTGAAAGAGACTGGAGAAGCGAGGCGGCATCCTGGCCGGCTCCGAGCACGAGTCCGGCCTGCCAAAGCAAGCTATAGAGACAGGCGTCGGGGAGGATTTCCGCAGATAGTCCGGCGGCATACGCGGGCAGCGGGCGCGGCACGCGGGGGTCGCGCTCGAAGGCGCGTGCGATCACCTTGAGCGAGTCGCGCAACATTTGATGACCGTCCATCGAAGCGGAGCTCGGACGGGCGAGGTAAATGGCGAGGATCTCGGGGTGCAGTGCGAAGCGTGCACCCGCACGAGCGATGCGTTGCCACACATCCCAGTCTTCGCAGGTGCGCAGGGTGACATCGAAGCCGCCGACTTCGAGCACGGCACTGCGGCGAACGATACAAGCGTGAATGGCAAAGGCGCAGGTGCGCGCGAAGACGGGAAAGAGGTCCTCGTCGGTGGGGCCGATTTGTTCGACCAGCGTTTCGCCGCCAGGCGAGACACGGCGCCAACCGCAGTGCACGGCGTCGAGGAGAGGGCGGGCGGCGAGAATCGACGTGAGGGCCGCGAGATGACCGGGAAGAATCCAATCGTCGGCGTCGAGAAAGAGGATCCAGTCGTGTCGGGCGAGCTCGAGTCCGCAGTTGCGCGCAGGACTGACGCCCTTGGCTGCGCTGCGAACGACGCGAATACGCGGATCTTGCGCGGCGAGTTCCGCCGCGACGCGAAGCGTGTCGTCGCTCGAACCGTTTTCGACGATGACGATCTCCCACTGCGCGTGCGTCTGGGCCTGCACGGACGCAACGGTCCCGGCGAGGGTGGCAGCCGCGTTGTGGGCGGGGATTATAATACTGACGGTGAGAGCCATCGGACGACGAATGCCACGACCGGAGCCGGCACGCGGACGAGTTGCCAGTGAATGAGAAACGGCATGAGGAGAAACGCGGCTGTGGCCGATGCGACATAGGTCCACGACTCGAGGCGGTGAACGGCATCGCGCCGGATGGACCTAATACCGACAACGATCAGAACCAGGGCGGCGGTAGCAGTGCCGAGGGGAATGAGTCGCAGCCAGGCAATTGAACGCGGCTCGCCGAAAGCGGCGGAAAGAAATTCCAAGTCGCGCAACACCCACGCGAGCCCGCCGGTCATCAGGACAATGGTGGCGGGAAGAAGCATCGCGGTGAGCCGCTGAAGATGCATGGCGCGGCCGCAGTTTGCGCCGCGGTAGCCGAGCCAGCAGCTCAGGCGCCACGTGCCGATGAGACCTCCGATGGCGGTGAGTGCGATGAGGGTAGCGCCGATCGGAATGTGTCGCTGGTAGTCGTCCCAGAATTCGATGCGATGATACGACATGAACTGCACTGAACCGAGAATGCGTTGGCCGCGGCCTTCGTCGTCGATTTGAAATCGAACGCGTTCGGCCGAACCTTCGCGTTCGTAAAGCAGGGGCTCGATCGGGTGCCAACGTGAGCCCTGCGGTTGAAAAAGAAGACTGCCGTCGCTTTGCGCTTCCACGACGATCTCGTTGGCGAGGCCGGCGAGGACGAAGATCTTGTCGATGGAGAAGTGCGAGTATTGATCGCAGCGATACGTGCCGGCGAGGTCGACAGCGACCGGCGGGGATTCGGGGAGCGGGGCGTCGACGGCGACGACCGGTTGAGGCGGGGGAGCGAAGCGATCAACGATTTTGCGCAAGAGATCGTCTTCGAGCGAGGCGATGAGGTCGAAGCGGTTCGCGGCGATACAGAGACCGATGTCGGATTCGGGAATGAGAACGAGAACGGCGGTGAAGCCCGGCAGCATGCCGCCGTGCACGAGGGCGCGCCGGCCATGATGAACGAACTCGTAAAAACCGTAACCGGTGCCGGGGAACGACGGGTGATGAGCAAAGCGTTTGGTGCCCATCCACGTGATCGATTGCGAGCTGAGCAAGGTGCTCGTGCCGGAGCGAAAACCGCGAAGAAGTTCCCCGATAAGCGGGGCCAAGTCGGCTACGGGGGCGGTGACGCCGGAAGCGGGATTGGCGTGAGGATAAACGATCGGCGTGGCGCGGAAGCGGCCCCGGCGGTCGTATTCGTAACCGGTCGCGCGATCGCGGGAGTAGAATTTGCGGTGCGGGCTGAAGGTGGTGCGCGTCATGCCCAGAGGTCGGAAGATATGTTCGTCGGCGTAGTCGGAGAAGGGTTGGCGGGCGACATGTTCGACGATGTGCCCGGCGAGCGTGAGCCCGACGTCGCTGTAAACATAAATCTCGCCGGGAGGGAGTGTGCGGGCCGGGAGACGCGAGACCATGGCTGAAAGCGGAAGCACTTTTTCCGGCACGCGCGCAGCGCCACCGACCAGCCAACGGGCATCGAAGCCATCGGTGTGGGTGAGCAGGTGGTGGAGCGTGATGGGGGTGTCGAAGCGGTCGTCGATCGACACCTCATCAAGGTAGGTTCGAATGTCGGTGTGGAGGTCGACCGCGCCAGTTTCGGCAAGTTGAAGCACGGCGATGCTCGTGAGCAGCTTGGAGATCGATCCCAAAGGAAAAACGGTTTGCTCGGGATCGATAGGCGAACGCCGTTGGAGGTCGGCGAATCCGTAGCCGGCGGTGAAGGCGACGCCATCGCTGCGAACCAGCACCGCGGCGACGCCCGGAACGTTATGGTCCTCCATCATCTGCGTGATCTCGCGATCGAAGAACGCACGATCGGTTTCGGTGGCGTCGAAGCCGTTGCCGAACAGAGAGAGAAACGGGGTTGCGAGCACTCCGGAAAACCAAGAGAGCCGGCGTAGAACCACATGTAGGCTGGCTTTCATTAGGGAGAGGAAGCCGCGGCGGTAGCCGGAGCGGGGGCGATCGTGGCGACGTCCCACTGGCAGGCAGGCGCGATGACGCCCCGGTGAGCGGGAGCGCCGTCCACGCAAAACGGATACGCGTGCCAGTGGTGGTCGTAAGCGTGGTCCCAATCCCGATCGAAGATGCCGGCGTTGGCGAAGTAGCGGCCGGCGGCAAGTTCAAGACGCGGGATAGTGAAGCGGATGGCGCCGGCCGGGGAAAGACGTTCCGTGGAAAGGCGAGCGGCCTCGGTGTTGGTGTCGACGCAAACTCGTCCGTCTTCGGTCGTGATTGAAACCACAAAGATCGGCGTGAGCGCAGCGCGACCGCCGCGGTAGGCGATCTCGATGGAGAAAGCGGCACCGGAGCGCACCGTGGAGCCGGAGAGAAGGTGAACCGCGGTGATTTCCATTTCGCGCGAACCCACACGCTTGCCGCGGAATCCGCCGGGGGCACGCACGCGACCCGGGGACGTGGCCCGCGAGAGTTCCATCGTGCGTTGATGCATCTCGGCCTCGTAGGTAGAGGTCACCACATCCGGAGAATCGAAGGCGGCGATCTCGCCATCACGCAGCCAAAGCACCCGGTCGCAGGTGTCGCGGACATCTCCCATGCCGTGCGAAACGAGCACGATGGCGCAACCGCGCGCGCGCAGTTCGGCGATGCGTGAACGGCAGCGGGCTTGGAATGCAAGGTCGCCGACCGCGAGGAATTCGTCGACGAGCAGCACTTCGGGGTCGGTGTGGACGGCCACGGCGAACGCCAGTCGCATGCGCATGCCGGTGCTGTAGGTGCGGACCGGATCGTCGAGAAACTCGGCCAGTTCCGCGAAAGCCACGATGTCGTCCAACCGTGAATACACCTCCCGACGGGTGAGCCCGGCGGTTACACCGGCGAGCATGGCGTTTTCGCGACCCGTGAGATCGTCGGCGAAGCCGCCGCCCAATTCCAGCAGCGCGCCGATGCGGCCGCGGACAGAAAGGCGGCCTTCGGTCGGTTGGATGACCCCGGCGAGAAGATTGAGGAGCGTGGATTTGCCCGCGCCGTTGCGTCCGATCACGCCGAGCATTTCGCCGGCGCGGACGGAAAACGAGATGTCGCGCAGCGCCCAGAACGGCGGGCGCGACGGTTGGCGCCAGCCCCGCAGAAAATTCCGCCATGTCGGCGGTGTGCCCGCGGACCGATGCGCGAAGCGCTTCCCGACAGCGCTAACCTCGATCAAGACGGGCGAGTTCACAACTCCTCCACAAAGCGACGGCTTTGGTGCATGAAGATCCGGTGTCCCAGAATAAGTAATACCGCGGAAGCGCCCGCGAGGATTCCCAGGCGAGTCGGGTCGGGCCAGTCGCCGTGAAGCAGAATGGTGCGCCAGCCCTCGAGCAGCGGAACGATGGGATTGATCTCGAGCCAGCGTCTCACCTCTGCCGGGAGCGACTCGATGCTGTAGAAAATCGGCGTGAAATACATCGCGAGTTGAAGGACAACGCCGATGAAATGCTGCGTGTCGCGCACGCGGACATTGAGGGCGGCGAGGGGGAGCGCGAACGCCGTGATGAACACGAACTGGATGGCGATCAGCAGCGGAATACCCAGCCAGGCAGATGTCGGGCGAATGCCTTGTATCCACAGCAGTGTGACGAGGATCGGCAGCGCGAGGGAAAAATGGAAAAGGCGCACCGCGACGGCGACGAGCGGAAGAAGCGAAAGAGGAAAACGCGGCTGACGCAGCAGCGCTCGACTGCTGGTGATGAGCGAGGTGCTTTGCGCCAGGGAGGTTTGAAACCAGCCCCACACCAGGACGCCGATGAAGACATACGACGCGTAGTTTTCGACGGTTACGCCCAGCACGCCACGAAAGATCAGGACGAAGACGCACACCTGGATCAGCGGGTGTAGCAGCGCCCAGCCGAAGCCGAGAGCCGAGCGCTTGTAGAGTAGTTTCAAGTCCCGGCTCACCAGCACGGCAAGGACGTCGAGCCCGTGTTCGAATGAACGCCGGCGTTCGAGCAGCAAGGCGGTGCGAGGCGCGCTCATGAGTGGGTTTCGAGGACCGGCTGAATGCCACTCACCGGGGCCGGGTTTGTGACGATGCGGGACGTGGCGCGACGATACCGGGCGGCGAGGCGCTTGGCGCGCCAGAGGGCCCAGGGGCCCAAGAGGGTGCCGATCATCTCCAGGCAGAGAAGGCGAAGCGGGTATTCCGTGCGGCCACGAAGGCGCTCGACGGTGCGGTGGAAGAACGCGAGCGGGAGCTCGGCGAAGATCCGGACGAGCGCACGACCATCACGGTAGTCTGAAAACGTGCGAAGATGATAAGCCACGTGGCCCTTGCTGTATGCGAAGAGCTGGCGCCGGAGTTCGCGCATCTCGATTCGGTGATGATGCCAGGCGACCGCGGCAGGTTCGTAGGTAATGGTGTATCCTGCGTGCAGGACGTCGTAAAAGAGCTTGGTGTCTTCGCCGACACCGGTGGGCACGCCGGCGCCGAGGGTGAGATCGAATTGCGCAATCTCGCTGAAGACCTCGCGTCGGAACGCGGCGTTGCCGGATCCGCCGATTTTCCACGTCGCGACTGCGCGCCGGCGCGGGCGGTGAAACCAGGCACGGTCGAAATCGAAAGGAAAGAAGCCGCGTCCGAATCCACCGTAAACCTCCAGCAGGCGCTCGGCCTCGGTTTCGAGACGTGCGGGCAGCGTGTTTCCGGTCACCACCATCACATCGTCCCGCGCGAATGGAGCGAGGAGGCGCTCGATCCAGTCGGGAGAAACGTGCATGTCGTCGTCGACCATGGCGATGAACTCGCCCCGCGCGGCAGCGATACCGGCGTTGCGCGCGGCAGAGGAGCCGGGCTGAGTCTCGAGGACGAGCTCGACTCCTGGAAAATCGAGGAGGACCGGAGCGGCGGCGTTCAAGTGAGGCCGGTTGTCGACGACGACGAGTTGAAGCGGGCGGGACGTGCGCAAGGTTCGCAGTGAAGCGAGGCAGCGGCGCAGTTGCTCCGGCCGGTTGCAGGTGGTGACGATGATTGTGGCCGTGCGCGACGGCGACAGCGGTTGATCGCGCGGCGCGGACGCGAATGTTTCACGAGCGCGATCGAGAAAGGCGAAGTAAGCGGCGGACGTGTCGCAGTGATGCAGATCGAGCAGCTGATACCACAGCATGTGCGCGATCTCGTCGGCGAGACGTTGCGCGGAGAGCGTTTGACCGAACGACGGGATGCGAACGGAGCCGAGCGGCCGGCCGAAACAAGTGACGAGCAGGTCGACCGCCGCGACGTTGGCGGCTTCGTCAAGTTCCGTCAGAGGCTCGGAGATATCGATCGAGATGAGGCGGCGATCGGAACGAACGGGCGCGTCAGAGAGGGGAGCGGATGTGTAAGGAGAATCGGGACGTTGTTTCTCGTCGGGAACGATGCGAGCGCGGGCTTTCCGGTAAGCTCCTGCGGCGTCGAGATAGCCTTTGATTTCCGACCAGACGAAGCGGAGTGGAACCAAGGGAGGTCGGAAGCTGGAGCGTTTTAGGCGTTCCCAAGCCCATTCGCGCCACCACCAGCGACGAAGCTGGCGAATGGCGGATTGATCGCTGGGGAAGTTGAGTGCTTCGCGATCGAACAAGCAGCGCGTTGCGTGGCCATACGAATAGAGCAGGCGCTCGAGTTCCGCGGTGGTGCGGCGATGGCGATGACGCACAATGGCAGCAGGTTCGTAGACGCAGAGGCCCCCCGCGCGAAGAACGCGGAAGAACATGTCGTGATCGCCACCGCCCAACGATGGAGTGCCCACGTCAAGCGCGGGGTCGAATCCGCCCACGCGCGCGAGCACATCGCGGCGGATGGCCATGTTGGCGCCTGCGCCGAGTTGACCGGCGCCGACGAGAGTCCACGGGAGCGGGCGATCGGGCCAGGCTTGGAGATAGACCCGGCGGGCGCCACGTCCGAATCCACCGTAGTTTTCGAAAAAGATCTGCGCGTCGGTTTCCTGTTCGAGCGGTTCGGCGAGGCCGGTGACGAGCGCGATGTTGCGATCGGCAGCGAACGTGTGTGCGAGCGCGCCGACCCAGCCGGGATCGACGACCACGTCATCGTCGGTGAAAGCGACAATGTTGCCCGTCGATTCGGCGATCCCACGATTGCGCGCGTGGTCGAGGCCGGGAACGGGTTCGGGGACATAACGGGCAAAAGGAAAACGGTCGCGGACCAGCTGCGCCGTGGCGTCGGTCGAAGGAGCATTATCGACAACCAGGATCTCGAACGGCGCCGGATCCAGGGCGGACAATGAGAGCAGACAGCGTGCGAGATCGTCCGGTCGATCGCGGGTGCAAACGATTACGGACAGCTGCAGCGCAGGGGTTGCGAGCGAAGCGCGAGGAGAAGAGGCTGCGGTCGCTGTAATACGCTCGCGGATACCGGTGGTGAGAAGCGCGCGACGCACGGCTTCCCGGGGCAACGCGTGCGGATGCGTGCGGATGAGCGCGTCGAAGACGTCGCTGGTGCGGATGGTTCCGGCGCGGGCGGAAACCTCCACGATGCCGAGGGGAATTCCGGACCAGCACGCGAGGACACGCGCCCGGCGATGGGGCGGGCTCAGCGGAACCTCGTCCGCAGGCCTTGCGGCGAAGTCGATCGAGAGTGGGGTAAGCGGAACAGGCATGGGTGTTCGCGCGAGCGGCTTGGGGGGAGCGCCTTGGGCGGCGGCGGAGAGTCAGGGTGCAGGCGCCGCGCGATATTCAGGATGGGGAAGCAAGGCGCGGGAGAT
The DNA here is from genome assembly GCA_023416735.1 of Verrucomicrobiota bacterium. Taxonomy (GTDB): domain Bacteria; phylum Verrucomicrobiota; class Verrucomicrobiia; order Opitutales; family Opitutaceae; genus Opitutus. Next base: position 96,230 of record JAEZGX010000005.1, on the reverse strand, counting down.
CGCTTTTCCCAGCGCGATGCTGGGCAGTTCGACGAAACGATAGGCGGCGTGTCCGAGAAGCACGATCGGAACGCTCGCGAGGAGCAGCCAGAGAAGATTTAGAAGCGGCGGAAGTTGCGGCATCGACCATGCGCGCAGCAAGGGCTGATGCAGGAGGTAAATGCTGTAACTGCATGCCCCGACGAACGGGAGGAAGGCAGGCCGCGGACCGACTGCGGGCAGAGATTCACGAGAAAGTGCCCACGCGATCCAACTCGCGGTGGAGAGCGCTCCGAAGAGGAAGGAGAACGAAGTGAACGCCGGAGCGAAGCAAGCCGGGACGATCGTGAGGACCGGCCAGAGGATGCGATGCGAGACATGGCGAAAGGGCAGCGGCGATCCGCGCAACCAAGCGGCCGCCAACGCGGCGCCAATTGACCACGAGCAGGCGTAAGCGAAAACGCTGTGGCGGATGGCGATGGGCAGTCCGGCAACTCGCTCGAGCAGGACGATTGAAATCTCGATGATCGCGAGCGCCGCGAGAACCGGCGACCATCCGAATCGCAGAGCGGCGAGATGGAAGAGGGGATAAACGCAGTAAAGCTGCCATTCTATGGCAATCGACCAGAACGACGGATTGATACCCTGAAACCAGCGGCCGTCGAAATTATGAAACAAGCCGGCGTGGCTCACGAGTTGTGGCATCGAAAAATCGCGTCCTGCGGCGAACAAGGTGAGCGCGAGCAGATAAGGCGGATAGATGCGAAAGAAACGACGGAGGAAGAAGCGGCCGAAACCATTTTCCCCGGAAACGACGTGGCTCGTGTGAATGCAAAAACCGGATACGACAAAGAACATGGCCACACCCAGGCTGCCGAGCGAGGCGGGGCGAAGCCACGCGGGGCCTTCCTGCCAGACCGTGTGCCCATAGCTCGCCTCGACGGCATGGAACAACACCACGCCAAGAATGGCCACGCCACGGACATGATCGAGGAACTCGATGCGACGAACAAGACGCATGGGAACGGCGAAGGGGAAATGTCAGCCGTGGCAGGAATCAGCCGAAGACGGGCCGGGGTCTGGCGGACGAGCTGCGCCGACGGCATTGAGTGGCCATGGCGACGGCGATCCGCTGGCGCTCCAGCAGAGCGAAAAGGCTGGTGAGCGCACGGGAGGCGGGAGGCGTGGCCTGGAAGAGCGGATCGGCGGCCGGAGTTCGGGGGGGCGGGGTGCGATGGCGCCGAAGCGATCCCCGCGTGACCAAATGCGCGATCGAGAAGAGGCCGATGCGATAGTGACGGCGGTTGAGCCAGGCCAGAAGATCGAGCCGCAGCGTGCGAGTGGTGAAGGCAAGCGCACCCGCATAGTCGCTCCAGGTGTAACATTTGCTCGCGAGATACGAGTAGAAGCGACTGCGGGACCAGAGGAGAAGCTGAGGAGGGAGCTGCGGGTCGCGCAACAGAGCGCGACGGATCGTGGCTTCGTAGGAACGCAGCATCGATTGCACGTTCAGGCTCATCGCGCACGGTGACTGACGATAGCTGACGAGGTAGTCGGGCACGCAGCGAAGTTCGAAACTTTCGGCAACCCGGATGTTAAGGTCCCAATCTTCGCAGCCTTGCGCGCCCTTTTGCTCGTCCCGCGTCAGATATGGGCCGACCGCATGCAGAGCCGAAGCGCGGAAGAGCGGGACGCTGGCGTTGCCCGGAAAGTTGCCGATGAGGAGAGCGGGCGACACGCGCCCTTCGAAGCGACAGGGATGAGCCCAGGAAATCACCCGACCCGAACGATCGATGTTGCGCGACCAGCAATAGGCGAGGCCGGCTTGGGCTCCGGCGTGTTCGAGCCGTGCGACCTGCTTCTCGAGTTTGCGCGGAGCCCACAGATCGTCGGCGTCGAGCGGAGCGATGAACTCGCCACGCGCTAGTTGGAGCCCGACGTTGCGCGCGGCGCCCACGCCGCTGTTCGGGCAACGCAAGACACGGAAACGTCGATCGCGCGTCGCGGCTGCAGCTGCAATGGCAGCAGTGTCGTCGGTGGAGCCATCATCGACGATGATGACTTCGAACGAAGACAAGGTCTGGCGCAGCACGCAGTCGATCGTCTCCTGTAGATGCGCGGCCGCATTGCAGGCGGGGATGATCACCGAGACGAGGGGACGCGTATGAGGCATTTCAATACGCCACGTTGAGGTGGAGACCGATCTGATGGCCGTCGAAGGCGAAACGCGGGTCCGTGGACACGTTGCGTTTGTCTTGGAAGAAAACGGTGATCGCCCCCCGGTTGTAGAGCGAAGTGCCGATATCGACTCTCCACGTCCTGCCCTCGTCCTGGCGGTTTGCCTGAACGAAGGCGGAGGTCGGGCTGTAGCTCGACGCGCGCCGGCGATAGCTCAGGCTCACGTTCAAACGACCAAGGAAGCGCTGCGAGAGAGTCGCTTGCCAGCTGTTCGTGCGATGGACTTGGCTTTGGAAATAAGAGGCGCTCACGGCTTGGTCGCCATCGATCGTGAACGTGGTCTGATCGAACGGCGCGTAAGTGATCGAGGCTCCGTAAACGGGCGTGCGGGCATCATCGATATCCGAGTCGATGAACTCGCGTGTCTCGACTCCGCCGTGGGCGGCGATGCCGAGTTTCTCCGTCGGTCGCCAGTTGATGCGGCCGTTGAGCTGGTGATAGCTCATGTTGTTGCCGTTGTTCACGCTCGCGTAGCCGAGCTCGACACCAGCGGCGACACCCACGGTTTCGGAAATCTGATATTGGAGCCAGTCTTCGGTAGACCAGTTCTCGGAGCTGGAAAACCCCTCGGCGCGTCGGGTGTTTTGCCGAAAGCCGAGTTCGAGCACGGTGCGTGCTCCGAGCCGGCGCTGTGCCTGCAATGTGGTCTCGTGAATCTCCTGCGAAGTTTGCATGCCGGTTTCGACCAGCGGCATGGAAGTATCCGAAAAACGGTGACCAGCCCGGAAATTCCATTCGCTGAGAGACCGGGCGAACTGGGCGCCCATATCCTGCCCAAAGCTGTTGTCGAACGCTTCGCTGGAGTAGTAACTCCAAGTCGGACGATAGCGGAAGGTGATAAACTGCCCGAGATTGAAGAACGTCGAAAGTGACACCGTCTGGATTGTCGTGGTTTCCTCGGCGCCGGGAGCAGAGAGCACGCCTTGGGCGCGCACGAAACTGTAACCCAGTTCCGGGTGAGCCGAACGCAGGATCCGTTCGAAGGGACGGAGCGCACGATCGAACGGGACGCTGGCGGCCGGCTCGGCCGAGAAGGACGATGAGACCGGGTCGAGTTCGTCCGCGCGACCACTCGCGACGAACGCGAGCGCGCTGACGGCGGCGGAAAATAGAAGGATTCGTGAGCGGGACACAGTGAGCTGGAGACGCAGAGGGGAAGGGGAGACGTCGTGGTTGGCGCTGCGTCAACGCGACCGCCGAGTGTTCAGGTGCGGGAAGGCGAAATTTGCCGGTAAACGGAAGCCGTTTGGCGGGCGGCTTCGTCCCAACCCCACTGTTGTGCGCGTTCCCGGTTGTGCGCGCCCATGTCGTCGAGTTTGGCGCTCGACGCGATTGCGGCTTGAAGCGAGTCGCGAAGAGCGGACGGAGTTGAAGGGCTGTAGAGAAATCCTCCGTGCGAAGTGAGCGTATCGGCCAGCGCCCCGATGGCCGGTGCGATGCATGCGCGACCGTAAGACATGGCGAGGATGAGCGCGCCTGAAGTGAGAGCTTTGGTGTAGGGAAATACGACGATATCGCAGGCGCCGAGATAGTCGCTGATTTCGCTGTCGGGCACGAAACCGGGGCGGAAGTCGATGAGCGGGCTGTCGTCGATTTCGCGCTCAATGCTGGCGTTCAAGTCGGGCGAGAGAACATCGCCGGCGATAACGAGCCGCATGCGCGGGGTAGCGACGGATTTGAAGTCGCGCACGAGTTGGCAGACACCTTTGTAGGGCCGAATATTGCCGAGGAAGAGGAAGATCATTGCGTCGGCGGGGAGCCCGAGGCGGGCTCGTGCGACGTCGCGATTTACGGCCGCGGGATAGCTGTCGATGAAGTGCCCGTGGTGGATGATGAAAACGTCACGGAGGCGTTGGGACTTCCATTGTTGCTCGGCCAGTCGGCGGGCGCCGGGCGAATGCAGAATGGCGGCGTCGACGGTCCGGTAAGCGAATCGAGAGAGGAGGCGATCGATCTGCGGGTGCGCGGACTCGTGATCGCAAGCATTGTGAACCGTCCACACGATGCGGGTGCCGGCGCGGCGAAGTTGAAATAGGCGGAACACGAAGGCCGCGAAGCGCAGCAGGCGGAGCGGGTGCCAGCTGAACGGAGGAAGGGCGTGCAGGTGAACAATCGAAGGCACGCGGCCTTGTCGGCGAGCGGTTGCAAGAATCCGTTTGAGGGTGGTCTCCGTCGAGACGGCCACGCCGTTGTTGGCCAGGTGGCGAGCTAGCTCCGCCTGATACGGATTTTGGGGCCAGCGGGGAACGAAGTGAGCTTCAAGCGTGGGGCTCTGTTCCGCGACGGCGCCGCTGGAGTCCGCTGCGACGGGTAACAGTGGAAAACCCGCCGTCGTCGAGGTGAAGTCGGAGCTCATTGGTTGGCGGAAGCGAGCGAGTTGAAGGACGTGAAGGCGGGGGCTGCGCTCGCTCGTTTCAGGAGGCCCCGATAGCTGTAGTTGCGCGGGCGCTGGCGTTCGCAGAGATGAGCGCAGTATAGCGCGTATTGAAACTCGAGATTGAGTTCACGTTCGGAGCAGCCCTCGTCGTTGGGGCTCGCGGAATGAGTTCGACGATGGAGCGCGAGTCGCGCGGCGGCGAGAATGCGTCGGAGGCGCGTCCAGCGGCTGCTCCAGTGTTCCCAATGATGACCACAGTAGGCTTGGGCGCGGCCGCGTTTGCGAGCTGCGTGCAACCAGGCAGATCGGAGCAAGCGACTAGGTTCGAAGTGATGTTCGACTGTTACATCGGTGCGACCGACAATCCGATATCCCGCTTCGAGCAGTTGGGACGCGAATAGTTGTTCGTCGCCGAAGCCCAAGGCCCCCGGCCCGAGCTCGATGTCGAACGCCGGCACGCGCCGGAGGACGTGGCGGGAGAACGCCATATTGGCTCCGACCATTCCGCGGGGATTGCGAGCATCGAGCCAGTCCGTGGCGGCGAGCCAGGAGCGGTGAAGCGGGGTCATCCACGGCCGTGATAAATGAGGTGCGATGACAACTCCACCGGCGACGGCGCATGGACCCTGGTCGATTAACGGCTGAGTCATGCCCGCGATCCAGTGGGGGGGCGGACGCACGTCGTCGTCGGTGAACAGTATCATCTCACCGTCCGTTTGCGCGAGGGCGTGATTGAGTGCGTAACATTTCCCCGAGGCCGTTTCGTGCCGATGCTCAACGCGCATCTGCGGCAAACGGGCGGAGCGAACCACCTCCGCGGTTTCGTCGCTCGAGGCATTGTCGACGACGGACAGAACCACTTCGAGTCCGGGCGGAATTTCGACGGAACGGAGCGCGTCGATAGTCTCGCGGAGAAACGAGGCGCGGTTCTTCGTGGCGATGATGATCGAGAGTTTCACCGATTAGGAAAGTCGCTCGGCTGCACCAAGATTGGTTCGGCGATCACGGGGCGGGACGGCGCAGCGGTTTTGCGCACCAAGCGGGCGTGCGCTGCCAGGTCGACCAGTTTGCGTTCGAATTCCCCGACCGGATCTCGGGGCGTGATTTCCAGAGCGGAGGCGCGCGCGCGCACGCCCATCTCGCGCCACTTGAAGCGAAGGGACCATGCGCGCTCCATCGCATCGTCGAGCAGTCGAACAGTGGTCGCGCCGGCGACGAAGCCGTTGACGTTGTCCGATACGATTTCGGTGTTGCCCGCGACATCGGTCGTAATGACGGGCCGCGCGCACAACATGGCTTCGACGATCGTGAGCGGCAGGCCTTCGAAGCGCGATGGAAGGACGAGCGCGTGATTGGCAGACCAGATGGCGCGAATGTCGGAGACCTGGCCGTGGAAGAACACGTTCGGCAGTCGAAGGAAAAGAGCGAGATGGCGAAGGGAGGATTCGGCAGGGCCACTGCCGAAGAGGTGAAGCTCGATCGGACGCTTTCTCCATTTCTCCTGCGCGAGCACCTCGAGCAGAACGTCCTGACCCTTGGCGGCGGGTGCCATGCGGCCGACGCAAGCGATGCGGACGATGTCGTTCGATTCGGGCCAATTCACCGCCGACGACCGGTCGACTTTGCAGGGATTCGCGACCACCTCGGCGTTGGTCAAAGCTGTGCCGCACTGCAACTCCATGAGACGGCGGTTTGACTGTGAGACGAAGAATACCCGTTCGGCGCCAAGCAAGCCGGCGCGGATTTCGGCGAGCCGAGAATCGGCCGGCCACCAGAGTTCGCTATGAGCTTGGATGATCGAGCAGTAGGGAATCCCGAGTCGCTGGCTGAGTGTCATCCATGGCACGCCGTCCCAGGGGCCGCCTTGGGAGATGACGAGGAGGTCGGGCCTGCTGCGCTTAAGCCACGCGACGTGTGAGTAGTCGCGGAAGCGAGGAATTCTTCGGGCGAGTTTTAGTGCGATGCGATCGCTTAATGTTGGCCGCAGCGGGCGGAACGAGAGCTCGACGCCCGCGCGAGCCAAATCAGCTAGACGCGGAGGGCGGGTCGGCCAGCCAAACACGGAGGCGGCGACATGATGCTGGCGATCCCGGAGACGCAGGGCCGTGTCGCTCCAAAGCTGTTCGCTGCCACCCCACGGCATGCCGTTCATGGTGGAAACGAAACCGAAATGAAATGCTCTGACGGAGGACATGAGGCGATCGGCGCGAGATGCGCGAAGGTATGTCGGAAGGAAGGCGCGCGCAGCGCTCACCACATCTCGTAGCCGTAGTATTCGGAACGAAGCAGCTTCAGCCGGTCGACCGGATACAAAGTCCGAAGCAGAAGCGACACCCCGGAGGAAAGCACACGCGAGCCGGTGCGAACGACGGGAGAGGGATTGCGTTTTTGGATACGCACGAGAGGAAGCCAAACGTGGCGCAACCAGGCGGAGAGCGGAACGCGCTCGCCGTGGTATTGGCGGTAGATCCGATCGATTTCAGCGATGATCCTTTGTTTGCCGGTCAGGGATTTATTGGCGCCGGTGAAGCGATTTACACTCAAGGCGATTGGAACGTGTTTCCATGTGGCACCGCGTCGAGCGAGGTAGCACCACAGCTCACGATCCATGCAGAAGTGGAGGTCTTCGAGGACCAGCTGTGAACGGCCGATCAAATCGCGGCGGAAAAAGCAGCTCGGTTGCCAGATGGCGGCGGCGAAAGGCGACCGTTTGAGTCGCTCGACATCGGAGCGGCGGATTCCGGACCGGGCGGGATCTTGCTCATAGAGGCAGCGGCAATCTCCGACGACGGCGCCACACTCGGCATCGGGCAAGAAACTCTCGGCCACCAGCTTTAATGCGCCGGGTTCGAGGAGATCGTCGCTGCAAAGCCAGTTGAAGATCTCGCCGGAACTGCGGGCGAAACCTTTGTTGATGGCGTCGGACTGCCCGCGGTCGCGCTCGCTTACCCAGCTGGCGAGCCACGGCTCATATTTGCGGATGATGGCGACGGAGTCGTCGGTGCTGCCGCCATCGATGATGTGGTATTCAAGATTCGGATATCCCTGGAGAAGGACTGAACGGATTGTCTCCTCAAGATAGGCGCCCTGGTTGTAGCTGGGAGTGACGATCGCGATGCGCGGCCAGGACTTTCCGCTGTTGTTCGTCGAAACGAACGAAGATCGGGTCCACGGCCAGCCGGTGCGGCCGGGTGGAGGCGCGGGAAACTCTTCGAGCGTCGGCGCTGCGGCTGGGATTCGGCAGGCGGTGTTCACGCGGCAGGCGATGCGATGAGGAAGGGCTCCCAGAACTTGCGGTCGTAGCGGGGCCAGGCGTGGCAGCCGAAGGGCATTTGTCCGCCGTTGAGCTCGAGGCAGGTGCGGGGGGCCGCTTCGAAGCCGAACTTCAGGCCCTCCTCGAACGAAGCGACTTTGAATTCGGGCAGGTAGCGGACGGCGCGGTCAGACCAAAAGATGTCGGTGTTCACGTTGTGCGGCCCCGGATTTTGCATCTTGTCGAGCTCTTCGAGCGGACGATTGACGAGTTTCGATACGGGGAAACGCGGCTGGAGCCGGCGGAGTAGATCGATGATGGGACCGAGGCGGTCGCAGTTGCTCGTGAAAAGATCGAGCCACAGCATGCTTGGCGACGTGCGGTAGCGGTTGCGAAGCGCCTTGAGTGCCGACTCGACGCGCATGAGACAGAAGCCGCAATTGCCGACGCGTGGGCGCGTGACCCAAGGCGTATCGGAGCATTTGAGCCAAGGAGGACCGATGTAATCTAACCCCGCGTCGCACCACTGCTCGAGCTGATCGGAGAATGCGAGCGCATCGAGGTGATAGAAGAAGATGAATTCGTAATCGAGGAAGGCTTTGTAGAGGCCCGGCCAATACAGGAAACGCGTGTGGGCGCCGACGGAGCCGAAGAATTTTTTCGAGAAGCGTTTGACCTGATGTTCCGGGAACTCGAGGGGGAGACCTTCGGGCGCAAGAAAGAAGCGATCGTAGCGGCCGAGGTAGCGTTCGAGGTGGTTCAGCGAAATGCGTTCGTCGGGGGTGGGGTCGGAGCGCGTGGAAAGGGGGATGAGAATGGCAACGCGTTTCGACGGCGAACGGGTGCGGCGGTAAGGAGGAAGGAACAGGCGATGAAGCGCGCGCAGCATGATGGGAGCGGTTGAAGGAAGGCGATAATCTCAGGCGGCAGCGCTGGACGACGCGGCGTTGAGTCGGGCCAGAGTTTGTTCGGCGGCGCGTTCTCCGCTGAGGAAGGATTCGTCGGTCCAGAGATAGCCCCACTCGCCGTAGCGGCCACAGGTGGCGATGCCGACGTCGTCGAGATAGCCGCGGACGATTTCGAGCGCGGCGGCGCGTTCGAGGTCGAAGATCACCTGCGCGAAAGGAGCGACGGACGCTTGCGAAAACAGAATGCGGTCGGAGTCCTTCAGCAGGCCGCAACGTTTCAAATCGGCGATAACGCGCGGGATGTAGGTGTCCGGAGCAGCTTCGAGCGGCTTGTATTGTTGGGAGAAGTAGATCTCAGCCTGGAAACTGCCGCAGCCCGGCGGGACGGTGTGCGGGCTTTGCATGTGGGGATAGCTCAGCCGGCTGAAAACGATGTCGTCGTCGTAGAAGTAGCTCCAATGAGCTTTGGAGATCTCCGCGCGATCGATGCCGAGGTTGACGAGGAGGACTCCGGTCCACGCGAGGCGGGTGGCGGCTTCGACGACGTCGCGCGGTGCGTGGGGTATCCGCTTAATCAGGACGGGAAGCGGAAGGGAGGAAACGAGGACGTCGTAGCCGACTCGGGTGCCGTTGGAGAAACAGAGGGTTTTCTCGGCAACATCGATCTCGATCACCTCGTGACCAAGGTGGGTGTCGGCACAGGCGAGGAAACGATCGAAGTAGGAAACGAAACCACCATGCGTGGGATAGCGGCACTGCGTGATGTAATGGACGTCAGCGGTGTCGGGCGAGAGCGCGCCGCGCAGGACCTCCTCAAGGGTGGGCCGATAGAGCCGCGGTCCGAGCCAGTCGGTCGACATATTGTCGGCTGTGGTCGTGTGAAACTTTCGCCCGTATTGCATTGGGAAGGTTTCGGCGAAGGTGCGGCCAAAACTTGCATACAACCAATCGGCGTAAGTGCGGATGGAGGTCGCGGGTGCGCTGCTGGCCTGAACGAAATCGCCGATGATTTTGACGAGCAGTTCGGGCGGAAGACCGTGGAGATTGCATTGAGCGGGGTGCTTGATCCAGTGGCCCCGCCAGTAGTTGTTCGCTTGAACGGGGATCTGTTGGAAACGTTGGCCGACGCTCTCGGCAAAGAGATCGCGGATGCGTTCGTTCTTCGTGAACGACAGGTGCGGGCCGTCGTCGAATATCCAGCCGCCGGGATGTTTGAACGAGGCCGCGTGACCGCCGTGGTAGCGGTGGCGTTCGAAGATATGGGGGCGAAAGCCCGCGGCGGAGAGGCGATGAGCAGCGCCGAAGCCGGCCATACCGGCGCCGAGGATCGAGATCTGAGGCATAGTGAAATTCAGGCGAGGACGGAGGCGCGCGCGGCGGACTGCAGCGCCGCGACGGTGTCGCCGAGACCGGCCGTCAGGGAGAAACGTGGAGTCCAGCCGATGACGTGGCGCAGCCGGTGGACGTCGGCGAGGATTGCAGGCGGTTCACCTTTGGGAGTGGGGCGCGCGCCAAACTGCAGGAGTTCACGACCTCCGACGAGGTCGGCGAGGTGTCCGGCAATTTCTCGGAGGGAAACCGCTTCGCCGGAACCGATGTTGCACGTGCCCTCGTGGCCGCTTTCGAGCAGGCGAAGCAGACCGCCGGCGACATCGAACGCGTGCAGGTAATCGCGAATCTGATACCCCTCGGTGCACGGAACCGGGCGCCGCGCGAGCAGGCCTTGGATGACGGCCGGAACGAAGCGAGTGGGATCTTGATGCGGGCCGTAAACAAGGAAGATCCGGCCCCATGCCCAGCTGCGATGCAGTTCCCGCGCGAGCGATTCGAGGTATTGCAGCAGTTGAACCTTGGCAGCGCCGTAAGCGGTGGAAGGCTTGAGCGACGTGTGATTTTCCACGCAGAGACCGTTGCTCCAATCGTATTCGAAGCAGGTGCCGGCGACGACCGCGCGGGCACCTCCAGCCAGATAAAATTCGCGAAGGAGGGGGCGGCTGGCCTCGAGGAAGGTTTGATGGATGCCGCTGTTGAGGCTGTTGACGAGAGCGGGCCACGCGAGGTGGAGCAGGTATTCGGCTGAGATCGATTGAACGACGGAGCGAGTGGACTCGGTGCTGAGGAGATCGGTGGAGTGCCACGTGGCGAACGGACGCGCATCGGCGGGAATGTCCGTGCGGTGCGCGAGGGCGTGGACCTCGTAGCCGGCCGCGTGAAGCTGCGGCAGGAGTTGACGGCCGATCAGGCCGGTGGCGCCGGTGACCAGGAGGCGGGACATGGGTGGCGTTGGCTGACGCGAGTTGCGCTAGGGTGGAGTCGCGGCCTAAGCGGTAACCAAAGTTTGGATACGCTTGGGCGCCGGGCTCACGAGGGGGAGATTCGCGTCCTTGTCAGACAGGATTACTTCGGAGATTGGCCAGGAAATGCCGAAGGCGGGATCGTTCCAGCGGACGCCGCGCTCGCATTCCGGATGATACGTGGCGGAGACGGCGTAGGTTATCTCAGAATTGTTCTCCAAAGTTTGGAAGCCATGAGCGCAGCCGGGCGGAATGTAGAGCGTGCGGTCAGCGGAGTCGCGCAAATCGAACGTGGCCCAACGCAAGTAGGTGGGAGAGTCGGGGCGCAGATCGAGAACCACATCGTAGAGAGCACCGCGGGTGCAGCGGACGAACTTCGCCTCGGCGTGCGGTTCGGTTTGATAGTGGAGGCCTCGAATGGTGCCGCGACGGAGCGTGCGCGAGGTATTCATCTCGACGATGTCGAAAGCGACGCCGTGTTCCCGCAGTGCGGCGGTGGACCAGACCCGGGCGAACGAACCGCGAACGTCTTCGCGGCGGGTCAACTCGATCACGTAGGCGCCCGCAATGGGAGTGGTGTGAAACGTCATGGCGGCCTCACGAAGCTTTGCGGAGCGGGGACGTCGCGGGGAGTGACAACTCCCCGGAGGATTCGCGCACGAGCGTTTCGTAGCGGTCGATCTGCGCTTCGGTGACGGCGCGGAGATCGGCGTTTTCCTTGGATGCCCGATACCAGTCGACGATCCAGTCGAGCACCGTCGGAAGATCGAGCGCGGGGCGCCAGCCGAGGATGCTTTTGGCCTTGGTGCAATCGAGGCGGAGGAAATGATCTTCGTGCGGATGGTTGGCGCCATCGAGTATCCAAGTGGCGGATTCACCCCAGCGGTTTGTGAGATAATCGGTGATCCACTGCACCGGTTTGATCTGCTCGATGTCGGGTCCGAAGTTCCACGCGCCAGCGAATTTCGCGGGCTCCTGATGGAGGCGCTCGGCGAGGTCGAGATAACCGCGAAGTGGTTCGAGGACGAACTGCCAGGGGCGAACGGCGTGCGGTCGCCGGATCAGCACGGGTTTTCCGGCCATGATTGCGCTGACAGTATCGGGCACGAGGCGGTCTTTCGACCAGTCGCCGCCGCCGATGACATTGCCGGCGCGCGTGCTCGCGAGGGCGACCCCGTGTTCGGCGATTTTTTCCGGAGAAAAATAGGAGTCGCGATAGGCGGAGATGAGAAGCTCGGCGCAGCCTTTGCTGCTCGAGTAAGGATCGTGGCCGCCCATGCGGTCGTTTTCGCGGTAACCCCAGACCCACTCGTCGTTCTGGTAGCATTTGTCGCTCGTGATGCAGACGGCGACGCGGACGGACGGGGTGTGACGAACGGATTCGAGGAGGTTGAGCGTGCCAACCACATTGGTGGTGTAGGTCGTCACGGGATCAGCGTAGGCCGTTTTCACGAGCGCCTGCGCGGCCATATGAATCACGATTTCGGGGCGATGCTCGCGCAAGGCGGATTGAAGCTTCGCAAGATCACGGACGTCTCCTTCGATTGACTTTATTCCCTCGCTCGCACGGGTGAGCGTGAACATCGACGGTTCGGTCGACGGCGGAAGAGCGTAGCCGACGACCTCGGCTCCGAGCCGTTGGAGCCAGAGCGTGAGCCAGGTGCCTTTGAAGCCGGTGTGACCGGTGATGAAAACTTTCTTACCGTGCCAGAATGCAGGAGTCATGTTGGGAGGGAGTGCAGAGTTTTAGCTGGCAAGGCTCGCGTGGTGGCGGTCCCAAACCTTCCAGCGGGCATCGCCGCTCGCCCAGAGGTTTTCCAAATACATCTTGTCGCGGAGCGTATCCATCGACTGCCAGAAGCCGGCGTGTTTATAGGCGTGGAGCTGGCCATCGCGTGCGAGGCTTTGCATCGGCTGTTGTTCGAAGGTGGTCATGTCGTCCTCGATGTAGTCGATGACGCCGGGCTCGAGGACGAAGAAGCCGCCATTGACCCACGCGCCGTCGCCGATGGGCTTTTCGCGGAAGCTTTCGATGCGAGTTTTCGATTCGGAGAGAGCGAATGCGCCGAAGCGGCCGGGCGGCTGGATCGCGGTGACGGTAGCGAGGTTTCCGTGTTCGTGGTGAAAGGCGATTGTGGCGGGGATATCGAGGTCGGTAACGCCGTCGCCGTAGGTCATGCAGAACGTTTCGTCGCCGATGTGCTCACGGACGCGGCGCAGCCGGCCGCCGGTCATGTTTTTCTCGCCCGTATCCACAAGAGTGATGCGCCACGGCTCCACGCCGTTGGTGAGGAATTCGAGACGATTTGCGCGCAGGTCCATGCGGACGTCGCACTGTTTAAGGAAGTAATTCGCGAAGAATTCCTTGATGACGTATCCCTTGTAGCCGAGGCAGATGATGAAATCGTTCAGGCCGTAGTGGCTGTAGATTTTCATGATGTGCCAAAGGATGGGGAGGCCGCCGATTTCGACCATGGGTTTGGGACGGGTGGCGCTTTCTTCGGAGATCCGGGTGCCGTAGCCGCCGGCGAGGATGACGGTTTTCATGAGGAGGAGGTGGTCACGTGGTGTTCGGGAGAGGGGAAGCAAACGCGGGAGTGGCCGAGGCATCACGGTGGCCGATCACCCGGGCCGGGATGCCGCCCGCGATCGCGTCGGCAGGAATGTTGCGGGTAACCACCGAGCCGGCGCCGATCACGGCTCCCGGGCCGATGGTGACGCCGCTTAGCACGGTGACGCGGTGACCGAGCCAGGCTCCGTCGCCGACTACGATCTGACCTTTCGAGAATATGGGCTGCTCCATGATGAGCTTCCCGGGTTCGATGCCGTGCGTGCTCGAGTAGAACGCGCAACCTGGAGCGATCTCGACCTTGCGGCCGATGATGATGGGAGCTTGGCAGGACACGAAGTAACAACCGGGCTGGACGTGAGTGCCCTCGCCAATCTCGATCAGGCCCTCGGGGCCGGTGCGGAGAAAGCAGTCACCGTAGATCTCGACGCGGTGTTGAAAACGGATTTCGCCCTGATCGTAGTCGGCGAACGTGTTCACGCGGTCGCCGACGTAGACGTATTTGCCGAACGAGATGTGCGGATGGACAAGGTTTGCGGTCGGCGCGACGAAGCCTCGAACGTGAAGATGGGCGAGATAGGTGCCGCCGTGATAAGGAGGCACACCGAGCCGAGCGAGATGCGCGGCGATGCGGCCGAGGCCGCGAGGACGCGCAAGGCGGATCCAGAAACGGCGCCACCGAAGAGCGGTGCGGCGAGGCATAGGAATGTGGGACTGCGCAGCGATTGCGGCGCGGGGAGAGGACAAGCGAACGCAGACGAGTCGCGGTGACGTTTACTCGTGCGGCGCCGGGTGACGCGCGAAGGCCTGGATCGAGATACTGGGGCCGAGCAGCGATTTTACTTGTCCCAAGATTCGACGCGCGCGTTTGCGGATACGGGTCGTGACCGGAGGCGGAGGGGGAAAGAGACGAGGCGCGATCACGTTGCGGACGAATTCGCGATCGAGGCTGCGGTTGTGCAAAACCGTGGGCGGATGGCGCAAAGGGAACTCGATTTGATGAGCGGGGAGATTGCCGACGATGTCGTTTTCGTCCGCGCAGTGGGTGCCATCGCGATTGCAGCCGATGTTGGTGATGAGATTGCGACGTGGCACCACGGCGAGTCCGTTGTTGGCCCAGACGGCGAAGGCCCATTGATGATCCCAATAGCTGAGGTTGCCCTGCGGGGCGTAGGCGCGATCGAAGCTGTCGGCCCAGAATTTCTCGACCCGGGAGTCGGGCAACACTTCGGAAAGCCAGGAAGTGCCGCGAAGCTCGGGCCAAAGGGCCACGTTGAAATCGAAATGCCTCCATGCGCGGCGCCAAGTCGCCCAACCCCAGGCGGCGTTCATCTGCGAGAACGTATAGCTGTAGGAGATCGGAAGCGGCTCGCGACGGAACGTCGTGCCCGCGATGTGCATGATGCGCTCATCGTCGCGGTAGCGTTCCAGCATCTCTTCGCAGTAGCGAAAGAACGACGGATGGGGAACGCAGTCGTCTTCGAGAATGATCGCTTCATCGACTTGGCTGAAAACCCAGTCGATGCCGGTCGCGGGCCGGCGGCCGCAGCCGAGGTTTACATCGGAGTAGTGTTTGATGACCGTGCCATTCCATTTGAACTCGTCGATAACGGCTCGGGTTCGAGCGCAGAGCGCGGCTTCGTCGGGCCGATCGGCGCGAGGACCATCGGCGATCACGAAGAGCGTTTTCGGATCGAGGGTGGCGACGATCTCGGCGACGCGGCGGGTGAATTCCGGTCGGCGGAAAATGATGAGAACGATGGGAGTGTTGAACATCGGCAAAGCGGAGCGGGTCACTCGAGGGCGTTTAGCCAGAGTTGGGCGATGCTTTGGTAGCCGAGGCCGTTGGGGTGGATGGCGTCCGGGATGTAGTGAGTGGGAATGCGGGTCGCGAAGTAGGTGTGCAAATCGGGCGGAACGACGGAGATTTCGTTGTTTGGATCGGCGGCGAGCTCGAGCACGACCTGATTGTAAGCGCGGAGCCGGAGATCGTTGCTGCCGCCGATCGGCTCGATGGGAGGCGTGAGCGCGAGGGCGGGAGATTTCCCCGCGGCGATCACAACATCGATGATCTGCTGCATGTGGTCTTTGAAGCTGTTGGCGTAGCCAGGGTCGCCGGGTTGCAAGCCGAGACCGCTCGCGCGGGGAACGAACGCGTCGTTCGCTCCATACATGATGAGGAATTGCTGCGCGTTGGGATGCTTTTGAACGACGGTCCAGATTCGCGCGGCGGCCTGGGCGGAGTTTTCGCCACCGATGCCCTCGTTGAAAATCGCAACTGGACGACCCCGTGCGGCGGAGAGTGCGCTAGCGAGGATCGGCGTGTAGCCAGCGGATGAATTGCGGCCGTCGGCAGAGGTGTTGTCGGACGTGATGTCGTCGCCGAAGCCGTAGGTGATGCTGTCGCCAAGCGCGACGATGTAGTCCCCGATGCCGATCTGGCTGGCGCGGTCATAGCGGGCGACGCCGGTTACGAGGTTGCCGGAGCCGTCAATGATGTGGACTTCGATCTGATGTCCGTCACCGGAGAGACCGTTGAACGTGGCTTCGTAAGGTGCGGCGTAGTCGTCGATGCTGTTGCTGCCATTGAGCGTGAAGCGGACGCCTTGGCCGGCTTGCACGCTGGCGTCGGCCCGCGCGACGAGAGTCGACGAAGTTTGAATGTGTTTGGAGTGAGGAGAGATCAGGCGCACCGACGGGGTGGTGGCGGGCGGAAGCAAGGCCCCGAGTTCGGCGACGGCGGTGGCAGGCTGACCGTTGACTTCGCCGAGGGCGCGAAGGCGGATGTAGCGCGCGGGTTGTTTCGAGAACGTGATCTGTTGAATCGCGGAGGAGTTCGGGAACACACCCGCTGAGATGGGCGCGCCCCAATTCACGCCGTCGGTGCTGAGGTAGAATTCGAAGTGGGTGATCTTGCCGTTGCTCACCCCGTCCTGGCGCGGGAGGTAGGTGAATCCTGCGAGATCGTGCGTGGCGCCGAGGTTGATTTGAAGTTCGTGCGGGAGCGGAGCGATGGTGGAAAACCATTCCGTGTGCCAGAACGTGGACGGGTTGCCATCGAAGGCATTCGTGGCGGGTGTTGCCGGACCCCATGAGCCGCTGGCGAGTTCCTGGCTGTCGGTGTAGTGCAGTGTCCACCCGGCGCGGGACAGCGGCTGCCAGCCTTCGACTGTGATCGTGCGCGTCGCCGGGGTGGAATCGACAAGGCCTTTGTTGTCGGCGGCGTGGAGCGTCACGACGTAGGTGCCGGGGAAGTTGAAACGCACGAGCCCGGGATTTTGCAGACGGGAATCCGCGAGGCCGGAGCCGGAGCCGAAGGTCCAGCGATAGGAGAGAGGATGGCCTTCCGGGTCGGTGCCAGAGCCGGCGAACTCGATCGCGGCGCCTGCGGGTATGGTGATGTTGGATACGGGAGAAGCGATCACGCCGTTGGGGGCGGAGTTGGGGGCAGTGCTCGCTTGCAGGACGTTGAACTCGGCAACGGCGGTGAAGAGGCTGCCGTGATGATTATCGAGCGCCCGCAGCCGCACGAAGCGGCCGTTCGCGGGCGGGAAGAGGACTTCGGTTTCCTCCTGGGTGTTGGGGAGCCGACCGACGGCAACCGGCGAACCCCAATTCGCTCCATCGAGCGAGACGTAGAATTCGAACGCGGCGATGCGATTGTTTTGATTGGCGTCTTGTCCGGGAAGATGGCGGAAACCGGCGATAGAGCGGACGGAACCGAGGTCGATGCGGAGCTCGTGCGGCGGCGGATGTTGCGCGGTTTTATACCGGGTGTGCCACATGGTGTAGATATTGCCATCGATGGCGCGCGTGGCGTGTCCGGTGCCGGCGAAAGAGACTTGCGTGGTTTCCTGGCTGTCGACGAAGGCGATCGTCCACCCGGTGCGTGGGATCACGGCGGGGCCGGCGTTGAGGACAGTGATGGTCCGGGTGGCGGGCGTAGGATCGGCCTGCCCGAGTGCATCGGTGGTCGTGAAGCGCACGACGAAGGTGCCGGGAGAGTTGAACTGAACGGCGCCCGGATTCTGCACGGTGCTGTCGGGCACGCCGGAGCCGGTGCCAAACGACCAGCGATAGGTGAGAGGGGAGTGGCTGTCGGGATCCGAGCCGCTGCCGTTGAAGGTAACGGTTTCGCCCGCGGCGATGGTCACGGAACCGGTCGGTGTCGAAATGGTGCTTTCCGGCGGGCGATTGTTGGTGAGGAGATTGAACTCGGCCAGAGAGGCGGCGAAACCGTAGCTGTCGTAGTTGCCGAGCGCGCGAAATCGAACGTAGCGGCCAGTTTTTATCGTGCTGTAAATGGTGCTCTCAGTGGAGGTGTTGGGAAAGGTGCCGGTAGCGACAGGCGTTCCCCAGTTGAGTCCGTCAGCACTGACGTAGAGTTCGAAAGCGGAGATGCGACCGGCAATATTGCCATCCTGCCGTGGAAGGTGGCGAAAGCCTGCGACGCTGAACGCAACTCCGAGATCGACTTGAATTTCGTGGGGAAACGACGGCTGGGCCGCGAACCATTCGGTGTGCCAGAAAGTGGACGGGTCGCCGTCGATCGCGCTCGTAGCGGGCGTGGCGGGCCCCCATGAGCCGCTTTTCGTCTCCTGGCTGTCGACGAAGGCGATCGTCCAGCTTTGTCGCGGAATCGTGAATACAGGCGTCGAATTCGAAACGGTGATGATGCGCGTAGCCGGGACGGGATCGGACTGCCCGCGGGAGTCGGTGACGGCGAGACGGACGGTGTAGGTGCCGGGAATATCGAACCGGACTGCGACGGGATTCTGGAGGTTGCTTTGGGGAACCCCCGAGCCGGACCCGAAGGTCCACAGATACGCAAGAGGGGTATGTTGATCGGGGTCGGAGCCGGCACCGGCGAAGGTGACGGTCTGTCCGGCGTTGATCGCGACATCCGATGCGGGACTCGTGATCGTGGCGTCGGGGGCTTGATTGTCCGTGACGACGTTGAATTCGGCCAGGGATGCGGCGAAGCCGTAGCTGTCGTAGGTGCTCAGCGCGCGGAGACGGACAAAGCGGCCCAGTTTTGGTGTAGAAGGCACATGCGACTGCGCTGCAGTGTTGGGTAGCGTGCCGCTCGCGGTGGGCGTGCCCCAGTTCGCGCCATCGGTGCTCACGTAGAATTCGAACTGCGCGATCCGACCGTTGAGAAGGCCGTCCTGCCGCGGCAGATGACGAAAGCCGGTGACGTTGTAGGCGACACCAAGATCTATCTGGATCTCGTGCGGGAAGGGGCGCTGAACGTTGAACCACTCGGTGTGCCAAAACGTGGAGGCATTGCCATCGATGGCATTCGTAGCAGGTGTCGCGGGGCCCCACGATCCACTTTTCAACTCCTCACTGTCGACAAAGCTGATAGTCCATCCGAGGCGCGGTAGCAGGTGCTCTGGTGTGCCGCTTTGAACAATGACGGTGCAGGTTGCGGGAGTCGGATCGGGCTGACCCTGCGCATCGGTGACGGTGAGGCGGACGGTGTAGGTGCCCGGAGTGTTGAACGCGAGCGCGCCGGGATTTTGCGCGGTGCTATCGGACAGGCCCGAGCCGGCGCCGAACGACCAGTGAAACGACAATGGAACATGGCCATCGGGATCGGAGCCGCCGCCATTGAATGTGACAGTCTGGCCGGCGGCGATCGTGATGGTGGACGACGGCGAAGAGATTGAGCCGTTGGGCGCTTGGTTGTCGGTGAGAACGTTCAGCTCGGCGAGCGAGGCGGCGAAACCGTGCGAGTCGTAGGTGCTCAAGGCGCGCAGCCGGACATAGCGGCCGAATTTCGGTGTCGAGGGGATCGTGCTCTCGGCAAGAGTGTTGGCGAAGGTGCCGGTAGCGACGGGGCTTCCCCAATTGTTGCCGTCGCTGCTCACGAAGAATTCGAACTGAGCTATGCGGCCGTTGATAATGTCATCCTGTCGCGGCAGATGGCGGAAGCCGGTGACGTGATGAAGGGCCCCCATGTCGATCTGAATCTCGTGAGGAAAAGGCTTCTGGGCGTTGAACCATTCGGTGTGCCAGAAGGTAGCGGGGTTGCCATCGATCGCGTTGGTCGCAGGGGTGGCGGGACCCCACGAGCCGCTTTTTAGTTCCTGGCTGTCGACATAAGCGACGGACCAGCCGGCTCGCGGGATTGGAAAACTGGACGCACTGTTTTGCACCAAGACGGTGCGCGTGGCGGGCGTCGGATCAACCTGGCCCAAGGCATCGGTCGTCGCGAGTCTCACGAGGAAGCTGCCGGCTTGGTTGAATTGAACGGCCCCGGGGTTTTGGCTGTGGCTGTCGGGTACCCCCGAACCGGTTCCGAATGTCCAACGGTAGGCCAACGGCGTATGTCCGTCAGCATCGGAACCGCTGCCCTCGAACGTGACGCTCTGGCCAACCGCGATGGTGACGTCGTCTATGGGCGCAACGATCTCGCTCTCGGGTGCCTGATTGTCGGTTAACAGGTTGAGTTCGGCGACAGAAGCGGCGAATCCATAAGGGTCGTATGTGCTCAACGCGCGCAGCCGCACGTAGCGCCCAACGACGGCAGGGAAGGGCACGGTGGTTTCCGCGGCTGTGTTGGCGAAGGTCCCGGCGGCAACGGATGCTCCCCAAGTCGCTCCGTCGACACTGACGAAGAATTCATACTGTGCGATGCGTCCGTTCAGACGGCCGTCCTGACGAGGCAAGTGACTAAACCCAGTGAGACTGCGCACGACGCCGAGATCGATCTGGAGCTCGTGAGGGAAGGCGGGCTGCGCGTTTAACCACTGCGTGTGCCAGAAGGTGTTTGGGTTGCCATCGATCACACTGCTCGCGGGGGTGGCGGGACCCCAGGAGCCGCTCGTCAGCTCCTCGCTATCAACAAATGAAATGGTCCAGCCGGCGCGCGGGACGAGCGTTTGGCTGACGGCAGTCGTCGAGATGCTTAGCAGAGCGGCAAGCAATATGAAGCGGCGGACGAAGCGATGCAGGGCCGCGTCAGGGGAGATGCGACGTGAACCTGGAAGAACAGGGTTCATGGCGGGACTTCGACGAACGTCGAGGTCACATGACGGGCACCGCTTCGAAAGCCCTCGACACGACTGCCGAGGGGATGGTGGTGCCAACTCTCCAGCCAATCCAATGTCGCGGAGCGACGGGTCTCGCACGCAACGGCCCGAGCATTGCACCCCACCAAGAAAAACTGCTGGCGGACAAAACGCCGGTGGCGCAGCGGCTCATGACGCAGAGATCGAAGTCGGGTGAGCGGCTCACGACGATTTTGCGCGAGACGTCGGCGAATTCGTCGGTCGCATACTGCGGATCGTCCGTCACGATCAACACGGTCGAGACGCGAAGCTGAGTCTCCAGTTTTTGAATACCCTGTCGATAGTAGGAGGCCGGAAGAGCGACGGACCCGGAATCGTTGATCGAGAACCCGGTGTAATCGGTTCGACGGACGTGAACGAAAATTGTCGTGGCCCAAGCAATGGAGTGCTGCGCCGCGAAGGCGTCGACGGCCTGAAGGGTCTCCGATTTGAAGTGAAGACGTTGACGGAACTTTTCGCCGATCCAGGCATCGGACTGCAGGTATGCGTTTTCAACAAACGAGAGGGGCACGAGGCTGCGGGTTTTCCGCTCCAGCCGACCCGACTCGAAGGAACACGGCACGCCCTCGGTGAGTTTTTCCTCGGTGTAATAGGAAGCGAGGCCTCTCGCCGCGAGAGAACGCAGCAAACGGCAAAGACGATCCGCGCGCCGGGACAGGATGATTACGTTACGCCGTTTCCACACGAAGTTTTGGCGCAGCCCGCGGCTGCCGATAAGAATACCGACATCGTGGAAGCGGCACATCTTGTCGAGTGCGGCCAGGTGAAACAACTGGTTGCCCAGCCGGCCTTGCGAGGCATGGAAGACGATCAGCGACATCGGGCGGGTGTGCTCAGGCCACCGTCAGCGTCGGATCTCCAGCCGCTTCGGGTGTGACCGGCGCGCGCGCGGAGGCATCAAGCCGCCAGCGACCGCGAACGAGACAGACTCCGTGCGAGGCGGGCGGAACCTCGCCCGTGCCGAAGAAGTTTCCGTCGACTACGACGAGTTCGAAAGCGTCCTCGAGAAGATCGAGAAACGGCAGATGCCCGTTTTCGCCGAGGATGCTGAAGCCGATCTGGTAGCGTCCGGCGGGCAGGGGGAGATTCTTGATGTGGCAGATAAACGCGCCGGAGTCGGGAAGGCGGGAGAAGTAATCTCCACTGAGGCGATTGTGCTGGAGAAAAACGCGCGTTCCCAGGCCAGTTTTCACCTCGAGACTCACGACGATGTTTGAGGGTGCAGGGCGAGAGTGATTTTCGAAGTAGAGCACGAACTCGACGTCCTCACCGGAAGGCACGCAATCGATGTTGTTGCCCTCGTTGTCGCGCACGTCTGCTGCGACGATTTTGACGGCGCCAGTGCCGGCGCGGTCCGGCCGCTGGCGGAAATCCATCGAACGCTCGCCGCTGGACCCAAGGTAAGCCTGGAGCGCCTCGGTCTGGGAACCGACGAACTTCACGTTCCCAGACTGGAGCACCACACCGCGGCGGCAGAGATGAGAAACGGCGGCCATGTTGTGGCTAACGAAGAGGATTGTTCGTCCCTGGCCTGCGACCTCGCCCATTTTTCCCATGCACTTCCGCTGGAACGCGGCGTCTCCCACGGCGAGGACTTCGTCGACGATTAGGATTTCGGGTTCGAGATGCGCGGCGACAGCGAAAGCGAGGCGAACATACATGCCGCTTGAGTAGCGCTTCACGGGAGTGTCCAAAAAACGGCCGATCTCGGCAAACGCGACAATCTCGTCGAACTTGCGAGTGATCTCCGCCCGACGCATGCCGAGGATGGCGCCATTGAGGAAGATGTTTTCTCGACCGGTAAGTTCGGCATGAAAACCGGTGCCGACCTCGAGGAGGCTCGAGACACGCCCGTGCAATAAAATGCGCCCGGAGGTAGGCGGCGTGATTCGGCTGAGAATCTTGAGCAACGTGGATTTCCCGGCACCATTGCGTCCGATGATGGCGACAATGTCTCCACGACTTACGGAGAACGACACGTCGCGCAGGGCCCAGAAAGAAGTGTCCTCGGCGGGTTGTTCGCGAGAACGTTCCCGCACCCAGCGCCACGGCGAGCGGACGGCGGCTTCAATCGCATGGCGCAATCCATCGTGTTTAGACGGCGCGCCGCCGATGCGATAGCGCTTGGAGACGTTCTCCACTTCGATGACGACGTCGCTCATGGGAGGTTCGCGAGAAAGGTATTAAGGTCCAGGGGACGGGAGACCGGCTCAGTTTAGATAATATCGGCGAAGGTTTGCTCGGTGCGCCGGAAGTAGCGGAGGCCGGTCAGGAGCATGAAGGCGATCACGGCACAAGAGAGCAGCAAGCCGGGAAGGTTAAGCACCTGGCTGCCACCGAGAATCGCCCACCGGAATCCATCGATCACGCCGGCCACCGGATTGAGCCAGTAGAGGAGTTCCCATCCCGCCGGCAAAATATGGGGCGCAGCGAAGGTGCTGCTGAAACCTACCGGCGAGAGGTAGAGTCCGAATTGAACCACAAAAGGGATCACGTATCGAAAATCCCGATACCGGACCATGAGAGCCGAGACCCAGAGGCCAACGCCGAAGGCGGCACCGAAAGCCAGGATGATGAACAGCGGGAGTGTGACCACGTGTGAGCTCGGGGCGATGCCATAGAACATCAGCAGCAGCGCGAGCAGGCCGATGGAGATCATCAAATCGACGAGACTGGTGATCACGCTGCCGGCGGGCACCACCAGCCTTGGGAAGTAAACCTTCGAAATCATGTTCGAGTTGTTGACCAGGCTGCTGCTGCTCTCGGTGAGAGCGGTCGCGAAGAAGTGCCACGGCAACAGACCGCAAAAAACCATCAATGGATATGGCACGTCCCCGGAAGGCAGCTTGGCGACGCGACCGAAGATCACGGACAAGACGGCCATCGTGAGCACGGGCCGCAGCACCGACCACGCGACCCCGATGACAGTTTGCTTGTAGCGGACGAGGATGTCGCGCCAGGCGAGAAAGTAGAAAAGTTCACGATAGCGCCAGAGGTCGCGCCAATATTGGCGTTCGGTGCCGCCGGCTTCGATGACGAGGTGCTGCATGGCAGAAAGCGGAGCGGCGAGAGTGGCCGCTGAGTGGGGTTTCGGGCGGAGACGCTGCCGCCATTTCGGTGCATTCCGGCTGGATGGAACCGTCGCTGGAGCGAATCTCAGGTGAGTTCGCGATGCGAAGTAGAGCGACAGGAGCGGCGGACTGTGACAAGCCCGCTCAGGCTATATAG
The DNA here is from genome assembly GCA_023416735.1 of Verrucomicrobiota bacterium. Classification (GTDB taxonomy): domain Bacteria; phylum Verrucomicrobiota; class Verrucomicrobiia; order Opitutales; family Opitutaceae; genus Opitutus. The sequence continues at coordinate 72,308 of JAEZGX010000005.1, read as the reverse complement.
ACCCTGATATGGACCTAAAAAAATTCCCTATGTGGAATCAATTCGCAGCTGCCACACCGGTAGCACGGTCGCTGGCTTCGGGGATCTCGGTCGGGGTGACGAGCTTTCGCACGTGATCCGCAAGCTGGCGCGCGAGTTCGCGTCTCTCGAAGCGGCCGATGTAGGCGCGGTCGACTTTCAGCGACGGTTCGCCGCCGACCCAGGCGCTGTATTGACGGCGAAGATGCGCGACCATCTGTTCGACATTGTCCGGTTCGCAAACGAGTCCGGTGCGCGCGCGGGTGAGGATTTCTTTGGCATCGCCATCCGGAACCGGCGCGAGGATTGGACGGCCGCTGGCGATGTATTCGTAGGTCTTGCCCGGAACGATGCTGGCGCGCTTGCCGGCGGGAAGTTTGTGCATGGGCAGGAAAAGCAGGTCCGCTTCGCGGACGGCGCGAACGCTCTCGTTGTGGGGGAGGTAACCCGTGAATTTCGTCATCGAGGCCACGGGCGAGTGGGCGACGAGTTCGCGGTCGATGGCGCGGGTTTCGCCGACGAGAAGGAACAGGACGCGCGCTTCGATCGAGGGGTCTTCTTGTCGCCACTGTTCGAGTGCTTGCAAAAGGTAGTAGTGTGAGCGCGGAAGAATTTCGACGCCCATCTCTATCCGTCCGAGCAGACGGTATTGCCAGGGGCGACGCCGCTGGCGCAGCCCGGCGGCGGCGTGGAGAAAGCCGGCGTGAACGATGGTGAATTTTTCGTTGCGCGGCGGAGGCGTCGCGGGAGGCAGATCCTCGAGATCGAAGCCGTTGGGGATGCTGACGCTGCGCGCCTCGAATTCGGGAAACGTCTTTCCGAGCGCAGCCGCGGCTTCGGGGGTGTTCATGACGATCAATGACGCCGTCAACAAAGCCCGGCGCATGGCTCGGCAGTTTCGCTCGCGATGCCAGCGGGTGCGATAGACCTGGAACTCGTCAAGAGCCCACGGATCACGGAGATCGGCAATCCAGGGAATGCCACATTGCTTCGAGAGGGCGGTGGCAAATGCCGCGTCCGAAAACGGCGACATCGAAACGAAGATTGCTTCGAGGCGTTTTTCTCCAACGAGCCGGGTGGCGAGATCGAGCCGGCCGGCTTCGGCGGCCAGGCGTTCGTCGCGCGACCCGGCTGGCCACGGGGTGCGGACCACTTCAACCTCGGGAGGAATTTCGGTGGCGAGCGTTTCGTCGGGTGGGCTCCATCGCCGGTCCGTTGCACCCACGCCGGTGAGGACCGTCGGCTCTATGTCGAACGACGGAAGATATTTCACGAACTTCAGCGACCGTTGGACGGCGGCGCCGCCGTGCGGAGGGAAGTGATACGCGACGAAGAGGATTCGTTTCATGTGACAGGGGTGGGAAAATTGCAGCGGACGACGCGGGCCGGGGCGCCGACCGCCACGCAGAAATCGGGAACGTCGCTCTTCACGACGGAGTTTGCGCCAACGACGGCGTTTCGCCCGATGGTGACGCCCGGACAGACGATCACATTTTGTCCGAGCCAGGCGCCTTCGCGTATCCGAACGGGTGCGACATCCGTGATACCCTGGGCCTTGATGGGAAGATCCTGCGCGGTGTGCGCGTGGGTGTGATCCGAGATGTAGGCGTAGCGCGCGATCAGGACGTCGCGCTCGATGATGACGCTGGTGCGCGAGGTGATGGTGCAAAATCCAGCGATGGAAACCCCATCACCGATCCGAATCGCGGGTTGCGAGCGACGCTCTTCGGCGGCGATCACCTCCAGCCAGGAGTTGGGGCCAACGAAGACGCCGGCGCCGACTTCGATGTGCTCGGTGCCGTGCAGCCGGAGGGGAAGGGATAACGACGAGCGCGGGCCCAGTTGCCGGAAGTCGCCGTGACAAAGGAAAGTGAAAACCTTTGCGCGGACGCGAAGCCACCAGCGGTGCGCGTTCAAGAAGCCGCGGATACGCATGACGGATGTGTCACCGAGAATTCAATACAGGCAGCTCCGGCTCCTGAAACAGGGCGGGTGGAGGCGTGAGGATCACCGGCTCGGAGGAAGGCCGCCGCACGAGGCACGGCACGGCGGCGACCAGGAGATAAAAGAACACGTAGAGCTGGTCGAAGTAGGAGATGGTGAAGAACGTGATCGTGTGAGCGAAGAAGGTGCATCCTGCGCACCAGAGCAGCAGTTCGTTTGGATCGTCTGTTGTCCGCATCTGGCGCATGCGATGGCCAAGCAGGCTGAAAGAACGGAAAAGGATGCCGACGAGAGTGAGCGTCAGGGGAAGTCCGCCGATGACGCCAAGGTGAACGTAGTAGCTCGTGAGGTCGCAGTGCTCGGGAACCGACGGGAGTCCGTAGGGCATCCAGTGTCGGGTGAAGTCGGTGCCCATGAACCACCATTCGTCGAGATGCTCGATGGAACTCTCAAGGAGGCGGGAGCGATGCCAGCCGGTGCTGCCGCCAACGAAGTCGATAATCGCGATCAAGTAGAGGACGGAGCGCTCGCGGAAGAGTTGGATGACGCAAATGAACGCGATCGCGGCGAGTTTCACTTTCCCGAGCGAGGCGCGCCACCGCCACAGGAACAGCGCGCCGGAGCCGAGCAGAAAGGTGCCGATGGGTCCGCTCGAAGCGGATGCGCTGATGATCGCGAAACTTGAGACGATCCCGAGAAACGCGGTGCGGCGGTGATTGCGCCAGATGGCGATGAAGAGCGGGAAGCACACGGCGCCGATCGTGCCGGCGAGGATGGGGGTTCCGAACGGACCCATGGCGCGGTTTTGATCGTCGCGCGTGATCGCGAAGCTGAAGCGGCTGCCGATCGCGGAGTAGCTGTTCGCGCCGGTGACCGCTTCAAGCGTCAACAGCGCGGCAAGAGGAACCAGCACAATGGCGGTCGCGCGGATCAGCTGGGCGAAATCCGCCGGCTCGCGGAGATAGCAGCGACCGTAGAGGTAGGTGCCGAAAACGTTCAGAACGAGACCGGCGCGATAGGTGAACGGATTCCCTGTTTCATGGCCGAACGCGCTTAGGAGTGCGATTGCGCTCCACGCGGCCATCAGGAGATCGAGCGGTTTGCGCGGATGCCAATCGACCAAGCCGGCAAAGACGGCGCGGAACAAACCCGCGAGCAGCACGAGCCGAACGGCGCTGAACTGTCCGCCGATGGTGGCGTAGTAAGGCGTGTGGCACGCCGCGATCAGCAGTGGCACGAACGCGAGGCGACGCGGCAAAGCGAACTGCGCGAAAACGAGCCCGAGCGTGAGAAGGAGAAGAGGGCCGTTCATCGTGGAGCCGGCGAAGGGAAGGGATGCCGCTTCGGAGCGAGGGCCTTCCAACCATGCAAAAAAAGCGGGGTCCCGAAGGACCCCGCTGGTGTCAGCGCGAAGGAAACGTGCGGTTAGTTGGTCTTCAGCGACACGTTGGAGACCGTGTGCTTACCTTTGGCCGCGAAGAGCGCGAAGTTGTTGAGCTGCTTGACCGACGCTTGCGACGAACGGAAGGCGAAGTTCGAAGCGAGTGTAACCGCGGAGCCGCCGGCCGGCGTCACCGTGGCCGAGTAGCGGCGCGTGGCGACGTCGATCGTGAGCGTAACCTTGTAGGATTTGCCCGCGACGTATTTGATGCTGTTCACCTTCGACCAGCTGCCCGAGTTGATGGCGTCAATGATGCCGTTCGGCGCGAAGCGGAGAGCGACCGCGAGATCGGCGTAAGCACTGGGCGCTCCGTTGCTGATGCCGGTGATGGTGTCGATCGGCGCGGTGGGCGCGACCATGTCGAACGAGATCGTGGCTTTGCCGGTGATGGGCGAGAACGACGCGTTCTGCCACGAGGCCGAGCTGGTCTTGCTGGTGAAGATCTGGCTGGTGCCGGTGCTCGGCGCAGGCGCAGGCGCGGGGGCCGGTGCAGGAGCCGGGGCCGGTGTGGGAGCCGGTGCGGGAGCCGGAGTCGGGGCGATTGCGGACTCGACGCCAAGATCGAGCACAGCATGCGCGCCGGTGAGGGCAAAGTAACCGACGTTGTTGATCGTGATTACCTTGGACTGTTCGGTGCGGAACTGATAGCGATCGGCGATGCGGACCGCGGAACCGCCGGGAGCGGCGACCGTGACGGAGTAGCGCTTGGCGGCGATATCGACCGACAGGGTGAAGCGATAGCGCACACCGGGTGAGTAAGGAAACGCCGCGGAGGCTTGGAAACCGCCGCCGTTGCGAACGTCGATATAGCCGCTCGGCGCGAAGCGGACGGCGCCGGCGAGATCGGTGTAGGCATCAGCCGCACCGTTGGAGAAGCCGATGACGCCGTCCATTTTGTTGGCCGAGGGCATGGCTTCGAACGACAGCGTGAACGTGCCGGATTGGGACGCGATGGATGTGTTTTCCCAGATCTTCGTTGCGACTTGTTCTTCCTTGATGTCGGCCGGAGTGGCGTGGCGATAAGCGCGCCACATCGAAGCGACCTGGAGTTGAATGGAGTTCGAGCCGTTGCTGGCGCCGCCATTTTCCATCGCCCAATAGCGATCGTAGTAGTCGAACGTCGCGGGCCAGTTCCAAGCGCTTTGGAGACCCATCAAGCGAGCGGTGAGCACGTGACCAACGAGGCTGGCGCCGGCGACCGTGCGGTAGTAGGCATTCCAGTTGCGACCGTCGCGGCGCGGATCTTCGGCGTGTTGTTCGCCCCATTCGGCCATGCCGACGTCGGATTGAATATAGCGTTCGCGCGGGCGACCGTCGGCGGTGTAGAGCACGCGGCCCACGTCGGCTTGAGTGACATACCAAATCTGGCGGTCTTCCTGGAAGCGAAGGTTCTTTCGACCATCGGCTTGGGCGAGGATGTTGGCATCCTTCAACACGGCGCCGGCGAGGAGCATGGGCATCTTACGACCTTGATTGTGACCGCCGCCCGCGGGCCAGATGGCTCCGAGACGGGCGGAGCCGTAAACGTCGATGCCGTATTGGACCATGCGGACGAGGAGTTTTTCCTTTTGCGCATTGCTGTAGTTGAGCTGCAGCGAGAGGAGGCCCTTCGCCAGGGCGTGAGCGATTTCGCGGCCGTAGGTCGGCTGGTTGCCGCCCGCGTGCATGTAACGGCCCACCCACGTGGTGGTCTGTTCATTCCACGGCTTCTCGAAGAGGGCTTCGACGGAAGCGAGCGAAGGCGTGTTGGCGACGACGGGCAGTGAGCGGAGTTTCGAATAGTCGAGCTGACTCTTGTTCCACTTCAGCGACTTGTCGGAGCCGACCGGAGGCGGACGGAAACTTCCGGCCGGAGCTGCGCGATCGAGGACGGTGAGGATGGCGAGCGTTTCGAGCTGCGGATTATCGCCCGTGGCCCACGTCGCGTAGCTCTTCGATGAAACGAGCGAGGAGCCCGGTTGAACGACCAACGGGAACGAGCGAGCCGCGTTGAGGGTGGCGACAAATGCGTTGTTCTTGATGCGGCTGTCGTAGCCTTGGGTGCTGTTGACAGCTGGATTGATCATCGAGCCGTGCATCGTGACACCGCCGCTCGTGGTGGAGCGGGGCGAGATCGATGTGATCTTTACCGGGCCGACAACCCAATAGTCGCCATTGGCGAACTGGCCCGAGGGATAGTCACGGTCGAACGTCCACGTAATCCCAAATTGGGTGATTGAAGTTGCCCCGAAGGCCGCGGTCGACGCGATCGCCTTTAGGGTAATTGCCGCGACCAGCAGTCCGGCCTTTTTCTTAAGGATTCCTAGTATCATCGCCGGATGTGAACGGCGATGGAGGGAAAAAGTTCAACTAAACTGCAGGGTCGTTATAGGATTTTACTCGTTGATTACTAATCACATCTTATCCCGAAATAAAGGGGGAGCGGGAGTGGCCACCGGGGCGTCGTTGCCGGCGGCGGACGAAGGAAGGATGCCACGAACGCGGCTGTATCAAAGAAGCGGAGACGGGGCTGTGAACAGGATCTGACGGAATAGTTCCGATGGATTCCGAGCCGTTTTTTAGCCGCCATTCCCACGGAATGCCTTCGAGCTCCACGTGCTCTGCGAGGCCGGCCTGCCAGAGGCGGAAGAAGAGGCCGGAGGCGTGCCATTGGTCGAACCTCCGGTGAATCGCGGAGGGGCTGCCAAGCGTCGTCGGAAGTTCTTTCCAGGGCGTGCCGGTGCGAAGCACGTGCAGGATCGCTTCGAACGCCTGACGCGCAGGGATCGGCTTCCGACCGCCTCCGGGACGACGTTGAAACGTCTGTCCCTCAGCACGGGTCGGGGCGGGAAGAAGTGGTTCCACGGCGGACCAGAGTTCGTCGCTGATCGGTCGCGGCGTGAGCTTGGGATCGGGTGTATTCAACGCGGGCGAAAGCGCCGCGCCGTTATCCTAGTCGACGTGGTTACTGTCCGAAGACCAGGGATGGTGGGACGGTCGCGGGGGCTGGGAAGGTTGCGCTGCTTGGGTGCCGACGTTGAGAACGGCGTGGTAACCGGTGCGCGATTGAAAGCCGAGATTATCGAGGGGCGTGGGGAAGGGGGAGCGGGAACGAAAGTTCCAGTTGCTCGCAAGAAGAGCGGTGCGGCCGGTGGGTGGGGTGATCGCGACGGAGTATTTTCGGGAGAGAGGATCGAGCGACAGGGTGACGCGGTAACGCTGACCGGCGGAGTAGGGAACCCGGAGCGCGGAGCGAAACGAAGAGTGATCGAGAGCTTCAAAGAGCCCCGAGGGGGCGAGCCGCACGGCCGCGACGAGATCGCCTGTTTCCTGCGCAGCGCCGGATGAAACGCCGACGACACCGTCCATATTATTGATCGAAGGAAGCAGATCGAAGGAGATCGTGAAGGCGCGGTTCGTGGGCGAAAGGCTCAGGTTATGCCAGATCGGCGTGGCGACGTTATCGTCGGAGAGCTTCGCCGGTGTGGCGTGCCGATAAGCGGACCACATTGCGGCGACGAAAGGTTGGATACAGTTGGCGCCGCGGGAAGCGTTGCGATGCTCGTGAGCCCAATAGCGATCGTAGTAGTCGAACGCAGCGGGCCAATTCCACGTTTCGGCAAGTCCCATCAATCGTGCCGTTAGCACGTGTCCGATGGTGGAAGAACCCGCGATGGTGCGGTAGTAACTGTTCCAATTGCGGCCATCCCACCGCGGCTCGGGGAAATGTTTCTCGCCCCACTCGGCGATGCCAACGTCGCTGGCGCGGTAGATTTCGCGCGGTCGCCCATCGGCAACGTAGAGCGGACGACCGACGTCGGCCTGGGTCACGTAGAACGTCTGGCGATCCTCCTGAAACAGCAACTTGCGACCGTCTGCATACGCGAGCATGTCGCGATCGCCGAGCACGGCGCCGGCGAGCAGGAGCGGCATTTTGCGGCCGTGGTTGTGACCGCCGCCTGCAGGCCAGACACCGCCCATGCGGGCGGAGCCGTAAACATCGATGCCGTATTGAACGAGGCGGACGAGAAGCGTCTCTTTTTCTCGATCGCTATAGTCGAGCTGGAGCGAGAGCAGGCCGAGCGCGAGGGTGTGCGCGATTTCGCGCCCGTAGGCCGGTTGGTTGTCGGCGGGATGAAGATAACGCGAGATCCACGTCGTGCCTTGTTCGATCCAAGGGCGCTGGAACGCGTGCTCGACGATGGAAAGCTTCGGCGTGTGCGCGACGCGGCGGAGGGAGCGGAGCTTCCTATAGTTGAGTTGGGATTTATGCCAGCGAAGTGTTTTGTCGGATCCGACGGGTGGGGGGCGAAAGGCGCCGTTCGGCGCCGGGCTGGCCAGCACAGTGAGGATGGCGACGGTTTTGAGCTGCGGTTTATCGCCTTGCGAATGATGGAGGAAACTTTCGGAGGAGAGAAGAGACGATCCCGGGTTGAGACGGAGCGGCATGCGAGCGGCGACGTTCTTGTCGGGCGCGAAGCGGTTGTTTTTTATTCGGCTATCGTAGGCCTGGGCGTCGTTGACATAGGGGTTCACCATTGAGCCGTGCATGGTAATACCGCCGTGGGCGACTGATCGTGGAGAGATGGAGACAATCGTCACGGGACCGACGACCCAATAGTCACCGTTGGCGAATTGGCCGCTGGGATAGTCGCGATCGAAGGTCCAGGTGATGCCGAACTGGCTGATACTTTTGGCGCCGAAAAGCGCGGGAGACGATAGAGCTGAAAGCAGGAGTGCGAGGATCAAAACTCGCAGAGGATTCGGAATAATCGGCTTGCTCATTGCTCCGTGGGATTCGGCGGCACCGATAAAGTTCAATATAGTTCCAGATGCGTGTGTTTATGACTCGGAATTGTGGATACAGCGCCGGTGCATAAAGCGGCGGAATAGTTTTATGCCGCGAGCGTCAGGCAGGACCGCGGACCGCGATCAGTGATTTGGTGAGCAGGAGGAAGCGCTCCTTCAGGATGCGGCAGTCGGGAAAGAGGAGCTTGAATGATTTAAGGTCCAACATGCGCGGAGCGTCTTCTAGTTTCATCAGCGCGTCGTCGAGGTTCGCGGCGCGTCCGCGGTTTCCGAGGGTGAAACTACGCAGCAGGCGCACTTGGAACGGCTTCGGAAGCCAGTGGAAGAACGGCGTCAGGTAATGCGGTTCGACCGGAAACCAATAATACGGGGTTTGCACATAGAGGTGCGGCGCTACACGTCGCACCTCCTGCGCAAATTGCTTCATCTGTGGCCAACCGCCGACGTGCTCGATGACGGAGTTGGAGTGAACGATGTGGAAATAGTCGTCGCCGAACTCGGACATGTCACAGGCGTTTCCCGTAGCATGAGTAAAAATCGAGTCGTCCTGCCCTTGGAGATCGCACGGCAAATTGAGCAAGGTGACGCGGGCGCGATTTTCGCGAAGGAAGTCTTTGGGCAGGATGTCCCAATAGGTTTTCCGTCCGCCGACATCGAGGATCTTTACTTCGCCGTGATGCTGGAACGTGTGTTCGATCAGCCGCACCAGCGGACCAATTCGACGGGCGCGAAATCGGAAGCCGAGCGACCGAGGATTACTGTAGTTGGTCAGCAGGTCGAGGCGGCGGGGGGAGGCGGACGTCGTGGCATTCATGAGAGGACGAGGTGCGGACGAGAGGAGGGTGGTCATGCGTCGGCCTGCAAACCGCAGGTGTCCCGCAAAGTGTCGATTACGAGTCTGGCTTTTGCGGACCAAGTCTCGTGCTCAACGCGAGCGCGCAGACGCTGCGGGACATCGCCCTCGCGGACGGCGGCGCGAATGGCGTCAACGAATTGGTCGTAGTCGCGAGCGACGCGGACGTAGCCCTGGTAACGCTGCAACTCGTCGAAAACGGTGCTGACCACAGGCCGCCCGACGGCTAAATATTCCTTCAGCTTGATTGGATTGCAGGCGCGGATCCACGCGTTGTTGCACCAAGGCATGATCAATACCTCGCAAGCGGAGGTGAACCGGGCGACCCGCTCATAAGGTTGCTGGGCGAAGCGATGCACGTTGGGAAGCGCTGCGAAGGTGGGTGAGAGTGTGCCCGGACCTACGATCACGAGATGCATATCGGGGAGGGTTCGCGCGATGTGCTCGAGCAAGCGATGATCGACTCGGTGCGGCTCGAGATTTCCGACGTATCCAATCCGTGGTGACGGAATCGATGCGAGCTCGGGGAGCAGGTCTCCCGCATCGCCCGCGCCCGCGAAGTGCGAGAAGTCGACGCCGTGATCCGCGAACAACGCCCGCCGGCACTGCGCTCGCTCTTCGTTCATCACCGCGGACGAACAGAAGAGCGTGACGTCGGCGCGAGCTTTGAGTGCGAGATCCTGAGCCTCGACTCGGGAGCGATTCGCGCCCGGGTATTCTTCGTAGCGGTCGGTGCGCTGATAAACGACTGAGACCGCGTCGAGAAACCCGATCACGTCGGCGGCGGTGGGGCATGCGACCCAGACCAGAGGGTGGCGAAAACCTAACGAGCGCGCGGTGGAGCGCACCTGGAGAGCGAGCGTGCGATTCAGCAGATTGCGCCCGAAACGCAGAGGCGGAGCGAACGGACTGTAAACGGACAAGCCTTCCTTCACCCGAACGCAGCCGCGGAGGACGCTTCGCAGTTTGCGGGTGATGCGCCGCGCGAGTTGCGAATGTTGTCCGGGGGCGCTGAAGCGCATTCCGATCGAATTGACATAGAGCACCGGCACGACGGCACTGAGCTCCCGCATCATCTGCAGGTCGTAGTGCCCTCGATTGTGATACCACCAATCCACGCCTCCGAAGCAGATGATGCTATCGTAAGTGGCCTGGCGGCGGGCGGCTGCCGCGGGCGGGGTGGACGCTGCTGACGCCGGCGAGGAAAAGAGTCCCGGAAACGGGGTTTCGGCCGTATTCATGAACGCGCTACGGGGCTCTGGCTGGCTGCCAGGTTAAACTGGGTCGCGGCGTATCCCCGAATCCAGTCGCTGCGTTGGCGCCAGACGACCAGCCAGCGACTGGGCTCGGACTCGCCACGGACTGAGCGCGCGAGCTGGGTGCCAACGGCGCGAAGGGCAACTCCGGCGAGCAGGAAACCCAATCCCACCATACGCCGAACGCCCCGCCAATGCGTGCGGAGCAGGGTCGCCTTGCCGCGGAAAAGAAGCATCAGTTTCCCGGCCGGCGTGGAGGACTGGCCCACCTCATGGATCAGGCGCGCTTTGGGGCAGATCACGGGTCGATAGCCGGATTGGCGGGCACGCAGCGCCAGGTCCGCATCCTCGCCATACATGAAGAAGCGTTCGTCGAAGCCGCCGAGTTTTTCCCACACGGGGCGCGCGACGAGCAGGCAGCAACCGCTGATGATCCCCACCTCGCGAACGGTATCGCGCGGCCATTTGCCGAGAGATTCCGGATCGAACCAAGGATGGCGTCGCGCGACCGAACTCAACCCCGTGGCAAACATCGCCAAGCTCCAGAGCGTGGGCAAACCCCAGCAGGAGGAAGGCTCGACGCGTCCATCGGGCTTGAAGGTGCGCGCTCCATAGAGGCCGTGGCGAGGAGACGAACGAGCGAACTTGACGATCGCGTCGATAGCGTCGTCGAGCAAAACCGTGTCGGGGTTGAGCAGCAGGAGGTAATCGGCGGTGGCGTGGCGGGCAGCGAGATTCACGCCCGCGGCAAAACCGAGATTGCGGCCGGGCGTCAGGAGCTTGACGGCAGGAAACTGGGTTCGCACCAACGCGGCAGAATCGTCGCTGGATGCATTATCAAGGACTATGACCTCGACGCGGGTGCGCGCCGAATGAGCGAAGACGCTGCGGAGGCATTCGCCCAGGTGAGCCGCGGAGTTGTAGGAAACGATGATGACGGCGACGTCGGGTGGCATGGCGGATGCGAAAGTGTGGCAGAGGTCGATCCGATCACGCGGGACGGCCCATCGCGGCGCCTTCCGACGTGCTATTCTCGGCGCGCAACGCGATCGGGTGTGCCTCGTAGTGGTCGCGGGCGATGAAGCCGCGGACCGCGGCGATGAGCGAGCTGCTGGCGAACATTCCGGTGTGATCGCGGACCGCGAGTGTATCGAGAGACTGGAGACGCTGGTGAAGCTCGTGCTCGTCGAACGCGACGTTGATCTTGCCGAGCGCGAGCAGTTGTTGCGCGGTGGCCATTTGGTGATCGTTGCGTTGTTCGCCGAGCGCCGCGCGACGGGGCATGACGAGGATCGGTTTCTCGAAACGCAGTGCCGACAGGATGGTGCCCATGCCGGCATGGGAGATGATCACGCTTGCCTGGGTGAAGCAGCGGTTGAACTCGGCCGGGGCGAGGAATTCGACGGCAGGGATGAAGGACGGGCGCCAGGCATTTTGTCCGATTTGGGCGAAAACATCCGAGCGTCCGGTTTCACGAGCCCACAGATCGACCGCGCGAACGAGCCGGTCGAAGGGAAGTTCGGTGCCAACGGTAACCAAGATCATAATACACTCCCGTGGTAGAAGGGGCCCTTTTCCGCCGCGAGATGCGGCCATTGTGTCATCCAGTGATCCACGTGTTTGCCGGCTTCGCATCCGCTGAGCGAGAGTTGCTCGGCGTTGGCGACGCTATCGATCCAGATCGTGCGCGCGCCCGTCATGGCGCCGAAGCGGATGACGAAGTAACCGGGAGCGGCGCCGGTGGAAACGACGACGTCAGGACGCTCGGTGAGAACGATCCACAGCGCCGCGCAAGCGCAGAGGACGAGACGATGTTTCTGCCACATGCTCGCGTCGGGGAGCCAGCGGAACCGCGCGCACGGGTCGAGGTCCGATCGATACGCTTTTTGCACCGTGGCGAACACGACATCGCAGCCCTCGAACGCGGGACGAAGTCTCAACAGCTGCACCCAATGTCCTCCGCCTGAAGAAACCGCCAACACCTTGATGGGACGTTGCCTCATATCTCTCCTTTCAATTTGAACGCGACGGACAAACGAGGGCGCTGCAGGCGCGGCCTCGTGGGAGCTGGAAAAACGCGTTTACGGGAGCGACGGCTTACGGACCCGGCGGCAATTCGATGCCGGTGGTGAAGCGGACTGGTCCGCCGTCAGGGAAGGGCGGCCTAGACCTCCTGGAGGAGTGGCCGAGGCAGGTAGTTCCGAGTCCGATTGACGATGACGCTCAATGTGCAACTGGCCTGAGCGAGCAGGCTGCTGGCGCGCTTGACGGCGTCGCGATTCGTTTTCTCGGATTCAACGAGGAGGAAAACCATGTCCATGTTTCGCGCGAGCTGAGGCGTGACGCTGACCTGATTCACGGGCGGCATGTCGAAGATGATGTAGTCGTAGTCGCTCGCGCGCAGACGCGGGATCATGTTCGAAAACCACTTGGGGAGAATGCGGGAAAGTCGCTCGTTCCCGGTGGCGTGCGGGACGACGAAAAGGTGATCCTGGACGCGGGCTTCCTCGCGATGCTGACCTTCGAGGAGATCGTCGAGGCCGACCTGAATTTTTCCGTCGCGAAAATGATGCGGCGTATGCGGCCCCATGTTCATATCGACGAGCAGGACGTTGCCGTCGCCCGTTTTCGACAATGAAGCGGCGAGTCCGGCGGTAACCGTGCTGACGCCGGCGCGATCGCCGCAACTCGTGACGGCAACAAGCTTGGGCTTCTTCACTACGCCGCGAACTTCGAAGAAGAAAATGAGGCGATCGCGCAGGGCATCGAAGTAGGAAGAGAGTTTGCTTTCGCTGGCGCCTCCGCGCGCGCGGACCCTGCCCGGCGGGGCTTCCAGTTGCGCCACGGCGAGAGGGCCTCGCCCGAGCCGACCGGGAATGTTGGGAATCGAGAAGAAAAGCGGAAGGCCGAGGAGCGATTCGATCTCGACGGGCCGGCGCACGCTCTGGTCGAGGAACAACTCCAGGCAAAAGGCGAGTGCCAGGCCGAAGATCAGCCCGCCGCCAGCCAGGCCGCCGACGACCTTGTGAAGCTTGCCCACGTCGCGGATGGGCGGAGTGGGCGCCTGGATCATCGTGATGTTGGAAACGCGTCCACTCCCGAGAGCTTCGTTGATGCGCGTCTGCTCGAGCGTCGTGGCGAAGTAGCGATATTGCGCTTCCTGGAGCTCTTTCCGGCGTTGGAGATCGCTGATGGAAAGCTCGAGCTCGCTGAGGTCGTTGGCCTCTTTCTGGATCTGCGTGAGATGATTCTGCAGGACGTCGAGGCGAATAGAAAGCGACCGGATGCGTGAACGCTCCTCGGCGACGTTGACGGTGGCGGCGTCGCCGCTGGAGCGCGCGTTGTTTCCGCTGACTTCACGAAGGGCGGGGAACTCTGTTTCGAGCGCTTCCTTCGCGGCTGTTGCGCGAGCAAGTCGACGACGCAAATCGGCGACTGCGGTGCTTTCTTCGGTGAACGTCGCGAACACCTCCTGATACTTCTGCGTGAGTGTTTCGAGTGTCCCGGTGGCGACGCGATATTCCTGGGCTTTCGCGAACGGAACGGCGGTGTAGGGGACGCGCGAATCTTCGAAATCGGAAAGAAGTGCTTTGCGCTCGGCGATGAGCCCGGTGGTTTCGAGGATTTGCTGTTTCGTCTTCGCCATCTGTTCGGCATAAGCCTGCTTTGCCTCATCGAGGGAAAGAACGCCGGCTTTCTCTTTCATACGGCGCAGCTCTTCTTCGGTCTTTTGAAGGTGGCTGCGCAGAACCTGAGTTTCATTCTGCAGCATGTCGTCGAACATGCCGGTCGTCATATGGATCTCCAGATGCCGCTTGAGATACTCGGTGATGAGCGTTGAAAGCACCGGTTGCGTGATCGATCGATCGGGGTGCTGGAACTTGATCCCGAGCACACGACTCCCGCGGGGCGCGGAAGCTTCGATTCCGCCGCGGATCACTCCGGCGGCGGCGTCCAAGTCGGATCCGCCGCCGTAGGCCTCGAGGATCCGCTCCGGGCCGAGGGTGAGAGCAACCTGTTTCGCGAGATCCATGCTCGTAAGGATCTCGACTTCGCTCGAGATGATCGTTTCCCCCCGCTGATCCGTGGACTTGATTTGGGCGTCCTCGGAGACGTTGAGCGGAGCGCCCGTCTCTTGAATATAGCGGATGAAGAGCTTCGCGTCGGATTTGTAGACGATGTTGGGCCACAGCCGAAACACCGCGGCGGCGGCAAGCAGTCCGAGCAGGGTGAATCCGACGATCTTCCACTTGTGCTTAAAGAGCACGTAGTAGATATCGCCGACACCGATGGCGTGGGAGGTCTCGGGCTTGTCGTCGACCATTTTAGGAGAAGTCGGCCGAGCGCTGGGATTCAGCGGGATCGACGGAGCAGAGGGTTGAGGATCAGCTGACGAGCCGGAGTTGATTGGTCGGCACGAGAGTCCGCGCGCCGCAGTCGAGGAACGAAAGCAACACGGCGACGCGCTCGGAGTCGCTCAGTTCCTGCTGGACGATGGCGCGGAGTCCGATGAGTGGCCCGGCCTCGATTTCAACCAGATCTCCCGCGCGAAACGACGGTTTCATGCTGGAAGGATCGAGTGCCTCTCCGACCCATGCTTTGAGCTCGTTGATCGATTGCTCGGGCACGACGGCGGGGGCGTGGCCGCAATGCACCACGTCAATGATATCGGGCGCGTAACGAACGGCGCGGTAGCTCAGCGCCGGCTCGAAACGGCAAAAAATATAGCGAGGAAACAGCGGGCGGATGACGACCCGGCGCACGCGCCGAATGATTCGTTGCTGGCGAAGCTTGGGCGAGTAGGTCTCGATTCCAAGCGACTCTTCATAGTAGGCGCAGGTGGAGTCTTCCTTCTGCGGACGTGTGTGTATGCAATACCAGTCCATATGCGAGATGA
Source organism: Verrucomicrobiota bacterium (assembly GCA_023416735.1). GTDB lineage: Bacteria > Verrucomicrobiota > Verrucomicrobiia > Opitutales > Opitutaceae > Opitutus. The sequence continues at coordinate 57,111 of JAEZGX010000005.1, read as the reverse complement.
CCGCGGTTGATTGTGAGCTGGGACGCTGCCGCCATCTAGGTGCAGTTGCCTGCGCCTGGCGTTGATTGCTGACCTTGACGGAAAGATTTATCCGACGCTCTCCGCTGGCTGGAGCGCAGAGGAAGGACGCGGACCAGACGGTTCAAGGCTATTTCAAACCACAGCGCCACGCACAGGGTTTTGCTTACGCCGTGCGAAGCAACATCCCCGACAACACTACTCTTGGATACTGAAATCGACCTGCTACGGTGCGGGTCGGAACGAGGGAGAGCTATCCAAGTTTATACAGTGCTCGAGAAGAGAGAACCTAAGAACTTCTATAATGCCATGAACAGTAGCGATGGATTCGATTGCGACCCTACCGAAAAGTTCCGAGTCAATGTGCGGCGACTTGCGGGATTCGCGGGCGTGGCGGCGGGGATTTGCGCCGGATTACTGAGCGGTTGTTCGAGTCCTACCAGCGAGCGGACGCTCGCGGCGGGGGCACCGTCCCAAGGGGCCGGAGTGATTCTGGAAGGCGACCAGTTAAGGGTGTCATTCGTAGGAGCGCCCAGCATGGACACCTCCGGAGAGGTGCGACGTGACGGGAGAATCACTTTGCCGATCGCAGGCGAAGTGATGGCTGCGGGGAAAACGCCGGACGAACTGAGCAAAGAGCTAAGTCAGAGATACGCAACGGAGTTGCTCGCGAGCGACGTCGTAGTCTCCGTGGTCGCGTCCGCTTTCGAAGTGAATGTAAGTGGGGCGGTGTTGCGGCCTGGAAAATATGCATCGAAGCGGCCGATGACGGCGCTCGAAGCGGTGATGGAAGCGGGCGGGTTTGATCACGCGAAGGCCGATATCAAGCGAGTCGTGGTGGTGAGACACCAGAATGGGGAGGTGAACAATTTCGTGCTCGATCTGAGTCTGGCGCTGAACGGGAAGCCCAGTGAACCGTTTTACCTCCAGCCGTCCGATATCGTATTCGTGCCGACGCGGTTTGTTTGGTTTTAGGGTGTTTGCCCTTATGGCAGCCATCGGGGAAACGCGCAAAGTGGATGGGAGGCCCTTTTAGAGATTCCATCGGGAATAGTTTCCGCTTAATACATTTTCCTATACATGGACGGCGTAGCATTCCAGCTGCACACGGACCGCCGGCGCACGAAACTTCGACAGATGGAAGTCTGTAGAAACGGCGCGGTGATCGGCCATATCGCCCGGGCCAAGGGAGGGCGGATGTATAGATATTTCCCCGGTTCCGATAATCACATCGCTTTTGTATACGAGCATCGCAGTTTGCAAATGCTGGTGGATGCGATCGAGGGCCGCTCATGGGAGCGCGAGTTGGACGCGTTGCGATCGCCGGGGCGCTGAACGGAGCGATCTGCGGAAACGATTAAAATCGCTCGGCGAGGAGCGGTATCACGGAGTGGCTGCCGGTGAGAGATGGATTGCCAGGTTGCGGAGAGAGAACGAGAGCGGGCGGTCGTCCCAGTTGGCAGGGCGGTCAGGCGGTTCTTCCGTGGAGAAAGTGAAACGGTTTTCTCCGGGCTGAAGCTCAAGGTCGGAGAGGACGACCGGGTGGGCCATCTCGCCGTTCACATTTTCGCTCCACACCAGCTGGTCGCGTTGGCGAATGGTGATCTGTCGTGGCTCGAGTGTATCGATGAAGAAGGAAACATCGGTCCGCAGGGCGTGCTCGTGCCGGTTGAAAATCGAGAGCGATGCGGTGTGGCGGGCCCATCGCCAGGTGCGTTCGCCGCGTTTTTCCGCGCCAAACCACGACGCGTCGAATTCAACGCGGATCTGGGACGCAGCGGAGTCGAGGTTGGCGGCGCGAGTAACTTCGTAGGCGGCTCCGGTGGGGGGCGCGAGCATGAGAGGCGCGCCGATGACGGTGATATTACCCAGCACGAGCACGACGAGCCAGCGACGTGTGCGCGGAACGAGGACGTTGAACGCGAGCTGCATCGGCAGGAGAAGGCGTCCGGCCGCGCTCGGATGTCCTTCCCAAGGCGCGCTGCCGAGAAACACCATGAGCAGCGCGTAGCAGGCGGCGACACGCCACCATGGCTGGCGAATCATCGGACGCAGGAGCAGGAAGAGGAACTGGGTTGAGAGCGCGACGAGGAGAAGAAGATTGAGGCGCCCCGGTTCGACCATGCGGCCGTCAAGGGAAAGACCGGTGACGGTTTCTCGCCATTTGTCGATGTAGCCAACAAACGGGAGGCTGAAGTTGCCGCTTCCGGCGTTGATTGAGCTGCCGACGGTGAAGTGGATATAGGCAAGCCAGGCGGCGAGCGGCGCGGCAATAAGAAGGCCCTGCGCGAGCAGACGAGTGGTCGGGCCGAAGGTCCGGCGTTCGGGATTCAAAAAGGCGGCGGCACCGAGCAGGTTTGTTTCGCGGCCGAGAGCGCCGACACCGAGCATCGCCGCCGCAAGCCAGCGGCGATTCTTTTCCAGATACATCAGGCCGATCGCGAGGATGAGCAGGCTGGGGCCGTCGACGAGAGCATTGCGCACGCTGGCGCACATTCCTGCGCAAAAGAGAACGCCCGCCCAGCGCAGGAAGTTGTTCCAGCTCACGGGGGGGAACCACCATAGCAGCACACCAGCGAGAGCGAGCCACGCGACGGCGTTTTGCACCGCGTAGGCCTGCAGGATCCATTGCGGCTGGCCCAGCCCGAGCGTGTAGGCTGTCCAACAAAACAGGATACGTCGCGCACGGTAGGAAAGACTGTCAATCGCGGCAGGCAGCTCAGGGTCGCGCAGAGACGGGTGCATCGCGAGCTGCACGTAGTATTGGGCGTCGTAACCGAAACCGTGAGCTTGAAGCGAATAGTCGAGGCCCTCCATCTCGCTGATCTGCGGACGGCCTTGTTGAGCGCCGAAATCGATCAGGTAGCTGAATCCGGTTCCTGGCTGGTAGAAGCGCGCGAAAGCCCAGAGAAATGCCGCGATTGCGGCGCAATACGCGAGGCGAAGAGCGCACCGACGAATAGCGGAACGGGAAGAAAGCCGAACGTCCGTCGAACTCATGCGAACGGGAGTGCTACTGTCGCAAGGAGGTGGCGGCCGTTCCCAGCGACGGCTCGCGATGCGGGCGGGGCTGCGAGCGCGGAAAGCATCGGGTTTTCGGTTTGTGCCACGGCTGGAAACAATGCGACGGTGATTTCTCCGACAACGAAAATAATGATTCCCTCCGTCCACCGCGAACCTCCTGCTGTCGCACGCGAATCGGGAATCCTGCGCGGTCGCAAGTGGAGCATCGTCGGGTTGTTGGCGGCAGTCGTGACGAGCTATCTCTGGTTTATCGCGACGCACTGTTCGCCGTATGCGGGGCCGTCGGATGCGTCGGGTTACCTGAATGCCGCGCGATTGTTGGAGGAAGGGAATTTGATCCAGCCGATTCCGCGTATCGAAGGTTTGGACACGCAGATTTGGGATCCGCATCAGCAGCGGCCGTTGGGGTTTCACGTCGATTCGGAAGCGGCGACGATGACGCCGAGTTATCCGGTCGGCTTTCCTCTGCATCTGTGGCTGGCATCGCAAGTGGTGGGGCTGGATCTGGCGACGATTCCGGTGAATCTGATGCTCGTGCTGGCGGGGGCAGCGTTGATGCTGGCGGTGGGGCGCCGATTGGGGTTGTCGCGGAGCTGGGCGTTGGCGGCAGTCGGGATGCTTTGGGCGTGCCCGCTGTTTCTCTCGTATTCGCTGCAACCGATGAGCGACATGCCGGCGACGGTTTGGGTGCTGGCGTCGATTTGGTGTGCGTTGAAGACGCGCGAACGATGGACGTGGGGTTTTGCGGCGGGGGCGTCGATTGCGATGTCGGTGCTGATTCGGCCGACGAATCTGGTGGTGCTGCTGCCGGTCGCGACCGTGATCGGGTTTCGCTGGCGGGGATGGCTGGCGGTCGTGGCCGGCGGGATCCCGGGCGCGGCGGTTCTGGCGTGGTATAACACGACGCTTTACGGGAGCGTATCATCGACTGGATACGGTTCAGTGGGGCATTTGTTCCGGCTCGAACATGTGCCGCACAATGCGGCTCACTTCGCGCTCTGGATTTTTCTGCTGCTTTCGCCGGTGGTGGCCGTCGGGGCACTGGCGTTGTTAGCGACGAAACGACGTCCGCCGTTGCTCCTGCCGCTGGTGATAGCGTGGGTGACGGGATTCGTGGGCGTTTACGTGTTCTACTACCACGCGGGGGAAACGTGGTGGTATTTGCGGTTTATTTTGCCGGCGTTTCCGGCGTTGATTTTGGCTGCGTGCGTAGCGTTGCAGGGGTTCACGGAACGGCTTCCGCGTGGGATGAAGCTTGGGTGTTGGGTCGCCCTGACCGGTGTGGCGCTCGCATGGGAGCTGACGCTGGCGCGGCGGCTGAGGATCGACTTGGCGAGAGTGGGCGACGAGGTGTATGTGCAAACCGCGGAATGGATGAAGGCGAACGCGCCGGCGAATGCGTTGGTCATGCAGATGCAAGCGAGCGGGGCCTTCACGTATTACACCGACTTCACGATTGTGCGGTGGGACATTCTCACGGATGAGAAGAGCTGGCCGGCGTTGCAGCGGGCGGCGCGGGCGGCGGGGCGGCCGATTTATGCGACGCTGTTCGAGTTTGAGGAGGAGCGGGCGCTGCAGCAGTCCATTCCGGGAAACTGGGAGCGGATGGAACGGATTGATCGAGTTACGATCTGGCGATTGGTGCCGGACTAGACGTGCAAAGCGCGGTGACGGCACCGCGCCTCCATTTTGATCTAGAGAACGCCCGCTTCGCGAAAGCTGTAGTAGCCGCGGCCGGTGGGGTCGGCGGTGGGGCGGCCGACGATGACGTGGTCGAGGAGATCGATTTCGACGGCGCGGGCGGCGTCGCGGAGGATGCGCGTGAGCTGGATGTCGGCGGCGCTCGGCGCCGGATCGCCGCTGGGATGGTTGTGCGCGCAGATGACGGCGGTGGAGGATTCGCGAATGGCGGCGCGGAACACTTCGCGCGGATGCGCGAGCGCGGCGGTGGCAGTGCCGGAACTGACTTCGACGCGGCGAAGGAGACGATTTTTCCGATTCAGGCAGAGCACCCAAAATTTTTCAACTTCGAGACCCTGGGCGACGGGCTGAAGGTGGGCGGCGACGAGATCGGAACGGTTGAGCAGAGGAGATTCGCCGGATTGCTGGCCGACGACGCGCCGGGCGACCTCCATTACGGTGAGGAGCTGGAGGGATTTTATGCGTCCGATCCCTTTCAGGCGGCGAAAATCTTTTTCTTTCCAGGAGATGAGTCCGGCGAGTGAGCCGGCTTCGGCGATCAGACGCGTGGCGAGCGTGAGGACGTCGTGCCCGCGCGTGCCGCTGCGAAGAAGCATGGCGAGGAGTTCGCTGTCGCTGAGGGCGCTCGCGCCGAGACGTTGGAGGCGTTCCTGGGGGCGGTCGCCGGCGGCGGTTTCGCGCAGGCGGTTGCCGACGGGGTATTCCGGCAGGCTGGACACGAGATTTTTTTTGGACAGGCGCGACGGCGATGCCAACCTCTGGCTATGTCATCTCTTCGTGTGGTGGTGTGGGGTGAGAATGTGCATGAGCATCAAAATGCGTCGGTCGCGGAGATTTATCCGCGGGGGATGCACGAGGCGATCGCGGAGGGATTGCGCGAGCTGTTGCCCGCCGGGGCCGAGGTGACGACGGCAACGCTGCAGGAGCCGGATCACGGTTTGAGCGAAGCGCGGTTGGCGGAGACGGACGTGCTGACCTGGTGGGGGCACAAGGCGCATCGCGACGTGCGGGACGAGGTCGTGGATCGCGTGCAGAAGCGGGTGCTCGAAGGGATGGGACTGATCGTGCTGCACTCGGGGCACTACTCGAAAATCTTCAAGCGGATGCTCGGCACCACGTGTTCGCTGACGTGGCGGGAAGCGGGTGAGCGGGAACGGATCTGGGTGTGCAATCCGGGGCATCCGATCGCGCGTGGAATCGACCAGCAGTTTGAGCTGCCGCACGAGGAAATGTATGGGGAGCCGTTTGGAATTCCGCCGCCGGAGGAGCAGGTGTTCATTTCGTGGTTCGAAGGTGGCGAAGTGTTTCGCAGCGGTTGCTGCTGGCGGAGGGGAAATGGAAAGATCTTCTATTTTCGGCCCGGGCATGAAACGTATCCGACTTATCACGACGCCAACGTGAAGCGGGTGATCGCGAATGCGGTGGAATGGGCCCGTCCGGAGGGGCGATGGGTGGACGCCCCGACGAACGTGAAAGAGCCGCGGGAGCGGATTGGCCGCCGCGAGTGAGCAGAAGAGAGTTTGTGCGCTCTCAAGCCTGAGAGGGCGCGGGACTCCGACTCACGCGGTGGCGGACGTCGCGGTGGGAGTCGGGGCGGCGGCTTCTTGTTTGGCGATGCCTTGGATGTAAGCTTGGAATTCCGGGTCTTCGCCCTGGAGAAGCTGAGGAAGAAGTTCGCGGAAGTCCGGACGCGCGCACCATTCCCGCATGTAGTCGACCCAGGTTTGCCAAAGGCGGGAGGCCTGTCGGCTCATGCGATCTTCGTAAACGAGGATGTAGGCGCGCTCGAAAATGGAGATCAAAAGTTCGAAGAGAACGTTGCGGCGCTCGATTTGGTCCGGCGTGAGCGGTTGTTCGGGGCGCAGTTGCGTCATGAGGCGCAGATCCGCGTTTTCGAGGACGAGACGAAGGAATTTCGCGTAGTCGTCGGAAAGTTGAAGATAGACTTCCTCGTCGTCGTTCTGGCGTTCCTTTCGTTGCTCGCGGAGGAAGACGTAGATGGCGAGCGGAAGACCGATGATGGTGACCGCGTAGCTGAGAGCCTCGAGCCATTCCATCGTCGTCATGGTTGAAAGCTAGCGCGACGCGCGGGAGGGTCAAACGAAGGCGAGGCAGGCGGTTAAGGCAGAGAAGGCGGGGTGGAGATCGCCTGCTACGGGCGTGAAAAAGCGGCGGTTTTGGGGACCGCCGCTAATGCGTGTTGCGCGGTGAGGGCACCGCGGCTCCCTCGGACGGGAATCAGTAGTGTTTGACGTAGCCGTTGCGGCGGAGGCGCTCGAGCCAGTGTTCCTGACTGTTGCGGGTCATCTGCTGGATGAGGACGCGTTCGATTTCGTCACGGACCTGATCGATCGGCTGGATACCGGCGTATTTGCGATCCTCGGCGTAGAGGATGAAGCAACCCTCCGGGAGCACGATGGCGTCGGTGAATTCGCCCTTGTCCAAATTGAAGAGCGGCTCGCTGAACTCGGGCTTGAGGTCGGAGCGTTTTTGCCATCCCCAATCGCCGCCTTTGGCGCGACGGGAATCCTGGCTGTATTCACGGGCGAGGTCTTCGAATTTTTCGCCGGCTTTCAGGCGGGCGAAGACGAGGTTGGCCTTGGCTTGGAGGTCTGCATCGCTCTCGCCGTCGGAGCGGGTGAACTGAATCAGACGCAGGTGGACGCCGTCTTCCTGATAAAAGCGGTCCTTGTTCTCGCGGTAGAAGGTTTCGATGCGAACGGGGCTGACGATGCTCTGCGACTTCCGCTGCTGCTGCCGCATGTATTGGTAGATGATGTCTTCTTCGACCTCCCTGCGATATTCGCGGAGCGTGGTGCCCCGGGCGTGGAGGTAGGCGAGGAACTTGGAGCGGTCGTTGTCGAATTCCTCGCTCTGGATGTCGGCGAGGCGGTTGTCGACGAAGCTGGCCGGGATCTGCTTTTTCTCGTCCTTGCGGAACTCCTTCACGATGAGGACGCGATCGATGAGGCTTTGGATGACCTCGTCCTGGAGTTGTTCGAGCTTCTCGTTGAACTCGCGCTCGCTGCGGGCATCGCGTTGCAGCTGGGCGATGAGGGGAGCGATTTCGCGGCGAACGTCGTCGACGGTGATGACCTTATCCTCGGCGATGGCAGCGATGCCGTTGGCGAAGCGGAGGTTAAGGTTATCGTCGGAGGTTTGGTTCTGACCGAAGGCGACGGTGGCGAGGCCGAGAGTGAGAGCGGTAAAGCGACAGAAACGACCAATCGTCATGGAGCAGTGGGATCGGGCAGGTTGTTCAGAAATGCGATGATTTCGCGCAAACGTAGAAGCGGCTTCGGGGCGGTCAACCTTGGAAACCGGGTTCCCACCTGCACCCAGTCGTCGCGGCGGCCGGAATTCCGAAGACACTTCAGGCGGTTCGATTCCGTTTCGACGGAAAGGATATTTTTTTGTTCCGCACGGATGCGTATCTCCGTGATGAGGAGCAAGGCGCGCACCTCGTCGCCAAATTTGCCGAAACGGTCGCGCAATTCGGTTTCGATTTCCTTCAGGCGGGCGGTGGATTCGGCCATCGCAAGACGGCGGTAGAAATCGATGCGGAGGCGGGTTTCGGGAAGGTAGGCCGAGGACAGGCGGGCTTGGATTTTGGAGATTTCGACGACCTGTTCGTCTTCCGCGTCGCGAAGGGCGGTGTAGCCGTCGTGGTGGCGGCCGCGGGCGGGCGGGGAAGCGGCTGGCTCGCGCGAAGCGCTCGGCTTGCCTTCGGCTTCTCCGACGAAGACGAAGTCGAGTTTGACGCTTGCGCGGATGGCGGCGGCGGTTTTCTCGCCTTTGAGGCGGGCGACGGACTGGCGGAGGAGCTGGCAGTAGAGTTCGAAACCGACGCCCACGATGTGGCCGCTTTGTTCGGCGCCGAGGAGATTGCCGGCGCCGCGAAGTTCGAGGTCGCGCATCGCGATACGAAAGCCCGCGCCGAGCTGGTTGTGTTGGCGCATGGCGGTGAGGCGCTGGCGCGCGACTTCGAGGAGGCGCGTATGGCGGTGGAGGAGAAGATAGGCGTAGGCCTGGTGTTTGAAACGGCCGACGCGTCCACGAAGCTGATACAATTGCGAGAGCCCGAACCGATCGGCGCCTTCGATGATGATCGTGTTGCAGTTGGGAATATCGAGACCGCTCTCGATGATCGTGGTGCAGACGAGCACGTGGTATTTGCCCGCAACGAAATCGGTCATGACGTGCTCGAGTTCCGTGGGCTCCATCTGGCCATGGCCAACGCCGATGGAAAGGTCCGGCAGCAGTTCGCGCAGACGGGCGGCGAGGAGGTCGATCGTTTGCACGCGGTTGTGCAGATAGAAAACCTGGCCCCCGCGGCGGATCTCGTGGCGGATGGCATCGACGATGATTTTTTCGTCGTAGGTTTTGACGATCGTTTGGATCGGATGGCGGTTGGTGGGAGCGGTTTCGATGACGCTGAGGTCGCGCGCGCCCGTGAGCGCGAGATAGAGCGTGCGCGGAATCGGCGTGGCGCTCATCGAGAGGACGTCAACGGTGGCGCGCATGCGTTTGAAGACCTCCTTGTGCTTCACGCCGAAACGCTGCTCCTCGTCGATGACGACAAGTCCCAGATCTTTGAATACAACGTCGCTCTGCAGGAGGCGGTGGGTGCCGACCAGGATGTCGACATGACCGGCGGTGGTTTCGGTGAGGATTTTCTTTTGCTCCTGCCGCGAACGAAAACGGCTGACCATTTCGATGGCGATCGGGTAGCCGGCCATCCGTTCGCGGAAAGTGTTGAGATGTTGCTGCGCGAGGACGGTGGTCGGAACGAGGACGGCGACCTGGCGTCCGCCTTGGACGGCTTTGAAGGCGGCACGGACGGCGACCTCGGTTTTGCCGAAACCGACATCGCCGCAGATGAGGCGATCCATCGGGCGGGTTCGCTCCATGTCGGCTTTGGTGTCGGTGATGGAGCGGAGCTGGTCGCGGGTTTCGGTGAACGGGAAAGACGCTTCGAATTCCTTCTGCCAAGTGGTGTCGGGCGGGAAGGCGTGACCCGGCTGCGCTTCGCGCGCGGCGTGAATGCGGAGGAGTTCGGCGGCGAGATCGATCGTCGAGCGCTCGGCGGCGGCGCGGGCTTTTTCCCAGCGGCCGGAGCCGATGCGGCCGAGTTGGGGTTTCGTTTTGCTCAGGCCGACGTAGCGGCTGATGAGATGCGATTCCTGCAGCGGGACGTGGAGCGTGACGTGATCGTCGAACTCGAGGGAAATGACCTCGCGGATCCCCTGCGCCGTATCCAATTTCGTGAGACCGCGGTAGAGCGCGATGCCGTGCTGGAGGTGGACGACGAAGTCGCCCTCGACGAGTTCGGCGAAATCGAGGAGCTGATCGATCTGCGCGCGATGGGCGACGGCGCGAGTATTGACGGAGGCGCGACGCTGGCGCTGGCGGCCGAAGATTTCGGTCTCGGTGACAACGATGAGGCCGCGCGCCTTGGGCGCGAGATTTAGGGTTTTGGGTTTGGGGCTTTGGGTTTCCGGACGCAGCGTGAGACGGAAGCCCTCGTTCAAGGCGCCACGAAGGAAGCGAGGTTTGAGGGATTTAAAGCGCGAGTCTTCGTCGAGGATTTCGCGGATGCGTTGCTCTTCGCCTTCTTTGGTGACGACGAAGGAAATGGCATAGCTGGCCTTTTTCCACTCGACGAGTTGGAGCAGGAATTTGGCGCGGGCGTCTTCTTCGACTTGGAGGCGTTCCTGGGCGACGAGGGAGTCGGCCGGGAAGCTGCGATGGAGCGCGAGCGGTTCCGTGTCCCAGGTGATCTCGTGCTCGGCCGTGTCGAAGAGCGCGGAGGCTTCATCGATGTCGCTGACGGCGAAAGCCGCGGCGCATTTTTCGAGAAGCGGCGTGAGTTGATCGCCGGACTCACGCGTGACGGCGCTGAAGATTTCGTCGAGCGAGGCGGGTTCGAGGAAGAGAAGATGGGCGCGCGGCGTGACGTAATCGGCAATGCCGGTTTTGGACGGATCGAGTTTAACGCGCGAGGAAGCGGAGATCGTGATGCTTTCAACGGTCGCGCCGGAGCGCTGCGTGACGGGATCGAAGACGCGGATTTCCTCGATTTGATCGCCGAAGAAGTCGAGGCGGTAGGGCTCGCTGGCGGTGACGGGATAGATGTCGATGATGCCGCCGCGAATCGCGTAATGGCCGGGAGCTTCGCAGACGGCCTCGGAATCGTAGTCGAGTTGTTGGAGACGTTCGAGGAGGCCTTGGAAGGATTGTTCCTGTCCGCGCCAGAGCGTGAATTCGCGCGTGGCGAATTCTTCGATGGCGGGGACGGGTTGGGCGAGGGCGGCGGGCGTGGTGATCAGCAGAAGCTGGGAGCCGAGAGCTGAGACCCCGGCGCCAGAGAGGGAGCGCGTGGCGCGGAGTTTGGAAAGGGCGGTGTAGCGGTCGTTCGAGGCGGCGATCGCTTCGCGCATATCGCGGGCGTCGGGCATCGATTCGGGGAAGACGAGCGTGGTCGGCGCGTGTTTTTCGGCGTCGACCGAGCGGAAGAAGGCGACGTCCTCCGCGAGTTCTTCGGCGCTTTTAAGGTCGGCGGCGACGATGATCCAAACGGGCGAAGGATGCTGGCGCGTGAGCTCTGCGATCACGGCGCCGCGGGCGGGCGGGCAGACGCCGGTGTGTTTGTGGCGCGCGGTGAGGGCCGAAGCAGGCATGAATCGAAAATTAGGAAGCGAGGATGCGAACGGATGCAACCTGCGGCTCAAGGGGCGGGGGGCGCGAACGCTAGGGATGAGCGGGGGAGTTCAATTGAGTTGAACCACGAATGAACACGAAGCGCGAGATGCGCGCAGGCTCGTGGAGCGGGAGAGGCCGGGCGCTCGCCGCGCGCTCAGATATCCGGGACAGACGGAAGATTCGCCAGAGCGGCGCGGGCGGCGGCTTCTTCGGCGGATTTTTTGGAGGGGCCGCGGCCCCGGCCGAGTTCGCGGTCGTTGACGAAGACGGCGAATTCGTAGGCGCGCTCGTGATCCGCGCCCTCGGTGGCAACGAGTTCGTAGCGAACGGCATTGTTGCCGTGGACAGGTTGCACGAGTTCCTGCAGCCGACCCTTGGGATTTTCTTCGGGCTCGACGGCTTGGAGCCGCGTGGGCAAATCGCCGTAAAGGCTGAGAACGATGCGACGCGTGGTGGTGAGATCGCTGTCGAGATAAAGTGCGCCGATCAGCGCTTCGAAGGCATCTTCGAGAGAGGATGCGCGCTGGCGTCCGCCGGTGGATTCTTCGCTGCTGCCGAGCAGAAGGCAGCGGTCGAGACCGAGTTCGCGGGCGAGTTCGACGAGGAAGACGCCTTTGGCGAGGGCGGCGCGGCGTTTGCTCAAAAGCCCTTCGCGATCGCCAGGGAAGAGTTGGAAGAGCGCCTCGGTCAGGATCAGTTGAAGAACGGCGTCGCCGAGGAATTCGAGCCGCTGGTTGCTTTCGGTGACGTCGGGATGTTCCGGCAGGAAGGACGTGTGCGTGACAGCGCGTTCGAGCAGCGCGGGGCTGCGAAATGTATAGGTGAGTCGCGCTTGAAGTTGTTCGAGCGGATGACTCATGAGCTGGCGCTGGCGTAGCGGCGAAGGCCGGCGTGGAAGACGAGGACGGTGACGCCGAAGCAGACGACCGTCCATGCAGCGAGCCAGAGCGCCCAGCCCAGGTCGAAGCCGTGCAGAATGGTGCTCGCGGGAGCGTTGCTCACGACGACGACGGGCAGGAGATAAACGAACAACCAGCGAGCGACGGTGCCGGTGAAGGCGCGGCGCGGCATACGGGAAAATTCGGTGAGGGTGAAGTAGCCGCCCTCGAGGCCCTGGGAGTTGCGCAGGAAAAACGCGAGCGACATCGAGAGAACGAGGACGCTGTAGTGGATCACGAGCCCGCAAAGGATCATGAATGCGTAGAGGGCGAGATCGACGAGGCCGGGTTGCAGGCCGAGCTGGCGGGCGGCGTAAACGACGATGGCGACGGCGATGACGGCGTTGATGAGGCCGTCGAGGTCGAGCTTGCGGGTGGACGCCATGAACAGGACGTTGCCGGGCTGGGCGAGCATGAAGTCGAAATTGCCGGTGCGGACATTGCGGCCCATTTCGAAAATGCTGCTCCAGAAAAAACCCATGAGCAGGCGCTGGATGAGCATCGATGTGCCGACGAGGAGGATCATCTCGTATTTGCTCCAGCCGGCGATCGACTCGGTGTGCTGGTAGATGACGGAAATCGTAAGGATGTTAACCGTCATCCAGAAGAGCTCGACGAGCGACCAGACGAAGAAGTCGCCGCGAAACATGAGCGTGCGGACGATGGAGTAGCGGGCGCTGGCCAACCAGACGCGGAGGTAGTGCATCATGGCTTCAGCCTCCGACTGCGGTGTGGCGGCGCAGGCCGCGAACCCAGAGCAGTTGATTGATGGCGAGGAGAGCTATGACCCAGAACAACTGGATTATAAATCCATGCATGATCTCGGTGGGGTCGCTGAGGCGTCCCGTGAAGATCGCGGCGGGAAAATACATCTGATAGTAGAACGGGAGGAATTTGGAAATCGCGTAGGCCCACGGCGGCAGGAGATCGAGCGGGAAGAGTTGTCCGCCGAAGAGAGATTCGATCGCCATCGACAGGATAACGAAGCCCTGGATCTCGAGGAACCAGAACGTCAGCAGGCCGAAGCAGTAGGCGATGCTGAATTGAATCATCGCGGAGAGAGCCATCGCGCCGAGGCCGACGCCGATGCGCCATGGCTCGTCCGGGAACGAAAGCATGTTGTAGAGAAACGGCATCGCGATGAGGAGCGGGATGAGGACGAGCCCACCGCTGACCAGGCGTGCGGCGACGAAGATGCTGAAGCGATAGCCGAAGTAGTTGATCGGTTTGAGGAGGAACTGGTTGATCAGTCCCATGCGGATATCCTCGCTGATCTGGTAGTCCTCGTTGAAGGCGCTGATGAAGAATTGGAGGATCAGCAGCGTGACGAAGTAGGTAAGCGTCTCGTTGAGCGAGTAGCCGCCGAGCTCGTCTTCGCCCATGTAAGCGGCGCTCCAGAGAATGAAGACCGCGGCGAGATGGAAGAGAGAGAAGAAACCGCGAACGACGAAATTGACGCGATAGACGAGGTTGCTCTGCAACCCGATCAGGAAGGCGTGGCGGTATTTGTTGAGAGAAGCTAACACGTGGAGGTGCGGTCTATGCTAGGCGCGCGGCCGGTGGTCGGGCTCCACTCAGGATTTCAGGGAGAAGCGCTCGATGACCTCTTTCGCGAGATTGCGGTAGGCGGTGGCGCCGGGATTGGAGTTGTCGTAGGCGAAAATCGTTTTTCCGAAACTCGGAGCTTCGCTGAGGCGGACGGTGCGCGGGATGACGGTTTTGAAGATTCTCTCGGGAAGGTGTTTCTTCACTTCTTCGACGACCTGGCGCGAAAGATTGGTGCGCATGTCGAACATCGTCATGACGACGCCGCCGAGATCGAGGTCGTCGTTGACGTGCGCGGATTTGAGGCGGTCGACATTGCGGAGGATTTGGCCGAGACCCTCGAGCGCCATGTATTCGCACTGGAGCGCGATCAAGAGGTAGTTCGCGGCGGCGAGGCTGTTCATCGAAAGCATGCCGAGGGCGGGCGGGCAATCGATGATGATGGCGCGGTAGGTTTCGGCGGCGCGGATCGGATCGAGGACGGAGCGGAGGCGCAGAAGATAGTTTTCGGATTGAGCGAGCTCCATCTCGGCGGCGGCGAGATCTTCCTCGGCGGGGATGAGGGCGAGATGCTCGTAGCTGGTCGGCACGATCATTTCGGCGGCGGTGCCTTCGCCGTGGAGCGGGCCATAGAGGCTTTTGCCGGCCTGTTTCTCGATGCCGATGGCGCTGGTGGCGTTGGCCTGCGGGTCGAGGTCGACGAGGAGCGTGGGAATCTTCTTTTCGGCCAGCGCGGCGGCGAGGTTAACCGCGGTGGTGGTTTTGCCGACGCCACCTTTTTGGTTGGCGATCGTGAAGACGGTGGTGGGCATGCGGATGATGGCTAAGAGCGAAATGCCGCTAAGCAAGCGTGGCGACGCGAAGTCGGTCGCGCGGGATGTTCATTTCAGTTCTTGCGGAGCAGAATTCTTTTCTGCAACGTGCCGCCCTTTCTCGAAGGCGCGGTAGCCAAGTGGTAAGGCCGAGGTCTGCAAAACCTCTATGCGCCGGTTCAATTCCGGCCCGCGCCTCCAATTTTTCGGAGGAGGTCAGCTCGCGATGGGATTCGCGGCTTTGGCGGGGAAGGGAATCGCGGTGTCGCCGATTTGGTAGTCGGTGAGAACGGAGAAGCGAAACGTGGAACCTTCGCCCGGACGGCTCTCGACGGAGATGGTGCCGCCCATGAGTTCGCAGAGACGTTTCGAAATCAGCAAGCCGAGGCCGGTGCCGTCGCGGCGGCGGCGGGCGGATGAATCGACCTGCGTGAACGGCTGGAAAAGGAGCGCGAGTTTTTCGGCGGGGATGCCGACTCCGGTATCGCTGACCGCGAAGAAAAGCCGGGCGGCACGGATGCCATCGTCGGCGGGATCGCCGCGGGAGCATGAAAGTTGAACAGTGACGCCGCCGCGTTCGGTGAATTTGAGGGCGTTGCCGATGAGGTTGACGAGGATCTGGCGGACGCGGCTTTCGTCGCCGTTGACGAAGACCGGCACGCCGGGATCGAGGCGAAATTCGAGCTTGAGGGCGGCGGCGCGAGCCTGGTCGGCGAAGAAGGCGCAGACCTCTTCGACGCATTTTTGGGGCGAGAACTGCGTGTGTTCGATTTCGACCTTGCCGGCCTCGATTTTGGAGAGGTCGAGAATGTCGCCGATAAGTTTTTCGAGGGCGAGGCCGCTGGTGTGAATCATGGCGACGCTCTCGCGCTGGGCGGCGGTGAGCGGCGTGTCGTTCAAGAGCCGGGCGAAACCGATGACGCCGTTGATTGGCGTGCGGATTTCGTGGCTGACCATGGCGAGAAACTCGCTCTTGGCGCGGTCGGCGTCCTCGGCGGCTTCCTTGGCGCGGAGGAGGGCGGCTTCCGCTTCGCGGCGGTCGGTGATGTCGTGGCCGACGGCCTGGTATTCGATTGTTTCGCCGTAGCTATCCTTGATCGCGCGCTGGGTCCATTGGAGCCAGATGCGCTTGCCGTCAGGGAGATCGAGTTCGCGTTCGAACATCGAAGGGCTGTCGCTGGCGAAGGAGAGGTTTTCGAGGAATGGGAAAAGAGTGCCGTTGAGTTCGTTGCGCTTGCGACCGAAGGCGCGGGCGTAAGCGCCGTTGACGAAGGTCAGGCGTCCGTCGGAACGATAGCGGCAAATGAGGTCAACCTGGTCTTCAACGATGCCGCGGTAACTGGCTTCGACGTTTTGGAGCGACTTGGCCATGTGCTCGATCTTGCGAGCGAGGCCGATGATTTCGTCGGGGTCGCTATCGTCGGAAGGAATATCGCCGGCGCTGGCGGCGGTTTCCTTGAGCGTTTTAACGCGTTGGATGAGGCTGCGGTCCCAGACATATCCGCTCAGGACGAGGAGGACGCATCCGACGATGGCGAGGCCGACGATCCAATAGGCGTCGCCCAAGCGTTCCCGCAGATCCTCCTGCATCGCGATCGCGATGAGCGCCGCGACCAGGCTGAGCGCCAACGAAAGGAGCAGAATCGTTTTCCGAAGCATGAGCGAAACGCGGCGCGCACCACAAAGCAGCCTGCCCTAACAGTGTCTAATTCAAAATTCCGTTAGCTTGCGTGTAAGCGGCCGCTGTTCCTCGTGGGCGGGTGGTGAGGTATCTTTCGATCCCGCATATTTCATAAAATTTCACAATTGATCGGGTGAATATTTAAGACCCGCGGTGGCGTGCAGGAGAACTTGTAGGCGGATCAGCGGGCGAAGAAGGGATTGTGGAGTTTTTCCTGGCCGACCGTGGTGAGCGGGCCGTGGCCGCAGGCGAGCACGGTGTCGCGGGGCAATGTAAGGATCTTCTGTTTATTGTTACGAAGCTGATCTTCGAAATGGTCCGCACTGCCGCCCATCGATCCGGCGAAGATGGAATCGC
The DNA here is from genome assembly GCA_023416735.1 of Verrucomicrobiota bacterium. Classification (GTDB taxonomy): domain Bacteria; phylum Verrucomicrobiota; class Verrucomicrobiia; order Opitutales; family Opitutaceae; genus Opitutus. The sequence goes on along the minus strand of JAEZGX010000005.1, from coordinate 40,333 downwards.
CGACCAGGGCCAGCGGCCAGCTGAGGCCGGTGATATAGAAGGTGGTCATGCCCGGCGAGTGACCGGAGGTGAGCAGCGTCTTGATTGCGAGCGGGCCGACATGAAAGTGCACGTTTTCCTTGAACGTGCGGGACGGCGAAACGGAGACGGGCTCGAGTTCGTGCGACCAGATTTCGGCGCCGGTTTCGGCGGCGAGGCGCGGCAGGTCGGCGATGTGATCTTCGTGCGTATGCGTGATAAAGATATAGCGGACGGTGAGTCGCTCCGCGGCGACCAGATCGAGCAGTTCCTGGGCGTTGGCACCGGTGTCGAAGACCGCGGCGAGCCGGGTGCGGGAGTCCCACACGAGGTAGCTGTTCACGGTCATATCTCCGTAAGCGGTATTAAAGGCGGAAAAGCCGGTGGGAAAATCGGGCTGTTGCGGATACCAGGATTTATTGGCGGAGATTTCCATCGCGTCGGGGCTGAGTCGCAGGTGGCGAGCGACGCGGCGGAGAACGGCGATATGAGGCCTGCCGGCCTTGAGCGTGGTAAGTTCCGGGACGGATATCTCGGCGCGGGCGGCGAGGTCGGCGTCGGTGATGCGAAGGCCGCGTTGAGCCTTGGCGATGATATCGTTGAAATTGTCCTCGAGCGGAATGCGAGCCATGCGCGCAGTAGACGCGGGCCGCAGGTTCTCGCAAGTTTTCTTCAAGCTTCGTTAGGGGAACGCAAACGGTTGACCCGACGGATTTAGAATTCTCCACTAATCTCTATACACGGCTTGCTATAGTCGTTCCGAGTATTAAAGTCAGCGTGTTCTATGCTAACCGATAAACTCAAAGCCCTCGCTCAAACCAAAGCGAAACTGGCTGAACTGGAAAATAGCGTCGCCGCAGAACTCAGTCGTGAGCTCGCCGCGTTGCCGGGTAAATACGGCTTCAATAGTGCCGAAGAATTCATCAACGCCGTTCGTTCGGCGACCGGAAGCAAGCGCGGGCGCAAGCCGGCGAAAGCTTCGGCGGCGGGAAGCACGGGAGGCGCGGGCAAGCGCCGCAAGCGGGCGGTGATCACCCCGGAGACGAAGGCGAAGGTGAAGTCGCTCGTCGAAGGCGGAAAGACCGGCGAAGAGATCGCCAAGGCGGTCGGCATTTCGTTGCCGAGCGTGCAGAATATCAAGAAGGAGCTCGGGCTGGTGAAAGCCCGGAAGAAATAAGGAAGATTGCTCACTTTCGAAGCCCTCGCTCGCGCGAGGGCTTTTTTTGTTGGGGAGTTATACCGTGGTCTTTTGCAATTTTATCGCTCTGAGGATTTCGAGTTAGCATGTCGGACGCGTTTGGGCACGGTGATCGGGATGGCTTTAAATTCAGTGTATATCCAGGCATGCACAAACGGCCGGTTGCATGATGCGAGCGAAGCTTCCGTTGCTCCGATCAACCGTGGATTCCTGTATGGCGATGCGATCTACGAAGTGTGGCGCACATATCACAGCGTCGTATTTTCTTGGGATGAACATTGGCAGCGCCTGGAGCGGTCGGCGGCGGCGCTTTACTTGACGCTGCCGTTCGATGCCCAGGAAGCGTTGGCCGAAATCAAGCGGACGGTCGCGGCGTATCGCGAACGGACAGGAGAACCGGGCGATCTTTACATTCGACTACAAATCACGCGCGGCGGCGGGCCGATCGGATTGGATCCCGGGCTCGCGGATCGCAGCGACTATGTGTTGCTGGTGCGGGCGAATCCCAATTTATCGGCGGAGAAAGCGCGCGAAGGCATGTCTTTGTCGATCGCGACGGGCTTGCGGAGAAATCCCATCGGCAGTCTGGATCCGGCGTGGAAGACTGGAAACTACCTGAACAATCTGCTCTGTTTGCGCGAAGCGAGATCCCGCGGAGCGGAGGAAGTGGTGATGTTAAATCTTGCCGGTGAAATCACGGAGGCGGCGGTGATGAACATTGCGTTTGTGCGTGATGGGAAAGTTGTCACGCCGCCGCTGAGCGCGGGAATATTGCCCGGAACGACGCGGCGCGTGCTTTTGGATAAAATAGCTCCGGCAGCGGGCGTGCCGATCAGCGAGGAGACGATTACGCCGGAGATGTTGGGGCGGATGGACGAATGCTTTCTGTTGTCGACCACCAAGGATATTGCGCCGGTGGCGCGCATTGATCAGCACCGTTTCGCGCTGGGCGAGGAGACGGTGACGATGAAGCTCAAGCGGGCTTTCGCCGAGTATGCGCGCGAATATGCGGTGCGGCGGACCGAGCTGAAGGTGTGACGATCGCGGGCGGGTGAATTCAATAGCGGGCGAGAGACGGATCGATCTCGTCCGCCCACGCGGCAATGCCGCCGGCGATATTGGTGGCGGCGGAGAAGCCGTTGGCGCGGAGGAATTCGGTGACACGCATGCTGCGCGCGCCGTGATGGCACATCACGAGCAACGGCCGGTCGCGCGGGAGCGAGGGGAGCTGTTCGGGGATCTGACGCATCGGAATAAACTGTGCGCCCGGCACGCGGCAGATTTCGGTTTCCCATGGTTCACGGACGTCGATGAGCCCGACTTGGTCGGGCGAGTTGCGCAGGAGCGCGCTGGCTTCGGCGACGGAGATTTCAAGCGGGTGATCCATGGCGGCGGGGGAAGGGGGAGCGGGGCTTTCGATGCGTGTTGAAATCGTGGATACGGGAGTTTCGCCGCAGCACGGGCAGGCAGGATTGCGCGAAAGCGAGAACGTCTGAAAGCGCTGCGCGAGTGCGTCGTAAGTGAGGAGTCGTCCGAGCAACGGCTCGCCGATACCGGCGGCGAGCTTGATGGCTTCGACCGCTTGCAGGCTGCCAATGACGCCGCAAAGCGCGCCGATGACGCCGGCTTCGCCGCAACCGGGCACACTGCCGGGCTGCGGCGGATCGGGAAACAAACAGCGGTAGCAGGGGGCGCCGCGAGCGGGATCGAAGACGGAGACCTGGCCCTCGAACTTGAAGATGCTGCCGAAGACCAGCGGTTTTTTCGCGGCGAACGCGGCGTCGTTGTTGCGATAGCGTGCGGTGAAGTTGTCGGTGCCGTCGAGGACGATGTCGTAGTGGGAAAACAAGGACACGGCGTTTTCGTCGGTGACGCCCTCGGGATGTTCGACCACGCGAATGTGCGGATTCAATGCACGGAGCCGACGGGCGGCGGAGACGACCTTGGGTTCGCCGACGGACGCGGTGTCATGGAGCAGCTGGCGTTGAAGATTGTGATCTTCCACGCGATCGAGGTCGGTGATGCCGACCGTGCCGATACCGGCGGCGGCGAGGTAAAGCGCGGCCGGGCTGCCGAGGCCGCCGGCTCCGATGACGAGCACGCGAGCGGCGGCGAGCCGGCGCTGACCGTCGACGCCGAGTTCGTCGAGCAGGATGTGGCGCGAATAGCGCGAGAGCTCGGCGGGCGTGAGGGTGGGCAGCGGATCGGGCATTGGGCGGAACGTCGCGATGCGGGGGGCGGGTCGCAAATGAAATTGCGCCGCAGCGGGCGGTGGTCGGAAATGACGGCGCATGCGTTTCCTGGGAATCGATTATGGCACGCGCCGAATCGGGCTGTCGTTTGGCGATGAGCTCGGCGTGGCGACGCCCTTGCCCGCGTTGACGGAAGCGGACGCGGGGAAACGATGGCGGGCGTTGGTGGCGGTCGCGCGCGCGCGGCGGGTGGACGAGATCGTGGTCGGACATCCGCTGAACATGGATGACAGCGTCGGCCCCAAAGCGAAAGAAGCGGAGGCGTTGGCGGAAAAATTGCGCGGCGAATTGGGATTACCCGTGCATCTGGTCGATGAACGGCTGACGAGTTACGAGGCCGAGGCGACGATCGCGAAAGCGAAACGACGCGACGTGCGCGCGAGCGGGTTGATCGATTCGCGGGCGGCGACGTTGATCTTGCAGGATTTTTTGGATCAGCGGAATCCGCCCCTGCTGGATCCGCCCGCGGACGAATGAGCGCCGAGACAAACAAGCAAGTCACGCGCTGGAAATGCGTGTGTGCGTATGACGGCGGCGACTTTGCGGGCTGGCAGAGTCAGGCGGGCGGTCGGGCGGTGCAGGATGTGATCGAGACGCGGATCACGGAGATATTCGGAAACCTGATACGCATTCACGGCAGCGGGCGAACGGATGCGGGCGTGCACGCACTGGGACAAGTCTTTCATTTCGATGCCGCGTGGCGGCATGGGCCGGAGAAATTGCTGGCGGCGTTTCGGATCGGTTTGCCGCGAACGATTCAAGTGAAGTCGGTGCGGGCGGCGAAAGCGGACTTTCATGCGCGGTTTCAGGCGACCGGAAAGCGCTACGAGTATCGTGTGCATCTCGGCGATGCGGATCCTTTCCTGCGCCCGTATAGCTGGTCGGTGTTTCGTCCGCTCGATATCGAAGCGATGCAGGCCGCGGCGGATGTGTTGCGCGGGAAGCATGATTTTCGAGCGTTCACGGCATTGAATGGGCCGGAGCGCGACGATACGGTGCGGGAACTGCGAACTCTGAACGTGGCGCGCCGCGGACGGATGATTCGGATCGCGGCGGAAGCGGATGGATTTCTCTACAAGATGGTGCGCAGTCTGGCGGGCGTGCTGGTGTCGGTGGGCGAAGGAAAAGTCTCGGTGGAGCAGGTGCGGCGGATTTTGGCGTCGCGTGAACGGACGGCGGCGGTGCAGACGGCGCCCCCACAAGGATTGTTTTTGGTGAAAGTGTATTACGGGAAATGAAAACGCTGCTGCGGGAGACGTTGCGCGGGGCGAGCGACGTGGTGTTTCCGCCCACGTGCGTGCAGTGCCGTGGGCTGGTGGAGGAAAATACCCAGTTGCGGCACGTGTGCGGGAAGTGCGCGGGGGCGATGGATTATGTGCGTGCGCCGCATTGCACCACGTGCGGGCATCCCTTCTTCGGCGTGGTCGAAGGCGAGCGGTTGTGTCCGCATTGCGAAGGTCTGGCGCCCGCATTTCAGGAAGGGCGAACGGCGGTTTTGTTGAAAGGAGCGGGGCGTGCGTTGGTGCACGAGTTGAAATATCACCGTGGGATGCAGGTGTTGCGGGATATCGAAAGTGTGTTTCGGAAAGCGGCTCACGTGCTGGAACTCGCGCGAGGGGCGGTTCTGGTGCCGGTGCCGCTGCATCCGCGGAAGTTGCGGGAGCGAGGTTACAATCAAAGCGAACTCATCGCGGAGTGTCTGGCGCGGGCGGCAGGAGGCGGCGCGACGGTGCGGCAGTTGTTGCGGCGGACGGCCGATACCGTTTCGCAAACGCATCACGACCGGCGGACGCGGCAGTTGAACCTCAAAAATGCCTTTGCACTCGCCAAAGGCGTGACCATAAGTGCCGGCCATTCTTATCTGCTGGTCGACGATGTTTTCACGACAGGTTCAACACTCAACAGCTGCGCGTTGGTCCTGCGGAAAGCAGGTTGCACGCAACTGAACGTTGTAACATTTGGCCACGGCTGACGCATCATGAGTCATTTCAACAAGCCGACCTACTCGGTCCGCCGCACGCGCAAGAAGGAGATCCCGGAAGGGCTCTACACGAAAGACCCGGTTTCGGGTGACGCGGTCTTCACCAAGGAGATCGAAGAGAACCAGATGGTGGTGCCAAAGAGCGGCCACCATTTTCCGATCGGAGCGCGCGAGCGGATCCGCCGGTTGATGGACGAAGGCAGCTTTGTGGAGACCGGCGCGACGATCAAATCGGGCGATCCGCTGCAATTTGTGGATTCGGCGCCGTATCCGGTGCGCATCAAGAAATACGAGAAAGAGAGCGGTCTGCCCGAGGCGGTTATCACCGGCACCGGAAAGATCGAAGGGATCGACGTATCGATCGCGGTGATGGATTTCCGGTTTTGCGGCGGCACCTTGGGATCCGCGGCGGGCGAGAAAATCACGCGCACGATCGAGACGGCGTTGGAGCGAAAAATCCCGTGCATCATCTTTAGCACCTCGGGAGGAGCGCGGATGCAGGAAGGGATTCTTTCGCTGATGCAAATGGCGAAAACGAGTGCGGCGCTGGCGCGGCTCGCGGGAGCGAAGCTGCCCTACATTTCGGTGCTGACGCATCCCACGACGGGCGGGGTGTCGGCGAGCTTTGCGACGCTGGGTGACGTGATTTTGGCGGAGCCGGGAGCGCTGATCGGTTTTGCCGGTCCGCGCGTGATCAAGGACACGACGAAGCAGACGCTGCCGCCTGGTTTTCAGACCTCGGAGTTTTTGCTGAAGCACGGGCTCGTGGATCAAATCGTAAGCCGACTCGAGATGCGCGAACGCCTGGCGGATCTGCTGCGGGCGTTGCACGTGAAAAAAAAGCCCGTGCAACTGGCGACAACGAAGAAGTGAGCGCGCGGCGGCGAACGTCCGCGCCGACGCGGCTGGGCTAAGTCGAACGCACAAACCATGGGCGAGCCGGCCGGTTATCGGGCGTTGGTCGACCAGTTATATGCACTCAAGCCGCGCGGCTCGCGGCTGGGTATCGATCGCATGCGGCCGTTTGCAGCGGCGTTGGGGAATCCGGAAAGGAGAATGCCCGTGGTGCATGTGGCCGGGACGAATGGAAAAGGATCGGTGGCGGCGATGGTGGAAGCGATGTTGCGCGCGGCCGGATGGCGCGTGGGGCTTTATACCTCGCCGCATTTGGTTCATCTCGGCGAGCGGGTGCAGGTAAATCGGGAGCGGCTGACCGAGGAGGAACTCATGGCGTTGGCTGCGGAGCTGACGCCGGTGGCGGCCGAGATCGAGGCCAAGGAAGGAGCGGAGATGTGTCCGTCGTTCTTCGAGTGGATGACGGCGATGGCGTTTTTGAAATTCGCGCGGGCGGGGTGCGATATTGCGGTAATTGAGGTCGGGCTCGGTGGGGAATTCGACGCGACGAACATCGTCGAGCCCGAGGTCAGCGTGATTACGTCGATCGGGCTGGATCATTGCGAGTGGCTGGGAAACTCGATCGAGGATATTGCGCGGGCGAAAGCGGGCATCATCAAAGCGGGGCGGCCCGTCGTGATCGGTCGAATGCCGGCGGAAGCGGAGCGGGTGATGCGTGAAAGTGCGGAGCGAAAGAAGGCGCGATGCGTTTCGGTGCGGGAGGTTTTTGGCGAGACCATCGAGGCGTATCCGCGACCGAGGTTGGCGGGGATTTATCAGCGGTGGAACGCAGGCACCGCGGTATTGGCTGCCCGCGAGTTGGGCGAGCGTTGGAGGATGAGTGAGGACGCGATTGCGGCGGGGTTGTCGAAGGCGGCGTGGCCGGGACGATGGGAGATTCGCGAAGTGAGCGGGCGAATGTTGATTTTGGATGCGGCGCACAATGCGGAAGGCGCGGAGACGCTGGACGCCAATCTAGCTCGGCTGCGGGTGGAAACGGGCAAACAACCGATTGTGGTTTTGGGCGTGTTGGGGATGGAGCGCGCGGGCGTATTGTTGGATGCGATTTCCCGGCATGCGCGCGCGATCCACTTGATCGAGCCGCGGGACATGCGGGCGGTGCCGGTGGAGCGGTTGCAATTGCTCGTTCCGCGCGAGTTTTCCGGCGCCGTGATGGCGGATCGGGTTTCGCGATTGTTTGCCGGAGGCCGATGCGAAGTGGGCGAGCCGGGGGACGTCGTCGTGGTGACCGGCTCGATCTATTTGCTGGGAGAAGTGATGGCGCAGCTGGAGTCGTCGTCCGAAGCTCGATAACGGGTTCAGGCGTTTGCCGAACGAGCGGATCAGGCAAAAAGATGCGGCAAAGCGGTTGCGTCGCGCCTCCGCACTCCGAATTTCTTAGGATGCGGCGAACGGGGGTAGTGCTGGTCGTGGATGACAGCCCGATCGATCGGGAGCTGATCGTCGCGGCGCTGCGCGCGGCGGGTCTGCAGAAAGAGATCAGGACGGTTGATGATGGTGCGCAGGCGATCGCGTATTTGAGCGGCCAGGGGAAATTCTCCGATCGAGCGGAGAATTCGTATCCCTGCTTTGTGGTGACCGATTTGAAAATGCCGGTCGCGGATGGATTCGCGTTGCTGGAATACATGCGCTCGCGAACCGATCTCGCTCTGATCCCGACGGTGGTGTTCTCAGGCTCGGCGGATCCGGACGACGTGAAGACGGCTTATCAGCTCGGCGCTGCCAGCTACATCGTGAAACCGGCAACGGCGGAGGAACTCCGAAAATACCTGCGGCTGGTTTATGAATATTGGACGCTGTGCGAAGTGCCGCCGGCGCTGTTGACGGGGGAAAGCATGAAAACGGAAAGCCGCGGAAAACTGGGTGAGCGTTTTTCGCGTCCGCCGTTCTCCCCGGAACCGGGAAGTCGATGAAAGGCTGAGCTTCCCGGCGAGCGAGACGCTCAGACGAGCTTCACGAGTTCCATCGTGGGCGGCACGTCCTTGATGATTTGGGACGGCTCGGGCCCGACGCCGAGGTAGCGGAGGTTCGGAAGCTTGTCGGCCACGGGCCAGGCTTCGCCGTGGTAGGCGACGTCGAGAATGCTCTTCATCATCGCGGCGACGTAACGTTGCGCGTTTTCCGGGAGAGCACTGAAGCGGCGGACCTTTGAGATGTCTTCGGACCAACCGGCGTGGCGCGTGTAAACGGGCTTCAGGGTTTTGCGAACCGCTTCGTTGCGGGGGACGTGATGGTAGCGTTTGCCGTTCGAATCCTCGTAAGCGACGCAGATGAGGAGCTCGCCGCGCCACTCGCCGGAGTGCGTGAGGGCGTCGGATTTGTTGAGCATCAGATCCTGAAATCCGCCGTAGCGGAGGACGTCGCCCTTTTCGACGGCGTCGAACCAGCCGACCATACGCTGGCGGCCGGTGGAGGTGCCAAATTCGATCTGCTTGAGTTTTACCGCGAGCGGATGGGCATCGTCCATCTGCGTGATGAACGTGTGCGTGCCGACCTTGGTGTCGTAGGCCTTCGCGACCCCGAAGGTGTGTATCCGTTGCACGGGTATGCCCGCGCTTTCGAAAAGCTCGGGCGTGTAGGTGTGCGAAGCGGTGACGTTGGGGGAGAAACCGTGGCGTTTGTCGAGCCAGTAGGCCTGGCCGAATTCGCCGATGACGGTGCGGCCCGCCTGGAGTTCGCGAAGAATGAGTTCGCGGACTTCGCCGATGTTTTTCGCGAGAGCGGAGCCGGCGTTCCAATACGTTTCGGTCAGGAGCGGGAGATCGAGCGTGAACGGATCCGCGCCGCGGAAACGCGTGAAGTCGAACTCGTCCTCGTCGAAGACGCCCATCTCGATCGCTTCGGCGTTCGCGCGGCGTTCGGCTGCGGTGAGCTTGTCGAAGAAGCCGGCAAACGTATCCGGGGAAACGCGACACACGTGCTGGATGACGCGAAGTGCGCGATCGGCGCGCTGAGCGAGCTTGCGGGCGAAGTAATTGGGGCCGGCAAGAAAGTCGGAATACGTGATCTGCCACTGGCCGACTTCGTCGAGGTAGGCCGGGGTGATGCCGCGACCGGTGGAGCCGCGAGGCTCTTCGCCGAGGATGTTGACGCGGTAGTCCTCCCACGCGAGATCGAGGAGGCGGTGGCTAAGGTCGGAGACGAGGGTGCGTTCGTCGATGACGAGACGGGAGAGGATTTCGTGGCCCTTGCGTTCGAGCGGGCGGGCTTCCCAGAGGAACTTGCGCGGATCGGCGACGACGCCGGAGCCGACGCAAAGGTGAGCGGCATCGCGGACGACGACGCCGGCGGGGAGGAGGTTGAGTTTAACACCGCCGGCGGTGTGGCCCGAATTGGCGCCGCCGTTGACCTTGAGGACGACGGAGACGGGCGAGGACGTGCCACGGAGCTCGTCGGCGACTTCGGGGATGAGGCGGCCTTTGCCTTCGTCGCCGAGGGAGATGCCGACGTCGGCGATGAGCTGGCTGGTAAAGGGGAGAAGAGACATGGTTGCTGGTGGCTGCGCAACCGAAGCTCGCAAAATCGAGACCCCTGTTGCGGGTCAGGAGAGAGCGGAGCGCGGAAGGCAGGGCAAACAAAATTCCAGCGAGGGACGTGGACGGAACCATCGCTGGGGTTGGGCGGAGGCGGCCGTCCGTTAGCCGTTTAAGAACTTGTCGTGCGGGTGGAGACCTCGATGACGTCGTGCGGGGCGGCTTCTTTTTGGCCGGCGGGGCTGACGCGGACGTAGCGGGCTTTTTCGCGCAGTTGGGGGAGATCTGCGGCGCCGAGGTAGCCCATGCCGCTCTGGACGCCGCCGATGAGATTGGCGAGGACGTCGTCGACGGAGCCGGAGACTTCCTTGAGGGCTTCGATGCCTTCGGCGGCGACCTTGCGGGTTTTGTCGTTCTTGTCGTGGCCGTAGCGGGCGGCGCTGCCGGCTTTCATCGCGGAGAGGGAACCCATGCCGCGGTATTGTTTATAAACCTTGCCGCTGATCTCGATGATTTCGCCGGGAGCTTCGCGGCAGCCGGCGAGCAGGCCGCCGCAGATGACGGCGTCGGCGAGGGTGAGGGCTTTGACGATGTCGCCGGACTTGGTGATGCCGCCGTCGGCGATGAGGCGAATGTTGCGTTTTTTCGCGGCGGTGGAGGCGACGTAGAGGGCGGTGAGTTGCGGGATGCCGACACCGGCGACGACGCGCGTGGTGCAAATGGAGCCGGGGCCCTGGCCGATCTTGATGGCGTTGGCGCCGCAATCGGCGAGGAAGTCGACGCCGGATCCGCTGGTAACGTTGCCGGCGACGAGGGTGAGAGCGGGGAAGGCGTCGCGGACGAGTTTGACGACCTCGCCCACGCCGTGGGTGTGTCCATGCGCGGTGGATACGGCGACGACATCGACGTGTTCGTCGACGAGGTGGCCGACATGCGAGAGGATTTTCTCGCGATCGAGGGAGCCGTCGGGTTTTCGGACCGGAGAAAGTGCGGCGCCGACGACGAGGCGGAAATGCGAATCGCGGGCGGGTTTGCGGCGGGACTTGGCTTCGCTGGTGATTTTCTCGACGTCGGAGCTGGTAACCAGGCCGCGAAGGCGGTCGTTTTTGTCGACAACGAGCATCTTGTTGATGCCGACATGCGCGGAGAAGAAAGCGTCGGCGGCGGCGATCGGATCCTTGGCGACGGCGGATTCGAATTCGGTGATGAGTTCGCCGCGAGGCGTCATGACCTCGGCGACTTTTTTGGATTTGTAGCGCTCCTTGACGACGTTGCCCGAAAGGAGACCGACGAGACGGCCGTCGGGGTCGAGGACGGGGAACGTGGAGAACGCGAAGCGCTTGGCTTCGATCATCGCGAGGAGATCGCCGATGTGTTGCTCGGGAGTGACGGTGATCGGGTCCTGGATGAGGCCGTGGATGTGGCGTTTGACCCGCGCGACCTCCTTCACCTGCTCCTTTGCCGGCATGTTGTAATGGATGAGGCCGAGTCCGCCGTTGAGGGCCATGGCGATGGCCATGCGGGATTCGGTGACCGTATCCATGTCCGAGGAGATCACCGGGATCTGCAGGCGGACGGAGTCGCTGAGGGCGGTGGACGTGTCGGCGTCTTTCGGCAGAATTTCCGAATAGAGCGTGGCGAGAGAAACGTCGTCGAACGTGAGGGCGACGGGGCGGCTGGCGCGGAAGAATTCGTCGGCGGGAAGGTAGAAATCGGCTTCGCCGTCGGGTTGATGAGACGTGGCAACCTTGGTCATGAGTTGCCGTGAACGGATTAGGCCCGGCGCGGCGAAGGGCAAATTGTTTTTCCGAGCGTGGGGAGAGCGGAGCGCGGCGAGGGGAGTGATCCGCGCGGGCGTGCGACGATGAGGGGCAAACGTTAGCGCAAGAACGGACAGAGGTCGCTTGCGCTGCGGGGGGAGATTTGCGACGTGGGGAGTCCCCAAAAAACGTATCTCCCATGAGCCTTTTCATCGGCATCGATTCCGGAACCCAGAGCGTGAAGGCGGTCGTCCTCGACCTCGAGACCCGCAAGGTGATCGCGGAGGCGCGAGCGCCGCATCAGTTGATCGAAGGATTGCCGGTCGGGCACATGGAGCAGCATCCGCAGGAGTGGACGGCGGCGCTGGATTTCGTGATTTCGGAAGTGGTCGCGAAAGTGGATGCGAAGCGCGTGCGCGGGATCGGTGTCTCGGGCCAGCAGCACGGATTCGTGCCGTTGGACGAAAAGGGCGAGGTGATCCGGCCGGCGAAGTTGTGGTGCGATACGAGCACGACGAAAGAGTGCGATCTCATCACGAAGAAGTTGGGCGGGCCGAAGGCGGCGATTCGCAAGACGGGGAATCTGATTTTGCCGGGGTTCACGGCGCCGAAGATTTTGTGGCTGAAGCGGAATGAACCGGCGAATTACAAGCGGCTGCGTCATGTGCTGCTGCCGCACGATTATCTGAATTTCCACCTGACGGGGAATTACTTCATGGAGTTCGGCGACGCGTCGGGCACGGCGTTGATGGACGTGCGGACGCGCAAGTGGTCGAAGGATGCGATCAACGCGATCGACAAGAAGCTCATCGAGTGGCTGCCGCCGATCTCGCAGTCGCATGAAGCGGCGGGGACGTTGCGTCCGGAGATCGCGGCGAAATACGGATTGTCGACGGACGTCGTGGTGAGCGCCGGAGGCGGCGACAACATGATGGGCGCGATCGGGACCGGGAATGTTTCACCTGGTGTGGTGACCGCGAGCTTTGGGACCAGCGGGACGATTTATGCGTATGCGACGAAGCCGGTGGTCGATCCGCAGGGGGAAATCGCGGCCTTTTGTTCGTCGACGGGCGGATGGCTGCCGCTGCTGTGCACGATGAATGTCACGACAGTCACGGAGCAGGTGCGCGCGATGTTTGGCTACGATCATGCGCGTTTGGCGGAAGCGATTGCGGCGGCGCCGGCGGGAGCGGGCGGTTTGGTGTTGTTGCCTTATCTCGCGGGCGAGCGGACGCCGAATGTGCCGGCGGGATCGGGCGCGGTGCTGGGGTTGAACCAGAAAACCTTCAATGCCGGACACCTGGCGCGGGCGGCGATGGAAGGTGTGACGATGGGAATGAATTACGGCCTGCGCCGGCTGGCGCAGCTCGGCGTGAAAGCGAAGGAAATTCGCGTGACGGGTGGCGGGGCGAAGTCGCCCGTCTGGCGTCAGATCATGGCGGATGTTTTCGGCGTGCCGGTCGTCGGCATGGTCGAAGACGAAGGCGCGGCGCTGGGCGGGGCGTTGCAGGCGGCCTGGTGTGTGGCGCTGCGCGACGGCAACAAGAAAGCGAAGTTGACGGACTTCACGAACGGAACGGTGGAGCTGGACGAGTCGACGCGTTGCACGCCGAACAAGGCGAACGTGGCGCGTTATCGCGAACTGCAGGGATTGCAGGACAAGCTCAGTTTGGCGCTGCGAGACGTGTTTGAAGTGCAGCGGAAGCTGGCGTGAACAAGACCCTTCGGGGCGGCGAGGTCGGGAGACCCCGCCCTACAGGACTCTTACGGAAGGATTGCTATCACTCCGCGGGGGGCGGGAAGGACATCTTTTCGAACAGGGCGACGAGACGTTCGCGGAGGATGGCGTCTTCTTCTTCGGGAGTCTTGTTGTAGGTGCTGCGTTCCAGCACGCGTTCGGCGAGTTCGACGCTGAGCACGAAAACCCAGTTATTGCGGACGAAAAGCATGTTGCCGCGCTTGGCGTCGGGGAGGGGCGTGCCGGGTCCGAGGAAGGCGAGCTTGTGGTTAAACATGGAACCTTCCGGAAGGACGATGTAGGCGAAGAGCGTGCCGTCGGCGATGCTGGCGGCGAAGCGGACATTTTCGACGTGGGCGCCGGGGAATGTCGCTTGAAAGTCGGGCATGATGAAATTGGCGAAGAACCACGCGAGGTAGTCCTTGGCGCCGCGCGTGGAGTGTTCCCAACGCTGGGTGGCGTCCATCGGGATCGCGGCGATGGTCGCGAGGACGTTGAAGTCGTCCTGGAAAGTGACCGCTGTCGGTGTGTCTTGGATACGTCCGCCGAGTTCAGGCAGAACCGGAATCCGGACGCGGAAGGCGCCGGAAGCCGAGAGGTAGGTTTGTCCGTCGACGCGGCCGGCGATACCGTCGTCGTCGGGTTGAGCGACGAGCGATTGCGCGAGGAACAGGGAGAGGAACACGAGCAGGAGGCGGTTCATCGTTGAGAGAATGAGTAGAGGCTGGACGGCGGCTTTCAAGTGCGGGGAGGAAGTTCAAAAGCGGAGGCGGCGGTGAATAAACCGAGCGCGATTACGATTATGCTCACAAGCACGGGTGAGTTACGAGGTGGGTGAAGGCAGCGATTGCCAGAGCGGGACAGGGATGGCTTCGGGGCGGGTTTCGGGCGGGAAGCCGTGGGCGGCGAGGTGGGCGAGCCAGGCGGCGCCGTCGTCGGGGAGCTGGCGACGGAGCAGGCCGGCAATTTGTTTACGGCGTTGTTGGAAGATCGCGCGGATGAGGGATTTCGTTTCCGCCGGAAAAATGAAAGGCGCGTCACGGCGAACGAGATGGAGGAGGTAGGAATCGATCTCGGGACGCGGAAAAAAGCAGGACGGCTCGACCTTGTGGCCGGGAGCGACGGCGTAGGCGGATTGGAGGAAAATGGAAATGGCGCCGAAGGATTTGGTGCCGGGCTGGGCGACGTAACGTTGGGCGGCTTCCTGTTGAAGCATGAGCACCAGGCGTTCGGGGAGCGGGCCGGAGAGGACGGCGTCGAGCCACGGCGTGGCGATCGCGTAGGGGAGATTGGCGACGATTTTGAAAGGAGGCGCGGAGGCGCTGGGGGAAGCGGGAAGGTTCGCGAGCGGATGATCGAGGGCGTCGCCTTCGGTAAGATGAAACGTGGACGGAAAGCGCGGCGCGAGATGGGTGGTGAGGTGCTCGTGGAGATTGCGGTCTTTTTCGACGGCCCAGACCTCGGCGCCGGCTTCGAGGAGGGCGGATGTGAGCGTGCCCAAGCCGGGGCCGATTTCGACGACGCGGTCGTGCGGGGCGATTTGCGCGAGTTCGAGGGATTTGCGAACGATGTTGCCGTCGACGAGGAAGTTTTGGCCGAGGAAACGTTTCGGTTGGTGGCCGAGCTTGGCGAGGAGATCGCGGGTGGCTGAGGGGGTCAGCGGCATGGGGAGAACCACGAACGGGCACGAATGAACACGAAGGAGAGCGCGTTCATCGGTTGAGTGATCACGACGCGTGGGCTGATCTGAAATCGGCGATGAGGGCGGCGGGATCGGGAGCTTTCATCAGCGCTTCGCCCACGAGAATTGCGTGGGCGCCGCAGGCTTTGGCGCGGGCGGCATCGGCGGGCGTGAAGATGCCGCTCTCGCTCACGGCGATGACGTCGCGGGGAAATTGGGGGATGAGACGCTCGCTGAGGGCGAGGTCGGTTTTGAAGATGGCGAGATCGCGATTGTTGACGCCGATGATGGAGGCGCCGTGGGCGACCGCGCGTTCGAGTTCGGCTTCGTTGTGAATTTCGAACAGCGCGTCGAGACCGGCGGCGTCGGCGGCGGCGTGGAGCGTGCGGATTTCGTTGTCGGTGAGGGCGCGGACGATGATGAGAATCGCACTGGCGCCGGCCTCGCGGGCTTGGAGCACCTGGATGGGATGCACCATGAAATCCTTGCGCAGGCACGGGCGCGCAGGCGGCGTGGCGCGGAAATGGGCGGTGACGCCGCGGAGATCCTCGAGCGTGCCGCCGAAGTATTTTTCGTCGGTGAGAACGGAAAGGGCGTCGGCGCCGGCGGCTTGGTAGCGTTGGGCTTGTTCGAGCGAGGACGCGCCGGCCTTGATGTCGCCGGCGGACGGGGAGCGGCGTTTGATTTCGGCGATGACCGCGAGCGTGCGATCGGGGCGGCGCAGCGCTTCGAGGAAGGAAGGCGGTCGCGGCAGAGAGGCGTTGAGGTGGGCGAGCTCGGGTTCGAGAACGGGACGGATGAGCGGCGCGATTTCGCGGCGCTTGTGATCCATGATCTCGGTTAGTTTGTCGGACATGGAGGCGAGATAGCCGCAAAGAGGCGCAAAAGGCGCAAGAAACAATCCTGAGGGGTGAAGCCTTTTCGACTTTGCGCTTTTGGCGCCTTCTTGCGCCACTTCGGCAATGAGTGCGATTGAGGATTTGTTAGTGACGATGGCGCGGCTGCGCGGGCCGGGGGGATGTCCGTGGGATCAGGAGCAGACGCATGCGACGTTGGTGCGCTGCTTGATCGATGAAGTCAGCGAGCTGATCGATACGATCGATCGCGGGGATTATCCGCACATGCGCGAGGAACTCGGCGACGTGTTGATCCAGGTGGTGTTTCACGCGCAGATCGCGGCGGAGAAAGGCGAGTTTTCGTTCGAGGACGTGGCGCGGGAGATCAACGACAAGCTCGTGCGGCGGCATCCGCATGTGTTTGGAAATGGAAAACTGGATACGTCGGAGCAGGTGATCGCCGAGTGGGAGAAGATCAAAGCGACGGAGAAAAAGAACGGCCCGGCGGCGAAAGGGCCGGGCGTGTTCAAGGAACTGCCACCGCGGCTCCCGGCGCTCATGTTTGCGGAAGCGGTGTGGAAGCAGATCGAGAAGAAGTCGCTGCCGGCCGACGGCGTGGTGGATCGAGGGCAGGTGGAAGCGCTCGGGAAGCAGTTGGATGAAGCGACGCTGGGGAAGATGTTGTTCGAGCTGACGGCGGCGGCGCGGGCGAAGGGACTCGATCCGGAGGGGGCGTTGCGGTTGCACGCGACGAAGGTGATGCGGGAGGTGGAGAGAAGGATTGAAATGAACCACGGAGGCACGGAGAGCCAGAACAGCTGAGCTTCGAACTCGAGCTTGGGCACGGAGCGCGGGTGAACCACGAATGGACACGAAGGGACACGAAGTTCAAGGAGGGCTGCCGGAGGGGGTAAGGGAGGAGTGGTGGCGGCCGTTTGAGGAGTTTTTGGCGCTGGAGCGGCGGTATTCGGCTTACACGGTGAGGAACTACCGGCAGGCGTTTGAGGATTTTTATCGGTGGTTGAAGGACGCGGGATGGTGGGAGCGGGGATTCGATGCGCTCGACGCGCGGACGATGCGGGATTTCGTGATCGAGGCGCAGCGGCGATATGGGCGGCGAACGCTGCATAATCATGTGTCGGGCCTCCGGTCGTTTTTTAAGTTTTGGCTGCGGCGCGGGCGGGTGCGGCGGGATCCGTTTTTGGGCGTGCCGCTGCCCAAGCTGGAAAAGCGGCTGCCGAAGTTTTTGACGGAAGACCAAATGGTGCGGCTGTTGGCCGGGCCGGAGCGGTTGTGGAAGGCGGGCGAGATCGATGCGTTCACGGCGTGTCGCGACCGGCTGGCGATGGAGTTGCTGTATGGCGCGGGGCTGCGCGTGAGTGAATTGATCGGGTTAAATTATGGAGCGGTGGATTTGCAGACGGGCGTGGCGCGGGTGTTGGGCAAAGGGAAGAAAGAGCGGTTGTGTCCGCTGGGGCGCGTCGCGACGGAGCTCGTGAGGAAGTTTCGCGTGGAATTCGCGATCCGGCGCGCGCCGGAAGATCCGGTGCTGGTGACGGTGCGGCACGAGCGGATGGACGACGGGCAGGTGCAGAAGATGTTGAAACGCTATCTGGCCGCGGCGGAGCTGCCGATGGAGCTTACACCGCACAAACTGCGGCATTCGTTTGCGACGCATTTGTTGAATGCGGGCGCGGATCTGCGGCTGGTGCAGGAGTTACTGGGGCATGCGAATCTGGCGACGACGCAGGTTTACACGCACGTAAGCGTGGCGCGGTTGAAAGAGATTTACGCGAAGGCGCATCCGCGGGCGTGAGGAAGCGCGAGTGAGTTGGGGGCGAGCGCGGGGCGCATCGGCCCAAGGCTTACCGGAGTGTGGCGGATTCGTCGGTGGCGCGGCTAGCGTAGTAGCGGGCGAGCATCTCACGCCATTGGGCGTCTTCGATCTCGCGGCGGCGAACGGCGCGGTATTCAGCTTCGCCGGCGAAAAAGATGAACCCAAAGAGAAGGGCGAGCATCCACCAGGAGGTCCAGATGCCATAGATGATGCCGGCGACGCAGACGAGTTTGCCGACGGTGGCGGCGATCGCGGTGGCGCGAAGGTAAGGCATGCGACTGGCGAGGATCGCGCGAAGGATTCGACCGCCGTCCATGGGAAAAGCGGGCAGGAGATTGAAGATGCCCATCGCGAGGTTGGCGTGGAGGAGCAGTTGCGCGAGGCCGAGCGGGGTGAGGGTGTAGCCGGCTTCGTCGGCAAATCCGACGGTGAGCCAAAGCACGGCGGCGATCGCGAAGTTTACGGCCGGGCCGGCGAGCGTGATCAGAAATTCGCGCATCGGCTCGCGCGGGATGGCTTCGAATTCGGCCATGCCACCGATCGGCATGAGAAGAATGCGTCGCACGCCGATGCCGTAGTGCATTGCGGTGAAAGAGTGTCCGAACTCGTGGAGAACCACGCAGGCGAAGAAGGCGAGCAAGGTGCCGGTGCTCCAAATGAGCCCCGTCCAGCCGTCGAGTTGCCAGCCCTCGTGGGCAATCCAGGCGAGCAGGAGGAAAAAGCTGGCATGGACGGAAAGGAGGATGCCGCGAACGCGGAACAAGTTGAGGGACCAGCTGAGCATCGGTCGGAATCAATGCGATGTTGGAGAAAGCGCCAGCGGGGAAATGGAGCACGGAGCGCGGCGGGCGATTCCGAGGCGAGGCAGGCCGTGGGTGAGGTATTTACTTTGAACGTTCGGTTCGTTCATCGTGGGCGGCATGTCTGACGCCAAGCCTGCCACGATTCTGGTCATCGATGACGATGCGGAGATCCGCTATTCGCTGTCGCGCGTGCTTTCGTCGCACGGCTACCAAATCAGCGAGGCGCCGAGCGGCGAAGAAGGCGTGGCCATGGTGAAGAAAGGGCCCGCGCCGGATCTAGTGCTGCTCGACGTGCGGATGGGTGGGATGGGCGGGATCGAAGCGCTGCAACTGATTCGCTCGGCGAATCCGAAGCAGCTGGTGATCTTGATGACGGCGTTTGGGACGGCGCAGACGGCGATCGAGGCGATGAAGTATGGGGCTTTCGATTACATGATGAAGCCCTTCGATCCGCAGAAGGTGCTGGCGCTGGCGGAGGCGGCGTTGAAGACGCGGGCGGATTTGCGGGCGGTGAGCGATTACAAGCCGACGATCAATGCGGACGATTATCGCGAAGGCATCGTGGGTAGTTCGCCGGTGATGCAGGATGTATTCAAAACGATCGGACAAGTGACGGCGAGCGACGTGACCGTGATGATCACGGGCGAAAGCGGGACGGGGAAGGAACTCGTGGCGCGCTCGATCTGGAAACACAGTCATCGGTCGAACAAGCCGTTCATCGCGGTCAACTGCGCCGCGATTCCGGATAATCTGATCGAGAGCGAATTGTTCGGTCACGAGAAAGGGTCGTTCACGGGAGCGACCGGGCAGCGGTTGGGGAAATTCGAGTTGTGCGACGGCGGGACGATTTTCCTCGATGAAATCGGCGACATGGCACTGGCGACGCAGACGAAGATTTTGCGCGTGTTGCAGACCGGCGATATCCAACGCGTGGGCGGGACGGAAACGATCAAGGTCGATGTGCGCGTGATCGGCGCGACGAACAAGGACCTCGAGGAGATGGTGAAAGCGAAGACGTTTCGTGAAGACCTGTATTATCGGCTGAATGTAGTGAGGATTCGGATGCCGGCGCTCCGTCAACGGGCCGAGGATATTCCGCAGATTGTCGATTTCTGCCTGCAGAATCTGGTGAAGCAGAAGAAGGCGCGCGTGACGAAAGTGTCGCCGGAGGCGATGAGCGCGCTGGCGCGTCACAGCTGGCCGGGCAACGTGCGCGAGCTGGAGAATGTGGTGTATCGCAGCGCGGTGATTGCGCAGGGCGATGCGATTTTGGTGAAGGATCTGCCGGCGGAAATTCGGGAGGCGGTCGGCGTCGAAACGGAAGCGCCTTCGGCTGTGACTTCGGCCGTGGCGCCGGCAACGCCGTCGGAGCCGGAGGCCGCATCGGCGGATGGTGAAGTGGCACTGGTGGCGAAAGCGGACGAATCGCTGACGGTGGAGCGCGCGCTCGATTTTCTGTTCGAGAATTTGCGCGGTGGGGAAGAGTCGATGCTCACGCGGATTGAGCAGGAGTTGATCAAACGCGCCCTGGCGGCGGAAGCGGGCGATGCAACGAAGGCGGCGAAGTTGTTGGGCGTGACGAAAGCGGCGCTGATGAAACGGGCGAAGGACGCGTGATCGCGCGGAGTTCCGCTGGAGCCGTCAAAGGGAGCGGAGGAACTCGGCGTGGGCCTGGTCGATTTTTTCCATCGCGTCGTGAACGGCGCGAGCGGCGATGGGGGATAGTTTTTCGACGTCGTCGGAGATCGTGGCGAGGGTCGCGCGCACGATTTGAAGATCTTCGTCCAAGATCTGGGGGGAGAACGACGAGGGCTTGTCCATGCGGCTTTCGGACGCCTTCGTGCAGAATAGGTTTCGTCGAAATTTGGTGACGAATTTTGAACGCGTGCGGCGCGGGCGTGGAGAATTTGGTTCATCCACGAATGGACACGAATGAGTGCGGTGGGGGCACCGCGCCTCCAAACTGGCGAGAAGGGCGAAACGTTCAGGCGTTTCGCTCCGACGTGATTACTTGCGGTCGGCGTAGCCGGCGGGACGGGTGGAATGCCATTTCCACGCGGTCGCGACGATGGACTCGATGTCGGGAAATTTTACGGTCCAGCCGAGTTCGTTTTTCGCTTTCGAGGAGTCGGCGTAGAGGGCGGGCGGATCGCCGGCGCGGCGGGGGGCGAAGTTATGCGGGACGGTGCGGCCGGTGACTTTTTCGACGGCGCGAATGACTTCGAGGACGGACGTCGGTGTGCCGGTGCCGAGGTTGTAGAAGAGGGCGGCGCCGGGTTGAGCGAGTTTGTCGAACACGGCGATGTGCGCGCGGCTGAGGTCGTCGACATGGACGTAGTCGCGGAGGCAGGTGCCGTCGGGCGTGGGGTAGTCGTTGCCGAAGACTTGAAGGGCGGGGCGGCGGCCGGTAGCGGCGTCGATCGCAAGCGGGATCAGATGGGTTTCGGGGGAGTGATCTTCGCCGATCGTGCCGTCCTCGGCGGCGCCGGCGGCGTTGAAGTAGCGGAAGGCGGCGAAGCTGAGACCGTGGGCGTGCGCGAGGGATTTCAGCGCGTTTTCGATGTCGAGCTTGGTTTGGCCGTAAGGGTTGATGGGCGATTGGGGGAGATCTTCGGTGATCGGCATTTTAGCCGGGACGCCGAACGTCGCGCAGGTCGAGGAGAAGACGAATTTCTTCACGCCCTTCGCGAGCATGACGCGGAGGAGGTGGAGCGTGGCGACGACGTTGTTGAAGTAATATTTCAACGGATCCTGCACGGATTCGCCGACGTAGGCGAAGGCGGCGAAGTGCATGACGACGTCGATTTTTTCGTCGGTTAGGATTTTGCCGAGCGCGGCTTCGTCGCCGAGGTCGGCGGAGTAGAACGTCACGTCGGGCGCAACGGCGGTGCGGTGGCCGAAGACGAGATTGTCGAGGACCACGGGGCGGTGACCGGCGGCGATCAGTTGGCGGACGCAATGGCTGCCGATGTATCCGGCGCCTCCGACGACGAGGACGTTCATAATGGGAAGAGAGAGCGAGAGGGATGTGCGTTAGGTGTCGGGCTGCAATGACAAAGGAAAGCGCGGGGCGTTCGGGAGAATTGTCGCGGGGCTGGAAGGCATCGGCGATTTTCCAGAATTGGAGGTGGGGCTCTCCCGGGGATTGCTTTCAACGGCGCGCGCGCTACCGATGTCCGTTTTGCCGAATCAATGAAGTCGTCGCGTATCGTGATCACAGGTGTCGGGCTGACCGCGCCGAATGGAAATTCGCTCGCTGAGTTCCGCCGCAACCTGCTGGACGGTGTCGCGGGGGTGGAACGGATGGAAATCCGTTACATGGGCACGCAGTTGGCGGGCGTGTGCCATTACGATCCGTTGAAGTATCAGAAGAAGAAGGAAGTGCGGGTCGGGACGCGGGCGGGAAGCATCTCGATTTATTGCGCGCGCGAGGCGTTGGCGGACAGCGGGGTGAATTGGGATGCGGTGCCGAAGGATCGCGTGGGGATCTACATCGGTTGCACGGAGCACGGCAACGTGGAGACGGAGAACGAGATTTATAACGTATCGAAGTTTAATTACGATACGAAGTTCTGGTCGCATTATCACAACCCCCGGACGGTCGCGAACAACCCGGCGGGCGAGGCGTCGTTGAACCTGGGTGTGACGGGCCCGAGCTATACGATCGGCGCGGCGTGTGCGGCGGGGAATTTGGGGCTCATCCATGCGACGCAGATGTTGCGGTTGGGCGAGGTGGATTTCGCGATCTGCGGCGGCGTGAGCGAAAGCATTCATACGTTTGGCATTTTTGCGGGGTTCAAGTCGCAGAATGCGCTGGCGACGCATGACGATCCGCAGAAGGCCTCGCGGCCCTTCGACAAGGCGCGCAACGGCATCGTGATCAGCGAAGGCGGGTGCCTTTACACGCTGGAGCGGTTGGAGGATGCGCAGGCGCGCGGGGCGAAGATTTATGCGGAAATCGCGGGGTATCACGTGAACTCGGATGCGAGCGATTACGTGCTGCCGAATCCAACGCGGCAGGCGGAGTGCGTGCGGGCGGCGGTGAAGCGCGCGGGGATGGAGCCGAAGGACATCCATATTGTGAATACGCACGCGACGGCGACGCCGTTGGGCGATATCCAGGAATGCGAGGCGATTCGCGCGGTGTTTGGCGAGGGGTGTCCGGACACGCATATCAATAACACGAAGAGTTACATCGGGCATTGCATGGGCGCGGCGGGGGCGCTGGAGCTGGCGGGGAATTTGCCCTCCTTCGAGGACCTGACGGTGCATCCGACGATCAATGTCGATGAGCTCGATCCGCAGTGTGCGTT
This sequence comes from Verrucomicrobiota bacterium, assembly GCA_023416735.1. Lineage (GTDB taxonomy): Bacteria > Verrucomicrobiota > Verrucomicrobiia > Opitutales > Opitutaceae > Opitutus. The sequence continues at coordinate 17,528 of JAEZGX010000005.1, read as the reverse complement.
ACCCGGGCTGGTGCTGAATCAGCCGAGGAAAGTTGCGAAGGTGGATACGATCCTGAACAATTCGTTCGGGATGCTTGGGATAAATTCCACGTTGATTGTTAAACGGTTTGTTTCCTAATCCTGCGCCCCAGATCAAATGACCAAAGACGAATGCAAGAAGGTGGTGCTCGACATCATCGCCGACATCGCCCCGGACGAGGACTTGAGCAATGTGAAGCCGGACGTTCGCCTGCGCGATCAGCTCCAGCTCGATTCGATGGACTTTCTGGACATCGTGATGGAGCTGCGGAAACGCTACGGCATCGAGGTGCCGGAGAAGGATTACATGGAGCTCGCGTCGCTCGACAGCTCGGCGGAGTATCTCACGCCGAAGTTCAACGCTTTGCCGACGAAGAATTGAGTCGGGCGCAAAGGACGGATTTGGAGGGCCGGGTGGAATGCCCGGCCTTTTCTTTTGGGTTTAACCACGAATGGACACGAAGAGACACGAATTCCGAGTCGGTTATTCGTGTGGATTCGTGTCCATTCGTGGTTCAAAAAACTGAGGTGGGTGCGACGTGAACACGGCCTCACATTACGATGTGGCGATTATTGGGGCGGGGATGTCGGGGCTCGCGGCGGGGATCCGGCTGGCGCATTTCGGGAAACGCGTGTGCATCTTCGAGCGGCATAATGCGATCGGAGGGCTGAACAGTTTTTACAGCATCGCGGGCCGGAAATACGACGTGGGGTTGCACGCGATGACGAACTACGTGCGGCCGGGGGTGAAAGGCACGCCGCTGACCAAGCTGCTGCGGCAACTGCGGATCGATCGTGACGAGTTTGCGTTGTGCGAGCAGAAGCAGTCGCGGGTGGCGTTTGGGGCTCAAGGCGAGGTGTCGCTGCGGTTCACGAATGATTTTTCGGTGTTCGAGAATGAAGTCGCGGCGAAGTTTCCGGCGCAGATCGATGGATTTCGGAAGTTGGTGGAGGTGGTGAGGACCTATGACGACGTGTCGCTCGATGCGGCGCCGGTGTCGGCGCGCGAGGTGGTGCGGAGGCACGTCACGGATCCCTTGTTGGAGGACATGCTGTTTTGTCCCGTGATGTATTACGGCAGCGCGCAGGAGCGGGACATGGAGTTCGGGCAGTTCGTGATCATGTTCAAAGCGCTGTTTTTGGAGGGATTCGCGCGGCCCTTCGAAGGCGTGCGGGTTATCTTGCGCGTGTTGCTGGAAAAGTATCGCGCGGCGGGCGGGGAGCGGCGGATGAAGTGCGGCGTACGGCGGATCGTTTCGCGCGAAGGACGCGCGGTCGCGTTGGAGCTGGACAGCGGGGAGACGGTGACGGCGGACGAAGTGATTTCGTCGATTGGTGCGCCGGAAACAGAGCGATTGATCGCGGGCGAGGAAGCGGGAAAAGAAGGAGCGCCGGTGGGGCGGTTGTCGTTTGTGGAAACGATTTCGGTGTTGGATCGGCAGCCGGCGGAGTTTGGTTGGGGGGACGATACGATCGTGTTTTTCAACGATTCGGAGCGGTTCGATTATGGGCGGCCGGAGGAGCCGGTGGATGTGCGGAGTGGTGTCATTTGTATTCCGAACAATTTCGATTTCGGGCCGGGACGGACGCTGCCGGAAGGCGTGGTGCGGGTGACGTGTCTGGCGAATTACGAGGGCTGGGCGGGGTTGCCGGAGGACATTTACCGGGCGGACAAGGCGCGGTGGTTCGAAGCGGTGCAGCGGAGTGCGCGGCGATTTTTGCCGGCGTTGAGCGATGCAGCGGCGATGGCGAAGGCGACGGTAGCGACGGACATGTTTACGCCGCGGACGATCGTGAAGTTCACCGGGCATTTCGGCGGCGCGATCTATGGTTCGCCGGTGAAACAGCGGCAGGGGCGGACGGCGCTGGGCAATGTTTACCTCTGCGGGACGGACCAGGGATTTTTGGGAATCGTCGGCGCGATGCTGAGCGGGATCTCAATGGCGAACTACCATATTCTCCAAAAATCGAGCTGAGCGGGCGCTTGCAAAACGTTCGCTGCGGGGAAACGTCAGGCGCGTTATCCCCATGAAAACTTATCTGTTTCGTTTAGCTTTGCCCTTTGTGTCGGTTGCGACGCTGGCGGTCGCTCAGACTGTAAACTTCAAGGACCACCTCGGTCTTCAAATGTGGAGCCTGCGCGAGATCGCGAAGGAGAGCACGATCAAGGCGCTCGATCAGGCGAAGGAATACGGTTTCAAGGAAATCGAGGCGGTGCGGCCTGCGAACATGTCGGTCGAAGAATATGTGGCGGCGGTGAAGCAGCGGGGCTTCACGGTGCCCAGCGTGCATGCGAGCTACGAACCGCTGGTGAAGAATCCGTCGGAAGCGATCGCTTTTGCGAAGGCGCTGGGTGCCAAATACGTGACGTGCCCTTGGGCGCGGCAGGGTGACAAGCCATGGACGGTCGAATCGGCGAAGGAGATCGCGGCGAATTTCAACAAGATCGGCGAAGCGTGCAAAGCGGCGGGGCTGCAGTTCGCGTATCACCCGCACGGTTACGAGTTCGTGGCGACGGGCGGCGAGCGCGGCGAGACGGTGTTCGATGTCTTCGCGCGCGAGACGAATCCGGATCTGGTGAAACTCCAGATGGACGTCTTCTGGGTTTACCACGCGGGCCAAAGCCCGGTGAAGCTGCTGGAGAAATACGGCGATCGCTGGTTCTCGCTGCACGTGAAAGATATTCGCAAAGGTGCGATCACGAATCTGTCGACCGGGTCTGCGGCGCCGACGGACAATGTGGCGGTTGGCACGGGCCAGATCGACTGGAAGGCGGTCATCGGCACGGCGCAGAAGGTCGGCGTAAAGTTCTACATCATCGAAGACGAGACGCCGGCGCCGTTGCAGGCGATCCCGGCGAGTTTGAAGTATCTGAAGGCCTTGGAACTCTGAGGCGTCGTCTCGCCGACCAGGAACCACGATGAGGCGCGAAGGAACACGAAGTCGCTGGCTTTGAGACTCGCCGGGCGTTCGGGTGAATTCGTGTCCATTCGTGGTTGAACTGAATTGTCTCGCCGAAAAGGCGGATGGAATCGGCGAGGTTTCCCGTTGCGCTTGGCGTCACGGGAACTTCACTCGTCCGCTTCATTCATGGCTTACGACTGGCTGAAAGGCGCCGCGGACGAATATGACGTCATCGTGATCGGCAGTGGTTTGGGCGGGCTGACCGGCGCGAATGTGCTGGCGAAGGCCGGCCATCGCGTGCTGCTGCTCGAACATCATTATCAATTTGGCGGGCTGGCGACGTGGTTCACGCGCAAAGGCGGGCACATTTTCGACATCTCGCTGCACGGGTTTCCGGTCGGGATGATCAAGTCGTGCCGCAAATATTGGACGAAAGAGATCGCGGATTCCATCGTGCAGTTGAAGGACATCCGCTTCGTGAATCCGCAGATGGATGTCTGGACGACGTTCACGCGCGAGGACTACACGCGGGTGCTGGTGGAGCAGTTCGGGTTGGCGCGGGAGAAAGTGGAGGCGTTTTACGACTATCTCCGCGCCATGAATTACTACGACAACAACTCCGAGACGACGGGGGAGATGTTGGAGCGGTTCTTTCCGGGGCGGGACGATGTGAAGCGGCTGTTGATGGAGCCGATCGCGTATGCGAACGGGTCGACGCTCGACGATCCGGCGATCACGTATGGGATCGTGTTTTCGAATTTCATGGGCTCGGGCGTGTATACGTTCCGTGGCGGCTCGGATGTGTTGATCGAGAAGATGGTCGCCGAGCTGAAGAAGAACGGTGTCGAGCTGCGGAAGAAGGTGATGGTCGACCGGATTCTGGTGGAGGAGCGCGGTGGGAAGAAAGTCGCGTGTGGGATCGTGGCGACGAGTGGACGCGTGATTCGCGCGAAGGCGGTGCTGTCGAATGCGAACATCAAGAACACGATCTTCAAGCTGGCCCGCGAAGAGAGTTTTCCAACGGAATTTGCGGAGGCGGCGCGGGCGGTGCGGATCAATTCGAGTTCGTGCCAGGTGTATCTTGGTATTCGAAAAGGTGAGACGATCCCGCATATCGGCGATCTCGTGTTCACGTCCGACAACCCGAAGTTCAGCAGTCAGGAGCTGACGGATTTCCGGACAACGAGCCGGACGTTTTCAGTGTATTATCCGGAAACACGGCCGGGATCGGATCGTTACACGGTCGTGGTGTCGTTGAACGGCCAATACGGCGATTGGGACAAGCTTTCGCTCGAGGACTATGAGCGTGAGAAGGATCGGTTGATCGAAGAATCGCTCGTGGCGCTGGAACGGTTTATTCCGGACGTGCGCGGCAAGATCGACTGGAAGGAAGCGGCGACGCCGCGGACGATCGAGCGCTACACGACGCACATGGCCGGGACGTCGTTCGGGACGAAATTCGAAGGATTGAAAGTCTCGATGGAGCTGCCGGAGAAATTGCCCGGTTTGTATCACGCGGGATCGGTCGGCATCATCATGTCGGGCTGGCTCGGCACGATTAACTACGGCGTGATCGTCGCGAACAAGATCGACAAGGCGTTGTTCGATGCGAAGCGGGCGGCGGCGGTGGCCTAATCAAAACCCGATGAACCACAGAGACACGGAGGCACAAAGGTCTGGGGCGGTCCGGTTTTTCTCTGTGCCTTTGTGCCTCTGTGGTTAAACACCGTTTTCTCATGTCATCCGTAACTGATCTGATTCCGCACCGGCCGCCGTTTTTGTTCGTCGATGAAATCGTGGCGGAGACGCCGGAGAGTTTGACGGCGAAGCGGACGTTTCGGGCGGACGAGGATTTCTACAAAGGGCACTATCCCGGCGCGCCGATCACGCCCGGCGTGATTTTGTGCGAAGCGGTATTTCAGACGGGCGCACTCTATATGGCGCGGCAGGCACAGGCGGCGGGAATGAAGCCGGGAGAAGGCGTGCCGTTGCTCGCGAAGATCAGCGACGTGCGGTTTCGCAGTCCGGTGTATCCGGGTGACACGATCACGATCGAAGTGAAGAAGAAGGACGCGCTCGGCGGATTCACGATGATGAGCGGGAGTGTGAAGAATGGAGAGAAGCGCGTGTTGAGTGTGGAGTTTTCGGTGGCATGGAAGGCGCCGGAAGGTGCGGAAGGAGGACGGGTCTGACATCCGTCCGGCGATGAACATGGCGGATTTTCTTCAGCTCAGCGGGAAGACCTTCGTGGTTTTTGGGGTCGCGAATCGGAAGAGCGTCGCGTGGTTCATCGCGAAGACGCTCGAAGAGCAAGGCGCGCGCGTGGTTTACAGCGTGCGGTCGGAGGTGCGGAAGAAGTCGTTGGAAACGCTGCTGGCGGGTAAGCCGGTGTTCGTGTGCGACGTGGAGCACGAAGGGGCGGCGACGAAGCTGGCGGCCGACGTGGCAGCGGCGGGATTCGGGCCGGTGCACGGCATCGTGCATTCGATCGCGTTCGCGAACTACAGCGAAGGATTCAAGGCATTTCACGAGACGAAGCGCGCGGACTTTTTGCAGGCGACGGCGATCTCGGCGTTTTCCCTCGTGGAGGTGGCGAATGCGTTCAAGCCGCACCTGGCGAAGAATGCCTCGGTGGTGACGATCGGGATTTCGTCGCTGGTGGTGACGCCGGACAACTATGGCTACATGGGGCCGATCAAGGCAGCGTTGGAGTCGGCGACGCGGTTCCTGGCGAAATCGTTTAGCGCGGATTCGGAAGTGCGTTTCAACGTGGTGGGATCGGGGCCGTTGAAGACGAGTGCGTCGGCGGGGATTCCGGGCTATCTCGAAAGCTATTTGTATTCGGAAAAATTGACGTTTCGGAAACGCAGCCTGAGCACGCAGGAGGTCGCGGACGTGGCGGTGTTTTTGTTGAGCGAGCGGAGCAGCGGGGTGAACGGGGCGACGCTGGTCGTGGATGCGGGGCTCGGATCCAATTATTTCGACAAGGAGATCATTCGATTGGCGATGCGGCCGGAGACGGCGGCAGCCAAGGGCTGAGGATTCGGATGAAATTCGAGAACGTTTGCATCGAATCGATCGCGGTGGCGCTGCCGGAGGAGGTTTGGACTTCGACGCAGATCGAGGAGCGACTGCGCCCGTTGTATGAGCGTTTGAAGCTGCCCGAAGGGCGACTCGAGTTAATGACGGGGATTCGCGAGCGGCGGATGTGGCCGGCGGGAACGCGTCCGTCGGATGCGAGTGCGGCGGCGGGGCGGGCGGTGCTGGCGAAGTCGGGATTGCGCGCGGAGCAGGTGGAGTTGTTTGTGCATGCGGCGGTGAGCCGCGACATGCTGGAACCGGCGACGGCGTCGTTTGCGCATCGGAAGATCGGGTTGCCGGGGACGGCGCAGATCCTGGACGTGTCGAATGCTTGTCTCGGTTTTCTCAATACACTGACGCTGGCCGCGGGGATGATCGAAAGCGGGCAGATACGCTGCGCGATGGTGGTATCCGGAGAAAACGGACGCCCGTTGGTCGAGCAGACGCTGCGGACGCTGGTGGAGCGGCCCTTGAGCCGGAACGAGATCAAGCCGTATTTTGCGAACCTGACGATCGGATCGGGCGCGGTGGCAGCGATGCTGTGTCATCGCTCGCTGGCGAAAGGACGATCGCACCGGTTGCTGGGCGGCGTGGCGCGCGCGGCGACGCAGCACAGCGATTTGTGTCAGGGCGACACGTATGCGGCGGAGTCGCTCGTGATGCAGACGGATTCGGAGCAATTGTTGATCGCGGGCGTGACCCTGGCGAAGGAGACGTGGGAGGCGTTTACGGCGGAGCAGGGAAGCGGATTCGATCGATTTGTGTGCCACCAGGTTGGCAGCGTTCACCGGCGGAAACTCTACGAGACGCTGGGGATCGATCTGGCGAAGGACTTTTCGACATTCGAGACGCTGGGGAATACGGGATCGGTGGCGTTGCCGTCGACGTTGGCGAAAGCGATCGAAGCGGGGGCGGTGAAGGAAGGCGATCGCGTGGGGTTGTTGGGGATTGGGAGCGGGCTGAACTGTTTGATGCTGGCGCTCGAATGGTGAACGCGCGTGGCACGATTCCAAGCTGGCTGCGGAGGATTTATCCGTTCGAGCCGAAGGCGTTCACGACGCCGGCGGGAGCGCGGATGAGTTATTTGGACGAAGGTCCGCGGTCGACGCATGCGGTGGTGATGCTGCATGGGAATCCGACGTGGTCGTTTTATTATCGAGAGTTGGTGAAGGCCCTGATGCCGGCGATGCGTTGTGTCGTGCCGGATCATGTCGGGATGGGATTGTCGGAGAAGCCGCAGGATTACGCTTACACGCTGGCGCAGAGAATCGACGACGTGATGGCGCTGCTGCGGAGTTGTGGCGTCGAGACATTCGATTTGGTGGTGCATGACTGGGGTGGGGCGATCGGTTTTGGGGCGGCGGGGCGGCAGCCAGAGCGTGTGAAGCGCATCGTGATTTTGAATACAGGAGCGTTTCCGTCGCGGCACATTCCCGGGCGGATCGCGATGTGCAAGGCGCCGGTGGTCGGGCCGGCGCTGGTGCGCGGATTGAATGGATTCGCGTGGCCGGCGACGTGGATGGCGATGAGCCGGCGAAAGCTGACAGCGGAGGAAAAGCGGGCGTATCTATTGCCGTATGACTCGTGGGCGAACCGTGTCGCGGTGAGCGGATTCGTGCAGGATATTCCGATGAACGAGCGGCATCGGAGTTGGGTGACGTTGACTGAGGTGGCGGACGGGATTGCGCAGTTTCGCGATCGACCGGTGACGATTGTTTGGGGCGGGAAGGATTTTTGTTTCGACGATCGGTTTCTGGCGGAGTGGCAGAGGCGGTTACCGCAGGCGAAGGTGCATCGGATCGCGGACGCGGGGCACTATGTGTTGGAGGATGCGCGCGAGGAAGCGGTCGGGCGCGTGGTAGGGTTTTTGCCCGCCTGAGGGGGGCGCGCACTATTCGGATTCAGCCACGAATCTTGGCGAACCACAGAGGCACAGAGGACACAGGGAAATGCCAAGAACTGAGGACGGCTCACCCGGGGGGGGCGGCCTACTGCGGCGGTTTCCGTGTGATCAGCGCTAACAGCCGACGAGACGTCGGGCTCCACGCTGGTGACGAGCGCGCGGTAAAGCGGCGCGTTACTTCTTTTTCTTTCGGCCGGGCTTCTTCGACTCGATGTTCAGATACGTCTTGTTGAGCATCTGGCTCTCGTAGAGTTCGAGAAGGCGGACGCCCTCGCGCGGTTTGACCATGTCCTTGCGGGTGGCGGCGTCGATTTGCGCCTTCATGCGGCGGCAGAGGTCTTCCTGCTGGTATTGCACGCCCTCAATGACGTCGGCGATGCGCGAACCGCTGAGCGCTTCCTCGATGTAGAAGCCGTTGGGCTCGTCGTCTTCGAGGAAAACGTGAACCTCGTTCACGCGCCCGAAGAGATTGTGGAGGTCGCCCATGATGTCCTGGTAGGCGCCGGTGAGGAAGATGCCGAGGTAGTAGGGCTTCGAGTTCAGCGGGTGGAGCGTGATGTAGTCCTTCACGTCCTGGAGATCGATGAACGAGGAAATCTTGCCGTCGGAATCGCAGGTGATGTCGACGAGGATGGCGTTGACGCTGGGCTTTTCGTCGAGCCGGTGGAGTGGAGCGATCGGGAAAAGTTGTTTTAGCGCCCAGTGGTCGAGCAGCGACTGGAAGACGGAGAAATTGCAGACGTATTGGTCCGCGAGGAGCGTGTTGAGATCGTGGAGTTCCTCGGGCTGGTAACCGGTGTCGCGGCCCTCTTTGGCGATTTGTTCGCAGATCTGCCAGAACAGCGATTCGGCGGCGGCGCGATTTTCGAGGTCGAGGTAGCCGAGATTGAAGAGGGAGAAAGCTTCTTCCTTTTTCTGGATGGCGTCGTGAAAACGCTCGAGGCGGCCGAGCTTGGATTTGTTTTTCAGCATCAGCTCGAGGTCGGTGACGACCTTGTGCTTCTCCTTCGGCTGGTGCTGCTGGCCGAGGGATTCGCGCTTGTTGATGCGTTCGAAGACCTCGACGACGAGGAGCGAGTGGGGGGCGACGATCGCGCGGCCGGATTCGCTGACGATATCCGGAACTTCAATACCGGACGCGGTGCAGATCTCGCGCACGTTGAAGACGACGTCGCGCGCGTATTCGTCGAGCGAGTAGTTCATCGACGATTCGAAGTTCGTGCGGGAGCCGTCGTAGTCGATGCCAAGGCCGCCGCCGACATCGAGATAGCCCATGGGAAAACCCATGCGCGAAAGCTGGCAGTAAAAACGCGTGGCTTCGATGACCGCGTTCTTGATCGTGATGATGTTCGGGACCTGCGAACCGATGTGGAAGTGAACGAGGCGGAGCGCGGAGGTGAGTTTCGCGGCGCGGAGTTTTTCGCAGGCGAAGAGGATTTCGGCGGTGTTGAGGCCGAACTTGGCGTTGTCGCCGGTGGACATGGCCCATTTGCCCTCGCCGCGGGTTTGGAGTTTCGCGCGGAAGCCGATGAGCGGTTTTACGCCAGTTTCGGCGGAGAGACGGATGATGTCGTCGAGCTCGCCGAGCTGTTCGACAACGAGGATGATTTTTTTGCCGAGTTTGCGGCCGAGCAGGGCCAGCCGGATGTAGTCGAGGTCCTTGTAGCCGTTGCAGACGATGAGCCGCTGCGAACCCTCGTGCATCGCGAGGGCGATCATGAGCTCGGGTTTGGAGCCGGCTTCGAGGCCGTAGTTGTAGTCTTTGCCGGCGGCGACGATCTCGTCGACGACCTCGCGGAGCTGGTTGACCTTGATGGGGAAGACGCCGCGGTATTCGCCCTTGTAGCCTTCTTCCTTCATCGCTTTCGCGAAGCTCTCGTTGAGCTGGATGACGCGGTGGCGGAGGAGATCCTGGAAGCGGATGACCATGGGCGCCCGCAGGCCCATCTCGAGCGCTTCGTTGACGACGTCGAGGACGCGGATGCCGCGCTCGTCGGCGCGGGGCTTGATATTGACGAAGCCTTTTTCGTCGACCGAGAGGTGGCCGGAACCCCAGCGCTTGAACCCGTAAAACTCTTCAGACTTGGCGGCGGACCAGGCGGATGCGGATTTGTTTTTCAACGAGGGAAAGCGGGGGACTTATGGCTTGCTTTTGCGAACACGTAATTCGTTAGATGCGTGTTTTCTTTTTTCAAATCACTCAACACGCAATGACGAAAATGCTCTCGCTCACCGACGCCTCGATCTTCCTCGCCCAGCAGCAGCCCGCGCCGGGCCCCGGAGGCGGGCTCATGAGCTTCCTGCCGATGATTTTGATCTTCGCGGCGATGTATTTTCTGATGATCGCGCCGCAGCGGAAGAAGCAAAAGCAGCACGAAGCGATGTTGAAGGCCCTCACGACGGGCGACGAGATCGTGACGAGCGGCGGTATCTACGGAACCATTACGAATGTGAAGGACGACCGTTTCGTCGTGCGGGTCGCCGACAACACCAAGATCGAGATCGGCAAGGGCTTCGTGAGCGCGGTCGTGAACAAGGCCGGCGGCGAAACCAAGAAATAACCCCTCCGCGCACCGCCCCGATGCGCGGACTCCGCCTGGCGGAGCGCGCGTCTCGCTCCCCCAGACTTTAAATAAACCCAATCCAACCATGTTCAGACGCAACTTCTGGAAGATAGCCATCTGCCTTGCCGTCGTGCTGTGGGCAGGCGGCACGCTTCTGCCCGTGCAAGACCAGCCTTTCACGGAATACGTGAAGGAAAACGCGACGGCCAAAACCTCGGAATTCAATGCGCTGCTCGCCGAGGCGGTCGCGCTGAAGAACAACGGCCAGGCGCTGAGCGAGTTCGTTGCGCTCAAGCAGATCGCTCGCGAACGCCGCATCGATCTTTCGCAATACTTCCCCGACGTGCGGCTCGAGAGCTCGCTCCGCAACATCGAGAAGCGGAACGATATCCTGATGAACGAGCTGCTCCGTCGCTCGAAGAGCAATCTTCAGCTCGGTCTGGATCTGAAGGGCGGCGTGGCGTTCACGCTGGAAGTCGATGAGCGGGCGGTAGCGGATCAGCCCGCGCACGAGCGCCAGGAAAAGCTTCAGAAGGCGATCGATATCATCAGCACGCGCATCAACGCCTTCGGGGTGGCGGAGCCGATCGTGCGGCCGGTGGGCGATAATCGCATCGAGGTGCAGCTTCCTGGTGTCAGCACCAAGGATAATCCCGAGGTGGTCGACGCGGTGAAGAAGCCGGCGCGACTCGATTTCCGCATCGTTCATCCGACGCAGTCGCCGATCAACACGCCTCCGGGCGAAGTGCCGGCCGGCTACGAGGCGATGACGCTCGAGCAGGAAGGTCGCAACGGCGAGATCCACACGGAAGAGCTCTTTGTTAAGCGGCGGCCGGAGATGACGGGCGAGGCGATCGACACGTCGTTTGCGCGGCCCGACCTCTACGGGAAGCCGGAAATCATCTTGATGTTCACGAGTGCGGGCCGGGCGCGGTTTGCCCAGGTCACCCGTGACATCGTGCAGGAAGCGCAGCGGGCCGGCACGACGGGGCGTCTCGCGATCGTGCTCGACGGCGTGCTCTATTCGGCACCGACCGTGCAACAGGAGATCGACAGCGACTCGGCGCAGATCACGGGCAGCTTCACGGATCGCGAAGCGTTGAATCTGGCCAATGTGCTCAACAACCCGCTCGACCTTCCGCTGGTCGTGAAGGAGCAGTATGAAGTGGGGCCGTCGCTGGCGACCGACGCGGTGATCAGCGGGCGCAATGCCTTCATCATCAGCACGGTGCTGACGATCGGTTTCATCGTGGCGTTTTACACCATCGGCGGCATCGTGGCCGCGATCGGTATGGGCATCAACGTGATGCTCACGCTTGGCATCATGGCGAGCTTCGGTGCGACGCTCTCGATGCCCGGTATCGCGGGTATCGTGTTGACGCTGGCGATGTCGGTCGACGCCAACATTCTTATCTTCGAGCGCATGCGCGAAGAGCTCCGACTGGGCAAATCGCTGAGTGCGGCGCTCGAAGCCGGTTTCGAAAAGGCGTGGTCGGCGATCTTCGATTCGAACGTCACGACCTTCTTTGTGGCGATGATCATGTATTTCCTCGGCACGGGCCCGGTGAAGGGCTTCGGCTTGACGCTCGGCATCGGTATTTTTTCGACGATGTTTGCGGCCGTAGTCGTGAGCAAACTGGTGCTCGAAGCGCTGATTCACCCCGGTGTGATCAAGTCGCTGAAGATGTTCTCCGTGTTGCAGGACACGAAGTATGATTTTCTCAAACACGCGAAGCCGGCCTTCATCGTTTCCTGGGTGATCGTGATCCTCGGCGTGGTGGTGGTCGGGTTCAAGGGCAAGTCGGTCTATGGCGTCGACTTCCTGGGCGGCGACATGGTTTCGCTGAACTACACGCAGCGGCTCGAAGTGGGTGAGCTGCGTCAGGCAGCGGAGCGCGCGGGAATCGCGGAAGCGACGTTCGCCTACCAGACGGCGCTCGGCACGGAAAGCGAAACGCTGAAAGCGACAGTGCCGTTCGAACAAGGCGGACAGCTCATCGAAGGACTGCAAAAGGAATTCCCGCAGGCGGGCTTCGAGCTCGCCGGACAGACCCGCATCGGTCCGTCGATTGGCGAAGAGATTCAATGGAATGCGCTCTGGTCGGTCTTCTGGTCGATCCTGCTGATCATGGGCTACGTCGCGTTCCGATTCGAGTTTGGCTACGGCATGGGCGCGATGGTTTCGACCATCCACGATCTACTGATCACGATCGGATTGTTCGTGATGTTCGATCGACAGTTCAACGCGTCGATGGTCGCGGCGATCCTGCTGATTGCCGGTTACTCGATCAACGACACGATCGTCGTCTTCGACCGCATTCGCGAAGAGTTGAAGCTCGATCCGACGACCTCGTTGCGCGACATCATCAACCGCTCGCTGAACCTCACGCTCTCACGCACCGTGATCACCGGCGGCACCACGCTGCTCACCGCGATCACGCTGATCGTCGTGACGACGGGTGACGTAAACGATATCGCGTTCACGCTGCTCATCGGTGTGATCACCGGCACGTTCTCTTCGCTCTTCATCGCCGCCCCGGTGTTTTACTGGTGGCACAAAGGCGACCGGAAGCACGTCGAGGCGCATCACGACATCGCGCCGAAATACGAGTGGACGGGCTCGAGCAAGGCTTCGCAGTAATGCGGTAGGGCGCGTCGTCGCTCGACGCGCGCCCCCGCCTGAGCCGACAGTGCGTTGGGGACGACGCGCTTACCTTGCTAGCGATGCGCTGGACCTACACGTCGTTACCTGCCGAGCAGATCGAGGCGCTCAGCAAGAGCGCGGGGGTCAGTCGTGTGCTGGCGGAGCTGCTCGTGCGCGCGGGCTTGGGGGAAGCGGGAGCGTGCGCGCGGTTTCTCGAACCGGCGCTCGCGGCGCTCAACGATCCATTCCTGGTGCGCAACGTCGACGTGGCGGCGACGCGACTGCGTCAGGCGATCGCGCAGCAGGAGAGCATCGTGGTGTTGGGCGACTACGACGTCGACGGCGTGAGCAGCACCGCGTTGCTGGTGAGCGTGCTGCGGCGGTTTGGACTGACCCCGCGTTTCATCGTGCCGCGGCGGGCGGAGGATGGTTATGGACTGACGCGGAGCGCGATCGATCGCGCGTTGGAGGAAGGGAAGCCGCATCTGTTCGTGGTGTTGGACTGCGGCACCAATTCGCACGACGAAGTCGCGTATCTGCGCGAGCAGGGGATCGACGTCATCGTGCTCGATCACCATCGCTGCAAGGAACGCGCGCTCGACGGGATGTTGATCAATCCGCATGTGCATGGCGGCGACAACGGTTGCGACGACGCTTGGCGGCATCTGTGCACGGTGGGGCTCGTCTTCAAACTCGCGCACGGCTTGTTGAAACAATTGCGCGCGGAGAATCATCCGGTCGCGTTCCGGATCAAGCTGCGCGATCATCTCGATCTCGTGGCCCTGGGCACGGTGGCGGATCTCGTGCCGTTGCTGGGCGAGAATCGGATTCTGGCGCGGCATGGCTTGAGCATTTTGCAGGAGACTCGCCGCCCGGGCTTGAGGGCGTTGATGGATGTCGCCGGCGTGAAGCCTGAGCATGGGATCGCGCCCGTGGATATTTCGTTCCGGCTCGGTCCACGCATCAACGCGTCCGGGCGGCTGGCGGACGCGGCGCTGTCGGTGGAGTTGTTGTTGAGCGAGGACGAGACGTTTTGCGTGGAGACGGCGCGACAGCTGGACGCGTTCAATCGGGAGCGGCAGGAGATCGAGCGCAAGATCACCGAAGAGGCCGAGCAGATGATCGAAACGCAGTTCGCGGACTGGCCGGGGATCGTGTTGTTCAGTGAAGACTGGCATCCGGGCGTGGTCGGAATCGTCGCCGGCCGCGTCACGCGGAAGTATCACCGACCCTGCGTCGTGCTTGGTAGCGAAGGGGAGATTGCAAAAGGGTCGGGCAGGAGCATTGACGGCATCAATCTCGTCGAAGTGCTGGGCTCGTGCGGGGATCAGCTGACGAGCTGGGGCGGGCATCCGATGGCGGTGGGCATCGCGTTACGAAAGGAGAACCTCGAAAGTTTTCGCGTTCGCTACGCGGAGGCGGTGAGGGTGGCGAGCGGCGATGGGCTGGGCGAACCGAGGCTGGAGTTGGCCGCGTGGTTGCTGCCGGAACAAATCACGATGCGGCTGATGGAAGAGTTGGATACGCTGCATCCATTTGGGCAGGGAAATCCGGAGCCGACCTTTGGCGTGCGCGGGGTGGTGCTGAGCACGCCGCCGGAGATTTTCAAAGGGCAACATTTTCGCTTTCAAATCGACGACGGACGTGGGCGTCGCCTGCACGGTGTCGCTTGGAAAATGTCGCACCGCGTGCCGCCGGTCGGCGTGCCGCTCGATCTCGCGGTGGAGTTGAAATGGAACCATTTCAACGGCAGAAAATTTCTGCAGTTGTGCTTGATCGATTGGCGTTTCGCTAACGTGTGAACGGGCAGGTGCCCGCGCGCGCAGCGGGGGAGGGCGCGACGGGGTTGTCGCGGGAACCGGGTGGTGGCCGTTCAGGTCCGTAGCACATGAGCCACGTGCAGCCGGAAGTTCATCGCGTCGGCGATCTGGAGCTGGATGAGCACATTGGCTTTCAGCGGAGGTCGTGGCGGGTCCAGCGAATCGGACAAATCGTGGTCGTGCTGGTGGTGTTGGCCGCACTGGCCGGGCTTTTCGGCGGCGGCGGGCTGGCTCATCGTGAGGCGCAGGAGGGCGGTGCGCGGATCGAATATCCGCGCTTCTTGCGGGCGCACTCGCCGATTGCGATTCGTGTCTCGTTGCCGGAGAACGCGTCAGAGGCGGGCGCTACTTCCGTTGCGATCGATGCCTCGTTTTTCGACGTTTTCGATCTCGAGCAGATTTCGCCTGCGCCCGAGAAGCAAAGGCTCGGAGACAATACGGTGATCTTTCAATTTGCGCACACCGCCGGTGCGCGCGGTTCGATCACGGTGCAGGTCAAGGCTACGCGGATGGGGTTACGCTCGGCGGGAATCACGGTGGGCGACGAGCCGCCAATCGTTATGCGATCGTTCATCTTTCCATGATTGCCATGGACTCGGTTCTACGTGCCGCGGGGGTCTATCTCTTCCTGCTCGTGCTCTTTCGGGCGTTCGGGAAACGCTCGCTGGCGCAGATCACGACGTTCGATTTCGTGATGCTCCTGATCATTGCGGAAACGACGCAGCAGGCGCTGCTCGGCGAAGATTTTTCGCTGACGAACTCGTTCCTTCTGATCTGCACGCTGCTGGTGCTCGACCGTTTGCTGTCGTTCCTGAAAAGACGTTCCAACTGGTTCGAGTCCGTTTCCGAGGGGCGGCCGCTGATCATTTTGAAAGACGGCAAACCGCTCGAGGATCGAATGGAAAAGAGCGGCGTCGACGTGGAAGAGGTGCTGGCTGCGGCGCGCGAATTGCAGGGGCTTGAGCGACTGGAGCAAATCAAGTTCGCGATCCTGGAGCGCAGCGGAATAATCACCATCATTCCCAAGGGACCGGGGTCCTGAAGTTTGTTTGGGCTCTGTTGTCTCGGGCGCGCGCAGTGCCGCGAAATGTTATGCAGTTTCCGGCAAATTCTCGCTTGCACTTCCGAGGAGAAACTTGCTTGTTCTCGCGCTCTTTCGCGCACCCGTAGCTCAATTGGATAGAGCATCTGACTACGGATCAGAAGGTTGGAGGTTCGAGTCCTTCCGGGCGCGCTCGGTCGGTCACGCGAGAGCGATGATCACGATGAATACGAGGGGCCACTCTGTCGAGTGGCCCCTCGTCGTTTTACCCCCGGACGCTCGTCTCGTCAGCGGGGGGCGTTCCCGAGGCCGCGGCCGACTGGGACCTTTGGACCGCGCGTTCCCCGCGCGATTCTCGCTCGCCGGTACCAATTTCCCTCCGCTTCCCTTTCCAGCGGGCGTGAGTCGAGGCCGTCGGTGTCGACCGGCTGACCTCGCCAGACGGGCAGCACGCTCGCCCGGATCCATCCCTATGGAGAGTGGCAGCATGGCAGCATCCTATCTCGACGCCATCGACGGCGTCATCGATCGAGGGCTCGCATCTGGCATCGCCTCTCGCTCCGGCGAGTCGGAGCAGAACGTCGCCCGAGGCATCCGCGCAACGGCTGCGGCCGTGCTCGCCGGCATCGCCGGCCAGCTCGACGACCCCACGCGATCGCGGCGGCTCTTCGATGTCGTCCGGTCGCGCGAGGCGGACGCGAGCGTGATCGATACCGACGACACCCTCGCGCTCGCCGATCGGTTCGACAGCGTGCGGGAGCACACCGAGACGGCTGGCACCTTCGTGAACACCGTCTTCGGCGGGCACACGGCGCAGGTGGAATCCGTGATCGCGCGCGACAGTGGCCTGCGCTCGAGCACCGTCGCGTCGCTCGTCCCTCTCGTGTCCGGGCTGGTCCTCCGTCATCTGAGGCGGCAAGTGACGGACGAGGGGCTGTCCGCGGATGAGGTCCGTGGTCGCCTGGCGAGCGAATCGGACGCAATCCGCGCGGCGGAGCCGGTGGGGCTCTCCGCGCTGCTCGGTCAGCCAGCGCGGTCGGGATCGACGAGTTCCGCCCAGCGCTTCGCCGACGACCGACAACCAGCGTACGAGTCCGTCGAGGCGGATCGTCGGCGCGAGGTCCCGGCGCCGGAACGCCACGGATCGCGCAATCGCTGGATCTGGCCGACCGTCGGCGCGCTCGCGGTCCTTGGCCTGCTCTGGGCGGCGATGGGGCGGCGCGACCGGCGCGCCGAGACCGAGTATGCGACCGGCGAGGTGACACGAGTGCTCGTCCCGCCGCGCGAGTCGGTCGCCGTCGCGGTGGTGAGCCGACAGCTTCCCGACGGCACGACGATCACCGTGGCGAGCAACGGCACCGAATCGCAGCTTCTCGGCTTCATCTCCGACCCCAATCGCCCCGTCGACGAGACGAGTTGGTTCGCCTTCGACCGCCTCTCCTTTGCCACCGGCTCGGCGCAACTGAGCGCCGACTCGGACAAGCAGATCGCGGACATCGCGGCCATCATGCGGGCCTACCCCAACGCCGATGCGAAGATCGGCGGCTTCACC
>JAEZGX010000033.1 GCA_023416735.1 Verrucomicrobiota bacterium | reverse complement strand
GGGCGGGGGGGGGGGGGCACCCCCCCCCCTACAGGTTCCGCCGATGGGTGTGCCACCCGGCGGCCGAATGGCCGGCGAGGCCGAGGGCGACGAGCGACGTGGTGGCGCGGCGTTTCGAGAGTTCGATTTGGAGCGAGTGCTCCTCGGCATCGCGATCGAAGGGGCCGTGCGCGCCCCATGGTCCAGGAGCGGGGGACCACAAGTTGTGCGGTTGAGAGGGATCGCGCGGTTCGTTGGTGTCGCCGAATGAACGGCCGACGAGGTAACGATCGAGGAAGCCGGGCCAGAGTTTGTTGAGCTTGATGCCAACGACGGTGTTGATGCCCAGATAGACTTCGCGGCGATTCTGATGGGCGGCCCAGTAGATGGTGCGGGCGGCGACCTCGGGTTGGTAGATGGGCGCGGGCGGTTTTGCTTTTTGGGGGAGGCGACTTTTCACCCAGACGAATTGCGGCGTGTTGATCGCGGGAAGTTGCACCATCGTGAGCCGGATGTTTTTGCGATCGGCGATGAGCTCGGAGCGAAGCGAGTCGGTGAAGCCGCGGATGGCGTATTTGGCGGCGCAATACGCGGACTGATAGGGGATGCTGCGGTAGGCAAGGGAGGAGCCGATTTGGACGATGGCGCCGCGGTTGCGCGGAAGCATGCGGCGGAGGGCAGCCTGCGTGCCGTAAACGTAGCCGAGGTAAGTGACGTCGGTGACGCGTTTGAATTCGTCCGGCGGCATGTCGACGATCTTTGAATACACGGACGCCATGGCGTTGTTGATCCAGATGTCGATCGGGCCGAAGTGATGCTCGGTGAGCTCGGCGAGGTGTTCGGTGATGTTGGGATCGGCGACATCGCCGTCGATGATCACGGCGCGACCGCCGAGCTCCTCGACCTCGTGCTGTGTGGCTTCCAGGCGTTCGCGTCCGCGGGCCAGGAGTCCAAGGCAGGCGCCGCGGCGGGCGAATTCGCGCGCGGTGGCGCGACCGACGCCGGCGGATGCGCCGGTGATGACGACCACTTCGCGGAGCCGACGAGAAGGAGGGAACGTGGACATGGGCGAAGTTAGATCGCCTGAGGCGAACAGGCCATGGGGCGGCCGGCGGAATCGGGGGTGAGGATGAGTCCGGGCGAACGACGAGGAAGAGGATGACGGGCATTCACGCCGCGCGAAGACGGGAGTAGAAGCGGAGGTGTCACGCTTCTGGCACTACATGGCGGTTATTGTCTGGCGAAGGCGCGCGGAAATGCTATGCGAGAACTCTGTGGATTCGTCCCCAAATCCTGTCCCGGGTTTAATCAGCGGACCGCGGGTGATGATCGTGGATGATGAAGAGCAGAAGCGAATGCTGCTGGCGCGCTTTCTGCGGCGAGCGTTTCCGCAGGTGGAGATCCATGAATGCGGAGGCGGCGCGCAGGCGATGAAGGAACTGGAGACCAAAACGGTGGATGTGGTGATTACGGATAATCGGATGTTGGGAATCAGCGGACTGGAGTTGACGCGGATGATTCGAGAGCGGCAGCCGGACCTGCCGATCGTGGTGGTGACGGGGCATCCGGATCTCGAGCAGGCGGCGCGGGAAGTCGGGGTGACGAAGTTGATCGATTTCGCGAGGTATGCGGAAATCGGGCAGGTGATCGCGGACGTGTTAGGCGGGCAGACACGTCCGTAGCGCGGCGCGCAAAATCGTCTCCGGAGGGAACGGAGCGCCGTCGCGAGTGACGGTGTGGGCGGTGATGTCGAAGCTGGGTGAGTCGCCGCGAAACCTCGGTGCTCCGAGGCTGGAAAAGCCGGCGTTGCGACCGCGCGTGATGAGGCGGGGGCGACGCGAGTGGCTGCTTCTGGCGTGGAGTGGCGCGCTGGTGACATGGAGCGGGTGCAGCGGGCGGCAATCGACTTTGGAGCCGGCGGGGCGCGGGGCGGAGGTGATTGCGGATTTGTTTTGGTGGATGGCGGGCGGGGCCGTGGTCGTGTGGTTGGGGGTGGCGTGGCTGGCGATGTCGGCGATGCGCGGACGGGTTTCGAAACAGACGGAACGACAAGCGCGTTTGTATATCATCGGCGGCGGCGCGGTCGTGCCGACGGTGGTGTTGGCGGGATTGTTGAGTTACGGGCTGGGAGGAATGCCGGAGCTGATCCGGCCGGCGCCCGAAGGAGCGCTGCGCGTGCACGTCGTCGGCGAGCAGTGGTGGTGGCGCGTGCGATATGAAGTGGCGGAAGGAGAATTTGTGGAGCTGGCGAATGAAGTGCGACTGCCGGTGGGACGCGCGGTGGAGTTCACATTGGACAGCCCGGATGTGATTCACTCGTTCTGGATCCCGTCGCTCGGCGGGAAGATGGACATGATTCCCGGGCGGACGACGCGACTATTGCTGGAGCCGACGAAGACGGGCGTGTTTCGCGGTGTGTGCGCGGAGTTTTGCGGGGATTCGCATGCGTTGATGGCGTTCGACGTGGTGGTGAGCGAGGAGGAGGAGTTCGAAGCGTGGCTGGCGAAAGAACGCGCGGGAGCGCGCGAGCCGGTGACGCCGGAGGAGATCGCGGGGCGAGAGGCGTTTTTTGCGAATGGGTGCGCGGCGTGTCACGCGGTGCGCGGCACGGAGGCGGTGGCGGTGATTGGGCCGGACCTGACGCACGTGGGCGGACGGAGGACGTTGGGCGCGGGGATTATGGCGAACGATGCGGAGGCGTTTGCGCGATGGATTGCGGAAACGGACAAGGTGAAGCCGGGGGTGTTGATGCCGCATTTTGGGAT
Source organism: Verrucomicrobiota bacterium (assembly GCA_023416735.1). GTDB lineage: Bacteria > Verrucomicrobiota > Verrucomicrobiia > Opitutales > Opitutaceae > Opitutus. Next base: position 62,584 of record JAEZGX010000033.1, on the reverse strand, counting down.
GCTGCCGGCGGAGGAACTGAGCGTGTTGGTGGCGTATTTGGAGTCACTCGAATGAAAACGCATCCGGACGATCCCGAGCCGTTGAAAGAGGCGCCGCCGGTGGAACTGCAGCGCGCGCAGGAAGACCGGCTGCGCAAAGCGTGGGAGCCGCCGACGGGCTGGCGTTATTGGTCGGCGGTGAACAACACGATCGTCGGCGTGTGGTATACGGCGCTCGCGTTCATTTTTTTCCTCTTCGCCGGTGTGCTGGCTTTGCTGATACGCGTGCAGCTCGCGGTGCCGGAGAACGATTTTCTGACGGCGGACGCCTACAACCAGATCTTCACCGTGCACGGATCGGTGATGATGTTTTTGTTCGCGATCCCGGTGTTCGAATCGATTGCGGTGATTTTCCTGCCGCAGATGTTGGGGGCGCGAGATCTGCCATTCCCGCGGCTGTCGGCGTTTGGGTTCTGGTGTTTTCTGCTCGGCGGGGTGTTTTTGTCGGGGTCGTTATTTTTCAACGCGGCGCCGAAAGGCGGATGGTTTATGTATCCGCCGTTGACGTCGGGCTATCAGCCGGGGACGGGCGCAGACATGTGGTTGCTCGGATTTTCGTTTATCGAAATTGCGGCGATTGCGGCGGCGGTGGAGTTGATCGTCGGGACATTGAAGTGCCGGCCGCCGGGGATGCGGATCAATCTGATCCCGCTGTATTGCTGGTATGTGCTCGTGGCGGCGGCGATGGTGCTGTTTGCGTTTCCGCCGTTGATTGCGGGGAGCATGCTGCTCGAGCTGGAGCGGGCGTTTAGCTGGCCGTTTTTCGATCCGAATGGCGGCGGCGATCCGGTGCTGTGGCAGCACCTGTTTTGGTTATTCGGGCATCCGGAGGTTTATATCATCTTCCTGCCCTCGGTGGCGATCATCGCGATGATCGTGCCGACCTTCGCGCGGCGTCCGATTGTTGGATACGGCTGGATCGTGCTGGCGGCGGTGGGCACGGGGTTCATTAGCTTTGGGCTGTGGGTGCACCACATGTTCACGACGGGACTGCCGGGAATTTCGCTGGCGTTGTTTTCGGCGGCGTCGGAGGCGGTGGCGATTCCGACGGGCGTGCAGATTTTTTGTTTCATCGCGACGATCGCAGCGGGGAAGATGGTGAAATCGGTGCCGATGCTGTTCTGCACGGGCGGGCTGGCGTCGTTCATCATCGGCGGGCTAACGGGCGTGATGGTGGCGCTGGCGTCGTTCGATTTTCAGGCGCACGACTCGTTCTTCATCGTGGCGCATCTGCACTATGTGCTGATCGGCGGAGCGGTGTTTCCGATCGTGGGCGGGTGTTACTATTTCTTTCCGCTGTTGAACGGGAAGAAGCTCTCGGACCGGCTGGGGAAGATCGCGTTTTGGCTGATGTTCGTCGGGTTCAACGTGACCTTCATGCCCATGCATTTCACCGGGCTGCGCGGGATGCCGCGGCGGGTGTTTACCTATCCGGAAGGGCTGGGTTTCGACTGGTTGAACATGGTTTCGAGCGTCGGCGCGTTTGTGCTCGCGGCGGGAATCGCGGTGGTGACGTGGGACATTGTGCGGCCGAAGAAGAAAGATCCGGTGGCGCCGCGGAATCCGTGGGGTGCGGGCACGCTGGAGTGGATGCCGAAACTGCCGCCGGAGAATTGGGGCGTGCGATCGATTCCGGAAATCGACAGCCGGTATCCGCTGTGGGATCAGCCGAACTTTTTGCGCGATGTGGATGAAGGACGGTTTTACTTGTCGGACGCGGAGGAAGGAAAACGCGAGACGCTGGTCACGACGGTGATCGATGCGAAGCCGGCGCAATGTTTGCGGCTGCCGGGGCCGAGCTACGTGCCGTTTTTGGCGGCGGTGACGCTCGGCGGGTTTTTCATCTTGGGCACGTTTTATCTGTGGGTGCCGGCGGTGATGAGCTTGGTGGTGGGAGTCGGCACGATTCTTTACTGGCTGTGGACGAGCACGGCCGTGGTGCCGGAGAAGAAGGAGAAATATGTGGGACTGGGAGTAACGCTGCCGCTGTATGGTTCGGGGGTAACGTCGGTCGGCTGGTGGGCGATGTTGATCACGATGCTGGCGGTGCTGACGGCGTTTGTGTCGTTGATCTTCGCGTATTTCTTCTACTGGACGATTCACGAAGAGTTTCCGCCGGAAGGAGCGACCGGGCCCGGCGTGTTTTGGCCGGTGGTCGCGCTGGGGCTGTTGTTGGGGGCGTGGCTCTTCACGCTGCTGGCGCGGCGGGGAAATTCGGCGGATCGCGCGGGACTGTTTTACGGGGCGATGGGAATTGCGTGGTTGCTCGCGCTCGCGGGCGGCGCGGCGATGCTCGCGGGGCCGTGGCTGACGGGGATGGATCCGACGCGGCATGTTTACGATGCGATCGTGTGGCTGCTCGCGATCTGGACGATGTTGCACGCGGCGACGGGCGCGCTGATGCAGGGATATTGTTTCGCGCGGCGGCTGGCGGGAAAGATGACGGCGCGCTACGACATCGATATCCACAACGTGGTGCTGTTTTGGCATTTCGTCGCGGTGACGGCGTTGATCACGGTGGGAACGATCGCGGGATTTCCGCTCGTGAAATGAAAACGGAGACGACGATGAAAGAAGTGCCGCATGAGGAAAAGGAGAGCCTGTGGCGGTTGATCGTGTCGCCGACGATCTGGGCGGTGCACTTCATGGCGTGCTATGTGACGGCCGCGATCTGGTGTGCGAAGTATGCGCCGCGGTTTGGCTCGTTGGAGCCGGTGCGGTGGGCGATTGCGATTTATACGGTGCTGGCGCTGATCGGAATCGGGTGGAACGGATTCGGCGGATTGCGGCGGCACCGCTTCGGGTCGGAGTCGCTGCCGCATGATTTCGACACGCCGGAAGACCGGCATCGGTTTCTGGGATTTGCGACAACATTGCTGGCGGCGTTGAGCGCGGTGGCGGTGCTGTTCGCGGCGATGGTGGTGGTGTTTTTCGAGGACTGCCGATGAAGCGCCGTGTATTCATGTTTTTGGGACTGGGAACGCTGGCGGCGCTGTGGCTGGGGCCGCTGCCGGAGTTGGCGCGGGCGTCGTTTTCGGCCCACATGACGATGCACATGGGCGTGGTGGCGGTGGCGGCGCCGCTGCTTGCGCTCGGCGTGGCGGGAACGCAGTTCGATCCGGTGCGGCGGGCGCCGCGCTGGTTTCCGCCGATCCCATTGTCGGTGGTGGAGCTGGTGATTGTGTGGGCATGGCACGCACCGGCGCTGCATCATTTCGCGCGGCGGGTGGCGGGCGGCTTTGCGGTGGAGCAAGGAGCGTTTTTGGCGGCGGGATTGGCGGTGTGGTTGTCGGCTTTTGGGGGAGGCGAGGAAAGGCGCGGCGATCGTGTGGGAGCGGGAATCGCGGCGCTGTTGTTGACCTCGATGCACATGACCTTGCTCGGCGCGCTGCTGGCGCTGACCCCGCGGGCGCTGTATGTGCACATGGTTGAACTCGGCGGCATGTCGCCGCTGGAGGATCAGCATTTGGGCGGAGCGATCATGTTGTTGGTGGGTGGGGTGTCGTATTTGGTGGGGGGCGTTTGGCTGACCGCGGGATTGCTGCGCGGGAGTGTGACGCGAAAGGAGGCGGCGCGATGAAACGGTGGATTTGGCGAGGTGCGATGATCGCGGGTGTGCTAGCGGTGGGAGGATTTCTCGTGGCGGCGAGCGGAGTGATTCCGATCAAGGCGAGTTCGGGGCACTGGGCGGTGACGGAATGGTTTCTGCGATTCAGCATGAGCCGCTCGATGGCGACGCACAGTTTGGGAACGGAGGTGCCGCGGCTGGATGATGCGGCGATGATTCTGAAAGGGGCCGGGCATTATGAAACGGGGTGTCGGTCGTGTCATGGCGCGCCCGGGCGACCGCAGCCGAGGATTGCGCAGGCAATGACGCCGAAAGCGCCTGAATTGGCGGAACGGATACGCGAGTCGAATCCGCGGAAGCTATTTCAAGTGGTGAAGCACGGCATCAAGTTCACGGGGATGCCGGCGTGGCCGTCGCAGCAGCGGGACGACGAAGTCTGGGCAATGGTGGCGTTTCTGATGAAGTATCCAGAATTGGAGGACGAAGGATATCGGCAGCTCGTGCACGGCGAGATTTCGCCGGTGCCCGCAATGCAGACGATGGCGCCGCCGGATATCGCGCCGCCGCCGCCGCACGAAGTCGCGCAGACCTGTGCGCGTTGTCATGGCGTGGACGGCATGGGACGCGGCGGGGAGGCGTTTCCACGTTTGGCGGGGCAGCGGCGGGAGTATTTGGAAGATGCGCTGGCGGCGTATGCCAAAGCCGCGCGGCACAGCGGAATCATGGAGCCGGTGGCGGCGGGGTTGACGGAGGAATTGATCGCGAACCTGGCGACCTATTATGCGGAGTTGCGACCCGGCGCGATAGAACGGGAAGGGGCTGTTTCAGCGGATGAGCATGAGCCGCGGACGGAAGAAGATGAGTTGTGGAGGAAGGGGGAGGAGATTGCGTTGCGTGGGATTCCGAAGAAGCGCGTGCCGGCGTGCGTGGAATGTCACGGGCCGAAAGGGACGCGGACAAAGTCGGAGTATCCCTCGCTGGTAGGATTGTCGGAAGGATATGTGGAGTTGCAGTTGAAGTTGTTCAAAGACGGACAACGTGGTGGCGGACCGTATGCGCACGTGATGCAGGACGTGGCGGGGCGGTTGACGGATCAGGATCGGCGGGCGGCGGCGCGATATTTTGGGACGCTCGCAAATGCGCAGGAGTGATGAGGTGTAGCGCCGGTTTTGTATTTGAACCACAGAGACACAGAGACACAGAGGACGGACGCGGATGGACGGGAAAGATCCCTGCTTGGCGTATCAGTGATTCGGCTACGTGGGAGGGTTTCGGAGGCCGACGGCTCGGTGGGACGCTTCGCCTCTACCCTTGGTGGTGGAGGCGACGGTAGCGGGGTTGGGCGCTGCGCTCTTCGGCGGGGTGGCTGGCGGCGAAAAGATTCTGAGCGGAGTTGATGAGAGCGAGATGGGAAAAGGCTTGGGGAAAATTGCCGGTGAGGCGGCGAAGGTCGGTGTCGTATTCTTCGGAGAGCAGGCCGAGCGGAGAGCGGAGCGAAAGAAGGCGTTCGAAGAGGGCGAGGGCTTCGTCGCGGCGACCGAGCAGAGCGAGGCAATCGACAAGCCAGAAGGAGCACGGGAGAAACGCGCCTTCGCCGGCGGGGAGACCGTCGACATTCGAGTCCTCGTCGGTGTTGTAACGTTGGACGAGACCGTCGGTGGTGAGTTCGCGTTGGATGGCGTCGATGGTGCGAACGATACGAGGATCGTCGATCGGCAGAAAGCCGACGAGCGGCAGCATGAGGAGACTCGAATCGAGTTGGGTGGAGCCGTAGAACTGGGTGAAGATTCCGCGGGAGGAGTCGTAGCCCTGCGCGCAAACCTCCAGGTGAACGCGATCGCGAGCTTCGCGCCAGCGGTCGAGTTCGCCGTCGAGTTGGAATTGTTCGAGGGATTTGATGCCGCGATCGAGGGCGACCCAGGCCATGACCTTCGAATGGGTGAAATGCCGGCGCGGGCCGCGAACTTCCCAAATGCCCTCGTCGGGCTCGTGCCAATGGTGCGCGACGAAGTTGATGAGGTGACGTTGGACGTGCCAGGCGTCTTCAGACGTGGCGAGGCCGAGGTGGCGTTTGAAGTGGGTGGCGTCGATGATCTCGCCGTAAACATCGAGTTGAAACTGGCGGGCGGCGGCGTTGCCGATGCGGACCGGGCGGGAATTTTCGTAGCCGTTGAGGTGAGAGAGTTCGAGTTCGGGAAGCGAACGTTCGCCGGCGACACCGTAGAGCATTTGAAGCTGGCTTGGATCGCCCGCGACGGCGCGTTGGAGCCAATCGCTGAAGGCGGAGGCTTCCTCGCGATAGCCGGACTCCATGAGGGAGAAGAGCGTGAATGTGGCGTCGCGAAGCCAGCAGAAGCGATAGTCCCAGTTGCGCACGCCGCCAATGTGTTCGGGGAGTGAAGTCGTGGGTGCGGCGACGATGCCGCCGGTGGGAAGATAGGTGAGGGACTTGAGGGTGATCAGCGAACGGATGACGGCGTCGCGCCACTTGCCGTGATAGGTGCAACGGCTGGACCACTCCTGCCAGAAGCGCTCTGTATTCGTAAACGCAGCACGCGAGTCGATGCAGGCGGGCGCCGATTCGTGAGAGGGGAACCAGGCGAGAATGAACTCACGGCGATCGCCGGCGGAGAGCTCGAAATCGGCGCAGGTGGCGAGGTCGCGTCCCTCGACGGCTGCGTCGGTGTGAAGAAGGAGGGCATTGGGTCCTGCCACGTAGTGGGTGGCCCCATGGTGGCGGCGGACCCAGGGGACGGATTCGCCATAGTCGAAACGGACAATCAACTCCATGCGCAGTGGAACGCGCCCGCGCACGCCTTCGACGATCCGGACGATATCGTGGCGATCGTCGGCGGGAGGCATGAAGTCGGTGAGGCGAACGACGCCAGAGTCGGTTTCAAATTCGGTTTCGAGGATGAGGGTGTTTTCGCGGTAGCGCTGGGTGGCGCTGCGAATGGGCTCGGCGGGAGCGAGGAGCCAGCGGCCGTTCGCGGGAGTGCCGAGGAGGGCGGCGAAGCAGGCGGCGGAGTCGAAGCGTGGCAGGCAGAGCCAATCGATGGAGCCGTCACGGGATACGAGAGCGGCGGTGTTGAGGTCGCCGATCAGGCCGTAGTCTTCGAGGTGCATCCGAAGAATGGATGCGCTCGAGCGGGAATTGTTCGTGGGTTAGCGCGACTCGAGCCGCCTCGAAGCCGTTGCCACGCGAGGGGAACCGGCGGGCATGGTGTGGATCCAACGAAGGGTGCACGTCGAATGGGAGATTCTGATTCGGCTGGCGGCGGCGCTCGTGTTGAGCGGGGTATTGGGCTGGGAGCGGGAAGCGGCGGGGAAACCGGCGGGATTGCGCACGCACATGCTGGTAGGAGCGGGGGCGGCGTTGTTTGTGGGGATCGGGGAATTGCTGGTGATCGAGTTTCAGTCGTATGGTGATTTGCAGCGATTCGATCCTACGCGCGTGCTCGAGGCGGTGGTGGCGGGTGTGAGTTTCCTCGGAGCGGGAACGATATTCTTCACGCGGCATGGCCGCACGGTGGAAGGGCTGACGACGGCGGCGTCATTGTGGACGACCTCAGCGGTGGGGATGTGCGTAGGGCTCGGACGCTACCGGTTGGCGGTGGGAGCGACGGTGCTGCTGTTCGTCGTGCTGCACTCGTTGCTGTGGATGGAGCGACGCGCGCGGGGGCGGAGCGACGGAAAACAGAGGGGGGATCCAGAAGGTGTGTCGCAAGCGGAACTGCCGGGGCCCAGTGGCAAAGGGCCGACGGGAGTCGGATAAAATGTGGGCGTGAAACGTCGGCGGGACGTGTTTGGTTAATCGCGGGACTTGGGACGGAGAGGGATGTCGGCGAGGCGTGAAAGTTCGCGGTGAATGCGCGTGACGCGCTCGACCTGGCCTTTGGCGGGGAAACGCTCGTAAAAGCCGTCGTTGCGGAATTCGCGGGACTGTTCGGTCCACGGGGCGAGTTTGGCGGTCCAGCGGTTGACGCGGTCCTCGGCGGGATCGGCATCGACAGCAGTGAGATCGGCGCAGACCCGGATCATGGCCTTCAACACGACGGGCTTCGTGACCTGGTATCCAGAATTTCCCCACGCTTCGCCCCAGGCGGCGGAGGCGGCTTTGAGGAAGTCGCGGGCGGTTTCGTAGTAGCGGGTGGCATTGCGTTTGTCGGTGCCCTCGGACTCGATCTTTTTCCAGGCGGATTTCACCCAGCGGTGGACCTCGTTGTAGAGCTCGGCCTGGAGGATCCATTTCTCCTGCTTGGAGCGGCCGCCGAGACGGTTGATGCGGTAGCGGAGCGGGCTGTCGCTTTCGCGGTAGAGCATCTCGGTGATGTGGGCGGCGAAGCGGCGATCGGGTTCGGCCCAGGAGACGCGTTCGTAGAGATCGATGAGGTGGCTCTTGTTGATGCGCGTCGGGGTGGAGTTGATGATGACGAACATCTCGGTGGCGAAGTCTTCGCTGCGGCCGTCGAAGATGACGCACGGGACCTGGATGTTTTTCGCCTCTTCGGGATGGGTGCGGAGGTAAAATTGAAGGGCGGCGAGGCGGTGCTGGCCGTCGATGATGAGGAATTTCTCGGCGGGCTGTTGGAGGCGTCCGACACCGCTGCCGTCGGACCAAGGCTCGAAATCGAGCTTCTGTGGGGTGAAGAGCAGGACCGTGCCGGGGATGGGCGGCTGGGAAATGGCGGTTTCGTAGAAATTGCGGATGGCGGCGACCTTGGCTTTGGAGAGTTCGCGCTGAAAGGCGGAGTCGCTGCGTTCGACGCGGGAGATGAATTGAGCGACATCGTCGTTGGCGGGGACTTCCTCGGCGCGGATGCTGCCGCCCTCTTCATCGTAGAAACGGGAGATGAAACGGACCTGCTCGAGCAGTTTTTCGGGTGAGTAGGAGGCGAAGTAGAAGGCGGCGTCTTTCTGGCGGATTTGGGTGGCGATCATGGTCATGGTGGTGCGGAGCGATTTTGCGGTAGCGGGGAAGGTGGTGGAGGTGTGGCGCGACGTTGCGCGGCTAGGGCTGGAGTGTGAGCAGGAAGCGGGCGCGGGACAAGTGGGGTGCGGGGTTCAGAGCGGCGAGGTCGGGAGACCCCGCCCTACGATACAACATGGAGATTGGAGGTGACAGGGCAGGAGGAGTGCGCACGGTGGGCGGGCGTGGCGCTTTTTGTTTTCTATGTGACCGTCGTGACGCTCGGGATTCTGAGCATGGGATTTCAGCTGTTGGCGTCGCGGTTGCTGAATCCGCATTTCGGTTCGTCGATCATCGTGTGGGCTTGGTTGATCTCGACCTTTCTGGCGGCGTTTAGCGTGGGATCGATGGTGGGCGGAAGCATCAGCAACGCGGCCGTCGGCCGGCGGCGGACGTGGCGGGTGATCATGGCGGTGTTGGCGGTGGTATCGCTGGGGGTGACGGCGTTTTTCGGGCGGCGGATGTTGGGAGGAATCGAGATGGCGTTTGAAGACATGAGCGTGGCGCTGTTGGTGTCGTGTTTGGGGCTGTTCTTTTTGCCGGTGACGGCGCTGTCGGCCTTTGGTCCGCAAGGCGTGCAGTATTTGGCGGCGCGGGGGACGGCGCCGGGAAAAGCGTCGGGGCTGGTTTATGGCGTGAGCACGCTCGGGAATATCGCGGGAGTGATGCTGACGGCGTTTGTGTTTATTCCGAATTTTCGGGTGTCGACGCTGCTGTTTATTTGGCTGGGCATGGCGGTGGTGAGTTTGGCAACTCTGGTGCGCCTGCTGCGTCGGGCGGAGGAATCATGAAACGGATACTGGCAATTTTGGCGGTGGCGCTGGGGTGGGTCGGAGCAAGCGCGGGCGCGGGGCAGGCGCCGGCAGGCAATTACGTCGAGCGCTACGACACGATTTATAACAGCCTCACGATCGAGCGGCGCGCGGACATTGTGGAGCTGAGGGCGCGGGCGCGAGGGAATGAGGCGCTGGAGTCGGCGGTGGATTTGTCGAATCCGTTGCGACTGGTGGTGCCGTATACGCGGACCCTGTATGCGGGGCTTTTTCTGCAGCCCGAGCCGAAACGGGTGTTGATGATTGGGCTGGGCGGCGCGGGGTTTCACCGGCCGTTTGCGGAGGTGTTTCCGGAGGCGCTGTTGCAGACGGTGGAGCTGGATCCGAAGGTGTTCGAGTTGTGTCAGACACACATGGGCTTCAAGCCAACGGAGAAGACGCCGGTGGCGTTGATGGATGGGCGGATGTTTGTGAAACGGAATCGGGACAAGTGGGACTGGATCATTCTCGATGCGTTTCGCGGAGGGTTCGTGCCGCCGCATCTGAAGACGGAGGAGTTTTATCGCGAGTGCGCGGCGCGGATGGGGGAGCGCGGTGTATTCGTGACGAACCTACATGCGACGAGTCAGCTGTATTACTCGGATTTGAAGACCATCCAGAAAGTGTTTCCGCAGATGCTGCTGTTCGAGACGCCGGGGCGCGGGAACGTGATCGCCGTGGCGGTGAAGTATCGCACGCCGTCGATTGCGGATGAATCGACATGGGCGTCGGCGGACGAGCTGACGAAGAAAATGCGCGGGCTGGTGGACATGGAACGGATTCGGCGGGAGCGCGCGGAGGTGCCGCAGGGGGTGGTGGATCGAGCGGACGTGCTGACGGACGATTTCGCGCCGGTGGAGTTTTTGGATGCGTTGAAGACGAATAATTCAGACGGGTTTTGAGAAAAGCGGGGGGCGCAGGATCGGGACGCGAAGGTGGGGTGGGGAAGCTGGGCGTGGTTGCGGCCGAGGATTTGCGCTAGGAGGAAAGTAACGTAATGTATTACAAGGGATCGAGAGGGAGGCGGAGAGATGTAATATAATGTATTACTAAATGGCTTGGTTGGGAGTGGCGGCGGAGGCAGGGATGGATTGCGGCTTTTCTTTGCGGGACGGGCGGGATTGGGTGGTGGGGTGAGGCTGCGTTTGGAAATCAAGAGGTATCGGTTGCCGTTGCGCGGGGCGGTGCGGACGGCGCATGGGGTGATGATGGACCGCGAGGGGGTGTGGTTGAGGATCGAAGATGAGGTGGGTCGGGTTGGATTTGGGGAGGCGGCAACCCTGCCGTGGTTCGGGACAGAGACGGCGGAGGAGGTCGAAGCGTGGTGGAAAACGATGGGTGAAGGCGTGGAGGATGAGGTGTTGCGGGAGATACCGGTTAGGTTCGGATGCGCGCGGAATGCCGTGGAGGAGGCGTTGGCGATGATCGGCAAGCGCGGTGAATCGCATGAGAACGTGATCGAGCGGGATGAGCGCGTCGCGTATCTGTCGGTGGCGGCGTTGTTACCGGCGGGTCGCGCGGTGTTGGAGGCGATCGGGCCGAAGACGGAGGCGGGTTTTCGGGTGTTTAAATGGAAGGTGGGCGTGGGTGATGTGGCGGATGAGTTGGCCTTGCTCGACGACGTGTGTGCGAAGCTTCCGGAAGGGGCGAAGCTGCGATTGGACGCGAACGGGGCGTGGGATCGGCGGCGGGCGGAGAAGTGGTTGGAGCGCTGCGTGGAACGGCCCGTGGAGTTTGTGGAGCAGCCGATTGCGCGGGAGGCGCGCGGCGCGGAGGATGTGTTGCGCGGGTTGGCGGAGGATTATCCGGTGGGGATCGCGTTGGACGAATCGCTGGTCGGCGATGGGGATGTCGAGAGATGGGTCGGTGCGGGATGGCGTGGGGTGTATGTGGTGAAGCCTGGTTTGATCGGGGATGTGCGCGGGGCGTTGGCGCGGTTGGAGAAAGCGCAGGCGAAGGTCGTGTTTTCGTCGGCCTTGGAAACGGGGATGGGCGCGAGAGCGGCGCTGCGGCATGCGTTCGCGTGGAAAGGCGAGCGGCGGGCGGTGGGCTTTGGTGTGTGGCCGTTGTTTGCGGATGCGCGATTCGACGGGCCGGCAGCAGCGCCTTTCGTGCGGCGCGAGGATGTGGAACGGATCGACGTGGAGGCGTTATGGAACGCGCTGAGTTGATGCGGTTGCTGCGCGCGACGGGTGTCGCGGAGGAACGTGAAGGTGTCTTTTTTCTCTGCGATCCACGCTGGGCCGCGGCGGAGCGGGAGCAGGTGCGGGCGCTGCAGGAGCTGCGCGCGGACGATGGAGCGAGTGAAGGATGGGTGTGTGTGCCGACGGGTGGAACGAGTGGCGCGATCAAATTTGCACGACATGACGAGCAAACCCTCGGCGCGGCGGCCCGGGGCTTTGTGGAGCATCTCGGTATTCGGAAAGTGAATGCGGTGGATGTGTTGCCGCCGTTTCATGTGAGCGGATTGATGGCGCGGGTGCGGTGCGCGGTGTCGGGCGGAACGCATGTGGCGTGGGATTGGAAGCGGTTGGAAGGCGGGGAGCGGCCGAAGGTGAATGACGACGAGCCGTGGGTGATTTCGCTCGTGCCGACGCAATTGCAGCGGTTGCTGGCGGTGAAGGAGTCGGCGGAGTGGCTGCGCCGGTTTCGCGTGGTGTTAGTCGGCGGTGCGGCGGCGTGGAAAGAGGTGCTGGACACTGCAGCCGAGGCGCGCGTGCGGGTGGCTTTGAGTTATGGGATGACGGAGACGGCAGCGATGGTGGCGGCACAGCGTCCGGAGGAATTTCTGGCGGGGGATCGCAGCAGTGGAGCGGCGATGCCGCAGGCGAAGATCGCGTGCGGCGAGGACGGAGCGATCACGATCGAGGGCGCGTCGTTGTTTCGCGGATACTGGCCGGAGCGGCGGGAGGAGCGGAGATTCGAAACGAGCGACTGGGGTGAGATCGATGCGGGGGGGCGGTTGCACGTGCGCGGACGGCGCGACGCGGTGATCATCACGGGAGGGGAGAAGGTAAATCCCTCGGAGGTGGAGGCGGCGTTGCGCGCGAGTGGGCAGTTTGAAGATTTGGCGGTCGTTGGCGTGCCGGATGCGGAATGGGGAGCGGCGGTGGTGGCGTGTTATCCGAAGAGCGAGCGCGCGCGGGATTGGGCGGCGGTGGACGCGGCGCTGGCGGAGTTGGCGGGATTCAAGCGGCCGAAGCGGTTTGTGGCGGTGGAGACCTGGCCGCGGAATGCGCAGGGGAAGGTGAATCGCGCGGAGCTCGGGCGTTTGGCGGCCGAACAATAGCGTCCGCGGAGGGGCGCGAAGAAGGATCAGGGAGTGGCGAGCCAGGCGGCGAGGGCGGGCGGTAGGGGGACGCGTTCGCGTTTGGCGGGCGAGGTGGCGACGTGTTCGGTGCGGACGCGGGCGGCGAGTTTTTCGGTGGCGCCCTGTTGCTTGAAGATCTCGTAGCGGATCGCGAAGGAGTTTTCGGAGAGCGAAGTGGGGGCGACGGTGATGCGGAGCTTGTCACCGGGCCGGAGCGGGCGGAGGTAGTCGGCTTCGCTCTTCGAAATGGGGATGACGACGCCGGTGCTAGTGAAGAAGGTTTGGAGCTCGATACCGGCGGCGGCGAGGGACTCTTCGTAGGCTTCGTGGCAGATGGCGAGGTAGTTGGCGAAGAAGACGACGCCGGCGGCATCGGTGTCGGCGAAGCGGACGGTGCGGGTGTGGCTGAACGGCATGGTGCGATTTTCGAGTTTCGATTTGGGAATTTCGATTTAGATCACGGGGTGTGACGAAACACGAGATTGCGGATGTGTTGAACGAGATCGCTCTGTTGCTGGAGCTGAAGGCGGAGAATCCGTTCAAGGTGCGGGCGTATCAGACCGGAGCGCGGGTGGTGGAGTCGTTCGAGGAAGCGGAGCTGCAGCGGCTCGTGAAGGACGGCGAGTTGAAGACGGTGAAAGGGATTGGCGATGCGCTGGGGCAGAAAATCGCGGAGCTGCAAACCACGGGAAAACTCGAGTTTTATGAGAAGCTGAAGGCGTCGATTGCGCCCGGGATGGTCGACTTGTTGCAGGTGCCGGGGCTGGGGCCGAAGAAGATCAAGGTGCTGTGCGACAAACTCGGCGTGGTGGACATCGCGACGTTGACGAAAGCGTGCGAGGAGGGGCGCGTGGCGGAGCTGGCGGGATTTGGGGCGAAGACGCAGGAGAAGATTCTGGCGGGCATCAAGAATCGCGAGGCGTATGGCCGGCGGCATTTGTGGTGGGAGGTATTTCCGGTGTCGGAGACGATCGTGAAAGGATTGCGCGCGCTGCCGCAGGTGAAACGGGCGGAGTCGGCGGGAAGTTTGCGGCGCGGAGCGGAGACGGTGGGGGATCTCGATTTCATCGTGGCGGCGACGGAGGTGGAGCCGGTGGTGGATTGGTTTGTGAGTTTAGGCGGCGTGAAGGAGGTGACGGCGCGCGGCGAGACGAAGGCGAGCGTGCGATTCGTGACGGGGCTGCAGGCGGATCTGCGGATCGTGCCGGAGGAGCAGTTCGTTTTTGCGCTGCATCACTTCACGGGATCCAAGGATCACAATGTGCAGATGCGGCAGCGGGCGCTGGCGCGCGGGCTGAGTTTGAGCGAGTGGGGGCTTTCGGCGGTCGCCGAAGGCGGTGCCGAGTCCGGGGTTGCGGGTTCCGAGTTGGAAGTCGGTGAGGCGGTAAAAAAGCGGAAGGGGCCGAAGCGGGCGGGGAATAACGAGTCGGTGGTGGTGGCGGATGAGGCGGAGTTGTTCAAGGCGCTCGGCCTGGCATTTGTGCCGCCGGAGTTGCGCGAAGGTGTCGGAGAGATTGAAGCGGCGGAGAAAGGAGAATTGCCGCGCTTCGTGGAGATGACGGATTTGCGCGGGACGTTTCATTGTCACACGACGGCGTCAGACGGGCGGAATACGTTGACGGAGATGGTGGCGGCCGCGGAAGCGTTGGGATGGGAGTATTTCGGCCTCGCGGATCATTCGAAATCGAGCGTGCAGGCGAGAGGGTTGACCGAAGAGCGGCTGCTGCAGCAGATCGCGGAAATCGAGGCGTTGAACGCGAGCGGGAAGTTCAAGACGCACGTGTTCAGCGGGACGGAGTGCGATATCCTGCCGGACGGGCGTTTGGACTATGATGACGCGCTGCTGGCGAAGCTCGATTATGTGGTGGCTTCGGTGCATAGCACATTCTCGCAGGATGAGGCGACGATGACGGCGCGGATCATTCGCGCGATCGAGCATCCGCGAACGACGATGCTCGGCCATTTGACGGGGCGGATTTTGCTGCGGCGGGAGCCTTACAAGGTGGACGCAAAAAAAGTGATCGATGCGGCAATCGCGAATGGCGTGATCATCGAAATCAACGCGAGCCCCTGGCGGCTCGACATGGAGTGGAAACACTGGAGGAAGGCGGCGGAGCGGGGACTGCTGGCGTCGATCAATCCGGATGCGCACGAGACTGGCGAGCTGGCCTATGTGCGGGCGGGCGTGAATGTGGCGCGAAAAGGCTGGCTGACGCGGGAGCAGGTTTTTAACACGCAACACCTGGCGGAAGTAAGGGCGTATCTAAAAAACAAGCACGGACGGACGTAATCGAATAGGCCTGACAGGCGGTGTGGCGGGGTTGTGTTAAAGGAACTGTAAAATCGGATCGTGAAAATGATCGCGGTCGATTTCTGGCACTTGGCGTGCAATAGCTTGCCTCATGGTTGCGGCGACTTCCCAGCATCGGTCTACGCGCATCGTCCACGAGGCGAGCGGTATTCACGTGCTTCGGGGCGATTCGATTGTGGGTCGCATTGCGCGCGACGAGGTCGTGGGGGCTTATCGATATTTCCCGGGAGCGGACAACGACGTGGCTTTCGTTTTCGAACACAACAGTCTGTCGATGTTGCTGCGGCTGATCGAAACGCGGTCGTGGGAGGCGGAGTTGCGGCGGATCGGGGGCGTTTGAAGCGTCCTGCATTTCCGCGGATCAACCGCGGGAATTTGAGCGGCGCTTAGCGAGCGTGTGCGCAGTGGCGGCAGTTGGGGGATTCGGCGCGGTGCACGCAGATCCCGCAGAAGGCTTCGATTTCTTCGCAGCCGAGCAACCGTGTTGCGCAGACGATTTCGGCGAGGTCCTGTTCGCTTCGGAAGCGTGGCGGTTGGTCGGCTTGGAGGAGGACGAGTTCTTCGAGGAGGGCTTGTTCCGCGGCTTTGAAGTGGGCGAGGTAGGGGTTGCGGTTGCAGCCGCAGACGGGGAGCGCAATCCGGCGGGCTGCGCGCAGAGTGAGCGGGGGGATGTTGGTTTTTTCGAGTTCGCGAAAGATCTCGTCGAGTGCGCCCGGGATCAGGCGCGACATCGCGTCGGGCAGGGCGAGCGGGGTGTTGACCGGCTCGACCCGCAGCAACGTCTCCCATCGTTGTTGGATGGTGGCGCGTCGCTGACGCAAGGCGTCGAGGATTTCAGGGCACATAGGCGGCAGCATAGCGAACGCTGGCCGAGGCGACTGCTCGTCTGTTGCGCAAAACGTTTCGTCTTTTGCCGTTGAGCGGCGATTGCGGCGGAGCGGCGGCTTGCGTGCGACCTGCGACACCTGCAAAACGACGGGGCATGATCACGACCCGGGCGCGCGGCCTGGCCAATCTTCACGCGGGTGCGACGACGCTGTTTGTAGGCGTCTTTTTCTGGTTCTACGCGCACGTGATTTACCACGTTTCCTTCGTGCGACTCAGCCGGGAGGTGAACCTGATCCCGTATTTTTTGTGCATGGTGGGCGGGATGGTGTTGTCATCGCGCGAAATCGTGAGGCTGGCGGCGCGGTTTCACGTGTTGAACTGGGTGGATGCGGCGCGACTGGCGGGGCGGCAGACGGCGCTGATGGCGCTGCTGACGTTTACGATGATGTTTGCGACGCAGGATCGCAGCATCAGCCGATTGTTTCTCGGCTCGTTTCTGGTTTGGGGGTGGCTCGGGCTGACGCTGTTGCACGCGCGGTTGCCGCGGATGCTCGCGCGGATGGTGTTCCAAAAAGGGCATCGGTTGCCGACGGTGTTCATCGGGCGGGCGGAATCGTTTTCGCGTTTGAACGACTGGATCGGGCACAAGGAGATGCTGGGGATTTATCCGGTCGGCGTGCTGTCGGACGATGCGCAGGCGGCGAGCGCGATGCCGGCGGGGGTGCCATGGCTGGGCGCGGCGGGGGAGTTGGAGCGGGTGCTGGCGGCGGGGCAGGTGGCGCAGGTGGTGTTGTTGGAGTTTCCGACGAACGACGAAGAGGCGCGGAGGATCATCCAGTGGTGTCAGGATGCGGGGTGCCGGCTGCTGATTCACAACAATCTCGAAGAACGCTACACCCATCCGCTGGTGCCGATCACGGAGGAAGGCCGGCATTTTTATACGCTGCAGGAGGAGCCGTTGGAGGATCCGTTGAACCGGCTGATAAAGCGGGCATTCGACGTGGCGCTGGCGCTGCCGGTGGTGGTCTGCGTGCTGCCGCCGCTTTGCGCGTGGGTTTGGTTGATGCAACGGATGCAGGCGCCGGGGCCGCTGTTTCATATTCGCGAACGACGCGGGATGCGGGGAAATGCGTTTGCGATGATCAAATTCCGTTCGATGTATTCAGGAAACGGTGACGAAGCCGCGGAGGCGCAGCAGGCGCGGCCGGAGGATGAAAGAATTTTTCCCTTCGGGCGATTCTTGCGGAAGCGGAGCCTGGATGAATTCCCGCAATTTTGGAACGTGCTGCGCGGCGAGATGAGCGTGGTCGGACCGCGGCCGTATATGCCGATGCTCGACGAGGAGTTTCGTCAGCAGACGAAGGCGTATCGGACGCGGCATTTGGTGAAGCCGGGGATCACGGGACTGGCGCAAAGCATGGGACTGCGCGGGGAGATTCTGGAAAGCGAGATGCTGCGCCGGCGGCACCATTGGGATGTGCACTACATCGCACACTGGTCCTTCTGGCTGGATCTGCAGATCACGGCGAAGACGTTGGGGCAGGTTTTTTTTCCGCCGAAGACGGCGTATTGAAGCGTCGGAGGAAAAGGTTGCGAGCGGGCGGGGCGACGAGCTTGCTCGCGGGCCATGTCGAAAGGTTCGGAATTGATTTTGGCGTCGGCCTCGCCGCGGCGGAAGGAGTTGCTCGGGCAGTTGGGATTGCCGTTCGCGGTGGTGGTCGCCGATGTCACGGAGCACGAGGAGGAGACAACGGATCCGCGGACGATGGTGGCGCATAACGCGACGTTGAAGGCGGACTGGGTGGCGGCGCGAAATCCTCATGCGTGGGTGTTGGGCGCGGATACCACGGTGTTTCTCGATAACCTCGTGTTGAACAAACCCCGTGATCTCGACGAGGCGCGCGCGATGTTGAAGCGGCTGGCGGGGCGAACGCACACGGTGTTTACGGGCGTGGCGTTGCGGAATGTCGGACGAGCGGTGCGGATCGACGAAGGCGTGACGAGCGAAGTGACCTTCAAGCGATTCGACGATGCGACGATCGACGCTTATTTCCGGATCGTGAACCCCTTGGACAAGGCGGGCGCCTACGGGATTCAGGACGGGCGCGAGCTGATCATCGACGGATGGAAAGGCTCGTTCACGAACATCATGGGGCTGCCGATGGAGCTCACGAAACAAATTTTGACGCGGGTGGGTCTTCTGGCTGAGTTGTCGACTCCAGCCGGACCCTCATGAACGATCTGCTTGTATCGCCTTCGCCTGCGACCTCGCTGCGGCGCTTTGCTACGCGGATGCGGGACGATCCGGACACGCGCTCGACATTGATCGGCGTGCTCGGGGTGCTGTTCGTGCACCTCTTGTTGTTCTTCGTTGGACCCCAGCTGCGATTAGAAAGCGGTCCGAGCGTGATGCGGGAGCATTCGTCGTCGCGCGAGTTCGACATCGAGATGGCGCCGGACGCGTATGTGCAGCAGAAAGAGGAAGAGCCGCCGCCGACGAACTTCGTGGAGGCGAATCCGAATGCGCCGGACAACGTGCCGGATCAGACCAATAATTTTGCAGCGCAGAATCAGCAAGTGGCGCAGGAGACGCCGACGCCCGACGGCAAGAGCGATCGACCGGAGACGGAAGGTCGGACGGATGTGCAATCGACGCAGATCGTCGATGGATCGCTGACGCAGCAGCTGGAGCAATTGCCGACGCCGCCGTCGATTCAGGGGCAGGACGAACAGCAGCAGACGGAGGCGGCGCCGCGGCAGGAACAGATTCCGCTGGCAGGATTCGAGAAAACCGAAGGCGACAACCAACACGCCTACGGGAGTAACATCGCGAAGTTTGCGGAAGGAGCTGAAGCGGTGCCGGAGCACGTGGAAGGGGCGAAAGAAGCGCCGACGCACGGCACCTCGGCGCAACCGCGAATCGATCCGAAGAATCCCCGTCCGCGTCCGCAGATCGTGCGGCAGCAGCAAGTGCGGCCGGCGGTGTTTCAGGAGAATAAATTCGGGACGTCGAACATCGGTCTGGCGGCCTGGAATGCGAAGTGGAGCAACTACGGACAATACCTGCAGAAGCTGATCGACACGGTGCAGATCCAGTGGGAGCGCATCCTTTATGAAAGCCGGTTGTATCCGGTGAATGGGACCAGCGTGAAAGTGGTGTTCGTGTTGAACTCGAAAGGTGAGATCGCGCGGATCGTGAACGTGGAAGGCACTGCGGGGCAGCAAGCCGAGAAGGCCTGCGCGAGCGCGATTACGTCGCGGGCGCCGTATGGTCCGTGGACGGACGACATGATGGCGGTGCTCGGCGAGGAGCAGGAGCTCACGTTCAACTTCTTCTATCAGTGAGCGTGGCGGAGAGCTTCTGGGCGAAGCTGCCGCTGGGGCGCGGCGTGGAAGTGATCGCGAGTGACGGCAATGGCCTGGCGGCGCTCAATAAACCGGCGGGAGTGTTGTCGCATCCGAACGAAGCGCGGGATCGCGCGCGATCGTTGCTCATGGCGGATTACGACGCGCAATCGGAGTCGTTTGCGTGGAGAGAAGGAGGAGCGGAACGGCCCGGACGGTTGTGGTTGTTGAACCGCCTGGATTCGGCGACGTCGGGCGTGATCCTGGTCGCGAGCGACGAGGCGCTGGCTCGGGAGATTCGGGCGCAGTTCAAGCGGAAGCAGGTCACCAAGATTTATCAGGCTCTTGTATTCGGAAAACCGATCCGGACGACGGACGTTTGGCGAGATCTGCTGGCGGTGCAGAAGGCGGGAGGCCGGATTCGCACGACCGCGGCGGCGGGCAATGTGCCGGCGGAATGCTTGATGAAGCTGGTGACGACGCGAAGCGGAGCGGACGTGCTGTCGTTGTTACAACTCGAGCCGCGAACGGGGCGCAGTCACCAGTTACGGGTCCAGTGCGCGAAGCGCCGGCTGCCGATCGTGGGCGATCAGACGTATGGAGATTTTGGACACAATCGCGCGTTCGCGAAACGCACGGGAGACAAGCGATTGTTTCTGCACTCGATGGAAACGCGTTTTCGCTACGAGTGGAAAGGGCGGACGTTCGATTTTGCGGCTCGGGCGGAGTTGCCGGAGGGATTTCGGGTGGCGTTGGGATGAGGACGGGCGGGGCTTGCGGGGTTATTCGAGTGGAGTTGCGGCTCTTTCCGGTTGCGGCGGAGACGAGGCAGCGGAGGCGGATGCTTTCTCCTGTTGCCGGCGTTTGCGGAGTCGGAGGCCGCGGTAGAACAGGGCGCCGGCGATCCAGAGCAGGATGACTCCGGCGGGGTAGGCGAGCACGCGGGGGAAGAGAACGAAGAGCACGGCTAGGACGAGGAGGCCGAGCGCGGTCCAGACGAGCAGTCGTATTTCGATCGGTTCCATCTCGCGACGATTGGTGAGGGCGGCGCCAACGACGTTGCCGATGCGCATCGCGCCGGCGGCGGCGCGCGAGGCACTGCCTTTGCGGTCGCGAGAAAGGCCGCTGGGGGCGGACTGATGCTTGGTGAGCCGCCGTTTCTTGTGGAGGACGATCTCGGTGGAGTTGGCGAGATCGTCGAGATACATCGCCTCCATCTGCGCCGCGAACCCCTCGTCTTCCACGACGGCGTCGAGCTCGCAGTTGCCGATCCAACTCGCGAAGTTAAGGTTGGTGGAGCCGACACGAGCCCAGCGACCATCAACGACGGCGGACTTGGCGTGGAGCAGCGAGCCATTCCATTCGAAGATGCGGACGCCGGCGTTGAGCAAAGGGCGATAGCCGGTGCGCGACATGACTTTCAGCAGCGGTATGTCCGAAGCGCGGGTGAAAAGCATGCGCACGTCGACACCGGCGCGAGCGGAGGTGACGAGCGCCTGCACATAGGTCGGTGCGCCGAGATAATAGGCGTCGGTCAACCACACTCGTTTTCGCGCGAAGGCGACGACGAGTTGATCGAGCCGAAATGTGCCGGACGCGGACGGGTCGCTGGCGACGATGCGAAGAGGAATGTTGCCGGCGGGTGAGATGTCGGAGGCGGTGGGGAGCTCTTCTTCCGGAACGGGGCTGCCGAGCGTGGCCCAACTGCGAGCAAAGGATTGCTCCATGTCGGCGATGGCGGGGCCGCGAACTTCGACGCCGGTGTCGCGCCACGGCGCGATGTTTTTGGCGGGGTTGCCGCACCACATGTCGGCGACGCAAAGACCGGAGATAAAGCCGATTTCGCTGTCGATCACGAGCAGCTTGCGATGGTCGCGCGAGATCCAGCCCAGCGGCGATTCGATGCGCGGCGGATTGTAACAGCGGACCTCGACGCCGCCGGTGCGAAGTCGCTCCCAGAAGGCGCGGGACGCTTTGCGGAAGACGCCGAGCCAGTCGTAGAGCAAACGCACGGTGACGCCGGCTTGGGCGCGTTCGATCATGGCGTCGGCGAAACGATTGCCGATTTCGTCGTCGGCGAGGATGTAGTTTTCGAAATGGATTCGCGATTTTGCCGCGGCGATGGCGACCAGCCAGGCGGAGTAGTTTTCGCCGGCGTCTTTGAGGAGACGGACGTGGTTGCCGTCGATCAGCGGGGCGTTGGTGCTGCGCTCGAAAGCTTGTTGGGCGAGGTCGCGCGCGCTGAGTGGCCCGTGGAGTCCGCGTCGGGTGGAACTGGGTGATTCGCGGGGGGGAGTGCTCATGAGCGCGCGCAACGCTTTGACAGCGGATTACGTAATTGGCTTCACGACCGCGAAGAAGAGACGCCCGCGGGGTAGTCTCTTATGAGGCGCTGCATTTTTGAGGTTTTCTTTTCCCTCAAGGCAGGTTCCCGTAACAGGCGTTCGTCACGGAAGGGTGGCCGAGTGGTTTATGGCTCCAGTCTTGAAAACTGGCGTGGGTGAAAGCTCACCGTGGGTTCGAATCCCACCCCTTCCGCCACGCTCATTTGGGCGAGCGGCCATAAAAGAAGGCCAGCCAGATGCCCAGTGCGACCAGCAGGACGAGCCACCAGAGATAACGAAGTTCTCGAGCGGCGAGTTCGAAGAAAGCCAGCAAACGCGGGAAGAAGATTGCGGAGCCGACGAGGACGACGGCTCCGGCAATCAGAATCAAGGTGCGTCGCGGCGAGCGGCTCATTTTCAGCGCCGCGCAGGCGCGACGGTGCCGGGGGCCGTGGGCAGGCCGAGCGGGAGAAGGATGTTCGCGCCACCGCCACTGCCGCCTTCGCCGCCGGAGCCGCCGATTACGAGAGGCGCTTTGCCGTCCCATTTTTCGACGATCTGAAGTTGAATCAGGCCGGGGTTGTCGCGGATGGCTTCGGCGCGGATGCGGATCGCCTCGGCTTCGCCCTTGGCGCGGATGATTGCCGTATCGGCCTCGATCTGGGCTTTTTGTTGGGTGAAGCGAGCTTTCGCGGCTTCCTGTTCCTGGACCATTTTCGATTCGATGGCGGCTTCGAGTTCCTTCGAGAGCACGATGTCTTCGACGACGAGATCCTCGATGACGAGCAGCGTGCCGATCTTTTCACGGGCGGCGACGAGGGCGCGGGATTTGATTTCCTCGCGCTTCTTGACGATCTGCTCGGCGCTTTGGAGAGCGGTGACTTCCTTGAGCGCTTCCTGAACGCGGGGAGCGATGAGGCTGTCGAAGGGATCGCCCGCGTATTCCTTGTAGATACGAACGACGGACGACTCGGGAATGCGATAGAGCAGACGCAGGTTCATGTTCACCTGCTGGAGGTCCGAGGAGTAAGTTTCGGACGCGAGTTGGCGGGCCATCTGGCGGACAGGCACGTAGATAATGTGAGTGATGAACGGTGCCTTGGTGCCGAAGCCCTCGGGTTTGAAGTCGTCACTGACCTTGCCGAGCGTCACTTGGACGCCGCGGAAACCCGGTTCGACAACATAGGTGCCTTGAGCCGCAAAAATGATGAGGGCCAAAACGATGATGCCGAAGCCGATGAGTTTGCCGAAGTTTGGAGTCATGCCGCATGCGAAGGCACGCGCGGTGACGTCGCAAGCGATGATTGCAGCGCTGGAATCTTTTGCGGCGGTTTCCAGCGAGCGATCGGCGAGCCGGCTACGGCGATGGCGCGATGCGCCAGATGATGTTCGAAGCGTCGTCGCTGACGAGAAGCGCGCCGTCGCGGGCAACGGTCACCCCGACGGGGCGGCCCCAGACGTCGCCGTTGTCCGTTACAAAACCGGTGAGGAAGTCCTCGTATTCGCCGGTGGCGCGACCGTTCTCGACGGGAACCATGATGACTTTGTAGCCGGTGCGTTTGGCGCGATTCCAAGAGCCGTGTTCGGCGGCGAAGATCTGGCCGCGATAGCGGGAGGGAAATTGATCGCTGTGGTAGAAGACGAGATCGAGCGAGGCGGAGTGCGCTTGTATCAGAACATCGGGGACGATCACCTGGGAAGCGAGTTCGGGCTTTTTGCCTTGGTGGCGCGGGTCCTGGTTTGGACCGAGGTAGAACCAAGGCCAGCCGTAGAAACCGTTTTCTTTGACGCGGGTGATGTAGTCGGGCGGAAGATCGTCGCCGAGGCCGTCGCGCTCGTTGACCGAAGTCCAGAGCTCGCCGGTGGCAGGATCGATGGCGAGACCGACGGGATTGCGAATACCCCAGGCATAAACGCGGCCGTTTTTGCCCTCGGGATCGTAGGCAAAGATGCGCGCGCGGCGATCTTCGGCTTTGTCGTCGTCGACGTTGGAAAGTGAACCTACGGAGACGAAGAGCGTTTTGCCGTCTTGTGAGAAAACGATGTCGCGGGTCCAGTGGCCGCCGCCGGTGAGCCGGCCACCGGAGGAAATGTCGGGGATGATGGTCTCGGCCTGACCGCGAGCCCGAAGATCGCCGGAGCGATAAGGAAAGCGGACCACAGAGCCGGTGTTCGCGATGTAAACAAACTCGGGATCGTTGCCCGATGGATAGAATGCGATGCCGAAGGGTTGTTTGAGGTTTTCGGCGAAAAGTTCGTTCACGTCGGCGCGACCATCGTTGTCGGTGTCGCGCAACACGCGAACGCGGTGCGATTCACTTTCGGCGACGAAAATGTCTCCATTGGGCGCAGTCACGATGACGCGCGGCTGTTTGAGCCCAGCGGCGAATTCGGTGACGCGAAAACCTTCGGGAGCGCGGGGCAAAGCTCCGGACGGGCGGGCGACTTGGCGCGGACCGTTACGAGCGGATTCGGTGGCGTAAGGAGCCGGGAGGTCTTCGACCGTGATCTTGCGACGAACCCCGGGAGCGTCCTGGCTCCAGTCGCCCATTGCGGCGGGGCCGGTAAGGACTTCGGCGGCGAGAAGCGAGGAAGCAAGTCCGCCGCTCGCGACGGCGAGAGCGACGACGCGAACGGCGGAGAACGAAATCATTTGCCGAACACCTTCTTCACGTCGCCGGTCTTCTTTTGGACCTTGCCCTCGAGTTGATCGGCGCGGCCTTCGTCGCGGAGTTTCGGATCGTTGGCGGCTTCGCCGACGCCGGCCTTGGCTTTGCCGACGATATTCTTGGTGTGACCTTCAACCTTGTCTTGGGTGCTTGTTTTCATGGGAGGACGGACCGAAGACAACGGGACGCGGTTCCGAGGAGAGGCGTGTGGAAGGTCGCGTGACGTTACCGACGGCGCCGTCGGCAATCCTCCCGATAGCGGAGAGTTGCGGGTTGAATAGGGTGGAGGATGGCTGGATCGAAAACATTCGAGACCGATCGGGTGCGGGAGAACACGGCCGCGGAGATCAACGACCGCATCGATGCGGGTATCCGCGAAACGGTGACACGTTATGCGACGGCATCGCCGCGCGAGATCTCGCAACGCATTGGCGAACTCGAAGCGGAGTGGGACATCGAGCGCGTGTTGGAAACGAATGCGGCGAGCCTGGCATTGTCGGGGGTTTTGTCGGCGGCGCTGGGCCGGCGGCGGGGCTTGGTTTTGGCGACGGGTGTGCTGGGATTTCTGTTGTATCACGCGACTCAAGGATGGTGTCCGCCCCTGCCGATTCTGCGGCGCTTCGGGGTGCGAACGCGGCGGGAAATCGAACGCGAGAAGTTCGTGTTGAAATACCTGCGAGGAGATTTCGAAGGCCTGTCGATACAGCGCGCGCGGAAGGCGCCGGGGCGGGTGCTCGACGCGGTGGCGCAGTAGGCGGGCCAACGTGGAGCTTTCGGCTTTCAGGTTTCCCGCTTCGCGGCTTTAACGCTGCGGTGATCCGGCTGCGTTTTGTTCTTCTTTTCGGTTTCGTGGGCTTTGCTTTGTTGGCGACGGCGCGGGCGTCGTTGAGCGGAGTGGATAGCGGGTTTTCCGCGAGGGAGCTCATTCGCATGACGGATGCGGCGGTGTTGAAGCAGTGGGCGGGGACGCGTCCGTGGATCCGGATTCGCCGATTGCCGGATCCGTCGAATCCGCAGCGGGCGCAGGACGTGATCCCGGAGCGCGAGGCGCTGCGGCAATTGAAGGAGATGGGTTTCAAGCCCGTGCCCTTCGTGCGATGGCCGTCGGCATCGTGGACGCACGGAGTGAGGGCGGGTGGCAGGCAGCGCCTGCCGCTGGATTTGCGGGAGGCTTATGAACGGGCGAAACGAATCGCGGAAACGTATGGCGACGTGGTGGCCGGGCTGGAGTTCGAGAACGAGCCGGACATCAACTTCGTCGATGAGAACGCCGAGACATATGCCGCTTTCCACAAAGCGTGTTATTTGGGCGTGCGCGCGGCGGATGTTGGGCCGTCTGTCGAGTGGGTGAGGACGCTGACGGGAGCGGGCGGCGGGATTTCGCTGCCCGTGGTGAATCCCGGCCGACGGCCCCTAGCGATCATGGCACCGCTGGCGTTGCCGCCGGGACCGTTCTTCGAGCAGTTGGTGGAGAATCGGTTTTTCGATTACACCGACGTGTTTAACTATCACTATTACGGACACGCGGATGATTTCAGCGCGGTGTATCGGCAATTTGAGGACGCGATGCGTCCGCTGGGAAGGCGGAGCGTAGAGAAGCCGGAACCGAAGGCCAAGACGCGGCGGCTGCCGGTGATGTTGACGGAGTATGGATTTAGTGGAGTGAGCGGGCCGGAGCGCTATGGGGCGGAGGTGCGAGTCGAGCAGTGGCGGTGGTTTCGCCAGGTCGGGGAGCAAATTCGGGAGCTGCGGATCGCGGCGCCGATGGCTTTTTATCTGCCGCCTTATTACGAGCGAAAGCAGATCGAGTTTGGAATGACGGTGAGACCGCCGAAGGGAGGAGAGGCGGAGGATGGAGGGGGCGAAAACGTGGCAGCGGAAAAGTTGAAAGCGGAAACACGAAGCGCCGGCGGATTGGTTTTTCGTTCGGAAGATTTTGGGGCGGAGAAAGTGGAACCGTGGATGGAGCGAATCGGCGCAAAAGTCGGCGGGAACGAGGTATTGCCGGCGCTGGCGTGGTTGTGGGATGCGGCAGAGCGGCAACCGTATCGCCCCCGCGATTGGGAAATCGCAGCGGCAGAGGTGTCGCCGATCGTGATCGACGTGATTGCCGGCGCCGGACTCGTGGAGCTGAAGCGGTATAGTGGTTATATGCTCTCCCGGGCTGAGGGAACGGGGGAGTTGGCGATCTACAATTTCTCGGAAAACGAGATTCGCGGGAAAGTGCGTTGGGAGACCGGGGAGGGGACGCGCATAATGTTGGGTATCAACCAAACCATTACGGTTTCGCCGAGGGGCCGAGTCGTGGTTCCGTTCACGGTGGTTTGCGGATCGACGGTGTTGGCGGGAACAAAGGTGAAGGCGGTGTTTGAACCGAGCGAGCAAGGGGTGGCCGCGGCGGTGTTGGCGACGCACGTATATCCCTGGACCGAAGGCATGACGGCGCAGGTGCTGGAGCGATTCGATCACGCGGGGGAAGCGGCGTCGCGAAACCGCGAGATTTTGGTGACTCGGCCGCGGGCGAGCGATGAGCGTCGATTGACGGCGGCGGGCAGGTGGCTGACCTCGGTTCACGCGCGCGTGGAGGAATCGTCGGCCACGCGTTGGCGATTGGTAGGAAGTGAGTTCAAGCGCGGGCCGAAGGTGGGACGAGCGACCTTTGAACTTCCGTTACGCGATACCTTCGTGTTTCCCGAACAATCGGCGCTGCGGATGTCCTACCGACTGGCGGCGGCCGAAGGAAAAGATGCGGAGTCTGAAGAGAGTGTGTTTCTCGAAGTGTATCTTCGCACCGAGAACGGAAATCTCTTTGTGGTGTGGCCGTGGCTCACCGCGACCTCGCGATGGGGCGGCTACCTCGAGATGAAAGCGAACTACACGATGATGTTCCAGTCGCGAGCGAACCTGCCGTGGCGCTTTGCCGAGAATCGACCGGTGGCGTTGGTGTTTTCCTTCTACTCCCCGACCATGGAAGGCGCGGTGGTGGAGATCGACCGGCCGGAAATTGTGCGGATCGGACGTTGAGAAAGGTCGGAGCGGAGCGGGATCAGTTTTTCGCGCGGAGCCGGCTTTGGCGTTCCATGGCAGCCCAGCGGAGAGTGATCGCGAGAACGGCGGCGACGGTGAGGAGAATCGCGGGATTGTGAAACGGGAAGTCGGCGAAGGCGGCGAAGGCGACCAGGGACGAAGCGCCGACAAAAACAAGCAAGGCGGGCTGGGAAAAGATGGCGGAACGGCGGAGGGACACACCGATGCTCGTCACGACAGCTCCCATGAGGAGGATACCCGTCCAGCCGCCTTCGGCATAGAGTTCGGCGTAGTCATTGTGAGCATGTTCCCAGAACAGCCGTCGCTCGGTGCGCTGCTTTTTGACCCGCACGGATGTCGTGTAGATTTCCGGGTAGTTGCGTTGAAACCACGGGAAAACGTAGCGGTAGTTGCCGAAACCGTGGCCGAACCAGCGAGAGTCGTTGCCCATGTCGATTGAAGCGCTGGCGGCGAGACGGCGGTGTTCGATCGAGACGGTTTTGTCCTGTTCGAAGAGACGTTCGAAGCGGGTCCAGACCTTTTCCGCATTGAGCGACCAGGCACAAAGTCCGAGGAAAGCGGCGCAGAGAACCGCGGTCAGGGTCGTTACGATCGGTGGCGGCCCGCCTCGGGGTTGGAAGAGGACATGCACGACGTAGCAAAGGCCGACGATGATCAGGAAGGTGAGCCCCAGCGCCGTGCTGGCGCGCGCATAGGTCAACGATAGCCCGACGGAAACGACGATAGCGAGGAACACGTAGAGGAGGCCCGGATGCGATTTGGTCATGCGACGGCTGGCACGATCTGCATGCCACCACGCGAACGCGGCGCACAAGCCGGCGATCAGCGCGAAGAACGCGCCGCCGTGGTTTTTATAGACGAATGTCGCCACGTGGTAGCTCGATGGAGCGGGCCAGTTCCACAGGAGCTCGCGGCTGTTCGTGAGACGTTGGAGGATGAGAACGACGGCGAGCGCCACTCCGTTGAGCGCGATGGTGTAGAGGAGAATACGCGCGCTTCGGCGGCGGGTGAGTCCGATCCAAAGTCCGCAAACGAGAAGCCAGACGGCGCTGTGAATGAGCAGCGTGCGCCAGGCGTTCATCGGCCGGTAGGGCGCATTGGCGACGCCATGAGGAAGCCAGGCGATATGCTCTTTGGATTCGACCCACCAGCCGCGGTCGCTCGACATGTAAACCCACGCTGGATTCGCCAGCTGAATCCCGATGATGGCGAAATAGACGAGGCCCAGCCAAAAGATCGGGAAACGGATCAGCCGGGAAAAAGGATAAAGGCGGAACGAGGCGGCGGCGGTGTGAGCGTCGGTGTAGTTACGCGGAAGAACGGCGATCACGAACGCGACCAAGGACAGTGCGAAAGCGATCCATTGAGACCACCAAAGCATTCCGCCGAGGGCCCAAGGGAGGAAAATCAGGTTGGCGCCAGCGAACCAGAGCAGGAGCTTTTCGCAAGGGTGAAGCGGTTGACGGGGTTCTGAGGTGCGAAAACGGTGAACAGCGCTGGTCGAGCGGGAAGATTGATCCACGGGCGGATCAAAAGCCGAAAAGTGGGAGGGCTGAAAGGCTGAAAAAGCTTAACGGAGGCGAAGGCGGCCGGGAAACCGAGTCGGAGCGGGCTGGGTTCGAGTGCCGAAACGAAAAAGGCCGACGCGGCATGCGTCGGCCTGGGTGAATGAGAGGGCGAGGCTTAGTTGCGGCCGGTTTTGCCAGAGCGCTTGGACTTTGCTTCGATGAACTCGCGAATGACATCCATGCGCTGACGAACGCGGTCTTCCTCTTCGATTTCTTCGCTTGAGCGGATGGCCTCGTGTTTGGCCATGGCTTTGCGAATCTTCGAGAGAGCGAGGTATTCGAGCTGGCGGATACGCTCGCGGGTGACGTGAAACCGCTTGCCGACTTCCTCGAGCGTGAGCTCGTCCTTGCCGTCGAGGCCGAAGCGAAGACGGATGATCTCGGCTTCGCGCTCGTCGAGCGAGGCGACCATCGCGTGGAGGTCGGAGTTGAGGTTCTTCTCGCGAAGACCTTCGAACGGGCTGACGGCGTTGTCGTCGCCGACGATTTCGCCGAACGTCGCGGAGTCGCCTTCCTCGCCTACGGGAGCGTCGAGGGAGGCAGGGCGAACGCTGACCGACTTCAGGTGCGCGACCTTGCTGGTCGGGATCTGAAGTTCGACGGCCAACTCTTCGTCGGTGGGCTCGCGCCCGAGCTCCTCGGTGAGGGCCATCGCCGTGCGGCGCATCTTGGAAATCTTGTCGACCAAGTGAACGGGCAAGCGGATCGTCTTGGACTGATTGGCAAGGGCGCGCTTGATCGACTGCTTGATCCACCAGGCGGCGTAGGTCGAGAGCTTGCCGCCCTTGCGGGGGTCAAAGCGTTCGACCGCCTTGATGAGGCCGATGTTGCCTTCGCTGATCAGGTCGAGGAGCGGCAGGCCGAAGTCCTTGTAGTCCATCGCGATTTTCACGACGAGACGGAGGTTGGCCTTGATCATGTGATCGCGGGCTTCCTTGTCGCCGCGCCGAATTCGTTTCGCGAGGGCGATCTCCTCCTCGATGGTCAGGAGCGGCGTTTTGCCGATTTCCTGAAGATAAAGTTGGAGATTGCTGCGGTCACCGTGAGCGATCTGTTCCGCGGGGGCGCGATCCGGTTTCTCCAGGAAAGAGGGTGGTGCGTCCGCGAGTTCGACTGCCGTCGGAACAAAGGTCTCGGTCTCAGTGCCGGTGGAAATGGTTTTGTTCTTGAGGGGCATGATACGTGTGAAGAATTAGAAGCCTTGCGTTTTCGGTTTGTTCCCAACCCATAGCGGAAGACGTTCCAGTTAGAGATACGCGCCGCGCCCTAGGAAGTTACGCGGGAAGAGGCCTGAGGGACTGCGAATGTGGCGCACAGGTGGGCGCGCAACGCGACAGGGTGTCGCGGTGGGGACAGAAGAACTTTGCGCGGCGAGGACGCCGCGCCTCCAGCGGAGGCTAGCTAGAATTGCTCGGCCATCGCCACGGCTTTGAAGAGTGCGGCGGCTTTGCTGATGGTTTCCTGATATTCCGAGGCGGGGACGGAGTCGGCGACGACACCGGCGCCGGCTTGGATGTGGATCTGGCCGTCCTTGAGCAACGCGGTGCGCAGCATGATGCAGGTGTCCATGTTGCCGTCGTATCCAAAATATCCCAACGCACCGGCGTAAAAGCCACGCTGCGTGGGCTCGTAAGAAGCGATGATTTGCATCGCGCGGATCTTCGGGGCGCCGCTGACGGTGCCGGCGGGGAAGGTCGCGCGCATCAGATCATAGGCGGTGCGACCGGAGGCGATATCGCCTTCGACCTGCGAGACGATGTGCATCACGTGGGAGTAGCGTTCGATCACCATCAACTCAGGCACACGGATCGAGCCGTAACGGCAGACGCGGCCGATGTCGTTGCGCGCGAGATCGACGAGCATGAGGTGCTCGGCGCGCTCTTTGTCGTCGGCGAGAAGATCTTTTTCCAGCGCGGCGTCTTCGGCGGGCGTGGCGCCGCGTTTGCGCGTGCCGGCGATCGGGCGGATCTCGACGAGGCCGTCGGTGAGACGCACGTGCACCTCGGGAGAAGCGCCGACGATGGAGAAATCGCCTGCCTCGAGGATGAACATGTAGGGCGACGGATTCACCGTGCGCAGCGCGCGGTAGAGATCGAGGGGCGACTTGTTGAAGGCGCGGGAAAAACGCTGGGATGGCACGAACTGAATGATGTCACCCGAACGGATGTATTCCTTGCCATCGTCGACCACCTTTTCGAAACGCTCGCGGGTAAAATTACCGGCGGGAACGGACGGCTTTCCTGGTTCGACGAGAGGGGCGGGCGCGATCTCGCGCGGTTGTTTCAAAATTGCGTAAAGATGCTCGAGCTCGGCCACGGCACGATCGTAAGCGGCGGCGGGATCGCCGTTGACGTGGGCGTTCACGCAGAGGCGGAGCGTTTGTTTCGCGCGATCGAAGATCAGCAGCGAGTCGGACAGCATGAAGTAGAGCAGCGGAGTTCCGAGCTCGTTGACGGGAGCGGTCGGGACGCTGGGTTCGACGCGGCTAACGTATTCGTAAGCGACGAAACCGACGGCGCCGCCGGTGAAACGGGGAAGGTCGGGCAACGAAACGGGGCGATAGCCCTTCATCTCGGCCTCGATGAGCGTGAGCGGATCGGCCGGGGTGGGGAGGGTTTGCGCGGGTTGTCCGGGGATGCGGATTTCGGTCGTTTCGGGACCGCAGATGAAAATCTTCCGGGGGCGGCAGCCGATGAAGCTGTAGCGAGAGAGGGTTTCGCCGCCTTCGACGGATTCGAGCAGGTAGGACGGGCCGGCTTCCTTGAGTTTCGCGTAAGCGGAGACGGGCGTTTCAAAGTCCGCCATCAAATCGGTGCAAACGGGGATGACGTTGCCCTGCGTGGCGAGTTCAACAAAGGCGTCGCGGCTCGGATGGATGTTCATCGGGGGAGTCGGGCTTATGCGGTTGCCGGCTGGGGTCGGCAAGGCGATTGAAGGCCGTTAAACTGTAGTGGCGGCTTGGATGCGCGGTTGTGGCGGTGGCGCGGATCCGCGAGATCATGGCGCCGAGAGAGCGGCGCCGTCCGGGACGTCACTCGACGGTGACGGATTTCGCGAGGTTGCGCGGCTTGTCGACGTCGCAACCGCGTTCGACGGCGATGTAGTAGCTGAGCAGCTGAACCGGAATCGCGGCGACGATGGGAAGAACGGCTTCGTGGCAGGCGGGAATCGGGATGATTTCGTCGGCCACGCCTTCCGGCAATTCGGTGCCCTCGGTGACGATCGCGATGATCGGACCCTTGCGGGCTTTGATCTCCTGCATGGACGAGACGACCTTGTTAAAGATCTCGGACTGCGTTGCGAAGATGACGCTCGGGCAATTTTCGCTGATGAGGGCGATCGGGCCGTGCTTCATTTCCGCGGCCGGATAGCCTTCAGCGTGGATATAAGAGATTTCTTTCAGCTTGAGCGCGCCCTCGAGAGCGAGCGGGAAGAGCGACAGGCGACCGAGGAAAAGCATGTCGGTCGAATCGGCGTAACGCTTCGCAATCTCGCGAATGTGCGCGGCCTGTTGGAGCGCCCGGCGGACGAGGTCGGGCGCGCCCTTGAGCGCGTTCACATATTGCACGCCGTCGGTGTAGCTCATGTCGCGCATGCGACCGAGATACAGGGCGAGCATGGCGCCGATGAGGATTTGGGAGGTGAACGCTTTGGTGGAAGCGACGCCGATTTCGGGCCCGACGTGTTGATAGATGCCGCCGTCGGCTTCGCGCGCGATGCTGGAGCCGACGACATTGCTGACGGCGAGAACGCGGTGGCCTTTGCGCTTGGCTTCGCGAAGGGCGGCGAGGGTGTCGATCGTCTCGCCGGACTGGCTCATCACGAAGAAGAGCGTGTCGGGATGCAGCGGGGCGTTGCGGTAGCGGAACTCGGAGGCGTAATCGACTTCGACGGGGATGCGCGCGAAGCGCTCGATCAGATGCTCGGTAACGAGGCAGGCGTGCCAAGCGGTGCCGCAGGCGCAGAAGAGATAGCGTTCGATCTGGCGCAGGTCGCCGGCGGTGACGTTGAGGCCACCGAACTGGGCGGTGCTGCCATCGGCGGAGAAGCGGCCGCGCATGGCGTTTTCGAGCGCGATCGGCTGCTCGAAAATCTCCTTCTCCATGAAATGGGCGAAGTCGCCTTTTTCAGCATCGGTGATCGACCACGTGATCTTGTCGACGACCGGAGAGACGTCGGCCTGGTCGCGGGTGGTGATGGAGAACGTGGCCGGGGTGATGTGAACGAGTTCGCCGTCTTTCAGGTAAACGACATTCTGCGTGCGGCTGATGAGCGCCGAGGCGTCGGAGGCGAGGATGTATTCACCGTCGCCCACGCCAAGAATGAGGGGCGAGGCCTCACGCGCGGCGACAATCTCGCCGGGATAATCGACGCAGAGGACGGCGATGCCGTAGGTGCCTTCGACGTGAAGGAGAGCCTTGCGCACGCTTTCGACGAAGCGGTTTTGGCCGTTTTGATCGTCGGGTTCTTTCGCGTAGTGATACGCAATGAGGTTGGCGAGCGCCTCGGTGTCGGTCTGCGATTCGAAGGTATAGCCCTTGCCCAGGAGAAAGGTTTTCATCTGGGCGTAGTTTTCGATCACGCCGTTGTGAATGATCGCGAACTTGCCGTCGCTGCTGACGTGCGGGTGGGCGTTGGCATCCGTGACGCCGCCGTGCGTGGCCCAGCGCGTGTGGCCGATCCCGGTGGTTCCGCTGAACTGGCGCTTCGCGGTTTCTTTCACAAGGACGTCCACGCGTCCTACTTTTTTCGCTACATCCAGCTTGCGACCCTGCAAAATACAAATTCCTGAGGAGTCATAGCCCCGATACTCGAGCCGCTTCAGGCCCTCCAGGATAATTGCAGATGCTTTCTGCTTACCGACATAGCCAACGATTCCGCACATATTTTAAGCTTTTAGTCTGGCGAAGTAAGCGCCGCGAACAAAGGTGCAGCAAGGATTAAACCCCGACCTTTTATATGCCTCTGAACATGCCTCCTCAGAAACGCGTGCTTGCCGTGATCATGGGTGGCGGCCGCGGAACACGTCTTCATCCGTTGACCCAAGAACGGTCGAAACCCGCCGTTCCGCTCGCCGGCAAATACCGGCTCGTGGATATCCCGATCAGCAACTGCATCAACTCGGATATCAACCGGATCTTCATCCTGACGCAGTTCAACACCGCGTCACTGCACCGGCATATCCAGTCGACGTATCACTTCGATCCCTTCGGTGGCGGTTTCGTCGATATCCTCTCCGCGGAGCAGACGGAGAAAAGCGTCGATTGGTATCAGGGAACGGCGGACGCGGTGCGCCGCAATCTGGTGCATTTCCGAGCGTTCCCGCATGACCTCGTGTTGATCCTTTCCGGCGACCAGCTCTACCGGATGGATTTCCGGGAGATTCTCGAGCAGCACATGCAAACCGGCGCGGACGTCACGTTGGCGGCGGTGCCGTTTCCGGTGTCGAAGGTCGAAGGTCTTGGCCTGATGGGCGTGCACGACGACCTTTCGATCGAACGCTTTGTCGAGAAACCGAAGGATCCGGAGATTATCCGCGGGCTGGCTTTGAGTCCGACGCTTGAAGCATCGTTGAAGACGCCCTCGGACGAACGCCGTTGTCTGGCGTCGATGGGCATCTATGTTTTCAACCGCTCCGTGCTCGCGGAAGCGCTGGAAAACACGCAGGCCGATTTCGGCAAAGAGATCATCCCGGGACTGCTGGGGAAGAAGAAACTCTATGCGCATATTTTCGAGGGCTATTGGGAGGACATCGGAACGGTGCATGCCTTCTTCGCTGCGAACCTCGCGCTCGCGCAGCCGTTGCCGCCTTTCAATTTCTTCGAACCGACCGCGCCAATTTATACGCAGGACCGCTATCTGCCCGCGTCGAAACTCAACCGCTGCGACATCGATCATGTTGTGATTGGCGACGGCGCGATCCTGACCGACTCGCGGCTGAAGCATTGCGTGCTCGGCATCCGCTCTTACGTCGGCGAGGGCAGCGATCTCGAGGACGTGGTGATGATGGGAGCCGACTACTACGAGACCGCGGAGCAGCTCGCGGCGAACGTTGAGCAAGGCCGGCCCAATCTCGGCGTCGGCAAGCGTTGCCGGGTGCGTCACGCGATCATCGACAAGAATGCGCGCATTGGCGACGACTGCGTTTTAAGCGCGATCGACAAGTCGGACGGCACGTATGCGAATGGCAATGTGATCATTCGCGATGGCGTGCTCTGCGTGACGAAGGGCGCGATTCTGCCGCCGGGCACGGTGGTCTAAACCTTCGCGGTGCAGCCCGACTAGTAAGTCGGGCTAGGCCGGTCGGCGGCGCGACGCCAGGATCAACGCGACGCCGCCGACGATGAGGAAGAGCGAGTAGAACGTTCCGCGGCTGAGGCCGAGGATCAGTGAAGCGTCCGGCTCACGGAACACCTCGCAGACAGCGCGGGCGATGGCATACAGCAGGAAGAATTCGCCAGCGAGACGGCCCGGCGATTTTTGCACCGCGTCGGTTTTCCAGAATCGCCACTGCAGGACGACAAAGATGAGCAGACCTTCGAGCGCGGCCTCATAGAGTTGCGACGGGTGTCGCGGCATGAGCGGTTCGGGGCTTTTCGGAAAGATTACAGCCCAAGCGACCGTGGTTGATTTTCCCCAGAGCTCGCCATTGATGAAGTTGGCGATGCGGCCGAAAAAGAGGCCGGCGGGGGCGACGGACGCGACGAGATCGCCGAGATGCAGAAACGGGATTTTGCGCGAGCGCGCGAACCACGCGAGCGCTACGGCCACGCCCAACATACCACCATGGCTCGCCATGCCTCCTTCCCAAACGCGGAAGAAACTCAAGGGATCGCGCACCAGCGCGCCCGGATCGTAGAGAAGAAACGATCCGAGGCGTCCGCCGATCATCACGCCGAGCACGAGCGCGATCATAAGATCGGAAACTTGCTCCGCGGGAAGTTGAGAGCGCCGGGCTTTCCAGTAGCGCGCCAGCAACCAGCCGCCAGCGAGGAAGCCGAGAAGATAGGCGACGCCATAGTAGCGAATGCCGAAGCTCTCGGAAAACTGGATCAGAAAAGGGTCCCAGTCATGAACCCAGTAAGCCAGCGGCAGCGAGCAGATTGACGATGCGGACATGGAAAGAAGAGGCGGCACGCGAGGCGAAGGTTTCGCGTCCGACCCGCGAGAACAAACCCAATCTGCGCCGGGACGACCCGGGCTGTCCTACATCGTTTGGCCCTTTTGCGGGGGGGACTTCGGCGCAAACGGAACGGGACAAAAAGCTATTGCGGAAGAGACGGGTGGGGCGCGTAGTCGTCGGCATGAGTGAGCTGAAACGCACGCCCTTGCGCGATTTTCATGCGGCCCGCGGCGCCCGCCTCGTGGATTTTGCCGGCTGGGAAATGCCGGTGCAGTATCGCAGCATTCTGGAGGAGCACAAAGCGGTGCGGCGCGCGGCGGGGCTCTTCGACGTCAGCCACATGGGGGAAGTCGACGTGCGCGGGCCGGAGGCGTTGAAATTCCTCGATCGGCTCCTGACGAACGACGTTTCGAAGATTTTCCCCGGTCGCGTGCTGTATTCGCCGATGTGTTACGCGAATGGCGGCGTGGTCGACGACCTGCTCGTTTATCAACGCGCGCCGGAGGACTACTTTCTCTGCGTCAACGCCAGCAACGTCGCGAAGGATCTCGCCTGGATGACGGAGCAGGCGGCGGGGTTTGACGTGACGATTACGGATCGGTCGGACGATTACGGACTGCTGGCGGTGCAAGGCCCGCGCGCAGCCGAAATCGTGCAATCGCTCACCGGGGCGAAGCTGGGTGTGTTGAAGTATTACCATTTCACCGAAGGCACCGTCGCGGGCGTGCACTGCCTGATCAGCCGCACGGGTTATACCGGGGAGGATGGGTTTGAACTCTATCACGCGGCGGGCGATTCCGTGGCGCTGGCCGAGGCTTTGTTGACGGCGGGAACGCCGCATGGGGTGGAGCTCGCTGGATTGGGGGCCCGTGACAGTTTGCGGCTCGAAGCCGGGTATCCGCTTTATGGGCACGAACTTTCCCCCGAGATTTCGCCAATCGCGGCGGGATTGGGGTGGACGGTGAAGTTCGACAAACCGGCGGATTTCAATGGTCGCGAGGTGTTGCTGGCGGAGAAAAAGGGAGGGACGGGATCGAAAGTCGTGTTTTTCAAAACGGGCGATCGCCGGATCGTGCGCGCGGAAGCGTCGGTGTTCGAGGACGGTGGCGGGTTGGTGGGACGCGTTTTGTCCGGCACGCTTTCGCCGATGCTCAATGAAGCGATCGGTTCGGCGCTGGTCCCACGCGCGGCGGTAAGTTCGCCGCTGTTCGTCGACATCCGGGGCACACGCCTCGGGCTGCAGGTGGTGAAACCGCCTTTTGTGACGTTGGGCGCAAAATAAGCAGGAGCGTGCTTGCGCGCGTCGGAAAGTGCAGGCACACCAAATCAACCCCATCTTCCTCATGAGCAACGTTCCTGCCGATCTCCGTTACGCGAAGTCTCACGAATGGCTTCGCCTCGAGAACGATGGCACCGCGACGGTCGGTATCACCGACTACGCCCAAAATTCGCTGGGCGATATCACTTACGTGCAGCTGCCGAAGGTGGGCACGAAGTATCAGGCCGGCCAGACGTTCGGCGCTGTTGAATCGGTAAAGGCGGCCAGCGATCTTTATGCGCCAGTGTCGGGTGAAGTGTTGGCGGTCAACCATCACTTGGAAAACGCGCCGGAGACGGTCAACCAGGCGCCTTATGGCGACGGTTGGATGTTGAAGCTCCGGCTGTTGAATCCGGCAGAGGCGACGGCGCTGCTGGATGCGCCGGGCTACGAGCAGTCGCTGGGCTGAGGTTGGTTTAGAGCAGCTCGCGTCAGTGGAACGCGTTGTGCGGATCCATACGGAGTCCGCATCTTTCAAATCGGTGCCGCGTCAGGCGCGGCACTTGCTGACATATCTGTCAGGTGACACTTTCATGTCGTTCTCCAGACTTACTCACGCCGCCTTGTTGGCGGTTATTCTGCTCGCGGGGTGCAGCAAAAAAGAAGCGGTTGCGATCCGCACGTCCGACCAGGTGCAACCGGTCGAAGTCACGACGCTGACCAGGCAGGATCTGGCGGAGACGTTGAACCTCGTCGGGTCGGTCGCGGCCAATGAATCCGCCACGATCCGGCCGGAAGTCAGCGGACTCGTGCGCGCGATTCACTTCGAAGAGGGCCAGGCGGTGAAAAAAGGACAGCTGCTTGTGAAGATCGATGACGCCGAACTGCGAGCCCAGTTCGCGCAGAGCGACGCGCGCTTTCAACTGGCGGAGTTGAATCTCAAACGGGCCGAGCGGTTGGGTGAAAGTCAGAGCAACAGCGTGGCGGACGTGGATCGCGCGCGCTCGGAGTTTGCTTCGGCGAAGTCCGAACTCGAGTTGATCCGCGTGCGCCTGGAGCGTTCGGAGATACGGGCGCCGTTTGATGGCGTCTTGGGAGCGCGCACGCTTTCGCCGGGCGATTACGTGACCTCGCAATCGGTGATCACGACGATCGACGATTTGAGCCGGTTGAAGATCGATTTTCAGGTGCCGGAGCGATTCACCGGAAAAGTGAAACAAGGCACGACGTTCAAGGTTCGCTCGGCCGCGCTGGCGTCGGGCGCGGAGCTGAACGGCGAAGTGTATTTCGTTGCGGCGGTCGTGGATCGCGCCACGCGGTCGAGTGAGGTGAAAGGTTATGTGAACGCCGCCGCGGTGGGGTTGAAGCCGGGCATGTTCGCCAACATCGAACTGGTGCTCGACGTGCTCCGCGGGATTCTGACGGTGCCAGAAGGAGCGATTCTCACGACGACGACCGGCACGCAATTGGTGATTGTGAACGAGGGAGAAGGGCAGGCGACGGCGGACTTCGTGCCGGTGCAACTGGGGCTGCGCGCCAAAGGCGTGGTGGAGGTGAATGCGTTGCGCGGTCAATTGACGGAAAGCACGCAAGTGGTGGCGTCGGGCGTGGGGGCCTTGATCCTGTTTCCCGGTGCGAAAATCGCGCCGCGTCCGCAAGTCACTGAGATCCGCACGGCGGCGCTGCCATGATTCTTTCCGATGTTTCCATTCGCCGCCCGGTCGTCTGTCTCGTGGCGTCGATTCTCGTGGTGCTGGTCGGGTTGCTATCGTTCAACCGGCTGCCGGTCCGAGAGTATCCGAACATCGATTCGCCGATCATTTCGGTGCAGACGACGTATCCTGGCGCCTCGGCGGAGGTGATTGAATCGAAGATCACCGAGCCCTTGGAAAAGGAGATTTCCTCGATCGACGGCATTCGCGTGATCCGCTCGGTGTCGCGTGAGCAGCAGTCGGATATCACGGTCGAGTTCACGCTCAACCGTGACGTCAATGAAGCGGCCAACGACGTGCGCGATCGCGTGAGCCGCGCGCGCGGCCGGCTCCCGGACGAAGTGCTCGAGCCGCAGGTGACGAAGACCGAGGCGGACGCGGATCCGATCCTTGGATTCTCGCTGAATTCGGACCGTTATTCCCGGCAGGAACTCTACGACATTGCGGAGCGTTTTGTGGTGCAGCGGATTCAGACCGTGCCCGGTGTAGGGGCGGTGCAAATACGCGGGCCGCGTTACGCGATGCGGCTCTGGATCGATTCGGATCGCATGGCCGCGTATGGGCTCACGGTGGCGGACGTCGAGCGCGCGCTGCACCAGCAGAACGTCGAGATCCCGGGCGGGCGCATCGAGTCGGTCACGCGCGAGTTCACGGTGCGCACGCAGGGAAACATGACGGAGGTCTCGGATTTCGAAAACCTGATCCTGGCGGTGCGCGACGGTTACCAAGTGAAGTTCACCGATATCGGCCGGGTGGAGCTCGGAAAAAACGACTATCGTGGCGAAAGCTTTTTCCGCGGACGCCCGACGGTCGGCGTTCAGGTTTTCCGGCAATCGCAGTCGAATCTGCTGAATCTGGCAGACGGGGTAAAAGCGCAGATCCCGCACATCGAAGCCGATCTGCCGGAAGGCGTGAACATCGACATTGGTTTCGACAGTTCGGTGTTCGTGGATCGCTCGGTGAAGGAGGTTTACAAGACGCTGTGGGAAGCGGCGGCCCTGGTGATCCTGATGATCTTCGTGTTCCTGCGCGACTGGCGCGCGACCTTCATTCCGCTGCTGGCGATCCCGGTTTCGATCATTGGATCGTTCGCCATCATGAGTTGGCTCGGATTTTCGCTCAACGTGCTCACGCTGCTCGCGCTCGTGCTGGCGGTTGGACTCGTGGTCGACGACGCGATCGTGATGTTGGAAAACATCTATCGTCGGATCGAAGAAGGCGAAGAGCCGATCGCGGCGGCGTTGCACGGGGCGCGACAAGTGGCGTTTGCGATCATTGCGACGACGCTGACGCTGGCGGCGGTATTTTTGCCCGTGGCGTTTCAATCGGGGCAAACGGGACGACTCTTCTTCGAATTCGGCGTAACGCTGTCGATCGCCGTGATGGTGTCGGCGTTTGTGGCCCTTACGCTGACGCCGATGCTCAGCTCGCGCATGCTGAAGTCGAAGGTCATCGACGGTAAGCGGAAGCACGGCTGGCTTTACGAGAAAACGGAGCCGTTTTTTGAAAAAGTGAACGGCATCTATGCGTCGATGCTGCGCGCGTCGCTACGAGCCAAGCTCTGGGTGATCGCCGGCTCACTGGCGGTCGTGGCGCTCGGGCCGGTGCTTTATCTGAAGCTCCAGCGCGAGCTCACTCCACTGGAAGATCGCAGCCTTTTCCGCGCGCAATTCATCGCGCCCGTCGGATCGACGCCCGCGTATGCGCATTATTACACGGGCAAGATGGAGGAGATGGTTCTCGCGATTCCGGAGATCGAACGGACGTTTCGGCGAAGCGGCGACGGCAATCGCGCGTTCATGTTTGTGACGTTGAAACCCTGGGAGGAACGCGAGCGGAAGACGCAGGACATCCTCCTCGAATTGCGAAACAAGTTTCGCCAGGAGATCACTGGCGGGCAGGCGGCGCCGATCGCGCCGCGGCCATTCGGCCAGCGTGGCGGCGGGGCAGGGGTGCAGATGGTATTGCAAGGATCGGACTTCGAGAAACTGCAGAGTCACGGCGAGCAGATGCTGACCGCGATGCGGGAAAGTCCGATGTTCTTCCAGCCGCGACTGGATCCCTCACCGACCAAGCCGCAGCTCGACGTGCGAATTGATCGGGCGAAGGCGGCGGATTTGAATGTGCCCGTGTCGGCGGTGGCCTCGACCCTCGAAACGCTGTTCGGCGGAAAGCGCGTGACCACGTTTCAACGTGGCAGCCAGGAGTTCGATGTGGTGGTGCAGGTGGCCGATCAAGACCGGGTGACGCCGTCGGATCTCGGGCGCGTGTATGTGAAATCCGAGACCGGACATCTCGTGCAGCTCACGAACCTCGTGCAGGCGAACGAGAATGTGGTGCCAGAGAATTACCCGCATTTCGCGCGACTGCGCGCGGTGACGGTTTCGGCGCAGTTGTCGGGCGCTGCGACCATCGGCGACGCGGTCGATTTCCTGCGCACGCAGGCGGAGGAGCAGCTTCCGGCGGGTTACACGTATGCGTGGGACGGCGAGACGCGCGAGTATGTGGAAAGCGCGAGCGATACCTGGATGCTCTTCATCCTGGCGCTTGTATTCACATTTCTGATTCTCGCGGCGCAGTTCGAGTCGTGGCTGCACCCGCTGACGATCTTCACGGGCATTTTCCTCGCGCTGTCGGGCGGCGTCATCGTGCTTTATTGCACGCGGTTCTGGGGGCCGGCGATGACGGACAATCTGTATTCGCGGTTCGGATTGATCATGTTGATCGGACTCGTGGCGAAGAACGGCATCCTGATCGTGGAGTTTGCGAATCACCTTCAGCTCGAAGGGAAGAACGCGTTCGACGCGGCGTATGAGGCGGCGATTCTGCGTTTTCGGCCGATTCTGATGACGGCGATTGCGACGATTCTCGGGGCGGTGCCGATCGCGTTCGCGACGGGCGCAGGCGCGGAGAGTCGCAATCCGATGGGAATCGTGATCGTGGGCGGCTTGAGCATTGCGACCTTCCTGACGCTGTTTGTCGTGCCGATCTGTTACATTCTGGTCGATCGGATGTGCGTGAAGTTCACGGGGCATTCGAGCGCGCAGGGATTGAAGAAAGCGCAGGAGATCGAGCGGGCAACGACACGCGAACCGGAAGCCGTGCTGGCCAAGTAGGCGGCGGCCGAAGTCGCGTGGGGGCGGTGAGATTGCGTCGATCCGTTGGCCTGACGCGGCGGTCGGCTCCAAACACGAAAAAGCCCGCAGGCGAAATCGCCGGCGGGCTTGAAATCGAAAGCAGCGGAATCGCTTACTGCTGCTGCTTGTTGGCCTTGGCGGCCTTCATGCGCGCTCCGTTGTCGAGGATGCGCTTGCGGAGACGCAGGCTCTTCGGCGTGACCTCGAGCAGTTCGTCGGCGGCGATGTATTCGATCGACCGTTCGAGCGAGAGCTTCGTGGGAGGCGTGAGGCCCGCCGCGACGCCTTCGCCCTGCGAGCGGAAGTTGGTGAGCTTCTTTTCGCGCACGGCGTTGATGGCGATGTCTTCGTTGCGCGGATTTTCGCCGACGATCATACCTTCATACACCTGCTCGCCGGGACCGACGAAGAGCTTGCCGCGTTCCTGGCACATCACGAGGGCGTAGGACGTCGTTTCGCCGGCTTCGGTCGCGATGAGCGTGCCGGTGACGCGCGTGAGCACCTCACCCGCGTAGGGGCCGTATTCCTTGAACAAGTGCGACGTGACGCCGCGGCCGGAGGTGGCGTTGATCACGTCGATTTCGAGACCGATCAAGCCGCGCGTGGTGATCGAGGCTTCGATCATCGTCGAGTGCGCCAGCTTTTCCATGTTGGTGAGCTGACCCTTGCGGTTGGCGAGATTCTGCATGATCGAGCCCACGCATTCGTCGGGCACTTCGATCCAGACGGTTTCGTAAGGTTCGAGCCGTTCGCCGTTCGGGCCCCTCTTTTCGATTACGGTCGGGCGGGAGACGAGAAGCTCGTAGCCCTCGCGACGCATCGTTTCCACGAGCACGGCGACCTGCATGGCGCCGCGGGCGCGGACGTTGAAAACGCCGGCGCGATCGGAGTCCTCGATGTAGATGGAAACATTGGTCTTCAACTCGCGCATCAAGCGTTCGCGGAGCTGACGGGAAGTGACGAGTTTGCCCTCCTGACCGACGAGCGGGCCGTCGTTGACGGAGAACTGCATCTCAAGCGTCGGCGGATCGATCTGCGTGAAGGGCAGCGCGTGAGCGTTGTCACGAATGTCGAGCGTGTCGCCGATGTCGACGTCTTCGAAGCCGGAGAGACCGATGATGTTACCGGCGCTGGCGGATTCGACTTCGCGCTGACCGAGGCCGGTGAACTCGAAAATCTTGGTGATCTTGGAGCGCACCTTTTTGCCGCTTTCGGCGTGGCGGATGACGTAAACGGGATCGCCGACGTTGATGGTGCCGCCGAGGATTTTGCCGACGGCGATACGGCCGACGTAATCGCTCCAATCGATGTTGGAGACGAGCATGTGAAACGGCTCGTCGGGCTTCGCGAACGGGGGCGGAACGTGTTCGATGATCGTCTGGAAGAGAGGCGTCATGTCCTTCTTCTCGTCGCCGAGCTTATACATCATGTAGCCGTCGCGGCCGGAGCCGTAAACGACGGGGGCGTCGAATTGTTCCTCGGTGGCGTTGAGCTCCATGAGCAGCTCGAGCACCTTGTCATACATCTTGGCGGGATCGGCGTTGTCGCGGTCGATCTTGTTGATGACGATCACGACCTTGAGACCGTGGGCGAGGGCCTTGCGGAGCACGAAGCGGGTCTGAGCTTGGGGGCCGTCGTAGGCGTCGATGACGAGCAACACGCCGTCGACCATGCGGAGGGCGCGTTCGACCTCGCCGCCGAAGTCGGCGTGACCCGGCGTGTCGAGAATGTTGATGATCTTATCCTTCCAGTGAACGGACGTATTCTTCGCCTTGATCGTGATGCCCTTCTCGCGTTCGAGGTCCATGGAATCCATGGCGCGCTCCTGCACCTGTTGGTTGGCGCGATAAACGCCGCCTTCCTTGAGAAGTTGGTCGACGAGCGTGGTTTTGCCGTGGTCGACGTGAGCGATAATGGCGATGTTACGGATGTTCTGGTTCATGGAGCGGACGCGTTCATTTCTTCGAAAAAGGGGAAGAACGTGCGGACCGCGCCAAGTGAATGCAAGGCCTAAGCCGGGGCGCGAATTCGGATGGGGGTTAATCTGGAACTCAGGAACGGCTGGAACGAGCCGGCGGACAGGGAAGCCGTTTTCCAGAGTTCCTGAGTTCCAGATTCCGGATTCGAAATTTGAGATTCAAGATTCCGGCATACGTCTGCGCCAAAAACAATAAGGCCCGGGAACCTTGCGGTTCCCGGGCCAAATTGGGGAGTGGGCGTGCGCCACGCGCTCTTTCCCGGTGCACAACGTTGGGCGCTCTCGCTTTCGCGGGCCGTGTGCTTCCCGACGCCACTCTCCGCGGCATGCGGATGTTTCGGTCTCATGGCGGGACCGTTCCGACCGTTTCCGGTTGGAATCTATCGAGTGAGGCCTCT
Source organism: Verrucomicrobiota bacterium (assembly GCA_023416735.1). Lineage (GTDB taxonomy): Bacteria > Verrucomicrobiota > Verrucomicrobiia > Opitutales > Opitutaceae > Opitutus. The sequence continues at coordinate 18,187 of JAEZGX010000033.1, read as the reverse complement.
TCGCCCGGTTCGGACGCTTCCTGCCGGAAGCGGCACGCCGGACGTGGTGCGGACACGCCTGCAATTTCTGTCTATCGCGTCGGCACCGTTGCCACGGGGACGGCTCCGGCTTGTGGCCGGACGTTGGCCCCGCGTTACGGGTCTGACCTCTTAGCTCTCAGGTTGCATTCGCTTTTGCAGTGGGGTGACGCGTTTTTCGGGCCGCCCCAATCGAGGAGGTTCGCGGGCTTTGCCAGGCTCGCTCTCTCCCCGCAATCGTGTCTCCCTTGCGCGCCCGGCTCGTGCGAACGAGCGGGCCTTTTGGCGGGGTCGTCCCGCCGGGAAACGCGATTGCGTTCTGGTCTTGCGCAGTAGCAACCAAACCCTCTGGGGTAACTGCGTCCGCGCACAGGTCGAAACGTCCTGTGGGCGTGACTCGGCTCGCGTGCGGTTTCTGATCGCCGCTCGCCGCTCAGCTCCTGGTTCGTGTGAACTGACCGGACACGACTCCGGATCAGAGGAGCTGGTGATATGTGCCAGCAACATCGGCTCGCGCCGTGTTGCAGGGGAGGGCGACACCAGCTGTCGCCGACCTTTCCCCGGTCGCCCGGGATTATCCCAGTCGCGCTCTCGAAGGTTTTTTCAGGTCTTCGCGCTGCGACTGTTCTATCAAGGAACGACGTCGAGCGTGTGCGGTGCGGCCAAAACTAAAAGCCAATGTTCTTCACATTCGATGCACGCGAAAATCGGTGAATAACTTGGGAGCAAACTCATTCACCCGTTACTCACCGCGACCGCCGCCGGAAGGGCGCGGAATATCCAAGCGCCAAGATCCAAGCTCCAGGGAAGGATCTAGTCTCAAACATCGAACACGGGCCGGAAACGTGCCGGGTGGTTGGAATTTGAAAATTCTCTGGAGCTTGGCGTTTGGAGCTTGGAGCTTTGTCGGCCGTTTATGCCCGCTCCGAGAGAACTCCCGATCTACGAACTAGAGAACGCGGTCGTTGCCTCCTTGCGCACGCAAGGCCGGCTGATCGTGCAGGCGCCGACCGGATCGGGTAAATCGACGCAGATTCCGCAGATGTTGCTGAAGCACGGGCTCGCGGGCGCCCAGGGCGAAGTCGTGGTGTTGCAACCCCGACGGCTTGCGGCGCGGATGCTGGCGAAGCGGGTGGCGGAGGAAGTCGGGACCAACCTGGGCGATGTCGTGGGATATCAAATACGGCTGGAATCGCGGGTGAGCGCAAAGACGCGGATTCGTTTCGTGACCGAAGGGATCCTGCTCAGGCAGATGTCGTTCGACGCGACATTGCGCGGCGTGAGCGCGGTGGTGTTCGACGAATTTCACGAACGGCATCTCTACGGCGATATCTCGCTGGCGCGGGCGATTCAGATTCAGCAGAGCACGCGCCCCGATCTGAAGATCGTCGTGATGTCGGCGACGCTCGATGCCGGGGCGCTGAAAGACTATCTGGCGCCGTGCGATGTATTGGTCTCGCAAGGACGCAGCTTTCCCGTGCGAATCGAATATCTGCCGAAGACGGCGAATTTCGACCAGGAGCCGGTGTGGGAGGTGGCGGCGCGCGAATGCGAGCGGATCGCGGCGAACGTCGCGGGGGACATGCTCGTGTTCATGCCCGGCGGCTATGAAATCGGCCGCACGGTGCAGGCGATCGAAGGATCGCGGGCGCTGCGCGATTTCGTGTGTTTTCCCCTGCATGGTGAGTTGTCGCCGGAGCAGCAGGATCGAGCGGTGGCGCGTTACGATGCGCGAAAAATCATTGTCTCGACCAATGTCGCGGAAACGTCGCTGACGATCGAAGGCGTGACCGCGGTCATCGACAGCGGGTTGGCGCGCGTGGCGCGGTTCGATCCGCATCGCGGGATCAACACGCTGTTGATCGAGAAGATTTCGGCCGCGAGCGCGGATCAGCGCGCGGGACGTGCGGGCCGCACGGCGCCGGGTGTGTGCGTGCGGTTGTGGACGGAGCGCGAGCACGGACAGCGAGCGCCGCAGGAGCTGCCGGAAGTGCGGCGGCTGGATCTGGCGGAAGTGGTGCTGACCTTGAAGGCCAGCGGGATCGATGACGTCTTTGCGTTTCCGTGGTTGGAGAAACCCGACGTGAAGGCGCTGGAGCGGGCGGAGCGGCTCCTGGCAGATCTCGGAGCTGTTTCGAGTTCGGCGTTTGGAGTTTCGAGTTCCGGGAAGACGAGCGTGGAGTCGGGGTCTAGGGCCTCTCCCACAGCGATCACCGAAGTCGGACGGAAGATGTTAAGATTTCCGGTGCATCCGCGGTATGCGCGGATGTTGCTGGCGGCGCAGGAACGCGGGTGCGTGCGGCCGGTCGCGTTGATGGCGGCGCTGACGCAAGGGAGGAATTTTCTCCTGCGCGGAGTTTCACGCGACGTGGAGAACGCGCGCGAGGACGTGCTCGGAGAGGAATACGAGAGCGATTTCTTCCTCTTGATGCGGGCGTGGCGTTTTGCGCATCAGAACAACTACGCGGTGGATGCGTGCCGGCGCTTGGGGATCCATGCGCAAGGCGCTCGACAAGTGGGACCCTTGTTCGCGCAGTTTCTGGAGATTGCGGAGAAGGAAGGCCTCGATGTGAGCGAGCGAAGGGTCGAGGGCGCGGAGGTGCGGAAGTGCGTGCTCGCGGGATTTTCGGATCAACTCGCCAAGCGGCTCGATGCGGGGACGCTGCGATGCGAGTTGATTCATCAACGCCGCGGCGTGCTGGCGCGCGAGAGCGCGATCCAGAAAGCGCCGTTGCTGGTGGCGGCGGAGATCAGCGAGATCGGGCGGGGTGATGGAGAAGTGAATACATTGTTGTCCCTGGCGACTGCGATCGAGGAGGCGTGGTTGAAGGAGGTGTTTCCGGACGATTACTATGAAACCCGCGGGGTGGTTTACGACGAGCAGGCGAAACGCGTGGTGTCGCGGCGCGAGCGGCGGTTTCGCGACCTGGTGCTCGAAGCGAAAGCGAGCAGCGAGGAAGCGCCGTTGAACGAAGCGGCGGCGTTGCTGACGAAGGAAGTGCTCGCAGGACGGATCAAACTCGAAGCATGGGATGAAAATGTGGAGCAATGGATTACCCGCGTGAACCGGATGGCGGAGTGGTTTCCCGAGTTGGAGGTGAATCCGATCACGGAGGCGGATCGAGCGACGCTGATCGAGCAGGTGTGTTACGGGGAACTCGGGGCGCGCGCGGTGAAGGAGAAACCGGTGATGCCGGTGTTGCGCGACTGGCTGACGGCGGAGCAACTCGCGGTGCTGGACGATTATCTCCCCGAGCGACTGGTGATGGGCAACGGGCGGAAGTCGCGGCTGCGCTATGAGAAGGAAGGTCCGCCGATATTGTCGGCGCGGATACAGGAGCTTTATGGAATCGAAGGGAAGTTCACGATCGGGCACGGGCGCGTGCCGGTGAAGTTCGAGATCCTCGCGCCGAACCAACGGCCGATCCAAGTGACGGACGACCTGACGAATTTCTGGCGCGAGCAGTATCCGAAAATAAAGACGGAGCTGTCGCGACGCTATCCACGGCACGAGTGGCGCTAGGTGTTGGGTGATGGCGCGGGCAGACGCGATTTGCCCGCAGCGTCGGAGCATTCATTCTGTGGGGACGGTTATCGTTTCCCGATTATGAATCACGATCATCGACATTGCGGTCACTGCTCGGACGAGCATGGTCATCACCCTCACGACGCGGCGGTGAAGCCGTCGACGACGGCCAAATATTTTTGTCCGATGTGCGCGGGCGTGGAGTCGAATGTGCCGGGCGACTGCCCGAAATGCGGGATGGCGCTGGAACGAAATCCCGCGTGGAGCGGCGCGGGAACGGGTTACACGTGTCCGATGCATCCCGAGGTGCGTCAGGATCACCCGGGCGATTGTCCGATTTGCGGCATGCCGCTCGAGCGGATTGCGGCGACGACGGAGGATGATGATGAAGAGGAAGACCTGAAGCGCCTCGCGCGGAAGCTGTGGGTGGGCGCGGCGCTGGCGTTGCCGGTGTTCCTCTCGGCGATGTCGGGCATGATCCCTGGCCTGCCGGCCAGCGATGAAGTGGCGGCGTGGCGGCGGTGGATGGAATTCTTCCTGGCCACGCCCGTGGTGTTTTGGGCCGGCGACTTCATCTGGCGCCGCGCGTGGAACTCGGTGCGACATCGTAGTGCGAACATGTATACGTTGCTCGCGCTGGGTATTGGAGCAGCGTATGGGTTTTCGGTGGTGGCGCTGATCGCGCCGGGGCTGTTTCCGCACGAGATGCAGCACGGCGGCGCGGCGGGACTTTATTTCGAGGCGGCGGCGGTGATCACCGTGCTCGCGGTGTTTGGGGAATACCTGCAGGAGCGTGCGCGGCGGCGAACGGGACAGGCGGTGAAAGCATTGCTCGGGCTTGCGCCAAAAACGGCGCGTCGCGTGACGGCAGGAAGCGACGAGGATGTGCCGCTCGACCGGATCCAGGTCGGCGACCTCCTGCGGGTTCGACCCGGGGAGAAGATTCCTCTCGACGGAGTCGTCGTCGAAGGCGCCAGCAACGTTGATGAGTCGATGCTCACGGGGGAGCCGGTGCCGGTGGCGAAATCGGTGGGCGATCGGGTGATTGGCGCGACGGTGAATCAAACCGGCGGCTTCCTCATGCGCGCTGAGAAAGTGGGAGCGGATACGCTGCTTGCGCAGATCGTGCACCTGGTGGCGCAGGCGCAACGCAGTCGCGCGCCGATCCAAGCGTTGGCGGACAAGGTCTCGTCGTGGTTCGTGCCGACTGTGATCGGCGTCGCGGTGCTGACGGCGATCGGATGGTTCGTTTTTGGACCGGCGCCTTCGCTGGCATACGCGATTACGAATGCGGTGGCCGTTCTTATTATCGCGTGTCCGTGCGCGCTCGGTTTGGCGACGCCGATGTCGATCATGGTGGGGATGGGGCGTGGCGCGCAAATGGGCGTGCTGATTCGCGATGCGGCGGCATTGCAACGCGCGGAGAAAGTCACGCACCTCATCACGGACAAAACCGGCACATTGACGGAAGGCCGTCCGCAGCTCACCGAAATCTACGCGGCGCCTGCGATGGGAGAGGCGAAACTCGTGGCATGGGCCGCGGCGGTCGAGCAGGCGAGCGAGCATCCGTTGGCGCAGGCGGTGGTAAACGCGGCGCGCGAGCGGAAGCTCGAGTTGCCCAGAATGGAAGAGTTCGGGTCGCTCACGGGCGCGGGCGTGGCCGGAACGATCGAAGGTCATCGCGTGCGCGTCGGAAAACGAGCGTGGCTCGCGAGTGAAGGGGTGCGGATCACGCCTGACGTCGATGAACGCGCAGAACGGCTTCTGAAAAGCGGTGGCAGCGTGATTTGGGTGGCGATCGGAAGCGAAGTGGCCGGCTTGCTCGTGCTGGCCGATCCGATCAAGTCCACTTCGGCCGAGGCGATTCGGAGGCTGCATGCGCTCGGGTTGAAAGTGGTGATGTTGACGGGAGACAATCGAACCACGGCTGGCGCGGTGGGCAGACAACTTGGAATCGACGACGTGCGGGCAGAGCTGGCGCCGCAGGACAAACAACGAATTGTCGAAGAACTGCGCCGCGAAGGAGCGGTGGTGGCAATGGCGGGCGACGGCATCAACGACGCGCCCGCGCTGGCGGCGGCAGATGTGGGCATCGCCATGGGCACGGGCACCGATGTGGCGATCGAAAGCGCGGGCATCACGCTCGTGAAAGGCGATCTGCGCGGCATCGTGAACTCGCTCGCGCTTTCGCGACGCGTGATGACGAACATCCGCCAGAATCTCTTTCTCGCTTTCGTTTACAATTCGGCCGGTGTGCCGCTGGCGGCGGGCGTGCTGTATCCAGTTTTGGGATGGTTGTTGAATCCCATGTTTGCCGGCGTGGCGATGGCACTCAGCAGCGTGTCGGTGATCACGAATGCCCTGCGGCTGCGGAACGCGCGGCTTTGATGGCGCGTCGGTTCGTCATCACGCTGGCGAAGGTGCGACCGTGACTGCTGCGCGGGATTGGGCTTCGCGCGCGAGACGACGCTCCCAATACCACGTGTAAAACACCGGGACGGAAAACAGGGAGATGATGTCGAAGATCATGCCTCCGACGACGGGAAGCACCATCGGGATCATCAGCTCCGAACCTCGGCCGGTGGACCAGAGCACCGGAATGAGAGACAGGAGTGTCGTCGTGTTGGTCATGATCGCAGGCCGACGCCGGCGAAGACCCGCGATGAAGACGCGCCGATTCACTTCGTTCACGGTGCCCGGGTGCGTCTTGAACTGATCCTGAATGTAGGTGCCGAGCAGGATGCCGTCGTTGAACATCACGCCGAGCAGGACGAGGAATCCGACGACGACCGCAGTCGTCATTTCGACATCCCACAGCCAGACGAAGAAGAAGCCGCCCGCTGTGGTGACGGCGGCATTGGCGAGGATGATGATCGCGGTGATCAGCCACGAACGCGTGCCGATATAAATCAGCAGCACCATGACGGCCATCGAAACGCTGATGATGATGCGCATCGTCTGGTCCGCTTTGATCTTTTGCTCGTAGCGCCCCACCCAGCGATAGGTGGTGCCCGGCGGTAGCTCGAGACGGCCGTCGGCGAGAGCCGCTTGCAAGCGCGCGTCGGCGTCGCGCACGACCTCCACCTCGCCCCGACCGAGTGCGTTGAGGAGCACGTATTGCGTGCGTTTGCCTCCCTCGGAACGAATCGCCATCGGGCCCACGGTGTAGGTCAGGCCGGCTTCGCTCGGACGCGTGCCGGTGATACGGAGTTGGTGCGCGGCAGCTGCGGCGGCGATTTCGGCGGGCAAGGCTTCACCCGCCGGCAGAGTGAGTTCGGCGTGACGGTGATCGAGAATCGTAAAGTTGCGTTGATGGGAAAGCGGCAGGCGTTGGAGCAGAGTGGGGGCGTCGGGAGCGTTTTCGGAAAACTCGAGAAGATGCACCGTGGGAATCGCGAGCAGGCTGGTGAGCGGGACGGAAGCCGAGCCGGACGGCAGGGGAACTTGAACTTGCAAGAGTTCATCCGGATCGTCGCGACGTTCGCGAAGGTAGCGAATGCGAATCGGGTAGCGCAGCGCGCCCTCGACGGAATAGGATAGGGCCATTCCGCCGAGCGCGGTTTCGACCGAGCGCATCACCTGTTCGTTCGTGAGGCCGAAGCGCGCGAGCTTGTCGGGATCGAGACGAATCTCGGCGTAGGGCTTGCCGCCCTCGCGCTGCATCTGGACGTCGATAGCGCCGGGAGTGGGTTGGAGGATTTTCTCGGCGGCTTCGGCGAAACGCTCGAGAGCGTCCGTATCGTCGCCGAGTAATTGCAACGCGATGAGGCTGCGGATGCCGGTGGAGAGCATGACCACACGCGTTTCGATCGGCTGCAGCCAGCTCGGAGCGACACCGGGGATGTCGGAGACCGCGGCGAGGGCGGAACGAACTTCCGCGAGCGTGCGCGGGCGATGCTCGATCGACCCATCGGGCAGGACGATTTCGTGCGCTGGCCACTCGTTGTAGGGCTTCAGCAGCACGACGGTTTCGATCATGCCGAGGGGCGCGGGATCGAGGGCGGTTTCGGCACGGCCCATTTTGCCCATCACGGTGGCGACTTCCGGCACGGTTTCGATGAGCCGGTTTTGGATCTGCATGACGCGCTGGGTCTCGCCCAGTCCGCCCGAAGCGGGGAGCGAAGGCATGAACAACAAGCTGCCCTCGTCGAGCGGCGGCAGAAAACTGGCGCCGACACCGGGGAAGACACGTGTCATGGTTTGGTCGATACGCGTGTGGGAAAAATCGCCGCCCGCGGTTTCGAAAAGCTTGCGCAGTGGCCAGCTGACAGTTTGCCACCCGGCGCCGAGCAGGTATCCGCTCAGCGCCATGGTCGCGATCGCGACGGTGAAGGCGACCTTGTGACGGAGGATCCGCGTATAGGCCCATTCGTAAGCGACGTGAATCGCACGGCTCATCGGATTCTCCTCGTAATTTACGAGGCGTTCTCGGCCGATCCGCCAGATCGCCGATCCCACCAGCCCCGCGAAAAGCGGAGCGAAGAGCCAACCGGGGATGGTCAGCGTCCAACGACCATGGTCCATCGGCAACGACCAGCCGTCGCGAATGAACCAGCCGAACCCCACACCGGCGGCGATGCCCACGAGGGCGAATAGCACGGGCTTTCGAATATGCCACGGTGGCAGCAGGAAGCGGCACAGCACTGGAACCAGCAGTGTGCCGAAGAGAACGGCGCCGCTGATCGCCAGCGATTTGGTGAGCGCGAGCGGCTCGAACAATCGTCCGGCCTGATCCGTGAGCGCGAAGATGGGAAGAAAGCCGATGACGGTGGTGGCCGCGGAAGTGAGCAGCGGACGAGCAACCTCCCGGGCGGCGCGCACGACGGTATCCGTTATTTCAGGACTGAACGGCGACGTCGGCATCGGGCGTCCCTCGCGTCGGCATTTTTCCTGCAGATCGACGAGGTGCTGCGTGATGTTTTCGGTCATGATGATGCCGAAATCCACCATCACGCCGATGGCGATCGCGATGCCGGCGAGACTCATGATGTTCGCGCCAACTCCGAACAGGTGCATGACGAAAAACGTGAAAAGCATCCCGAGCGGGAGGCTCACGGCGACGGCGAGACTCGCGCGGACGTGCAGCAGAAAGAGCACGACGACAAACGCGGTCGTGATTACGGCTTCCTTGAGCGTGTCGGTCACCGTGTCGGTCGTCTCGCGAATGAGCTGCGAGCGATCGTAGAAGGAAGCGACGCTGAGGTTCTCGTGCTCGAGCGTGGGCTTCAAGTCGACCAGGCGTTGCTTCACGGCGTTGATCACGGTTTTCGGATCTTCACCGACGCGCATTCCGATGAAGGCGCCGACGTGCTCCTGATAGCCGTCGGCGAGAAGTCCCTGCCGGAATTGTCCGCCGAGTTGAACGTTCGCAATATCGCCGAGCTTGAGACCGGCGCCCTTCGAAGGATCGCCGCGCACCACGATATTTTCGACGTCGGCGACGGAACGAACGAAGCCGATGCCGCGGATCATGGTTTCGATGCCGGATTGCTCGATGCTCATCGCGCCGACATCGCGACCTGCCTGCTGGACGGCCATCATGAGCATGTCGAGCGTGAGGCCCTGCGCTTCGAGGCGGGCGGGGTCGACATCGATTTGGTATTCGCGCACGACGCCGCCGACTGGAGCGACCTCGGAAACGCCCGGCACGGCGCGCAAGGCGGGCACGACGATCTGATCGAGAAGGTAGCGTTTCGATTCGATGTCGCGCGGGCCCTGCAACGTGAAGGCATACACCTGGCCCATGGCGGTCGCGTCCGGGCCAAGACGCGGCGTGACGCCGGTGGGGAGAATTCCCTGCAGTTGCGAGAGTCGCTCGAGGACGCGAGTGCGACATTCGTAGAGATCCCGATTTTCCTCGAAGATGACGTAGAGGTAGCTTGCGCCGTAAAGCGACATGCCGCGCACGGTCTGGACGCCGGGAAGCCCCTGAAGCTCACGCGCGAGACGCGACGTGACCTGTTGATCCATGTCCTGCGGACTCTTGCCCGGCCATTCGGCCCAGACGATTACCTGGTTGTCGCTAAGATCGGGAATCGCGTCGACCGGCACATGTCGCCACCCCCAAATGCCCGCGAGGCCGAGTGCGATCGCGACGGCGAAGGTAAGGAAAGAATTACGTATGACGAAAGAGAGCATCGATCGGCTGCTACTCACGTCGTGCGATGAGCGCGGCGTGGTGACGAAAGGAATTTAGTGCTGATGGCCCCCGCCGGCGGGAGCGACGGCGCCGTTCGGAAAGAGCAAGCTCGGCGTGCCGGCGAGTTGGGCTTGGCTATCGATGAGGAACACGCCCTGAGCGGCGACCTCGTCGCCTGGATTCAGGCCGGCACGGACGATGTAAACATCGTGGCCCGATTCGTCCTCGATGCGCGGCCCCAGCGCGAGCGGTGCGAGTTCGAAGCGGAGCCGTCCGTCGCGTTGGCGCTCCGCTACGCGCCAGGCGACGTGACGCACGCCGGTCGAGAGGACGGCGGTTTTCGGCACGAGAGCGAAGCGGCCCCAGGTTTGCGGGTTTTCTGCATCCGCGACCTGCAGGTCGGAATCGAGGGCGGTTTGGAAGCGGACATTGACCAATCCGCCGGGAATGAGGCGGCCGTGTGGATCATTGAGGTGGAGGTGCGCTTCGCGCGTGCGGAGCTGAAGATTCAACTCGGGCGCGATCCATGCGACCGTGGCTTGAACATCGGGCAGTTCACCTCTGTCGTCGGATGCGAGCCGGACAGGTTGGTTTTCTTGCACCCAGTGAGCGCGGTTTTCTGGAATTTGCACGACCAGCATGTAGGCGTGCGGATCCACGAGCCGCAGTAGCGGGGTGTCCCCGGTGACCTCCTGGCCGACTTGGGGAAGACGCGCGCCGGCGGCCTCATTTTCGTTCGGCAGCGCGAGCACGACCCGACCGGAGAAAGGGCTGGCAATGGTGATGGTATCGCTCGGTGCGCCGCCATTGAGGATGGCTTCGGCGACGTCGGTGAGATTCCAGCGCTCGAAACGATCGCGGATCGCTTTGATGGTGGATTGATCGCCGAGAGCAACCGCCGCGGCGAGTTCGCCCTGCGCGGCAAAGGCTTCGGGACTGTAGAGATCGACGATGGGATCGCCTATACTCACGAGTGTGCCAACGTGGCGGGTGGCGTTGTGGCGCTTCACAATGCGCCCGGCGACGCGCGGAATAACGACCTGCAACGTGCGGTCGTCGTAACGAACCGTGCCGTAAGCACGGATGATCGGGCGGGCGTGACCCTCGACGACCTTCGCGAGTTCGATCTCCATGCGACGCTGCTGCTCAAGCGTGAGTTCGCCCGCGGTCACTTTCGTCATTTTCATGCCGCACACCGGGCAATCGCCGGGCTTATTCCCGATGAAGTCCATCATCGGGCACGCCCAGCGCTCGCCGGTCGCCGCCGAGGCGGCGTGGCCGTGCTCGTTCGGAACGTTGAAAAGTGCGCCTGAGGGAAGGAGTGCGACTGTAGCTGCGCCGAGCGCGAGTCCGCCGAGGGCAAGAACGAGCGGGGAAAGACGCATGGGACGCTATTTGTTCACGACCTCGTTGCGGAGGTAGAGGGGGCCCCAGCGGTCGGGATCGGCCTTGAATTTCGCCGGGCACATCCGGCAACCGAAGGCGATGGTTTTGCCCTGGTATTCGGCGGTGGGAAGCGAGGGGTCCACGTCCATGCCGCAGATGGCGCACACGGTATTGACGGGTTGGCCAGCGGCGGCGGTCGTTTCGGGAGGACGGTGTGCGGAGTGGGAATTGGCGGCGGGCGCAGGCGACGTTTCGATGGGCGCGAGTGTGTTGCTGACCATCGACGCATACTCGCTGCGGCTGGCTGGAGCGGCGCTCGCTGAGTGCGGTTCGAACATGGCGGAACGCGCGACGAGCGCGACCAGTGCGCCCACAACGAACGTGCCGAGGAAGATGAAAATGTTACGCGTCATGAGAAACGGTTTAGTTGTCGGTGGGGAAAAGGTTCGCAGGGACATAACGCCAGAGTTCGGCTCGGGCAGCGCGGGCGGCGGTATCGGCACGGATCACCTGAAGTTCGGCGTCGGTGGCTTTTTCGAGAATTTCGACCGTTTGCAGCACGGTTGAGTCGCCCATGGTTCCGGCGAGACCGACTCCGGCGGAGCGGACCATCGCATCGTATTCGGCGTTCAACCGAGCGAGTGTATCCGCGCTGAGCTTACGCGCGGTTGCGGCCAGTTGCTCGGCCCGATCGACGCGTGTCAGCGCGGAAGCGATGCGGTAGCGGACGGCAGTGGCGTCGGTTTGGGCGGCGGCACGTTCGGCTTCGGCGGCGCGCTTTTCCGCGCGGGCGTAGCGCCGGCTTCGAAACGGAATGTCGGTCATGAAAGCGAGACCGAGGGAGTTTTCGTCCCCCATCGGACGTCGCTCTTGTTCGAAGCGGATGCCGACTGCCGTCATGGGGCCGGCGGAGGCGCGAGCCATTTTCACCATCGCGTCCGCCTCGGCCGTGCGGGCGGCGGCGAGTTGGATGGCGGCGGTGTCATCGGCGCGGATTTCATCGGCGGTCGGAGCGGCGAACTGAGGCAGCGGTTGGTCGGGACTGAGTCCGAGGCGGCCGCGGGCGTCGGCGAGCGCATCGGCGCTCATGCGACGTTCCTCCTCGATCATCAATTGCATCTCGGCGACCCGCGTCTGGACGGTGAGGCGATCGGCGATGCGACCGCTGCCCGAGGCGATGCGGGATTCGACACTGCGGAGCACTGCATCGAGGCGCGCGATTTGTGTCTCCAAAAGTTGGATGCGGGCGGCGGCTCCTTCGGCTTCCGCGAGAGCCAGGGCGACGTCGGCGGCCATTTCTCCGGCCATCATCGCGTAATCAGCGGCGGACATCGCGACCACGGCCCGGGCGCGGGCGTGATCGGCAGCGCGTTCGCCGCGCTTGGGCAAAGGTTGGCGGACGTTCACCTCCCACATGGTGGCGCGTTCGTCCATCGGGCCGACCATGCGCGAACCCATGCCCTCGAGCTCAAGATCGGCCAGCTGGCCGGATGCGGCGATGCGTTCGCGAGCGGCGCGGGTGCGGTGTCCGGCCGCGGTCAGTGCGGGAGCGGAGGTGATGGCCTGAAGAAATTCCGCGTGGGCGGCGGAAACGTCCGCGGACTGCGCGTCACCGTGGAGAGGAAGAACAGCGAGCAAAGGAGCGATGGAGCATCGAAAGAGGCGCATCGACAAAAGGGCGGGGAAAAAGGGCGGACCGGATGATGAGGAGGAGGCGATCAGTGTTTGGCTTTGGCGGCGTCGATCTTCGCGAGGTAAGCGGCGGGATCGTTCGAGAAATCTTCGTCGCAGCCGCGGCAGCAGAATACCACGAGGCGGTCGGGTTGGCCGGAGACGCGATAGATATATTCGGGCGCCTTGCCCATGCTGCCGAGTTTTTCATCGGAGACGACGCACGTATCCAACGGATAGCTGGCGCGTTCCTTCGCGGCCCAAGCGGCTTCTTTTTCGGTGACTGGAAGCAATTGGCCGTGGACGGCCGATGCGTTGGTTTTCGTTTTTGACGTCGAGGTGCGGTGCTCATCCTGGGCCGACGCAGGGGTGGTGAAGAGCAACGTGGCAACGGCCAGAAGAGAGACGAAAGTGGAGACCGAGTTCATGATGGATGTTCATGAGCCTATAAACGCGGGCGGGCGAAAACCCTCGGGATTTTTGAGAGTTTTTTGGGGAGGCGGAATGACTTAGCGAAAATCGTGCGAGGCTTGGGTGGGAAGAGCGGGTTCGGCGAGCGGCTCGATAATTTGGGCTTTCACGTGAACGACGTCCGAGACGTTCTGCACGAGGCCGGTGATGCGGAGCGAGGGCTCTTGTGTAATGATTAAACGGAGACGCTCGAAAAGGGCGGGAGCGACGATGGCGTTGGCGATGCCGGTTTCGTCTTCGAGACTGATGAAGACGACTCCGGACGCGGTGCCGGGGCGTTGACGGCAGATCACGGAACCGGCGATGACGACGCGTTCGCCGGTTTTGATTTTGCGGAGATCTTTCGCGCAGGTGACGTCTGGGAGGTAATTGCGAATGAGAGCCATCGGATGGCGGCCGGCGGTGATGCCGGTGCCGCGGAAATCGGCATTGATCCGTTCGGTGAGCGTCATGGCCGGGAGTGGCGCTTCGTTGCGGTCGGTGTTGGCGAAATGTTTGAACAACGATTCGTCGTCGGACCACGCGGCTTCGACCTGCCACATGGCGGCGCGGCGGTGAGTGCTGAAAACGTTCAATGCGCCGACGGCGGCGAGGGCGCGACGTTCGGCGACGGAGAAGTGGCTGCGGCGAAGAAAATCGTCCATCGAGGCGAAAGGGGCTTCGTTTCGCTGCTCGAGCAGAATCGTAGCGTTGGCTTCGCGAAGACCCTTTACGTAGCGCAGGCCCAGGCGGATCGTGTTGGCGTCGACGACGGTGCACGACCAGTCGGAGTGTTGCACGCAGATCGGAAGAACTTGGAGGTTGCGGCCCTCGCGACGCGCGTCCTGGAGGAGTGTGGCGGGCGAGTAGAAGCCCATCGGCTGGTTGTTGAGCAGGCTCGCGTAGAACTCGGCGGGGCGATGGATTTTCAACCACGTGCTGAAGTAGGCGAGCATCGCGAAGCCGATGGCGTGCGATTCGGGAAAGCCGTAGGCACCGAAGGAACTGGCGGCAGCGAGAACCTTGGCGACGACGGTCTCGTTGTAACCTTGTCGGCGAAGGGCGGCGGTCAGTTTTTTGAGCGCTTTTTCCAGCCGTTCCGTGCCTTTCGTGAAACCCATCGCGCGGCGCAGTTCCTCGGCTTCGGCACCGGTGAATTTTGCGACGGCCATGGAGATCTCCAGCATCTGCTCCTGGAAAAGGATGACGCCCATGGTCCGCTTCAGAATAGGTTCAACGATAGGAGCGATGCTGGCGTCGATATAGTCCGGCTCTTCCAAGCCATCGCGTCGACGGATGAGAGGATGCACGAGATTGCCGGTGATGGGGCCGGGCCGGACAATCGAAACCTGCATGGCGAGGTCGTAGAGATCCTTGGGCTTGAAGCGTGGGAGCGTGGCCATTTGTGCGCGGCTCTCGATTTGAAAGACGCCGACGGTGTCGGCTGCGCGGATTTTTTCGTAAGTGAGCGGATCATCCTCGGGGATGCCGTTCATCGTGTGTGGCCCATCCGGGCGCTTGGCGCAGAGCTCGATCGCGTCCTGCATGACGGCCATCATGCCGAGGCCGAGGAAATCGATTTTGACGATGCCGAGGTTTTCGCAGTCGTCCTTGTCCCACTGACACACACTGCGATCGGGCATGGTGGCGGGCTCGAGCGGGACGATTTTATCGAGCTGTCCCTGGCAAATGACCATGCCGCCGGAATGCTGACCGAGGTGGCGCGGAAGTGCGGATCCGCGAATGTAGTGTTGAAGGCGGACCATGGTTTCGGCGCGGGGGTGATCGCGAGCGATACCAGCCATGGCGAGTTGCTGCTGGAGTTGTAGGGTTTCGGGAAAGTCGCCGTTGGCGTAGAGGCTCGAGAAGCGATCGAGGGCGGACTCGCCGAAGCCGAGCACTTTGCCGACTTCGCGCACGCTGTTGCGGCCGCGGTAAGAAATGACGTTGGCAGTCATCGCGGCGCCGCAGCGGCCGTAGCGGGAATAAACTTCCTGAATGACACGTTCGCGGCGTTCTCCACTCGGAAAATCCAGATCGATGTCGGGCCAGGAAGGCCGGCCATCCTTGCCGACGCGGCTGTCGTTGAGGAAGCGGTCGAAAAGCAGCCGGTGTTTCACGGGGTTTACTGCGGTGATCCCGAGCATGTAACAGACTGCGCTGTTGGCGGCGCTGCCGCGGCCTTGGACGAGGATGTTGTTTTTGCGCGCCCAGTCGCAGATATCCCAAACGATCAGAAAATAGCCGGAGAATTTCAGGCGCGCGATGAGTTCGAGCTCATGGTTGAGCTGTCGTTCCAGTTCGCGGGTCAGCGGACCGATTTTTCGAAGAGCGCAGGCGAAGGTTTGCTCACGCAGATAGGCGTCCATCGACTGTCCATGCGGCGTGGGAAATACGGGAAATTCATAACCGAGATTCTCCAGCGTGAAATCCAGGCGTTGATCGACACGAACGGAGTTGGCGAGAGCTTCGGGCAAATCGCGGAAAAGCTCCGCCATCTCGGCGGCGGATTTGGCGTGGCGCTGGGAATTGGCGTCGAGCAGACGGCTGGCGGCGTCGAGGGTGGTGTGATGTCTCAGGCAAGTGAATACGTCGGAAACGATGCGATGCTCGGGGGTCGCGTAATTGACACCGCCGGTGGCGAGCAGCGGGAGATTTTGCGCAGCGGCGAGATCGCGGAGGAACGTGATTTCGCGCTCTTCGCCGCGGACGCGGTGACGTTGCAGTTCGACGAAAAGACGGGCTTTGGACGGATCGGAGGTTTGGCCGAAAATGGCGGTGAGTTTTTCGAGCGCCGTGGCCGCGGCGGAGGCGCCTTCCGTGCGCCAGGCGCGGCGAAGGGGGCCTTCCTCGTCGCCGGTGAAGGCGATGAGGCCGTCGTTGAAGCGAGCGAGCTCATCCCAGGTGGCGAAGCAGGGGCGTTTGCGATCGCGAGGATCGGGGGCGTGAGGATTCTGAAAAAGCTCGGAGGTTCCGTCACGCACCTGGCGAGGGACGAGTTTGGCCTCGGTGATGAGCTGGCAGAGATTTTGGTAGCCGGCGCGCGAGGTGGCGAGGAGGGGGACGACGGTGCCGTCTTCCATCGTGATCTCGGCGCCAACACGAGGTTGGACGGCGAATTTGTTTTCCTGGGCGCTGCTGTAGAAACGCGGAGCGCCGTAGACGCCGTCGCGGTCGAGGAGCGTCATGGAGGGCAATCCAAGTTCCATCGCGGATTGCACCAGATCTTCGGGCAGTGAGGCGCCGCGAAGAAAGCTGAAGGCGCTGCGAGCGTGGAGTTCGGCGTAGGTGTTTTCGTTACGTGGGCGCCAGCGGGTGGGACAGGTGAGAGGAGGCCGCTTGGATTCTCCATCGAGCGTCCAGCGCCCGACGATGCGGTGTTCGCTTCGACCAACGAGACTGTGCACCAGAACGAACTCGGTCGCGGTCCAACTTATTGGCGGTATCGCGTGCTCCAGGACGAAGGCAGGATCACGGAACAAGGTTACGTGAGGAGTGAAGCGGTCGGGATCTTGAATCGCGCGGTGTTCGTGCAGTGCCGTGGTCAAGGCACGGTGGAAGGCTAGGAGCGGAGCAAGGGCTGTTTGGGCGCAGAGTAGAACGAAGGGGTAGTTGCCCTGCTGGGATTTGAAGCTGAGAGCGCGGTCGAAAGTGAGGTCGACAGGCCTGCAGGCTACGGTCGCGGCGGCCGCGTGAGCGGCTCGCAAAAGGTCAGGCGACAATGTCGAGCCGTGGCCGATCAGTTGAAGGGTGACGTGCAGGTTCTCCGGCTTGAGCCGATAGCGTTGAAAGCCGTGGCGCAGGCCGAGTTCGTCTTGTTGGCGGACGATCGCTTCGCGGGCTGCGGCGGTTGGTTGAAGGGCGAAGAACCATTTATCTTCCCATTTCAAAGGAGAAGAGGCGGACCGGCTTTTCGTTCGGTTGGGAAAAGCGGTGGTCTGAGAGGAGTCAGTCATACTCGCCTTCGAGGAAGTAGGCGTTGGCGGTGTGGAGGAGGCGGTAGAGGCCGCCGGTCGCGAGAGCGATGTCCCATTCGGTGCGAGACCAGGCGCGGTCGCGTTGCCACCATTCGCCGCTGCTGGGAAAGGCGGAGCTGCGAAAGGAGATTTCGCCGCTGACTTTTTCGGTCCAAAGATACGTGGGGCGGCCGTCAGTAAATTCGACGCGAGCGGGCAACGGTGGACGGAAGCGTCGCAACGGTGCGCCGAGCGGAGGATGGAGCGGGGGCTCGGCGGCAGGCGGAATGACGGAGAGGGGCGGGACGAGTTTGGCGGAGTCGGGGCGATGCGTGTCCTGGAGTTGCGGCGTGCCGATGCGGTCGGGGCCAACGAGGACGGAGATGCGGGCGAGGGTTTCGGCGAAGCCGTGAGGGTCGCGTAGGCCGGTGTCGAAGAGGCCTTGTTGGCGAACAAGGGGACGCGCGGGAGTGAGGCGAAGTTCGATCGCGCAGATGGAAGCGTCGGTTTGCAGCGATTCGAGGTGCGTGTGCAGCGTGCGAAAGAGGATGTCGACGTCGGCAGTCGGTTCGGGGAGGCGGAAGCTGCGCGTATGTTGGGTTTCGTCTTCGAGGCGGAGCGTGAGGTGAATCTCGGCGGCGACGTGCTGGCTGGCGCGGAGTTCGAGCGTGAGACGATCGAGGAAACGGCGGAGCAGGAAGAGGAGCGGATCTAGGATCTCGATTTCGTTTTCGAGCTCCATCGCGGCGGTGAAGGTTTGCGCGGGAGCGAGGGTGTGCAGGGGGCGAGACGAGCCGCCGCAGGCGCGTTGATAAAAAGCGAGACCTTCGGCGCCGAAACGCCGGACGATTTCGTCGCGGGGAAGCGCGGTCAGGTCGCCGAGCGTGCGAAGTCCCCAGGAATTGAATACATCGGCAAGTTCGGGCGAAGGATCGGCGGAGGAGAGAGGGAGGGGGGCGAGGAAGGAGGCGGGGGCGGTGACGAGGAGGAGGTTTGGGGTCGTGGGGGTTGTCGATAGGGGGGGGGGTCGCTGACGAGCGC
>JAEZGX010000025.1 GCA_023416735.1 Verrucomicrobiota bacterium | reverse complement strand
GCAGAGATTCCGTTCAGCGCTTATATGATCGGGCCTAACCAGGCGCTACAGCCAACACGTATGCTTGTCACGTTCTGTGCTTTCGCACAGCCCGCGCCAAGCACACGTGTGGCTGATCTTTGACGTTAGGCATGAAGAAGAAGGTCCTCATCGTAGCTTCACTGTTCGCGCTGCTCGCGATGGCAGTGGGACTGTGGATGCGTCGTCAGTCCGACTGGCAGTTTGTCGGTCGAGTGACCGGCTTCGTTTTCCCTCCGGGCACCGAATATCTCGCGCAATACGACAACGCCGAATGGTTCGTTGTGTCGGTCGTGCGACTACCAGCAGACTCGATTTCAGCGTTCACCCGTGAGCATCGATTCGCCACGGGTGAGAGACGTAGCATGACCACGGCGTTGTCGCTTCCGCCGAAATATCGTGAGATTCCAAACCGGGCTGACGTTCTTCGAGCGCAGGGTCAGAGGGAGTATCAAGCGTGGGAGGCATTATTCGATCCGCGATCACGGCTGCTTTGGATTCAGATTTCCTACCCGGATTGGGGAGGCACGCATCCGGGCACCGCACCACAACCAAAGCGTGAAAAAGCCTAACCAGGCGCTACAGCCAACACGTATGCTTGTCACGATCCGTGCTTACGCACGGCTCGCGCCAAGCACACGTGTGGCTGATCTTTGACGTTGGGCGAAGCAATGATCACTGATGCAAATTCGCTTGTCGGGCCGTTCTATTTACGGCTGCTGCGCGGCAATTTTCTGCGGGAGGAAGAAGCCGAACGTGCGGCATTCTGGTCAGCGCTGCACGATGCGGCTTCGAACGTCGAACCTAGCGTTTTAGTGCAGTTACTAGAGCGTCGTGAATGGCGGGGACGGTTGTCTGCTGCTTGGTTCGCAGGTCTTCTACGGATGCACGTTTTTGAGGATCGCATTTCGTCACTTCTTCTTGAGAGCGAATTGTGCTTTTCAGGCCAGGGTTACTGTTTCGCGCTCGCCCGATTCGGTTCACGTTCGGCGAGCGATACTTTGCGCCGTTATCTTGATAAGTATCTTCCCGTCGGTCCCAATTTGTATGATCAAGAGTGGGCGATCGGTGCGCTTCATCATATTTCGCCTTCTCAGGCAGCGACCGTTTCGCGAGAAGACGCAATGTGGCATCCGCTTTCTCCCGCAGGTGGAATTACGATGTTCGAATCGCTCATGGTGCAGGTTGACCGGGAATGGGGCGTATGAACGTCGAATTGCCCAACCAGGCGCTACAGCCAACGCGTATGCTTGTCACGTGTCGTGCTGACGCACGCCCCGCGCCAAGCACACGCGTGGCTGATCTTTGACGTTGGGCGAATCCATGAGGATTTCCGGCATCACGTGGTCAGGACCGCCAGTCGACGACGCAGCACTTTTAGGCACGCTGCCGGATGCACTGGCTACGCTCCTCGCCGCGCAGAATGGGTTTATCGTGCATAACGGGGCGCTCCATGTCCGCGGAGTTTGCGACGTGCCCCCTTGGCATTCGTTGCGTCGTGCGTGGAAGGGAGCTGGAGGATTTGCAGCGCTCTACGAAGAGGTGCAGCCCACCGATGTGCCGTTTGCCGAGGACATGCTCGGCGATCAGTTTTTGCTCCGGGGACAACGCGTGATGCGGCTGGTGGCAGAGACCGGCGAGGTGGAAGAAATGTCGGCGTCGCTGGGAAGTTTTTTCGCGAGCGTTGAGGAGGATATCGTGACGTTCCTGAATGTGTCGCTTCAGCGGGAGTTGGAGCCGGGCATGCTGCTCTTCGCGTATCCTCCATTTTGCTTGAATACGAAGGACGGCCACCAGATGAAGCCGTGCCCGAGTGATCAGGTGATTGCGTTTCACGCCGACTTTGCCCGTCAGATTCGCTCAGTCGGTGACGGCGAGTCGGTGCAGATCGAATGGACGCCTTAGAAAAGCCCAACCAGGCGCTACAGCCAACACGTATGCTTGTCACGTTCCGTGCTGACGCACGGCCCGCGCCAAGCACACGTGTGGCTGATCTTTAACGTTGGGCAACTTTATGGCGGACGAACCCAGTATTGCATCATTCTCTAAGCTTTCAGACGTCGCTGCGTCGCTGGTTCGTGATGTTGGCAAGAATCTACCCATGCTGGTCGCCTTGGCATTTGCTTCGCTCGGGGCGCTTTCGTGGACCTCAATTGCAGATGTGCGTATCACAGCCCTTCTGATCGGGGTGCCTGTTTTCGTCGCTGTCTATTATCTTGGCATTCTCTGGCAGAGCTATCGTCCGAATCGTCAGCAACGGTATTTTTTGAAGCGTTTAGGGGAAGATGAGAAAAGCGTATTGCGCATGTTTCTCGAGCAGGA
Organism: Verrucomicrobiota bacterium; assembly: GCA_023416735.1. GTDB lineage: Bacteria > Verrucomicrobiota > Verrucomicrobiia > Opitutales > Opitutaceae > Opitutus. Next base: position 226,159 of record JAEZGX010000025.1, on the reverse strand, counting down.
CCGGCGGACGATGCACATGAATATTTTCTACGCACCTACGGCCAGTCTGATCGCGAAGGGCATTTTAGCGCACAGCACCGCTACGTTTTCTGCATTCGACGCCCCCATGGTAATCCATGCCTACACGTATGAGCAGCTTTGTGAGCGTCCCGAACTGATCGGCATGAAGAAGGAAGATATCGGCAAAGAGGAGATCGATGAGTCCGACTGTCCTTGGATGAGTCGCCCCTAGATGAAGCATGAATAGGCCCAACCAGGCGCTACAGCCAACACGTATGCTTGTCACGTTCCATGCTTACGCATGGCCCGGGCCAAGCACACGTGTGGCTGATCTTTAACGTTGGGCAAAAATCAGGCTCGTGAGCAATAGCCGCCAAGGAAAGCGATCTGCGATGATTCGGAGAGCGATTCGTTCACGTATCACGAAATTCGCCTTCGGGTTTTTCGTGGGATTGATTCTTGGATGGGGTGCCGGCCAATTCACGCGGTTTGATACCGGGATTGATCTGCTGTTTTTCTTGGGTGGCTGTGGCGCCTTCTTTGGGGCCATCGGCGCATTCACATCGGAAGATGGTTTCGTGAAGTTCCTGAGTTGGTTTTTTTGAGATTCACCATGCGCAAGCTTGCCGAGCCCAACCAGGCGCTACAGCCAACACGTGTGCTTGTCACGTTCCATGCTTACGCATGGCCCGCGCCAAGCACACGTGTGGCTGATCTTTAACGTTCGGCAAAAGCATGGAATCGACGGTGTTCACGCTTCTCTTTGTCACTGCAGGGCTGCTCAGCGCTTCGGCGATTCTGACACTCGTGCCGTTGATGCGGCGCTTCGAAAAGGAAGGGCGCAAAGTTGGATTCGATTTCTACTCGTTACGCGCGGGACTTTGGTTTTTCCGCCCAGCGTCGCTTCCCGCACAGATGGAGCCGATCGGTAGGAAAATACGCGTCTATGCCGTGCTGCTACTTTGGCCTGCATTCGCGTTGTTGTGCATTGCTTGGATTATCTATCGATGAAACGGCCGAACCAGGCGCTACAGCCAACACGTATGCTTGTCACGTTCCGTGCTGACGCACGGCCCGCGCCAAGCACACGTGTGGCTGATCTTTGACGTTAGCCAAAATGACCTTCGAACATAAGCGCCTTATTGTTTGGTCTGCATGCTTCGATCTGCTCTACGTTTCCATACCTCTTGCCATTCTATGCTTCTTTTCGGTGTTCACGGAGAAGCCGCTGGTTGGGCTGCTGAGTTGCCCGGATTGGATGGCGCTGTCTATCGTGATATATGGTGAGATCGTCAGGGATGCCACCGACTTTTTCCATAAAAGGGATTGGGTAAGCGTCGAAGAAAAGAAGGCAGGATTGGTTTATGGGATCTTGGGCGTCGCCTTATCTTCCGGGCTCGTCTGCTACTCCTACGCCAACGGCTTTGGATTTGAGTCGAAAGCACCAGCAGCCGTTTTGATCACGCAGTCTACGTTATTTACGGGTGGGCTCGCGGGCAGTCTGTATCTCAAGTGCCTGCGGCGGTATCGCGAGGTGACTGAGTCAGCAAGCAACGCTTAGACCGGCCGTAAGAACGATAAAATGGCTAACTGTTGTGCCTCGACACATTGTCCGCACATAGCGGCAGGCGGGTGATGGGCGGTCTTTGGTTTAAAGCAGAGTGAGGACGGTGATGGTTGTATTCAAAGATATAGTGAGGCAGGAAGCCGGCGCGTTCGGCGCTGGAGCGGCAGGATCTGGCGTAGGTCCACTCGCGCGTGATGGTCTGGATGAAGCGTTCGGCTTTGCCGTTGGTTTGTGGCCGGTAGGGTCGCGTGAACTTGTGCTTGAGGCCGAGTTTTGCGCAGGCGGCGGCGAAGGCGTGGGAGCGATAGCTGACACCGCGGTCAGTGAGCACCCGTTGGATTTTGACGCCGTGGAAGGCGTAGAAGCTGACGGCCTGCTCGAGAGCGGCGATGACACTGGGGATCTTTTCATCGGGCAGCACGCAGGCATAGGCGACGCGGGAACGGTCATCGATGGAGACATGGAGGGCTTCGACGCCGGCGCCTTCGCTGCGATCGGCGCGGTTGCCGGTGCCGCGAACGCCGGGCCGCACGAAGCGGCCGAGCTTCTTGATATCGAGATGGAGCAGTTCGCCGGGTTGCTCCCGTTCATAGCGTTGGACGGGAGGAGGAGCCGGATCGAGGGCGGAAAGCCGATTCAGCCCATGGCGGCGCAGGATGCGTGAGACGGTCGCTTTCGAGACAGGCACCACCATGAGGATCTGGGCATACGTGCGACGTTCACGGCGCAGCCTGAGAACCAGGCGTTCGAGTTTAGCGGGGGTGCGGCGTGGTTGCCGCAGCGGCACGCAGGAGCGGGAGCAGAGTCGAACCCCGAGCCCCTCCTCTCTCGCGCGCCGGACCCTGCGGCGCGCGGTTTTCTCACTGACCATCCGGGCCGCTGCTGCGGCCCGGATGGTCAGTGAGCGGGTGAGCACATCGCGTGCGATATCCGCTCGCGTGAGCGGAGTGAGACGAGCATTACCGTGCATGTTGTCCGTGCGGCTTGGCGGTTGGTTTGTTGTTTATCCACCACCATCCCGGCATGTCCTGGCCGTGCGGACAACCTGTTGTAACAAGACACCTAACCAGACGCCAGAGCCAACGCCTATGGCTGGCGCGGCTCATCTTTAACGTTCGGCAAAAGTTTGCGATCATGAAGAAGATCGTTCCTGCGGCTAATCCGGAAGCGTATGTTGCCGGATTGGATGGTTGGCGGCGCGAATGTGTCGTCGCCCTGAGGGCAGACGTGCGCGCGGCAGCGAGGCTGAGCGAAGCCATCAAATGGGGCCATCTAGTCTATTCTGGGATTGGCCCTGTATTGTTGATACGAGCAGAAGAGCACCGGGTGCTATTTGGTTTCTGGCGCGGACAGCGACTGCGTGAGATCGAACCGCGATTGAGGCCCGGCGGGAAGTATGAGATGGCGACGCTCGAATTGCGCAAGGGCGACAAGATCGAGCCGAAGATCGTTCGAAGGCTAGCGCGCGAAGCTGCTGCGCTCGACCAGACCTGCGGAGATCCTACCGATGTCGTGAAGAAGCGTAGATGAGCCTGAAGCCCCAAAAGCCCAACCAGGCGCTACAGCCAACACGGATGCTTGTCACGTTCCGTGCTTGCGCACGGCCCGCGCCAAGCACACGTGTGGCTGATCTTTGACGTTGGGCGAAGAAAGCACGCTTCCGCACGTAAGGAACCCCTGTATGCAAAGGCTCATCATCCCTGTCTTTCTCCTATTGTCATTGCTGGCGCCCGGCCAAGAAGCAGCGCCGGTCGCCAGCGTCAGAGCCGAATTGGAGGCTATGCTTGAGACCGATCAGACGCACCGGCGTGAGGTAATCGAGCTGGAGAAGAAGCACGGAAGGGGATCGCCCGAAGTGAAGGAGGCGTGGTCGAAACAAAGCGCCATCGACGCACAGAATATTCGGCGATTAGAGGAGATCATCGCGCAGCGTGGTTGGCCTGGCCGCACGCAGTTTGGCGACAAGGCTGCCAGTGCGGCATTTCTCATTCTGCAGCATTCCGACTTGAGCTATCAGAAAAAGTATCTGCCTCTTGCGCGAGATGCGGCTGCTAAAGGCGAGATGCGTCGATCAAGTTTGGCATTGTTGGAAGATCGAGTTCGCCTACGGGAAGGCCACAAGCAGATTTACGGCAGCCAGGTTACTAGGAATAGCGAAGACGAATGGGAGCCGTTGCCTTTAGAGGATGAAGAGAGGGTCGATGTGCTGAGGGCGAATGTTGGTCTGAATCCCAATTTCGGAATATCTGCAGGGGTTTGCCTCACGGAGCGGGGGACGTGTGAATCCTAAATGGATGAAGCAAACGGCAAAAGAGCCCAACAAGGCGCCAGAGCCTACGCCGTGACTTGTCACAATCCATGCTTACGCATGGCCCGCGCCAAGCACACGTGTGGCTGATCTTTAACGTTCGGCGAAGAAACTCCGCTGGCGATCGTTCAAATACGTATGAAAGGATGGCTTTCTCTACTTCTCGTGACCTCGTGTGCTGTGTTCGCGCAGCCGCCTTTGCCAGACTTCTCAGCGAAGATCGATCTGGCGCCCAGTCTATCGCTGACCGACAGCATCAAGGCGGCACTATTGCCGCCAAAGCGATCGACTGGCATTCCAGCGACTCTGCCGGCATCGAGCCGCCCAGCAGCACCACGCGCGGTCATATCTCGCATGCCAGTGCTCGAGCCTAGCGAATCGATCACCCAGAACATGCCGATCGCGACGCCAGATCCATCGGTCGACTTCAACATCATCGTCAAAACCCCGGACGTGGCGTCTGAGAAGTGAAACGACCGAACCCAGCGCTAGGGCCAGCGCTTTATGGGAAGTCTATAGCCAAGCGCGGAGCGCGAAGCGAACGGCCGCGAGATGGTGCGCCAGATATTCAGAGAGTTGACGCGACTCTCGAGACCCGGTGTTCCGGCGCCGCTAGTGGTGCTCCAGCCGACGCGGTAGCATCAGCACGCAACTCGCACCGATGACGATCAGCCGGAGCCCAGCGCAAACCCATGGGAGCCGCTGCGCAAACGAGTGCACTCGCACCCGTGACTTGAGCCATTGCCCACACGCCGTAACATCATCTCCGTCATCATGCCCTCGGCGGGCCTCGCTCCCCCTCCTGGCACAAAACCATCGCCACCTGCTTGGCTGCCGCCGCGTCGATGCCGACACACGCCCTTCTTTTCAACACCGGCGGCAGCTTCCCGCCTCGCGACTCACCCTTTCGCGAGCATCCTTACAGGTGTTTGTTATCATGATGGTGGTCGGGCGGATCTTGCCTCGCGCTACCCCGCCCCCACACCTCATATCTTCCAATCTTCAAAACTCGGAAATATGGTGCTTTCAGGTCCAAAGTTCCTCTTGCATGCGGAAGGATTGCTGGTGCTCGCCGCATCGTGTTTCGCATATTGGAAGCTCGGCGGCTCGTGGGGTTACTTTGCGCTTCTATTCTTTGCGCCCGACTTATCGATGATGGGCTATCTCGCAGGACGGAAGATCGGCGCGGTGTCCTACAATTCCGCTCATACGTATCTCACGCCGGCGGGTCTTGCAGCGGCGGCCTACGTCGCCGATGGAACGAAGTGGCTTTGGGTGGCCGCTATTTGGGCGGCTCACATCGGCTTCGACCGACTTCTCGGTTATGGTTTGAAGTATTCGACGAGCTTCAAAGACACGCACCTTCACCGCTCATGAAGTCGAACCACGCCGGCATGTATTCCATGAATATGTCGCCCTTATCGCCTGAATCCAAAATCCCCAAGATCATCCGGCACCCCGCGCAGGATGCAGTGACAGGTTCATCGTTCGAGATTCACGAGTGGACGGGCAGTGGCCCGGATTACATGCACGTCCATTATTCAGATGACGAAGCGTGGCATGTGCTCGAAGGACGGCTCGTATTTCGATTCGAGGACGGCGAGCGAGAAGCCAGCGGTGGATCAACTGTCTTCGTTCCAGCTGGCGTCCCCCATACCTATTGCGATCCGGAAGGCCGCTCCCGATACCTCATGATTCTGACACCGAATCTTAGCCGATTGATTCGAGAGCTGCATCAAGCACCAATAGCGGACCACGGCGAGATCATGCGTAAATATCGTTCGGAGATCGTAAGCTAGTTCCGCTCACGAGGATCACCTCAGTCCTATCAGGCTCACCCATCCCACGGTCCTAAGTGAGATACAAATATCGATGCCGGACCGATGAAGTCTTATCGAAATAAGAAATCAGGAGTGACCGGCTACGAATATAGTGATCGATGGATCCGCATCCGATTCGCCAGCGGGGGAATTTACGCCTATACCGCCGAGAGCATCGGCGCCACTCATCTCGCGGCCCTAAAGAAACTGGCCGACTCTGGAGACGGCTTAAATACTTATATCAACAAACATCCGCGCGTGAAGAAGGGATCCACTCGCATTGAATGATCCGGCCTCGGACCGCGACCTCTCATGTCCAACACATCATCCCCAAACCCACCTCCCCTCCCGAATGAGGGCATCTAGCTCTCCTGCGTCACTGAAGCTCACCAATGGAAATCCAAACCCTCACTGAGAAAGCCATGGAACTGCGCGCACATTTCGATCGCGCCGCGCAAACAGCCGGACGGCTGCCTTGGACCACAGAACAGATCATGCAGGGCTTTGTCGTGGATGTCGGCGCACTGATGAAGCTCGTGATGGCAAAGGCGGGCTCCCGCGACGTCCCCGACGTAGATCGCAAACTGGGGCACGAACTCGCGGACTGCCTCTGGAGCGTTCTCGTGCTCGCGAAATGCTATAAGCTGGATCTGGAGAAAGAGTTTCTCTCGATGATCGAGACTGTCTCCACCGATCTCGCTCCGTCAAAAACCACTCCCCTCTCCCATCCCTCGACGGACAAGCCGTGAGCAGCCTGCTCCTCTAGCGTTACTTTTGTCCGGGAGCTCCCTCTGCTGCCGCGCGACCTGCGATCCACCCGGTGGTCCACGCCGCCTGGAAGTTAAACCCACCCGTCACTCCGTCGAGGTCCAGCACCTCCCCCGCGAAATGCAGACCTGGACAAACCCGACTCTGCATCGTGCGAAAATCCACCTCGTTCAACCGCACGCCGCCACAGGTGACGAACTCCTCCTTGAACAAACTCTTCCCCACGACGCGAAATTCCGCCGCCGTCACCTCGCTCGCGAGCTTGGTCAGCGCCGCGTTTCCCACCTGCCCCCACGGCGTCCCTGCGGCGATCCCGCTCGCTGTCACCAGCCGTTCCCACAGTCGCTGTGGCATCGGAAGAGGACTCCATGTCGTCACGTGCTTCTTCGGATTCCGGTTCCTCACTTCGGACAACTCGTTCACGAGGGTTTCTCGCGTGTATCCACTAACCCAATTCACGAGCAGGGGAAATTCGTAGTTCATCCCCGCCAGTTCGCGTGCGCCCCACGCCGACAACTTCAGAATCGCCGGGCCGCTCATGCCCCAGTGCGTGATCAACAATGGACCGCCTTCCTTCAACTTCGTCCCGCGCACCGCGACGCCGGCATTTTCCACCGCGACGCCCGAAAGCCCCTCAAGCCGCCGATCGTCGATGTGAAACGTGAACAACGATGGCACCGGCGGCTCGATCGCGTGCCCCAGCTTCTGCGCCATCGTCAAACCCGCCGACGCCTTGTTGCCGCCGGTTGCGAGAACCAGCTTCTCGCACCTTAACTCTTCGCCGCTCGTCAGCGTCAGCCAGAATCCGTCGCTGATTGTTTCCGCTGTCCGCACGCCCATCGAAGTGACCACCTTCACGCCCGCCTTCTCCGCCGCGCGCATCAAACATTCGACGATCGTCGCCGAGTCGTCCGTCACCGGAAACATCCGGCCGTCTTCCTCCGTTTTCAGCTCCACCCCGCGCTCCGCGAACCACGCAATCGTGTCCCGCGGCTGAAACCGGTGAAACGCGCCCAACAATTCCCGTCCACCTCGGGGATATTTCTTCACCAACTCCCGCGGCTCGAAACAAGCATGCGTCGTGTTGCAGCGCCCTCCACCCGAGATCCGCACCTTCGCCAGGGGATGCGCCGTCGCCTCGTAAATCGTCACGGATCCCCGCCCGCCCAACTTTTCCGCGCACGCAATCGCCGCGAAAAATCCCGCAGCTCCTCCGCCCACCACCACGACACGGATATCACCCATTCCCTCACTTTGGCGCCGCGCCGCCTCCGTCCAATCTCAATTTCCACGATCGTTCCTGATCCCCTTTCGAGCTCTTGTATCAAAAGAACGGCTACAGCCTCCGCAATGCATCCCCTTTAACCGCTCTCTAGCAGAGCAACCGCGAAAACCAAGAAGGCCGCCGTGTCCCCACACGGCGGCCTTTGATTTTCCCAGCCAAGTCTTCCGTTGTCGCTAGCGAGCGGCTTTCCCGCCGTTTCGCTCACGAGGCATCGCGTCGAAAATTTTCTGCTGCTCCGGCGTCAACACGGCGCGCACCTGCGCCCGGGCTTCTTGCATCACTTCACGCCATTCCCGCCGCTGCTTTCGCTTTCGGAGCGCACCTTTATCGCGGATGTCCTCCGCATCCGCCTCCGCCTTTCGCCAAATCGCTTCGATTCGCGCCTTCTGCTCCGCACTGAGCTGCAACGCCTCATCCAACCGCTCCATCCGTTGTTCCCGCTTCTGCTCCCATCGATTTGCCCCCGATTCGTCTTTTCCCGCCGCCTGCGCGGTGCTCGTCAACGCCAGAACCATCACCACCAGCACGTTCAAACTCATTCGATGGCTTTTCATAGGGATGCGTCCGAAGACGCCTCAACGCGCGCTCCGTTACACCGCCCCGGCAAGCTTGCCGCACCCGCCCATCCTTCGCACCATCCCGCTCATGATCGAAGTCTCGGGCTTCACCAAACGCTACGGTCGCTTCACCGCCGTCGAAGATCTCTCCTTCGGGGTGCGCCCCGGCGAAGTGCTCGGACTCGTCGGCCCCAACGGCGCCGGGAAAACCACCACACTTCGCTGCCTCGCCGGCATCATTCCCGCCACCACCGGCTCCATTCACATCGCGGGCCATGATCTCACCGCCGACCCCATCGCCGCGAAACGCGCGCTCGCTTTCTTCCCCGACGAACCGCGGCTCTTCGAATATCTCACCGTTCGCCAGCATCTCGCATTCGTCGCCAGGATCTACGACGTCCCCGATCACGCTCCCCGCGCCGACGCGCTTCTTGCCGAACTCGAGCTCGCCGAAAAAGCCGACGAGCTTCCCGCCGCGCTCTCGCGGGGCATGAAACAAAAACTCGCGATCGCCTGCGGCCTGCTGCACTCGCCCGCCGTGATGTTCTTCGACGAGCCCCTCACCGGTCTCGATCCACTCGGCATCCGCCGGATGAAAGACTCCATCCTTCAACGCGCGCGCGCCGGTGCCACCATCATCCTCAGCTCACATCTGCTTCACTTGCTCGAGGAAGTCTGCTCGCACGTTCTCATCTTGAAACGCGGCCGAAAAATCGCCGCCGGTCCGCTCCACAAGATCGTGTCACATTTCAGCAACGGCGACGCCACTGTCTCCCTCGAAGACGTTTTCCTGCGCGCGACCGGCGGCAGCGAAACCTGAATCGCCGCATCCTTCTTCGGCTCCCGCGCATCCCATGCTTCGCGCTCTCCTCTATCTGCGACTCACGTCGCTGAAGAATCGTCTGCTCGCGCACCTCAAACGCCTGCGTCAGCCAAAATACTTCATCGGCGCAGCCTTCGCCGTCGCGTATTTCTATTTCTTTTTCTTCCGCCACGCCACCGGCGCTCATCCCGCCGGCGACCACGGGGCCATGTTTCCGTTCTCATCGCTCAACGCGCCCGACCTGCTCGCCGCCATCGCTTCGCTCGGACTCTTTCTGGTGTTCGTGTTCATGTGGGCCGCGCCTTCCGAACGCGCCGGCCTGAACTTCAGCGAAGCCGAAATCGCCTTCCTGTTTCCCGCTCCGCTCACCCGGCGCCGCCTCGTCCATTACAAGATCCTCAGCGCTCAATTCACCGCGCTCTTCCAATCCCTGCTCTACGCCCTGCTCTTTCACTCCCGTCGTCTTTTCAGCGGCGAAGCGCTTTTCATCGTCTTCGCGTGGTGGGCCGTGCTCAGCGTGCTCACGCTGCACTACCAAGCTTCGTCTCTCACCCTCGCCCGACTTTCGCTCAACGAAAACAGCCGTTGGCGCGCACATCTCGCGCGCGGCGCCTCGCTCGCTCTCGTCGTCACTGTTTTCGGCGTCGTCGCCCGCGACCTCGTCAATCTTCCCGCGCACATCGACTTGATCAACGACGTCGACCGCTGGATCCCCGCCACGCTCAACGAAGGCGTTCTCGGATCGCTGCTTTGGCCGTTCTCCTTTTTCGCCCGGCCTTTCTTCGCGCGCGAACTCCTGCCTTTCCTGGCCGCCCTCGCCCCCGTGGCTCTCATTCTCGCATTCCACTATCTTTGGGTGGTTCGGCTCAACGTCGCCTTCGAGGAACGCGCGCTCGCCCACGCCGAACGCCAAACCCAGCGTCTCAACGATCTTCGTCGCACCGGCATGCTGCGCGTCGGATCCGTGCGCACCGCCGGCCGCCGACCGCCTTTCAATCTTTCGCGCGCGCGCTGGCCCGAATTCGCCTTCCTCTGGAAAAATCTCCTGTCCACCACCCGTCCGTGGTTCACGCCGCGCATCTGGTTCGGCTGCGCTTTGGGTCTCGTCGCTGTCTTCGCCTTCGGACGTATCCTGTTGGGCAATACCTACTGGAAACTCGGCGGCGCGCTCACGACACTCGGCAGTATCGTCGGGGCCTTGGCGCTCCTCTACGGCCCCCTGCTCACCCGGCTCGACCTGCGCCAGGATCTCTCCAACGCCGACATCCTCAAAACCTACCCTCTTCCGGGATGGCGCATCCTCGTCGGCCAACTGCTCACGCCCATCGTCATCCTTACCGGCATCGTCTGGCTCGCCGTGCTCGCCTGGTTTCTCGGGCTCAACGGCCACCAACCGTCGTCGCTTTCCACGGTTTGGATGAGTTCCGACATGCGTCTCGTTTTCAGTCTCTGCGCCGCCTTCGTTGCCCCCGTCGTTATCGCGCTCGAGCTCCTGATCCCCAACGCCGTTCCGCTCGTCTTTCCGAGCTGGTTCAACGCCGTCCGCACGCCCGGCCCCGGCATCGATCTCATGGGCCAGCGCCTCATTTTCGGATTCGGCCAGGTGTTCGTCGTCTTCGTCGCCCTTCTCCCCGCCGCTGCCAGCGCGGCCGTGCTCGTATTTATTCTTCACGGCTGGCTCGAACTCGCGCCCGCGCTCTGCGTCATCCTGGCCACGCTCGTGGTCACCGCCGTCTTGGCGGCCGAACTGTGGTGCGGCCTTTGGTTGCTCGGGCAACGATTCGAAAAATTCGACCTCTCCTCCGAACCTCGCGCGTGAAACTTCCCGAACTCACCCGTCTAGCCGCCGATGTCGTCGGCGCCACCCAACGGAAACTCCCGCCCGAAATCCGTCCGCTCGCCCGCGCCGTCGCCGTCCACTACGAAGCGTTGCCCGGGCCCGAGGTTCTCGCCGACGGTTTTCCGCCCGACATCCTTGGCCTCTTCACCGGCAACCCCCATGGTCGCGAACTCGACACCACTCACCCCGCCCCGCCGCAAATCCTTCTCTATTTGGAAAACCTCTGGGACTTCGCCGAGGGCGATCTCGAAATCTTTCGCGAAGAAACCCGCCTCACCTATCTGCACGAGCTCGGCCACTACCTGGGTTGGGACGAAGACGACCTTACCGCGCGCGGCCTCGATTAACAGGTTCCGCCACGCCGCTTCGCCCTTCGACAACGATCGATCTTCCATCGGAACTTTCCCGAACTTCGCTGTGTCGGGCCAACACGCGCACTCACCATTGTCTCGCACCCACTCCACGCTTCCAAAATCCCGCACCCCGTGCTTACGTTCGCTTCAACCAACGCCTTTCGTCACGTCATGAAAAAGTTCCTCTCGCTCCTCGCTCTCGCGCTCTTTGCCGCGGCTCCCGTCGCTTCCGCCGCCCCGACCCGCGCGGAGACCATCACGCGCGTCGAATCCTGCGAGGCAATCCTGCGCGAGTTCATGGCCAATCCGGAATACGCGATTCCCGCCGGCATTCTGCAACAAGCCCGTGCGCTCGTGATCGTGAACCAGTTCAAAGCCGGTTTCTTCTTCGGCGTGAAAGATGGCTACGGAGTCGTGCTGGCGAAGAAGCCCGACGGCAGCTGGAGCGTTCCAGTCATCATCAACGCCGGCGAAGCCAGCCTCGGTTTCCAAATCGGCGCCAACGCCGTCGAGACCGTCATGGTCATCACCGATGATGAAACACCGCGCCTTCTCTTCAACGACCGCTTCAATGTCGGCGTCGACGCCAAAGCTGTCGCCGGCCCCAAAGCCGCCCAAGCCGAACGCGCCAACCGGCCCATCATCGAAGCGCCCGTCCTGATCTACTCCAAATCGAAGGGTCTCTACGCCGGCGCCACCGTGAAGTTCGGCCATCTCTCCCGCAACGACCAAGCCAACTTCATCCTCTACTCGACGCAATACACGCTCCCTGAGATCCTCTACAGCGATTGGGTTCAACCCATCCCCGAGGTCCAGCCGCTGATGCAATACGTGCAGCAAATCACCCGCTGATCCCTCCCACTCCGCTACCCAAAGCCCGGCCTTCCGCCGGGCTTTTTTTATTTTCGCGCTTCCGCTACGACGCGCAGGATTTCCCCGACCACCGCGTCCGCCACCCGCTGCTGCACCTCCATCCGGCCGGCGTCCGCGATCTCTACACGCCCGCTCCACGTCGCGAATCCCGCGCCGTCCGCCTTTCTCACCGCCACCGCCCACCACGCAAATGGCACGCGCACATTCCACGCCGGCGCAGGTTCCGCATAACCCGTCGTCGCCGCGCCCACGTCCGCTCCAAACAACCGGCACACGCCGCGCGCCATCTGCTCCGCCACGTCCGCCGACACGCAATTCACCGCTTCCGCCGTCGCGCGCTCCACTTGCAGCTGCCGCTCTTTCTGCTCGAGCGAATACGCCGTGATTCCACCGAGAAAGTAACTCGACGCCCCCGACACACTCGCGATCCGTGCCTGCAAATTTCCCGCCGTCAAACTCTCTGCCACCGCCAGCGTCCACGGCCGCCCCGCCACCATCAGCGTCTTCAATTCTTCCGCTTTGGTCATGAGCGGTGTTTTCGCACGCGTATCCGCCGCCTGACTACTCGATTTCCAATCCCACCGGACAGTGATCGCTCCCCATCACCTCCGGCGAAATCCAGGCCCGCTTCAGCCGATTCCGCAGCTTTTCGCTCGCGACAAAATAATCGACGCGCCACCCGATGTTCCGCGCCCGGCAGTTCATCATCTGGCTCCACCAAGTGTAGTGCCCCGAGCCTTTCTCGAACTCGCGAAACGTATCCACAAATCCACTCGCCAGCAGCGCCGAGAAATTCTCCCGCTCCTCGTTCGTGAAGCCCGCGTTCTTCCGGTTCGTTTTCGGATTCGTCAGATCGATCTCGGTGTGCGCCACGTTCAAATCGCCGCAAAACACCACCGGTTTCCTCTTCTCCAGCTTCTTCAAGAAGCTCAGGAAGGCGGGATCCCACTCCTTCGTGCGATACTCGAGCCGCGTCAGCCCGCGCTGCGAATTCGGCTGATAGACGTTCACGAGATGGAAATCCGCAAACTCCGCCGTGATCACCCGCCCTTCGTCGTCATGTCCCGGCAAGCCGATCCCGAACTTCACGCTCAACGGCGCTACTCGCGTGAAGATCACCGTTCCCGAATACCCCTTCTTCACCGCCGAATACCAATGCGGCGTATAACCCGCCACCCACGCCACATGCTGCACGTCGCCGGGATGCGCCTTCGTCTCCTGCAAACAAATCACGTCGGCATCCACTTTCGCCATGTAGTCGAGAAACCCCTTCTTCAACACCGCGCGAATGCCATTCACGTTCCAGGAGACCAATTTCATGCGCGCGCAGCAAAGTCTCACCGTCGGCTCCCCGCCACATTTTTCGTGACCGCAAACACCGCTCCGCCGTGCCGGGCCTGACACAGCTTCCATTTGCGCCCGGCCAATCGGCTCTCAACGCTGGCCCTTCAATCTCAACTTTCCCGCATGCCCGCGTTCACGCCCATCCCTCTCGGCCAGCGAATTCCAGCCGCGTCTCCGCACGCGGTCTCCGCGAGCCTCCCGACCATGCGGGCCGTCCGCGGCTACGAGGAAAAAGATCCGGAAATCACCCGCCATATGACGTCCGGTTATCCGCGATTCGTCATCCATCCTTTTCTCCAACAGCTCTCTTCCTACCTGCTCCAACGCGAACAACTCCCCGGCCACACACTCTGGCTCGTATCTTCCTCGCGCGTCGCCGACCGCCTCGCTGCGCATCTCGGCGCCGCTCACGTGATTCGCCTCAAGGACGACGCCGTCCACGCCGTCGCTCACGCGGAGTCGCCCGAACTTTTCTCCCGCGCCAAAACATTCCTCCAAAACATCGGCGGCTTCCTCTCTTCGCGCGCCGCCGAGGACCGCCTCGTTCATCACGGGCTTCTTCCCCCCGCTGCACCTGAAACGTTGTTCTCCGGAGACGCCGCCGCCGAAGTCGCACGCCATCTCGCGCCCGCCTTCCCCACCGTTCCAGCCGACCACCTTCTCCTCACCAGCTGCGGTATGAGCGCGATCGAGGTCGCGTTTCGCACCGTCTCCGATCTTCAAGCCGCCCGCGGCCGCACCCTCTGGATCCAACTCGGCTGGCTCTATCTCGACACCATCGCACTGCTGAAAAAATTCACCGCCACGCCCGACGACTACGTTTACGTCAGCGACGTCTTCGATCTCGCGGCTCTCGAAAAACTCTTCGCCGAAAAGGGCGATCGCATCGCCGGCATCTTCGCCGAGATTCCCACCAACCCGCTCGTCCAGACGCCCGACGTTCCCGCGATCTCCGCCCTCGCCCGCCGACACGGCGCCGCGCTGATCCTCGATCCGTCGATCACGTGCGTGTTCAACCTCGACGTTCTCCCGCACGCCGACGTCGTTGTGTCCAGCCTCACCAAATACACTGCCAGCGAAGGTGATCTCACCGCCGGCCTTGTCGTGGTGAATCCCGCCGCGCCCGATGCCGCCACGCTGCGCGCCACCATCGCCTCTCGCCGCGACCCGCTCTACTCGCGCGACCTTGCCCGCCTCGCCGCCCAAATCGGTCAGACGTCCGCCGTTCTCGCCCAAATCCACGCGTCTGTTCCACGTGTCGTGGAGTTCCTCTCCTCGCATCCGAATATCGCAAGCGTCCACTGGGCGCTTCATCCCGCCTCGCGCAAAAATTATCTCCGGCTCGCCCGCTCGCCGGACGCCGTTGGCAGCATGATCACGTTCACCGTCCGCGGCTCGCTCGAGCGTTTCTACGATCGGCTCAACCTCCCGAAAGGCCCGAGCTTCGGCATGAAGAATACGCTCATCTGCCCGTTCATGTTCCTCGCGCACTACGATCTCGTCACGACCGACGCCGGTCGCGCCGAACTCGCCGCGAGCAACCTCGATCCCAATCTCCTTCGCCTTTCCATCGGCACCGAACCCGTCGAAGAAATCATCGCTTCGCTCGCCGCGGCGTTGGATTAGCTAACGTCGCGGAGGCGCGATTTCCTTTTCGCGCATTTCATGCCTCCTTCCTGCACGCTCGCCATCAAGGTCATCCCGAACGCTCCTCGCACCGAGATCGTCGGCTGGCTCGGCGATGCACTGAAGATCAAGGTCCACGCTCCGCCCGTCGAAGGTCGGGCCAACGACGCTCTTTGTGAGTTCCTCGCCGAGCATCTCGATCTTCCGCGCCGCGCCATCACGGTCGCCCGCGGCGACACCTCGCGTCAAAAGGTGCTCCGCATCGACGGCCTTTCCGCCACCGAGCTCCAAGCGAAGCTCCCGTGATCCCATCGCCGATCCTCAAACTTTCGTCATTCGCCGAAACCGCACCGCGAGAAATACCGCCGCAAATGCCAGCCCTAAAGCGAGCCCCCACCACACGCCCGTCGGCCCCATCGCGCCACGCACACCGAGCAGATAACCACCGCCGATCGCGAGCCCCCAATAGGCCACGAACGTGATCGCTACCGGCACTTTCACGTCTTTCATCCCGCGCAGCAGCCCGGCTCCGATCACCTGCGCGCCGTCGAAAAACTGAAACACCGCCGCGATCACGAGTAGCTGCGCCGCCAGCGCCACCACCGCCGCTTCGCGCACGAACCATCGAGCGAGCATCTCTCCTCCCAACAGGAAACAGAGCATAAACACCGCCATCGCCACCGCGCCGATTCCTAGCGCCGCATAACCGACCGGCCGCAAACGCTCCCGCTCGCCCGCGCCGAGCGCCTGGCTGATCCGCATGCCTGCCGCCATCGAAATTCCCAGTGGAAACATGAAGGTGAACGACGCACACGAAATCGCGATTTGATGCGCCGCCAGCGCCACCGTGCCGAGCCAGCCCATCATCAACGCCGCCGCCGCAAACGCCCCGCTCTCGAACAACAACATCCCCGACGCGGGCACGCCGAGGCGCAGCATTTCTTTCACCCGCCCCGTCGAGAGCGGCGCCCACCATTTCCGCGGCAACGCCTGCCTCAGGCTCGGATCCCGCCGAAGCCACACGAACAACGCGATCGGCCCCAGCACGCGCACGATCACCGTCGCCACTCCGGCGCCAGTCAAACCCAGCGCCGGCGCACCCCACTTGCCGTAGATCAGTATCCAGTTCAGCAGGACGTTCAGCGCCACCACCCCGCTCATCACAATCACCGGCACCCAAGGCCGCCCCATCGCCTCCGCAAACTGCCGCAGCGCCAGGTTCACCAACACCGGCGTGATCGATCCGCCAATCAAAACAAAAAACGGATTCACCGCCGCCAACACTTCCTCGGGCTGACCAAACCAGTGCAGCCGAAAGCCGAGCCACAACATCACCGCGGTTTCCAATACACCAAACACCAGCGCCAGCGCGACGCCGTGACGCAGATACTCGCCACACTCCTCGGGACGCTCCGCGCCGCGCGCATGCGCCACAAACACCGACACCGGCACCATCAACCCAATCCCCAGCACGTAGAACACCCCGAAGATGCTCGTGCCAAAAGACGACGCCGCCAGCGGCACCGCGCCGACGTGCCCCACCATCAGGCTGTCCGTGATGCCCACCACCATCTGGCTGACCTGGCCGACGACAATCGGCACGGCCAACGACAGCGTCGGGCTTACTTCACGTAACACTCTTTGCATGGGATCGGACACGCTGCGCCAAAACTCCGCTCATCACACGAACGAAAACTGAACATCCCAAGACACTCGCGCGCATTGTCCTTCATCGGCTGTAATCGTCGCCGTCTCGCTCACTTCCTCGCGCGCGAGCTTGGCTCTTCCCATTCGCCATTCCGCCCGATTCGCTCATCGAGACCTCCATGACCGCCTTCGCGCTCCTCCTCGTGCTGATCGCTGCCGTGTTGCACGCGTTCTGGAACTACTGCGCGAAACGCTCTGCCGGCGGCCTGCCCTTTGTCTTCGTCGTCGGCTGCGTTATCTGCACCTGCTACATCCCCGTCCTCGCCGTTTATTTCTCTCTCCATCCGTTCGACCTCTCCACCACTGCACTGGCGTGGATTTTCGGCAGCGGCGTTCTCAAAACCAGCTACACCCTCTTCCTCCAACGCAGCTACCGCCACGGCGACTTCTCGCTCGTCTATCCGGTTGCACGAGGCACCGGTCCCTTTCTTTCCACCTGCGCCGCCATCGTGCTGCTCGGCGAACGCCCTTCCCCCCTCGCGCTCGTCGGCGGACTCGTGATCGTCGGCAGCATCTTCTGGCTCACCGGCGGCTTCTCTCGAGTTGGCTCCCTCTTTTCCCATCGTCCGCACGCGCCGCATTCCGCCTCCGCTCTGGCTTCGATCAACTACGGCCTTCTCTCCGGCCTGTTCATCGCCGCTTACACGATCTGGGATCGCCACGGCGTCGCCACGCTGGCCATCGCTCCGATCGTTTACGACGCCGGCACCGCGTTCACTCAACTCGTCTTGCTCTCTCCCTTCGCCGCGCGCCGCTGGCCCGAGGTTCTTCATGAATGGCGCAGCCAAAAACGCTGGATCTTCGGCGTCGCATTTCTCTCGCCCATCGCCTACCTGCTCGTGCTCACCGCGATGACCTTCACGCCTGTCAGCTACGTCGCTCCCGCGCGCGAAATCAGCATCGTCATCGGCGCATTTATTGGCGCGAAATTCCTCAACGAAGCCGACTCCCGCCGCCGCTTCCTCGCCGCCTTCTTCATGGCCGCCGGCGTCGTCGCTCTCGCTCTCGGCTGACTTCATGAAAAAAATCATCGCCTGGCTGCTCGTCCTCACAGCCGTGATCGCACTCGCCTATCGGTTGCTTCGTCCGGAACCACCGCCGCGCACCCCGCGGCCCACCGTCGGAATCCGCGATCGCGCCACCATCGATTTCTCCAGCGGACAACCCGTCGTGCGCGACGATGCGGGCGAAAAAGCCATCATCGATTCCGCCGTGAACGAAATCAACGAGGCCGCAAAAAACATCACCTTCGAGCCGCTGCCTCCGCCTAAAATCGAGATCCCGCCCCCGCCGCAGAAGTGATTCCCGATCGGCGCGCCGCCTATTCTGACGCGCCCGTCAGCATATCTTCCATCAGCGCGAACGCCGTCGCTTCCGTAATATCCGGCACCCCGAACTGCCGCACTACCTCCGCCGCGCGCACGCCCGCGCCGAGCAAATCGCTCGCAGCCGCCTGCCCGAGAATCGCCGCATCGTTCAGCCGGATCGCCGTCACTTGCAGGTCCGGCACTTCCAGCGTCACGTCACCCGAGAGCGTCCGAACCGTCATTGGCCGGCTCGACACCAACACTTCGATGGCAATGTCCGCCACCTGCTTCAGCGCCTCCCGCTCCCGCCTCGGCAGTTGCACGATTCTCTCGTCGTCCGCCTCGCGCCCTACCAACGCGGTCGCCGCCCGCGCATCCGCGAGCACCG
Source organism: Verrucomicrobiota bacterium (assembly GCA_023416735.1). Classification (GTDB taxonomy): domain Bacteria; phylum Verrucomicrobiota; class Verrucomicrobiia; order Opitutales; family Opitutaceae; genus Opitutus. Next base: position 207,593 of record JAEZGX010000025.1, on the reverse strand, counting down.
CACCACCGTGTCGAAACACCCGCCCAAACAACCGCTCGATCTCTCGTTCCGTTTGCCGATCCGCGATCGACGGCGTTTCCGCCGCCTCGCTCGCCGCGTAAGTATTCTCCCCCGAAACATCGCGCGTCGTCGTCGATGCTTCGCCGTCTTTCGCGGTCGTGGTTTCGTTGAAACGTTCCGTCCTCTCCGTCAGCCGCCACTCGCCGTCTCGATCCGACACCGCCCGGTTCACGAACACCGCGATGCGAGGCGCTCCTTCCTTCACATAAGTAGATCGAAATCGCGCCGTCACCTCCCGCGCCGCTTCGTCATTCACCAACACCGCCCGACGCGAACCATACAACTGCTGATTCTCTCCACCCGGCGGCGTGAGCAACGAGAGATGCGATGTATCCGGCTGAGCCTGACGCACCGGCACTCCGGGCTCCCGCTCGCGTGAAGCCGCAACCGCCGCACTCGCCACCACCATGAACAGCACGCCGCGTTTCATCGTCTCAAATCACCGCGCTTGCCGAACGCGAATGGTATAGCGTTTCGCCAGCGGATTCGCCGCCGTGAACCGCACGGCTTCCGTCGAGTTTTCCGCCAGGATCAAATTCTGAAACGGCGTTTCATCTCCCGTCGAAAATCCCTGCTCGTCCTTGAACACACAATTGATCTGAACCTGCAGCCGCCGGTTTTCCCGATTCTTCACATTCGCCACGACCTCAAGCCGCCCGTCCGGAAGGATCCGCTCCTGCAACCCCGTGCAGGTGATCGAATACTGCGCCGCTTTGTCGAGCAGCACGAACTTCTCGGTGTTTTCGACGGTGTATTTCGTGGTGTCCTGCGGCGAGAAGGGGCCGGGCTCGGTCGCGCAACCGCCAAACAGCAGGAGTCCTGCGGTGGCGGCGAGCACGGTCATGCAGTGCGTGTGGTTCATTGTCGGTGCTCGGTGAGACTGCCCGTTAGCGCTTAAGTTCACTCAGAAAAACCACCGTATCTCGGTCCGTTTCACCCACTACAATACGCACATCCTGCGCGAGCGCCGGAAGCGTCGCACCCGCCGCATCCAAAAACTCCAGCCGCGCCGCATGCGCTCCTGGCTCAAGCTTCAACGCCGCAAAACTCAGTCGCTGCGGCAGATTGTGCCAGGTGCGCGTATCCGCCTCCGGACTTGTCGCCGCCGACGCGATCTTGCTGATCAACGCCACCGCCCCCAGCGCAAGCGCGGTGTTCTGCGATCCTTCGCTATGCGTTCCATCCCATCGATTCATCCGGCTCGCGGCGACGATCGAACCCACCGCCGCCACGTCGCCCACCGTGTTCGTCGTGCTTTTGAACACCGCCTTGTTTCCAAGAATGTGATCCATCAAGCGCCCGCCTCGCGTCGTCGCCTGGTAGTTGAGATCGTCATACGCCGGCAGCGTCACTGTCTGTCCCGCGACCGTCAGCACCGCCGTATGCGCACGCGAATCCGAGACCGCAAACCGCAACTGCTCGCCGTATTCGCCACCGGAATACTTCCGGGGCCCCGCGCCAAATTCCGCGAACACCAGCACGTTCGCCTCGCGGTCATACGGCGGCAGCGGACGCCCTTTTCCATTTTCCACCGCGCGCCGATACGCGTCTCGTCCGTCCGCCGCCAGCTTCACGCTCGCGAAGCCATCGAGATAATCCAACAGCACGTAATCGCTCCGATAGCCCTGATTCGCGGCATCGCTGTCGATGAACTGTCCGGTGCGAAAACACGCCCGCGCATTATCCGGCTCGCCATCGCGCCAATAGAGAATCCCGCGATAGTAATACGCCATCACGCGCTCGTAGGGTTCGCCGATAAACACCTTCGATCGCTCCGCCGAAAACAGCCTTCGCGCCCGCTCCGCGTCGGCCGAGTTGGCGATGATTCCGCCCATCGTGAGGATCGCGTCGTCGAGCTTGCGCTTCGCTTCCTCGAAATTCCCCACCCGCATTGCCGCCGCCGCGATTCGGTAATTCCACAACACCCGATCTTCGACCCGCGCCGCCGCGAGTTGCGCATTTCCATCGATCACCGGATCGCCGGTGTAAGCGATGCTCGGCACGCGCGACGGCGAAAAACACCCGCCGAGAAGAATCAATCCCGCCGCGACGACAACTCGGCGGAGACCGACATTCCCGCGGGACGTGCTTACGCCGCGCCCGTCTTCAGCCCGACGACCCCGTCGGACCGCGCCTCGCTCTTTGCCCGTCGCGCTCACCGATAAGCGGCATCTTCGAGGCCTTGTTTCTTAATCTCCGCCGCATCCTCCCACACGATCTCGCTCGTCCGCGCATCGATCAGCTGGAAACTATAAAGCACGTAATCGCTCGTGCCCGCACTCGTGCGCGTCGACATCCCAGAAAGTTTCCCCGTGAGGAAAAAATCCGCCCCGCGAAACTCGGTCACATTCGGGTCTGCACTCGCGGTCACCTGCCCCGTCTGCTTCAGCTCCCGTTCGCGCTCGAGCGTGCTCATCCGGTCCCGCGCGAGGAAACGCACCCGACCCATCGCGTTACGATTCAGTTCAATGCGAATGCGGTCGTTGAAGATGTCCTTGTTGATCGGAAACCGCGTTTCGTTCACCACCGGATCGAGCACGACGCGCGGCGGCGCTTCCGCGCGCGCGATCTCGGGAATACCCAGGATGCTCCGCGCCATTCGATCGGTTACGGCCACGAGATCCTGCGACTCGATTCCCGTTCCCGCCACGAAGCCGCGCTCGTCCGCGCCCATTTGCGTCACCGGCACACCGTCGGGATTTTTCACTCCGCGCGACGCGCAGCCGGCCAGCGTCAGCAGGGCCAACGCCGCTGTGCTAGGAAAAAGGATACGTATGAATTTTCGCTGGTTCATGGGTCGAACGCTGACACTTCGAGCCTCTCAACAGTGCCGTTAAAATTAGGTGAGCCTCATCGGCCAAAGAGGCGGTTCGCCTCCGCCATGCGCGACGGTTCCACCGCCGGACGCGATCGCTCACCCTCGCTCGTTGCTTCATGCTCCCGCACCGCACGCACTTCGGTCGAAGCCGGCACCCTACCCGCGGATGCGGCCTCTTCGTTTTCCCGTTCTCGCGCTCTTTTTTCCGCCACCGCTCCCGCCGCCAAGCCCACCACGCTGCCGAGTGCAGCGCCGCGCCACGAACTGTGTCCAAGATCGCCGCTATTGTTGCCGATCACCGCTCCCGCCAACGCACCCAACACCGCTCCGCTCGCCACGTAGTTCGGCCGCGTATCCCACTTCGAATACGCGTAGTCATAATACGAATACGAAGGGATCCGCGCGTAGGCCGGATATCCGAACCACAAATTCACCCGCGCAGGCGGTCGATGCCATCCGTGTCGGCGAATGTAATGTCCGTGTCCGCCATGGTGATGATGTCGGTGATGAAAGCCGTGGCGGCCATCGCGTCCGCTGGGTCCGCGTCCGGCAAAAACCGGCACCACCAGCGTCACCGCCAGCATCGTCAGCGCGAGTTTTCGTCCGGCTTTCATGCGGCCCCTGACAGGGCCGCATCGCTTTGGTTTCATGCTCGCGCGGAAGTGCCGTCCGCAGCGCCAGATCGGTCTTGCTGCCTTGGGGCACCTGGCTTGGAATTCCGGGGAAATGAAGACCCGCTCCGCCCTCGTTTCGTCGAGCGTCGCCTTGCTTCTCGCTTTCGCCTCCGGCTGCGCCACCCGCCCTCCCGAAACTCGCGTCACCAACCCGAACCAACCCGGCCCCGCGATCGGCTACGCCGCGGGCTCAGCCGTCGGTGCGGTCGCCGGCGGTGTCGCGGGCGCCATCGCAGGCGGCGCGGAAGGCGTCTCGGATGCAGTAAAATCCAACTTCACCAACGAGCGCCGCATCGTCCGCACGTGGCGCACCGAAACCACGGCCGACGGCCGCACCGTGCAGGTGCCGGTCGACACGGAAGTCGACGAATACGGCCGCCCCATCGGCCCGCCGACCACCCCCACGAGCAAGTGACGGCCTCACGGCCGGCCGTAGACGCGCGAGTTCAGGCTCGGGCCTAATCTGATCACCGCGGTAGCGACTCCGTCTTCCTGGGCGAAAAGAAGCGAAACTTTCCCGCCCGCTCAGCTCATCTTCCGAAAAGAAGAAGCCCCGGCGTTTCCGCCGGGGCTTTGTTGCTTGGTGCTGGATTAAGTCGTTCGCAGCACAAGGTGTTTACCAGCCGACGCTGGGCCGGCGGGTGAGCTTCGCGATCGAGCGCTCTTCCTCCCAGGTCGTCAGGCCGCTGCGCGTATCGATCAGCGACATCTGGAACGAATACGTGTTCTGCGTCTGCTTGCCCGAGCGATCCGTCTGCTGAATCAGCTTCGCGTAAAGCGTGTAGTCCGGCGTCGTCAGCTTCTGCTTCTTGCCGGTCGTCAACTCTTCGAGTTCCGCCGCTTCCGAGGCCACGACCGCGCGCTCGCCCAAGCCCATCGTGTTTGTCACCGCGACCTTTCCGGTCTGCGTGAGCGCCACGCGGATCTTCTTGATGAGAAGATCGGTGTCGACCGAGAGCGTGGTGTTGTTGATCACCCGATCGATCGCGAGCACCGCCGGCTGCTTCTTCGCGCGCTCGAGCGCTCCGGAAGAGAGCAGCGAGGCGACGAGCTGATCGGCGGCATTCGCCCAATCCTGCGAGTTGATGCTGGACGTGTTCAACGTCTCGGGACCGCGCGAATCGATCGTGCGGGTCTCGGGCGTCGTTTCACACCCGGCGAAGAGGAATGCAACCGCCGACAATGTGACGGCGGCCGAGAATTTCTGGAATCGTTTTTGGTTCATGGAGACGAAGGACTATTCCTTGAGCTTGAGGTTGAAGTCGACGGCACGCGGCGTGATCGCAACGGTGGAAATCGTCGTCGTCTCACGCGGTTGCAGACGAATCTGCTTCCAAGTCTCGTTCGGGGAATCGATCGCCATGCCGTTTTCGTCCACCCACTCGAACTTGTAGTTCAGGGTCTTGGTCGAGCGCTTCAGGTTTTCGATCGTGGCCTGAATCTTCAGCAGGTTGCCGGAAACGGTGGCCTCGTTGACTGAAACGACGCGCACCATTCCCGCGAGGGAGTTGTCGGTGATCACACGCCGGTCGGCGACCATGCTCGGCGCGGCGAGCGAGTCGGCGCGCGAGACGGTGTTTACGGTGGTGCCACAGCCGGCAAGCAACAGCACGGCAGGCAGGAGGAGCAGACTGGATTTCATTTGAGGGCGAATTGTGAGACGTAAAGCGGCGCCGTGGACGACGCGCTCTTCACATAGACGACGTTTACGGATCCCGGTATCAGCTCAATCGTTTGCGTCGCCGCTCCAGCCGTCAGCGTAAGCTGGCGGTCAGCCGGCGTGAGCACGCGTGCGTATTGGAATTCCTTCGGCAATGTCGTCCACGTGCGGGTGTCGGCAATGTTGGTGGCAGCGTTGAGCGCGCCAGCGGCGAGCCCTGCCGCAAAGCCCCAGAGCGCACCCGCGCGATCTTCAACCACTTTCTGCGCCGCCGCCTGCACGATCGCCTTCGTCGCGGTCGTGATCATCGTCTTCGTGACGATCAACGGCCACTCATTCTTGAAGTCGTTGGCCACGATGCTGTCCATGCTGGCGATGGTCGCGGTCGTGAACGTTTGCCCGCTGCAGCCAACGCCGAGCGTGCTGATATAGTCGTTGTTGAATTCAAGCTTGGGAAACGCCGCGCCGACATACGCGAGCTTGCTCGTGACAAGAAAAGTCGGGATGTCGACGCGCACCTGGCCGCGAGCGGGAGCCGAGCCGGTTTCGAAGATCACATAGGTCAGACCTTCCGGCTGCTGCCCTTCCGCCACCGCGGACGCCATCGCGAGATCGTCGCGCAGATAAGGATTGTCCGAAACGATCCCGGCCACGCGTTCGAACGAATGCCGGCCGCGCTCCCAGTCCGAACCGTTCTCGCCGAGGGTGCTGAAGAACAACCCATCGAGGAAAACCGCGAAGGGATTCACGTAGTCGCCGTAAGGCTTCATCGGCGCGATCGACGAATCCAATGCCGCCTGCAACGCCGGACCGGTCTTCGGATCCGAGAGTGCTTTGTCAGAATCGTAGGCGGCGTTCTTGCCGTCCTCGGTCTTGGCTTCCCCGGTCTTCGCCTTCGCCGCGATTTCCTGTGCCTCGGCGATGCGCTTTTCGTTTTCCGCCACGGCGTCGCGCTGGCGTTGCAACGAGCGATTGAGCTCGAGGCGCACATTGTCGCGCTGGCCCAGCGCCATCTGGTTGAGCGCCTTGTAGGTGTTCATCATCACCTTGTCGTAAGCGCGACCGCGATAAGGCAGCGAAGCCTGACTCGTCAGCGCGGCGCCCACTTCCGCCCCCACCTTTACTTTGGCCTCCTCTTCGTAGCGGTTGATGCGCTCTTCAGCCAAATCGAAGGCCTCAATCGAACGACTGAAGTAATACGCGTGCACTTCCTCCGGCGTGGGCGCGGTCACCGGAGCCGGCGTCTCACCTTCCGCCACGGGGGCGGCCGGAGGCGGCGGAGGCGGCGCAACTTGCGACACATCGGCCAGCGCGGCATTCCGCAACGCCACGCCTTGCTCCAAGCGCCAGATAATCTCGTCTTTTGAGCCTTTGGCCGACTCCGCCTTCTTGTCAGCTGCTGCCACGGCGGCGGCCACACCGCCCATTCGGCTTGATTGCGTGAGAGCACTGCTTTGCTGTTGGTAGGTCTGACAGCCGGCGAGGAAGAGCGCGGCGAGACTGGCAAGCGCGGCGTAGTATTTCGCCGGCTTCGAGGCAGGGGACGATTTCATGCGTGTCTAGTTGGTTGGCTGGAAAGGGGGGAAGGCGTCCGCGCATGTGCGGCTCACCGGGCAACTGGGATTACTCCTCTTCGTCCTCGACGTCTTCGGCCAGCCGCACGAGCGCTCCGCGATCGATGCCGGTGTCTTCCAACACGGTGGCCTGAGAGTTCTGCGGCGTGACACGAGTCACCTTCACTTGCCCAACAAAAACCTCCTCCATGCTCGTGTCGCCTGTATCGGGATCGATCAACTCGTCGCCGAGCACAAACACGTCCCACACCTGGCCGACTCTGATGCCAGAGGAGTCGTTGCGATTGATCGTCACGACTTGATCGCGCTTTCCGATGACCCGCGCCGGATAAATGAAATCCACCGCGCGCATCGCCAGTTTGTGCGCGAGCTCGCGCGTGGCCTGATTGATGAGGTCGTCACTGGCCTCGCCGACCCGGTCAACCGTGTTGGCGGAGCGATTTTCGGAGTCACGCACCGCCACCTGGATGTTCGCCGTCCCGATTGCGCGGCCCGTGGCGCCTTCGGTGATCTTGGCCACCGCCGAAACTTCGAGCGAACGCGCCATCACCGTCTTGCCGAGCGATGCGAGCCGCCGCGTTTCCTGACGGTCGTTGAAGCTGTCGACGCGGATCGTGAAAACGTAATCCGATTTGCTGAAGATGAACGTCCCACCCGTCGCGCCCGCCTCCTCCAACAACGCGTCGGCGTCGGAGCGCTCGAGCACATTGAAGCGCCGCGTGTTCACGAGCCGGTCGTAAACCTGCGCATCGAGCGCCTGGAGCACGCTCTCGATTGAAAGCGTCACCCCTTGGTTCGACATGCGTTTCAGCAACGCATCCGTCGCAGCGATTTTCGTGACGACGATGCTCTTGCGGCCCTCCTGTGCTTGCGCAAAGGGAGCAACCAGCGCGGCAGCAACGAGGCCGAGGCAAAACCAGCGGGAAAGTTTCATGGCGATCATCGGAGTGAAAAATTACAGGCCAAAGATGGAGCGATTCTGAATCACGATTCCGTCGGTGGTGTTCACGTTCACCTTGAAACCGCTGTTCTGAAGCATTTGCGCTTGCCCTTGGAGGACCTGCACTTGCGCGTCCGTGAGCTTGGCGTCGTTCTTCAACACATTCATGAACGCCGTGAGTTCCTGCCAGCGCGCGAGGCCCGCCGGACTCATCTGCATCGCGACGGTCAGCGTTTGTCCTTCGACCGCGTTGATCGTGCGCTCCCACGGCGTGTAACCTTCGCGCGTCAGCCGCAGCTTGCGCAGTCCGGGACGCACCTGAACCTTGCCCGGCGCAGAACCCACCGTCACGCCGTCGATTTCCACGCTGACATTAAGCGGAGCCACCGCGAGGCGGCCGTCCTGAATCGTCACGGTATTTTCCGGCCCGATACGCACGTCCGGCACGTAGAGATCGGCCGTTTCGACGTTCAGGGTGATGTTGACGAAATTCGCCTTCGCGCTCGGCGCGGGGATGCGGTTCTGCGCCACCTTGGTTTTCAGCATCGTCGCGAGCTGCGTGGTCGCATCATCGAGCAAATCCGCCACGACCGCTTCGATGTCGGGATCGACGAACGCCACCGCCACCGCCCCTTTCGCGGCGACCGACGAACTGCCACTTCCCGAAGTGCGAAGCGTGTAAACGTCCGCGAGAAGATCCGCGCGCTGCGCATAATTGATCTGCACGCCAGATTTGCGGCGAGTCACTCTCATCTGACCGTCTTCAATCGCGACGCTCTGGCTCGAGTTGCCCGCCGAGTGCAATGCGATCACACGACCTTTCGCGTTGAAAATCGGGCTGCCACTCGCGCCGCCCGAGGAGCTGAGATTGTGCTGCACGAGCTGCCGCGTGTCCGGCGTGCCGTGCGAAAGCCACCAGTCTGTATTCGCCGTGACAATACCCGACTGCATCGTCGCCACCGGACTCCGCGGATCGACGCCGCCGCCTTGGATCTCCTCCATCGGAAATCCGAGATACGCGATGCGGTGGCCCGAATCGACTTGCTTCAACTCGTCCATCGTCGCGACGGGCATCCAGGATTGGAGCGCACCTTGAACTTCGAGCACGCCCACATCGTAGCCGCCCACGGCCGGCTCGCGGCCGTCCGCATTGGGACCCGGGCCGCCGTAGCGCGGGTGCGAAATGGCGCGTGTCACCGGATAGCGCAGATCCGGGTGCTTGTTGATGATCACATAAACGGGAAGACCCTTCGCCATGTATTCCTTCACCGGCTCCGTCACGTGACTGTTGGTCGCAAACGCATTCGGCCCCACGCCCCACGCGGTCGCCATCGGCACCGGACCATTCGGCGCGGCGATCACCACGAGCCCGATCGCCTTCTCGTATTGCTTCGCGAAGCGCGCGAGCGCCTCGTCCGCGTTGGCCGCTTCTGAGCCCGGCGCCGCTGCGGGAGTCGAAGGATCGGGCGGGACAACTTTGAATCCTTGATTCGAATGAACGGTGTTCTGCTCAGTCTTCGTCGCGCGCACCACGCCACCCGTCAGCGAACCGCCGCCGTTGGCATCGAAAACATTATATGCGAGGCGCAACGTGTATTCGTAATTCGCCACCTGCACCCCGTAGGCGTTGATGTTGCGTCTCTGTTTCGTGATGCCCGCGATCGACGCCGACAGGATGTAATCCGCTCCCATGCTCTCCGCGAGTCGCAGCGCCGACGACTGATCCTGCAACTGCGCCGAGAGGCGGTCGTCCGGGCGATCCAGCGACGCGAGGCTGTTATCGAACTTGCTCGCCGCCTCGATCACCACACCGCGGGTCATCAGGCTGAAACCGACATCCGTCAGCTTCGCGGTCAGCAAATCCTCGAGCACCGGGAGCTGCGCGTCGTATTCCGCACCCGCGCGATTCGTGACGAAAATCGCCGCGTTATACGCTTGGCGCGCCGGGGCAACCGAACCGTTTTGCGCGAACGCTGCGCTCAGCAGCGCAGCGAACAACAGGAAGCTGACACGTAGAACTTTCATGGGCTTGAAAAGAAAACGCGCGACTATTCGCAACGAAGACAAAGCTTGGCAAAAGCCACACCACCAACACGCCGGCATCCTTTCCAAGGGCACCTCGCAGATCGACAAAGACTCGTTTGCTGGGGTCGCATGCCGGAATGGATACAGCGTGGCCGAGGTTTATACCCTAGAAGGCCAAGTCAAGACGAGAGCCCCCGCGGATCTACGTATACCTGCGTAGGGGCCTCCCATGCTTGAAGCCGTCCCGAATCGTCACATGCTCGCCCGGCCCCATGAGCGCCTCGTTGATCCTCGCGCTGGACCAAGGCACGACTTCGTCCCGCGCCATCCTCTTCGATCGTCAGGGTCGCGCTCGCGCCACCGCCCAGCAGGAGTTCGCCCAACACTTCCCTCAACCCGGCTGGGTCGAACACCACCCGCGCGATCTCTGGGACACCACCCGCCGCGTTGCCCTCGCTGCGGTCGCCGAAGCCAATCTCACCCGCCGCGACGTCGCCGCCGTCGGCCTCACCAACCAGCGCGAAACCACCCTTGTTTGGGAACGCCGCTCCGGCCAACCCATCGCTCCCGCGATCGTCTGGCAGGATCGCCGCACCGCCAAACTTTGCGCCGACCTCAAACGCCGCGGGCTTGAGCCGCTTTTCCGCCAACGCACCGGTCTGGTCCTCGATCCCTACTTCTCCGGCACCAAACTCCGCTGGCTGCTCGATCACATCCCCGGCGCACGCCGCCGCGCCGAACGCGGCGAACTCGCGTTCGGCACTGTCGACACCTGGCTGCTCTGGCAACTCACCAACGGACGCGTGCACGCCACCGACGTCTCCAACGCTTCCCGCACGCTCCTCGTCGATCTGCGCACGGGCGAGTGGGATGACGAACTGCTTCGCACGCTTCGCATTCCTCGCGAAATCCTCCCGGAGATTCGCGCCAGCAGTGAAGTCGTGGGCGAGATCACCGCACTTCCCGCCCTCCGCGGCCTGCCTATCGCGGGCATCGCCGGAGACCAACAAGCCGCGCTTTTCGGCCAAGCCTGCTTTCGCCCCGGCATGGCGAAAAACACCTACGGGACCGGCTGCTTCCTTCTTCAACATACCGGAACGCAACCGGTCGTCTCCCAACACCAGCTTCTCACCACCATCGCTTGGCGGCTCGGCCCGTCCAGCCCGCTTGAATACGCGCTCGAGGGCAGCGTCTTCATCGGCGGCGCCGTCGTGCAATGGCTGCGCGACGGGCTCGGCGTCATCGCCCGCTCCTCCGAGGTCGAAACCCTCGCCGCCCGCGCTGCCGATAACGGTGGCGTTTACTTCGTCCCCGCCTTCGCCGGCCTCGGCGCTCCCCATTGGGACCCCAACGCACGCGGCGCCCTCCTCGGTCTCACCCGCGGCACCACCGCCGCGCACATCGCCCGCGCCGCCATCGAGAGTATCGCCTTCCAAAGCGCCGATCTGATCACCGCGATCCAAACCGACTCCGGCCAACGCCTCCGCGAACTCCGCGTCGACGGCGGAGCAACCGTGAACGACGCCTTGCTCCAATTTCAAAGCAACCTCCTCCGCGTCCCCGTCGTCCGTCCACGCACCACCGAAACCACCGCACTCGGCGCCGCCTACCTTGCCGGCCTCGGGGTCGGCTTCTGGAAAAACCGCCACGAAATCGCTCGGCTCTGGGGCGTCGAAAAAACGTTTCGTCCGTCCACCCCGGCCGCCTCGATCCAACGCCTGCGGCGCGATTGGTCCCGCGCCGTCGAACGTTCGAAATCCTGGACCTGATCTCGCACACTCTCTCCGCACTCCCGCCCGTCCTTTGTGTCCAACCCCCTCTGCTTTTCCGTCATGACCGCTCCGACCCGCTTCCTCCTCGCCTGCCTTCTCGCTGCTTCGCTTCCCGCCTACGCCGCCGACGAGCCCGACATCGTCATCCAACGCGCGCCAGAAACAGGCGACGATTCCTCTCGCGCCGAATCCGAGCGACTCGCCGCCGAGGTTGCCGATCTCCGCACCAAGCTCCAAAGCGCCCAGGCCACGATCGAGGTCCTCAGCACCAAAAACCAACAACTCGACTCCACCCTCAACGCCCGCATCGCCGAACTCCGCGACGTCAAAGCGCTCCTCGCCACTGCGGACACCCGCGTGAAAGAGCTCACGACCGCGCAGAGCGACACCGTCTCGCCCGCCGCCCTCGCCGCTGAAAAGACGCGCGCCGACGAAGCCACCCATCGCCTCAATACGCTCGTTGCCGGCGCCTCCCGCCTGCAGGAGGAAAAAGCCGCCCTCGAAGCCCAACTCGCGCAGCTCCGCGAAAGCGAATCGCGCCTCCGCGAACAACTCGCCGCCGCGACGCCCGCCGACGATCTCTCTTCCCGGCTCGCCGATCTCGAAGCCCAACTCGCCGAGACACGCCGCGCCGAGGCCTTGGTCCGCGCCGAAAACGACGTCCTTCGCGCCGCGTCCAACCAACACACCCAAAACGCCGCCATTCTTCAGACGCTCCGCCAGGAAAACACGCGCCTCCAATCCGACCTCGCTCAACTCCGCGAATCCGAAAACACCCTCCGCGAACAACTCGCCGCCGCCACCCCCGCGAACCCTTCCGAGCCCTCCCCGGAGATCGCCGCGAAACTCGCCGACCTCGAAGATAAACTCTCCACATCGCTCCGCAGTTACACGCTCCTCCAGCAGGAAAACAACCGCCTCAAAAGCGCCTCCACCGACGCCGAGAATCTCACCGCCGAGCTCGCATCGCTCCGCGCCGAAAAAGCCGAGCTCGAAGCCAAGCTCTCCCAGCAGCCGCCCGCCGATCTCGCCGCCAAACTCGCCGACGCCGAAAACAAGCTCAACACCACGCTCCGCAGTTTTTCCCAGCTCCAGGCCGAGAACGATCGTCTGAAATCCTCCGCGGGCGAAGTCACCCGGCTCCAAGCCGAACTCGATTCGCTTCGTGCCGATCACGCCACGCTGGAAACCCGGCTCGCCGAAGCCACCGCACCTCAGACCGCCGCCGCCCCGTCACCGGATCTCACGCGTAAACTCGCCGACACCGAAGATCGGCTCGCCACCGTCCTGCGCAGTTACTCGCAACTCCAGGCCGAAAACGATCGCCTGAAAAACGACGCCACCCATTCCGCCGAAAACGCCCACACGGCCGCTGAGCGTTCCGCCTCCGACAACGCCGCCCAAATGTCCGCGCTCTACGACGAGCTCCGCCAAACCAAAGCCCAACTCGTTTCCACCTCCGCCGAAAACGCGCAGCTCAAAACCCGGCTCGCCCTCGCCGGCCCGCCTCCCGGCTCCACCCTCGCCACCCCAACGCGGCCCGACTTCGCCCGTCCCCAAACTCCGGATACGTCCGCGCCCCTCGCGACTCCCGCCGCTCCGCGTCAGCACACCATCGTTCTCGGCGACACCCTCGCAAAGATTTCCCGCCAATACTACGGCACTCCCGGCCGCTGGGACGAAATTCTCGAAGCCAATCGGGACGTCATCCAAAACGAAAACGCCCTCACCGTCGGCACCACGCTCCGCATCCCGTAAGCGACCCACGCTTAAAGCATCCCGATCACCACCGCCAGCGACACCACCGAGGTCAGCACGCTCAACACGATCGCGCCCGACGCAATCCCTTCGTCGCCCTTCAATTCCACCGCGACCGCATACGAGATGATCGCCGTGGGCGTCGCCATGAAGATCATCACCATCTTCAGCTCGAGCTCGCCCAATCCCATCGCGCGTCCAACCACCCAACCCGCTAGCGGCGAGACCATCGTCTTCAACACCGCCGCTCCCCACGCCGCCCTCCCTCCGACGTGTTCGCCAATCGACGCCAGCGAACCTCCGACACCGAGCAATCCCAGCGGCAGCGCCATTTCCCCGAGCGCCAGCATCGCCGTGTCCACCGCCGCCGGCAGCGTCCATCCCATCAGCGCAAAACCGATGCCCGCCACCGTCGCCACCAACGGCGGCGTCGATAACAACTGCTTCACAAACGGCGCCACCATTCCCCATCCCAACTTGTGCTGACTCAACAACAGCACGATCACGCCCACGAGATTGTAAGCCACCATCATCGGCGCCACGACCACCACCGCCGCCGCCTTCGCCGACACGCCTCCCGGCAGCACCGCATCCGGCATCACATAAATCACCGGCAACCCCACGAACGCCAGATTCCCGCGAAACGCCCCCTGCACAAACGTCCCTCTCGACGGCCCCGGCACGCGCAACATCCGCGCCACCGCATACGCCACCACGATCACCACCACGCTCGCGATCGCCATCGCCGCCAGCATCTCTTCGGCCCCGCTCGCCTGATGAAACGAGCGCGTCAATTGCGTGAACAACAACGCCGGCAATCCCAGCCAATACGTCACGCGATTCGCTTCCTTCAAAAACCCCGCCGACACCAACCCGCTCCGCTGCAACCACACGCCCACCGCAATCAGCAGAAAAACCGGCGCCAATGTGTTCAGCACAACCACGCTCCGCACCATCGCGCCCGCTCTTCACGTCGTCCACGCGAATCTCGCTGAGCCTGCTCCCACCCGGTCTTTCTCTTTCCTCTTTCTCGTAATCTTTCTCCTCCCGCAGCGCCTTCCTCTCGCTCGCCACCTGCAATTTCCTCACGCTCCCGCCCATGCTCCGCTCGCCCCTCGCCCTTCCTCGCCTGGCATTCCTCATCGCGATCTTACTCTCTCCCTTCACACACGCCGCGGACTCCGCCACCGCCGATCTCCCCGACGGCCTCTACGCGGAATTCACGACACCGCGCGGCACGATCGTCGCCGAACTTTTCTACGAAAAAACTCCTCTCACCGTCACCAGCTTCGTTGGTCTCGCCGAAGGCACACTCGGCCCCAAGCCTGGCACGCCCTATTTCAACGGCCTCACTTTCCATCGCGTCGTTCCCGGCTTCGTCGTCCAAGGCGGCGACCCTCTCGGCACCGGCATGGGCGGACCAGGCTATGAATTTCCCGACGAGTTCGCCCCCGGCCTCCGGCACGACGCCGCCGGCATTCTCTCCATGGCCAACGCCGGCACCGACACCAACGGCTCTCAATTCTTCTTCACCCTCGCCCCGGTCAATCGCCTCAACTACCTGCACAGCGTCTTCGGCCGCGTCGTGCGCGGTCTCGAAGTCCTCGCGCAACTCCAACAAGGCGATCCCACCACCACCGTCGCGATTCATCGCATCGGCGACGCCGCCCAGTCCTTTCACGCCAATTCCGAAACGTTCGCATCCCTCCTCGCCAAAACACCCCGTGCCACACCGCCGCACTTCGACGATCCCGACAATCTCCTCTCCCCCAGTCCGTCGCGCGCCAAAACCTTCGATACCAAACTTGCCAATCTCGAACGCGCCACCGGCGTAAAACTCTACGCCCGTCTTTTCGAATCCTTCACCCCCGACACACCCAACCAACGCCCCGGCAACTACACCGGTTCGCTCGCCCGCCAACTTCACCTTCCGCCCGACAGCGTCCTCGCCGTTTACTTCGCCGACCTCGACCAGTGGGGACTCTGGATCGGCGACCGCCTGCTCGAACATTTCATGGGCCGCTCCGGCACCCTGCAGGAATTCACCCGCACCGGCGCCCTCCACGCCGCCAAGCAATCCCTGCTCACCACCGCCAAAGCCGAAGCCGAAACCGCCATCGCCGCCGCCGGAAAAACCGGCCCTGTCTCTCCCGGTCAAAAAACCAAGCTCCACGTCGATGCGATTCTCGACGCCCTCATCTTCAAGTTCGAATCCGCGCCCGCTCCTTCTCGCCCCTGAACTCGATCGCCTCCGAGACGCTCGCCGGATCGCCAGTCAGCCCCGCCTTCCACGCTCTCTCCGGACCTCAGTTTTTACTACTGCACTCCTGCCTGCCCCCTGACTGACTCGGCGCCTCCAGCCTCCCGCTTCAGCCATGTCCCCTTCCGCTCGTCAGGGTTTCACCCTCGTCGAGATCATGATTACCGTCGTGATCATCGGCCTGCTCGCCACCATGGCGATTCCGACCTTCAACCGCATGCGAATCGTCTCGCAGGACACCACCGTTTACAACAACGCCCGCCAACTCGCCTCCGCCTCCGACCAATACATGCTCGAACACGGCGTCTCCTCCGTTCTCTACACCGACCTCGTCGGCCCCGATCGTCACATTAAAACCATCCAGCTCGCCGCCAGCGAAATCTACCCCGAAGTTTACACCAGCGGCCCCATCGTCGTGACCAATGTCGGCGGTCGCCGCACCGTCACGTTCGATCGCTAATCGCGACCACACGTCTTCCTTCTCGCCGATATCCAGATTTGCAATCCGCGCCCCGCTGCGCGAAATCCGCCTTTCTCTTTCCGCCATGCGCAGCGTCATCTACCTCGCCCTTCTCGGAGTCATCCTTATCACCATCGCTTTCGTCGTCCGCTCCGGCTGGCTCCTCCGCGATGATCCGGGTCGCCCCATCAACAGCGCCATGCGCGAGGCCCTCGATAAAAAGGGCAACGAACTGAGCGGATCCGACGCCGACACCATCCGCCACAAATACCCGACCGCCACGCGCACCGACTCCGGTCTCATGTATCTCGTCCGCGCTCCCGGCTCCGGCGGCACGCCACGGGTCGGCGACGAAGTCATCGCTCATTACGATGGCCGCCTCCTCGACGGCACCCCCTTCGACAGCTCTTATCGCAGCGGCGTCCCTCTCACATTTCGCGTCGGCACCAACGCCGTCATCAAAGGCTGGGACGAAGCCTTCCTCACCATGAAAAAAGGCGAGAAGCGCACGCTCATCATCCCGCACTGGCTCGCCTACGGCATCAACGGCCGCCCGCCTACCATCCCGCCCCGCGCCACCCTCGTCTTCGAAGTCGAGCTCATCGATTTCCGCTAAGCGAAAACCCAAAGCTCGAAAGAGCAGAATCGAACCCGCCGCCCGAAACGGCCGTTTGTTAGAGGTTTCTCCGGCGCTCCGCGCGTCCGGTGCTCACAAGCCGACCAGCGATCCGTTTCGCTTGATCCATCGCTCCGCCTCGCGCCAATCCGGACACACCTCTTCCACGCGCGCCCAAAATCGCTCCGAGTGATTCATCTCCCGCAGGTGCATCAGCTCGTGATAAATGATGTAGTCGCGCACCGATTCCGGCGTCTGCACCAGCCGCCAATTAAGCGAGATCGTCCCATTGGCCGAACACGATCCCCAACGCGATCGCTGGTTCCGCACCGTTACCTGCTTCACCTCCGCGCCCGTCACCGCCGCGAGCTCCCACGTCCGCGCCGGCAATTCGATCTTCGCCCGCCGGCCAAAGTGCGCCTCCAGCGTCGGCCGCAAATCCCCGTCCAATCTCGCCACGCGAAACACATCCGCCGCCAGACACACCTGCGGCTTCTCCCCCGCCGCCGCGATCCGCACTTCGCACATCTCGCCCCGCCACAACACATGCGTGCCGACCGTCCACACCTCCGCGCCGCGCGGCCTGTGACGCTGCCGCTCCCGCGCTCTCTCCAGCCATTCCTGATGCTCCGCCACGAACTTGCGCGCCTCGCGCTCCGACCCGCGCGCCGGAATCGTCGCCACCGCCGTCCCATCCCGCTTCAACGTCAGCCGGTAATTCCGCGCCAGATGACTTCGCCGAAACACCACCGCGCCCACGCCAGCTGCTTCCGGCTCGGCCGCTTTCAACGGCTGCGCCGGCGGCGCTTTGTGCACGCCGCTCTCCGGCGCGAATAACCCAAAAAGATCCTGTTGCTCCTCGTGCTCCACGTGTGGATCGCGAGTGAAACAATTCACGCGCCGCGCGCCAGCGTCTTGTAGAAAATCGCATTCTGCTCCGGCACGCCGCGCGTGTCCGTCGCATACCCCGGAATCCCGCCCACGTAAACATACCCCAGCACCTCGTAAAACGCCCTCGCGCCCGCGTGGCTGTCGCTCGTATCGAGAAACAACAGCCACACCCCGCGTTCCGCCGCAGTCGCCTCGATCGCGCCCATCAACCGCGCCGCGATTCCCCGCCGCCGATGCGATGGCAGCACCATCACTTTCTGCACTTCCGCGCGATGCCGCCCGTTCGGCTTCGTCTCACACACCAGCTGCGCCGCCCCCACAATTCGCCGAGTCTCGCTTTCGCGCCCGACCAATAGCACGCGACTCCCCGCCGCCAACTCGCTCCCAATCTTCCTCCAATACTCCTCCGCCTCCTCCGGCTTCATCGGCGCCAAGAACCCGATCGATGCCCCACCCTCCACGCACGCGATCAACAACTCCGCCACCGCTCGCACATCCCCCGCATCGCCCCAGTCGGTCACTCGCTCGATCGTCATGTCCCGACTGTAGGCAGATTCCCCCCGCCCCGTCCAATCGCGCCTGCCACCGCACCAACCGCCCCGCCCCCGCCCCGCCCGTCAGACGGCATTCACCCCTGCGGGTTAGTCATACATTATATTACAACATAAGAAATTCTACCTCGACCCATTGTAATACATTACATTACAATATTCATCACCTCTCTCAGCCCTCCCTCCGCCTCCGCCAAGCATGCCACACGCTCGGCATTTCACCGACATGTCTTGGCAGCACCAGCGTGATCGCAATCTCCTCCAGCCCCGCCACCAGCTGCAGCACGATCGCCGCATGAAACGGCCACGCCGCCCATCCGGCCAGCAGCGGCACCAGCGACACCGCACACAACACCGCTCCGAGCTTCGCCCCCCATGTGTGATAGCACGGCGCCCGCCCGAGCCTCCAAAATCCAAACATCAACACCGCCACAAACATCCCCATCCCCGCCGCAATCCACGGCCACTCGCGCCGAACCACCTCGGGCCAAAGCAGCACGATCCCGCTCAACCCGACGCACAGGGTCACATAGTCCGCCACACTGTCGAGTTTGCGTCCAAATTCTGAATACGCGTCGAGCCAGCGCGCAACCAAGCCGTCGAACACATCCGTCAGCAGCGCCACGCCCAGCACCACCGCGAACCACATCCGTTCGCCGGCCAGCGCCAGTGCCAACACCGCCGGCATCAACGCCAGCCTCGTTCCCGTGATGATGTTCGGCCACCGCGAACGCGAGGCGCCTTCACCTCCGCGCCCCACCCCGCCCCGGTCCACCGCTCCTCGCTTCATCTCGCGCGACGGCGTCACGCCACCGCCTCCTCCGTCTTCTTTTTCGCATTCATCGCACTCGCCTGAATCATCCGCCACACGCCGAGCGCCAGCTGCAACGCCGCCGCCGCCTGAAACGGCCACGCCGCCACCTCATTCACCAGCGGGAGCAACGATACGGGCAGCAGCAACGACAGCAGTTTCGCCACCCACCCGCGACAACTCGGCAGGTCCTCCGGCTGCATGATTCGCCCCGCTCCGGCCGCTAAATATCCGCCCACCGCCACCACCGCCGACACCCATTCTCGCTCCACAACGTGCGGCCAGAGGAAAAACACCCCGACCGCGCCCAGCGTCGCCGTCAAAGCATCCCCCCAATGATCGAGCCGCGCGCCCAACGCCGTCTCCGCCTTCCACCGCCGCGCCAGCACACCATCGATCGCATCCGTCGCCAGCGCCACCGTCAGCAACGTCGCAAACCCCACTTTCGAGTTCGAATACGCCGCCGCCAACATCGCCGGCGCCAGCGTAATCCGCAGGCTGCTCAACAAATTCGGCAAATACGACAACCGGTGCATGAGGCTCGTTCGCGTGAGTCAGGCTAAACCAAAACCAGTTCCCACTGCATCTTCCCGCGTTCTACCGTCAACCACGCGAAGCTCGCCGGCGCCCCGCGATTGGGCCGCGTAATGCAACCGGGATTCAACCACCGCACGCCCGCGATCGTCTCGTCCCGCGGCACATGCGTATGTCCGTGCAACACCGCCGCGATGCCTGCCGGCACCCGCTCGCGCACCGGCGGCACATGCGTCAGGAAAAACGTCACTCCTTCCCGCTCCAGGGTTAGCGCCGGTGGCCACGGATGCTCGTCGCAGTTCCCCGCCACGATTTTCAACGGCACGCCGAGCGCATGAAAATCCGCCAGCGTCCACGGCTCGCACACATCCCCCAAATGCCAGATTTCCTCCGCTCCTTCCAACCGCTCCGGCAGCGTCGCCGGAAACTTGTCGTGCGTGTCCGAGATAACCGCGATGCGCATCGCGCGACCCAAAACCAAATTCACCCGCATCGCCAGCCGTGAAACCGCATCCGCCTCGCGGCGAATTACCACCCTTGACACCCCCCTTCGCGTTAGGCACCACTGACCCTCTTTTTTTCACGAAATCATGAAACCCACGTTCCGCCCTCACCGCAAAAAGCGCGCCCGCAAGATCGGCTACCGCGCTCGCATGGCCACCAAGAGCGGCCGCAAAGTCATCAAAGCCCGCCGCCTGAAGGGCCGCAAACGCCTTACGGTTGTCTGATTGCGAAGGCGGAAGGACTGAAAGGCTGAACGCCTGAAACACGCCGCGTATTCGCTTTCCGGATTCGCCGCTTTTTTCAGCCTTTCAGTTTTCAGTCCTTCAGCCTTTTGTCCCGATGCGATTTCGCCCTGAGCAGCACATCCGCCGCCAGAGCGATTTCCGGGCGATCCGCGAACGCGGTCGCCGCTACAACTGCGGCGCGTTCACCTTCTGGTGTCTCCGCCGCAATACCGACCACGAGCAGGCTTCCGCGGACGTCCGTCGCGCCGCATTCATCGCCTCCACCGCCGCCGTCGGCCACGCCGTTCTCCGCAATCGCGCCAAGCGTCGCCTCCGCGAAATCTTCCGTCGCCATCAGGACCATCTGCCCGCAGGCACCGATAGCCTTCTGTCTGCTCGCGCCGCCGCCCTCGACACACCTTTCCCCGAACTCGAAGCCCGCTTCCTCGACGCCTGTCGCAAGGCCGCACCTCCCGCCACGCCATGATCCCGTCGCTCGCCCGCTTCGCTTTTCGCCTGCCCGCGCGCGCCCTCCTCGCTTTGGTCTGGCTTTACCAACGCACCGTTTCTCCCGCGCTCGTCGTTCTGTTTCCCACCTGCGGCTGCCGCTTCTCCCCGACGTGCTCGCATTATGCCGTCGACGCGATCCGCACGCACGGCGCCCTCGCCGGCCTCGCGCTTTCCGTCGTCCGCCTTCTCAAATGCACGCCGCTCCATCCGGGCGGTTTTGATCCCGTGCCCCCGCGTCGCGCCCCGCGCTGTGTGCGCTTGCCGCGCGCCGGCTCTCCCGCGGCCTCTAGCCTCTAATCCGATTTTTCATGGACAAAAAGAACACCACGATCGGCGTCGTCCTCCTGCTGGCCGCCTTCGCCAGCATGTTCCTGGGACGATATCTTTCGCCCAATCCCACCAGTTCCCCGCAGCCCACGGTCAACCAACCCGCCGTCGCCGACCAAGGCCCCGCCGCGGCCGGCCAGGTCGCCGCCGCCACGCCGTCGAGCCCCACCGGCGTGCCCACGCCGACCGGCACCTTCGCGCCCATCTCCACCGAGGCGGCCACCAGCACCGTCACGACGCTCGAAAACGAATTCGTTATCGTTCGCCTCACCAACTCCGGCGGCGCCATCCGCGATGTCGCCTTCAAGAAATACGCCGCCGAGAAAGGCAGCCCCGAGCCGTTCGTTTTCAACGCGCTGCACTCCGACCCGATGCTCGCGTTTGTCGACTTCCCCGGCCTCGATCGCACCGCCGCATTCGAAGTCGTCTCGAGCAACACCAGCGAGGTCGTTTACCGCGCCATCCTCGACAACCGCCTCGAAGTCACCCGCCGCTACCGGATCGTCACGTCGCCCGATAAAGCCAACGACCCCTACGTCGTCCGCCACGAGACCACGTTCCGCAACATCGGCGAACAACCGTTCACCCTTCCTCGCGTCGCCTGGAGTCTCGGCACCGCCGCTCCCACGCACGCGCGCGATCTCGGCGTCCAGCTCACAACCGGCTACTCCGACGGCGAAGATCAGGACTTCTTCGCTCGCTCCGAACTCGAAGGCGGCAGCGGCTTCCTCGGCATCGGCGCCAGCCTGCCGAAACCGTTCATCGCGACCGGCGGCCCGCTGGTCTGGACGTCGATCAGCAACCAGTTCTTCGCCGCCATCCTGACACCCGAAATCCCCGCCGCCGGCATGGTCTCGCGCCGCGTGAAACTCTTCCCCGCGCTCCCCGAAGACGAACGCAACGCCTACGGCATCACCACCTCGACCCAGTTCGATCTCGCGCCGATCGCCGCCAACGCCGAAACGAAGCTCTCCGCCGACTTCTACGTTGGCCCGAAAGAATACCGCCGCCTCGCCAACAGCGACGTGTTCAAAGCCGACCAGGACAAGGTCATGCAGTTCGGCTTCTTCAAATTCTTCAGCCAGATCCTGATCACGCTGATGACGTGGGTCCATTCGTGGTTCCCCGGTGGTTCCTGGTCCTGGGGCTGGGCCATTGTAATTACCACGCTGATACTCAAAACCATCTTCGTCCCCTTCACGCTCGCCGCTTCGAAATCCGCCAAACGCATGGCGAAGATTCAGCCCGAGATGCAGGCGATCCGCGAAAAATTCAAAGACAACCCGCAGAAGCTCCAGGCCGCCACGATGGAGCTCTTCAAGAAGCACAAGGTGAACCCCGTCGGCGGCTGCTTCCCGATTCTCATCACCATTCCGTTCTTCATCGGCTTCTTCCAGATGCTGCAAAGCACCGCCGAACTCCGCTTCCAACCTTTCCTCTGGGCCACCGATCTTTCAGCCACCGACACCGTCGCGCATGTCTTCGGCCTCCCGATCAACATCATGCCGATCCTCATGGGCGCCACGATGGTCATCCAGATGCAGCTCACGCCCACGCCGTCGATGGACAACGCGCAGGCGAAAATGATGAAGATCATGCCCTATATCTTCACGCTCTTCTGCTACACTTTCCCCTGCTCCCTCGCCCTTTACTCGACCGTCAACGGTATCTTCACCATCGGCCAGCAGCTCGTCATCAACCGCATGAAGGACGAACCCGGCCCCGTCGGCCCCGGCACCGCTGCCGCCAACACCGCCGCCGGCCTCAGCCGTCCGATGAAGAACGTCACGCCGAAGAAAAAGAAGTGACGCCCGTCGCTCACCCAACCCGAAACTCCAAACCCTAAACTCGGAACCGAAATCCGAAGGATTTCATGGCTGGCCATAACAAGTGGTCTAAAGTCAAACGCCTCAAAGCCGTCACCGACGCGCGCAAAGGCAAAGTCTTCTCCCGCCTCTCCCGCGACATCACCCTCGCCGCCAAAGCCGGCGGCGGTGATCCCGATGGCAACGCCCGCTTGCGCACGCTCCTGCTCAAGGCTCGCGATGCCAACATGCCCGCCGACAACGTCGACCGCGCCATCAAGAAAGGCACCGGCGAACTCCCCGGCGTCATCTTCGAAGAAATGACCTACGAGGGCTACGGCCCCGGCGGCGTCGCCTTCGTCGTGAAGGTCACCACCGACAACAAAACCCGCGCCGCCCAGGACGTCCGCTCCGTCTTCTCCCGCCACGGCGGCAATCTCGCCAGCACCGGCGCCGTCGCCTTCCAATTTCTCCACGCCGGCCAGTTCCTCGTCGCGAAAGATCAAACAACCGAGGACGCGCTGATGGAAATCGCCCTGGAATCCGGCGCCGACGACGTCATCACCAGCGATCACGGTTTCGAAATCCGCTGCGGTATCCAAAATTTCGATAAGGTCTCGCACGCGCTCGAACAAAAAGGCCTCAAGTCCGACAGCGCGGAAATCGCCTACATTCCGACGACCACCGTCCCCGTCAGCGATCCGCATGTCGCGCAGTCTCTCGCCAAGCTTCACGACGCCCTCGAAGAGCTCGACGATGTGCAAACCGTCTTCTCCAACGAGGAGATCGACGAAAGCATCGCCTCGTAGCGCCTCCGTCGGTTCGCGTTTCCGCAACCGCGACGGTCCCGGTCCGTCTTGCGAGACTCTGCGCATGACAAACGCATCGCTTGTCTCACTTGTCGTTTCGCGCCACGCTGGCGCAGCCGCATGACCGACGACCAGACGATTACCGTCGCCTCCCCACACCGCGCCACGGGCGAGGTCGGGATCGTTGCGCCTCACGACTTCGTTTACCCAAAGCCGTTCACTTTCAAAAGCGGTCAAACGCTTCCGGGTTTCACGCTCCGCTACGAAACTTACGGCACGCTCAACGCCACGCGCGACAACGCCATCCTTATCTGCCACGCGCTTTCCGGCGACCACCACTGCGCCGGACTGCACACACCCGAGGACCGCAAACCCGGCTGGTGGAACAATCTGATCGGCCCCGGCAAAGCCGTCGACACGCGCCGCTTCTACGTTATCTGCGCCAATGTCCTCGGCGGCTGCCAGGGCTCCACCGGTCCTTCCTCCCTCAACCCCGCCACCAACCGCCCCTACGGACTCGCGTTCCCGTTCGTCACCATCCTCGACATGGTGCGCGCGCAGAAAATCCTCCTCGATCACCTCGGTGTCAGCGAACTCCACGCCGTCATCGGCGGCTCGATGGGCGGCATGCAGGCGATGCTTTTCTCGATCGAATTCCCGCACTTCGTCCGTCGCGTCATCGCCATGGCCACCACCGCCCGCGAGGGCGCCCAAGCCATTGCCTTCAACGAAGTCGGCCGTCAGGCGATCATGCAGGATCCCGACTGGAACCACGGCGACTACGCCAAAGGCGGCGGTCCGCGCGTCGGCCTCGCGATCGCCCGCATGATGGCGCACATCACCTACGTCTCCGACGCCAGTATGGACCGAAAATTCGGTCGTCGAAAAAAGACGTCCGTCAACGGCGACTCCTACAACTTCGACGTTCAATTCGAAGTGGAGAGCTACCTGCGCCACCAGGGCCAGAGCTTCATCAATCGCTTCGACGCCAACTCCTATCTCTACATCACTCGCGCGCTCGATCACTTCGATCTCCCGCAAGCCTACGGTTCGCTCGAAGCCGCCTTCGCTCCCGTCCTAGCCCAAACGCTTGTGGTCGGTTTCACCAGCGACTGGCTCTTTCCTCCGGAGCAAAACCGCGCCATCACTCTCGCTCTCCTTCGCGCCGGAAAGCAGGCGAGCTACGCCGAGCTCAACACCGATCTCGGTCACGATTCCTTCCTGCTCGAATCGGAAGAACTCTACACCCTCGTCCGCGGTTTCCTCGAAACCGAAGCCAACCGCGTCGTCGACTTCTCGATCTGAACCACGGATGAACACCGATAAACACGGATTCACTCCCTGCCCCTGTCATTCTGAGCGAAGCGAAGAATCCACGCGTTCGTCAGCGAGCCGTGTCCATCCGGGTCCATCCGTGGTTGAAAAAACGCCATGACGACGCTCATCGAAAAACGCACCGTCGACATGCAGATCATCGGTGAGTGGGTCGAACCCGCCTCCCGCGTTCTCGATCTCGGCTGCGGCAAAGGCACGCTCCTCGACTACCTCGTCCAAACCAAACAGGTCAGCGCCGTGGGCGTGGACCTCGACTTCCACCGCATCACCGCCTGCGTCGCGCGCGGTCTCTCCGCGTATCAGGGCGACATGATTTCGTTCATGCGCGAATTCCCGGATCGGCATTTCGACCGCATCATCTGCTCGCGCACCGTGCAGGAACTCGACAACCCCGCCGGCGTGATTCTCGAAGCCCTCCGCGTCGGCCACGCGCTCACCGTCGGTTTCGTTAATCACGGCTTCTGGAAAAACCGCCTCGGCGCGCTCCTCAGCGGCCGCAAGGTCCGCAACGAAGTTTACACCACCGAGTGGTTCGAAAGCCGCCCGACCAATCCCGTCACCATCGCGGACTTCGAACACTTCTGCGCCGTCAAAGGCATCCGCATCGTCCGCCGCGCCCACCTCGCCGGCAACTGGCACACCCCCTGCCGTTTCGCGCCCAACTTCTTCGCCGGCTTCGCCCTCTACGACCTCACGAGATAATCCCTCGTTTTCGTTCTCCTTCTCCCCAAAGTGCACACCCCATGAAACCCGCCCTTCTCCTTTTTTCCCTTCTCTTCTTTCTCATGACTTCGCTCGCCTCCGCCGCCGACGCCCCTCGCATCACCGCCGCTGAAGCCGCCCAGCGCGTGGCCGCCGGCAAAGCGGTCCTCGTCGATGTCCGCGAGCCCGAAGAATGGGCCGAGTCCGGAGTCGCCGCTCCTGCCGAACTGCTTCCCATGAGCGATTTCAACGGCGAACAAAAACTCTGGAAACCGTTCCTCGCGAAAAACGCCGGCAAGGAAATCATCCTCTACTGCCGCTCCGGCAACCGCTCCGGCCGCGTCGCCCGAAAACTCGCCGAACAAAAAATTCCCGTCGCCAACTCCGGCGCCTTCAAAGACTGGCAATCCGCCAACCTACCCGTCCGCCAAGTCGACGCATCAGCCCCGTAGGCCGCGGCGCAAGCGCTCCTCGCGCACCAAAAACACGCAATCGCTTCCGTCTTCGGTCGCGAGCCACTCCGGCTGCAACGCCGCAAATTCCTTGTCGATCGCGCGTCGCAGTCCGCCGACCTCGACGACCACGATGCCTCCCGGCGTCAGCCGCTCGCGTGCCTGACGCAGCAGCTTTCGCACAATCGCCATCCCATCGACGCCACCGTCGTGCGCCATCCGCGGCTCCGCCGCAAACTCCGGATCCTGCGCATCGACCAGCGCGCTGGGTTCATACGGCGGATTGCTGAGAATCAGATCATACTTCGCCGGCGGCACCGCATCGAACACGTCGCTCTCCCACAACCGCACGCGCTTCTCCAATTCGTGTTCGCGCACATTGATCCGCGCCACGTCCAGCGCCTCGCGCGATAAATCGATCCCCTCCACCTGCGCCTTCGGAAAGGCATGCGCCAACAACACGGCCAAGCACCCCGACCCCGTGCAAACATCCACCACCCGCCGCACCTTGTTCCGCTGTAGGGCGGGGTCTCCCGACCCCGCCGCCGTGCCCCCCGCCGCCAACCGGGGAATGATCTCCAGAAAATAACTCCGCGGAATGATCACCCGTTCATCCACGTAAAACCGCAACTCTCCCAGCCACGCCTCCTTCGTCAGATACGCCGCCGGCACGCGCTCGTGTATCCGTTTTCTGAACACCTCCTCCAGCGTCACCCGCTCCGCCGCGCTCACTTTCCGCTCCAACACCCCCGCGTCGCTTTCCAGCGAAAGTCCCAACGTTCGCAGCAACAGATAAAGCGCCTCGTCATGCGCATTCGTCGCCACCTGTCCGAGCGCGACCTTTTCGCGCTCATACGTCCGCTCCGCCCAACCCAGCCACTCGCCCACCGTAGCGCGTTCCGCCTTTTCCCGCTTCACGTCCGCCTCACCCTTTCGACTCCCCGCTCTCCTCCACCACATGCTCGTGGTTGAAAATATGCTCCGGGCAATAGCACTGATCGCCCGCACATTTCGAACAGTAGCGAAAATCCATCTCCGGATTCGTCAGATCGGTCTTGCCGCAAACATGACACCGATGCCGCGGCTCCACCGCCGCCCGCTTCTCCTCCGCCGTGCGCCGCGCCTGCATCGCGCGCGTCCGCCGACGAAAGCGAATCGTGTTCACGATATCGCCGCCGAAAAACAACAGGAAGTTCGACACCGACGCCAGCACCAGCCACCGCGTGCCCCAATCGCCACCCACGAAGCGGTATCCATAATACAACCACGTCACCAGCGCCAGCCACTTGACCTTGATCGGCAGGATGAAGAACAGCGACAGCTCGAAATCCGGATTCAGCCATGCAAACGCCAGAAACACCGAACCCGCCAGAAACGCATTCGTTGCCCATGAGGCCGGCGCCAGAAACGCCGCGACAATCGTCAGCACCACCCCCACGAGCAGAAACACATTGTAGCGAAACGCGCCCCAGTAGTGCTCGAGCGCGGTCCCCATCAGATAAAAGATCCACCAGGCAAACGGCAGGAAAACCAGGCTCAACATGCTGTTCATGTTCACCGGCGGCGGCATGAACAGGAACGTCACCAACCTCCACCACTCGCCTTCCCGCACCAACAACCCCAGCAACGGAAACAAGCTGAGATCCACCAACCGGAACATCGCCGCAAAAAACACGAACGCCTGCCCGATGATCAGATACAGCGTGATATTCGGAATGGCGAGCCGGCCAAACCGGCGTTCGAGAGAGTCGAGCATCATGGCAGGCGCGCAGCTTGGCGCGGTGTTCCGCCGTTTGGCAACAAAGCCCTTCCGATCATCCTCGCGGTTCTCACTCCGCTTTCTCCGCCCGCGCCGCCCACTGCTTTAGCAATCTCCCTTTCTGCGGCTGCAGCGCCTCCTCTTTCACATCCTCCAGCACCGCCCGCCCTTCTTCCACCCGTCCCATCTTCCCCAACACATTCGCAATGTGCAGCCGCATCGTCTCGCGCTCAATCGCCGTCGGCGCCGCCTCCTCCAACGCCCGCCACGCCGCCAGCGCACTTTCCCAATCCGGCGGATCCTTGTGATAAAACGATTCCGCGTGCCGATACGTGAACTCAATCCTATCCGGCGCCAGCTCCGCCGCCTGCTTGAACGCCTCGTGAATCGCCCGATCAATCGCCGCTTGCTGCCACTCGCCCGACTTCAAGAACTCATCCCGCGCCTCATACAACAAGGTCCCGAGTTGGTAGTGATAAAGCGGCTCCTCCGGCGCCAGTTTGATCGCCGCCATAAAATACGACACCGCATCCAGCGGCCGCCCTTCCTCCGCGAGCCAGTTGCCGATCTGGTTCTTCACCAGCGGCAGGTCCGGATCCAGCTGGTTCGCCTTCATCAGCATTGCGATCGCGTGCTTCCGCTGATCCAGCTTGCTCAACAAATACCCATAAGCCGCGTAACCTTCCGCGCTCTTCGGATTCGCTCGCAACCACTCCTCATAGCCGCTCGCGAGCTGCTCCATCTGCAGTCGAAAATTACTTTCGTCAAAATGCGGATTCTCCTTCGCCGCTTCCGCCAGCAACTCCTTCTGCCGGCCGATGAGTTCCTTCAACCGCCGCTCCGCCAGCGTCTCGCTTTGCGCAAAACCAACGCCCGTCAGACCCACTACCGCCGCCAGAATTACGAAGAAAAGTCTCATATTCGCGAGGTGCGACACCCAACCCGCGCCGTCGTGCCAGCGCAAATCCTTCCAGAAAATTCGCGCGCATTCGCGCTCCAATCACCACCTTAACACACCACGCGCAGCCTGCGTTTGCCTACGGCGACAAACGCTTCTCAGGTGTTCGCATGAACACATCCGCCCTCTCTCCCGGCGCCGCCATCGCCGGCCGCGGCGCGAGCATCAATCCCCCCAACCGTTTCGAACGGCTCCACATCGAAGCCGCCCCGGAGTTCTCCCATGACTGCCCCGACGACGAACGCCCCTCGCCCCGCACGCAGTTCTTCCACGACGCCACCGAATCCCTCCTCACCAAAAACGACAGTCCCGACGTCGGCTTCGCCTACGGCTTCAACTGCTACCGCGGCTGCGAACACGTTATATTATTAACACATAACTGTTCACCCTGGCCGTGACTTTGAGGGGGTGTAGGGGAGCAAAGCTCCCCTCCGGTTCGGGGTTTGAAAAGATTCCAAAGGAATCGGGGAGAAGGGGGGTGTGGGGGGAGTGAGGGGCGCAGCCCCTCCTCCCCCTACCTCTAAACCTACAAACTGCTTTTGAGGTTATTCGCGGCGCGGGAAACGAGCGTATCCTATAGGAACAAGTGCCCATCATTATCCGGCGAAGAGAAGCGACATAGAACCCGATAAAAGTGGGACAACCAGACATTTTAGGGTTGCACTTAGACACCGTTACTTTTTGCTGGTTATTATCTTACGATATAATAAGTCTTGACATGCACGGCGGGCCAGGCAGGTGAGGTCGCTATTGACCACCGCCTTGGAATTCGTTGCGCCCGTAATTGAGCACCGCCTGTTCAACGCTGTGCAGATACGGGATCCTGAGTTGGAGCCGTATTCGGCTCCGAACGGGTTTCCCTTCCTCGTTCGGTTCACGGATTCCGTTCCTGAGTTAATCGAGCCGGTTGCTAGGTTTCTTGGCTTCTGGTTCGCCCGAGTAACACGAGAACCAGCGCGTCGGCCGGGCGAACTCCTTCGGAAGAACAGCGCCTCCGCGATAGCGGCGGATCTGAAAGATTGGTGGGAATACCTCTCGTTCAAAGGACTGAACTGGGACCGCGCCGAGCAAACCGACGTCGAAGAATACCGGAATAGCATGCTGATAGCCATCTCGCCGCACACGCACCGCCCGTTCCGACGGCAAACCATTCGCAGGCGTCTTTCCACCCTGATCAAGTTCTATGCGTGGGCGAAGCACAACAAGCTCTGCAACCTCGCAATCACTGACGATGACGAGGGCGTCGCCAGCGCCGCACCAGGGCGCCCCAGATATCTCGCCGGACTATATCCGCGAGGTTGGAAGCGAGACGAAATTATGCCGAGGCGAGATACTACAAGTTGGAGCGAGGTCCGGTGCTTCTCACCGAAAGAATATCGCAAAGTGGCTGACGGGCTCGGGCCGAAACTCACCGATAAAAAAAGCATTCATGGGGCAACCCCCTTCCGTCTGGTCTGCGATCTAATGGTAACCACTGGGATCCGAATCTCGGAAGCCCTTTCACTTACCATTGCCCATGTCGACGCGCTGGACGATATTGCATCTTCGAAGAATGGGGTGGCCTACCTTCGCCTCACGGCAACGAAGGGGAACAAGCCACGAAGCGTTCCGGTGCCCACATTCGTAATACACCAGCTGAAGCAGTATCTTGAACGGCACAGGCCTGTTGTCGCCAAGGCCTCGGAGACCAGTCGTTCCGCCCCGCTATTCTTGAACGGAAGAGATGCGACGAGAACACAAGGTCGTCCGCTCAAGCCGGCTTTTTTCAGAGACCGCTTCAATCGGGCTGTGAAGAAGGCCCGGCTCATTCGTCCGCGTCTCAACTACGATCTCCAAACGGGACACCCAACCGAACTCACTACGCATACATTCACGCCACATTGCCTCCGCCACACCTTCGCCATTTGGCGCTACTATGCGGAGCGCTCGTTGGGAAATCCGGAGCCGTGGAAAATTATTCAGGCGATACTCGGTCACGCGCACCTGACCACCACACTAAATATCTATCTGAAGGCGACGGCGGAATATGAGCTTTCGGTCTCGAATAAATATGCCGTCGACTACCTTCACCAGATCATAGCCGATCCCGGCGAAGGGCCCGTCTAGGTTGCCACTGCCAACTACGACCATGCCCAGGCCACTCCGCTACGACCAACTATCGCGGAATGATCAGTCGACGGCTTCGTTGTCGTTCGGCGAACTTCGCGATTCTCATATCATCATTCGGGACGCACGAGTCCTCGGCGGCACGCAGTCGATAAACGTCGCCCGATGGATGCGGTGGCCCAACCTCGCTCGGCCGTTTATTGACGGTTTTCTTTCGTGGGCTCCTGGTAAGACGCCGCGGAGTCGAGGTGCAGTCGTGGTATCCCTAACGGCAGGATGGTTTGCCTATCTCTCATCGATCAACGCAGACCCATCGTTTGCCCTATCCGACATTACCACAACGGTGGTCAACGATTTCCTTAGGTGGCTGGACACCACGGAAGTGGACGGGACCGCAAAATGGCACGTTTCGACACGCCACGACCATTACCTCGTGGTGCGCAAGATTCTTCGTGAACTGCGACGTCACCGCACATGGCGGAGTGCCTTATGCCCTGACCTCACCATTCGACCCGCGCCTTGGTCAGGGGTGAATCGCCCGTCGCGACCAACAGAACCCATTCCTCAAACTGCCTTCGAAAAACTACTCCGCGCATGTGCTGCTGAGGTTACCGAAGTTCACAACCAATACCATGAAGATTGGCGATCGATCTCCGCCGCGGAGCAGAAGCTGCCCGAGGAAACCAAATCTCCCGAAGACTACAAAGATCTGCCCACGGCACTCGCTGCGCTCAATCGACTTTTCCCAAGTGTAATCCCCGAGCGCCCCAAAATTATCGCAGCGAACAGACACTTGGATGAAGCCATAAACAAATACCACGGCTACCTACGCGTGGCAACTCCACTCCAGCCGCGTCAAAGGCTTTTAGTTCCGTTTGTCCTGTTGCTCGGATTTTACTATCAAGGAAACACCAGTCTCATCCTCAATGCGGAGCGGTCGGACTTCACAGAAGAGAATGTCTTGGGAGACCGGCGGTTGGTCTGGAGACCCTTCAAGGCCCGAGCACAATCGCCAAAGCAGAGAAGTTTTTCATACGCAGAAGACCTCTACCACCCGACACAACTCCTCCGGTTCATTGAGAAATGGACGAGTCGCATACGCTTGTCCGCTCGCCCAGAGTATCGTGATCGCGTGTTCCTATTCGTGCCAGAGGGAGGAGAGGCCAAGCGATGCACCGGCTTCTCGGCGCAACCCGCACTGGTCTGGCGCCACAATCTGAGGCGCTTTTTCAAATCGCATAAACTCCCCTACATCACGCTCCGCAATCTGCGATTCACCGGACTCGACAACATTGCCAACCTCTTTCCCGGCGATCTCCGGGCTCCCTTGGCCGCCGGTGGTCACACCCAAACGACGAGGGACCGCCACTACGCGCCGGTGCGGTCAGGTCCTCAGCAACGGCAAGGTGAAGAAGCGATAGCATCTGTAACGGAGTTGCGGTCTCGTGCTATCGAAACGTTCGGGCGAATCGATCCACGAAAAGAAACGCTGGGTGGCGATCGGGGAGCCGCGACGCCGGGATGGAGGTGCCTGGACCCGTTCGACAGCCCGATTCCAGGACAATCGAAAGGAAAGCTGTGTTGTGCTTACGGGGTATGTCCCGTCTGTCCACTTGCGCACTTGGACATCAACTCTCCCTATGCGTTGGCGCGGCTCCATCAATTGCGCGAACGCATCATCGAGGTTCAACGCGAGGTTCCCCCTCAGCGCTGGCTGGGGGTATGGGTGCCAGTCCTTAGCGCCATAGAACAACGATGGTTGCCACTGGTTCGCGGGGACAAGATCCGTCGAGCGGCAGCGAATATCGCGCTCTCACCGCTACCTCGCATGGAATGAGATGAAGCCCGAAAACAAGATTCACAGCACCACTTCAATTGCGCATCCGACAATGGTTTCGACGTTCTCGAACTGGGATGACGACACCTGGCAGTTTGCATCTCCCACCGATGGCCAAAAGGCGTCGGCGACAAGAATGTCTTGGGACTTCGACGTAAAAGGAGGGGGGCGTTTCTCCGCGGCACAATGGAACACGCTCCGGTTATGCATGAAACTTCAGCTGTGGTGGCTCATCGCTGATCCGCTCACCGGCAGGAATCTCAAGGTCACATCGATTAGCACGTTCGCGGTCGCTCTCAGATCCTTGGTGAATTGGATGGCGGCTCGGAAAATGCACTGCATTTCCCAACTTACTCCGGAGGAATGTGCCGACTACGCACAAGACATCGCGGATGCCACGAATGGACGATCGGAGAAACAAGGCGCAGTATATGGAAAGCTCAGATTGCTGGAATGGCTTTTCCTACACACTCCGCACTTCAAACAGGCTCAGCTGCCTCACCTACCACGCCAACCATTTTCGAACAGCGCGAACTGGTTGGCGAGGCGCTTAACCGACAATATTGAAGCGCAAACACCGCCGATCACAGACGAGGTGGCAATACCTCTGCTGAATGCAGCGGTCCGACTACTTGGCCAACCCGCTGACGACCTCATAAACCTGCTTAGACAACTTTATGAGGCCGATGACCACCCGACCCTAACAGGCCTGAAGCTTACCGCCGCACAACGCCGCTCGGCCGCTAGGCGTGCCGTGGCCGCTGAATTTCAGTTTTCCATCATCCCGGGGGAAGCGAAGGCGTGGCACCCGCCGATACGCAATGTCGCTGGGACCTGGTTGCATCATATAAGTGTAGATGGCGTCCCCACGACTAACTACGCCGTCTACAACCTCGTGAGGCTCGTGATCGAAGCGGCTTCAATCACAATCCAGTCCAACACGGGAATTCGCCCAAACGAATTGTGTGGGCTCGAAAGCGGTCCGATTTCTGACGATGGTTTGCCGCGATGCATAACAAAGAAGCTTTCGAACTCCGGCCTTTCTGAGATATTTTACCTTAAGGGCTGGGTCGCCAAATCGAAGCCCGGAAAAGAGCCGAGCGAGTGGGTCATCGGTCTCAGACCGCTCGGATCTGCATACATTCCGCACGGAGTCAGGGCGGTAATCGTCCTCGAACAGCTATTGGAGCCTTGGCGAGTCAGGCACCGGAATCTGTTTTTGTTTCCTCGAAACAAGGGGTTCCTACACAATCCCGAGCATCTAAAGCCGCCCACCACGGACCAACTCCGAGTGGCACTGGATCACTTTTCGGACCACGTCTTTGGAAAAGGAAAGCACCGGCTGCTTCCCCGTCAGTGGCGTCCGACCTTCGCGCAGTTCGTGTTTAAGGTGAACCCGACGATGCTGCCCGAGATATTCTGGCAGTTTAAGCATATGTCACTGGCGGTTACCGAACAGTCTTACCTCCAGAACGACGCCGCGCAGTTGGAGACACTCGATCAATACCGCATCAGCGAGACCGTTCGTTATCTGCTCGAAGCGTCGAGTGGCAAACAGCCATCAATCGGCGGCGGAGCGGCGCTTCTGAAGGAACAGCGCGAGAACCTGAGAGCCCTTAGTAGATCAAAATCGAGGTCCGGACGCATTAGGAAGCTAACCGCGTGGGTGATTACTCATGACCTTCGGCTGTGGTTCTTGGATGAAGGAAAATGCCTAGTGAAGTTCCGCCCATCTGAGGCCCAATGCCATACCCGGGGTGGGACCCGCCACTGGGCGAATGATCAGCCGAACTATCTCAGCCGCACACCCGACGTGTGTCTTTCGTGTCGGTGCTTCGCAATCGACCATGAACACGCGTGGTTCTGGCGAAAGCGACTGGACGACAACAAAGCCGCCTACGCTGCGGCTAAGGAGATTGGGCAAGAAGCCGAATTCTCGGTAGCTGCGGCGAGGGCTAAACAAGCGGCTGCGGTTCTCGCCGCCCTGGAAAGATGAACAAACGAACAAACACACGCTCGCACGCAGTCATCGAAAGAAACTTTATCGCCGCGATCGAAAGGATCCTGGCGGGCAGGCCGCGGCATCCAAAGCTGCGGCGCCAGGCACGGGCTTCGATTAGCTTCTCGTCGGTCGCACTTGAAGCAGGCCACAGCCGGACCCTGATCGCCCTCAAGGACAGTGCCTTCGCGGCGATTCGCGATCGAATCCTCGCGCTACGCATTTCTGATGGGAAAACAGCCGGACCAAGCCGACGCGTTCGCCTCGAAGAGAAGAATGCCGAACTAAGACGACGCCTCACCGAGGCACTCTCAACGGTGCTGGCGGTCCAGCGAAAATGCGAGTCGCTGGAGTTGAAGCTTCGCCATGCACAGCGGGTTTTTCCTCAGCCGATCGAACCTCCCGGAGTCCCTTACTGACGATAACACTCAATAAACGCGTCTGCCATGTCGATTCTAGCCTTAGCACGCAAACCGCCGTTGACCCAAATCAGAGCTATCGAAAAAGGCCTACCGAGCACCTCATTGAGCGAAATCGCAACGGCCCTCGGCATCTCCAAGAGCAAGCTTATCGAACACCTGCGGTTCGCCCCAAGAACGGTCACACAACGCGAAAAGTGCGGCAACCGTTTCACAATGGAAGAGTCCGAACGGCTTCTCCGAATCGTTCGAGTCCGTCACCTTCTCAAAGAGCTTTTCACGACCGACGAAGCGATCGCGGAATGGCTCGAAGCCGAAGACGACTTCTTGGGGAACCGGACGCCTCTGGCGATGCTTTCTACCGACGTCGGCACCGCAAAAGTCGAGAATTTGGTGAAGGGAATGATCCACGGGGTTCCTGTCTAGATCGGACGAACGCATCCTGGTCCATCCGGCCCCGCGCCGTGCGCTCGGCGGCAGAACCCGCATTGACCATCGCGTGCGAACATCACGCCGATAGCATAGTTCCCATGAGAATCCTGCACACCGCAGACATCCACGCGAACCATGAATGGTTCGAGTGGATCGCGAATAACTGCATGGCTTTCGACCTGCTGGTAATCGCGGGCGACCTACTAAACTTGTTCTCAAACATACGACAACACGACCAAGCCAAAGCCGTTCGATCATGGTTATCGGCATTGAAAGCCCAAACGATCGTATGCACCGGTAACCATGACCATTGGGTCGCGCCCCATGGGATCATCGACACCGCTGCTGAGGGACGGTGGCTGGCATCTCTCAATGGGCATGGAAATATCGTCGCTACGGACGGCAACAGCGTCCGCTTGAACGAGGTAACTTTCGTAGTGAACGGCTGGGGACAACGACCTACCTCGGGAGGCGATATTCTGGTCACTCATGCACCGCCAGCAGGCAACCCATGCGCCACTTCGAACGGATATGACTTTGGTGACCCTGAGCTTTTATATACAACGGGGCAGAGGCCAAAGCTTATCCTCGCAGGACACGTCCATCATCCGGTCGCCTACTCAACGCGGTTGTCTGACGACCTCGTGGTGCTCGTTTCGGGTCAGGATGATCACTCGCCGATCCCCTCGCATTGGTTGATAAATACAGACCGCGGGATGGCAGCCCACAGTTCGGGTGCCATTGTTCACTTCCAAGCCATACCCTCGACATAAAACGGACAAGCCTTCGATGCCTATTGGGACCATAGCCATTCCCATCGAAGCATGTCCTTCGAAAGCACGTCGACGAGAACGTGCCGTGGTCGAGCCGAGCCCATTCACTATTCCCTAAAAAAAACTGAGCTGCTGCCCCCCCGGTGGTAAGAATGCAGTGACCGAAAGTGGCTCCGGATCGGTTTCGAAGCCTAGTCGCCGAACCGAAACTTCGAACAATCTCGAAAGCTGTTCAGCGAAAAAGCCCGTGCCAGTCATCCGCTCAGACCACGCGGAATTATATAGTTTCCCTCCGCGCATCTCCCGAATTCTCGAAAGGACCCGTTCCTTTTTGCCGGGCTCGTGGTCGCTTAGCCACTCTGCAAAAATCTCCTTCACCCCATGGGGAAGTCGCAGGACGATATAGCCAGCGTAGCGGGCCCCGGCGGAGCGTGCTGATTCAAGAATATTCGGCAATTCATGATCGGTTAGGCCTGGGATCATTGGAGCCGCCATTACGCCGACAGGAACTCCTGCCCCCGCTAGCTCGCGGATCGCACGAAGTCTCTGCAATGGCAGAGACGCTCGTGGCTCCATTCTCCGCGCCAACTCTCGATCGAGCGTTGTTATCGAAATGAATACCCGCGCCGCATTTACCTTCGCCAACTGCGACAGCAGATCAATATCCCGCGTAACCAATGCGTTCTTCGTTATAATAGAGACGGGATTCTTTACCTCAGCGAAAACTTCCAAGCAACGGCGGGTTAACCTGAAGTGCCGTTCCGCTGGCTGGTAGCAATCGGTAACACCACTCATCACGACCACCTGCGGTTTCCACGACCGCCTGGAAAGCTCAGCCCGGAGCAGTTCCGGAGCCCTGATCTTGACGAATATCTTCGTTTCGAAGTCCAAGCCCGCAGAAAGGCCCAAATATTCATGAAAAGGCCGGGCGAAGCAATATGAACACCCATGCTCACAGCCCCGATACACGTTGAGGGAAGTTTCGAATCCAACGTCTGGGCTATCGTTGCGAACGAGGATGGATTCCGCGATATCCTCGAAAAATGCGGTGCGGATAGATGGGTAATCCTCCGGATCGTAGTTCTCGTCCGGATCTCGCTCGATCCGAACGGCCTCGAAACGACCCGTGGGGTTTATTGCGGATCCTCGCCCACGAACAGAAATCGACGACGTGTTCACATGAACACCTGTAAACACTAAGCCCAGTCGGTCAACTCCAAGTCCCCAAAGGGAATTTTTACTCCAAGCTCTTCAAGTGCAGGAGAAAGCTTTCGTGACGGCTTTCAGCTTGCTCGCTAAATAGCGAACATCTTCCCAGCAGCTCACTTCGACCTGATCAGCCAACTATTACCGCATCGCCGCAATAGTCTCAGCGACCGCCCCCCAGTTCACGGCAGGGGTAAGATGAGACCAAGAGAACCGAAGAGAACTACTTATATGCTCCGCAGTTAGGCCCATCGCTCGCAGCACGTGACTAGCGGTATAGCTGTGAGATGTGCAGGCAGATCCATTGGAAATCGCGACGTGGGGCTTCAGAGCCACTATCAAGGCCTCTGAATCGAGACCTGGAAAGGCGATATTGAGAGTGGACGAAATGGTTGAAGCCTCGCCTCCTGTGACGACGCCGCCCACATCGGTAAGCGCCTTAACTGCGAGGCTCTTGATCTTCTCACAAATCCCATTGCGCTTCAAGTTCTGCTGGAGCGCTTGGACGGAGGCCTCCCCTAACGCGGCAATCAGAGCCACCGGGTGTGTGCCCGGTCGCAACCCGCGTTCCTGCCCCCCTCCAAAAAGAAGCGGTCGGATCGGCAAACGATCATACCCGCGGCGGCGCGCAATCAGAGCACCGATTCCTTTAGGTGCATAAATCTTGTGCCCACTGATGCTCAATAAGTCGATTCGAGGATTCTGAAGATCTGATATGAGTTTCCCAAAACCTTGGGCAGCATCGACGTGAAGGTAGGCGGGGTGATTAGCCAAAGATCGAGAAACTGCCTCCAAGGGCAAGATTACCCCGGTCTCGTTATTTACGTGCATCACCGACACCAGTAGGGTGTCGGGGCGCAGCGCCGCCTCAAGATCCCCCACGGAGATGCCTCCCCTTTCATTGGAAGGAAGAAGGGTAATTTCGAAACCACGTTTCTCCAGCTCTGCTAACGGCTCCAAAACCGCTTTATGCTCAATCTGGGTGGAAACGATATGCTTGCGACCAGTTCTTTCACCGGCATCAGCAAGCCCAAGCAGAGCAAGGTTGTTACTTTCGGTAGCCCCGCTTGTGAAAATCACTTCATCCACCTCGCATCGAACAAGCTGAGCAATCTGCTCACGAGCGCGCTGCACCGCAGACCTCGCCCGCATGCCGAATTCATGCGTCCTGCTCCCAGCATTGCCGAATTCCTCATCGATAAACTTGAGGAATACTGCACGGACTTTCGGATCAAGGGGAGTTGTGGCGTTGCAGTCCAGATAGACGGGTGGCATGTTTGTATGTCCGAATTCTGTTTGGAAAGAATTTGACAGACATACGTCAACATCTGGGATCAACTGTCAACCCGCAGCCGTGCCCACATCCGAACCCGCGTCCACATCTCAGCCCGTCTCCATCGCCTCTTTTAGGTTTCCTGTCCTACGGGGAGGACTAGCGGGAAACCAATACTTCGTCGCGATGTGGAGCTACCGGCAGCTTCTTCGGCGGGTGAGCTTCGATGATCCTGAGGTGCCTGCCGAACTTCGCGCTCAACGCATCCTGAACAAAGCCCGGATTCCTGAAATCGCTCAATACATCCTTTCGAACCCAAAGGACTACGTCTTCTCCGCGTTAACAGTTTCAATTGACGCGAGAGTTAAATTTGAGCCCTTCGGTCTGGAGACCGCGATAGGAACTCTAACAATTCCAGACGATGCGCGGATCGTCATCAACGACGGACAGCACCGCCGCGCCGCGATCAAAGCAGCGGTTGAGGAGAAACCTGAGCTGGCACACGAAACGATCGCTGTCGTGCTGTTTGTGGACCTCGGCCTTGAGCGGAGTCAGCAGATGTTTTCCGACCTAAATAGGCACGCAATACGTCCGCCACGCTCCATTGGTCTTCTCTATGACCATCGAGACGAGGGAGCGAAGCTTGCCCGCTTGATAGTAATGAAGTCCGACTTCTTCCGTCCCTTAGTGGACATGGAGAAAAGCTCCCTCTCACGGCGCTCAGGACGCCTGTTTACACTTTCGGCGTTCTACAATGCATCGTCAGAACTCATTAGAGATCTAGCCACGGGAGATCTTGAAACAGACGCAAATTTAGTTCGGGACTTCTGGGAGACTGTTGCTGCATGCTTCCCTTCTTGGGGTTCCGTTCGCCAAGGCCGAATCCCAGCCAGTGAGGTGCGAGAATCCTTCATCCACACGAGCGCCATTGGTCTCCAAGCGATAGGGGTGGCGGGCAACACCTTACTTCGGACCTATCCCAAAAAATGGAAGGGGCGGCTGACGACACTAGCCAGAATGGACTGGTCCCGTAAAGCGGCACAGTGGGAAGGCCGAGCAATGACTGCCGGCGTGTTAAGCCGCAGCTCTGCCCATGTCGTCCTCACGGCAAACTTCATCAAACGAAGCCTCGGTCTGCCACTAAACGCTTCTGAACAGGAGGCGGAGGCTAATAGCCAGAAAGGGCATCCCCAGCGGCCACCCCCATAAAGCATCATGCCCGAAGAAAGAACTTCACTAGCCTCGAAATCCAAAGCACGTAAAACCGCGTTCGCCGAGTTGGGGTTTCGCGAGACCCTCGAAGCCCTTATGACGGAAGTTCGCGAGCTATACCTCGCAGACAACGTTCCATGGATTGTGGGTTACAGCGGCGGCAAAGACTCAACCGCAACGCTTCAGTTGGTGTGGTTAGCTTTGGCAGGACTCTCGGAAGAACAGCGAACGAAGAAGGTCTTCGTCATTTCAACGGATACTCTGGTCGAAAATCCGGTAGTCGCCGCCTGGGTAAACCGGTCGCACGATGCAATGAGGATCGCGGCTAGAAAAGCGAAGATGCCGATCGAGCCTCAGCGCCTTACCCCCCAGGTCGAGGAGTCGTTCTGGGTGAACTTGATCGGCAAGGGCTACCCCGCGCCGCGCCGCAAATTTCGTTGGTGCACGGAGCGGCTCAAGATCAAGCCCTCTAATCGCTTCATCATGCAAGTGGTGAATAACAACGGCGAAGCGATACTATTGCTCGGCGCCAGGAAGGCCGAAAGCTCAGCGCGAGCGCATGTGCTAAATCAAAACACCCGTTATCGAGTGAAGGAACGACTAAGTCCAAATCCGACTTTACCAGGATGTCAGGTCTACACTCCTATCGAGGACTGGACGAACGATGATGTCTGGATGTATCTCACTCAAATTCCCAATGCTTGGGGTCTTAGCAACAAAGATCTGATGGGAATGTATGCCGGCGCGACTGCGGACGGGGAATGTCCCCTAGTGGTAGATACAAGCACGCCATCCTGCGGAGATAGCCGGTTCGGATGTTGGGTATGCACCCTAGTTGAGAAGGACAAGTCAATGGCGGCAATGGTCCAGAACGATGAAGAAAAAGAATGGATGAGGCCGCTCCTGATGCTACGGAACGAGCTAGATTTTCGTATGAATGGCGGTGGCGAGAACGAGGAAAACTCTGATCACCATCTACGAGATTTTCGAAGGATGTCCGGTGCCGTCCAGTTGATGCATTCTGGCGGTAACCCTATTCCCGGGCCGTATACACAACAATCACGAGAACGGTGGCTCCAGAAGCTCCTTGAAGCGCAAACTCGAATCAGAAAAACCGGTCCCAAGGATGTTGAAAACATAGAGCTGATCACACTGGAAGAATTGCAAGAAATCCGCCGCATTTGGGTAATCGAAAAACACGAGTTGGAAGACTCTTTGCCAAGAATCTACGAAGCGGCCACGGGCGTAGCCTATCCCTCGCAAGCGCTAGATGATAACTTGGTGCTCACAACGGAGGACCTAGCTATATTGGAAAATCTCTGTGGCTCGGACCGACTACATTTCGAACTGACTCGGGAGCTACTAAGCGTCGTGCGTCAGCAACAGACATCGCAGCGTCGGGCAGGTCACTTTGAGCGGCTGGAGAAAACGTTCTTAAAACACTTTTACCATGACGCAGAAGATGCTGCGGATTTCGCACGCCGGCGAAAATCTGCACGGGACCAGGTAGACAAGAGCCAAACCCCTGACCTTGCAGCTCCACAATCACCACTGTTCTGAGCCATGGTAATCGACCGTTTAGTCGTTGATAACGTCGGCATTTTTGCCGGGCGGAACTCCATGGAACTTCGTCCACCTCAAGGTCGCCCCATCATCCTCGTCGGTGGCCTAAATGGTGGTGGAAAGACCACCATCCTTGAGGCGATTCATCTCTGTCTCTATGGACGCAACGCTTCATGGTCTCATCGGAACAAACAGGGTTATCTAGATTATCTTGGTAGTCTTATTAACCACCACGCCGATCCCGGAACGGGCGCCAAAGTGGAACTCACGTTTGAGCGGATGAACGACGGAGAGGCCGTTCGCTTCACCGTTATAAGATCTTGGAAGGTTGAGAGGGGCACGGTGCGCGAAAACGTCGACGCTTTCCGAAATGGCGAGCACGACCCCCTGCTAAGTCAGAATTGGGAGGAGTATATCGAGGCCTATTTACCCGGGAAATTAGCGAATCTGTTCTTCTTCGATGGCGAACAAATTGCCGAATTGGCAGAGCGTGAAAGCGCCAGCCGAATACTTTCTTCCGCAGTTCAGACGCTATTAGGGCTAGATGTGGTGGGACGGCTGGATTCCGACTTAGTGATTCTCGACCGCAGAAAACGAACCGAGATGAAATCCGATGCCGACCGAGCAAGGATTGAAGATTTGAGAAAAACGCTCGAAGCTGCCGAACGCGAGGTCGAGCAAATCCGAAACCAAAATCTAGAGCTGAACACGGATCTATTACGACTCCGCCAAGAACTTAGCGACTGGAAGAAGCGCTATCGTAAAAGTGGCGGAGATCTTTTCGACCGGCGCGAACAGTTCGAAGCTGAACGCGCAGTTATTCAGCGCGATCTTACCCAAGCGGAAGCCAATCTCCGAGAGATCGCAGCCGGCATTGCGCCCCTCCTATTGGTAGAGAAACAGCTTAGTCGTGTTGAAACCCACGTGGAGCGCGAACTAGAGGCCAGGCACCACAAGATCGTCGCGGAAGCAGAAAAGGCGCGAGATGGACGCATCCTCAAAGAATTAAAAGGTAAAGTTAGCGACGAAGTTCTAAAAACGATTGATAGAACACTGGCCAAGTTCCGCCCTGATAATGTCGCCTTTCCTGAAGGACCTTCTCTAAATCCCGAAGAAACCTTTCCGGCCACTCTCAGAGCTATACGACGTGCTGCGCTTCCGAGCGCTCGTGAAGATCTCCGGAAAGCACGAAACTACGCCGTTCAACTACGCGAGGCAATCGCTCGATTGGAGCAGCAGATCGATGCCGTGCCCGCAGCGGAATCCTTAGCTGAGATCAACAAGGAGATAGCCGACCGTGAAGCTGCCATCACAGAAACCGAGAAGCGATTGATCGTAGCTGCTGATCGCCTCAAGCAAGCGGAAGTGAACGAACAGAATGCCAAGACGATTCTGAATAGAGCCCTTGGCGGCTTAGCCGACACGCTCGAAATCATCGAAGAGACTGACCGGATGTTGACGCGTATTCCCAAAGTGCGTCAGACCTTAGAAGCCTTCCGCATCAAAATGGTCGAGCGGCACGCCAGTCGGCTTGAGAGTCTTATTCTTGAGTCGTTCAGGCAACTTTTGAGAAAGGAGAACCTAGTTACTGGTTTAAAAATTCATCCCTCAACCTTCGAACTGAAGCTTTATGGCGCAGATGGTCGGGAACTCCATTTTGAGAGACTGTCGGCTGGCGAAAGGCAATTATTAGCAACTGCGATACTCTGGGGCTTGGCAAAAGCCTCTGGACGCCCTCTCCCCACAGTGATCGACACCCCACTCGGTCGGTTGGACTCATCGCATCGAACCAATCTTGTTCAACGATACTTCCCGGCCGTATCCCACCAAGTCATTCTTCTTTCAACGGACGAAGAGATCGATGATCGATACGGTGCAATGCTTCGGAGCTATGTTGGCAGAACTTACCGATTAGCATTCAACGCAGCGAATCGATCGACCCAGATCGAGGAAGGTTATTTTCCCAATGAAGCCGCCTGTTGATACTATTCGTATCGCCCGCAGAGGGCGCGAGCAGCTCATCAAACTAAAGCGCATAACCAGCATAGAGCACTGGAATGTGTTCTGCCGATGGGCGGTTTGTGCCTCGCTTCGGGAACCGTCATCCCCACCTCCTGTGAAGAGTGAGCTAGATGGGGGCGTTGAGATGTCTTGGCGCGTGTTTGCGGGTGAGCATAGCGAGATATACGCAGCCTTACTCGCTCTAAGAAGGGCCGAAGAATTAAAACGGGGAAATCGGTGGGACGATGCAGAACACTTTCGCCGACATCTCCACCGCGGCCTCGGATTTCTCGACGCAAAGCTAGAAGCAGTCGATGGTGACGATTTGCTGCCATCACTTGTGCTTGGAAATACGGCCAAATAATGGCGTAAAGGTGTGCATGGATGAGAACGGAAAATGCACATCCGGAAATCGCGAAGTTTCTCCTATCATCGCCTAAAGAGGTATTCACGACAGCAAGCGAGGAGTGGGACTCCTTGCGAGAGTCGCTCGCAGCGAGCGACGAATTGGATACCCCACTTCATCTGCTGGCGAGGCGACTAGGAGTCCATTGGTCCGAGTCATCAATACGTATCGACACCCCTGGGACGTATCTCAA
The DNA here is from genome assembly GCA_023416735.1 of Verrucomicrobiota bacterium. Lineage (GTDB taxonomy): Bacteria > Verrucomicrobiota > Verrucomicrobiia > Opitutales > Opitutaceae > Opitutus. The sequence goes on along the minus strand of JAEZGX010000025.1, from coordinate 163,384 downwards.
ACTAGGATCCCCGCGGCAGGTCCTAGCTCTTCGGGGGTTCGGCTCCAAAAAGCTCCATCACCTTCTGAGCCTTCTGCTCTCCTTAGGACGCTCGGCGGCGGTAGCGCCGAAGTCCGACGCCACGATCAATCCGTCTCCGATAAGAGTTCCGGACGGGGAACATTCGCGCTACGTTGATCAATACTGGACGCAGCTAACCCGCGAACTACGTCAGGCTCCATTTCTAAGTGCCGAGATTGAAGCTCTTGCTTTACGATGGGGGCTGAAGTGGCAAAGCAAAGCTTCCGGACTTGTTCTCAAGGATGTGGTGGAGAGCCCGTCTTGGCGACGGTTTCAAACGACAACACCCGGCGTTGGCAAAAAGAAGATAGCGTTGCTGGGTGCAATTGTTTGGAGAGCATGGTCCGAAGTATCCCCCGATGGGCCCGCAGGGCCACCGCCGAAGCACTCAGAAGAAGCTCGTTCTATCGTCTCGCGTCTTGCTTCGGATCTATCGCCGGAAGGGAAAATATTAGCGGCGTTCGTCGCTGCGGAATTGAAACCCGAACATCAATCTATCCTCGTTCGACGCTACGGCCTCAGGGGGCAGCCAGCGATGACCTTGGAGGAGATCGGTGAGGTAGAGCAGGTGACGCGTGAGCGCATCCGGCAAGTTCAGTCAGCTGCTTTGGAGCGGCTTACAAGCCACTGCCTGGCAGCGGAGATTCTCAAGCAAGGATACGAGCTTCACCGCGCCGAACTATTTGAAGAACTTGCAGCAAAACTGGGCACGCGGCGCATAACGGTAGAAACTCCTATCCACCGCTTCATGCGGGCAGAGTTATTGTTCTTCGCAGAAGCACGGCACAAGACGCTCGAAGAATGGAGATCAAGCGAAGTCCGCCAAGGACGCCTTCAACCGATTCCGGGGGGCTGGTGGATCGGAAATCTTTATATCGATAACATCACTCAGAAAGCCGACTCCTGCGCGCAAGCCCTCAAGGGGTTTGAAATGCCGGTCTCGTTGGACCGCCTATCGGCGGCCAGCAATCTACAAATAGATACGCTGAGGGCTGTCGTCGACGCCTTGGGCCACCAGACAATTGGCGGTTACGTTTTCGACCGAAGATCATCAGTAGCCGAGGTCCGAGCAATTCATGTCCTCAAAGTCGCACATAGCGAAAAGCGGTTTCTCTGGGCAGAAGATGAGCTGCTGGCCGCAGCTCGGCGAAACGGAGCGTGGACTTCCAGTTCGCGACGGGGGCTCGTGATGGACCTACAGTCGTTGCCCGGCGCATGCATCGACCTCCCTGGCCGATATATTATCATTAACCCACAGGCGACCCGGGTATTTGAACTTGCCGAAGCGGACTCGTCTGATCTCCCGACTAGGACCCATGCATCACTAACCTGGAGCGCAGCCCAAAGCGAAGAGGCCACACTGGCCGCGAAAGTTGCGAGCATTTTTGAAACAGGGCGCATCCTGACTTTTGCACAAATCGAGGAACGATATTGCTCGGAGCGATTTGGGCTGCTAGCTAGTTTGTATCCCACGCTCGTAGGCTTAGCGGAAGTTACGCGTTATGCGCCAGGCTATTGGGGACCTACCGGGCTTACTCTCACGCCTGCCGACATTGAAGTCCTCTGCAACGAAGAAGATCTTGAACGCTACATCCGCGCACGGCGGAGCGGGGGCATCATCGAAGATTTTCAGTTCTGGTCTCCCGAGATGGAATACGCGTGGTGCCGGTGGGCAGAAAACAACGCCCCCCCTCCATTGTTCTCGTCGTTGCTGAGTATCTCTCAGCCGGAGACGTGGCCCACGCTTGATGCGATCAAGCGCCAGTGGCTGGGAAAACAAAGGCTCCACGCACTCTACCAACTTTCGGTTCCCAGAATGTCTCTGGAGAAGGGTTACTGTCGCTTCAAGCCAGTGTATGCTCTGGTGCACTTTGCTACGGTGAAGAGAAAGGTCGGAACCGCCACGATACCACATCTACTCGGTCTCAGAGAAGTGGACCGTCGCGCAGTAGGAACGATGGCGCTGCTTGGTGCTCTCGAAGTCCTAGTAATCGGTCCAGACTTGGACGAACCGTGGAGCGTAGGGCGAATGGCATCGGAATGGCTGTCGAGGATGTCGAAACTCTTGATCGATAATCCGACGCGAATTGAGGAGGCTTGGCAGCAAGCACTCTCGCAGGAACTCCTCGCGATGGATCGACAAAAGGATTTCGGCCTGTTCACAGCGGAGGACTTGTGTCACGCCGTAGAAGATTGGACGCAACAATCGAAGTCCTGAATGAGATGAGCGAGACCCCAGGCGTGCTAAAGCTCCCCAAACTCCAAGAGCTGTATTGCTCAGAAGTGCACGACATCGTCCGAGAGTTTTTCGTGCCGTGTTTGCAAAACTGCGACTCCTACGATCGTGCAGCGGGGTATTTCTCAACCAGCGCTCTACGGACTTGGACCGGTGGTGTTTCTAATCTCGTAGGATCGCGACACGTCCACATTCGACTGCTCATTTCACCTGAACTGATGGAATCGGACTGGCGCGCTTTGAAAGCCGCGACGGACCCGGATGAACGGCTGAAATTGTTCGAACACGGAATCGACGACTTCGTCCGCAGGGCACTTGCTTGGTCATCAAGCATTGAACCAACGGTTCACGAGCTTACTGGACTGCTAGCCTGGCTGATCGCCTCGAACAGGCTCGAAATTCGCTTTGCGTTTAATCTATGCGCCGGTGAAGAGCGCGGGATCTTCCACAAAAAAATCGGCCTGTTTGGCTTTCCTGGTGGGGAGCAAGTAGCGTTTACGGGGTCGGCAAATGAGTCGTGGTCGGGCCATGCGGTGAATTCCGAATCGGTCGACGTCTTCTGCTCTTGGCATCCCTCTGACAACAAACGCGTCACCCTAAAGCGCGATGAATTTGAGCGATGCTGGAACCCCGACCCTAAAAATCTCCTGGTTCGCGAGATATCCCCAGTGCTTTTGGAGGAAATAAAGCAATATGCAAAGGACCACCCGTCAGGGGGGCCACGAGAAAAAGCCCCGAAGCGATACTCTCTCGAAGAAGAATGCTTTGGCCCACTCTGGAAACATCAAAAGCAAGCCTGCGATACGATGCTTTTGAAGCGACACGGTATCCTGGAGATGGCGACAGGCACAGGCAAAACGAGAACCTCTCTCGCTCTCGTAAGATATCTCATCATGTCTGGGCGTATAGAGTCGGCGGTGTTCAGCATGGCCGGCAATGACCTACTTCGCCAATGGGAGGAAGACATTCGTAAGAATCTAACGTCTCTCACCGGGGTGAGCCTTCTGTGCGCCTACGCGGAATATCGCGAAGAAGAACGGTTCCTCCTTAATCCCACGCGCAAAGTTCTTCTCTGCTCCCGAGAAAACCTTCAACGAGTAGTCCGACAACTATCAAAGACGGGAAGGCATCCCAAGATGGCGCTCGTGCACGACGAGGTTCACGACTTGGGCAGCCTCGGAAACCGATCGGGGCTTGCCGGGCACAGCAGGTTCTTTGAATATCGCGTAGGTTTGTCGGCCACCCCTGAGCGAGACTTCGACAACGACGGCAACGACTTCATCGAGCAGGAAATAGGGCCTGTCGTATTCGAGTTCTCTCTCGAACATGCTATAAAAAGCCGAGTGCTATGCCCGTTTGACTACACGGTTATTCCCTACCGACTCACGTCAGAGGATAAGCAGGACCTCAAGGCCGTGCATGCGCGTGAAGCGGCTGCTGCAAAAGCAGGAAGCCCATGGCCTCCCCATCAGAAACTGATCGAGTTGAGCCGCGTCTACAAGAAGGCGCGACAAAAGCCTATAGTATTTGCAAATCATCTCGTGCATCACGGTCCCTCCTCGATAATGAACAGCGTCCTCTTCGTGGAGGACAAAGATTTCGCCGAAGCTGTTTATCCGACCATCATTCAATACTCTCACCGATTCAGCCAATACTTCGATATCGACCCTACCAAGATCCTCGAAGACTTCGCGGCCGGCCGAATGGACTGCCTAATCACTTGCCACAAGCTCTCCCAGGGAATTGATCTTCCGAAGCTGAAAAATATCGTGCTCTTCGCATCTCAGCGTGGGCGCCGGGAAACGATACAACGCCTTGGAAGATGCTTGCGAAAGGATCCCTCAAACCTAGGAAAAGTGGCTCATGTTTTAGATTTTCGTCGCGTTGGAGATGATGGCGAAATCGTTCAAGAGGGCTTTGACGAGGAACGGATTTCTTGGCTCACTGAACTGAGCAAGTTAAGACCAGATAGTGATTAATAAATTCGAAAGATGCCCCATAAGATAGTAGAGCAGGCCTTGGAAACCTCGTGTGAACGATGCAAAATTCCTCCCGAAGCGCACCGCAAGATTGTAGCGTGGTTGATTCGAGCCGAACAAGGTGACTTTGCGAACAAGGATCGCGACCAACAATTAGGTCTAATTCTTGAAGCTATGTCGCCGTTAACGGCAGATGGCCAGTCCTCCGCAGGCAAATAGCATGCCGACCACCATTGAGCTGATTCAGTGGAAATCCGAGGGTCTTCGATGCCCGAACATCGAGGTTTTGCTCGCTACAAGTAGCGGCAGGGTTCCTCAAGTTGCTTTAGTCCAGATGCCAAACGGGACGGGAAAGACCACCACGCTTCACTGCCTACGCGCAGCCATGGATGGCTCAGCGGAGCGGTGGGATTCAGCAAAGGTGAAGGGCTACCAGGATTCAGAAAACCCCGCAGACGAAGGGCGTTTTCGAGCAACTCTATTGATTGACAGAACTCATCGACTCGTAATCGAGATGACGTTCCATTTTGCGGAGGGGGTAGTAACCTATACAACCACATCTGGAAGCAGGATGAGCGATGGCTATTCTCCTCCACCAAATGTTCGTAGATTTCTCGATCCCCGTTTCAGTGAACTACTTTTTTTTGATGGTGAGCTTGCCGAGCATTTAGTTTCTGGCGAGGCCCATGTGGACGCCAGCAGCGTTATCGATACGTTTTACGGGCTATATCATCTTATAGAACTTCGAGATCAAGCTCGGGTGAGCTATGAAAACTACGTCAAGAACCGTAAATCGGCGAATCGGGAAGCCGAACTGACAAAGAAGCAGACGCTTCTTGGCAAACTCGAAACCCGACGAAAAGAGGTTCAAGCGCAAGTCGATGCTTCTCGCGCACGGGCGTCCGTTCTCCAAAAGGAGATCGAGAGCTTAGAGAATACCATTCGCTCTCGATTACTCTCTTCTGAGCGATACAAGAAGGAAGAACAAGCAGCGCTGGACGCACATTCTAAATCTCTCGATCAACGAAAGAGCGCCATGCATCGGCTAGATGCAGCTTTCCCGAACCCACTCTTTCTTTGTCCTACATCTCACGAGGAGCTTCGGGAGCTTGCCGACCATCTCGACGAGCTGAAGCTTCCAGAAAAGACATCGGTGGCGTTTATCGAGGACCTTTTGAAGCAGCATGAGTGCATCTGCGGACGCCCCATGGACAGTGAGGCGAAGGTCTCAATACGCAGAAAAGCGGATTCAATCCTGGGCGACGACATCGCCGCGTTCTTGAACGAATTCAAGCACTCGGTTCGTCGTTTTCACCCCCCGGCCGACGACGAAAGCTTCGCCTCGCGTTTTCAGGAACTCGCGAGTTCCGACGACGAAGTGGCTCAGGCGGAATCCAGCCTGAAAGACATACGCACGCGAGCTGCCGCTGACGAGGGTGATCAATTCGCTCTAGACAAGGAGAACTTGGAAAAGGCCATTAAGGCTCGGGCAGACGCCGAAGCATACGCGGAGGAAGCATCAAGGCCCTCTCAGCCGGGGGACCGGGAGGATGGAGTCTGCTTAGACTATTTCGACCGCAGAATAAAGCAGCTGGAGTTGGAAATCGCAGAGGCAACCGGCTCGCTCCGTCGTAAACAGCAAACCGAATTGCTTACCAATACAATCGAGGGGGCATATGATGAGGCGCACAAGAAACTGAAGAACAGCGTTATTGCGGACGCCAACAATCAACTAAGCCAAGTCTTGTCCTACAACCCCGTCCGTATAGCGAGTATTGATAGATCGGTTCGTATCTCAGGAAAGACCGGTGTAAGTGTTGGCCAAGGGCTTTCAGTCGGTTATGTATTCTTGGCTGGATTGCTGCACGCAGGCGGCAACCGTTTCCCTTTTGTTGTCGACAGCCCAGCTGGACCACTTGACGACGAAGCTAGGCGCCACCTCGGCGGCCTCCTTCCGAAACTGGTCAGCCAATTCGTGGGTTTCGTCATCCCCACCGAACGTCAATATTTCGTCGAACCGCTGGAAACCGCTGCTGGCGGAGATGTCCGTTATCTCACGCTACTGCGCCTTAACGAAAAGGTGGCGAAGCGCCTTTCAGACATCGGAGGTAGCGTGGCGCAAAAATCCGACAATGGGATACTATTGGAGGGTCGAGACGCCTTCATGCGATTGGGCGAGGATATCACTGGAGCCCAAACGAATTGACGCCATGTCGTTCAAGTTACACCCGGAAGCAGACAATTGGTTTCGCAGGATCGACGGCCAACAACCGTTCGAGAGTAAGTTCGACGTCTACTATCTCTGCGCCATGATAGGATTCCAAAAGGGCCGATCAGAACCGCTGGAAAATGGAAACGAGTTTGTGAAGGACTTCACGCAGCGATTTCGCCCTTATCAAATCCTGCTTGTAGGGCGGCTAATCTCATCCGTGCTGAAGAGAAAAGGCATTCACGTCGACGAACGAGCCGCTGTTGTTAAAGAAATATCTGCTCTCGTAAATGGCGCTGCCGCGAGCGGTGAGCTAACGCCGGAAGGCGTCCGTGAACTCAACGAGTATGCGGCCGGCGGCTTTAACTATCTTCGGGAGCAGTTGTCGGATATGCCGAACAATCCGATCTACCTGCTTTCACGGTGCAAAGATATTCTCGTCAATCCTTAGACTGAGCTTCGTGCATGAGCCGCGTCCCCTCGGGAGAATGGATTTGAACCGACAGGCCGGTAAAACACCCTCCTAGCTTCTTTTCACCCGGCCCGCGATGATCGAAAAATGGAAGAGCTTAGGTTGGCGTTTGGTTGGCAACAATCCTCGGAAGCTTGGGGACCCCCGTCGTGTGATCTACTTCTCCGTAATCGTCGTCCTTTTTGGCAATTTAGGGACATGGATTGCGCTCGGTCAGTATCTCCTCGGCGAGCGATCCGCAACCGGCGCCGTGGTGCTGGGAAACTTCGCGACCTACTTCATCGCGATCGCCTTCACCGCTTCCGCTGACCACACTCTCCGTGGGGAAAAGGACCGCACCGTTAGTTTCATCTACTATTCAGCCGCTCTTGTCTCGGCAACCGCTGGTTCTTGTGTTTTGGCAGTGAACAACAACATATTTATCGGGATCTGCACGTTTGTCGGTGCGTTGGTGGCCCTTTTGCTTTGGCTATGTGTCAGCACTTCCAACCCCGACCATGACGACTCGGACGCTATCGACGCGCTGGGGGGAAGAATTCCCTAATCCACGTAGCCATGCTCACGTTTCCTCTTCGAATTCCGGCGATCCTTGTGCGGCAACCGCTCGCAGACTTCTATGTCGTTTCGCTACCCGCTCGCACGGTGCGTCAAATCACCTATCTTGACCCCACACGAATCGAGAAGGTAGACCGGAATAGGCTCCTCTACTCACTGCTTGGGGCACAGCGGATGGCTTCGCCCACCCGTGCACGCAAAATCGCGAAGTATATCGATACAGTTGAGGCGGCGTTTCCTAATAGCGTCATCTTGTCCGCCAATTACATAAATGACGGCGTCCTCCAAGAGGATGAAACGAAACGTTGGCGTGTGGAAAAGACTCCCTCGGGCGGCTTCGAACTTGTGATTCCCACGGCGGATCAGATGGCCAGCGTTATTGACGGACAACATCGCCTTCTAGGTTTCGACTTCTGTGAGGAAAAGCGGAAGGACATGGAGCTGATTTGCTCCGTCTACGTGGATCTCCCCCATTCATACCAAGCATACTTGTTCGCAACAATTAATATCAACCAAAGGAAAGTTGATAAAAGCCTAGCTTACGAACAGTTCGGCTACAACCTGGATGAGGAAAAAGCAGTAGAGTGGTCGCCAGATAAATTGGCTGTTTTCCTGACCAGAAAATTGAATCTCAAAAAGAACTCCCCGTTTGCCGGACACATTAAAATTGCGCCAATTGACGACACGGGGCTACTGCAAGCAAATGGATCATGGCGCGTGTCAACCGCGGCAATCGTCGAGGGCATAATGAGACTCATTTCGAGAAATCCTAAGAAGGACCGAGAGGACCTGCATTCTCATTCGATATTGAGCAGAAATCGAGCATTGCTTCCTAACGATGGAGCCCCATGGCGAAGAAGCTACCTAAACGTTGAAGATGACCTAATCTTCGACGGCATCGAAACATATTTTCAATCTGCCAAGGAGCATCTGTTTTCCCGCGCTGCTTCGTCGTCCTACATAAACAAGACGATCGGCATACAAGCACTTTTTGATCTGCTCATATCCTTCGGTGCACTCGACTCGGTCGATGAGCTAAAATTTCGTAGCGACAAGATCTTCTCAAAAGTCGCGCTTGTTGATTTCTCTCATCCATTCTACCAGGCGTCAGGCAAAGGACGGGTTCGGGTAAAGAACACGTTGTTTTTCATTGCCGGTATAATTGACGAGATGGCGCTGCCGGAATCCGACAGATTAGGATACTTGGAAATCAGGCGCACGTTTGTCGATGCTGGCTAAGGAAAACGACTCACCCGCAGCTTTGACCACAGGTGCGTTGCTATATTAATTTGTGCCCACGTGCTTTGCTCCAAAGATCGTTACTTCGACATCTCGAATTAGCATCCCCGCGCTCAAGAGCTGTGAAGAAAGCTCGTAATGTAATCGCAATATAGGTCATGCGAGACGCGGCAGAATTTAACACTTACCGTTGTTCCGAAATACAAAGCTGCTGCCTCACGGATCGCTTGCTTCAATCTAACGACGGAAGTTCCTCCCCAAAGTTCGAAGTTTTGGAGGATAGGATCAGTGAAACCTCCTATACACCGCGATGGTTCTGATGTCTCGTTGTCGACATACAGCCACGCTTGAACGACACCGGTATAAGCTCGTGTGCTGCCTGCGCTTTTTTTCATGGGTGAAGTCCACCCACTATCCCCCTCGAAAAGCGTTAAAGTCAATGGGTGAAGTCCACCCGTTGATTGAAAAAGACAGCAGATATCCGAACACGAAACGTTGTCGGGGCCCGAATTCGAGAAATCCGAAAAAAGGCTCAACCATCAATTTCTCTAGAAGACCTTGCCGGGCGATTGGCTGCACGAGGAGTGAGCCTGGATCGATCTGCTCTAGGTCGAATTGAAAATGGGAAACGTTACGTCCTCGACTACGAAGCGGTCGCGATAGCTCGTGCGCTCAAAACAGATGTGGCAGACCTGTTCTAAGCCACAGGTCCCGCAGCGGCCAAAATGTTCATGAACAGAAAAGCCGGATGCTGTCACGCATGACTCATGGGGCCCGTCACTTACGGGCCTTAGTGAACAGTGTCCGAAAACATAAAGAACGGCTGCGCCTACTGCTTCGCCCGCCCCTATCACGAATACCTCGGCTGGAGCAGCGGCCTCGATTTCGAAACCAAGATCCTCGTCAAACTCCGCGCGCCCGAACTCCTCCGTCGCGAACTCACCGCGAAAAAATGGCAGCCGCAACCCATCGCCATGAGCGGTGCCACCGACTGCTACCAACCCGCCGAACGCCACTTTCGTCTCACCCGCGCCTGCCTCGAAGTCTGCGCCGAGCTCCGCCACCCAATCTTCATCATCACGAAAAACGCGCTCGTCACCCGCGACCTCGACGTCCTTTCCGAACTCGCCCGTTTCAACTGCATCTTCGTCCACGTCTCCGTCACGTCCCTCGACACCGATCTCGCCGGAAAACTCGAACCGCGCGCCTCTCGCCCCACTGCTCGCCTGCGCGCCATTCGCGAACTTTCCGCCGCCGGCGTTCCCACTGGCGTCATGGTCGCGCCCATCATTCCCGGTCTCACCGACCACGAAATGCCCTCCATCCTCGCCGCCGCCGCCGAAGCCGGCGCCCGCCGCGCCGGTCACGTCACGGTCCGCCTCCCTTTCGCCGTCAAAGACGTTTTCCTGAAATGGCTCGACGATCATGCGCCCACGAAAAAAGCCCGTATCGTCGATCGCCTGCGCACGCTCCACGGCGGCAAACTCTACTCCAACGACTGGGGCAAACGCATGCGCGGCGAGGGCATCTTCGCCGAACAACTCGACCGTCTCTTCGACACCACCTGCCGCCGCCTCGGCCTCAACCGCACCGAACACTCACTCTCGACCGAACACTTCCGCCGCTCCGACAAGAACCAACTCGAGCTATTCTAAGTCTCCTCACCTCGGTGCCTCTGTGTCTCCGTGGTTCAACTACACCCTCACGCCCGCTGCAGCATCTCCAACATCTCGCGGTCGAGCTTGTGCCCATACCAGTCCTCATAAGCCACGTCCGACCGATCCGAGTCGAGAATCCCAAATTTGCTCGCCCCCAGAAAATCCCACAGCGCGAAACCTATCCCCATCTCGCGACACATCCCGAGCACATCCCCGAGCCACGCCCGCAACACCGGCGACGGCGCCCGATGCGACCCGCCCGTCTCGCCCATGTGAACCCCCACGCCTTGCGCGATGAGTTCGCGCCACGGCGAATAATAATCCTCCAACCTCCGCCGGTCCCACGCATAGCCCGCATCATCCACCGCGCCCGGCCAGCGCGGCTCCGGCCACTCTTCGCGCTCCTTCATCCAGTCCACTTTGTAGTGGCTTAGAATTCCCGGAATGTAGCAGTGCACGCTCTGGTGCACACCAAGGGGAATCAACTCCGGCACGCATAAATTTCCCGCGCCCGGCCCGTCCGCGATGATGATCCGATCCGGACTCACCCGCCGAATCGCTTCCACCGCCGGCGTCACCGCCAGCTTGTAGATCGCACCATTGAACTGATCGCTCGGCCACGGCGCTTCGTTGAACAGATTGAAACTCAGCGTCGCCGCCGACACCCCGCGATAACGTTTCGCGAACATCTCCCAGTGAAACGTGAACGCTTCCACCGCCGCCGCATCGCGCCACAAGATAAACGGCTCCCGCACGCCTTTGCCGACGCGATAACCAGGCGCATGATGAAAACACAGGCAAACATGCAGCCCGTGCTTCGCACCGAAATTCACCGCTGCGTCGACGTGCTCGAGCATCGCTTCATCGATCTCGAACGCATCTTCCGCCGCGATCGTCTCGCCTGGCGCCGTCTTCTTTTTAAGCCACGCGCGATACGTCATCGGAATCCGCACGAAGTCGAAACCCCACCCCGCGATCCACCGGAAGTGATCTTCGTTCGGCAACAACATCGCCGGTCCCGTCCGATACAAATACTGCAGATTGAAACCGCGCCATCGCGGCAACCGGTTCCGCACCGGCAGCTCCGCGGCGTTCCCCACCGCCCGCACCGGCAGCCCGGCCGCCAGTCCCGCCGTGCCCGCCAGCTTGATGAAGTCGCGTCGATTCGTGTTCATCGCTTTTGTATCCAGGAAATCTCGACACGCCCGATCGCCTGCTCCGCCGATGCTTCCGCCGAAAGTTCGATCTCCAGCGTCCCGGCTTTTTCGTTCGGGAGTTCCGCCGAGAAGCGCGCCCGCTTCCCTTGATTGTAAGCAACCACCTCGGGCGTCACCTCCGTCCGCGCCCCGCCTTCGTTCCTCACGAAAAACTTCGGCGTGACCTGCGCCTCGAACACATTGAGCGAAAATCCGCGCAGCGCCCCCGGCACCATGTAAACCAATTTGGCCGGCTTCGTCACCTCCGCCCGTCGCACGAGCGCGATGTCTTCAAGATACGCCGTATGCGCGTAGGCTTGGTCGATGCGCACATTCGTCGTCGCCTCGTCCCACTTCGAATCGTCGAAGAGTTCATCCACCCGCCAGCGACGATCCGGCTGCAACGGTCCCACCACATTCGATGGTGCCGACGCTCCCGCGGCATTGCGCGCAATCACGCGATAAAAATACGTCCCGCCCACCTCCGCCGTCTCGTCGCAATACTGCGGCGCATACGCCACCAGATTGTCCGGCAGGTTTTCCGTCAGCGTCGTCCACGGCCCGTCCTTCGCCGGCGCGCGTTGCACATCATAGCCCGTCGCGCCGGTCGATCCTTGCCAGGTCAGATGCCCCACGTCCCGCGGCGGCAAAAACACCGGCGCCTCCGGTTTCTCGATCGGCGCCGGCTCAACCCCCGCGATCCGTCCCGCATAGTCCGTCAAGATCTCCCACAGCACGCGCTCCCGCTCGATTTCCTTCACGCCACCCAACGGATTCGCGAAACCTGGCCAATTCAGGTCCTCGAACTGGGAATCCTTGTCGCTGTGCTTGTAGAAGCCGCCGTCCCGGTTCCGAAACCGCATGGCCCACCAGTTGACGCCCACCGTGCCGCCTTCGATCACTTCATCCAGCAATGTCCGCAGCGTATCCGGTTTCGTATACATCGCGACTTCCGTCACGATCAGCGGGATCTTTCCGCGCAACTGCTCGCGGATCAGCCTCAACGTGCCCGCGGGCGAATCGGCCTCCGGTAGATTGACGTAGGTGTGATACGACACCGCGTCGATGTTCGGATCCGCCGCGAACTCGTCATATTTTCCGAATACGTCCGTCGGACGATTCCGTCCGTCGATCAGCAGGTGATTGCGATCGATCGATTTCACATACGCCGCAAAATCGTGCAACCACTCCCGCCGCGCCGGATCGTCGCCGATCACGAGTTCGTTGCCCGTGTGCCAGCCGATGATCGCCTTGTCCTCGAGATACGACTTCCCCGTGAACACATTCGTCCGCGTCAGCACCTGGCGCACGACGTCCTTGAAACTCTCGTTCGCCGGACTGCCGACATTCCAAAAGTCCTCGCCATACGTTTTCCAATCACCGCGCACGCCGCTGTTGTAGGCCACCAGCGGAATCATCAGCCGCACGCCTTCCTCGTTGCAGATCTGCAGCAGGCGATCGAGCACGCGCATCGCCTCTTCGTTCGGCTTCGCCGGATTCGTCGACACATCGAACGCCGCATAGGGCGCTGGCCCGCGGCTGCACGTGATCACAAAGGTCCGCAACACCCGCCCGCCCATCTGCCGCACGCTCCGCACACAATCGCGCAGCTCATACTCGTTCGGCAGCCGGTAACGCGTCGCCGGATACTCCCCGTCGAACACGTAATTAGAAATGATCTGAAAACTGTCCGGCGCATTCACCGACACCCAGCGGTATTCGCGCTCGCCGTCGAACAGCTGGTCACCGCGCCGCGTGACGAAATGTTCAAATACGTCCGCCGCCGGCGCCGTCGTCGCGAGCACACACGCCATCGCCCACCCGCACAGCCGCCGCAACGCCCCCACCCGCCTTTTGCTTTCGTGTCTATTCATGTCCATTCGTGTTTCCTTCCTTCTTTTTCTGCCTCCCGAGCGAACGCCAGATCGCGTAGCCGACCACGCCCATGAACGCCGCGCAGAACATCAGCCCCGCGCGTCCTGACCAGGTGCTCGAGATCACCGCCAGCAGAGCGATGAATCCGCCATAGATGAAACACATGCGCGCCACGCCGCGGTGACGCGGAAACTCCTCCGGTCCCGCCTCCGCGATCGTGACGTCTGTGTCGACGTTTCGAAAAAACTCCCGCACTTCCGCCACCCGCTGCGGCGTCTGCGTGCGTTCGCGAAACAGCGCCACCGTTCCGAGAAACCACAGCGAGCCCAAGCCCACGTTCGCCAGCGTGATCGCGATATAATCGTTCGTTCGCGCCCAACTCATCGCCGCGCCCAACCCGCCGTCCGGCAGCGCCAGCGCCCACTCCGATTTCGGCAACAGACTCACCACACCGCCAACCAGGCAGCAGACCAAGATCGTTGACCACGCCGCCCAGTCCGGCGACCGTCGCACCAGCAGGCACCAGAAAAGCGGCACCGCATACGGCGTCGCCACCAGCGCGCTGAAATTCATCATCAGCTTAAAAACGCCGACGTCCTGCCACGAGCTGTAGAACAGCGCCATCACGACCGCGAGCCCGCCAAACGCCCACGTCGTTGCCTTCCCTGCTAGCACCAGCTCCCGCTCACTCGCCCGCGGCCGCAGCACCGGCATGTAAAAGCTGCGCACGAAGATACCCGCGTTGCGATTCAGTCCGGTGTCCATCGACGACATCGTCGACGAGATGATGCCCGTCACCAACAGCCCCATCAGTCCCGCCGGCAAACAAAGCGCCGCGATCGCGATGTAGGACATCTCCGCCGGATTCGACAACCCGCCAAACCCCGCCAGATCCAGCCCTCCGGCGCGCGCCGCCATCGGTGGGATGAACCACACCAGCGAACCGACCAGGAACAACACCGCGCTCAGCATCGCCGCGCGTCGTCCATCGCGGCTCGTGTTCACGCACAGGTAACGCGTCGACGAATGCAGTCCGTTGATGTTCGTCAGCTTTTCCAGCATCACCGCGAGGATCCACCACGGTCCGAAGCCCGTCGCCGCCGCCGTGAGATCCCAATGCGTCTCGGGCATCCGTGTTACGAATTCGGATACGCCGCCGATGTAGCGGATCGAGGTGAACGCCGCCACGAGCGTGATCGGCACGAGCACGAGCGCCTGAATGAAGTCGCCCGCCACCACTGCCCACGAACCGCCCGCCGCCGCCACGAAGACCACGACAAATCCGCAGATCAGAATCGTCGCGCGCAGATCGAAGCCAAACACCGGCGTGCAGAAGATCGCCAATCCATAGAGCCAGATGCCCGCCTGCAGGATTTGAAACGGCACCTGCAGCCACGTGAACACCTGCTCGTTCGCATGTCCCAGCCGCTGCCGCACCGCTTCGAGCGCCGTGACCGCCCGCGTGTTGCGCGAGAAGCGCGCGAAATACGTCCAGTTGAAGAAAAACCCGAGCGTGTTCGCCCAGTAGAGCACGAGCACAATCGCGCCGCTGCTGTAAGCCAGGCTCGCCGCCCCCGTGAAGGTCCACGCGCTGAACGCTCCCATGAAGCTCGACGCGCCGACCATCCACCACGACATCTTCCCGCTCCCGCGAAAATACTCGCTGCTATCATGCCCGCTGCGGCGGAAATACCAGCCGATGCCCAGCAGGAAGAGCAGATAAAAACCAACGACAAAATAATCGAAGACGGACAGCATGGTTGGTGCGTTCAGGTGGCGCGATCGTAAGCGGCCAAAGTGATCGCCGAGGCCGGCGTCTCGCCACGCAGAAACGACGCGAGATTCGCCAACGCCACTTGTCCGCATCTGCGATACCGATCGAGCGTCGGTCCGCCAATGTGGGGCGACAGAATCCCGTTACCGCACGTCACGAACGGCGAATCGCCCGCGAGTGGCTCATCCGCCACCACGTCGAGCGCCACCCGCAACCGACCCGACTGCGCCTCACGTTGCAGCGCAAGGTCGTCCACGAGGCGTCCGCGGCCGACATTCACGAACACCGCATCATCGGGCAGCGCCGCGAGCACGTCAGCGCTGACCGATCGTTCCGTCGCCGGCGTAAGCGCCTCGCATTCGAAAAGCACGTCGCTGTCTCGAAACAGCTCGCGCAGCGACTCACACGGTTTCACTCCCGCGTCGCTCATAAGCTTCCACGGCACGCCCAACGAAAACGCCGACACCGTCACGCCAAACGGCGCCAACAGCGGCAACAACGCGCGCGCCACCGCGCCAAATCCGTGAATCCCCACGCGCCGCCCAAACAGCGTGCGCGTGCCAATCTCCTCGATGCGTCGCGTCACTGGATCGCGTTCGATAAAACCAGGCCAGCGATCCGCATGCCGCAGGGCCGCCAGCGCCAGCAACAGCGCATGCTCCGCCACCTGCGGGCTCACCGCATCGCCCCAGTTCGTCACGAGTCCCCCTCGTTCCACAAACGACCGCGGCACCAGTGCGCGCACGGATCCCGCCACATGACACACATAGCGCAGCGAACAATCCGGACGCGTCAGCCAGCGCTCCGGAATCGGCGGGGTGCTCCAACCGCTCACCACCACCTCGGGTCGTTCACATTCCAAACACGCTTCCCAGCGCGCGGGCTCGAAATCGGCGTCATCCAGCACCACCCCCGGCGGCATCACGTCTCCGTTGAAAAACAACGAGCGCTCGCGCTCGGTGAGGGCGACAACGACACGCGCAGAAGGCGAGCCGGCAGAAAAAGATTTTTCGGGCAAACTGCTCATCGAAAATAAAACAGGACAAAATTCGCCCCGCGCTCACGCGGTCAGGGTCGGCAAGGAAGGATGCGAGATTCGCCAGTCGCCGAGCTGCGCATGCCGCAGCCGCCACTCGCCGGCAGCCGCGCTCACGAGCGTCCACGGGGTCGCTTCCGCTTGCGATGAACCCGTCCACACGAGAGCCGCCAGCACGCCCGTGCCTTCGACGTTCGCGCGCTCCGCTACCGGAGTCGCATGATACGGCGCCGCCAAATGCGCGCGCGGCACGGAATCGTCGAGGCGAGTTTCCCAGCTTCGTGCATCCAAACCGTGGATAGGCTGCAGCGCCGTGCCGTGCGAGCGCGCTGTGTTCCACGCCGTAAGAATTCCTCCGTCTTCACCGCGCGTGCACTTGGATTCCGCCAGCGGCAGCGCATAGCCGCCCAGCCGCAGCGTTACGGGTTGATGCGACTCGAAACGATGCAACTGCAGCAGCCATCCCGCGCGCCACCAGACCACCGTGTCGACACCGACGTTTATCTGGTCGGGCGCATAGCCTAGCGCCCAACGGTAAGCGACGTGCGTCTCGGTCATCTCCGTCGCCACCGTCGAGTGGCGCCCAAACACGCGTCCATCCGGCAGCCGCAGCGTCAGCGCGGAATCCACCGACCAGTTTGTCTGCGCCGGAAACGCACACGTGAAATCCGTCCCGGTGCGATACGCGGTCTTGCTCCACTTCCACGCGCCATAGCGCAGGTTCGTGTGCGACACCTGCGATCCGGCATTGAGGATCTCGATCTCGCCGCCCGTGCTCCGCAGCACCAATCCCGCGGGAACGATCACCCGCGCGAAATCGCCGCGCTCGCTCAGCAGCGGTTCTTCCGCGGCCCGCCAAAACGCATGCGTGGGCGGAAGCAACAGCGGCGAAAATCCTTTCGCCGCCCAATAGGGCGATCCGGCGCAGGTGTAGAGTTCCGCCGAGGCCTCGAAGCGATCGAGCCAGCCCACCGAAAGGCATCCCTGCTCCTGATAAATCGAACGGCTCAGGAAAAACTCCAGGTTGCGCGTGCAGAGCCGGCGTATCCGTCCCAATGGGACGTCCGTGCAGTTTTCCAGCACCGCGAGTCCGAACGGCGCGAGGCTGTTGAAGCGATAAGTAATCGACCGCCCAAACGCCGGATGCTCGCCGCTCGCCGCGAAGAAGTGCTCATAGTCGCGCATGAACGCCCGCGCCCACTCCCGCCAGCGTTTCGCCCGCTCCGGATTCACCTCACCGTGCAGGTGCGCCCACCACAATCCGTAAAAATTGAAGGCGTAGGCATTGTAGTAATCGAACGCCTGGTTGATGCCGTCCTGAAACCAGCCGCCGCCGCGACTCATCGCCTCCACCCGCTCGAAATAGGCGTCCACCACCGCGGTATCCCCCGGCCGGCCGTAGCCGGTCGCGCGGAGAAACTCCAGGACATGAATGCCCATGAAGTAGTGGTTGTTGTCGACATAGCCCGAATGGCGCGCCGTCGCGATCCAGCGCGCGACTTGATCCCGCTCGGCCTGCGTCAGCGGCGTCCAGAGTTGCGCAGCCGCCAGCTGCAGCGAGATGCACAGCAATCCGACTTCGACGTGAATCTGATGATAATTCGCATCCGGCCCCCACGCTTCCGCGCTGCCCGGCGTCGTCCCGGCCACAAGCCCCTCGCGAAACCAGCGAGCGACGTTTTCACGAAACGCCTCCGAGCCGGCTTCCGGAGCCGTTTGCAGATAATGCGCCGCCAGCAGCAGCGGCCGCGCGAAACTTTCCAATCGATCCGCATTCGCGCCGTTCGCCGACGCCGGGCCGATGATCGGCAACGAAGCTCGCCCCGCCTCGAACAACTTCGCCAGCGGCTCGAGCAACGCTCGCGCATGAGCCTGCCACTGACGATACGCCGCCGGCGCCTCTCCTGTGCTGATCGCAGGCGTCCCCGCAGTTTGCGGCTGCGCGCCATGGCTGAGTGTTCGGGGCAGCGCGGCCCCGGCGCCGGCCATAGCGGCCATTTTGATAAACGTGCGACGAGCGAGATTCATTTCGGGGGTAAACGCGCAGCTTCAACGCAGCGCGAGCAGCAACGTGGAGCCGGCCTCAACCCCACCCAAGCCCCCGTTTGGTCACACAGGTGTCGAACTTGCCCCCGCCCGCTCAACGATCCGCACTGCGCAGCGTTTTTCCGGGCAGCCAGCGGCCTTCGACGTGAATGCGTTGCGGATTTGCCGGTATGCCACGTTCCTGCCGGTGGATCATGCCGATCAGAAAATCCACCGCCACGCTGCCGATCTCCACGGAATTCTCGACCACGCCCGCGAGTTCCGTGTCCGCCGACGGCAGCAACGGGCACGCGACGCCGATTTGCTCAGGCACGCGGCAACCGAGCGAGCGCAGCACGTCGACACAGTGATAGTTGCCCGTCACGATCGCGTCCGGCTTCTGGGTGCGCAGCCACTGCTTCATCGCGCGATGATCCGTGTAGGGCGCCGACAGCTTCGGCACCACGATGCTTCCCGCGGCCAGGTGCTCTTCGACAAGATAACCCGCGAGATAATTGTGATCCGTGCGAAGATCGTGATCCGAATCGATCGCGAGCCCGATGCGCTTGTAACCGAGCCGGCGCAGCTCATGCACCGCCTGCCGCATCGCGCGATATTGCGTCGCACTCACCGTGTGCAGTCGCGGCTCCGCCAAGCTGTAGCCAAACGTGACCGCCGAAAAATTCTGCCACGGAAACTCGAGGTTCGTCTCCGGGCGCGGCTGCGGACACAGCAACACGCCGGGCACGCCGCGCGCGACGAGGATCGACGCGAGCCGCACCGGATTCAGCCCCGGCGTGTTGAAATCGAAAACTTCCAGCTGGAATCCGTAGCGTTTCGCCTGCGCCGCCGCGCCTTCGAAATAATCGCTGAAATGCGGACGCACCGAGCGGTCGCGCCAGTCGAAGCCGTAAGCCGTGTTCACGAGCCACGCGAGCGTGCCATGATACGTCGCGGGCCGCTTGCGGTTTCGATACGCCGCGAGCGCGGACAACATCGGATCCGGCGAGTAACCGAGCTCCGCCGCGATCTTCAAAATCCGCTGTCGCGTCGCCGGCGGAATGTTCGGATGTCCCTTGAACGCCATCGACACCGTCGCCCGATGCACGCCCGCCTTGCGAGCGATGTCCTGTTGCGTGACGCGCGCCGGTTCCATGCGGCTTGCTTAGTTTCGCGCTGCGGCAAAGTGCGAGCCTGTTTTGTTCTGCGAGCTCCAAAACCGCTCCGCCGTCACCTGTGCTACTAGCGGGGAAGTTGTGCCGCGGCGCGCAACGCACAGTGAATGCCGCCCGCGTCCCCTGCGCGCAGCCAAGAACGTTTCCTCGCTTTTGTCTGCCGCTGCCACATCGACCCCGGCACGCACCACCCTGACCCATCATGAAGACCGTCACCCCGCCTACCTGGCCCCACAGTTTGTCGCGCGCGCTTCCGTTCGCCGCGCTTCTCCTTGGCTCGGCGTTCACCGCCGCAGCGCAAGTTATTCCTCCGTCACCTCCCGAAGACGAAGAGATCGTCCAACTCTCCCCGTTCGAAGTGCTCTCGAACTCCAACGAGGGCTACATGGCGACGTCCTCGCTCGCCGGCAGCCGCCTCAAGACCGATCTCCGCGACATCGCGTCGCCGATCACCGTCGTGACGCCGCAGTTCATGCGCGACACCGGCGCGACCAATCTGAACGACCTTCTCGTCTACACCACCAACACCGAGATCAACGGTATCGACGGAAATTATACGGGCGTCGATCTCGGCAAGGACGGCGCCTCGAGCCAGAACGGCAACCTCCGCAATCCGCAGGGCGGAAACCGCATCCGCGGTCTCGGTAGCGCCGACATCACGCGCAACTTCTTCCCCACCGATATTCCGCTCGATGCTTACAACACCGAGAACATCGAAATCCAGCGCGGCCCCAACTCCATCCTCTTCGGCCTCGGCAGTCCCGCCGGCATCATCAACGGCACGATGAAAGCCCCGCGCCTGGCGCAGCGGAAGTTCGAGACCGAATTCCGCGTCAACAACTACGGCGGCACCCGCGCCGCACTCGACGCCAACGTCCCGCTGCTCCCCGGCACGCTCGGCGCCCGCCTCAACCTTCTGCGCGAGGATGAGAAATTCCGTCAGAAAAACACCTACGCCGACATCACGCGCGGCACCGCGTCCGTTCGCTGGGAGCCGAAGCTCGCCCGCTCGATCTTCACGCAGATCACCGCAAATCTCGAGCTCGGCGAAAGCGACTCGAGCCGTCCGCGCTTCTCCCTCCCGCTCGACATGTTCAGCAACTGGTTCCACCCCGACCGGCTCAACAAGCTCACCACCGACGTGCCCGTGAATCGCGCCACCGTCGCTCCCGGCGGCGCCTGGTATCAATACGGCCCATTCCTCAATCGTGACATCGGCGGCGTCGGCGAATGGTTCGACCAAGAGGGCATGGTGTGGTTCAACCCCAACTCCAGCGCGACGGGCGATCCGTCCAATCCCGCGTTCCCCGACGCCTATCACCAACGCGGCGGCGCTCACATGAGCACGTCCCGCATCGGCAACTGGGGCATGATCGCGCCGGTCAATTTCTACGACAACTTCCACATGACGCTGAACCCCGGCGTCCATCCGCTCACGCGCAAGGCCACGTTCGCGGGCGACCCCGACCTGCTCGCTCGCATCAACCACATGGAAGCCGTTTCCGGTCTGTCGTTCACCGACAAGCCTTGGAACAGCTGGCAACAACAACAGATCACCGACCCGAGCGTGTTCGACTTCTGGAACCACGATCTGGCCGGCCCCAATAACACGCAATACTCTAAATACCGCGCGCTCAACCTCAGCGCCGCGCAAACCTACTTCGATGGCAACCTCGGCCTCGAGCTAGCCTATGACGAGCAGTCCTACCGCAGCGGACACATCAACTGGATCAACAACCCCAACAACATCAACATCGACATCAACCAGAACATCCGCCGCTCCACCGAATACGCCAACCCCGCGCAATACGGCCCCGAGATCCCCAATCCCGGCTTCCGCCGCCTCGTCGTCGTCTCCGGCACCGACGGTCTCCGCAATCGCAACGAGCGCGACGCCGCCCGCGCCACCGGGTTCTACCGGCTCGATCTCGAAAACCTTTTCGAACGCCACTGGTTCTCCGAGCTGCTCGGCAATCACACGTTCACCGGCAACATCTCGCGTCAGAACTTCAAGAGCGACTCCCGCTCGTTCAGCCTTCAGACGCTCGGCACCGGCCGCGAGCTGTCCCAATACATCAGCACCAACGAGGACTTCCTCGGTCTCCATTACTTGAATACGCTGCGCGACGTCGCCACGAACCCGGGCATCGCCGGCCTCGGCATTCAACCGATCAACGTCATCCAAGCCGCCGAACCCGGCGAAGGCACGGTCAACGATCTCTACCTCGACACGCAGTCCGTCCCACGCGTGCCCGGCTACTCGCGCCAGCAGGCGACCGGCATCAACGACTACCGCACCAACGAGGCCAACATGTATCGCAACGGTCCGTCCGCCCAGAAGACCGAGGTCAACAACCGCATCTTCGTCGTCCAAAGCAAATTCCTAAACGACAAGCTCGTCGGGCTCTGGTCCGTCCGCCGCGATGATTTCTTCCAG
This sequence comes from Verrucomicrobiota bacterium, assembly GCA_023416735.1. GTDB lineage: Bacteria > Verrucomicrobiota > Verrucomicrobiia > Opitutales > Opitutaceae > Opitutus. The sequence continues at coordinate 141,458 of JAEZGX010000025.1, read as the reverse complement.
CAAAGCAAAGGCGCCACCAGCCGCTTCACCGAGCTCCTCGACGCCAACGGCCGCCCGACCGGCGCCACGCCCTACAATCTCGGCACGCAGGTGCAGGCGCCCAACGGCTCCTATCACTCGCTCCCCGATTCGCCTAATTGGAAATACGATCCTGCGAACGACAAACGCGTTATCCAAACCACCCGCTCCTGGGGCGTTGTCGCGCACTCGCCCGACTTCATCAACCGCCGCCTGCCCTGGGGCACCAACTTCAGCTACAGCCTGAACAGCTCGAGCAACTTCCGCCCGGAAAGCCTCAGCTTCGACATGTATCACAAGCCCAACGGCACGCCGTCCGGTGTCTCGCGCGACCACTCGATTCGCCTCAACACGCTGGACGGCAAGCTCGACGTCCGCGTGACCTGGTTCAAGACGATCCAGAAAAACGCTCCCTACGGCGGCGGTCCCAGCGGCCAGCACATCAAGCAACAGCTCGCCCGCACGATGAACGGTCTCATGATCGACGCGACGTCGAGCACCGGTATCCAAAATACCACTCCAGAATGGCTCATCAACAAATGGTTCTTCGGCGACAACTACGACAAGAACATCGCCAGCCAGCCCATCCCTGAAAACTGGACGAAGGAAAACGGCGCCGAACTGCTCAACCAGCCGCTGCGCATCCGCCGCCGCGCCGTCCCTGGCCAGCCCGGCTACATCGCCGAGGGCACGCCGCGTCCCACCGGCGGCGGCGTCTATTCCGAGCCGCCCATCACCGACGCCGAACTGCTCTACCGCCGCGAATGGTTCGCCGCCCGCACCGACGAGGAATGGTTCCGCCCGTGGAATGTTTACCTCGACGAGGGCCTCAACCTCAACGACGGCTTCCAGCTCGTGCGCACGCCCGTCGGCAGCGCCTCCGCCGCGCCCGCCTTCTCGTGGAACGCCGACGGCGGCCCCGTCGGTTTCGGCAAAACCTCCGACAAAACATCCACCGGCGTCGAAGTCGAAATCGCCGCGAACATCACGCCCAATTGGCGTGTGATCGTGAACGCCTCGAAGACCAACGCCCGCGACACCAACATCCTCAACGTCGCCGGCGGCGGCAACTTCGTGAAATACTATGAGGCCATCAAACCCGTCGCGCAGGACGGTTACACCCCGGCCGACGCCACCGCCACCTACAACTACTGGCAGAAGCAGGGCTTCGCCCACATCGCTCCGTTCGGCGACAACTCCCGCGAATACCTCGGCTACATCTGGACCGACGGTTTCGAGCGCGAATACCTCCAAGCGCTCGCCGCCGAAAACAAGAACGTCGGCGAACTCCGCCAGTATCACGCGAATCTGATTACGACCTATGATTTCCGTGAAGGCTCGCTCAAGGGCTTCGGCATCGGCGGCGCGATCCGCTGGCAAGACCGCCCGCTGCTCGGCTTCAAGAAGATCTTCCTCGATCCGCCTGTGCTCAACTGGGTCGATGATCTCGGCTCGCCCATCTTCGGCGATTCCGAAACGCGCTTCGACGCCTGGATCTCCTACCGCCGCCCGCTCACGCCGAAGGTGCGGATGTCCGTGCAGCTGAATCTCCGGAATCTCTTCACCTCGAAGAAACTCATCCCCGTCACGGCGAATCCCGACGGCAGCGTCGGCGCCTATCGCCTCGCGGACGGCACCACCGCCGAGCTGACCACGCGCTTCGAGTTCTAATCTGCTTCCAAGGTCGCAACTCCAAGGCAGTGCGGACACCCGCACTGCCTTTTTCTTTTTTAGAAGCGCGGTGCGCCGCCTCGAACTCCTCGCACGCTTGCCGCCATCGCGATTCGCGCGATTTCATTTCCGCCTCATGCAGCACATCCGCGTGATCGGCCTCGATGCCGACGACACCCTTTGGCACAACGAGGTCATCTTTGAACGCGTTCACGAACGCTACCGCGCGCTGCTCTCCCGTTATCACGACGCCGCCACCGTTGACCGCACGCTCCTCGCCACGGAAACGCGCAACCTCGAACTCTACGGCTATGGCGTGAAAGGCTTCACGCTCTCCGCCATCGAAACCGCCATCGAACTCACCGCCGGTAAAATCTCCGCCGACGAAATTCGCACGCTCCTCGAACTCGGCCGCGAAATGCTCGACCACCCCGTCGAACTCCTTCCCGACACCGCCGCCACCGTTCCCCTCCTCGCGAAATCCCACCGCCTGCTCCTCATCACCAAAGGCGATCTTCGCGACCAGGAGCGCAAGCTTCGCAAATCCGGCCTCGCACCGCATTTCTCGCAAATCGAAATCGTCTCCGAAAAAGACCCCGCCACCTATGCTGCCATCCTCCGTCGCCACGCGATCGCGCCCGACGAATTCCTTATGGTCGGCAATTCGATGAAATCCGACATCCTTCCCGTCCTCGATCTCGGCGCCTCCGCGGCCCATATCCCGTATCACCTGCTCTGGACGCTCGAACGCGTCGACCGCCTTCCCGAGGCCCCCGGCCGCTTCTTCGAACTAAAATCCCTCCGCGACCTCCCCCCGCTCCTCACCTGAGCCACCGACGTCCCCTAAAGGTTGGAGTTTGAAGTTTGGCCATTCTCTGGAGCTTGGATCTTGGCCCTTGGATCTTCCCTTTCGCCCCCCGCGAAAGGGCCTTGGCACCGCCGCAACCCTGTGCGACCTATCGCCGCGAGCGCGTGAATCTCCTCGATCGCTACATCTTCAAGAGCGTTTTCTTCACCTGCACCGCGGCGATCGCGATGTTCGCCTTCATCGTGCTCGTGCCCAACGTCGCACGCGACCTCATGACCTACGTCCTCGCCGGCCAATTGCCCGCGATGATGGTCGTTAAACTTATCACGCTCCTCATCCCGCACGCCGTCACCTACGCGCTGCCGATGGGCATGCTCACCGGCGTGCTCCTCACCCTGGGCCGCCTCTCCGCCGACAGCGAACTCACCGCGATGCGCGCCGCCGGCATCGGCATCCATCGCGCCACCCGCCCCGTCGTCATTCTCGCCACGCTCTCCATCGCCCTTGGACTCTACCTCAACTTCGAGTGGACGCCGCGCGCCCGCGTCGAATACTACCGCTCCCTCAGCGCGGCCGTGCGCGCTAATCCCCTCAGCCTCATCGTCCCCAAAACCTTCATCCGCGACTTCTCCGGCTTCGTCATCTACGTCGGCGAAAAAGACGGTGAGCTCATGAAAGACATCTGGGTGTGGGAACTCGACGAAGAGCGCCTCGCCCACCGCATCTACCACGCTGAATCCGGCCGCATCGATTACAACGAAACCGACAACGCCGTCATCGTCACGCCGCTCCGCGTGCAGGTCGAAACCCGCAACTCCAAAAACCCCGAAAACCTCTCCGACCCGCAAATCGTCGTCTCCGTTGGCCAGTGGGAACCGCTCACATTTTCCCTCGATCGCATCTTCAGCCGCGCCGGCAGCGCGCGCATGAAACAGGAGTGGCTCACCTACGACCAGCTCCAAACCGAGCGCGAACGCCGCGCCCTCGAGCCGCTCCCCTCCGAACCCGCTGCCGCCGAAAAAGCCCGCATCGATCGCTTCAAGCTCGACCTCATCTTCCACGATAAAATCAACACCGCTCTCGCCGTCCTCTCGCTCGCGATGATCGGCATTCCGCTCGGCATCAAAGTCTCCCGCCGCGAAACCTCCGCCAACTTCGGCGTCGCCGTTGGTCTTACCCTGACCTACTACCTGATGACGATCGTCATCAAAGCCTTCGATCGCACGCCCGAGCTCCGCGCCGACCTTCTGCTCTGGCTCCCCAACCTCCTTTTCATCGGCACCGGCATCGTCCTCATGCGCCGCCTCGAACAACGGTAACGCCTTGTCGGCCGGCACGCCTTTTTTGCGGCTTTTGCGCCTCTTCGCGGCCTTTAAGTTAGCGTCTTTTTTGTCGCGCTCCCTCCGCCTACTTCCCCAAATCCTCCGCTCCCGATGGCTGCCGCTGCGAAAAACTTCACCTTCATCTGCGGACCCGACGATTTCCTCGTCGGTCGCCTGGGCGCCGAGAAATTCGCAACTCTCGCGAAAGAAGTCCCGGACGAATTCTCCCGCGAGGTCCTCAGCGGTTTCGCCGCCAACGTCTCCGAGGTCGAAACCGCCATCAACCGCTTCCGCGACTCCGTCCAAACCGTATCCATGTTTGGAGGACGCCGTGTCGTCTGGCTCAAGGACGTCAACTTTCTCGCCGACACCGTCACCGGCCGCGCCGAAAGCACACTGAAGCTTCTCGAGGATCTCCAAGCCATCCTCGAAAAGATCGACCCCGCCGAAACCGCCGTCCTCATCACCGCCGCCCCCGTCGATCGCCGACGCGCGTTTCCGAAGTGGTGCGAAAAAAACTCCGACTTCACCCTCATCGGCGCCGGCGACGAAGACGGCTCGCTCTTCGAAAGCGTCGCCCTCGCCGAAGCCAAACGCCTCGGCGTCACGATCGCGCCCGACGCCCTTCAACTTCTCCTCGCCAAGGTCGGCAAGAACACCCGCCTCCTTGTCGAAGAGGTCAACAAACTCGCCACCTACGCCAGCGAGGGCGAAACGATCGCCGAATCCCACGTCGCCGAACTCACGCCCAACGTCGCCGAGGGCGACTTCTTCGAAGCGGCCGAAGCCTTCTTCAGCGGCGATCTCAAGTGGACCCTCGCCGCGCTCGAACGCCAGTTCTTCGCCGAACCTAATTCCACGCGTCCGATCCTCGCCGCGCTCCAAAATCGTAATCGCATCCTGCTCCAGGTGCGCGCCCTCGTCGACGCCGGCGCCGCCCGCGTTGGCCCGCGCGGCCTCGATGGCTTGCAACGCGCCGCCGGCTCCTACGCCTCGAAATTCACCGGCGCCACCGACAAAAGCTCCTTCAACCTTTTCACCCAGAATCCGTGGTATGTCGGCAAGCTTGCCAGCTCCGCCCAACTCCCGTCGCTCCGCCGCCTCATCGACAACCAACAGGAATTCATCGTCGCCTTCGAACAAACGATCCAGCGTCCCAACGACCAGGAGGAAGTCCTCCGCGAAATGGCCGTCCGTTGCCTCGCTTCCTAATATCGTTCTCTTTCTCGTAATCGTTCTCTTTCTCGCCTAGCCCAGCCGAAAGAACGAGAACGACACGCACCACAATTTCCGTCATCATCCATCTTCATTCCTCCCATGTCCCTCCCCACCGAATTCAAAAACGTCACGGTCCACACCAAGGCCAATCTCTACTTCGACGGCAAAGTCGTCAGCCACACGGTCCTCACGTCTGACGGCGCCAAGAAAACCCTCGGCCTCATCTATCCCGGCTCTTTCCACTTCGGCACGGGCGCTCCTGAGCGCATGGAAATCGTCGCCGGCTCCTGCCGCGTGAAAATCGATGGCTCCTCCGATACCCGCGATTACGCCGCGGGCCAACACTTCGACGTCCCCGGCAACTCCGGCTTCGACATCGAGGTCACGTCGGGCATCTGCGAATACATCTGCAGCTTCCTGTAAGCTGAGCCCCGAATTGAAGCCCGCCGTCCCCGGCGGGCTTTTTTATTTGTCTCCATCTTCCACCACCCCGCTCCCAGCGTCTCCACTATCGACTCCCTCCCCGCCCCCGCCATGCTGGCCGTCTAACGCCACCGCATGAGCCTCAAGCCCCGCTTCGCCGCTCTTCTCGGGTTGATCGTTGTCCTCTTCCTTGGATCCGTCTTCTGGCAACACGAACTCGCCCGCCGCGGTGCCGACGAAATTCTTCGCACCACCCAGACGGAACGCGAACAACTCCTCGATCGCGTCCTTACCCTCGTCGGCGCCTCGCTGGAAACGTTCGCCCGCGACTACTCGCTCTGGGACGACATGGTCGCGTTCGCCGAACAACCGAATCCGGCTTGGGCGGCCATCAACATCGACGCCAGCCTTCCGACCTTCAACGCCGTCGGCGCGTGGGTCTTCAAAGTCGACGGCACCCAATCTTACGCGATCGCGAACCTCCCCGGCCACGAGCCCGACATCGTGGCCCTTTTCTCGCCCGAACAGATTCGCAACATCACCGCGCATTCCCGCACTCCGCACTTCTTCCTCGAAATTCCCGCAGGTCTCCTCGAGGTCCGCGGCGCCCCGCTTCAGCCGTCCCAAGACGTCAACCGCCAGTCGCCGCCCCAAGGCTGGTTCTTCGTCGCCCGCCGCTGGGACGAAAAATTCCTCCAAACCATCGCCCTTCTCAATGAGAGCGATGTCCGCGTCACCGCGCCCGACGCCTCCCCCGACTTCCCGGCTCATCCGGTAAATCTCCGCGTGCGTCACGTGCTGCGCGACGCCGCCGGCCAGCCGTTTCGCATCCTTCATCTCGACTATCACGTCGAGAAACTCAGCCGTCTGCTCGAGATCAACACGCGCGACATCCTCCCGTTCCTCACCAGCGGCATCATCACCATCGCGCTTGTCGTGTTCGCCCTCTTTCTCTGGGTCCTTCGTCCGCTGCACCTCATCGGACAAAGCCTGGCCGACGACGATCCGCGCGCGATCCGTCCTCTCCTCGCGCGCCGCCACGAACTGGGCCGAATCGCCCGCCTCGTTCAAACCGCCGCCGAACAACGCGCCTCCCTCCAAAGCATGCTCGCCGAACGCGCCCGCCTCGGCCGCGATCTTCACGACAGCGTCATCCAAACCATCTACGCCTGCGGCATGGGCGTCATGAGCGCCCGACTCACGTTGCGCACCGATCCCGGCGCCGCCGAACGAACCCTCGATCAGGTGGGCTCGCAGTTCAACGACGTCATCCACGACCTCCGCAGCTTCATCATGGGTCTCGAACCGGAAGTCCTTCGCCACCGCACTTTCCGCCAGGCTCTCGACGCCGTCGTTGAAAATTTTCGCTCCACCCACGGCGCCCACATTTCACTCTTCATCGAGGAGACCGTCGCGGAACGCTTCACTCAACCTCAACAAATCCACATCCTCCACATCGTCCGCGAGTGCATCAGCAATGCCCTGCGCCACGGCCGCGCGACATCGATCACCGTCTCGCTGCGGATGGAAAACACCACGGGCATCGTCGAAATCGTCGACAACGGCCGCGGCTTTCACCCCGGCTCCGACCCAACCCGCCATGGCAAAGGACTTTCGAATCTCTCCGAACGCAGCAAGGAGCTTGCGGGCCAACTCGCCATCGAGTCCCTTGCCGGACAGCAAACCCGCATTCGCGTCAGCATCCCCTTTACCCCGCTCGCGCCATGACCATTGCCCCGTCGAAACCCATCCGCGTCTTGCTCGTCGACGATAGCGCCCTCGTTCGCCAAGGCGTTCGCACCATTCTCAGTTTGCAGGACGGCGACACGCCCATCGAGGTCGCCGGCGAAGCCGCCACCGTCGCCGATGGCATTCGTCTCGCCGACGAACTCGTTCCGGATGTCGTCCTCCTCGACATCCGCCTGCCCGATGGCTCCGGGCTCGAGGCCTGCAAGGAAATCCTCCGCCGCCGTCCTGGCATTCGCATTCTCGTTCTCACGTCGTTCGGTTCCGACAACTTCATCTACGACGCCGTGGTCGCCGGTGCGCAGGGCTACATCATGAAGGAGATCGATCCTTCCGCCCTCATTAAATCGATCATCGACGCCGCCGCCGGCCGCTCCGTGCTCGCCCCCGACGTCACCGATCGCGTGCTCCGCTTTATCCGCGACGCCAGCGGCCCCGGCACCTCCAGCCTCGCTTCGCTCTCCCAACAGGAAAAACGCGTCCTCGCCCTCGTCGCCACCGGCCTGACCAACAAGCAGGTCGCCCAGGAACTCGGCCTCAGCGAGAACACCGTGAAGAACTACCTGGTGAACGTCTTCGAAAAGCTCCAGGTCAAGCGCCGCTCCCAAGCCGCCGCGCTCTACGTCCAAGCCAAATCCCAAATCTGACCGCGTATCCAAACCGCGGATAAAGTCCCTCTTCCCGCGGGCACCTTTCCGCATCGCTCAAAAAATTTAGCTTTGGGGCCGATAAGCCGGATTCTGTTCCTCCCGCTTTCGCGGGGTTCGACCGTCATTTCTCTCAAGTCCATCTTACGGCGGACCTGTCCGCCATAGCTCGCGCGCGAGCGCACGAGCGACGGCGGATGCAGCATACCCGCGGCTATCGGACGGGCCGCCCAGCCGCCTATTTTGCCTTGCACCGGATGGGGTTTTTCATGCCGCCGTCATCGCTGACGACGCGGTGGGCTCTTACCCCACCTTTTCACCCTTACCTCTCTGAGATTTCAAATCGGAGATCTGAAATCCCGAAAAGGCGGTATGTTCTCTGTGACACTGTCCGTCGACGCGCCTTGACGCGCGCCGCCCGCACTTGCCGTGAAGCTCGTGCGGCATCCTGCCCTGTGGTGTCCGGACTTTCCTCTCCGAACGTTCTCAAACGAGCGCGGCATTACCCGCGCCTTGGGATCAAAGAACAACGGAGCGACGATCAGGCCCCAAAGCTAAGCCCGCGAACCAATCGACTTCGCAATCGTTACGCAAGCCGAACGCCCGCCTCCTCAACTCGGCATGCCAACTGAGAACCCAGCACTCAAAACCCAGAACTCAGAACCTCCTAAGCCTCCCAATACACAATCCGCCCACACTGATCGCACGTCGCCAGCTGCATCCCCGTCTCACCGCCTTTCCCCCGCGCCGCCGACTCGACTTCGCTCGAGACCTTCAAATGGCACCCCGCGCATTTCCCGGCGTGAATCGCCACCACCGCCGGCATGTTGCGCGCCGAAATCCGATCATAAACCCGCAACGCCGGCTCCGCCACCGGCCCGCGCGCCGCCCCAAACTCCTTCTCCGCGTCCCCCAACTCCACCGCCAAATTCTTCTCCCGCTCGCGCAACGTCGCGATCCGCCCTTCGTGGCCCGAAATATTCGCCTTCAACACCCCTTCCGCCTCCGCGAACCGCTTCTTCGCCTCGTCGATCGCATACATGACCTCGAGTTCCTGCTCTTCCAACTTCCCGATCGCTGCCTCCGTCGTTTCGATCTCGTGCCCCAGCGCCTGATACTCGTCGTTCTTCCGCACCAGCGCCTGCTGCGTCTTGTATTTCGCCAGCTTCCCTTCCGCCGCCGCGATCTCGCCCTCGATCATCTTCTTTTTCGTCTCCAGCGTATTCAGCTCCGCCTTCGCCGCTTCGATCGCTCCGCGTTCCGCCGCGATCCTCTGCTCCACCAGCGCCACCTCCTTCGGCATCGTCTTCAATTGTGCCTCGAGCGAGCGCTTCCGGCTGTCCCGATCCTGCAAAACCAACAGCTTTTCCAACAGGGGCGTGAGCATCGCCGCGAGCCTGCCCCCCTACCCGGAGAGCGGTCAAACGAAACCTCCCGTTTAAAGCGAAAAGAAAGGCCAATTTACGTTGGTTTTTTCTCAATAAAAACCTCGCGTGCACCGGCCCAAAACGGCACATTTTTCCTTTCCGTTTTCCCTCTCAAAACACCCTTTCATGGCCGACGATTCCGTCCCCGCAAACGCTCCGCAATCCGCACCTTCTGGCGACACCTACGACGCCTCAAAACTGAGCCAGCTCAAGGGCCTCGAAGCCGTCCGCAAAAAGCCCGGCATGTATATCGGCGGCACCGACGAGCGTGCCCTCCATCACTGCGTCTCCGAGGTCCTCGATAACTCCGTCGACGAACATCTCGCCGGCCACTGCACCAGGATCGAGGTCGCCATCCACGTCGATGGCTCCATCTCCATCCGCGACAACGGTCGCGGCATCCCCGTCGATATCAACAAGGACTCCGGACTCCCCGGCGTCGAACTCGTCCTCACCACCCTCCACTCCGGCGGCAAATACGGCCAGGGCGGCTACAAGTTCTCCGGCGGCACCCACGGCGTCGGCGCCAAATGCGTCAACGCCGTCTCCGAATGGTTCGAGGTCGAGGTTTCTCGCAACGGCCAGGTCCACCACATGAAATTCGAGCGCGGCCAAACCGTCCGCAAACTCGAGGTCATCGGCAAAGCCAAGGGCACCGGCACGCTCATCACGTTCAAGCCCGACAAGGAAATCTTTCAGGAAACCACCGTCTTCAAAGCCGACCGCATCGCCCAGCGCCTGCGCGAACTCGCCTTCCTCAACTCCGGGCTCGAAATCGTCTTCGTCGACGAGCGCCCCGCCACCCCGAAACCCGAAACCTTCCTCTACAAGGACGGTATCGAGGAGTTCGTGAAGCAGCTCAACCAGGGCAAGGTCGCGATCCATCCGAAGCCGATCTCGTTCCACAAGGAAACCCAGCAGCAGCTCGAGGACAAAACCATCGAGATCCACGTCGACGTCGTTCTCCAATACAACGACTCCTACAACGATCAGGTCCTCTGCTACACCAACACGATCCACAATCCCGACGGCGGCACGCACCTCTCCGGCTTCCGCAGCGCGCTCACCCGCGCTATCAATCAGCACGCGAAAGCCAACAGCCTCCTCAAGGACAAGGATCCGCAGATCACCGGCGACGATGTCCGCGAAGGCCTCACCGCCGTCATCTCGATCAAGCACAGCGATCCGAAGTTCGAATCGCAGACGAAGGTCAAACTCCTCTCCCCTGAGGTCGAAAGCATCGTCGGCTCCATCTCCTACGAGGGCCTGATGTTCTACTTCTCCGCGAATCCCAACATCGCGAAGCGCATCATCGACAAATCCCTCAACGCCGCCCGCGCTCGTGAGGCCGCCCGCAAAGCCCGCGAAACCGTCCGCAAGGGCGCTCTCCACGGCGGCGGTCTCCCCGGCAAACTCGCCGATTGCTCGGAACGCGATCCCGCACTCTGCGAGCTCTACATCGTCGAGGGCGACTCCGCCGGCGGCTCCGCGAAACAAGGCCGCGATCGTCGCTTCCAAGCCATCCTCCCGCTTCGCGGCAAAGTCATCAACGTCGAGAAAGCCCGCATCGACAAGGTCCTCGCCAACGAGGAAATCCGCACGCTCATCACCGCCTTCGGCACCGGCATCGGCGACCACGAGGGCGAGGGCGCTTTCGACGCCAACAAGGCTCGCTACCACAAGGTCATCATCATGACCGACGCCGACGTCGACGGCTCGCACATCCGCACGCTGCTGCTCACGTTTCTCTACCGCCAGATGCGCGGCCTCCTCGAACGCGGCTTCGTCTACATCGCCCAGCCCCCGCTCTACAAAATCAAGCGCAAGAAACGCGAGCAATACGTCGACAACGACGAACAGCTCAACCGCATCCTTCTCGAGCTCGGCTCCGAGGACGTCGTCCTCACGCGCCTTGCCGACAGCCACGTCTTCGATCCCGCGCAAATCGACAAGATCGTCGAAAACCTTGCCGCTCTCGAAAAACTCGGCTCCGGCGTCACCCGTTACGGCGCCTCGCTCGCCGAATACCTCGATCAACACGATCCCGCCACCCACGCGCTCCCGCGCTACATCGCGCGCATCCGCGAGGGTAACAAGGAGTCGCACGAATTCCTCCGCGACGAAGCCGGCCGCGCCACCTTCGTCCAATCGCACGGTCTCGACGCCGACGTCGCCGAACAAACCGAGCCCGTCAACGGCAACGGCGCCACTCCGTCCGCCCCCAAACCGACCGGCCCCGTGAAGCGCATCACGCTCCACGAAATCTACGAGAGCACCGAAATGGCGAAGCTCCTCAAAGCCATCGCCGCCACCGGCCTTGAGATCAACCGCTTCAGCCCGACCGAAGAGCCGCGCTACACGATCACCGAGAACCTCGGCCAAAAATCCGAGAGCAAGATCGAGCTCCGCTCCCCGCTCGAGATCGTCACCACGATCCGCGCCAACGGCCGCAAGGGCCTCTCGATCCAGCGCTACAAGGGTCTCGGCGAAATGAACCCGAAGCAGCTCTTCGAGACCACCATGGACCCCGAAAAGCGCCGCCTCCTCAAAGTCTCGATCAACGACGCCGCCAAAGCCGACGCCTTGTTCACCCTCCTGATGGGCGACGAAGTCCCCCCGCGCCGCCAATTCATCGAAGACAACGCCCTCAACGTGCAGTATCTCGACGTCTGAACCGTCGTGCTCCTGCTCGTGCTCGTGATCGTGATCGATCCCGAGCCGCACAGGAGACCGCGTCGACACGAGCAAGATTACGATCACGAGCACGAAGCCTAGCCCATTTCCCGAATGTATACAGCGAGCGAAAAACTCTCCTCCGCCAACATCACGGACATCATGCAGACGGCCTACATCGATTATTCGATGTCCGTCATCATCAGCCGCGCGCTGCCCGACGCCCGCGACGGCCTGAAGCCCGTCCAGCGCCGCGTTCTCTACGCGATGCTCCGCGAAGGCCTCCTTCACAATAGGCCCTTCGACAAATGCGCCGGCGTCGTCGGTGAAGTTCTCAAGAACTACCACCCGCACGGCGACTCCTCCGTTTACGACACCCTCGTCCGCATGGCCCAACCCTGGGTCATGCGCTATCCGCTCATCGATCCGCAAGGCAACTTCGGTTCCGTCGATGGCGATCCGCCCGCCGCCTACCGCTACACCGAAGCCCGCCTCAAGGAGATCGCCGAAGACCTCCTCCGCGACATCGAGGAAGACACCGTCGATTTCGCGCCCAACTACAAGGAGTCGACCACCGAGCCGACCGTCCTCCCCGCCGCCCTGCCCAACCTGCTGATGAACGGTTCCACCGGCATCGCCGTCGGCATGGCCACCAACATCCCGCCGCACAATCTTTCCGAGATCATCGACGCGGCCTGCACAATCATCGACCGCCCCAGCATCTCCGTCGACGAACTCTGCACCATCATCAAGGGACCCGATTTCCCCACCGGCGGTGTCATCTCCGGTCGCGAAGGCATTCTCAGCTACCTCAAAACCGGCAAGGGCATCGTCCGCACCCGCGGCAAAGCCCACACCGAGGAACTGAAGAACGGCATGGAGCAGATCGTTATCACGGAAATCCCGTATAACGTGAACCGCGCCACGCTCGTCTCGCGCATCGCCGAACTCGTCTCCGATAAGGAAATCGACGGCATTCGCGACCTCCGCGACGAGTCCGACGAAAACACCCGCATCGTCATCGAGCTCAAGCGCGGCGAGCAGGCCAAGGTCGTCATCAACCAGCTCTTCCAAAAGACCGCCCTCGAATCGTCCTTCGGCGTTACCCTGCTCGCTCTCGACAAGCGTCGGCCGAAGCAGATGAACATCAAGGAACTCATCGAGTGCTACATCGAGCACCGCCGCGATGTCGTCACGCGCCGCACCAAGTATCGCCTGAATCGCGCCCTCGATCGCGCCCACATCCTCGAGGGCTACATCATCGCCCTCGATAATCTCGACGATTTCGTCCGCATCATCCGTGCCTCGCAGAATCGCGAGGAAGCCAAGGTGCGCTTGATGGCCAAATACCCGCTCTCCGAGCGCCAGACCGACGCCATCCTCGAACTCCGCCTCTACCAGCTCACCGGCCTCGAACGCGGCAAGATCGAAGCCGAATACGCCGAGCTCATGATCCTCATCGAAGAGCTTCGCGGCATCCTCGAATCCGAGGCCAAGCTTCTCGCGCTCATCAAAAAGGAGCTCTTCGAGATGCGCGACAAATACGCGTCTCCCCGCCGCACTGAAATCGAAGCGCTCGCCGGCGAGTTCCGCATGGAAGACGTCATCCCCAACGAGGGTTGCGTCATCACCGTCTCCCACCTCGGTTTCATCAAGCGCACGCCCGTCGCCGAATACCGCTCCCAAAAACGCGGCGGCAAGGGCATCATCGGCGCCGAAACTTACGAGGAAGATTTCGTCGAGACCCTCTTCACCGCCTCCACGCACGACTACATTCTCTTCTTCACCAACACCGGCCAGTGCCACGCGAAGAAGGTTTACGATGTTCCCGAAGGCACGCGGGCCTCGAAGGGAAAATCCGTATCCAGCTTCCTGCGACTCTCCGAGGGCGAAAAGATCGCCGCGATGATCTGCGTGAAGGACTTCGGTCCCGACCGTTTCGTCGTCATGGCCACCAAGCAGGGGCTCATCAAAAAGACCGCCCTCATCGAATACGAATCCGCTACCCGTGAAGGCGGCATCCGCGGCATTCGCCTCAACGAGGGCGATGACATCGTCGGCTGCGTTCTCACCAACGGCTCCAACGAAATCATCCTCGTCTCCCACAAGGGCCAGGCCGTCCGTTTCTTCGAAGGCGCTGCCGCCGTCGAGGAAACCGATCCCGCCGCCGCCGAGACCGCGCCCGCCGCCGAAGGCGACGCCGCCGCGGTCATCGACGCCGGTCCCAAGGAAGGACTCCGCGCCATGGGGCGCATCGCCGCGGGCGTCACTGGCATCCGCTTCAAGAAAGCCGACGACTACGTCCAAGCCATCGAAGTCGGTGATCCCGAAGCCCGCCTGCTCGTCGCGCGCGAAGATGGCGTCGGCAAACGCACGCCTTTCGAAGATTACCGTCTCATCCGTCGTGGCGGCACCGGTGTGATCGCGATCGATCTCCCCGAAGACGGCTCCGTCAACGTCGCCGGCGCGCTGAGCGTTCGCGACACCGACGAAGTCATGCTCCTCACGGCCAAGGGCCAGAGCATCCGCACCCGCGTGAAGGAGATCCGCGAAACCGGCCGCGGCGCCAAGGGCGTCCGCCTCGTGAACCTTCAACCCGGCGACAAACTCCTCGGGATCGCCCGGATCGTCGAAACCCCCGAAGAAACCGGCGCCGAACCCGCCCCTGCCGAAACCTAACCCGCCTTCCAACAGCCCGGCGCGTGAGCGCAGGGACCACTTCCCGGCCCGCTCCTTCCGAGCGGGCCTTTTTCTTTCCCTTCCTCCGTGTCTCCGTGCCCTCCGTGGCAAATGTTTCAATTCTACGATTCTGAATCCGCACCGCCCCATCTCGCGTATATTTCCTTATCATGAAACGTCGCACCTTCCTCTCTACCCTCCTTCTCTCCGTCCTCGCCCTCACCCCCGCTCTTCGCGCCGCCGACACCTCATCGACAACCGCGGACGACACCCGCCGCACTTTGACGGTCACCGTCGTCGAACCGGTCGAACGCCGCATCAGCAACGATGAATTCTATCAGCGCGTCGCTCGCGTGTTCACCGATGTCTTCGAAGACCGCAACTGGCCGCTTTCCATCAAAGTCGAACGCTTCGGCGCCAACCAGCCCGATCTCGAACTCGAGCTGCGTGTCTTTCTCCAACCCATCCGCGAAGAAAGCCCCGGAGATCTCACCTTCCGCGCTTGGATGACGCTCTACGATCGCGGCACCAAGCACGACTTCGGCGTCATCACCCACCGCCACTACCCGCGTCCGGGCCGCAACATGAGCGATGTCCTCGATACCGTCGTTCAAGGCGCCGCCGAAGACGTCGCGAAGAAGATCGAAAACGTCCTCTTCCCTTCGAACGGCAAATAACCGCTCGCCCGCTCCCGTGTCCGCGCCGCCGACATCGCTCGACGACCGCGCCGCTGAAGACGCCCGCCTGGTCGCCCGCATCGCCGCGGGCGACCGCGATGCATTTCGCGATCTCTACGCGCGCTACAGCGGCCCGCTCTTCTCCGTCGCCGTGCGCATGCTCCACGATCGCGGCGCCGCCGAGGAAGCGCTGCAGGACACGTTCCTCAAACTCTGGCGCAACGCGTCCTCCTTCGATCCTCAAAAATCCACCTCGTTCACCTGGGCGCTCACCATCGCACGTCGCACGTGCATCGATCGGCTGCGTAAATTCTCGCGGCAACCCGCCACCGACTCCCTCTCCGATCCCGAATCCGGCCTCGACCTCGTCACCCCCGAAAACGTCCGCCGCTCCGCCGAACATCACGATAACACCGCCCGGCTTCGCGACGCCCTCGCCACCCTCCCCGCCCCCCAACGCCGCGCCCTCGACCTCGCACTCTTCTCCGGCCTGACCCATCCGCAGATCGCCGAAAAAATTTCTCAACCGCTTGGCACCGTAAAAACCTGGATCCGCCGCGGACTCCTCCAGCTTCGCGACACCCTCAACCCTTCTGCGCCATGACTCCGCCCGTCGAAGAACTCGCCGCCCTCTACGTCCTCGACCAGCTCGACCCCGCGGAACGCGCCAATTTCGAAGCCCGCCTCCTGCGCGAGCCTGAACTCCGCGCCCTCGTTCATTCTCTCGAACTCACCCTCGAGCAGCGTATCCGCTCCCTCCCGCAACTCGCCCCGCCCGCCCAACTCCTCGCACACCTCGAATCCCAACTCGACGCCCACACCCATGTAGGGCGGGGTCTCCTGCCCCCGCCGTCCCTTCGGACTTCGCCCCCAGCGTCTAACACCCTCCCTTTCTGGCCCACCTTCACGCGCTGGGTTTTCCCCGCCGCCGCAGCCATCATCCTCGGCGCCGCGACTTTTTTCTACCTCGACTACCAACGCTCACCTCAACCGGTCATCCTGGTCGTCGGCCTCGATCCGCAGCGCAACACCGTCACCGAAATTCCACTACGCGACGCCGCTCGCGACATCGACGCCCGTTTCGTCCAACTCGCCTCCCTCGCCGAACAGTTCTGGACCGATTCCGGCGAGCTTCCGGCCACGTCCGCCGCGCAGCGCGACCGCCCCGCCTACGCACTTTTCGATCCCGGCACCCGTCAGGGGTTCATCGCGGTCCAACAACTTCCACAGCAGCCCGCCGGCAAGCGCTACCACCTCTGGCTCGTCGACACGGAAACCGGCCGCGCTCTCGACGCCGGCAGCCTCCCTTCCGCGACCTCCCGAGGCCTCTACTTCTTTTCCCTCGATCCCTCCATCGCTCCCGCCTCCGGCCCGATCCACTTCCTCATCACCGCCGAAGACAATTCCGCCGCACCACCCGCTCATCCTCGCGGCCCCACCATCCTCGGCCAGAATCCGATTTAATAGAGAACCACAAAGACACTGAGGCGCGGAGACTTCCCCCCCGTCTTCTCTGTGCCTTTGTGCCTCTGTGGTTAAATTCTATTCGGCTCTCGCCTTCATCATTCTAACACGCGAGCAACTCCGCGCGACCTCGCCGCACTCCGCCCTTGCGCATCAACGACCTCGGCGCATCTTCACCGCCGCATGTCGCACACCCCCCCTCCGTCCAACGACGTGGTGCACAGTGAGTCGTTTTTGCATTCGCTCATGCGCCGGCAACTTCGCCTCTCGATCGCCTGCGCCGCCGCTTTCCTCGTCGCCCTTCTCGGTCTGCCCCTCCTGAACTATTTCGCCCCCGAACTGATGGCGACCCGCGTCGCCGGTTTCACACTCTCCTGGCTGATCCTGGGCGTCCTCTTCTTCCCCCTCGTCTGGATCATCTCCTACATCTTCATCAAGCGCTCGATCGCGCTGGAGGAAAACGAAGTGAAGTCCGTTCAACGCTAACCCCTCCGGCGCCCCCATGCTTTCCCTGCTCCCTGGCTCTCAGCTTCCCGTTGCTTTCCTCGACAACGTCGACCCCTGGATCTTCGCCTTCTCGTTCATCACGGTCGTTGTCACGATCGGGATGGGTTTTTGGTCCGCGAGAAAAGCGAAGACCGCTTCCGACTTCTTCGTCGCCGGCCGCTCCGTCTCCGTCGGCTGGAACGCCTCCGCCATCTCCGGCGAATACCTCTCCGCGGCCTCGTTCATGGGAGTCGCGGGCATGGTGATGTCTCAGGGCTACGACGCCCTCTGGTATCCCGTGTGCTACGCCTGCGGATACCTTTTCCTGCTCCTTTTCATCGCCGGCCCACTCCGCCGCTTCGGCGCTTACACGATTCCCGATTTCGCCGAGGGCCGTTACGACTCGCCGCTCTTCCGCAAGATCGCCGTCTGCTTCGTTCTCTTCATCGGCTTCTTCTACACCATGCCGCAAATGAAAGGCGCCGGCGTCACGCTCGCCTACATTTTCCCCGGCATGCCCTACTGGGCCGGCGTCGTTCTGGTCGGTGCCGTCATCACTTTCAACGTCGCGATCGGCGGCATGAAGGGCATCACGCTCGTCCAAGCCTTTCAATACTGGATGAAGATGTTCGCGATCAGCGTTCCCATCTTCGTCCTGCTCTCGGTTTACGGTTTCTACAACCACCAGCTCTGGCTCAATACCGCCCCCGGCGAACAACCCGCCGCCATCGTTGCGCCCGCCACGTTGGCCACCGACGACGACGCCACCACGCGCCAACCGCTCCCCGACAAAGCCCCGCGTGACGAAACCTGGATCGCCCCCTTCGGCCCGCTCACGACCAAAGCCGTCAACGCCGCCGCCGCCATCCTCCCGGCCGAGGAACGCGCCGCCTACATCGCCGAGCACCAAAAGCCCTACTCCCTCCTTTACACCTATTCGCTGATCATCGCTCTCGTCTGCGGCACCGCGGGACTGCCCCACATTCTCGTTCGCTTCTACACCAATCCCGACGGCGTCGCCGCGAAGAGAACAACGATGTGGGTCATGATCCTGATCGGCATCTTCTATGTTTTCCCGCCCGTCTTCGGCGTCATCGGACGCAACTTCATGCCCGAGCTCTACGCCGGCGTCGGCGCCAAAGGCACCGACAAAGTCGTCCTCGAACTTCCCACAATCCTCGGCGCCAAATACGGCGTCCTCGGCTCGATACTCAGCGGCATTACCTGCGCCGGCGCCTTCGCCGCGTTCATGAGCACGTTCTCCGGTCTGCTCGTTTCGATGACCGGCGCACTCGCGCACGACGTTTACGGCCGCATGCTCCGGCCCAACGCCCGCCAAGGCGAAAAACTCATCGCTTTCAAAGTCGCCGCCGTCCTCATCGGCGCCGTCGCCATCACCCTCGGCTGCTTCGTCGAGTATCTGGAAATCAACTTCATGGTCGGCCAGGCCTTCGCCATCGCTGCCGCCAGCTATTTCCCGCTGCTTTTCATGAGCGTCTGGTGGCGCGGCATGACCATGAAAGGCGCCGCCACCGGCATGCTCACCGGCGGCCTCCTCGCCCTCGCCGCCGCGGCGCTCACGAACTTCTCCACGCTCGCCCTCGACAAGGGTCCCATGGGTAAAGTCTTCGCCGCCTTCGCCCCGCTCAACGACTTCTGGGCTCACCATCCCCTGCTCCGCATCCTCGCCGAACAACCCGCCATCTGGGCCGTTCCGCTGGCGATCGTTCTCATGATCGTCGTTTCGAAGCTCACCGCCCAACAAGTCCCGTCCGATGTCCGCATGAAGATGCTGGTCCTGCACGCCCCCGAAAAACTCGGCCTCAAGCAGGAATACATCCAGGAGCAATCCGGCGCCGGCGGCCATTGAGCCAGCGGCTTCGTTCTCGTTCTCGTAAATCGTTCTCTTCAGAGCGAAAACGCGAGAACGAGAAAGAGAACGATTACGAGAACGAGGAGAAGACACCCCTCGCCCCTCTCGTCGGCAGCTACTCGCTCTTCAATCCCCGCGTCATCAGCGCCCGCAGCGCCTGCGCCGGCTGCTTGCCTTCAAACAAGATCGCATGCGTCTCCGCGAGGATCGGCGCATCGATCCCCTGCTGCGTGCAGAGTTCGTGAAACGATTTGGTGGTCTTGTAGCCTTCCACGACGCTTTTCCGATCCTTCAACAGCTCCGTGACCGATCGCCCGCGTCCCACCTGCTCCCCAAATTCGCGATTGCGGCTCCATCCGCCGTGGCACGTCGCCACGAGATCACCAAATCCGCTCAATCCATAAAACGTCTCCGCCCGGGCGCCGAGCCTCACGCCCACCCGCACCATTTCCGCCAGCGCCCGCGTCAGCAGCGCCGCGCGCGTGTTATCGCCCAGTTTCAACCCATCCGAACACCCGGCCGCGATCGCATACACGTTCTTCAAACACCCGCCGATCTCCAAGCCCGCAAGATCGTCGCTGGTATAAACCCGCAAGGTCGGCCCGCTCAACGCCGCCTGCACCTCCTGCGCGGTCGCGCCCGTGTCCGTCACACCGAGCACCATCGCCGCCGGCAATCCCCGCGCCACTTCCGCCGCATTCGTCGGGCCCGTCAACGAACCCGCGATCGGTTTTTTGAATACATCTCCGATCACTTCCGACGGACGCAGATGCGTCCCCAGTTCCAACCCTTTCGCCAGACTCGCCACGAGTTTGACGCCCTCTCCTTTCAACGCCTCGCACACCCGCACACAGGTTTCCCGCAACGCCTGCGACGGACATGCCAGCAGCACCACCTCCGCCCCCTTCAACGCCTTCTCCAAATCCGCCTCCACCCGCAAAGCTTCGGGCAGTGAAATTCCGGGAAGATAATCCTCATTCTCCCGCATCACGCCGAGCTTCACCATCTGTTCCGCCCGCCGTGGCGCCAGCGTCACTTCCTGCCCGAGCCGCGCGAGATGAACCGCAAATGCGGTCCCCCAAGCCCCGGCGCCAACAACCACAAACGTCATGTAGGTTGGTTAACCACGAAACCCACCAAATACACGCAAAGAATCCGATCCGACCTGTCGTGTGTTTCGTGTATTTCGTGGTTCCTCACGTTCACTTCAAAAACGCCGGCACCTTCTCCCCCGCGATCATCTGCTCGAAGGTTTCGCGCGCATGGATCAGTTCGAAACTGCTCCCTTGCACCAATACCTCCGCCGCCAGCCCGCGCGCGTTGTAGCGATTGGCCATCGCATAGCCATACGCACCCGCGCTCATGAACGCCACCAGCTCGCCTTCGCCGACTTCCTGAATCTGCCGATCTTTCGCGAAACAATCGCCACTCTCGCAGATCGGCCCCACCACGTCCGCCACCAGCGCGCGCCGCGACGAATCGCGATGCACCGGCACGATTTCGTGATAGCTGTCATACATCGCGGGACGCACCAGATCGTTCATCGCCGCATCGACGATCAGGAAGTTCTTGCTCGCTCCGCGCTTCAGATGCTCCACGCGCGCCAGCAAGACGCCCGCGTTGCCCACCATGAAGCGCCCGTGCTCGAGCAGGATCTTCAATCCCAACGGCGCGAGCAAGGGCGTCAGCGCCTCGCCGTATGTCTCCGGCGTCAACGGCCGCTGATCCGCCGGCAACGCTTCCCACCAGGCCTGCTGACCGCTCGCCAGGGCATCCTTGTAAACGATGCCCATCCCGCCACCGATCGAGTAATACGAAATCCCATACGTCGCCTTCAGCTCCGCCACGAAGGGCACGAGCTTCTTTACCGCCTCGACGAACGGTCCGACCGAGGTCAACTGCGAGCCGATGTGCATCTGCACACCTTTGATGTGGATGTTCTTCAGCTTCGCCGCCGCCTCATACGCCGCCGGCGCCGCCTTCAACGGAATGCCAAACTTGTTGTCGCTCTTCCCCGTCGTGATCTTCGCATGCGTGTGCGCGTCCACATCCGGATTCACCCGGATCGCGATCGGCGCCTTCACCCCCAAGGTTCCCGCCACGTGGTTGATCCGCGCCAGCTCCGGCTCGCTCTCCACGTGAAACGCGAAAATCCCATTCTCCAGCGCCAGCTTGATCTCCGCCTCTGTCTTCCCGACTCCCGCAAACACACTCGTCTTCACATCACCGCCCGCCGCAATCACGCGCCGGATCTCGCCGCCACTCACCAAATCGAACCCCGCACCGAGATTCGAAAACAGGCGCAGGATCGCCAGGTTCGAATTCGCCTTCATCGCATAGCAGATCTGCAGGTCGAGCCCGCTCAGACTCTGCTTCAATCGAGAAAAATGATTCGAAATCGTCGATGCGCTGTAGACATATGTCGGAGTGCCGTAGAGCTTGGCGACAGCGGCGAGGTCAACCGACTCGCAATGCAGATCGGAACCGGAATAGCGGAAGTGGTGCATGGAGGACTGGGAAAAAAAAGACGTGAAATACGACCGTAGCTAAAAATCTCTTGAAGAAACGACCTCAATCTTCCGACAACTAACATAATCCCCCTGTGCTGCGCTTTCTGATCAATCTCTGCCGTCGTCCCGCGATCCGTTTTGGACTCGCCCGCGATCCCCGCAGCCCGCACCGCAACACCCGTTTCGCCAGCTTCCTCGCCGAAAACAATCGCTCCCCGCGCGATTTCGACCGCCACGACACCCTCGTCCGCGGCCGCACCCTTTTCCGCCGCGCCTTGCTCCTTCTCTCCGGTGGCGGGGCACTCTGGTTCGCCCTCAAGAGCGCCAAGGCTCTCTCGGTATTCTAAGCAAGGCCGACGCATTGCGGCCGGCAAACCTGTCACGCCGTCCGAATCAAACGTCCCCTCCGCAGCCTTGCAGTTTCCACGCGCGCTGCCATTCGCTCTTGCCGCGCATGAACACCCTCCGTCGCTGTCTGCCCCTTTTGGTTCTCCCCTTCCTTTTCTTCGCCGGCTGCAGCACGCCGCGCCCCAGCGAAATCATCGTCACGCTCGTCGACATCCGGCCGACCAGCGCCACCGTCCTCGAAAGCACCGTCGTCCTGACCCTTCGGCTCACCAGCGAAAACATCGCCCCGCTCGGCTTCTCCGGCTCCTCGCATAAACTCTATCTCAACGGCGATTTCGTCGGCCGCGCCGTCAGCAACGAGCCTTTTGGCATCCCGCCGCTCAACTCCGTCACGCGCGAGGTGACCGTCCACATCGAGAACCTCTCGCTCCTGCGCCAGCTCATCGCCGTGCGCGACACCCAGACCGCTTCCTACCGCCTCGACAACATCCTCTACCAGACGATCTACGAGGAGAAGAGCGAGATGAAGTCTCGGTCCCAAGGCTCGATCGACCTCCGCAGTTTCTCCAGCCTCGCCCCATAGGCCGAGAGGCGCCGCCTCACAAAAAAGCGGCCCCCGCCTCCAGGCAGGAACCGCTTCTCCAGTGCTCACCAGCGGCTAATCACACCGCCAGCGGAAGCGGGGATCGTTTGGCTGGCGCACTCACGCTCGCCCGAGCCACCAGCGGACGTCGTGGCCGATAATCCGTCGTCAAGATACTCGCGACGCCCAGCGTCAGCAGCATCGATATCGCGAACTCGAAATTCACCGGCGAGAACAGGAACGCGCCCAGCGCGGCAAGGAAGGCAACAACAGGAAGAGTTTTCATCGTTTGAAAAAGTTGATGCCTCGATAACACAACATTTCGCGAAAAGTTACACGGCACGCGAAAAGCTGTTCTCTTCCCCAGGTTTGACGCCTCTCTCGCGCTTCATTCCTAGTCTTCCACGATGACCGCTTCCCCCGCTCCCGGCCGCGCCTTCCAGCGGTTTCTCAACGGCGTCGAACGTCTCGGCAACGCCCTCCCGCATCCCGCCACGCTTTTCCTCCTGCTCTCCGTTTCGGTGGTTTTGCTTTCGTTCGCGCTTCACGTCCTGGGTGTGTCCGTCGCGCATCCCGGCACCGGCCAGACCGTCGAGGTCGTAAACCTCCTCTCCGTCTCCGGCATCCAGCGCATGCTGATCGAAGCGGTGCGGAACTTCATCGCCTATCCGCCTCTCGGCATGTCGCTCATGTGCCTGCTTGGAATCGGCGTCGCCGAATACACCGGCTTGCTCGGCGCAGGGTTGCGTCTCGTCGTGCTCGCTTCGCCCGCGAAACTCATCACGCCGATGGTCGTTTTCGCCGGCGTCATGTCCAACGCCGGCAGCGAAGTCGGCTACGTTCTCCTCATCCCGCTCGCCGCCGCCTTGTATCACGCCCTCGGTCGCCATCCGATCGTCGGTCTCGCCGCCGCGTTCGCCGGCGTCTCGGGCGGCTACAGCGCCAATCTTCTCGTTGGCTCCGTCGATGTCCTGCTCGCCGGCCTTTCCGAAGCTGCCGCCCAACTCATCGATCCCGCCTACCGCGTCGATGCCTTTGCCAATTGGTATTTCATGGCCGTATCCACATTTCTGATAACGGCCGCCGGGACGTGGGTCACGGAGCGCTTCGTCGCTCCGCGCTTGGGCGACTACACCGGCCCTGCCCCGCGCGAAGAGCTCAAGCCGCTCAGCACGCTCGAAAAACGCGGGCTCTGGTTCGCCACCGCGACCGTCGTTGCCATGTCCGCCTTCGTCGCGATCGGCACGCTGCCCGCCAACGGCTTCCTTGTGAACCCGGAGAACCCCACGTTCGCCAACTCGGCGTTCATGGGCGGTTTGATCACGTTTATCTTTCTCTTCGGACTCCTCCCTGGCATCGCCTACGGCATCGGCGCAAAAACCATCCGCAACGACCACGACGTCGTGAGCGGAATGACCGTCACGATGAAGTCGATGGCGTCGTTCATCGTCCTCGCGTTCTTCGCCGCCCAGTTCATCGCCTATTTCAATTGGACCAACCTCGGCGTGATCACCGCCGTCAAAGGCGCCGAGTTCATCCAACACCTCGGCTTGGAGAATCAGCCGATTCTCCTGATGATCGCCGTGATCCTCTTCGGCGCGGCCGTGAACCTCTTGATGAGCAGCGCCTCCGCCAAATGGGCGCTGCTCGCTCCTGTGTTCGTCCCCATGTTCATGCTCCTCGGCTACACGCCGGAACTCGTGCAGGGCGCCTTCCGTATCGGCGACAGTGTTACGAACATCGTCACCCCGGTCCTCAGCTATTTCCCGCTGATCCTCACCTTCGTGCAACGCTACGAGCCGAAAGGCGGCATCGGCACGATGATCGCCACCATGCTCCCTTACACGATCGTCTTTATGATCGCTTGGAGCATCCTGCTCGCCATCTGGATCGGCTTCGGCCTCCCCATGGGCCCCGGCGCCCCGCTCTACCTGGCAAAGTAAAACCTCGTAGCGAAACGCTTACACGTTCCGCTACGAACCTCCACTTCAAGCCCCGCCGCCGCTCGTCACCGCCGGCGCCGGCTTGAATACCGACGTGAAGCTCGCCTTCAAATAATCGCGATTCATCCGTGCGATGAAATCATGCGAGATCAGTTTCGGACACGCCGCGCTGCACTCGTATTGATTCGTGCAACTGCCAAAGCCCATTTCGTCCATCGTATTCACCATCGCGAGCACGCGACGATCGCGCTCGGGTTGGCCCTGCGGCAGCAATCCAAGCTGCGACACCTTCGCCGCCACGAACAACATCGCGCTCGCGTTCTTGCACGCCGCCACGCAGGCGCCGCACTGAATGCATGAGGCCGCATCCATCGCCAGATCCGCATCCGCCTTCGGAATCGGAATCGAATTCGCATCCGGCGCCGCGCCCGTGCGCACGCTGATGAAGCCGCCCGCCGCCTGGATCTTGTCGAACGCACTGCGATCGATGACCAAGTCCTTCACGAGCGGAAACGCTTTCGCACGAAACGGCTCCACCACGACGATGTCGCCGTCGTTGAAGCTGCGGACATAGGTCTGGCACGTGGCAATGCCCCGCCCCGGTCCGTGCGGCTTGCCGTTGATCGACAAAGAACACGTGCCGCAGATGCCCTCACGACAATCATGCGCGAACGCGATCGGCTCCTCGCCTTTCTTCGTCAGCTCGTCGTTCACCACGTCGAGCATCTCGAGGAACGACATGTTCGGGTTCAGGTTCTTCGCCGGATAATCGACGAACTTCCCCGGCGCCCCAGGACCGGCCTGCCGCCAAACCCGAAGCGTGAGATTGATGGATTTCTGAGAGGTGGCTGCGACCATGGTCGTAAATATTGACGGTGGATTACTTGTAGTTGCGCACGCTCATCTTCACGAACTCGTAGTTGAGCTGCTCCGTGTTGCGTAGCGGCGTCTTGCCGTCGCCTTGGAATTCCCAAGCCGCGACATGGCCAAACTTTTCGTCGTCACGTCTGCATTCGCCGTCGGGATACTGGTGCTCCTCACGGAAGTGCCCGCCGCAGCTCTCTTCGCGCGTCAACGCGTCGAGACACATCAGTTCGCCGAGCTCGAGAAAGTCCGCCACGCGGCCCGCCTGCTCGAGCGATTGGTTCAACGTGTTCTCCGAGCCCGGCACGCGCACATTCGCCCAGAACTCTTCGCGCAACTTCGGGATTTCCTGCAGCGCCTTCTTCAACGACGCCTCCGTCCGCGCCATGCCGCAACCTTCCCACATGAGCTTGCCGAGGCGCTTGTGGAAATGACTGACCGGCTCCGTGCCTTTCGTGTCCAGCAGCCGCTTCGTCATGCTCACGACGTTTTGCTCCGCCGCCTTGAACTCCGCCGCATCGGCTGACGGACGCGAACCCGGCTTTTGCGTCGCGAGATAATCGCCGATCGTGTAGGGAATCACGAAATAGCCATCAGCGAGCCCCTGCATCAGCGCCGAGGCGCCGAGCCGGTTCGCACCGTGGTCCGAGAAGTTCGCCTCACCGAGAACGAACAATCCCGGCACATTCGACATCAGGTTATAGTCCACCCAGAGCCCACCCATCGTGTAGTGCACCGCCGGATAGATGCGCATCGGGACTTTGTAGGCGTTCTCGTCGGTGATCTCGTGATAGATATCGAAGAGATTGCCGTAGCGCTCCGCCACGCCCCCTTCGCCGAGCCGCTTGATCGCGTCCGAGAAATCCAAATACACGCCCAGGCCGCTTTCGCCCACGCCGCGACCTTCGTCGCACACGCGCTTCGCCGCCCGTGACGCGATGTCGCGCGGCGCCAGATTGCCGAAGCTCGGATACATCCGCTCGAGATAGTAATCGCGATCCGCTTCCGGAATTGTATTCGGATCCTTGAGACGGTCCTCCGCCTTCTTCGGCACCCAGATCCGGCCGTCGTTGCGCAACGACTCCGACATCAGCGTCAGCTTCGATTGATAGTCGCCGCTCACCGGGATGCACGTCGGGTGAATCTGCGTATAGCACGGATTCGCGAAACACGCGCCGCGCTTGTAAGCCCGCCAGATCGCGGTCGCGTTCGACTGCCGCGCATACGTCGAAAGATTGAACACGTTGCCGTAGCCGCCCGTGGCAAGAATCACCGCGTCCGCCGCATGCCGCGAGATTTCGCCCGTGATCAGATTGCGAACGACCACCCCTTTCGCCTGTCCGTCCACGATCACGAGGTCGAGCATCTCGGTGTTCGGGAACAGCTGCACCGTGTTGGCGCCCACTTGGCGCATCAGCGACGAATAAGCGCCAAGCAACAACTGCTGGCCCGTCTGACCGCGCGCATAGAACGTGCGCGACACCTGCGCACCACCGAACGAGCGATTGGCGAGCAAACCGCCATATTCGCGCGCAAACGGCACACCCTGCGCCACGCACTGGTCGATGATGTTGACCGACACCTCGGCGAGCCGATGCACGTTCGCTTCCCGGGCGCGATAATCGCCACCCTTGATCGTGTCGTAGAAAAGCCGATACACGCTGTCGCCGTCGTTCTGGTAATTCTTCGCGGCATTGATGCCGCCCTGCGCGGCGATCGAGTGCGCGCGACGCGGGCTGTCGTGATACACGAAGCACTTCACCTTGTAGCCGAGCTCCGCGAGCGTGGCGGCCGCGGAGGAACCGGCGAGGCCGGCGCCGACGACGATCACCTCGTATTTCCGTTTGTTGGCCGGATTGACGAGGCGGATGTTCGCCTTGTGGTTGCGCCACTTGTCGGCGAGCGGGCCGGGCGGGATGCGGGAGTCGAGTTGGGCCATGGCGCGAAGATTTTAGCGGTGAATCGCAACAGGAGCGGAGGCGCCAGCGTGCGGCTGGAGTTTGCCGATGAGCACGGCGCCGGGAATCGCGAGATTACCGAGGAAATAAAGCAGCGCGAACGTCACGCAGACCTTGCGCAGCGCCGGCGACCAGCGCGAGGAACGCCAGCCAAACGTCTGGAACATACTGTCCGTCCCGTGCACGAGGTGAAAGCTCAGCAACCCCACCGCGATGATGTAGAAAATCGAAACCGCGACATTTTGGAATCCGTAAACCACCATCGAATGAACGTCGTGCACCACCGTGCCCGCGGCCACCACGGGAAAACCCGCGATGTGATATTCGGTCGTCATGGTGTAGTCCGGCAGCGCCGTCTTGAACGTGTCCGCCCCCGCCGCACCGATCGTGAAGTGCGCGATGTGATACACGATGAAGGCCAGCACCACAAAACCCGTCCACCGCATCGTGCGCGATGCCAGCGTGGCGCGGATCGTGTGCTTGGCGCTATAGCTCACGTCGCGCGCAGCGTGGTTTTCCAACGTCAGCACTGTCGCCGCCCAAACGTGAATCGCCACCGCGACCAGCAGCCCAATACGAGCAACCCACAGCAGCGGCCCGAGCGACTGCAGAAAGTGGGCATAGCCGTTCAGCTTGTCGGGCGCGGAAAAGACTTGGAGGTTGCCCACCAAGTGTCCGATCACGAATCCAATGAGGATCAAGCCCGTCACGGCCATGAGGAACTTGCGGCCGATAGTGGAGCGGAAGAGGTTCATCGCAGTTACGGGAGGGGATTACGCCGCGGCGCTTAGATGCACGCTAAATTCGACGCGTAGCCGGTTCTTGTAAAGTAACCGCCTGCTGCGGGACAGCTTATTAGTCGCCCTAACTTTTTGGAGTAGCTGATGGCGGCCAGGCTCCTACTCCGACATCTCATTGTAGCGGAACGCGTCAACGTTCCGCTACGGCGCGACCGCAACTCCGCTCATTTCGCGAGCGGTTTCAGCAACGCAAACTTCCCGCTCGCCGCAGGTGCAATCACGCGGCGACGAAATGCACTCACGCGCACGCCTTCCCCCAACACGCGCGCGATCGCCTGCTCCACGCCGACGGGTGCAACGTGATCCGCCACATAATGGAAATCCCAGCGCGCATCGCTCGTTTGCACCAGCATGTAATGCCAGCACGCGAACTCCGCCGGAAGCGCCGCATCGATATCGGCCGGCGAAACCAGCGACCCATCCGGCCGGAAATACAAATTGCTCTCCCTCCCCAGCAGACGAAACCCCGTCCGAAAACGCTGCACGATGTCGCCCGTATGATATCGCAGCAACGGCATCGCCTCGCGATCGCGCGTGGTGACGTAAATCTGAAACACGTCCGGCAGCGTCTCCGGCCGCCAGGGCACCAGTTCGATAAACGCATTCGCATCGATCACGCGCGAGTTGTCCTTGAACGCCTCGCCGACGAACAAATACCCCGCCTCGGTCGAGCCATAGAGATCCACCTGCGGCGCCGGAAACACCTCGGCAATCCGCGCTCCGTGCTGCGCGCTGGCCTTGCCATACGTGAGAATCACCGCACGCAAAGTCGGCACTTTCACGCCGCGTTTCTTCGCCGCCCGCGCCAACAGCGACAAATACACCGGCTCGCCTTCCAGCACTTCCGGCTTCGTCGCCTGCAACTCGAAGACGATGCGATCCCACTCCGACTCCGGAAACGCGAAGGGATCGCTCGAAAGATTCAGATAAACCGTGCCGTCGAAATACCGGTGCGGAAACGGATGATCCTCGTAAGGACACAAATTACTCGAACACCCCACCGGCGCCAAAACGCATTTCCGATACGGCCGTCCGACAAACTCCCGCAAGATCGGCGAGGCGAGATACGCCCGCTCCGTCTGCGCATTCCACCAGCCATCTTCCATGATCACGGTCATCGGCGACTGCGTCGTGCCGCCCGTGCTCTCGTATTCGTAGCGTTTCGTCTGCAGCCCGCGCTCGATCACCGCGTAATCTTCGAAAAACGCCTGGTGCCCCCGCTCGATGATTTCCTTTTTCGACAGCGCCGGAATCTCGCGATAGCACGACCACTGCAGCGGCTCGGCATGCAACGGAAAACGCTGCCCATACAGCGGGCTGCGCTCATAGATCTTGCGAATCTCGCGTTCCAGCGGAGTTGGCAGAAAATCGCCTTCGGGCGCTGGACCGAGCGTCTCGGAGGCGTTGGCAAACGTGGGAAGCGTCATTGAAACGGGTGTGTTGTCCAGTAAGCGGACCCCGCATCTCAAGTCAAACGACCGCGACCACCCCGCACGCATCATCCCTTCGACAACTCGCGCCACAGCGGTTCGAACAGGAGCAACGCGTTCAATGTCAGGCTGTGCGTGATCCCGCCAGCCCGCGCCAACGCGAATACTTCTTCTGCCGGCAGCGTCACGACCTTCATTTCCTCATCCGCATCCCACGCCAGCGGATGAGTCGGCGCCGCCTCGTCCACATAGACGAGATGACACCGGTTGCTTTGCATCGCCGGATTCGGATGCACGCTGCCCAACATCTTCGCCGGCGCTCCCGTGTAGCCGGTCTCTTCCTGCAGCTCGCGCACGCCCGCAATCGCCGGCTCTTCACCCGTCTCGATCACACCGCCCGGAATCTCGAGCGAGAACCCGTCGATTCCATAACGAAACTGCTGCACCAGCACGACCCGGCGATCGCGCGTGAGCGCCACGACGTTCACCCAATCCGGTGGATCGATCACGATGAAATCCCGCTCCGTGCCTCGCACCGGATGACGGAATCGCGTGCTCCGCACCTCGAAGATCCGGGTCTTCGCAATCGTCGTGTGCGCGAGCGCTTCCCAGCGCGGCAGATCGGGATTCGGTAGTGTCATGCGACGCTCATGCTTCCATGACTCTACGCGTAACTCCAGCGATGAAACCGCTGCCCCTTCTTAACCGCTTTCGACCACAATGAAAAACCTCCCGGTTTTCACCGGGAGGTTTTCGAAATTCGAAACGGATTCGCGTCCGATTACTTCTTCGGGAGCTTGATCTTCTGGCCGACCTTCAAACTCGACCAGTTCACACCCGGGTTCACCGCCATCAAATCTCCCAACGCGATCCCCTGCGCGCGGGCAATCTTCGCCCCGGTGTCGCCGCCCTTGATCACGTATTCATCCGGACCCGCCACGACGGGACCGCTGGATGCCGCCTTCGGCGCCGAGGCGGCAGGCGCGGGAGCCTTCTTCTGCGCGTCCTCGAGCTTCGTAATTGCCGCGTGGATACTTCCCAGATCCGTCGCAACCGTGTTGAACGCCTCCTGCGTCGTCCGCGACAATGAACCGATATCGCGACTCGTCTTGTCGACGCTCGATTGGACGGTCGTCAACTGGCCTTCGATGCTATCGATCCGACCCACTTTCTCCTCTTGCACGGCGACCGCCTTTTGAAGGCTTGACGCCTTGATCGCGGCATAGCCGCCGACCAGAAGAGACAGCACGCCAACGACGATGCCCGCGACCGGCAGCATGCTGTTATTTTCACGCGAAATGGTATCCATAGAGACGAAGGGGAGGTTCGCGCAGGACTAAACGAACCGATAGGCTACGCAAGAAGAGATTAACACCGCACGAGCGACGTGACCGAGCGGAAACAGTTTGCGCGCTTCGGTCATCCGCCGCTCGTCTCGCCTCCCATCACCGGCAGCACGATTCCCGTGATGTAAGACGAATCGGCATCCGACGCCAGAAACACATACGCGGGTGCCAGTTCCTCTGGCTGCGCCGGCCGCCCGATCGGTGTCTGACTGCCAAACTTCGCCACCTTCTCTTCGCTCGCCCCGGCATCCGCCACATTCAACGGCGTCCAAACCGGCCCCGGCGCCACCGCATTCACGCGAATCCCGCGCTCCACCAAATCCACCGCCAGCGTCTTCGTCAGCGCATTGATCGCCCCTTTCGTTGCGGAATAGTCCGGCAAACTCCCCGAACCGAGGAGTCCTGTCTCCGAGCTCGTCGCAATGATAGCCGACCCCGGCTTCAAGTGCGGCAACGCGGCCTTCACCAGCCAGAAATACGCATACACGTTCGTCTTGAAGGTGCGGTCGAATTCCTCGTCCTCGACCTCTTCCGGCTTCGACTTCCGCATCTGATGGGCGGCGTTGGAAACCAAGATGTCGAGCCGGCCAAACTCCTGCACCGTCTTCTCCACCGCCTGCCGGCAGGCTTTCGCACTCGAAAGATCGCCCGGCAACAACACGCACTTGCGACCAGCCGACTCCACCGCGCGCTTCGTTTCCTGCGCGTCCTCCTCTTCAACCGGCAAGTAGCCGATCGCCACATCCGCGCCTTCGCGGGCGAAAAGATACGCCACCGCCCGCCCGATCCCTGAATCTCCGCCCGTAATCAGCGCCACCTTCCGGTTGAGCTTTCCCGCGGTATGATACTGCGTCGCCTCCCAGCGCGGTTTCGGATCCAGCCGACTCTCCAACCCCGGCGCCTTCTGCTTCTGCTTTGGAAACGGCGGCTCAGGCTGAGACTTGATCACCGGCTTGCCGGTTGTTCGCCCTGACGAGACCTTGGCTTTCGACTTGCTCATGCCGCCATCGTAGCCGCGTCGTCGCGCCAGTTCCGGCCACGCAGCTCGCCTGCTGCCCGACGTTTGCATGGGAAATCTCCCGCACGATCCGCAGCAAATGGTCGGGGCGGCGAGATTCGAACTCGCGACCTCCTGGTCCCAAACCAGGCGCTCTACCAGGCTAAGCTACACCCCGAACTTGCGCATCGGACCCATGACCCAGCGGTATGTCAACGCCGGGCGGACGGGTCCAGTAAGACGCAAATATATGGATAAATGACGTGCAAACCCGCACGTGGCGGCCATTCACTTGCACTAGACCATGAAACCCATTCGCTTCGTGACCTTTCTCGCTGCTCTGACGCTCAGTGCATCGCATTCCGCAGGACAACTTACGCTCTCATTTTCCGGATACGAACAAAGCTTCAACTCGTTGGCATCGGGGTTGCCCGTCGGCTGGAGCGTTAACTCTAGTGTCACTCCATCATCGCTAGGCACAGAAGCCACTTTCACCTCTCCAACTACAACTTGGAGCAACACCACAATGGTGTTTCGTAACATTGCGAGTTACTCTGGCAGCTCAGTCGGCGATAGTTCGACCGCCCAGTCCTCAAATATGGATCGGGCGTTGGGTTGGCGTCCAAATAGCGCGTCCACTCGTAACGGCGCTGTGACTCTCCACATTGCAAACACCCTCGGACTACGAGACTTTAGCGTCGCTGTCACACTATTCACGGCGAATAATGTCGGGGACACGGACCAAAGCTACAGCTTCGAATACCGGTTGGGTGATATCGGAGATTTCATCACCCTTGGCACGTATACAACGGCAGCGCCTTTCGATCCGGTCGAGTTGTCGGCCTCGTCGATCATGCTTGAAGCATTGGATAATCAGAGCAGCGCAGTCTTCTTCCGCGTTCGTGGCACGAGCACCACGGGAACCAGCAACTTGGACACGCTAGGGATTGACAACTTTTCTCTCACTTACTCCGTCGTTCCCGAACCCTCCACCTACGCCGCACTCTTCGGCGCGATATCCTTGGTCGGGGCGCTGATCTACCGCCGCCGACTCAAGCAGGCTTAGCCTTTATTGTTTACCCGGCAGGCTGATCGTCGGCGACGCATCCGCATCCGCCGACGCGCCCGTCTCGATTGCACCCGGGGTCGACGCCAACAACTGCAACGTCCGCTGCGTCCACGGGCTCGTCGGGTCCAGCTGCATCAGCTGGTCCGCATATGCTTTCACATCCGCTCCGTTCCCCGCCGCCGACGCCAAGCTCGCCAGATGCGCGATCGCTTCCGCGCGGTAAGCTTTGATTTCATTCGCGTCATTCGCGATCGCCTTCAGGGCCGTCTCGCCCTCGCCCGTGCGGCCCGCCTGATGTTTCGCCATCGCTGAGCCGAGCCGCGCCCGGCTCGCCAGCGGTCCGGACTTCAAAATCGACGCCGCCTGATCGTAAGCGGCCGCTGCATCCGCATGACGACGGTCGGCATATGCCTCGTCGGCCATCCGTAAGTGCGCAACACCCGCGAGCTGGTGACCTTCATTCGCGCTCGCAAATGCTTTCAACTGCGCCGTCGCCGCCGCCGCCGCATACGCCTGTTGGATATCACGCTGCTTCTTTTCCTGCAGCATCTCCCACGCGCCTTGTGCCACGATCACCACCAGCACCAGCGCCGCGAGCCCCAACAACGCCTTCGCATTCTTCTGCCAAAACGTCCACAAGCGCTCGTCAAACGGCGGCACCACCGGCCCACCTTGGGCAGGCTGCAAGTCTGATTTTCCGCCGGAGGGTGTGGGGCTTGAGGACGAGGGAGACGTGGACATGACAGGAGTTTTCAAGTTCGTGAATCGGCGACCGAAACAGATCGTTTCCCACGCGTAAAGGCGGGAGTTGCGCCGCCGCTCAGTCGAACACCACGGTCTTGTTACCGTAAGCCAGCACGCGCGCGTCCAGATGCCAGCGCACCGCCTGCGCCAGCACGCGCTTCTCCAGATCGCGGCCCATCCGAATCAAATCGTCGACGCCCTGCCGGTGCGTCACCCGCGTCACATCTTGATGAATGATCGGCCCCTCATCGAGATCCCGCGTCGCGTAGTGCGCCGTCGCGCCGATCAACTTTACCCCGCGCGCATGCGCCTGATGATACGGTCGCCCGCCCGCAAACGCCGGCAGGAACGAGTGGTGAATATTGATCACCGGTCGCACCCACCTCTCCAGAAAATCCGCCGACAGCACCTGCATGTAGCGCGCCAGCACGACGAGATCGACCGACAACTCTTTCAACAACGCGATCTGCCGCGCCTCCGCCGCAGCCTTCGTTTCCGCCGTAAGCGGCACGTGATGATAAGGCAGCCCATAACCCTGCGCCGCCTCCCGCAAATCCGGGTGATTCGAAATCACCGCCACCAATTCCCCCGCAAACTCTCCCGCTCGCCAGCGCAACGCCAGATCGTGAAAACAATGATCCGCCTTCGAAACAAACACCGCCACGCGCGCCCGTTGCGCCGACGACGACACGCGCGCCTGCATCCCCAGCGATGCCGCAAACGCGCGAAACGCCTCTCCATCCGCCGACGAACCTCCACTCTGCGGCACCCACTCCACCCGCTGGAAAAATACGCCCGCCTCCATGTCGCGATGTTGATCCGCATGGAGGATGTTCCCTCCCCGCTCGAAAATCCACCCCGCCACCCGCGCCACCAGACCCGGCTGGTCCGGACCGTGAAGAAGAGCCACGAGGGTATCAGCAGAAGACGACATGGATGCGAACCCTACAAGGTCCGCCCGGCGTTTGTCACGCCCCGCGTCGCACCCCGCCCCGCGCCGCGCTGCCAGGTCGCCGCCCCCGCTCTCGCCGCCGCAGTCTCAGAAAAACGGATACACCCAACACGGCCGCTCCCATCAGTGCGTAAGCGGAAGGCTCCGGCGCCGGCACCATGACGATCGAGGTAATCACCCCGTCGCCATACCCCGCCCAGCTGAAATCGCCCGCGCGCAACAACACATCGTGAACCACCAATTCTCCCGGTGACACCAGTCGCCGCGGAAATCCCTGCTCTTCAGCTCCGCCCAGGAAATCGTTCTGCAGCGAAAACCACCATCCCGCCGCCGTCTCCCCGCGCAACAAATAGCTTGTCCAAGGCCCGGATGCCGACGGCCCGCGCCACACCTCCAGCGCGGCGTTCTGCAGCGCGAGCCGCTCCTCGCCGATCCGCACTATCGCCGCCGACGCCGCATACGACGTCCGCCCTTCCCCTTCCACGTCCTCCAACCTGAAATCGAAGCGCACCTGCGCATAGCCCGGTAAAAAGCCCGGCGCACCACTCGCATTCTCCACATGTTCGAGCGCACCTTCTCCCTCGACCCGGATCAACTGTGCCCCAGCCGCGGGCACCAACACCAACGCCATCACCACCTTCGCAAGCCGAACTGGATCGAAGCGCATGCAAAAGGATAGCAGAAGTCCGCGCTCATTGGCATCGGGTGAATCCCGTTTCTGGATACACCGCGAAAAACGCCGCGACGCTAACGACTTTCGACCTCGGCAGCTCCCGGACAACTCGAACACGCGCGGATACGGGAAACGCGCATCCGGCTAAAACGGCACCGAATTCACGGCGCCGTCGCTGAGTTAAAGCACGTTGACGTTGCCGCGATACTGCTGGATCGGCTTCACCGCCACCGGCTTCTCCTTCAGCGCCTCGATGCCCTTCACCGCCGCTTGCGCGCCGGAAATCGTCGTCATGATGCAGACATTGTGGGCATAGGCCGCCGCCCGGATGGCATTCTCGTCCCGCCGCGGAATCATCCCGCTCGGCGTGTTGATCACCATCTGGATCTGCCCGTTCTTGATCATGTCGACGGCCGTCGGACGCCCTTCGTTGATCTTCGCGAGCCGCTTCACCGCGACACCTTTCTCGCTCAACACCTGCGCCGTTCCGCTCGTCGAATAAACCGAAAAACCCAGCGCCTCCAGGCGGCGCGCGATATCCACCGCCCGCGATTTGTCGGACTCCTTCACCGACAGGAACACATTGCCCTTCGTCGGCAGCCCCGGCTTCGCCGCGGCTTGCGCCTTCGCGAACGCGATTCCGAGATCGGCGTCGAGGCCCATGACTTCGCCCGTCGAACGCATTTCCGGCCCGAGCGCGATCGTCGCCCCGGGGAAACGCACGAAAGGAAACACCGCTTCCTTCACGCACCAGTGCTTCGGCGTCTGCTCGCGCGTGAAACCGAGATCCTTCAGCTTCTCGCCCGCCATCACCTTCGCCGCGAGCTTCGCCAGCGGCACGCCGATCGCCTTCGCCACGAACGGCACCGTGCGCGACGCGCGAGGATTCACTTCGAGGACGTAGAGCTGGTTGTCCTTGATCGCGAACTGCACGTTCATCAGGCCGATCACGTTCAACTCCTTTGCGAGCGCATAGGTCGCGCGGCGCACCGTCTCCAGCATCTCGCGCCCGAGCGTATGCGGCGGCATGACCATCGCGGCGTCGCCCGAATGCACGCCGGCAAACTCGATGTGTTCGAGCATGCCGCCAATCACCGATGTCTCACCATCGCTGATACAATCGACGTCGAGCTCGATCGCGTCCTCGAGGAACTTGTCGATCAGCACCGGCTTGTCCGGCATCACATCGAACGCCTGCCGCACCACCGCGCGAAACTCCCCTTCGCTGTAGACGATGAACATGCCGCGTCCGCCCAACACGAACGACGGCCGCAGCAGCACCGGAAACCCGATCTCCTTCGCAAACGCCAGCGCATCCGCCTCGTTCATCGCCGTGCGATTCGCCGGCGATTTCAGCTTCAGCTTGTCGAGAATGGCCGAGAAGAGCTTCCGGTCCTCCGCCGCATCGATGCTCTCCGGCGACGTGCCGATGATGTTCACGCCGTTCTTCTTCAACGCGCTCGCGAGGTTCAGCGGCGTCTGCCCGCCGAACTGCACGATCGCGCCGTCGCACTTTTCCTGCTGATAAATTTCCAGCACGTCCTCGAGCGTCAACGGCTCGAAATACAGCCGGTCGCTCGTGTCGTAATCGGTCGAAACCGTCTCCGGATTCGAGTTCACCATCACGCTTTCGTAGCCGAGTTCGCGCAGCGCGAAGCTCGCATGCACGCAGCAATAATCGAACTCGATGCCCTGCCCGATCCGATTCGGCCCGCCGCCGAGAATCATGATCTTCTTCGTTCCCTTCGGCGGCATCACTTCATTCTCGTCGCCGTAACTGGAATAGTAATACGGCGTGAACGCCTCGAACTCCGCGGCGCACGTATCCACAAGTCGATACGTCGTCTCGATCCCGCGCTTTTTCCGCTCCGCGCGCACCGCCTGCAAATCGCTCTTCAGCACGTG
The DNA here is from genome assembly GCA_023416735.1 of Verrucomicrobiota bacterium. Taxonomy (GTDB): domain Bacteria; phylum Verrucomicrobiota; class Verrucomicrobiia; order Opitutales; family Opitutaceae; genus Opitutus. The sequence continues at coordinate 104,204 of JAEZGX010000025.1, read as the reverse complement.
CGCGAGTTGCACGTCCGAAAAACCAAACTGCTTCGCGCGCCGCAGCGTCGTCGTGTCGATCGACGCCAGCGTTTGCTTCGCGAGGTCCTGCTCCATCTCGAAGATTTCACGGAGCTGATGCAGGAACCAGGGATCGATCTTCGTGAGATCGAAAATCCGCTCGACCGAATATCCCGCGCGAAACGCATGCCGGATGTAGAAGATCCGTTCCGAGTTCGGCGTGCCGAGCTTCGCATTGATCACCTTCTCCTCCACCGGCTCGTCGCCGCCGTGTTTTCCACCCCCGCCGAAACCACGCGCTCCGATTTCCAACGAGCGCAGGCATTTCTGCATCGATTCCTTGAAGGTCCGCCCGATCGCCATCGCCTCGCCGACCGACTTCATCGCCGAGGTCAGCGTCGCATCCGCGTCCGGAAACTTCTCGAACGTGAACCGCGGAATCTTCGTCACCACGTAGTCGATCGTCGGCTCGAAACTCGCCGGCGTCAGCCGCGTGATGTCGTTCCTCAACTCATCCAGCGTGTAACCGACCGCCAGCTTCGCCGCGATCTTCGCGATCGGAAAACCCGTCGCCTTCGACGCGAGCGCCGACGAGCGCGACACGCGTGGATTCATCTCGATCACCACCATGCGGCCGCTCACCGGATCGACCGAAAACTGGATGTTCGAACCGCCCGTCTCGACGCCGATCTCGCGGATGACCGCGAACGAAGCGTCGCGCATCACTTGATACTCCTTGTCCGTCAGCGTCATCGCCGGGGCGACCGTGATCGAGTCGCCCGTATGCACGCCCATCGGATCGAAATTCTCGATCGAGCAGATCACGACGCACTGATCCTTGTGGTCGCGCATCACCTCCATCTCGTATTCCTTCCAACCGAGCAGACACTCCTCGACGAGCACTTCGTGCACCGGCGAAAGATCCAGCCCGTTCGCGACGATCCGCTCGAATTCTTCCTTGTTGTAAGCGATACCGCCGCCGCTGCCGCCCAGCGTAAACGAGGGCCGGATGATCAACGGATACGTCCCCAACTCCTCCGCCGCGGTCCGCGCTTCTTCCATCGATTTCACCGTGCGCGATTTCGCCACATCGAGACCGATCTTCAGCATCGCCTGCTTGAACAGCTCGCGATCCTCGCCCTTCGCGATCGCCGCCGGCTTCGCGCCGATCATCTCCACGCCATATTTCTCGAGCACACCCGCCTTGTGCAGCTCCATCGAGAGATTCAACGCCGTCTGGCCGCCCAGCGTCGGCAGCAGCGCCGAGGGTTTTTCCGCCGCGATGATCTTCTCCAGCATCTCGACCGTGAGCGGCTCGATGTAAGTCACATCGGCGAACTCGGGATCGGTCATGATCGTCGCCGGATTCGAGTTCACGAGGATGACCCGATAGCCTTCCTCTTTCAGCGCTTTGCACGCCTGCGTGCCCGAGTAATCGAACTCGCATGCCTGGCCGATCACGATCGGGCCAGCGCCAATGATCAGGATGGATTTTAAATCGGGGCGTTTAGGCATGTGCGTAGATTTCGGCGAGAGTTGAGCGCACCGAAACCATCGGCAAGCGGGAAACGCGATCAGCCGCGCTCAAGCCGCATCACAGCGCGAAATCGCCTCTTCATTCCGCGATCCGGAGCATCGCCACGGATTTCTATTCTCGTTCCGCCCCTCGCCCCCGAAAAGCTCGCCCGTCCGCTCAACCGAGCGCGGACGTGTCCACCCCTAACACTTTCGCCGCCGCCGCCTTGTCGCCGTGGCACGCATGCAAAACCATGTCGCGATACTGCTTCTCCTGGCCCGCGAGATACTCGGCCAGCGTGGGCCAGCCCTTCAGCTCCTTCAAACGCAAGGGCAGTTGCTGCGACGTCACGATCCGGGTTTCCGTGGTCGCCGCGATGCGCGACACGACTTGATAAAGCTCCGTCAGATTGCCCGGCCAATGATACCCGCGCATCACCGCCAGCGCGTCATCCGTAAACTCGACTAGCGCCGCGTCGAAATGCGGATTCGTCGCCTTCGCCGCGTAATTCTTCACGAGCAGAGGAATGTCCTCCATCCGGTCGCGGAGCGATGGCATCTGCACCGGCAGCGATGCCACCCGATAAAACAGCTCGTCGTGAAACTTCCCCTCGTCCGTCAGCGCTTCGAGATCCTCCGTCGTCGTGCACACCAGTCGGAAGCCATGCGCCGTATTGCGCAACACGCTCACCAGCTCCTTCTGCACCGCCATCGAAAGACACTGCAAATGCTGTAGAAACAACGTCCCGCCTTTCGCCTGCCGCACCCACGTGCCCCCTTCGCCATTCTCTCCCAACAAGCCTTCGCGGAAACTCGCCTCCGAACTCAGCGAACAATCGATCCGCACAAACTGCGTCTCCGGCGCGCCCGAAGCCGCGTGCAAAATCTCCGCCACCGCCACCTTCCCCGTCCCGTTCTCGCCTATCAGCAACACCGGCGTGCGCACCGCCGCGAGTTTTCGCACTTGCTGCACCAGTTTCCGCATCTGCGCACTCTGGCCGATCAACCGGTTCTCGACGTCGCCAGCCTTCACGCCCGGCGTGATCCCCGTCAACGCGCGCTCGCTCTGAAACTGCTTGAACTCGATCCCGCGCCGCAGCGTCGAAATCAGCTCATCCACGCGAAAGGGTTTCTGCAGATAATCGAACGCCCCGAACTTCAACGCCTGCACCGCGCTCTCCGTCGATGCATACGCCGTCATGATGATCACGATCGCCGTCGGCTCGTAGAGCTTCAGCTGCTTCAGCAGCGTAATGCCGTCCATCGGCTTCATGTCGATGTCCGCCAGCACGAGATCGAACTTCTCCGCTTTGTAACGCGCGAGCGCCTTCTCGCCATCCGTGGCAAACGCGGTGCTGAAACCGGTCGGCTGGATAACGGCCTCGAGCATCTCGTGGATCGAGAGGAGATCGTCGACGATGAGAACGGAAGGCATGAAACCAAAAGCGTCCGGAGACCAAGCCGCGAAGTCAATCGACAGCTGCGCCGTCCTACTGCAACCCACCGGCCACTGCGCCGAGTTGGAAGATCGGCAGGAACATCGCCATCACGATGCCGCCCACCACGACGCCCAAAAACACGATCAACATGGGCTCAATCAGCGAGGTCAGCGAAGCGACCGTTGCCTCGCACTCCACGTCGTAAAAATCGGAGATCTTCGTCATCATTCCATCCACATTCCCCGTCGATTCGCCCGCCTTCACCATGTGTTTCATCATCGGCGGAAAAAACGCATTCGTCGCCAGCACCTCCGATACCTGCCCGCCTTGGCTGACGTGTTTCGAAATCTCCAAGCACGCATCCTCGATCTGCACCTTCCCGCTCGCCGCCGACACGATCTCGAGCGTCCGCAAGATCGGCACGCCCGATCGGATCAAGGTCGCGTAGGTCCGGCAAAATCGCGACAGCGCGATCTTGTGAATCAAGTTTCCGAAGATCGGCGCCTTCACCAGAAAGTGATCTTTATGCCGCCGGCCCGCCGGCGTCTTCACGTATTTCCCGACGATCCAAAACACCGCATAAGCGCCGATGCCGATCGCCCACCAATATGCCTTCATGAAATCCGACAAATCGATCAGCGCCTGCGTCGGCGCCGGCAGCTTCGCGCCGAAATCTGCGAACATCGCCGCAAACACCGGAATCACGAAAATCAGCAACACATTCACCAGCGCGATCGCCAGACCGATCACCGCGATCGGATACGTCATCGCCGACTTCACTTTCTTCGCCAGCTTCACCGTCGCTTCGAAGTAGCTCGCAACCTTTCCCAAAATCTCCGCCAGCCCACCGCTCGCCTCGCCCGCCTCGACCATCGAGATGAACAAATTCGGAAAGGCGTTCGGAAATTTCTTCACCGCGGACGAAAACGAATTGCCCGCCGAAATATCCGCGCGCACATCGCGAATCACGATCCGGAAAACCGCATCCTCCGTCTGATCCTGCAACGCCTCCAAACACTGCACCAACGGCAATCCCGCCACCAGCAACGACGCCAGCTGCTGCGTGAAAATCGCCAGCTCGCCGAGCGGCAACTTGTATTTCTTGGCCTTCTTCTCGAGCGACTTTTGCTTCGCCAACGCCTGCGCCGCCGCGAAGTTCGAACGGCCCTTTCTGGCTGCATCCGTTCGCGCGACTGTGCCGGAGCCAGACGATGCCGACGAGATGAGAGCCATGTTAAGACGCAAACGTTCGGTGGTTGCGCGAGCAATCCCATTTCCGTCGAGAATCGGTAAAAACCGGATGCGCGTGCAGGCGAGAACAGGGCTTGACCGCCCCGGGCTCCGGCCGAAACTCCCACCTCGCTCCGGGCCTGCAACGCGGGTGTAGTTTAGTGGCAAAACTCCTCTCTTCCAAAGAGGTATCGTCGGTTCGATTCCGTCCACCCGCTCCACGCATCGGAATCCGATGCGTGCCCGCCGTAGCGCAACGTGCGAAGGAGGGCCCCACCCCCTCGCCCTCCTCGCTTTGCCCATGCACTACGCCTACCTCCTGGAATCCGCCGTAGCCCCTCGCGAGCACTATGTAGGCCGCACCGCCGATCTCCGCACGCGTTTTGCCGCCCACAACACCGGCAAATCCCCTCATACGACGAAGCCCCGCCCGTGGAACCTCGTCTGCTATCACGCCGTCGCCGACGAACGCCGCGCCTTCCGCCGCCGCCACTTCGGTGTCTAGCGCAACTACGCACCTCCACCCCCTCCGTGAATCTCATCCTCTTCACCCCCGAAGAAATTCCCCGCCCGCTGCCGCTTTCCGATCCGCGCGCCCGTCACCTCCTCAACGTCCTGAAACGTTCTCCGGGCGACACCTTCGACGCCGGCATCATCAACGGTCCCCGCGGCAAAGCCACCGTCGTCGCGCTCGCGCCCGACTCCCTCACTTTCACGTTCGCCCCCACGCACGACCCCATCCCCGCGCCGCCCATCGCCGTTATCGTCGGACTGCCCCGCCCCCAAACGGCCCGCGACATCCTCCGCGACCTCACCACGCTCGGCGTCGCGTCGATCGATTTCGTCACCACCGAGAAAACCGACCCCAACTACGCCCGCAGCACGCTCTGGTCCTCTGGCGAATGGCGCCGACACGCCCTCGTCGGCGCCGAACAAGCCTTCGACACCTGCCTCCCGCGCATCACTCACACCCACACGCTCTCCGAGCTCCTCACCAATCTCCCCGCCGGATCCACGCGCCTCGCTCTCGACAATTACGAATCTCCACGCGCCCTCGGCTCCGTCGAAAATCTCTCCTCGCCGGTCCTCCTCGCCATCGGCCCCGAACGCGGCTGGTCCGCCTGCGAACGCGATGCCTTTCGCGCCGCCCACTTCACTTTCGTCCACCTCGGCTCTCGCGTCCTCCGCACCGAGTCCGCCTGCCTCGCCGCCGTCACCTTGATCCGCGCCAAGCTCGGCCTGATGTAGGGCGGGGTCTCTCGACCCCGCCATTATGCGCGCATCCACTCTCCCCGATTACCCCACCACCCGCCGGAAAAAACTCACCGTCGGCTGCCGCGCGCCTTTTCCCAAGCGCTTCAAACACTCCCAACCACTCGGCGCGATTTCCATTTCGCCCGGAGCCTCGAACACCACCAGCGCCTCCGCATTCGCTGCGAGCACCTCGCGCAGACGCTCAAACAACGGACGCACCACGTCCGCAATCACTTCATAAGGCGGGTCCACAAACACCAGCTCCGGCACCGCTCCGCTCGCTCCCAACGGCACGTTCAACGCGTCCATCTGCAACACTTCGAGTCCCGCCACTTCGCGTCGCAGACTCTTGCACACCGCCGCAATATTCTGCCGCAAACACGCTGCCGCTTTCGCGTTCTTCTCCACGAAAACCCCGGCACTCGCTCCCCGACTCACCGCCTCGAGTCCATACGCGCCACTCCCGGCAAACAGATCCAAAAACCGCGCGCCACTCACTCGCGCTCCCAAGCTCGAAAACACCGCCTGCCGCATCCCGTCCGTCGCCGGACGCACCGCATCGCCTCGTGGCACCGCCAAAGTAATCCCCCGCGCGCCTCCTCCGCTTATGCGCACGACGCCTCCATGCCCATTTGCGTGCGCGACATCGCTCGTTTCATCTCCCGCGATGTCATTCCCGCCTTCCGATCACTTCAACGGGAAAACTTTCTTCAACCCGCGCCACGAAAACCGCACCTGGCTCGACGTCCTTCGCTGGCGGCGCACCAGCCGACCGACACCCTGGCCCGCCCACGTTTCGCTCCAGCCGCACCCGCTCCCGCCCGACCCGCGCCAGGAAGACTTCGTCCTCACGGCCATCGGTCACGCCACCTTTCTCATCCAAACCAGCCGCGCCACATTTCTCACCGATCCTCACTTCGGCGAGGTCTGCGGTCCGTTCAACCGCTTCGGTCCCCGCCGCGTTCAACCACCCGGACTCGCCCTCGCCCAACTCCCGCCGATCGACCTGATTCTTCTCAGCCACGATCACTACGATCACTGCGATCTCCCGACCCTCCGCGCCCTCGCCCGCGCGCACGATCCTCTCGTCATCACACCGCTCGCCAACGCCCCGCTCGTCCGCCGCGCCGGCCTCCGCCGCATCGTCGAACTCGACTGGTGGCAATCCCACTCCTCCGCCGCCCACCCCGACGTCACCATCACCCTCACGCCCGCCCGCCATTGGAGCAATCGCCTCTCCGGCCGGCGCAACGCCCGACTCTGGGGCGGCTTCTTCGTCCGCATCGCCTCCCGCACGTGGTGGTTCGCCGGCGACACCGGTTACGATCCCACGCTTTTCCACGACATCCGCCGCCAACTCGGCCGACCCGACGTCGCGTTCATTCCCATCGGCGCCTACGAGCCTCGCTGGTTCATGGCCGCCCAACATTGCAACCCCGACGAAGCCGTCCAAATCCACCGCGACATCGGCGCCCGCGAGTCCATCGGCATGCATTGGGGCACCTGGCAATTGACCGACGAAGGCCGCGACGAACCGCTCCACGCCCTCGCCGCCGCCCGCACCCGCGCCGGAATCTCTCCGCAAACCTTTCGCACCCTCGAAGCCGGCGAATCGTTAGTCATCTGAACCAGGACCAAGTCCGCAGCCCTGCGCGCGCACGCAACCGCTTGTAGGAGCTCGGTTGCGAGCGATCTCTCGTCGCCTGTGCCGAAGTCGCCGCTCAGCCCGTCGCCTAGCGCCCGCATCCTTTCCGCTCAACGGCCCCCTCCGGCGGAACCCCACTCCGCGCATCGGGTTCACATAGCATTTGCGCCGCCCTCGAAAACTCATACCAATCGACCCTTAACGTCGAAACGCCCGGTGGTTGCCGACTCTCCACCGTGCCGACGGGTGCCCGCATGCCCGCTCGCCGTCACTACACATGAATCACCTCCGCGTCCTCCTCGTCAGCGCCCTGGCCCTCGCCGGGAGCACCGCCGTGGCCGCGGAAGACAACGCCTGGCCGATTCGTGTCACGCAGCTCGACGACGCCGGCCACGTCACCTCCTTCGAATCCGCCGGTCCGCTCATCTTCCGCAAACCCGCCTCCGACGGCGCGCGCACCGTCTCCGGTTTCCGCCCTTTCTTCGCCCAGTGGAAAACGCCCGCCGGCGAAATCAGCGAAACCAATTTCCTGTATCCACTTTTTGTCTACCGCGCCAACGACGAGACCTACCGCTGGAGCGTCCTTCAACTCATCAACCGTTCCGGCGACCAGCCCGAGCGCGCCGCCCAACTGCCCAAGGCGATGCGCTACGACACGTTCGACGTCTGGCCGTTCTGGTTTTCACGCGACACCCGCGATCCCGAAACCTCCTATCGCGCGTTCTTCCCGTTCGGCGGCACCATCAAGAACCGCTTCGGCTACGACCAAATTTCCTTCACGCTCTTCCCGCTCTACTCGCGCACGGAAAAAAAAGGCGCCGTCGCCACCAGCACGCCGTGGCCGTTCATCAAAACTACCCGCGGCACCGAAGAGGGCTTCGCCTTCTGGCCACTCTTCGGCCACCTCGAAAAACCCGGCGTCTTCGACCGCCGCTTCTATCTCTGGCCCCTCGCCTGGAACAACACCATCGCCGCCCCCGACGATGCGCCCGTCGGGACCGCTCCCCGCCGCGAGTTCGGCATTCTACCTTTCTACACCAGCGAAACCGCCCCCGGCCTCGTCAACAAAAGCTATCTGTGGCCATTTTTTGGATACACCGATCGCACGGTGCCGAATCGCTATCACGAAACCCGCTACTTCTGGCCCTTCCTCGTCCAAGGCCGCGGCGATGATCGTTACGTGAATCGTTTCGGCCCAATCTACACGCACTCGAACGTCAAGGGCACCGACAAGCGTTGGATCATGTGGCCCATCTATCGCCGGAAGGAATGGACCGACGCCGGCCTCGATCACTCGCAACGCCAGCTCTTCTACTTCCTCTACCGTTCGACCGAACAGCGCAGCGCCAGCAACCCCAACCTCCCCGCCGCCGAAAAAACTCACGTGTGGCCGCTCTACAGCAAATGGGACAACGGTGCCGGCCGCCAACAGTTCCAATTCCCCAGCCCGCTTGAGGTCTTCTTCCCCGACAACGAACGCATCCGCACCTCCTGGTCGCCGCTCTTTTCGATCTACCGTTTCGACCAACGCGCCCCCGGCACCGAGCGCCAGGAATTCTTCTGGGGCCTGATCACCTCCCGCACCGCTCCCGCCGAACGCGAATTCCATCTCGGTCCGCTCTACAGCGTGCGCGAGTGCGACGGCGAAAAACGCGTCGCCTTCGGCCGCGGCCTCTTCGGCTGGCGCCGCAGCACCGAGAACCATCGCTGGCGGTTCTTCTGGTTCGATTTCCCTTCCAAAGAGACCAAGCTCCGCGACGCGTCGCGCTGACATGAAACAACTCAACGCCATCCTCGAAGGCATCGGCAGCACCGTCCTGCTCCTCGCGCGCAGCGCCTCCTACATCGGCACGCTCCCGCGACAACGCGCGCGTTTCATCGAGCAGTGCTTCATGATTGGATACACGACGCTGCCGATCGTCGCCATCCTCAGCTTCTTCATCGGCAGCGTGCTCGCGCTCCAAGCCGGCTACGCGATGCAGAACTTCGGCGCCAAACAACTCATCGGCTCCCTCGTCGGCCTTTCCATGGCCCGCGAACTCGGGCCCGTCATGGTCGCCATCCTCCTCGCCGGCCGGGTCGGCTCCGCCATCGCCGCCGAACTCGCTTCGATGAAGGTGTATCAGGAAATTGATGCGCTCGTGACGATGAACATTCCGCCCGCGCGAATGCTCGTCCTTCCGCGCCTCGCCGCCGCTGTCGTGATGGTGCCGGTGCTCGCTATCATCGCTAATCTCGTCGGCTGGTTCGGCGGCGCCATCGTCGCGAAATACACCAGTTTTATCGCCATCGATCCGCCCGCGTATTTCGCCGCGCTCCGCCGCTACATGGAATTCGAGGACGTCATGAACGGCCTCATCAAGGCCGAGGTCTTCGGCTTCGTCGTCGTTCTCGTCTGCTGCAACATCGGCCTCAACACCCGCGGCGGCCCCCGCGAAATCGGCGCCGCCGTCACGCGCGCCGTCGTCACTTCGCTGATCATGATCCTCGTGCTCGATTACTTCGTCACGAAAGCCCTGATGTAACATGCCCGACCGCCCTTCCACCGCCACGCGCAACCCTTTCACGGAACAGGAAACGTCCGCCGTCGGCGTCACCATCGAGAATCTCTCGAAAAGCTTCGGCCGCGTCCAGGTGTTGAAAAACATCAGCTTCTCCGTCGAGCCCGGCGAAATCTTTGTCCTCATGGGCCCCAGCGGCTCCGGCAAAAGCGTCCTCCTCAAACACATCGTTGGACTCGAAGCGCCCTCCTCCGGACGCGTCCTGGTCGATGGACACGACGCCACGTCCGAACACACGCGCGAACAGATCCGCATGGCGCTCGTCTTCCAAGCCGGCGCCCTCTTCAACTCGCTCAGCGTTTACGACAACCTCGCGCTCTACCCGCGCGAACATCGCATCACCGACGAGCGCGGCATTCGCGAAAAGGTCATGCGCGCGCTCCAAATCCTCTCGCTCGAAAACGCCGCGCAAAAATTTCCGTCCGAACTTTCCGGCGGCATGAAAAAACGCGTCGCCATCGCCCGCGCGCTCGTGATGGAGCCGCAGCTCATGCTCTACGACGAACCGACCAGCGAACTCGACCCGGTCATGTCCGCCACGATCAGCGAGATCATCGCCACGCTGAAGGACCAGTATCACGTCACTTCGATTGTCGTTTCCCACGATCGCGACCTCGCCCTCAACATCGCCGACCGCGTCGGCATCCTCATGGGCGGCGAACTTATCCACCTCAGTCCGCCCGCCGAACTCCGCCAGCCGACCAACGCCCGCATCGCCGATTTCCTGAATCCGAAAATCGACGTCCAAAATCCCCGTTTCAAGAAACTGGAGACCTGAGCACCCACTCGACTCGTATCCACTCACCGGAGACACACCATGAACAACGCCCAACAAACCGCCCGCGTCGGCCTCTTCTTCCTTCTCGGCCTCGCTCTCACTTGGGTCACTTTCGAGACCCTCAGCGGTGGCAAACTCTTCCGCGAGGAAGGCTACACCCTCGTCGCGCCTTTTGCCTCCCTCAAGGAGCTCAAAAGCGGTGACGAAGTTCGCATGGCCGGCGTCAAAGTCGGCGTCGTCGAACGCACTCGCCTCAACACCGAACAACGTCGCGCCGAAGCCGTCCTGCGCATCTCGGCCGACGTGAAAATCCCCGCCGACTCCGTCGCCGCCATCTCCATGGCCGGCCTCATCGGCACCAACTACATTGGCGTCGACATGGGTTCCGCCACTGCGCCCACGCTCAATCCCGGCGACGAAATTCGCACGCGCACCACGCCCGACCTCAACAGCGTCCTCTCCGACATCGGCGATCTCGGCCAAAAACTCGAGGGCGCGCTCGGCGCTTTCGGCAACGCCATGGGCGGCAATGGCGACGAACCCGGCCTCTTCCAAAAACTCGACCGCCTCGTCACCGAAAACCACGACAAGGTCAGCGCCACGATGACCAACCTCCAGGAAATCACCACGAAAGTGAACAGCGGCGAGGGCACCATCGGCCGGCTCGTCAACGATCCCCAACTCTACAACGAACTCGTCACCACCGTCGCCGACATCAAAAACGCCGCCGCCGGCGCGAAGGATTTCATGGCCAACGCCCAGGGCATCATCGAACAAGTGAAGAGCGGCCAGGGCACGTTGGGCGCGCTTATTTACGACGACTCCACCGGCGAAAACATCAAGGCCACCGTCGCTAACTTCCGTGCCGTCTCCGACAAGATCGCCAAGGGCGAAGGCACGCTCGGCAAGCTGATCAACGACGACCAACTCTTCCAAAGCGCGCAGTCGACGCTCAAGAAAGCGGACCGCGCCCTCGACGGCATGAGCGACTCCGGCCCCATCACCGCCGTCGGCATCGTCGCCAACTCCCTGTTCTGATTCGCGCGTGGAGCCCGACGAAAACGTCGGGTTCACCGTCTCAGCGCAGCAAATACATCAGCGCGCGACTGTGCCGCGCGCCGTCACGCGTCTCGGACTGTGGTCCGGCATCCATCACTGCGCTCGTTTCTGGCTTAGCCTTAATCGGCTCCCGCTTCGCGCGCCACGCCACTGCCGCGATCACCACCATCACGGCAGCGCCCAAAACAAGAAGCCGAGCGACGCGCTTCATTTAAAACACCACGCTTCGCTCGGGCTTCTGCCTTCCGCTCCCCGCATCAAACCTTCGGACCGCCTTGCGCGTAGTAACGCGCGCGCAGCCGCAAGCCATTCAGCCGGATAAAGCCCGTCGAGTCGCTCTGGTTATACCAGCTCTTCACGCCTTCCATCGACGCGACGTGCGGATCGTAGAGCGAATACTTCGACTTCCGCCCGCAGGTGATGACGTTGCCCTTGTAGAGCTTCAGCCGCACCGTGCCCGTCACGTTCTTCTGGCTCTCGTCGACGAGCGCCTGCAGCGCCTCGCGTTCCGGCGCGAACCAGAACCCGTAGTAAACCAATTCCGCATACTTCGGAATCAGCGAATCGCGCAGGTGCATCACTTCGCGATCCATCGTCAACGACTCCACCTGACGATGCGCGTGCATCAAGATCGTGCCGCCCGGCGTTTCATACACGCCGCGCGACTTCATCCCGACAAAACGATTCTCGACGAGGTCCACGCGTCCGATGCCGTGCTTGCCGCCGAGCTTGTTCAACGCCTTCAACACCCCCGCGGGCGACAGCTTCTTGCCATTCACCGCGACGCAGTTGCCCTTCACGAAATCGAGTTCGACATACTCCGGCTTGTCCGGCGCGTCTTCCGGCGAAACCGAAAGTTTGAACATCTCCTTGTTCTCCTTCGTCGTCGGGTCGAACCACGGATCCTCGAGAATCCCCGCCTCGTAGGAAATGTGCAGGAGATTCCGATCCATCGAATACGGCTTCTTCAACGACGCCTCGACCGGGATGTTGTGCTTCTGGCAATACGCGATCATCTCCGCGCGGCCGGGAAATTCGTCGCGATACTTCTCGATCTTCCACGGCGCGATGATCTGCAGGTCCGGCGCGAGCGCCATGTAGGTCAGCTCGAAGCGGCACTGGTCGTTGCCCTTGCCCGTCGCACCGTGCGCGACGGTGTCGGCGTTCTCCTTCTTCGCAATGTCGACCTGCGCCTTCGCGATCAACGGACGCGCAATCGAGGTGCCGAGATAATATTGCCCTTCGTAAATCGCGTTCGCGCGAATCATCGGATAGATGAAATCGCTCGCGAACTCCTCGGTGAGATTGAGCGTGTAGTGCTTCGACGCGCCCGTCTTCTTCGCCTTTTGCGAAAGGCCTTTCAGCTCCTCCTCCTGGCCGATATCAGCCGCGAAGGTAACGATCTCCGCGTCGTAAGTTTCCTTGAGCCACTTGACGATGACCGACGTGTCGAGACCACCGGAGTATGCGAGGACGATTTTCATGAGGAAAAAGAGAAATTCGGATTAGCCGCAAAAAAGCGCAGAACGCGCAAAAAATCAGTGGAGAAATAGTATTCGTTTTTGCGCCTTCTGCGCCTTTTTTGCGGCCATTTCACCGCTTGGCGAGCATCGCCAGAATCGCCTTCTGCATGTGCAGCCGATTCTCCGCCTCGTCGAAGATGATCGAACGCGGATTGTCCAACACCGCCTGATCGACCTCCTCGCCCGGATGCGCCGGCAGGCAGTGCATGAACAACGCATCCGACTTCGCCGTGCCAAATACCTTTTCGGTCACCGCATACGGCTTCATCTGTTTGATCCGCGCCGCCGTCTCTTCCTCCTTGCCCATGCTCACCCACACATCCGTGTAAACGATGTCCGCACCTTCGACCGCCTTCAGCGGATCGGTCGTAAACTCATAGCCGCTGGAAAACCCTTCCCGCTTCAACAACGCATCGAGCTCAGCTCCCGGAGCAAACTCCTGCGGCCCCGACAGCGAGATTTTCATTCCAAAGAGATTCGCACCGAGAATCCACGAGTTCGCCATATTGCACGCCGTATCGCCCAGAAACGCGATCTTCCGGCCCTTCAACGAAGCGACCAAATCCTCGCCCGTCTCGCCTTTCGCCCAGCGCTCGGCCGCCGTGAACGCATCCGTGAAAATCTGACATGGATGCAGGAAATCCGTCAGCGCATTGATCACCGGAATCGAGCCCGCCGTCGCCAGACGTTCGACGTCGCTGTGATCGAAGGTCCGCACGATCAATCCATGCACGAAACGCGACAACACCTTCGCCGTATCCTCGATCGATTCACCGCGACCGAGCTGGATGTCGTTGCGATTCAGAAAAAGCGGATTCCCCCCGAGCTCGTGAATGCCGACTTCGAACGACACACGCGTCCGCGTCGACGACTTCGAAAAGATCATCGCCCAGGTCTGCCCCGCGAGCGGCTTGTCCGCGACGCCTCGCCCGCGCTCCTGTTTCAACTTCCGCGCAAGCGCAAACAGCCCCGGCAACTCGTGTGCCTTGAAGTCCGTTTCTTTGAGGAAGTGCTTCATGGAAGCGGTCAGGTCTAGACAGCCGTTTTCGCTCTAACGAGTGAAAAATGAGCCTCTCTGCACTTGGCGGGCTTGGGTCCGCCGGCACAGCAAAACCCTCACGCCTTCGCCTTCAACACCCCGCGGAAGATCTCCACCGATCGCGCGAGCTCCTCGGGCGAAGCATTCAACGGCGGCAACAACCGCACCACATTTCCGCCCGCGCTCGGCGCGAGCAGCCCGGCTTCGCGCAGCGCCGCGATATACGGCGTCGGATCGCTCGTGAGCTGCACGCCGACCAAATAGCCCTGCCCCCGCACGCCGATGACCTGCGACGGGAATTCTTTCGCGAGTTGCTCCAACATCGCCAGCCACGGTCCGCTGTTTTTCCGCACCGCCTGCAACAGCCCTTCGCGCTCGATCACGTCCAGCACCGCGAGCGCCGCCGCACACGCCAGCGGCGTGCCACCGAAGGTCGTGCCGTGATTTCCCGGATGAAACAAATCCGCGAAACGATCGCGCACCCACATCGTGCCGATCGGAAACCCACCGCCCAATCCTTTCGCCATCCCGATCGCGTCCGGCGAAATCCCTGCCTGCTCGAACGCGTAAAACGTCCCTGTCCGGCCGACGCCGCACTGCACTTCATCGAGCATCAACAGCAGGTTGTGCTTGTTGCACAGCTCCCGAATCGCCCGTAGAAATTCCGGCGTCGCCGGATTCACGCCGCTCTCACCCTGAATCGTTTCGAAGAAAATCGCCGTCGTCTGCTCGTCGATCTGCGACGCAAACGACTCGATGTTGTTCAGTTCGCCGAACGCGAACCCCGGCACGAGCGGGCGAAATCCTTTCTGAATCTTCTCCTGCGGCGTCGCGCTCATCCCGCCAAACGTCCGGCCGTGAAACGCGTTCTTGGCGCAGATGATCTTGTAGCACTTTCCTTCCTCGCCGGTCTTCTGCATGCCATGGAGCCGCGCGAGTTTGATCAGCGCTTCGTTCGCTTCCGCGCCGCTGTTGCAGAAAAACACGCGCCCCGGCCCGGCGTATTTCACCAGCCTCCGCGCGAGCTCACCTTGATTCGGATTCCGAAACAGATTGCTCACGTGAATCAGCTCACCCGCCTGCCGCTGCACCGCCGACACCCAATGCGGATGACAATGCCCCAGCGCACTCACCGCGATGCCCGACGTGAAATCGAGATAGCTGTTGCCCGCATCATCCCACACCTGCGTGCCGCGCCCGCGCACGAGCGTGACCGCCGGGCGTCCGTAATTTTTCAATACGTGCGCGTCGTAGAGCTCAGCCGTGCTGGTGCGAACAATGGAGGGAGCGGTCATTTCAAATCGTTCTCGTTCTCGTAATCTTTCTCGTTCTCTCGTCTGCGTAACTCTTCGAGAAAGAGAACGAAAAAGCCGAACGAGAACGATACAGGCACGGACAAGCGACTACTGCACAATTTCCGTCCCAATCCCCTTGTCCGTAAAAATTTCCAGCAGCAGCGAATGCGGCAGCCGACCGTCGATGAAGTGCACGCGCTGCACGCCCTCCTGCAGCGCACGAATCGCGCTCTGCACTTTCGGCCGCATGCCTTTGTCGATCACGCCCTTCTTCTTGAGCTCGTCGACTTGATTGATCTTCAGCGTCGAGATCAGCGATGCCGGATCGGCCGGGTTGGACAACAACCCCGGCACGTCGCTCATGTAAACGAGCCGCCGCGCGCGCAGCGCACTCGCCACGCGGCCCGCCACGAGATCCGCGTTCACGTTGTAGGGTTTGCCGTCGTAACCTTCCGCCACCGGCGAAATCACCGGCACGAATCCTTCCGCGATCTCCTTCTTGATCAGCTTCACCTTCACTTCCGTCACATCGCCGACGTAACCCAGATCGACCGGATTGCCATTGTCGTCGGTCGTGAGCTTCTCGCAAACGAGCACCGTGTCGCCCGGCAAACCTTTCGGCTTTCCTTTCGCCGTCACGATCGCTTCGCACACGTCCTTGTTCACGATCTCGTCGAGCGTCTTCTTCACGACGCTCACCGTCGCTTCGTCGGTCACACGCATACCATTGACCCAATTTGCCTTCAGCCCCGACGCCTCCATCGCGCGCGTGATCGCCTTCCCGCCGCCGTGCACCACGACGACGTTGATGCCGACCGCCGCGAGGAACGCGATGTCGTAGGCCACGCGCGTGCGCGCAACCGGATCGGGATCGTCCATGAAGCTCCCGCCGTATTTCACGACGAACGTGGAGCCACGAAAATCCTGGATGTAGGGAAGCGCCTCGAGGAGCACCTTCGCCTTGGCCGTTACTTCAGCGACATTCATCCGAGTTTTCAAAACCCGCGGCAATGCGCCGCGCGGGAGAGGAGTTGGAGGGAGTGCACGTTCAGTAGGTCGAGAAGTGACAGAACGCATTACGCAGCCCCTCCGCGCATTTCCACTAAATTCTTGGATCCCTCGTCCTATCGGGAAATTCACCACCGAAAATCGGCTTCACTCCGCGCCACGCCCCGCCCACTTCTCTCGCGTGCCCAGCACATCCCTCACGTTCACGTCCCGCCAGGAGCATCGCAACTGGCTCGCGTCGCAAGCAGTCCTGCCGGCCGGTTTCCGCGTCGGCACCACGCGTTTCGAGTTCACACCGCGCGAGGCGCCAAAGCCCGCGAAGATGACGCTCACGCTCATCGCGCTCGACAAACCCACGCGCGACTTCGCCGCGGTTTTCACGCGCAACGCCTTCCCCGGCGCCCCCGTCATCATCGGCCGCAAACGCCTGAAGGAAGAAACGCTCGGCGCCATCCTCGTGAACAACAAGATTTCCAACGTCTGCGCTCCCGCCGGCGTGGAAACCGCCGAGGAAATCTGCCTCGCAACGGCGCGCCTGCTCGGACTCGGCAGTGAACAAATCCTGCCCAGCTCCACCGGCGTCATCGGCTGGTCGCTCCCGAAAGAAGCCATCATCACGGCGCTTCCCCAAGCCACCTCCGCGCTTTCCGCTGCTTCGATTCTTCCTGCCGCGGAAGGAATCGTTACCACCGATTTGTATCCAAAAATTCGACGCGCCTCCGTCGGCAGCGGCAGCATCGTCGGCATCGCCAAGGGCGCCGGCATGATCGAGCCCAACCTCGCGACGATGCTGGTCTACATCCTTACCGATGTCGCCGTCCCGCGCGCCGAACTGCGCGCCATGCTGCTTCGCGCCGTCGATCCGAGTTTCAACTCGATCAGCATCGATAGCGATACGAGCACGTCCGACACCGTGGTCGCCGTTTCGTCCGGACGCGTCCCGTGCTCGGACCTGAAAACCTTCGAAACCGCGCTCACCCAAGTCTGCCGGGATCTCGCCGAGGACGTCGTCCGCAACGGCGAAGGCATTCATCACGTGATCCGCGTCGCCGTGAAAAACGCCCCCACTCGCGACCTCGCCCGCACGCTCGGCAAAGTCGTTGTCAACGCGCCGCTCTTCAAATGCGCCGTCGCCGGGAACGACCCCAACGTCGGCCGACTCGTCCAAGCGATCGGCAAACACGTCGGTGCCCACGCGCCTTCCACCGATCTGGCGAAAACCAAGCTTCGCATGGGCGGCATCGAAATTTTCGCCAACGGCGTGTTCCAATTGAACCCGCAAAAGGAAGAAGCCCTCGTCGCGCATCTCAAAAACGCCGAGCTCTACTCCAGCGCCGCGCCGAAGAACGGCGTGTTTTCTCCCGCCGTCGATTTTCCTCCGCACGAGCGCTGCGTCGAAATCGAAATCGACCTCGGCAGCGGCGAGCACAGCGCCACCGTCCTCGGCGGCGACCTCACGCACGAATACGTCAGCGAAAACGCCGACTATCGCAGCTGACCGCGGAGCTCCCGCGCCGCGGAAGCCCCAAGATCCAAGCACCAAGCTCCAGAGGACATCCAAGCTCCAAACTCCAATTGGTTCTTGGCCATTGGAGCTTCTCTGGAGCTTGGTGCTTGGATCTTGGAGCTTCGGCCTGCTCGTCAGAGCAGCCCTGTCGTCTCGTCGAACCCGCACCACAAATTCATGATCTGCACCGCCTGACCGCTGGCACCTTTCATCAGGTTGTCCTCGGCCGATGTGATCACGAAATTGTTCGTGCGCGGATCGTGGACCGCCGACATGTCGACGCGATTCGTCCCAACCGTGTGCGCCGTGTCCGGCGTCTCCCCGCTCTCGAGCAACTGCACAAACGGACGGTTCGCATACACGCCGCGCCACGCTTCGTAGAGTTTTTCGATCGTCGCGCCCGCTGCTGCCGGCGCCGTGATCGTCGTCGCGATTCCGCGGCGCATTGGCGCCAGATGCGGATTGAATTGGATGATCGTCTTTGCGCCCGTGTGCACGGCGATCTGCTCTTCCACCTCTGCAAGGTGCCGGTGCTTCACGAGGCCATACGCCTTCGTGCTCTCCGTGCGCTCCACGTAAAGATACATTTCGTCGACTTTCTTCCCCGCGCCGCTCACGCCGCTGTAGGAGTTCACCACGATGTGCTCGCGCGAAATCACGCCCGCCTTCAACAACGGCAGCAACGGCACGAGAATACTCGTCGGATAACAGCCCGGCGCCGCGACGAGCTTCGCTTCATCCTTCCAGCTCGCCGGAGTCAGCTCCGGCAACACGAACCGCGCATTCGGCAACAATTCCGGCGCGTGGTGCTCGCCATAATATTTCTGATACGTCGCCAAATCCGCGATTCGGAAGTCCGCACTGAGATCGATCACCCGCTTGCCCGCCGGCACGAGTGCCTTCGCATACGTCGCCGCCGCGCCGTGCGGCAGGGCGAGGAAAAATAGATCGATGTCGCTCGCCGCGAGCGCCGTCGGATCCGAATCGGTAAACGTCAGCCCCCGGTCCGCCCCGCGCACCGACGGGATCACCGCTGCGAGGGGCTTGCCCGCGTTCGAACGCGAGGTCACCGCCGCGAGCGTCACCTTTGGATGCCCGAGGAGCAGCTTCACCAGAACTTCGCCGGAGTAACCGGACGCACCAACGATGCCGACTTTCATGAGAGGAAATAGCTATCTGTCATTCTGAACGAAGTGAAGAATCCAAGTGGGAGCCACGCAGACAGAGGACCAACAGTTCACAAAAAAACCGCCCGGCACAAGGCACGGGCGGTTTCGCAAAGGATAGACTCGGTCGAAGCTTAGCGCTTCGAGAACTGGAACCGCTTGCGCGCGCCCGGCTGACCCGGCTTTTTGCGCTCTTTCATGCGGTCGTCACGACGCAGGTGAAGAGCTTTCTTCAGCGCAGGGCGAAGCTCGCCATTCATCTTCTGCAGCGCGCGAGCAATGCCGTGAGCCACCGCGCCCGCCTGGCCCGCCACACCGCCGCCGGCGACGTTCACCGTGACGTCGATCTTGTCTTTGAGATCGACCGTGAGCAGCGGCGCATACGCCTGCTTCGAGAAATTCTCGTGGGTGAAGTAGCTGTCGAAATCGCGACCGTTGCAGGTCAGCTTGCCGCTGCCCTCGGTGATGCGGACGCGGGCGGTGGCGGTCTTACGACGGCCGGTGCCGATGAAAACGTTGTTGGCGGTGCTCATGGACTAATCAGGCGGAAATCTTGGTCGGGCTGTTGGCCTCGTGCGTGTGGGTCTCGCCGCGGAAAACACGCAGCTTCTTCAACATCTGGGCCGCGATCCGGTTCTTCGGGAGCATCCCCTTCACGGCGCGCTCGATCATGAACTCGGGGTTCTTTTCGCGCATCTGCGCAATGTTGCGGTAGCTCTCGCCGCCCACGTAGCCGGAGAAGAACATATACTCGTTCTGCTCTTCCTTCTTACCGGTCAGCACCACTTTTTCGGCATTGATCACAACCACGTAATCACCGGTGTCGACGCTGGGAGTATAAGACGCCTTGTGCCGGCCGCGGATGAGGTTGGCGGCTTTCACAGCGAGACGGCCGAGCGGAACGCCCGTGGCATCGATCAGAAACCACTTGGGCTGCACCGTCTCCTTTTTGGCAAGGAAGGTTTTCATGAGAAAAGAGGCCAAGAGCTAGGGTTTCGCGAAGAGCTGTCAACCCCCGTTTTGCCTCGAAACCGATCGATTTGCCGTTCGCGCAACGTGGCGGCTCCCCGCCAAGGCTGCGAGCTTGTTTTGCCAACACGTTATGCAAACGTGCGCGCATGACCTTTCGTCTCCCTCTCGCCGCCGCGGGTTTCCTTGGTCTGACCGGTGTTGCGCTCGGCGCACTCGGCGCGCACGCCCTCAAAGCCACCCTGCTCGCGCGCGGGATGTCTGTTCCTTGGGAAACCGCCGCGCGCTATCACATCGTTCACGCTGTCGCGCTCCTCGGTCTCGCCGCTTGGATGCGCGTCCACGCCGAATCGTCCCGCCTCGCCGCGTGGACAGCGTGGAGCTGGCTCATCGGAACATCCCTGTTTTCCGGTTCACTCTATTGGCTCGCCCTCGGTGGCCCGCGCTGGCTCGGCCCCGTCACACCTTTCGGTGGCATCGCCCTCATGCTCGGTTGGCTGCTGCTGATCGCGCAGGCGTTGAAACGCGATCGCTGATCCATGCAACTCCCCGCCGACCTCCGCGCCATGCTCGACGCCCTTCGGCGCGTCGGTCGGCCCCGGCTCGTCGGCGGTGGCGTTCGCGACGTTCTGCTCGGTCTCGAACCGAAGGATTTCGATGTAGAGGTCGCCGGCACCGATTTCGACCGGCTGCACCGCACCCTCGCCCCTTTCGGCGCGACCGATGTCGTCGGCCGCAGTTTCGGCGTAATCAAGGTCCGCAGTGCCGCCACCGGCGCCGAATACGACTTCAGCCTTCCGCGTCGCGAATCGAAAACCGGCGCCGGCCACCGCGGCTTCGCCATCGCACCTGATCCTTCACTCAGCGATGCCGATGCCGCCGCCCGCCGTGATTTCACGCTCAACGCCATCGCGCAGGATCCGTTCACCGGCGAACTCATCGACCCGCATGGCGGTCAACGCGATCTCGACGCCCGTATCCTCCGCCACACGAGTCCCGCGTTCATCGAAGATCCGCTTCGCGTCCTGCGCGCTTTCCAGCTCGCCGCCCGTTTCAACCTCACGCTCGCCCCCGAAACCGCCGCCCTCTGCCGCTCCATCGCCACGAGCTTCAGCGAGCTGCCCGTCGAACGTATCTGGGGCGAATGGGAAAAATGGGCCTCGAAATCAACTCGGCCTTCACGCGGCCTCGCCGTTCTCGAAGAGACGAACTGGCTCCAACATTTCCCCGAAATTGCCGCACTCCGCGGCACGCCCCAGGATCCCGAATGGCACCCGGAAGGCGACGTGTTCAATCACACGCAGCACTGCCTCGACGCCCTCGTCACCTTCGACGACTGGAAAACATCGCCTCACCGCGCACTGCTCACCTTTGCCGTCCTCGCGCACGATTTCGGCAAGCCGTCCACGACCCAAAAGATGGAAAAAGACGGACGCCTCCGCTGGCGCAGCCCCGGTCATCACACCGCCAGCGGTCCGCTTTCTAAAAACTTCCTTCGCCGCATCGGCGCTCCGCTCGCCTTCGACACTCCCGTGTGCGCGCTCGTTGAAAACCACCACGCGCACGATCGCGGCAACCAGCCGTTCACCGATCGCGCCATCCGCCGGCTCGCCCTTCGCCTTGCCCCCGCGACGATTCACGACCTTTCACTGGTCATGTGCGCCGACGCCCGCGGCCGGCCGCCCGTTCCGCCCGAAGAAACCCTCGCGCGCATCGACGAACTCCTCGCCCTCGCCGCCGCCCTCGCATTCAAAAACGACGCCCCGCGCCCCCTCCTCCTCGGCCGCCACCTGCTCTCGCTCGGCTTCAAACCCGGCCCGGCGTTCAAGCCCGTGCTCGACGCCGCGTTCGAAGCGCAACTCGACGGCGCGTTCTCCGACGAAGCCGGCGCTATGACGTGGTTGCAGACTCGGTTGCACGAAACCGGCGGCGCGCTACGCTGACCGTTTAGTCCTTTCCCATGGCCATGAACCAACTCGAACAACTCAAACAATTCACGAAGGTCGTCGCCGACACCGGCGACTTCAGCAGCATCGTGGAGTTCAAGCCGCAAGACGCCACGACCAACCCGAGCCTCATCCTCAAGGCCGCCGGCATGCCCGCCTATGCGCACCTGGTCGACCGCGCGATCAAGGATGCCGGTTCCGGCGCGTCCGTCGGCACCGTCATCGATCTGCTGCTCACGCTCTTCGGGGCCGAAATCCTCAAGATCGTCCCGGGCCGCGTCTCTACCGAAGTCGACGCGCGCGTTTCGTTCGATCGCGAGGCCAGCATCGCCAAGGCGCACGAGATCATCGAATTTTACGAAAAGGCCGGCATCCCCCGCGAACGCATCCTCATCAAGCTCGCGTCCACCTGGGAGGGCATCAAAGCCGCCGAGCATCTCGAAAAGGAAGGTATCCGCTGCAACCTTACACTGCTCTTCTCCTTCGCCCAAGCCGTCGCCTGCGCCGAAGCGAAGGTGCAACTCATCTCTCCCTTCGTCGGCCGCATTCTCGATTGGTATAAGAAGAGCACCGGCAAAGACTACTCCCCCGCCGAAGATCCGGGCGTCCAATCCGTCTCCGCCATCTACACCTACTACAAGAAATTCGGCCACAAGACCGAGGTGATGGGCGCGAGCTTCCGCAACAAGGGCGAGATTCTCGAACTCGCCGGCTGCGACCTGCTCACGATCTCGCCGCAGCTTCTCGGCGAGCTCGCCGCGAGCAACGATCCGGTCACGCGCAAACTCGATCCTTCCCGCGCTTCATCCGCCAGTCTCGATCGCGTCAGCTTCGACGAAAAATCTTTCCGCTGGGCCCTCAACGAAGACCAGATGGCCACGGAAAAACTGTCCGATGGCATCCGCCAATTCGCCGCGGACATCGTGAAGCTCGAAGAGCTGATCCGCAAAAAACAGGGCTGATCTTTGGCAGGGCGGGTTTCAAACCCGCCCTGCTTGTTGCGTCGACTCCCCGAGTCGATCATCACCGCGGACGATGATCCGCTCCTTCCAGTGGGACCTCGCCCGCCAGGTCGAACGCCTCGACTGGCTCCTCGCACAACTTCCGCGCTACGCCGACTGGGGTTATCACGAGCTGCACCTGCATCTCGAAGACGCGATCGAATACCCGAGCATTCCGGGTGTCGCGCGTCGCGACGCCTATACCTACAAGCAGTTCTCGCGTCTGGTCGAAGCCGCGACGCGCGCCGGCCTCCGCGTCGTGCCGATCGTCAATCTCCTCGGCCACACGCAATACCTCATCAAGGTTCCCGAGCTCCGCGATCTGAACGAACTCCGCGCCGCCGACGGCTCGCCGCTCGAGCGCGGACAAATCTGCCCGCTTCATCCGCGCACGCTCGAAATCGCCGAAAAACTCCTGCGCGACGTCGCTCCGTTCTGCACCGCCGGAAAGGTTCATGTCGGCCTCGATGAATCTTTTCACCTGGGCAAACATCCGCTGAGCCGCCGCGAAATCGCGCGGATCGGCCTCGCGTCACATTTTTCCCGATACGTCCGCCGTCTGCACACGCTCACCCGCTCGCTGAACCTCGAGATGAGCATGTGGGCCGACATGCTCTACTTTCTCCCCGACGCGATTCCCGAGTTGCCGCGCAACCTCATCGCTTACGACTGGTATTACCACGCCTTCCGCCGGCATCCGCGCGTCGAACTCTTCAACTTCGCCGAGGTCGACCTCGCTACTCCGCTGCAAGCGCGCGGGATCGATCTCTACAGCTGCCCGATGAATGGCGCGTTCCGTTACGAGCCGCTGCCGCATTTCACCGATCGCATGAACAACATCGTCGCTTGGTGGAAACACGCCCGACGGATCGGCGCGAAAGGTTTCCTCGTGAGCTCTTGGGAGCCCTATCGGCTCGCGATCGAACTCACCACCGCCGTCGATGCCGCCGCCGCGACGCTCTGGCTCGAGCCGCACGTCGACGATCCCCGCGAAATGCTCGCCCGCGGCTTCGAACGCGTGTTCGGCAAAGCCCAAGGTCGCGCCTCCGCCCGCGTCGCCCTCGCCTGCGACGCGTATCCGTTTTCCGGCTACCCGCGCTGGGAGATCAACGATCGCTGGGACACCGTTTCACATCGCGAACCGCTCGCATCGTATCGGGCGGAGGAGCGTCACTTTGCCCGTCTCGCGCAACGTGCGCTCCGTGAAAAACTCCCGCTCCCGCTGCGCAGCAGCGTGGCCTTTCGCCACTATCTCGCCGCGCGCGACGTGCTCGTCCGCCAGACCGCCCGGACCGGACATGTCGACACGAAGAAATTCCACTCCGCATTGAAGCAGGGCGCTCACGCCGCGCGGATCATGTGGAAACGCACCCACGATCCTCGCGTGGTTAGTCCTAATGAACAGATCGTCCGCCAAGATGCCGCGCGTCTCCGCGCCTTCCTTCGCGGCGAACCTGTCTTCCGCGGCAAATGGCAGCTTTGCTACAAGGTCTGGAACTTCGCGCCCGCCGTTCAACTCGTCGGCGTCGAACAACAGCAGCCCGACGGATCGTGGAAAACGCTTCAATCCTGCCACACGATCGAGTTCCAAACATCCGCCGCTCGCCCCCGCGGCAACTTCATCCGCGAGCACGCCGCCCCGGTTGCGTGGAACGGCGACCGCAACCACCCACCTCGCCTTCGTCTCTTCGTCCGCGGTATCGGGAAAGTGAAGCTCGGCGACATCGCGCTTATTTCCGACACCGCAAAAATCTCTGCGCAATCTCGCCGAGCATGGCAGAGCCTCGGTCGCGCTGCCCCGAAGTCCGGCTGGCCTGCTTTCGCCGACGCCGCCACGCAATCCCTCCTCGAGCTCACCTTCGTCCTCCTCCCGCGCACACAAAAAAACTCCCGGCGAAAATCCGCCGGGAGTCGTTAACGCTAATTCAAACGCTTCGTCTCGTCTTCGCTCAGAAGTCGAGGCTCGCCGACAGGCGGATGTAACGCGGCGTCTGCCACGAGGTCGGCAGCATGAAACGCGGATTCACCTCGCCGGTTTCGTAGGTCGCCAGTTCATACACCTCGGTCGTCGAGCGGCGGTTGAGGATGTTGAAGATATCGAGCCCGAGCGTGAGGCGGTCGCCCGCCCACTTCGGGCGATAAGCGACGCTGAAGTCGACATTGAACACCCACGGCGTCGTGCCGAGCGAGCCGCGCGGAACGAGATTGCCATCGGCATCGTAGAACGCCTCCGCACCGTAGCCCTGCGCCACGTCTTCCGACGGGTGCAACGCAAAGGAGTTCATCGGACGACCCGACTGCAGTAGCACATTCGCGCCGATCTGGATTTCATCGGTGATCGAATACGCACCGAAGACCTTGAGCTGATGGCGACGATCGTTCGGCAGATTGCCGTAAGCGCCTTCCATCAAACCGAGCGAGTCGAACGCCGACGTGATACCCGCGTCGTCCTGACCGTTGTCCGAACGGACGTAGCCTTCGGTGTTACCGTAGTTGTGCGACCAGGTGTAGGACGCCTGCAGGCTCCACTTTCCGTCGAACACTTTCTCAACAAACAGCTCGGCGGCGTAGTATTTGCGGCTGGCTTCTGGGAACTGCAGATCCTCCGCGGTCAACGTGATCGGATCGAGCGTGCCGTCGCCGTCCATGTCCCAGAACATCGAAATGTCAGAGCCTGGGTTGGTGAGCACGTAAGCGTGCGCGCTGGGCGCCTCGAAGTCGGCGATATTGTTGCGTTCCGCGTAGGCCACGAGCGCGTGGTCGATGATGACGTCGTCGATGGCGGATTTCAGCTCACGGAAAATACCGCGAACGCCGACCGTCCAATTTTTGGTCAGCTCGTGCTGCGCGCCGATCACGATCTCGTCCTGAAACATCGGCTTGATCTCCGAATCGACGATCGTGCGCGGATCGGGAATTTCGCCGTTCGCATAAACCGTCTGGGTTCCGATTTGAGGACCAAGCACGGGCGTGGAGTCGTCGTTGATCGCCTCGAGCACGTAGTAGTCCTGCGTGAAGTATTCGTTGCCCGCCATGCGGATGTTTGTGTTGGCGGCGATCGGCAGATGGTAGCGTCCCCAATTCGCGAATACCTTCGTCTTCTGATCACCCCGGACGTCGAACGAAACCCCGAGGCGCGGCGCCCACTGGTTCTTCACTTTGATGAAGGTTTCCCCATTCGAGTTCAGGTTCTCGAACTCTTCATTGCGGATGCCGAGACGAAAGTTGAGCCGGTCGCTCATGAGCGTCCAGTTGTCTTCGACATAGTAGGCGTTGCTCTTGGTCGAGAAGTGACCGCTCTGCTCATAAACGCGCAGACGAGCGACCTCGGTCACCCCATCCGGAATGACGCCGCCACTCAGCGGGTCGCCGGGTGTGACCGTGTAGTAGCGATAGTAACCATTGCCTGAATACGCGGTGAAGTTCGCGCTCGAATTATCCTCGCGATCCAAACCCGCGCGAAGGCGATGCGAACCGACGAAGTCGAAAACGTATTCCACGTCGAAACGGAAGGCCTCGCGCACGTCTTCGTTGTTCGCGCCCGGCTTCGAGACGAGCAGGTCCGGATTGCCGAGGAGCCAGTCGTCATGACCAGTCCGCGTATCGTAAACCGCCACTTGGCTGTCCACCGTGCCGCCCGTGGTGCGGTTGGCCGTGCCTTTGCCGTAAAGAGCGGAAACCGTCAGATCTTCGAAGAAGGTGCCCGTGTAACGGCCGATCTGGGTCAGGCCGCCGAGCTTCTCGAATGTCTGCGACGAATACGCGGTCGGCCGGCGGGTCGCCAGATCGTAGTCGTAGTGATCCGTCACTACATCGGTCTTGTCGCGAAACGCGGTGTATTCGAGGCGGTGATTCGGCAGCGGAATCGCATCGATCTTCACGCCCCAGAACGGATCGTCCGAGCGGGCTTCCTCCCACCGCGAACCGCCGGTCGTGACGTCAAAATCCTTCACTTTGCGAACATTGTAGAGGACGTGGTAGAACAGCTTGTCCTCGATGATCGGGCCGCTGAACGAAACGTTAGTGTTCAGCACCTCGGTGTAGTCCGCGCCGTTATACACCAGCGGCGTGCGCTTTCCGTCTTCCGTGTAATAGGAGCTCGGGGCCAGCCAGCGGCCGCCATTCGGTTCATAGTAGGTGTTGATCGACGCGCGACGCTCGTTCGTGCCGCTCTTCGTCACCGCATTCACCACGCCACCCGTCGAGCGACCGAACTCCGCCGAGTAGGCGCCGGTCTTCACCTCGAATTGCGAGTAGAACTCGAAAGGAACCACGTTGGGCGCCGTGCCAGTCCGGAAATCCGAGATGTTAAAGCCGTTCACGAAGAACGCATTTTCCGCCACCGACGCCCCACCAAACGAGATGAGCGGTCCGGTAACGAGATTACCGAACGCCGTATCGCCGAGCGTCGTGCCCGGAGCCAGGAGCGCGACGGAATTCACATTCCGCGCGATGGGCAGTGCATCGAGCATGCGTTCGTTGAACACCGTCACGGATTCCGTCTTCTGGAAATCGATCGGGTTGATCGACGATCCACTGACCCGGAAAACTTCAAGCCGAACGAGATCGTCGAACTCGACGCTCGTGGTGGTGTTGATGTTTACGACGGCATCCTGGGTTTCAGGTGCGGCGCCGTCAGTCGCCGTATAAGTCACGGTGTAGCTGCCGGGCGGAAGCGCACCGATCCGATAAGCGCCATCGTTTCCAACCGTGGTGCTTTTCCGGACGCCGGTCGCAGGATTCTCCACCACGACAGTTCCAGCACCGCCCGTGCGGCCCGAGATAGCTCCATCCACGTTGCTTTGCGCGAACGCCGTTCCGCCGCCAAGCAACCCTGCGGAAAAAAGGAGCGCCTTGGCCGCGAATAGCCGGCTGCGCCGCCTGAACTGTTGTGCGGACGCGCTCGCGCGTTCGCTATTATTCCCGGAACGAATGTTCATCAGTTTGCGAGTTGTGTTATGCGAAGAACGATCGACTTCGCTTCGTTTTGCTCTGGTGGCGTGCTGAATGCCATCTTGCACATCCCCAGAATCTTGAACCGCTACCGTTTTCTCCAACAAAGCGCCCCCTGAAGGACGGCTGTAGTTTGTGAGTGCACGCAGCACCCCGCTCCGAACAGGCCTAACGTTCATAGCTTCGTTGTTGTGTGTTGTGTTTTAGCGGAGGGATTTCCGCCAAGTCGGCCGGTCCCTCTCACTGAGTTCGCCCCGAAACGAAGTAAGGGTGTGTCATAATCTCAACTCCGATTTGCGACCAACCGCCCCCATCCTGCGACAGACGGCCGACTTCTCGCGACGAGCGCCCGCCCTAATACCAAGGCAGATTTTCGTTTGCGACTAGGCAGCGCAGCACCCTACCTGCGTGATTCATGCCGTCCCTGGTCGCTCGCCTTCGCCAGATTCTTCTTTCCCAGGATGGGCAGGTCGTCTGGCGGGTGCAGCTGCCGCTGGTGATCGCAACCGGGATCTTGTTGCACGTGGGATTTAGCGTGCAACGCACCGCGTGGGACCGGATGCAAGCGCGCGGGCAGGAACTCGTCCTCTCCGCTTGGGACGCCACCGCCTGGGTGGTGTGGCCCCTCGCGCTCCCGATCATGTGGATCATGATCCAGCGATTTCCCCTCACCAAAGGAACGCTGCACCGAAACGCTTTGCGACTCGCGCTCGGTAGCATCGCGCTGCTGATTGCAGTCGGGAATCTTCGGTTCGGCGTTCGCATGCTGCAGGTATGGGCCGACTCCCCCGAGCCCTGGGAAGGGACCGCGTGGAGCGGCTACGTCACCACCGCCCTCGTGCTCCTGCCCTTCGACTTTCTCATCTACTGCGGGTTCTTCTCGGCCACGCTGGCGATCGATAAACATTTCCGCCACCGGCAGCACGTGGAGGAATCGATTCGGCTCGAGCTGCGCACCGCCCAACTCGAGTCAAAGCTCGCTCAAGCCGAACTGCAGGCACTCCGCGGCCAGCTCCACCCTCACTTTCTTTTCAACAGCTTCAACGCCGTCGCCACTCTGGTGCGACAGCAGCGCAACGACGCCGCGACCGATGTCATCGCCGAACTCAGCATGCTTCTCCGCCAAGCGATTGATCGCACCGGCCGGCACGAGGTCGCGTTCGCCGACGAGGTGGAGTTCATCCGAAGATACCTCCACATCGAACGAATCCGCTTCGGCGAAAAACTGCTACTCCAATGCGCCATCGAACCCGCCACGCTGCAGGCCTGCGTTCCCAATCTGCTGCTCCAACCTCTGGTCGAAAACGCCATCAAGCATGGCATCTCCAAGCGCCGGGCACCCGGAACCGTTCGAATCGCCGCCAAGCGCGAATCTGATCGGCTCTACATCGAAATCGAAAACGACGGCCCCGACCAACCCGACGAAGCCGCCGCGCTTTCCGCCAGCAGTTCCAACCGCCGCCAAGGCATCGGTCTCGCCAACACCCGCGCGAGGCTGGCCCACATCTACGGCGGCAATCATTGCATCGAGCTAAAGGCCCGGCCCGATGGCGGTATGCTCGCATGCCTGAGCTTGCCATGGCGTGAGATGGAGCGACCTGTTCACCCATGAAACGTATTCGAGTATTGGTCGTGGACGATGAGCCGCTCGCTCGCGAAGGACTCCAGCTCCTGCTGAACACCGACCCCGAGGTTGAAACGGTCGGCCTTTGCTCGGACGGCCAGATGGCCATCGAGACGATCCGCACCCAACGCCCCGACGTCGTGTTCCTCGATGTTCAAATGCCGCGACTCGACGGCTTCGAAACCCTCGCCGCCATTCCTCAAGCCGAACGGCCCGTGGTCATCTTCGTAACCGCCTACCAGCAGCACGCCGTGCGCGCGTTCGAAGTTTCCGCGCTCGATTACCTGCTAAAGCCGTTCACCAACGCGCGGTTCTCCGCTACCCTTCAACGCGCCAAGGAAACCGTCCGCCGCGGCGACCAAACCTACCTGGCGAAACAAGTGGAGACGCTCCTCGAGCACGTGAAACGGTTGCAGCCGACGCCCACTCCCGCGCCCGCAGCGCCTTCCGTCGACGTAGATCTGGCCGACCGCGTCGTCATCAAAGTCGAAGGCGCCATGCACTTCGTGAACGCCCGCGACATCCTGTGGGTGGAAGCGCAGGGCGACTTCGTGAAAGTGCACACCGTCGACAAAACCCAGCTCGTGCGCGAAACGCTCCAGAGCATCGAACAGCGACTCGATCCCGAGCGGTTTCTTCGCATCCACCGCTCGTTCATCGTCAACATCGCGCACGTGCGCCGCGTCGAATCCGCGCTGTATGGCGATTACGCCGTGTTCATGAGCAACGACACCAAGCTTCGCCTCAGCCGCAGCTACCGCGCACAATTGGACACCTTGCTCCAACGCACCCGTCGCTCGTAGCTCCACCCGCCGAGAACTCCCTTCGCACGTCCAGCGAATTTCTGCTCCGTCCCCGCAACGCTTCGCCCCGCCGTTGCGTCTCGCGCACACCCGCTCATCCTCCGACCGCCTTCATGAACGAGCTCGCCGCGATCGTCCGCCACCTCAACCGCTCCGATCACCCTTCCGCCCTCGCCACGCTCGTCACCGTCTCCGGCTCCTCGTATCGCCGTCCCGGCGCGCGTCTCCTTGTCACTCATGATCGCGAGCGCATCGGATCGATCAGCGGGGGCTGCCTTGAGGAAGACGTTCTCGCCCGCGCCACCCGCGTCCTCGCAAGCAGCACTCCGGATCTCGTCACCTACGACACCACGTCCGAAAACGATCTCGTCTGGGGCGTCGGCCTCGGCTGCCACGGCGTCGTTCAAGTTCTCATCGAAAAGCTCCCGCCTCATCCGTCGTGGGCCGCCACCGTCGCCGCCAACCTCGCCGCGCATCGCTCCACCGATCTCGCTGTTATTTACCAGTCGGCGGCTTCAAACGTCGGCACGCACCTTTCCTCCGATGTAGCAGCCAACATCAGCGAGCCGTCCATCCGCATTTTTCTCAACACCCTCCCCGCGCCCACCGCACTCGTCGTCTTTGGTGCCGGCGACGACGCCCGCCCGCTGGTTCGCATGGCCAAAGAACTCGGCTGGCACGTCACCGTCGCCGACCCGCGTCGCGATTTCGCGACCTCGCAACGCTTCCCGCTCGCCGATCAGGTGATCGTCGCGCCCGCCGCGGAACTCGTTTCCCGTGTCCCCCCTATTCCCCACGCCCTCGCCGTCGTGATGACTCACCACTACGTTCACGACGTTCCTGTTCTCCGCGACCTCTTCGCGTCTCCAAATTTCCGCTACATCGGCTTGCTCGGTCCCAGAAAACGCGCCGAACGCATCCTCGCCGATCTGGAAAAATCCGGCGCCTCCATCGCCCCCGAAACCCGCAGTCGTCTGCACGCCCCCGTCGGCCTCGATCTCGGCGCCGAAACTCCCGAAGAGGTCGCCCTCAGCATCGTCGCCGAAATCCAAACGTTTCTCTCGAACCGCGACGCCCGCCCCCTCCGGCAAAGAAAGCAGCCCATCCACGGATAGCTGACCGCTCCCTCTTCTTCGCTTCTTCCGTTGCCCCCTGTCGAAACAACTCCCTTTCGCTTCGGCGCCATCATCCTCGCCGCCGGCGCGTCGACTCGCATGGGCGAGCCCAAGCAACTCCTGCCACTCGGCGGACGCCCCTTGCTGCTCCACGCGGTCGATGCCGCTCTCGCTTCTTCCGCCTGGCCCGTCGTCGTCGTCCTCGGCGCTCACGCCGAACGAATCCGTCCCCTCCTGGCCCGTCATCCCGTGCTCGTCGCCGAGAATCCCGCCTGGCCCGAAGGCATGGCTTCTTCCGTCCGCACCGGCATCGCGATCTTGCAACAATTCTCCCGCTCGTTCGACGCGGCGCTCGTCGCCCTCTGCGACCAACCCGCGTTCAACACCTCCATCATCGATCGACTCCTCGCCACCCAGCGCGCTACCGCGCGCAGCATCGTCGCCTCACGCTATCTCGATCGCAACGCCGCTCCCGCCCTCTTTCTCCGCGAACATTTTTCCACCCTCGCCGCCCTCACCGGCGAAGAAGGCGCTCGCACCCTTCTCAACGCCCATCCCGATCGCGTCGCCACCATCGACGCCCCCGAACTCGCTCACGACCTCGACACCCCCACCGACTACAAGGCCGCCCAATCCGCTTCTTAAACCCCGGGGATACGACCACTCTGCGCGGCCAAGCCTTCCGCAGTTTACAACTTTCCCTTCAACTCCCGCGCCTTCTCGATCGCCGCCTCGATCTCACGCCCGCGCACGTTGAAGTGTCCCATCTTCCGCCCCACCCGCGGCTCCGCCTTCCCGTAAAGATGCAACTTCGCCGCCGGTTCTCCTAAAATCGCCGCCCAATTCGGCGGACCTTCCAACACGCCGTCGCGCCACTTCCAGGCGTCACCGAGGATGTTCACCATCACGGTCGGTTCGCGCACGCCGACCGGTCCGAGCGGCAATCCGCACACCGCGCGCACGTGTTGCTCAAACTGACTCGTCTCGCATCCGTCCATCGACCAGTGCCCGGAGTTGTGCGGCCGCGGCGCGAGT
Organism: Verrucomicrobiota bacterium; assembly: GCA_023416735.1. Classification (GTDB taxonomy): domain Bacteria; phylum Verrucomicrobiota; class Verrucomicrobiia; order Opitutales; family Opitutaceae; genus Opitutus. The sequence goes on along the minus strand of JAEZGX010000025.1, from coordinate 71,739 downwards.
TCGTTCACCAACACTTCGCCGTTATTCGCCAAAAACATTTCCACCGCGATCAGTCCCACCACGCCGAGTTTCTCCGCGATCGACGTCGCCAGCATCTCCGCTTCGCGCGCAATCACCGCGCCGATCCGCGCCGGCACGATCGAAAAATCCAGGATGTGCCGCGAGTGAATATTCTCCGCCACCGGAAACGCCCGCGTCTCTCCGGTCGACGAACGCGCCACCACCACCGATACCTCCCGCTGGAAATCCACCCAGCGTTCCACCACGCAGCGCCGGCCGCGAAAAATCGCCACCGCCTGCGCGAGCTCTTCGTCGGTGTTGATCTTCATCTGCCCTTTTCCGTCGTAGCCGAAATCCGCCGTCTTCACCACGCATGGCCGACCGACTTGCGCCACCGCCGCCGCGATGTCGCCATCCAGCGCCTCCGCAAACTTCACATGCGGAATCCCATTCGCCCGCAGCCACGCTTTCTCGCGCTGGCGATTCTGACAAATGTGCAACACCTCCGCCCGCGGATGCAGCGGCACCAAGGGCGCGATCGCCGCGAGAGGCTCTGAAGGAATATTCTCGAACTCGTAGGTGATTACATCCACCTCGCGCGCGAAATCCTTCAACGCCCGCAAATCCTCATAGCTCGCATTCACCTCCTTGTTCGCCACCGCGCCCGCCGGGCAGTTCGCCTGCGGTTCATACACATGCACGCGATAGCCCATCGCCTGCGCCGCTTGCGCAAACATCCGCCCCAACTGCCCGCCACCCAGCACGCCAATCGTTTTTCCCGGAGGTATCATTTCACGACTGCTCTGCTCGGTCTGCCGGCTCCTGTAAACAAAACCCTCACGGGAGCTTCGCCTTCAGCACCTTCGCCGTCTGGTCCGCGCGAAACTTTTTCCATGCCCCGGCAATCTCCGGCTCCGTCGCCGCCAGCACCGACGCCGCAAACAACGCCGCGTTGATCGCGCCAGCCTTCCCAATCGCAAACGTCGCCGTCGGCACACCGCCCGGCATTTGCACAATCGAGAGTAGCGAATCCATGCCTTTCAACGCGTGCGATTCGATCGGAACGCCCAACACCGGCAGCGCCGTCATCGAAGCCGTCATCCCCGGCAAATGCGCCGCTCCGCCCGCTGCCGCGATGATCACACGCAGCCCGCGCCGCTCCGCACCTTCTGCATAACTCACCATCAGCTTCGGCGTCCGATGCGCGCTCACCACGCGCTTTTCGAAGGGAACGCCCAACGCTTCCAACTGCGCCGCCGCATGCTGCATCGTCTCCCAATCCGACGTGCTGCCCATGATGAGTCCGACCAGTGGCTTTGACATAGATCGAAAGCTTTCAGCATTCAGCCGTCAGCTGTCAGCCAGATTTCTCCCCCACCGCATCCCTTCTCCCGTGCTCGTAATCGTAATCGTGCTCGTGCTCGTCCCCGCGCGCAGCCCTCCGCCCCACACCGCAAGTCGATCACGATCACGCGCACGCCCGCCACGTCGGCGTGCCTATCCCTTCCCGCTACACCAGCGACACACCTTTCGGCACATGCACAATCGTCGTGCCCGCAATCTTGTCGTGCCATGACTGCTTCTGGTCGTCGAACGCCACCCAAATGAAGCCGACGCCCGCGGCCGCCAGCGAGAGGAATCCCCCCAACGCCCGCACGATCGCCGTCGCCCAATCCACCTTTCGATCATCCAACCGCACCAGCTTCAACCCGCAGATAATCCCGCCGACCGTCGTTCCTTTCAACGCCCACATCACGCAGCAATACGCCGCAAAGATCAGCATCAGGTTCGGCTGCCAGAAATCCGGCATCAGGCTCACCGCGATTCCCACAATCAACAAATCGAGCACCGAAGCGCCAATCCGGATCCAGAAACCCGCGCGGGGCAGCGTGGCCGCCGAAATCACCACGGGCACGCTCATCACCGGCGCCACCGGCGGCGGCACCGTCGAAACCGGAGGCACTGCCGTCACAGGCGGCGGCACACCCGCATCCGTCGCTTCCACCGGAGGCGGCTGCAGCGCAACCGCCGCCACTCCCGGCGTCGCCGTCACATTCGTTCCACCCGGCGCCGCCACGCCCCCCGGAGCCACCACGGTCGGCCGCCGATTCATTCGAATGATCGTATAAGCCACCACGCCGACGCCGAGCCACGAGAGCAGCTTCATCACGAAGAATCCGACGAACGGTATCGTATATAACAGCAGCACGATCGCACCGCCGACCAGCACCGCCATCGCCGGCGCCGACAACGCTCCCGGAAAATAATTCGTAATCCGCCGCCCGATCCACGCCAGCATCACCGCCTTCCCGAACAATCCCGCGAGGAGCAACGCGATCACCAACGCCGGCGCGCCCAATACCGTGATCGCCAACACCACCGCCGCGAGCGGCGTCAGCAGCGTCACCAATATCGCCGTGAGGATCGAATACCCCGGACTCTCCTCGAAGGTCTGCGCACACTTTTCCACGCCGCGCGGGAAGAACAACCCAAGCACGACATAGAACGCCAGAAACCCGAGCGCCAGCCACCACGCCCACATCAGATTCTCGCCAAACGCCAGCGGACGCCCCCATGCCAGACACTTTCTCGCCCAAGCCTGCAACCACTCGAACCCGCCCAGCGTAAAACCGAACGCCACATTGTGCACCCGGCCATGCAACACCGCCGCCGGATCGCGAATCAGTCGCCCGCCCACGCATACGACGTCGCCATGCACTTCCGCCTCCGGCCCGAGTTCCACATTGCCCAATACCGCCACCACTTCCCCGTTCACGCGGCCATTCACGTAAGTGTTGCCCAACACCGAAACCACCGCGCCGCCCACCCGGCCTTCGAGCAGCCGCGAGTTGCCGAGCACCGAAACCAGCTCGCCCCGAACTTCGCCACTCGCCGTGCTCGAACCTAGAATCGACACGACCGAATCCCGCACCCGCCCTTCCGACGTCGAAGATCCGAAGATCGACACCACCGCTTCCGCCTGCTCGTCGGCTTTCAACTCGGAATTTTCGCCAAAGCCCACGCGTTCGCCGCGTTCCCGATAAATCCGCTCGGGCTGCGCCGGCTCTTCTTCCGCGCTCGGCTCAGGCGCTGACTCCGTTGCTCCGACCGCTTCCTCCTGAGCAGGCTCCGCCGGCTCTTCCACATCCAGCCGCCGCAATCCCGCCGGTGCATCGCGTTCGCTCTTCTCGTCCTGATCCGCCACCGGCGTTGCCGGCCTATCGGGCGCAGCCTGCGGAGCGGCGGGCGCTGCAGGGGTTTGATCTTCCTGCCCGCTCAGGAAAGGGCCCGGCACCAGCGCAATCGCCAGCGCGAGCCACAGGGAAAAACGTCGAAGTGGAGTTTTCATTTAATACCGAAAAATTCTTAGCCGGAACGATTCATTCCGACCACGCATCGAAAGCACACGATTGCCGATCCGGCCTGACGCCGCTGATCGAGCCCTCACCCTGGCCGTGATCGGAAACCAGGGCACGAGCCCCGCATACTTTTCCTCTGAATTCGTGTGCCTTCGTGTTCATTCGTAGTTCCTAAACTGCATTGTCCCGGCCTAGCGCCGCGCAATCAGCGTGCGGTAAGCCGCCGCACCAATTCCGAACATGGCCGCATACGCCGCCGCAAACACCGCCAGCCCGCCATACAGCCACAACGTCGGGATCTGGCGCACAATCACCGCTCCGATATTGGCCATGCTCGTCATCGCATCGCGCGCGACTTCGATCCACAGGAGCGGCGTCGCAAAAAACCGCGACACGTCGCTGCTGCGCAAATCCGTCATCGCCCACACCGTCGCCAGCATCAACCCGGCCGCGAGCGCCACCGACACCACCACGAACGCCAACCGTGCCGCGATCGGCCACGCGCGATACGACTGGCGCCACCACGGCATCGCCTCGCGTGCCGCGATGGCCGCCATCACCCGCGTCTCCAACGACCGCGGCGCCCGCCGCTCTGGCAGCGAACGCAGCGTTCCATGGATCATTTTTTCGAGTTCTTCGGGAGAGTGCTTCATGGCTTCTAAGCGCTGAATTTTTCGTGTGACGTTCCGCTGCGTGCGAGGATCTGCGCCAGCGCGGCCCGCGCCCGCAAAATATCCGTCTTCACCTTCGCGAGCGAGACTCCCAGGCGTTTTGCGATCTCGTCATAGGGCATGTCCTCAAAGTGAAACAACACCAGCGGCACGCGCTGATGCTCCGGCAGTTGCTCCAACGCCTTCTCCACCCACGCCCGCCGCTCGCCGGCATCCACGCCCGAGAAAAAGGAATCCGGCGCCGCAAACTCGATCTCCGGCTCGTCTGACTCTCCACCACTGTCGTCGCGGCGAAACTCCGAAAAAAAACGCCACCGCTTTCGATAGCGCGAGAGATGGTTCAGCGACAAATTCGTCGCCACGGTCTTAAGCCACCCGCCAGCCGTCGGGCTGGCCTGCAGCGCATCGAAGCGCTCATACGCCTTCAGGAACACTTCCTGGGATATGTCCTCCGCCTGCGCCTCGTTGCCAACCAGCCGCACCGCCGTGGAATACACCATGTCCTGATAGTTTCGCATGAACGTCGTGAAGTCGGGCGGGGTGATTAATCCCGTGGTTTGGGTTTGCACTGGAATGTCATCGTTCATGCCCAAAACACGGTCGGAGCCTAAAAGTCGCACGAATTCCTACCGCTGCGCCCTCGCCCCGGCGAGTGCGAACCCACCGTCACTCCCGACCGCCATCGCCACCCCTACTCCGCCCCACTTGCTTCTGGCTTGCACCATCCGCAGTCCGGCTGGCCTCAATTCAAACCCATCGCCATCCGATGTCACTGTGCCTCACCGACCTCGAGCTCCGTCAGAACCCTTTCGCTCGCAAAATACCCTTTCCATCGCGAGGGCATCGCGCAGCCGAAATCCCACGCCGCTCTCTACCTCATTCTACTTCCCCACGCCCGAACACAGCGCCGAGTAGTGCTCCCGCGCCCGCGTCGCACATTCCTCGAGCACCGGCTCCGTGACATTCGCCAGCGTGAGTTTCGCTTGGGTGCACGCCCAATGTCCCGTCTCGCCCGGCAAATCCAACCCGAACCGCGCCGCAACTCCGCTCGCGAGATTCAATACACACGCGCCGACGTTCGACTCCGGCATCGCAAAAGGATCCAGGTGCCCGCGCACCGCACTCACGATCTCCCCCGGAAAACGCCAATGCTCCAGCAGCAGCGCGGTCACCTCAGGAGCCGTGATGCCAAAAACGGATCGCTCCCACTCCTGCACCACGGGCCATTCCGCTTCGCCCGGATAAATTCGACCCGCCGAATAACCGTCGATGATCACCCGCCCGACCGTCCGCAAAAGTCCCGCCGTATACGCCAACCCCGACTCGATTCTCGCCGGCCCCGCCAACACTTCCGCCGCCGCCGCCGTCGCAATCGAATTCTCCCACAACCGCGACGCCTTCAGCCGATAATTGCGCAGGTCTCCCTGACAGATCTGATGCGTCGCCGCCAAACCCACCAGCCGGTAAATCTCGCGAAAGCCCACGCGCCCCACCGCCCCCTCCAGCGAATCGTTCTGCTCCCGCAATCCGAAGATCACGCTATTGCTCATCCGGATCACGTGAAACGTCAGCGCCGGATCCAACCGAATCAGCGCCACGATATCTTCCGAACCGGTATCCGGATCGTTCAACAACTCCCGCAGCCGGCCGAAGATCGCCGCCGCCGGCGCCAGTTTGCTGCCCAAAGTTACAATAGTGGCGCGATCAAGAGACATGGGGAACTTTGCCTCACTCGGCACAAGTGCCCCCGAGACTAAGTAAATTCTTCGTTAACTCACGAACCCATGCCCGCTTCTCACGCTTGAGCCGCAAGAACGCTCACGCATGCCCCATCAATTTCCCTCCGCGCGATCCCGCTCGTCCTCGAACGAAGTCGCCGCCGCGACTCTCCGAAAATCGGTCCAAAAATACTCCACCCGATTCCCAAACTTAGTCACCACCGCCTGCGCCGATCCGCTCGGCCTCGCATCCGCCGGATCCTGCGGCGGCGGCGGTTCCATTTGCACATCGAGATCGATGTCGAGGATCCGCGCCAAGCCCAGCGCCACCCGCAGCGGCTCCGCGATGCGCGCCTGCACCTGCTCGAGTGCCGGCCCTGCCTTGTTGATGGTCACCAGCAGTTCGACTTTGCTGATCGGAAACAGCCACTCGATCGTGCTCCGCAGCGGGAGTTCGTAGCGAATAATGTCGCTGCTTTCCTCCACCACTTTCGCATTCGCAAAATCGAAATTCTGCGCCAGTTCCGCCCGCGGTTTCCGCTTCTTCTTGTTCTTGCGCTCCGCCCACTCCGTCGCCCGCTTCGCACTCGGCGACGCGCCATTCACCGACATCAACTTCCATCGGTCCGCGTATCCGCGTGACGGATCGTAGCTCTCGACCCGCTCCTCCTTCAATCGCTGTCCATCGAACTCGCGCACCACCTGCGTAAACGCCCACCGGTCCCGCTCATCGAGCCACGCATTCGCCACTTCCTGCAACAATGCCGCATGCTCCGGTCGCGCGTGCGCAACCGAAACAAGCAGCAGGCAAAGAGCCACTCGGCGAATCACGCCAGCACGGACTTCCGCGCCGCAAACCGGTTCCGCCCGCGCGATCGTCCCGAGAGCGTCACATCCGACAAATCAGCAGCTCGCGTTCGAAGATCAGTTCCTTCGGGAGATGATCGTGCAGATCGATGAACAGCTCCTCATGTCCAATTACCTCGGCCCGCCAGGCCGCGTAGTCGAACGCCTGCAGTTCCTCGAACTTCTCCCGTGGATAATTGAGCCCCGCCCATTCGATGTCGTCATAGCTCGGCATCCAGCCGATCGGCGTTTCGCGCCCCAACGCCCGCCCGCGCGCCCGATCCACGATCCATTTCAACACGCGGATGTTTTCCCCAAATCCCGGCCACATGAACTTCCCGTCTTTATCCTTCCGAAACCAGTTCACGTGAAACACGCGCGGCGTCTGACTCAAGGTCCGCTGCATCTTGATCCAGTGGCGGAAATAATCGCCCATGTGATATCCGCAAAAGGGCAGCATCGCCATCGGATCGCGCCGCACTTTGCCAATCGTGCCCGCCGCCGCCGCCGTCATCTCCGATCCCATCGTCGCGCCAATGTAAACACCCGAGGTCCAGTTGAACGCCTGATAAACCAGCGGCATCGTCGTCGCCCGGCGCCCGCCAAAAATGATCGCACTGATCGGCACGCCTTCCGGCTTCTCCCAATCGGGATCGATCGTCGGACATTGCGACGCCGGCGCCGTGAACCGCGCATTCGGGTGCGCCGCTTTCACGCCTTTCTCTTTTCCCATCGCCGGCGTCCAGGTATTGCCCTGCCAGTCGAGACACTCCGCCGGCGGCTCGTCGGTCATGCCTTCCCACCACACGCCGCCGTCGGGCGTCAGCGCAACATTCGTGAAGATCGTATTCTTCGCGAGCGCCGCCATCGCATTCGGATTCGTCTTCATCGACGTGCCCGGCGCCACGCCAAAGAAACCGGCCTCCGGATTGATCGCGTGCAATCGCCCGCTCGCATCCGGTTTCAACCACGCGATGTCGTCGCCCACCGTCCACACTTTCCAGCCTTTCTTCTGGAAATGCGCCGGCGGGATCATCATCGCGAAATTCGTCTTTCCGCACGCGCTCGGAAACGCCGCCGCGACATACGTCTTCTCCCCTTTCGGATCCTCGACGCCGAGAATCAGCATGTGCTCCGCCATCCAGCCTTCGTCGCGCGCCATGTTGGACGCGATTCGCAACGCGAAACATTTTTTGCCGAGCAACGCGTTGCCACCGTATCCAGATCCGTAGGACCAAATCTCGCGCGTCTCCGGGAAGTGCACGATATACTTCTCCTTGTTGCACGGCCACGGAACGTCCTTCTGCCCTTTCGCCAGCGGCGCCCCCACCGAGTGCACACACGGCACCACCCGCTTCTCCGCCTTGTCGATTTCCTTGAACACCTCCAGCCCGATGCGCGCCATGATCCGCATGTTCACCACGACGTAGGGCGAGTCCGTGATCTCCACGCCGATCTGCGACATCGGCGACCCCACCGGCCCCATGCTGAACGGCAGCACATACATCGTGCGACCTTTCATGCACCCGCGGAAAAGCCCCTTCAGTTTCTTCCGCATCTCGTAGGGATTCTCCCAATTGTTCGTCGGACCTGCCGTGTCCTTCGCCAGCGAGCAAATGAAGGTCCTATCCTCCACCCGCGCCACGTCGCCCGGATCCGAGCGCACGTAATAACAGCCGGGCCAGAGTTTCTGGTTCAACTTGATCGCCGTTCCCGCCGCGACCATCTCTGCACAAAGCGCATCGTATTCCTCTTTCGAGCCATCGACCCAGTGGATCGACGACGGCATCGTGAGGTCGGCAATCTTCTCCACCCATTTTAACAGATGCTTGTTCGTGGCGAGGGGTTTCGAGGGGTTGCGCTTGGACATAGTAGATTGTGGGTGATACGTGGCGGCAGCTAACGCCCGAAAACGACTGCCGGCTGCGTGTTCTCTACAAAATCTTCCGCAGTCGTTGTGCCAAACTGAGTGCTTTTTGCAGAGACCACCAGCCGCCTTTCGACCCGCAAAATCATCCGTGGTGCTTCATCGGCTCCACGTGCACCGACACGTCGATGACACGCAACGCCGACGCGAGCAGCGCATCTTTCACCGCGTGCGCGATGTCGTGTCCTTCGCGCACCGTGATTTCCCCATCCACGCACACCTGGATATCCACGAGATAACTCAGCCCGCTCTTGCGCACGCGACACTTGTCCAATCCGCGCACCCCCGGCACCTCCAACGCCCGCGCCCGCACTTCATTTTCCATCGTCTCCGGCACCGCCGTATCCATCACGTCACTCAACGCACGATTGAGCATGTTCGCCCCGTTGAAAGCGATTACCCCGCACGCCAACAACGCCGCCCAATCGTCCGCCGCTTCATAACCTTCACCTCCGATCACGCCGATCGCGATGCCCACAAACGCCGCCGCCGAGGTCACCGCGTCTGCATGATGATGCACCGCTTCCGCCCCGAGCGCCGTGCTGCCTTCATCCTCCCCCGCCGCGCGCAACCGCCGCGAAAACCAAACCTTCGCTCCCACGATTCCCGCCAGCAACGGCAGCGTCAGCCAATGCGGACCTTGATGCGGCGTGATGATCTCGCGCACCGCGTGATAACCAATCCATCCCGCCGCCGCAAAAATGAACACCGCCACCGACATCGCCGCCAGCGGCTCCGCCTTCCCATGCCCATACGGATGGTCCTCATCCGGCGGACGCGAGGCCACGCGAAACCCCGCCCACACCAGCACCGAGGACAAAATATCCAGCAGCGACTCCACGCCATCCGCGATCAGCGCATACGTGTTCCCGAAAATCCCTCCCGCAAACTTCAACGCCGCCGCCACCACGTTCAGGAAAATTCCACGCAACACCAGCGACGCACTTGCGCGCGCCCGCCGCTGCATCGCCGCATGGTGCTCAGGCAGATCGGATCCCACCCGCGCACCGTAGGCGGCCGCCGCCGCCTTCGCCAGCCCGCGATTGACCACCATGGTCCCCCCGCCCACGTTTCCCCGCCATGCCCGCGCCGCATCTCTCGATCGCCCAGGATCCGGTAAAGCAATTTTCCGTCTTCGCCGAAAACCGCGTCGGCCGACTCAACGACCTCGTCGCCCTCTTCAAGGACAACAACGTCCACATCATGGCGATCACCGTCCTCGATACCACCGATAGCGCCATCATCCGCGTGATCGTCGACGATCCCGACAAAGCCCGCGAGCTGATGGTGAACAACGATTTTCCCTACACCGAATGCGAGGTGCTCGCGGTCGAGATCGGCGACGAGTCCAAATTACGCGGCGTCCTCTCCGCTCTCTTCATCGCCGAGATCAACGTCCATTACGTTTACAGCTTCATCAAACGCCCCGCCGACGAAGCCGCTCTCGTCCTCCACGTCGAAGACAGCGATGTCGCCGCCCAAGCCCTCAATCGCTGCGGTTTCAAAATCCTCACGCAACGCGACATTTCGCGCTGACGCGCTCCGCTCGCCTTCCCCTCGCTGGCTACCTTTCCCCGCCGTCAGCCGCGGACCTCGCCCATTTTTTCCCCTTCGAGAAGATAGATGCCGGTCATGTAGCCGTTCTCGAACATCGCCCCGACCTTGAACTCGCCGTGAAACGCGATCGGCACGTCCATCAACGGACGAACCCCTTTCGCCATCTTCACCACCACCCACTCGTTCATGTTCGGCACCGTTCCGTAACAGCACATCGCCGGATCCTTCACCAAGAGAAATTCTGTCACGAGCCCCTCCGCCATCCGCGTCGGCAACATATAGCCCGTCACGATCGCCTTCTTTCCACTCCACGCTTTCACCTGCGCGGGAATCTGCTCCTCGCCTGTCGGCGGCGGCGTGTTCGCATCCGCATTCGGATCGAACGGCGGCGCCACAAACGGGAATGCCGCCAGCCGATCAAAACCGAGCACCAGGTAACCATTCTCCAATTCCGGCTCCCCCGCCGGTGCCGCGTCCTGCGCCAACACCGCTGCCCCGCTCAACACCACCGCCGCCATCATCGCTCCGAAAACTTTCATCATCGTGAAAACGCTGCACACCGTGGACCAACCGTCAAAAGCTTTGCCCCGCCGCGGAAGTGAGTAGCACGAGCATTCACGCTTTTCTCACGACACCGGAGCGAGGGTCTCCGCCACTGGCGTGCGATACGCCTTCACCGCCGGCACGATTCCGCCGAGCGCGCACAACCCCACCATCGCCACCGGCGCGATCGCGAGCACCGCTTCCCATCTCCACACGTCGAGCACCACGCCGGTCTGCGCCCGCACCACGCCGGCCACACCGCTGAACAGCACGACATAGATTCCCAGTCCGACCACCGCTCCCATCACGCCGATCACCGCCGCCTCGCACACGACCGCTCCAAAAATCGTCCGCCGCTTCGCTCCCAGCGCCCGCAAGATCGCCAGGTCCCGCCGCCGCGCGTTCATCGAATTGTAGATGCTCGCCAACACGCTGCCCGCCGCCACCAGCGCCACCAGATAAGCGACGAGCTCCAACACGCGATCGAACCACGAAATCTTCTGAAACAACTCCGCGACGATCGTCCCCACCGGATACGCGAAGGTCAGGCGGTTGCCCTGCCGGTTATACATCATGTCGAGCATGAACCCCGCCGTGCTCGCCCGCAGTTGAATCAACACCGCGCTGATATCCGTCGCCGCGCGCGGATCGTGCCCGCTCATCTTTTGAATCCCGCCCAGCGGAATCCAAATCACCCGGTCCGCCGGCGTGTTTGTCGGCTCCAACACGCCCGTCACCGTGTAAGTCTCCGCGTGCTGCGTCTTCTCGTCGAAGGTCAGCCCGTGAAAGGGATGAAACGTGTCCCCCGTTTTCAGCCGAAGCTTCTCCGCCGCGAAACTTCCCACCACCGCCTCGTGCGCATCCGCCGCAAAGATCCGCCCGCCGCTCAACGCGAATTTTCGTCCGGGCGAAAACTCCACGTCGGTCAGCAACTCCGGCAACGTCCCCACCAGCCGATAGCCGCGCAGATTGTCGCCCACCGCGATCGGCACCGCCGTCTTCACCGCCGGATGCCGCTTGATCGCTTCATAATCCGTCCACGCGATGTTCCCCGGCGACGCTTCGAGATGGAAAATCGCGTTCAACACCAACTGCAGCTTCGACCCGCGCGCGCCCAACACCGCATCGAAGCCCGTCGTCGTCGACGTGAACGCCGCCTGCGACTGCGTCTTCACCGCCCACACGCACATCAACAACCCGCACGCCAGCGCGATGCTCCCCGCCGTCACGACCGTCGAAAGCGCATGCTGCCGCAGCGAACGATAAATGATCAGTGGAAGAGTCATGAAACGTGGAGCTTTGAACCTGCGGCCGTCATTTCGCCACCGCGTTTATTTCCCGGAAATCTTTCCGCACCTCGAACTCCCCCAACACCGCCTCGTCGTGGCTCACCAACAGGAGCGCCGCTCCGTTTTCACGACACACTTCGCGAATCAGCCTCAACGCCTCCGTCGCGTGCTTGCGATCCAGATTCCCCGTCGGCTCGTCAGCCAGCACGAGTTTCGGTTTATTTGCCAACGCCCGTGCCACCGCCACGCGCTGCTGCTGCCCCGTCGAAAGCTGCCGCGGAAAATGATTCAACCGCTCCCCGAGTCCGACTCGCTCCAACAACTCCTTCGCATGCGCCCGCCCCACCCCATGCGGCCCAAACGACATCCCGAGCACCACGTTCTCGAGCACCGTATATCCCTGCAGCAAATTGAAGGTCTGAAAAATATACCCGATCTTCTCCGCGCGCAGCCGATCGCGCCTCGGCTCGCTCAACGCCGTCATCTCGGCGCCATCGATCGTCACCCGCCCTGTATCTGCCGCCAGGATACCCGCGACCAAATGCAAAAACGTCGTCTTCCCTGAACCGCTTTCGCCGCGCAACGCCACCTGCTCTCCCGCCGCCAACGAAAACACCTCCACGCTCACGATGTCCACCCGAGCCCCATCGGGCCCGACAAACGATTTCTTCAATTGCGCGACGTCCAGCATGCGATCGAGACAAGCCAAGACGCGCCGTCCCTCAAATCGTTTCGCCGCGCCCCAAATACCAATCCCTTCGCTTTCGCTCGTGGCGCGCTCAAAAAAACTGAAAATACGCCAGCGCCGTCTCCGTCCTCGTCAGCTGCACCTCCCGGCCTGACTGCGGATCCACAAAAATCCGCCCGCGCTCGGTCAGCACCTGCACCACCGCATGCGTGCCCTGGCCATTGTCGCGAACATACCAATACGGCCCCATCGCCAAAGCCCGCGCCGGCGTGTCGGAGTGAAACATCTCTCGATAAAACCGGGCCTGGGCCAGCGCGATGAACAGGTCCGTGAACCGATTGCAGTCGAAGCGTTCGTTCCATCGCACGATGCCCAGCCGATGCAGCTCCCGCCGAAACTCTTCATGGAATTTCGGCAACCACGCGCTGTTCACCTCCGCATACGTTTGATCCCCGAAATAGTTCGTCGCCGTCTGCCGCTGCATCTCCGCCCGCGTGAACACCCGCCCCGTCGTCAACGTCGCACTCGCCTTGCCCATCTTCGAAGGGCGATGATCGGCCTTCGCTTCGCTGCGCGGCGCCCCATCCGTGTTTGCCTGCGTCTGCGCCACCGTCGCGCAGCCAGCGGAAAAACCCACGATGCATCCCATCCCGGCGAAAACCGCCAGGCCGCGCAGCGAAGGAAATGGGAAGCTGGATTTCACGTGCGTATCGCGAGGCGGACCAAAGCCCGTCCCGCTGCGCACAACTTACTTCGCTCCGTTCGCTCCGCTATCGGGCCGCTCCTTCAACTCGCCCCACTCGAAACCGGCCGCCGCTTCATCAGGCCGACTCATTTCTCTCCATCAGGCATCACTGTAGCCCGCCGCCCTGCCTGTGCTCCACCCCCTCAAAATAAACGCGGCGCGAATTTCTTCGCGCCGCGCATCAACCAGACAGCTCTTCGCGTGTATCTTTAATCCCAATACCCCTCGTAATACCGATACGCGCCACCTTCCGGCTCCCAGCGCGGCGGCACCCAGGTCACGCCCGAACGCGGCGGCACCGACCAGTGGCCCGCCACCCATTCATAACGATTGTTACGCCAGGTCCAGTAACCCGGCACCCAGACGTGATTCGAGGTCGGACGCGCCGGCACCACTTCCGGCTGCGATTGCGGCGGAGCTTGCGTGACCACCACCGTGTTCTGCCCAGCCGGCGTGGCGGTAGGCGTGGCGACAACCACCGGCTGTGAAGCCACCGCGGTCGGCGGACCGGGAGGCGGAGAGGAAACAACATGCGAGTCCGGACCCGACGCGCAGCCGCCGAGCAAGGCAACGGCACCGCCAAGAAGAAGGATCGGGGCAAAGTTCGAGGTTTTCATAACACGCCCGCAGACCGGCACCTAAACCTGCGGTTCTTGGGGGAAAATCCCGAATCCTGTGCGTTTTACGTGGTCTCAGCCTTTCCACCCACCGGCAACGCAGGTTGCGCTCACCGCACAAAAAAGCCCGCCGTCGCCGGCGGGCCGAAAAACTTAATCTGCTCGGACGACTCAGTGCGTGTGAGCCCCTTTCGCGAGCTTGCCGCGAACCGCGAACAAAACACCGAACGCCACGATCAGCACGAGCGGGAAGGTCAGCATGTTCGTCAACGTCGCCTGACCCGCCGCCAGCTCGATCGTCGACGGATCGGTCAGCGTCTGCGCCGCCTCCGCGCGGTTTTCGTCGATCCAGCCTCCGATCACCGGATTCCAAATCGACACCGCAAACATACCCGCGCCGCCCATCAGCGACATGCCAAGCGCGCCCGTCTTCGGGATATACTCGCTCGTGAATCCGATCATGCAGGGCCAGAAATAGCAGACGCCCAACGCAAACACGATCACCGCCACATACACCATTCCGCCCGTCGCCTTGCTCAGCAGGAACAGACCCACCGCCGCCACGATCGCCGACACCAACAGCACGCCGACCGTGTGCAGCTTGTGCACGATGGGACCCGCAAACTGACGACCCACCGCCATCAAGCCGGTGCCCAGCGCAAGCACCATCATCGGGTGCGCTCCGGTCTCGCTCAAGATGCGCCCCACCCACTGCTGCGTGCCGAGCTCCGTGGTGGCCGTCAGCGTCATGCAGAAGATCATGAACAGATACAGCGGACTGAAGAGGCTTTTGATGTTCGTGCCGGTCGAGGTCTCGATGTTCGCCGACTTCGGAAACTCCGTCGTAAACACCAGCCAGCCGTAAATCGCCGTCGGCGCCAGCATCGTCGCAATCTGCCACTGCCAGCTCATCCCACCGGAGGTCATGAACTGCGACACCAGCGCGCCGATCACAATGCCGCCCGGGAACCACACATGGAACCGGCTCAGCATCGTTGTCTGGTTTTTTGGATACATGTCGGCGATCAACGGATTGCACGCCGCCTCCACCGAGCCATTCGCGAAACCGATGCAGAAGGTCGAAATGATCAGGCCCCAGAATCCGCCGGCCGTGATCGTCAACACCAAACCGGCCACGTGACCGGCGAACGCGATATACATCAGCGCCCGCGCGCCGAGATAGTTATACAGTAACCCGCCGACCATCATCGCCACGGGGAATCCGAGGAAGGCCATCGAATTCACCCAGCCGAGTTGCGTGTCGGTCAGGCCGAAGTTTTGGCTGAGTTCCGTGAGGATGCCCGCGCGAATCGCGAAGGTCATCGCGGTCACGATCAAAGCGAGGCAACTCGCGAGGAACAGTTTGGAAGCGTTGTCTTTGCTCATGTAGAGAAGCGCTGGAACACAGTAGGGGTTGGGGAAAACGTCTATTCGACGAGGGGAAGCAAAACGCGCTCAGCAAAGGTGAAAACCGCCGCGGGGAAAGCGCAAAGTCGCCCGATCGTCCCACCGGTGGAGACTCTGCACCCGAGCCCCAACGAGCCGCGACCCGCTCACGCACCCGTCACACTTTCACTTCGACGCGTTTCCCACCCTGCGCCGCCGAAGCGTAGATCGCCTCCATTACCGCAATGTGGTCGCGCCCCATCTCACCGGGCACCGGCGACTCGCGATCCTCGAGCACGCACCGCGCAAAGTCATCCATCTGCAACGCCTGCTGCGGCACGTTCTGCACGTTCATCGGCCCTTCGCTCGTGCGTCCTTTCAACCCGCCATAACTATACGCCGGCTGGATCTCCGCCCACTTGCTTCCATCCGCATTCTCGGCGCGGAAACGGTTCCGGCCTTCGTTGTAGCTGCTCCAGCCTTCGCACTTCGCGCCGTTCGCAAACTCCATCGTCCATTCGATCGTTTCCTCCACCTCGACAAAAAGCTCCGGCCGCGTCTTCGGCAATTCGCGCCCCGTAACCGCAACCGGCAGCTTATTGCCCGCGCCACGGCACGCCGCCTGAATCACATAAACGCCCACATCCGGTAGCGGCCCGCCAGCCGCCAGCGCCTTGTTCAACCGCCAGCCGTTGCCCGCATCCCCAACGCGGAAACCAAATCCGCCTTCCATCTTCATGAAGGGCCCAAACGAGGGATCGAGCGCCAGCCGCTCCATTTCGTTGTGATGCGGTTCGAACTCCAACCGATACCCGATCGACAACTTCTTCCCCGCTTTCTTGCACGCCGCGATCATCTCCTCGCACTCCTTGACCGTCGGCGCCATGGGCTTTTCGCAGATCACATGTTTCCCCGCTTTCGCCGCGCGAATCGTGAGGTCCTTGTGCGTGCCAGGCGGCGTCACGATATACACGATGTCGATATCGGGATTGTCCACGATCCGGTCCATGTCCTCGTAACTGTAGCAGTTCTTCTCCGGCACTCCGTATTTCTCGCGCCAGCTCACCAGCTTCGAGGGCGTGCCCGAGACCAAACCTTTCAACTCGCAAAACTCCGTCCGCTGCAACGCCGGCGCCAGCTGCCCGCCCGAATACCCGCCGAGTCCCACCAGCGCCACGCCGAGCTTCTTCCCCCCGCCACTCGCCGCGCGCAAACCTCGCGGCAGCGCCAGCGCCGCCGCAGCAGCGAGCGAAAATTGACCGACAAATTCACGACGAGACGGGCGATAGATCGAGTTCATTGGGGAATAGGGATGGGAAATGCTGCCGACTGAAACCTGACGCATCGCCAAGGCAAATGGCTGCAAAAGTCTTCGTTGCGGCGAGCGCCCGCGAGCGGTCCGGCGATAGCGACCGATGCTCACTCCGCCGCTGGCAACATCACCACGAACAATCCGCCGCGCCCGCCCGTGCTCTCGCACCACACCCGCCCGTTCATCGAGGTCGCCAATTGCCGCACGATCGCCAGCCCCAACCCCGTCGATTTCTCGCCGCCCGTCGGCTTCGCGCGTCCGCGCGCATACTTCGTAAAAATCCGCTCCGTCTCATCCGCCGCCAGCCCGGGCCCTTCATCGCGCACTTCCAGCCGCACATGCGTCTGCTTCATCTCCATCACCGCGGTCACCGCGCTTTCCTTCGGCGTGAACTTGATCGCATTCGACAGCAGATTGTCGAACACCTGCCGCAACGCCGTCGCGTCACCTTCGACCCTTGGCAAATCCGGCGCGACAGACACCTCGAGCCGCACGCCTTTGCGCGCCGCCGCCTGCTCCTGCCCCACCACCGCCGCTTGCAACAACACCGCCGGCGACAACCGCTCCATCCGAAACTCCCTCCGTCCCGTCTCCAGCGCCTCCGCATCGAGCAGATCGTTCAATAATCCCGTCATCTGCCGCACCTGCTGCTCCACCATCTGCAGTCCGCGATCCTTCGGCACTGCGCCCAGCCGGAGACTCGCATCCACCACCAGCTGCATGCTCGTCAAAGGTCCGCGCAAATCATGCGCCGCCATCTGCAGCATTTCCGTCTTCTCCTCGTTCAACCGCACCAGTTCGTCATGCGCTTCCTTGATTTCGTTCTGCAACCGGATCCGCTCGACCAGCTCTCGCGAGAGCCGACGGTTGTGATAACTGATCGCTCCGATCACCACCCCAAGCACGCTCAACACCGCCGCCGAGGTCTTCCACACGAGGTCCCAGCGTATCACCTTCTCGTAGTCGACGCGTATCCACGGATGCACGACTTCCTGCCGCTCCACCTCCGAGGTCGCGGCAATCGCCCGGTTCAACAACTCCGCCAGCTCCGGCCAGTCCGGCCGCACCGCGTAACGCAAATCGAAGGTCAGCGGTATCACTCCTGCGATCTTCAGATTCGTCAGCCCATGTGTCTTCGCGACAAAGCTTACGTTCGGCAGGTTGCTCACGAACGCATCCGCGTCCCGCCTCGCCACCTCTCGCAACGCCTCGTCCGTGGTGTCCACCAACCTGAATTCCAGCGAGGGATCCATCCGCTGCATCTCCGAAGTCGGCGCATATCCGCGCACACCCACCACGCGCTTCCCGCGCAAATCCAGCATCGACCACAACAGCGGCTCGTCGTTGCGCATCACCACCACCACCGGAAACGAAAAGTAAGGATCCGTGAAAACGAAATCCTTCGCCCGTTCCGCCGTCAGCGCCGTTCCCGCCAGCAGGTCCATCTCTCCGCGTTTCGCCGCTTCATAAACCGCCTCCCATGTCTGCCGCGTCTCGATCTCGAAGCGCACGCCCAACTTGCTTCCGATCCGTTTCAGCAGGTCCGGATCGATCCCCGCGCACCCGCCTTCCCGCATCACGCTAAACGGCGGCCAGCCCGGATCCACCCCCACGCGCACGACTGGATGCGCATCTACCCATTCGCGCTCCGCCGCACTGAGTTCCAACCGCACCTCCGCCGCAGCAAGCGCCGTCGTCAAGACGGCCAAGCTCCACACACCTAACCACCGGCAGAGGGGTGCAACCGGAATCACAGTGAAGCGACCGTAAGCGCCGCGCGCTCGCCGGAGCAAGCGCACTTTCCTTCAACAGGTTGCACGGACAACCGCCTCGGCTCGGCGGTCGCTCGGCGCGGATCAACCGCTCGCGTCTTCCGCCTGGTCCTTCGTCGCTTCGCCCGAACCTTCGGACTCCGCGCCCGGCGACGCTTCGCTCTTCGCTGCGCGTCCACGACCACGCGGCCGCGGCCGACGCTTCTTCTCGCCTTCATCCGCAGCGGCGCCCGCCTCGCCTTCTGCCCCCGCTTCACTTTTCTCCGAGAACTTCGACGCCTTCGCGTTCACCCACAGTTCACCTTTGGCGTTCCGGTTGAACCAAAAGATCTCGCCCGCGTGCTCGACGAAAACCGGCTTCTCGCGCGCCTTTTCCGGCACTTTCAACCCCGCCGCGACCAGCGCGGTCGTAAGATCCTCGGCCGAACGGCCCAAGTCTTCCGCCACCCGCTCGATCTTTCCGGCGAATCCTCCAGTGCGCGTTTCCTTCAGCAACAACCGCACCGCCGCCAACACATTCGCCGGCTCCGTGGTCGTCGTCGCTTCCGCTGGAGCAGGTGTCGAAGCTTGTTCGCTCGGCACCGCCGCCGCGGGTTCGACCGGCATCGCCGTCGGTTCGCTCGGCAAAACATCCGTCGGCGCCACGTCCGTTGACGCCGCCACGTTCGCCTGGGTCGAACTCGCTTCAGCCGCCGGCGTGTCCTGTGTCTCCGCCGGCGCCGCATCGGAACTCGCCGTTGTTGGCGTCGTCGTGTCGCGATCCCGCTTCTCCCGACCGTTAATCCAAAGATTTCCGCGACCGTCCTTGTTCAACCACCAGACTTCTTCGCCGATCACGACCTGCGTCGCCGGATCCGAATGCGTCGCGGGCACCGCCATCCCCATCGCCGTAAAACGCTTCACCAGCTCCGCCTCCGTCGTCCGCACCGCGCGAGCGAGGAAACTCAAGCTCCCCGATCCGCCGGGACCACGCCGATTCCGTCGCATGTGCTGACGAATCCGCTGCAACAACGCCGGGCCTTCCGGCAAACCGCGTCCGCCGTTCTCCGGTTTCGTCGGCTGCACTTCCACCGGCTCGCTCGCCGGCACTTCCGGCTGCCCCGCCGCTGTATCCGTCCGCTCATGACGCACCGTCTCGGTCTTCTGCTCCTCCGGTTCCTCCGGCGCGAGCTTCTGCGCCTGCACCACCCGAAACACGGGCCGCGGCTTCTCGCGGGTGTTGATCCACACTTCGCCGCGACGGTTGATGTTCACCCAATAGAGATCGCCGTCGTATTCGACATACACCGGCTTCGCATTCTCGTCCGCGGGAATCTGCAACCCGCATTCGACCAGCGCGCCTTTGATGTCGCTTTCGTCGAGCCCCCACTTCTTCGCCAGATAATCGGTTCCCACCGACATGCCCGGCCCGCGCTGATTGCGCCGCATGTGCGGCTTCAAGGCATCGAAGAACGTCGGCAGCTCATCCTCCTCCGCCAGCTTGTCCCACTCGTCCTTCTCCTCGTCGTCCGGCGCTTCCGGATCGTCGTCGCGCGAGGTGTCGATCGGCTTCCGATAACCATCGTCCGGCGCGACTTTCTCATCGAGGAAGCTCGCCGCCTGCGGCGCTTCAACCGCCGGCCCGTTGTTCGTCGCCGCCTGAAATTTCGCGGCAAACTCCGCCCTCAATTTCTCCGCCTCGGCCTTCGCCGCCGCCGCCGCCGCGTCCTCCAGGGTCCAGTCGCGCTGCGTCGATCGCCGCGCGAGCCCGGTGAAGGCGAGAGCATTGTCGGGTGAGCTGCGAAATTCGACGATTTCCCATTCCTCGCGTCCGAGGTCGTTGAGAAATTTTTCCAGCAGCGCCGGCGTGGCAAACCCACCCTTGCCGCTGGTGATGACCTTATATTCCCACAAAGACATATACGTTGGAAACCCAGCCATCCCAAAACGCACCCCGGTTGCCGAGCCTTAATTTGCAACGGTTGCAAACCGATCGAGCCGCACAACGCTGTCACAACCGCGAATCTCCCCCCACTTCCATCCGTCAACCCCCCCGCACATGAACCCGCTGCACCTCACCCGATTCACGCTGCTCCTCGCGCTCGCCGCCGGCCCGCTTCTCGCCGCCACGAGCCTTTCTCCCGATCCCGACAATGGCGGCATCAAGCTTCCCGACGGCTTCCGCGCCGTCGTCGTCGCCGATAAACTCAAGCCTCTTCGCAACCTCACCGTCGCTCCCAATGGCGACCTCTACGCCAAAACCCGCCAGGCCGGCATCGTCGCCCTCCGCGACACCGATGGCGACGGCAAGGCCGACGACATCCAGGAGTTCGGCGAAGGCGGCGGCACCGGCATCGCGATCCACAACGGCTACCTCTATCACTCCACCGACGACCACGTCTTCCGCTACAAGCTCACACCCGGCCAACTCGTCCCCACCAGCAAGCCGGAACGCATCGTTCGCGATCTTCCCAACCGCCGCCAACACGCCGCCAAAGCCTTCGCTTTCGGCGCCGACGGCCAGCTTTACGTCGAAGTCGGCTCGCCTTCCAACGCCCTCGGCGTTCCCGACCGCCAGCTCGGCGCCAAAGGTCAGGATCCCACCGAATTCCTCAAAACCTTCGGCGGCTACTGGCGCTTCGATCCCAACAAGCCCGACCAATCCCAAGCCGACGGCTTCCACTTCTCCACCGGTCACCGCCATTCGACGTCCATCGCCCTCAACCCGGTTTCCAAGAAACTTTTCGTCGCCGTCCATGGCCGCGACGGCCTCAACACCGTCGCTCCGCAATTCTACTCCGCCGAAGACAACGCCGAGAATCCCGCCGAGGTCTTCCACGAACTCACCGAAGGCACCGATCTCGGCTGGCCCACCACCTACTGGGATCCCACCGCCAAACAGCGGAAGTTGAATCCTGAATACGGCGGCGATGGCAAGAAGCTTGCCGAATCCGGCAAATACCCCGACCCGCTCGTCGCCCTCCCCGCACACTGGTCGCCCATGCAGATGGCGTTCTACACGGGTTCGCAATTCCCCCAAAAATATCGCGGCGGCGCTTTCCTCGCCTTCCAAGGTTCCTGGAACCGCGCCCCCCTCCCGCAGCGCGGCTACAACGTCGTCTATATTCCTTTCAACCAAGACGGCATGCCCACCGGCAGCTACGAGGTCTTCGCCGACGGTTTCTCCGGCAACGACAACCTCCAGTCGCCCAGCGACGCCAAACACCGCCCCAACGGCGTTGCCGTCGGACCCGACGGATCGCTTTACATCAGCGATTCCCAAGCCGGGCGCATCTGGCGCATCTTCTACACCAAGTAAAAAATCGAGCCCGCTCCCCGAGCGGGCTTTTTTGTCTTCGATGAAACGCTGGCCCCTCCTTCTCTCCGTCGCACTTCTCGCCGCCTGCGATCGCCGCGAGCCCGCCGCCGACGATTCCGCCGCTCCTTCAACCACTTCGTCGACCGTTGCCGAAACTGCCCCTCCGGCCGCCGCCCCCGTCCTCGACGGTGAAGCCCTTTTCCAACAACACTGCGCCACCTGCCACATGGCCAACGGCAGCGGCGTCCCTTTCCTCCAACCCGACATCCGCCGCAGCGCTTGGATCACCGCCGAGGATCCGCAGCCGCTCCTCCGGCTCATCCTCCGTGGCTCCGCCGCCATGGGCGAATTCGCCAACGCCTACGACAACGACATGCCGCCTTTCGAGCATCTCTCCGACGCCGAAATCGCCGCCATCGCCACCCGCACCCGCGAAAAATTCTCCGACCCTCCTCCCGCCGACCCAGTCACCGCCGCCGCCGTCGCCACCGCCCGCCAATAAATTCTTTCTCGTTCATCGTTCTCTTTCTCGCCTCCTCACCGCGTCACCCCCGCCAAAAATCTTCCCAACGCATACCGCGTTACCTGCCCGCCCGGCCCGTTGAGTTCATACTCAAACGCATGCGTCGCCCAGGGCAGCCACACCACCGCATGCGGCACCCCCGCCGCCTTCAATCGTTCCGCCATTCGCTCCGTGTGCCGCTCCCACACCAGCGTATCCAATTTCCCGTGCATCAGCAGCGTCGGCACTGATTCGGCGCGCACCCACGTCGTCGCACTCGCCTCCGCATAAACGTCCGGCACCTGCTCCGGCGTCCCGCCCAGATACTGTCGCAATAACCGCCGCGACTGCAGCGCGTCGTCTTCGCGCCCCGATTCGTATCCCAAAATCAAATCCGCCGGCGCATAAAGCCCGACCGCCCCGCGCATCGCCGGATCGTTCGCCACATACGCCACATTCAACGCGATCTGCCCGCCCGCCGATCGCCCCAGCAAAACCAGCCGCGTCGCATCGACGCCAAACTCCGCCGCGTTTGCCTTCACCCACGCGATCGCCGCCCGCACATCCTCTCGCTGCGCCGGCCAGCGATGCTGCGGCGCCAGCCGATACGAAATAGCCGCCACCGCATACCCCTTGCGCGCCAGCCAGTGATTCAATTCCGGCAATTGCCTCCGATCTCCGCCATCCCACCCGCCGCCATGCACCACCACCACGCAGGGCGCATTCAGCCGCCCCACCGCCCGATAAAAATCCACCTCCAGCCCCTCTTCCATTCGCCGCGTTTCCACTTCCACCGACTCCACTTTCGCCGCCAACAGTCCCTTCCACGAAAACGCCTCCATTTCCCCCGTCGGCGCTCCCATCGCGTCCAACGCCCGCGCCGCGCGCTCCCCCACGGCCTTCGCACTCAACAGCGGTCGCAGCAACAACCCCGCCGCCACCGCGGCCGCCAGCATCGCCCCAATCGCCAGCCCGTTCCATTCCTCCTTCAACCACCAAGCGCCCACTCCCGTCGCGAGCGCCACGAGCGCCAGCATATGCCCATACACCCCCGCCGCCACCGCGATTCTCCACGGCACCCAATCCGGCACATGCACCCACGTCAGCACGCCCACCCCCGCCAACCCCACCGCCAACAAAAACAAACTCCAAATCACCATTCCTCCCATCGCCGCAAATCCCCAGCCCCCGCGCAAAACCATTCCAGCCGTCCCACAATCACTCCGTGTCTCTGTGCCTCCGTGCTTCCCCCAGTTTGAAGCTTGGACATTCCCTGGAGCTTGGATCTTGGTCCTTGGATCTTCCCTCCTCATGCGCCGCCTCGACCAGCTCCTCTCCAGCCTCGGCTACTGCACCCGCAGCGAAGCCCGCGATTGGGTCGCCTCCGGCGCCGTCACGATCCGCGGTGAAACCGCCCGCAACGTCTCGCAAAAAGCCCAACCCGCCGACGTTCAGGTCGACGGCGCCCCGCTCGACCACCCCGACGGCCTCCTGCTCCTCCTCCACAAACCTCTCGGACTCGTCTGCTCCCACGACGAACGCGAGGGCCCCAATATCTACTCGCTGCTCCCCGACCGCTGGCGTCGCCGCAATCCCCAGATCACCTCCATCGGCCGCCTCGACAAAGACACCTCTGGCCTCCTGCTCCTCACCGATCAAACGCAGCTCGTCCACCGCCTCACCTCGCCCAAACACAAGGTCCCTAAAACCTATCGCGCCACGCTCGATCGCGAAGTATCCGAAAACACGATTCAACTATTCGCCGCCGGCACGCTTCTCCTCGAGGGTGAAGACAAACCCTGCGCTCCCGCCACGCTCGAACTTCTCTCCCCGCGCGAAGCCAGCCTCATCCTCACCGAGGGTCGCTACCACCAGGTCCGCCGCATGTTCGCCGCCGCCGGCGCCACGGTCCTCACGCTTCATCGCACCACCTTCGGCCCGCTCCAACTCCCACCCGACCTCCCGCCCGGCCAGTGGCGCGAACTTCCCCTCAACACGTTCGTTTGAAACCACGAAGTGTCCTCGTCGCAGCATTCTCCTGAAATGCTTGCCGCCCTTCGTGTCCCTTCGTGCCCATTCGTGGTTGATCAACTCCATTCACCTCCTCCTCAGGCAAACCCTCACCGCCTCATCGGGACTTCCCTGCGTCCGCCTTTCCAGTTGAACCCTCTGCATCGCCCGCCTGACTGATTGCCCCCGAGATCGTTCCAGCTCCGCTGCATGAAAATTCGCAAAGCCCTCGTCACCGCCGCCAACCCGCGCCAGCGCACCCTTCCGCTCCAGTCGCTCATCGATCCGCACGGCGAATCGAAAACTGCCCTGCAGCTCGTCCTCGAAGAAGCCGCCGACGCCGGCATCGAAGAGTTTTGCGTGATCGTCTGCGCCGGCGACGAAGCCGCCTACGCCGAGGCCTGCGGCGACCTCCGCTCGCGCGTTCGTTTCATCCCGCAAACCCATCCCCGCGGTTACGGCCACGCCGTCCTCCTCGGCCACGATTTCATCGGCGACGAACCGTTCCTTCACCTCGTCGGCGACCATCTCCACGTTTCGAATACAAAAATCAGCTGCGCCCGGCAGCTGATCGACATCGCCACCGCCGAACACGCCTCCGTCTCCGCCGTTCAGCCCACCCGCGAAAGCCAGATTACATCCTATGGCGCCATCGGCGGCCGTCTCGTCGGCGGCGAGAAACCGCTCTACCAAATCGAGTCCGTCCTCGAGAAACCCACGCCGTCCGTCGCCGAACAACAGCTCATCGTCCCCGGCCTGCGCGCCGGCTTTTATCTCTGCTTCTTCGGTCTCCACGTCCTCGGTGCCGAGATCTTCTCGATCCTCGAAAAACAACGCACCGCCGCCCCCGACAAAAACCTCGGCCTGTCGCCCGCGCTCCACGAGCTGGCCTCGCGCGAGCGCTACCTCGCCTTCAACGTCTCCGGCCGTCGCTACGACATCGGCGCGCCCTACGGTCTTCTCTTCGCTCAACTCGCCCTCTCGCTCTCCGGCCCCGAGCGCGACCGCGTCCTCACGCAACTCGTCGAGCTCCTCGCCCTCCGTCCCGAATAAAAGGAGTCACCGCAAGAAGCCACGAAACTGAACCAGACGCCGCGGTTCACCACGCTCATCCGGCTCCTCCTTTCGTGTCTTTCGTGTGTTTCGTGGTTTCCAACTTCACTCCATGACCCTTCGCGTCACTGAAATCATCGACTCCGCCGACGCCGCCACGCGCGACCTCGCCCTCGACCGCTGGGCCGCCGGCAAATCCGTTGACGAACTCCTCGCCGCCTGCGCCGAACTCGACGTCTACCGCCGCCGCGAAACCAATCTCTACAAACGCGTCCGCGCTCTCTTCTTCATCACAGCGCTTCATCGCTATCACTTGCCCGCGCGCCCCGACCTCCCGCGCACCGGCCGTGTCCCGTTCACCGGCTTCCGCCACCTGCTCGAAAGGCGTTTCGAAGAAGCCATCTCCGTTTTCTCCGCCGCTCTCGCCGAACACGGACCCAGCGAAACGCTTTCCTCCGCCCTCGCCGCCGCTCACCACGCTCTCGCCTTCCAAACCCTCGCCGATCAGGTCCGCCGCACCGTCCGCTCCACCCGTGGCAACGCCTGGATGTTCCGCCTCGGCCACCCGCTCGACCAACCGCTTCGTGTCCGTCCCGAACTTCTCGCCCGCGACACCGTTGAATCCAATTTTCCACTACTGCGCGAACGCACGCCCGTCCGCATGGACCTCACCCACTGCGGCTGGTCCGACATTTTCTTCCTCGGCATGGATTTTCCCGAGGGCGCGCGCGTCCTCAACATCTCCGTAGATCTCGGTGTCCACGGCCGCGACACCGCCCCGCGCCCGCCCGTCGAGGCTTACTTCCGCGTCATCGACGAACCGGTTATCCGCCTCGCCAGCGTCGATCTCGGCGCCACCGCCACGATCTCCGATCTTGAGGAAGTTTTCGACTTCGGCCGCGACTACCTCGGCCTCCTCAAAGCCGCCGTCATCGCCGCCGGCATCGTCCCGCCCGGCATCGAACGCTCCGGCGCCTCTCTCGCGCAGCTCCTCGCCGCCATCTTCGGCCCGAATCGCGGCTTCGAAATCGTTTCCAACGTCAACCGCATCCCCAAGGGCTCCCGTCTCGCCGTCTCCACGAATCTTCTCGGCGCGCTCATCGCGGTCTGCATGCGCGCCACGCACCAGATCAAATCGCTCACTGGCCCGCTCGACGAACCCGAACGCCGCATCGTCGCCGCCCGCGCCATCCTCGGCGAATGGCTCGGCGGCTCCGGCGGCGGCTGGCAGGACTCCGGCGGCGTCTGGCCCGGCATCAAATTGATCGAGGGCACCGCCGCCAACCCCGGCGATCCCGAACACGGCATCTCCCGCGGCACACTCCTTCCGCGCCACACGCTCCTCGGCGCCGACCGCATTTCTCCCGAAGCCCGCCAAAAACTTCAGGACTCCCTCGTCCTGGTTCACGGCGGCATGGCTCAAAACGTCGGCCCCATCCTCGAGATGGCCACGGAGAAATACCTCCTCCGCAACGAAGCCGAATTCGCCTCGCGCCTCAAAGCGGTCGCCACCCTCGACGAAATTCTCGGCCACCTCGCCGCCGGCGACATCAAGCAACTCGGCGCCGCCCTCACCCAGAATTTCTTCGGCCCGCTCCAAACGATCATTCCCTGGGTCAGCAATCTCTACACCGAGCGTCTCATCGAGCGCACCCGCGCCGCTTTCGGCGAAGACTTCTGGGGCTTTTGGATGCTCGGCGGCATGTCCGGCGGCGGCATGGGTTTCATCTTCGCCCCGCATCGCAAACGCGAGGGCCAGGAAAAACTCCGCGACATCATGCTCGCCACCAAGCGCGAGCTCGAATCCTCGCTGCCGTTCGCGATGGACCCCGTCGTTTACGATTTCGCCATCAACGAACACGGCACCGTCGCCGCGCTCCTCAGCGGCGACGACGCCCTTCTTCCCGTCGATTTCTACCGCGCCGCCGTCCCGCCGCTCCTCCGCCGCTCCGCCCGTGAGCTCACGCCGCGCGAGCGCGCCGACCTCCAACACTTCACCCGCGCCGCGCGCACCATCCCGGAATTCTCCACCGCACTTCCGTCGCTCCTCGATCAACTCCTGCCGTCCGGCGATTCCCGCAACAACAACGCCCAGCGTCTCGCCGCGCTCCTCGCGGAAAACGGTTTCGACCACGCGCAACACGAACAAATCCGCACCGATCTTCGCAACGGGCGCATCGGCCTCGCGATGAACCGCCTCCCCGCGAACACGCGCATCGAAGACGTCCCCCCGTCCGCCCTTTTCGACTACTCCGCCTTAAACTCGGAACCCCGAACCCGGAACTCGGAACTCCCGCGTTTCAGAGCCGCCGGCGAAGCCGCCCTGAAACGCGGCGAACTCGCCGTCATCACCTACGCCGCCGGCGTCGGTTCCCGCTGGACCCAAGGCGCCGGCGTCGTCAAAGGCCTGCACCCGTTCGCCAAACTCGCCGGCCGCCACCGTAGCTTCATCGAAACCCATCTCGCCCGCACGCGCCGCGCCGTGCGCGAATTCAACACGACGATTCCGCACGTCTTCACGACGAGCCATCTCACGCACGCGCCCATCGAAGCCTGGCTGCGTTCCACGTATCCAGATTCTGTCGACAAAGACATCTGGCTCTCTCCCGGCCGCTCGATCGGCCTGCGCCTCGTCCCCGCCGTCCGCGACCTCATCTTCGCCTGGGAGGAAACCGCCCAGCAAAAACTCGACGAACAAAAGGAAAAGATGCGCGACAGCGTTCGCGCCGCGCTCACCCAATGGGCGCGCACCGTCGGCGAGGGCTCCGACTACACCGACAACGTCCCCGAACAGTGTCTCCATCCCGTCGGCCACTGGTTCGAAATTCCCAACCTGCTCAAGAACGGCACGCTCGCCCGCCTCCTCGCCGCCCAGCCCAATCTTCGCACGCTCGTCGTCCACAACATCGACACCCTCGGTGCCTCGCCCGATCCCACGCTCCTCGGCTGGTTCCAATCCACCGGCGCCACGCTCGGCTGGGAAGTCATCCCCAAACGCATCGAAGATCACGGCGGCGGTCTCGCCCGCGTCGACGGTCGCCTCCGCATCGTCGAAGGCCTCGCCCTCCCGCGCGAAGACGACGAATTCAACCTCACTTATTACAACAGCAACACCTGCTGGATCGACATCGACCGTCTCCTTTCCGCTTTCGGCCTCACGCGCGCCGACCTCTCCGACGCCGATCTCACCGCCGCCGCCGTCCGCCGCCTCGCCGCGCGGGTCCCGACTTACGTCACGCTCAAGGATGTGAAAAAACGCTGGGGCCACGGCCAGGAAGACATCTTCCCCGTCGCCCAATTCGAAAAACTCTGGGGCGACATGACCGCTCTCTCCGAAATCGAAAGCGTCTTCGCCGCCGTCCCTCGCCAGCGCGGCCAGCAACTCAAAGACCAGGCCCAACTCGACTCCTGGCAACGCGACGGCTCCGCCGCCCATATCGAATCCCTCTGCGCCTGGCCGTCGTAGCCCTTCACTGCGCGATTTTCGCGGCGACTGTCCGCCAATTCCGCCCGCGTGCGTCGAGGAGCACCCTCTCCGCGCCTTTGTCTGGCCAGCGGCTCGCTTCCGCTTACTCACTGGCGGGTTTCCATGATGATCCACCTTTCGCCCTCACCTCCCGCTCGCCGCGTTCTGCTCGTCGGGTGGGGAGGAGCGGATTGGAAAATCGCATCACCCTTGGTCGACGCCGGCGAACTCCCCCAGCTCGCCAACATCATGCAACATGGTGCATCCGGCCCGCTCACCAGCGCTCCGCCACACGTGGAACCGCTGTTGTGGACCAGTCTCGCCACCGGCAAACACGCTCACCAACACGGCATCGCCAGCGCCGTTTTCGCCGACCGCTCCGCTGGTAAACTCATTCCCGCCCAAAGCACATTTCGTCGCTGCAAGGCCGTGTGGAACATCCTCTCGGATCACGGTCGAACCGCCCACGTCATCGGCTGGCGCGCCTCCCATCCCGCCGAGTCCGTCAACGGCGTGTCCATCACCGAGGCATTTCCGTATTCGTCATCGCATGACGCAGCCAGCTCCGCCCTGTCTCGCGCCGTCTTTCCTCCCGCGCTCGCCGAAGAATTCGGCCCGTTGCGGCTCCAGCCCGGGGATCTCGATCCCCAAATTTTACAGCTCTTCCTTCCGCGCTTGGCCGAGATCGATCTCCGTCGCGATCCCCGCCCACATCGGCTCGCCGCTTTCCTCGCGGAAACCTACAGCCTCCACAACGCCGCCATTGCCGCCCTCGAGCGCGGAACGTGCGACTTCCTCGGCGTCCACTATCCGCTCATCGCCCGCGTTAAAGGTCTTTTCCCGCGATTTCACTCCTCGCCCTCGACTGCCTCAAAAACGGAGTTCGCGCTCTATGACGATGTCATCCCCGCCGCCTACCGCCTGCAGGATCTGCTCGTTCGTGATCTGCTCGCTCACACCGTGCCCGGCACCACCTTGATCGTCTGCTCGGTTCCAGGTCCTCGCCACCACGCGCCCCCGGAGATCCTCACTTCACCCGCCCGCTCGCAAGGCATCTTCGCCGCCGCCGGTCCCGGCATCGCGCGCGATGCGCATGTGCCAGGAGTCACCGCGGTCGATATCGCGCCCACACTCCTCCACCTCCTCGGCTTCCCCGCCGCGGCCGACATGAACGGCCGCATCCTCACTGGCGCGCTTTTCACTCCCAACCTTCCGCCGCGTATTTCGTCCTACGAACCCAGCGGCACGCGCACGGCCTGCGAAAACTCTGCCGCACCTCTCCTCTCGGCCGATCAATCCCTCCTGCTCGCGCAACTCGTCGCTCATGGCGAACTCCCCGCCGCCGACCTTGGCTCGGACCTCGCCGTCGCGCGCCACGATCGCGAAAACCGCTGGCACCTCGCCGTCGCACTCCACTTCGCCGGCCAACACGAGCAAGCCTTCGCCGCGCTCGAACAGCTTTACCTCGAGCAGCCCGAGGATCCTAGGTGCGCCTACTACCTCGCCCTGTGCCAGATCTCCCTGGGCTTGCTCGACGATGCCGTCGCCGTCGCCGAAACGCTCATCGATCACACTCCCGGCAACCTCCACGCCACCTTCTTGCTCGGCGAGATTGCCGCCGCTCGCGGCGACGCCGAGACCTCGTTGCGCTTCATTGAACAAGTCGCCGCCTCCCAGCCCAACTACCCCAAACTCGCCCAATACCGTGGCACCGCTTTGCTGAAACAGAATCGCGTGCTCGAAGCCGCCGCCGCTTTCCGCGACGCCATCGAAAAAGAACCCGATAATCCCTTTCCTTCGCTGGGCTACGCTCGAACCTTGCTCCGCCTCGGTCAGCCCGCCGACGCCGAAACATGCGCCCGCGAAGCCATTGCTCGCGCGCCCACGCAAGCCATCTCCCACTTCACCTTGGGCCTGACCCTCGCGGCCCAAAACAAATCCGACGCCCGCTCCTCCTTTCAACACGCCCTCGCCTGCGATCCGCACTTCATCCCTGCGCGCAACGCACTCCAACGTCTCGCCGGACAACCTTTCGTGCTGGAGACGGCCGATATCACCGGCGAAGTGCTCCGTCCACCCGCCCACACGCGCCTCGCCGCTGAAGCCGCCGCGCGCCGCTCCGCCCTCGCTCAAAAGCACAGCGTCCTTCGCGCCTCCTCGCAGCCGTTGCATCGCTACGATCCACCCAGCGAGCCCGGGCGGCCGTCACAATCTCCCCCGGAAATGAGCGCTTCTCCGGTCGCGCCCCTTCATTCACGCGCTCTCCTCGAAGCCCTCGGCTTCGAGATCCGGCCGCCCTGGCCCGATGAAATCCCGCGCATCGTCGCGGCTTTTCCTCAAGTGCGCCGCGACGCCATCGCTTATCCCCTCGTTGCCGTTGTTACCACCGGCGGCGTCGAGCGGATCGTCGGCCTGGCCGCTATATCTCCGCCGGTCTCCGGTATCTCGGGCTTCTCGCTGGTTCTCCGTCCTCGTTATCTGGATACGCCCGTTGCCGGGGCCTTGGTCACTCCTCTCGCTCAGCTCGCCCGCGACCTCGGCGCCGTGAAACTTTTGACCCTCGACGAGCTTTCTCCCGACGACCCGCGCCGCCGCGCGCTCGAGCGCTTCGGCTTCTCCCTCCATCAGGAGCTGGAGATTTGGGCCACTCCGCTCGCGCCCATTCGCGAGCGCGTCGATCGCGTGCGTCGACGCCTTCACCACACGGCCCGGCACCGGCCGCTTCAACCCCGCCCGCTCAGCATCGCCGACCTCGACGAGGTCCGCACATTGATGACTTCGGAGCATCTTCTCTCCGGCGAGGAAATCGATCTCGGCCACTCTGCCACGCCTCACCGTTTCGATCCCCGCCTCTCCTTCGTCGTTCGCGAGGAGGGCCAGCTCGCCGGCGCCATTCTCGCGCGAACGCTCGGCGCCGGGCGCATCCTGATCGCCGCCGAAGCCGTCGGTCCTCGCTGGCGAGGGGGACGCGACTTGGTGCACCATGCCTTGCTCGGCGCCGTGATCGACGAAGCCTCGAAGCAAGGCGCGACGGAATTCACTTATAGCGTGGACGCCACCCGCAAGGTCGACACCGCACGCATGGCCCGCCGTTCCGGCAGTCGGCTCGTCTCCCGGTGCGTGAGACTCCTGCTGATTCCTGGCATTTTCCCTCCGGCAACGAAATAACATCGTATCCAAAATTCGGCTACTATTTAGGGGGACTCCATGAACTCCCCGCTTCGAAGCGCCGGCAAACTTGCGCTGCCCACCCTGCCAGTTGCGCTCGCTGCGGCCACCCCCGCGATGGCCCAAATCGTTTACACCGATTTCCCCGACATCACGGCGAACAAAGCGCAGAGCGAGTCGATTTATTTCGACCTGGATCGCTCGGGCGGCGGAACCACCTTTGCCTCGACCAATCTCGATGACGTCCCCGGTCGGGATTTTCAGCTCTATTTCCCGAATATCGAGGCCTCTAAGCCCTATATAATCAATCTCGTCGATGGCGGGGCGGTGAGCGCTAAAACAGGCTGGTTTGCCACCAATTTCGCGGCCGGCGCAGTAATTGAACCACCCGCAGACGCAGCCTTCTTTGAGGGGTTGTTCCCAATCCTTACGAGTCCGGATCCCTACTTCCTCGGCCTGCGGCTCACCGCCGACGAGAGCGAATATTTCGGCTGGGCTCGGATTACCTCTAGCGAATCAGCGGTAACGCTGCACGATTTCGCCTACAACTCGACTCCCGGCGGCGAGATCTTGGCTGGCGCCACTGCGAGCGTCATCCCGGAACCGTCCACCTACGCAGCTGTCGCCGGCCTCCTCGCCGGTTCCGCCGCACTTTACGCCCGGCGTCGCAAAGCCAACAGGGCCTGATCCTCTTCCGCCTCACCCGCGAGCCGCCGAATTCCACGGCAACTTTTTTCACGGCGCACAGAGGAAATCGCATCCCCTTCGCGCTCACCACAAATCCGTGTTTATCCGTGTCCATCCGTGGTTAAAAAAGCCGCCTGATTTTTTGTTTGGCCCCACGCCCGTCGAGGTCTTCAACGACCGCACCAAATGGGCCTTCGCTTCAGCATTCTCGGCAGCGGCAGTTCCGGCAACGCCGCCCTTCTCGTCACCGAGGAATCGCGCGTGCTCGTCGATGCCGGTTTTTCCGCCCGCAAGCTTTCGCAACTCCTTGCCGCGCTCGGCGAATCTCTCGATCGCATCGACGCCGTCTTCCTCACGCACGAACACAGCGATCACGCCGCCGGCATCGAAGGCCTGAAAAAATTCCCGCACCTCAAGATCTTCGCCAACGCCGCCACCGCCGCCGCCGTCCAATCCGGCCTCGAACACCGCCCCGACTGGCAGATCTTTCATACCGGCACGTCGTTCCGCTTTCGCGATCTCGAGATCCGTTCCTTCGCCGTTCCGCACGACGCGCAGGAACCCGTCGGTTTCCGTTTCACCACCGGTCACGAGGACGATCTCTTCTCGCCGCGCCGCGCATTGACGTATCTCACCGATCTCGGCCACGCGCCGATGCACATCCGCGAACACATCCGCGGCTGCAACATCCTCGTCGTCGAATCCAATCACTGCCCCGAGCTGCTGAAAAACGACGTGAAACGTCCGTGGTCGCTCAAGCAGCGCATCAGCGGCCGCCACGGTCATCTCTCCAACGCCGCCACCTCCGCCCTCCTCGCCGAGGTCGCCTGCCCCGAGTGGCGCCGCATTTTCCTCACGCACCTCTCGCGTGACTGCAACTCGCGCACCGCCGTCGAGACCGCCTTCGCCCCGCTCCGCACCACGCTCGCCCGCTGCGAGTTCTCCATCATCGAGCAAGGCCAGAGCACCCCGCTCTACGACTGCCTCTAGAAACAGCGTCGAGCCCCACCTGCTCGTTCTCGTTCTCTTTCTCTTCCTCGTTCTCCTTCGTCAGGACACGAAACGAGAACGACCCGAGAAAGTTTAACAGCACCAGCGTCCATCCGACCGCTGATCGCTGAAAGCTGACCGCTGACAGTCCCAGCTCTGAAACCGGACACGCGTCCACTTCACCGTCCAGCCACCAACGGTTCGCCCGCGCCACAAACCGCGATCATCCTTTCCCACAAAACGCGCACGCACCGCCCTTGCTCTCCGCCACTCCTCTCCCGCTCAATCTCTCTGCCGCTTCCACCATGCTCTTCCTCCAGTCTACAGCGTGACCCGCGATCCCGTTGCCGGACCGTCTCACGCCGTTTTGCAAAATCCTTCGCCTATGACCGTTCCCGCCGACCCGTTTCGCCGCACCAAGATCATTTTCACGCTCGGTCCCGCGACCGAAAGCGAGGCCATGCTCGAGAAGCTCATCGCGGGCGGCGCCGACATCGTCCGCCTCAACATGGCGCACGCGAAACACGACTGGACGCGCACCATCATCCGCCGTATCCGCGAAGTCAGCACACGGGTCGGTCGCGAGGTCGGCATCATGATGGACATCAAGGGGCCTGAAATTCGCACCGGCGACGTCGCGAACCCCATCGACCTCAAGCCCGGCGAGATCTTCGACTTCACTGTCCAACCCGCCGCCAGCGGCGACATCGCCCACGAGGTCCGCTCCGTCGACGTCAACTACCGCGACCTCGTCAACGACATCAAGGTCGGCGACACCGTCCTCGTCGACAACGGCCTCATCCGCCTCGAGGTCCTCGAAAAAGACGCCGCCCACATCCGCTGTCGCGTCCTCATCCCCGGCCAGCTCAGTTCCCGCCGCCACATCAATCTCCCCGGCGTCCGCGTGAACCTCCCTTCGTTCACCGACAAAGACCGCGCCGATTCCCTCGTCGGCATCGAGGAAGGAATCGACTTCGTCGCGCTTTCCTTCGTTCGCGAAGCCAAGGATATCGACGATCTCCGCGGCTTCCTCCACACGCACAACTCGCGCGCTCGCATCATCGCCAAGATCGAGGATCAATCCGCGATCTCCAATCTCGACGAAATCGTCCACGCCTGCGACGGCCTCATGGTGGCCCGCGGCGACCTCGGCATCGAATGCCCGTTCGAAGATCTTCCCGTCATCCAACGTCGCGCCGTCCGCGCCTGCCTCGCCCAGGGCCGCCCCGTCATCGTTGCCACGCACATGCTCGAATCGATGATCTCGCAGCCCGTGCCCACGCGCGCCGAAATCACCGACGTCGCCAACGCCGTTTACGAACGCGCCGACTGCGTCATGCTCTCCGGCGAAACCACCGTCGGCAAATACCCGTTCGAATGCGTGCAGATGCTCGACAAGATCTCCCGCCGCATCGAAGCCGAAAACGACTCCAACCGCGAAGAGGCCTTCGTCTTCTCCACCGAGAAAATGAAGCTCCTCCACTCCGCCGTCGTCCTCGCCAACGAGCTGCCTCACTCGAAAATCCTCACCTTCACCCGCCACGGCTTTATGGCCCACGGCCTCGCCGCGCTCCGGCCCAGCGCCGCCCCCATCTTCGCGTTCACGCCCCACGTTCAACTCCTGCGCCAGCTCCGCATCCTTCGCGCCGTCGAACCGTTTCAGCTCCATTTCGACAGCGACCCAAACGTCACCATCGAAAACGCCGTCTCACTCCTCCGTCACGCCGGCCGCATCGCCTCGGGCGACAAACTCATCGTCGCCACCGACATTCTCGCCCAGGACCGCCTCATCGACGCCGTCCAACTCCGCACCGTTCGATAAGCGCAGCTCGCCGTCGGGCGAACCGCATCTTTTCATTTCCTTTCGCGCGCGGTCATTCCCACTAAACGCTTGCTCCGCCGCAGCCGGCGGATTCGTTCGCGACACACCTGCACGTTCATGCGCCGTCGCATCTCCCTCATCCTCACGCTCGCCGCCTGGCTCCTCGCCACCGGCAGCCACTGGGACCTGGTGCAGACGTTCGCGTGGGGCCGGATGATCGCGAACTACTCGCAAACCGTCCCGCTCGCCGAAGCGATCCGGCTCACCTTCACGCCGGAAAACATGTGCGGCGTTTGCTCCGTCGTCGCCACGGCGAAACAAGACTCCGACCCCGCCGCGCCCTCCGCCGGCAAACTCGACGGCAAAGTCCTCCTCGTTTTCTCGCCCATTCCCGCGCCCGTCGTCGCCGCGCCTTCTTTCGTCTCCAGAATCTTCGACCCTTCATCGGTCCCGATTTCCGAACGCGCCGCCCCGCCCGTTCCCCCGCCGCGCCACGCGGTCTAAACCTATCGTAGGGCGAGGCGCCGACCCGCCCTTCATCGCGCCCGGTTTGCGACGCCTTCGCGCGTTCGCACGTCGCCCGTTCCCGCGCCTTCCGCGTTTTCACGCCGCCGCGCCGCCACGCGCACACCCACACACCATGAAACTTTTCCCCTCCTTCCTTCTCCTTCCCCTCGCCCTCGCCGCCACCGAGCCGCTCGTTCAACTCGCGCCGCTCGACGTCACCGCCGAACGCACGCCCAGCCTAACCGTCAACACCTTCGCCGCCACCGCCGCCGAACTCCGCCTCACGCCCGGCGCCACCGAACTCGTTGACGCCGCTCGCTTCCTCCGCGGTCGCGCCTCCACCCTCGAAGACACATTTTTCCTTTCCCCCGGCGTCATCGCCCAATCTCGCTTCGGCTCCGACGAAGCCCGTCTCTCCATTCGCGGCTCCGGCCTTCAACGCACGTTCCACGGTCGCGGTCTCCGCATCCTCCAGGATGGCATTCCGCTCAACCTCGCCGACGGCAGCTTCGACATGCAAGCGATCGAACCGCTCGCCGCCGCGCACGTGAGCGTGTGGCGCGGCGCCAACGCCCTCGCTCTCGGCGCTTCCACCCTCGGCGGCGCCATCGACTACGTTTCCCGCACCGGCCGCCTCGATCCTCCCTACTTCGCCCGTCTCGAACTCGGCTCCTGGAACTACGTCCGCGCCGGACTCGCCGTCGGAGGGGTCCGCAACCACCTCGACGCTTACGCTTCCTTCACCCGCTCCTCGCAAGACAGCTTCCGCGATCACGCCCGCCAGGAAAACCACCGCCTCTTCTCCAATTTCGGCATCCGTCACTCTTCCACCGCCGAGACGCGTCTGTTCGTCACCGCCGTCCGCACCGACTCCGAACTCCCAGGCAACCTCACCAAATCTCAACTCCGCGCCAACCCTTCCCAAGCCAACCTCACCAACCTCACTCTTCACCAAAAACGCGACTTCGACCTCCTCCGTCTCGCCACCAAAACCACCGTCCGCACCGACGACACCACGTGGAACTTCACCGCTGCCTGGAGCTACAAGGACGTCGATCACCCGATCTTCCAAGTCATCGACCAGCTCTCCAACGACGTCCTCCTCGGCGCCTCCGTCACTCACTCCCGCCAACTCGCCGATCACGATCATCGCCTCCGCGCCGGCATTCTCTTCAACCGCGGCGAAATCCAAGCCGCCAACTTCGTAAACAACGCCGGCCGACGCGCCGCCCTCGTCTCCTCCGCCACCCAAACCGCCACCAACCTCGAGGCTTTTTTCGAAGACCAACTCACCTTCGCCCGCGGCTTCACCGTTGTCCTCGGACTCAGCGCCGCCGCCAATCGACGCGAAAACGACTCAACCTTCGGCGCCACCCCCGACTACGCCCTGAATTACCACCGCGTAATGCCAAAGCTCGGCCTCCGCTACGACACGCGAACCCTCCAATTCTACACCAATCTCTCCTCCAGCTACGAACCGCCGTCCTTCAGCGAAACACTCACCCTTAACACCGCCCGCCGCGCCCAAACCGCCAACACCTTCGAACTCGGCACGCGCGGCGTTCACGGCTCGCTCCGTTGGGACATCTCCCTCTACCACGCCAGTGTCGAGAACGAGCTCCTCGCCCTAGATCACGACAACAATCCGGCCACTCCCGCCGCCACCGTTAACGCCCACGACACCGTCCACCAAGGGATCGAGCTCTCCGCCGAACTAGACCTGCTCGGCACCACGTGGAATCGCGACACGCCCCCCGCCCACCGCCTCGTCCTCCGCGCCGCGTGGACTTACGGCGATCTTCGTTTCGACGAAGACCCCGCCTACGCCAACAACACCCTCGCCGGCCTTCCGCCTCATCTCATCCGCAGCGAGCTCACCTGGGAAACCGCTTCTCGTTTCTATGCCGGCCCCACCTTCGAGTGGTCTCCAAAAAAAACCTACATCGATTTCCGCAACACCTTCGCCGCCGACGCCTACGCCATCGCCGGTTTCCGCTGCGGCTATCGCCCTTCGCGCGGCATCGCGTGCTTCCTCGAAGCGCGCAACGTATTCAACAAACACTACGCCGCCACCACCGGTGTGATCGACAACGCCGCCGCCACCGATCAATCCCAATTCCTCCCCGGCGATGCCCGCTCCCTCTACGCCGGCCTGGAATACCGCTGGTGAACCACGCCCCGCACCAACGAACCGGCCCGCCATGACCACGTCTTCCCCGACCCGCGCACCCGCGACCAACCGTTCCGACGGCCCGCTCTACCGCGCGGTCTGGCGCTGGCATTTCTTCGCCGGCATCCTCGTCGCTCCGTTCGCCACTTTCCTCGCCATCACCGGCGCCCTCTACCTCTGGCAGCCTCAATACGAAGCCCACCGCTACGCTCACCTTCTCACCACCTCCGCCGCCACAGCTCCCGCCATGTGGCCATCCGCCGACGCGCAACTCGCCGCGGCCATCGCCGCCGCACCACCACACTCACAACCACAATCCTTCCAACCCGCTTTCGCCTCCGGCGAAACCACCCAAGTCACTTTCACCCTCACGCACCGCTTCGATTCCGAAATCTCGAATCCTAAACCTGAAATTCCTCCTCCCGCACATCACGCGGCTACGACCACCGTCTTCGTCGATCCCTCCACCGCCCGCGTCCTCGGACAACTCCGCGACGACGAGCGCTTAATGAACACGGTTAAGAAACTCCACAGTTCCCTCCTCCTCGGCAAATCGGGCGAATACCTCGTAGAACTCGCCGCCACCTGGACGATCGTTCTTTTCGCCACCGGTCTCTATCTCGCTTGGCCGCGCCCCCGTTTCTCCGCCGGCGGCTTCCTCTACCCGCGTCTCCGTTCTTCCGGTCGCACTTTCCTCCGCGACCTCCACGTCGTTCCCGCCGTGTGGTGCGCCTTCGCATCCCTCTTTCTCCTCACCACCGGACTCCTCTGGACCAACTCCGCCGGTGCTTGGTATCGAAAAATCTCCTCCGCCCTCGGCCAAGGTTCGCCCCGCGAGAGCGTCGCCAGCGCGCACCGTTCCGAACTCGTCGGCTGGTCCCCACCGCTCGCTTCCGGCCTCGCCGAAAAGATCGACGATCTCCGCTCCACCCCGCCGCCCGCTCACAATCACCTCCACGTCCACACGCCCGCCAACGACACGCCGGCTTCGCTGCCGCTCGACGAGGCCATCGCGATCGCTCGCCGCCACGAACTCCCCGAACCTTTCGTCATCG
This sequence comes from Verrucomicrobiota bacterium, assembly GCA_023416735.1. Taxonomy (GTDB): domain Bacteria; phylum Verrucomicrobiota; class Verrucomicrobiia; order Opitutales; family Opitutaceae; genus Opitutus. Next base: position 32,581 of record JAEZGX010000025.1, on the reverse strand, counting down.
GTCTGCCCCTCGGCTCCGACGGCGTTTACAGCATCATCTCGGATCGCACCCGCCCTTTCGATCGCGCCTACCTTCATCTCGATCGCTACTCCGGCCGCGTCCTCGCCCATCTGCGCTTCGAGGACTTCGGCTTCCTCGCCCAATTTTTCTCCTGGGGCATCGTCGCCCACGAGGGACGTCTTTTCGGTCTAGCCAATCAAATCCTCGGCTCCCTCGCCACCCTCGGCATCGTCCTCCTCGCCGTCAGCGGAGTGGCGCTTTGGTGGCAGCGCCGCCCCGCCGGCACACTCGCCGCGCCCGAAAGCTCCGCCTCGCTCCCCCGATCTCTTCTGACCATTCTGCTCGTGCTCTCCGCCCTGCTCCCCTTGCTTGCGGCATCTCTGATCACGCTCTTCCTCTTCGAAAAACTCCTCTCACTTCTCCGCCGCCTCAGCCCTTCATCGCTCGTATCATGAAAACCAAACTCCTCACCCTGCTCTCCTCCCTCACGCTGTTCCTGACGGCCGCTGCGTTCGCCGCTGATCACGCCAACGAAAAAAACTGCGGCTGCTCCTGCTGCATCGGCAAGGATGTCTGCTGCTGCTTCGTCGAAGAATCCGCCGCCGCCGAAAAAACGCCCAACAACAACGAACCCGCCGACACCGCCATCGCCCGCCATCCGCTCCGCGGCATCATCGTCGCCGTTCGTCCCAACGACTCCGCCCTCCTCGTTAAACACGAGGAAATCCCGGGCTACATGCGCGCCATGACGATGCTCTTCAAAGTCGACGTCACCGCGCTCAATTCCTTCAAGAAAGGCGACGCGATCACCGGCACCCTCGTCCAGCGCGAAGACGGTTTCTACCTCGAGAAGATCGCCCGACAGTAAGGCGATACTCCCCCCGCCGAGCCGACGCGCCCACGCCCTTCACGCTCCGCTTTCCTGTCCCATGGACCTTCTCACTTCCGACGGCGTCCCGTCCCTCGTCTCAAGCATCCAGCTTTCGATCTCACCCGTCATCCTCATCTCCGGCGTCTGCGCGCTCACCATCACGCTCACCAATCGCATGGGCCGCATTGTCGACCGCACGCGTAGTCTCGCCGGACAAGCCCGTGTCGCCACCGGCGAAGACCGCATCCATCTGGGCAACCAGCTCGAAATCATGTGGCGGCGCTCTCGACTCATCCGCCTCGCCGTCACTTTCGCCGGCTGCAGCATGCTCACGTCCTGCGCTCTCATCCTGAGCCTGTTCTTCGTCGCCTTCCTCGGCCGCGAGCCCGGCCTTGCCCTCGCCGCGATCTTCGTCATCAGCGTCCTCTTCCTCATCGCGTCCCTCGTCGGATTCCTCCGCGACATTTATATCTCCCTCCACGCCGTCCAACTCGAGGTCGAGCGCGCCCGCTCCGCCTGACCTGTAGGAGCCTGCTTGCAGGCGATCAGCCCGTAGTCACACCCATCGCTTCAACGCCCCGCGCAACGCTTCCCGCGCTCGCGCAATCCGCGTCTCCACCGCCTTCGGCGTCGCTCCCACCGCCACCGCGATCTCCGCATACGACATCTGCTCGTATTCGAATAACACGATCGCCTCGCGCAATTTCACCGGCAGCGCCGCAATCGCATCGCGCACCGCCGCGCCCCGCTCCTTCCGCTCCAGCGCACGGGCTCCTTGCTCCTTGCCCCCTGCTCCGTCCCCTTCGCTCCACTCGTCCAGCGCCACCTCCGGCCTCCTCCGCCACCACCGCAGCCGATTGCGTGCGAGGTTCACCGCGATCGCAAACACCCACGGCCTAAACTCCGCTCCGGCGCGAAACTTTTCCCGCTGCTGCCACACCCGCACGAACGTCTCCTGCGCCAACTCCTCCGCCTCCCGCGCATTCAGCACCATTCGCGCAATCACACTCTTCACCGGCAGCTCCCACCGCCCCATCAACACCCCCAACGCCGCCTCGTCTCCCGCCTGCACACGACCCATCAACACCCCGTCCTCCTCCACACCTGAACGCGCCTCGTCTTCGCTCGGCATGAATCAGTGATGGTGACGATTCAGCCCCAAATCCGGCGGCGCTTGATGGTCGAAATCCTTGATCTTCGGCAGCACCAACGCGAGATACCGCTCCCCCGCCTCCGCCGACATCATCGCCGCACAACGCCGCACGTGCGTTGCGATCGCCGTTTCGCACACGAGCCGCAGCTCCTGCAACCGCTGCTCCGCTGACGTCACCGCTTCCGCGTGCACGCCTTCTTGCGACTGCAATTGCTCCAGCGCCGCACTCGCTTTTTGAATCTCCAAACAATGCTCCGCACACACCACGGAGTAGTCCTCGTGCAGGGTCCTGATCGCCTCGAACTGCTCCTCCGTCAGCCCGAAATCCGCGCGCAGCCAAGCCATCGCATCCCGCTCCATCAGCGCTCGCTCCAACGCCGCGTCTCCACCGCTCCGATACGCCACCACGCCGGCCGCCGCTGCGACCGCCAGCACCAGCGCGAGCGAAATCAACCGGTTCTTCATCCTCAGTGATCCATCTTCGCCATCACTCGCGGGTCGAGCTCAACCAGATACGACACCACCATCCGCTCACGTTCCGCCTCAAGTTTCGCGCGCGCCATCGCATTTCCCGCCAGGCCCGCCACCGCCACCGCCATCGCCGCACCCACCGCCCAACCCGCCAATCGGTCACGCACATACATCGGCCAACTCTCCGCACCGCGCCGCCGGATCCGCGCCCACACCTCTGGCCGGAAGTTCGCCGACGCTTTCGTCGTTACGCGCCACGTCTTCAATGTTTCGCTTAATTTCGTCTCGGACGCATTCATGTCGTTGTAACACTCTAAACCCGCCCGCGCCGTTTCCCTCAAAGTTTTTCGCGCGCTCGCACCCTTTGCTTCCCCAATGAAACGATACCTCCTCCCCGCGGTCATCGCCCTCCTCCTGAGTTCTTCCGTCTTCGCTGCCGAAACAGGAAAACTCCTGCCAACATCCGACGCCGACGCCGCCTGGCTCGCCCAAGCTCGCGCCGCCTATCCGCTCAAGATCTGCGTCGTGTCCGACGAAGCCCTCGACAGCATGGGCGACTCGCCGGAACGCATTTACCGCGTGCAAGGAAAACCCGATCGCCTCGTCATCTTCTGCTGCGACGGCTGCGAAGCGGATTTCAAATCCGAGCCCGCCGGCTTCATTGCCAAACTCGACGCCGCCGCCAAAGCCGATGCCACGGCCCACGCCAAGGACGCCGCCGTCGCCGCCATGAATACCTGGCTGTCCGACGTCGACCACGACCACTACGGCCGCAGTTGGGACACCGCCAGCGTCGCGTTCAAAAAAGCCATTACACGCGATGCGTGGATCGCCGCCCTCAAACAGGTCCGCTCACCTCTCGGTTCCCGCTCCTCACGCCAACTCCTCGACGCGAAATTCACCACCAAACTCCCGTCACCCGCCGGCGCGGTCGAAGGCGAATTCGTCCTCGCCCAGTTCAACACCGCCTTCGAAAACGCGCCGAAATCCATCGAGACCGTCACCTTCTCCAAGGAATCCGACGGCACCTGGAAATGCGCCGGCTATTACATCAAAGCCGCGCCCTCGCCGTAGGCCGCGAGCTCACCCATCCAAACTCTGCGTCTCCACCCAGCGCACCGCGTGCCGCACCAGCGCCGTCACATCCTGCAACCCTAGCTTCTCCTTGATGTGCCCGCGATGCACGTCGACCGTCTTCGAACTCAGGTTCAGCTGCTTCGCGATGTCGCGCGTGCTCTTGCCCTGGCCAATCAACTGAAACACTTCGAATTCGCGATCGGTGAGTTTCTCGATCGGTGACGTCGACCCGCGCGGCTTCCTTCCCGACATGTTGTCCAGAAACCGCGCCGCCATCTTCGGGCTCACATAAACCTCGCCGCCCAACACCCGCCGCAACGCCGCGAGCAGATTCTCCCCGCCCGCTTCCTTCATGATGTAACCGCGCGCACCGGCCCGCAGCACCCGCTCCGCATAGATCACTTCGTCGTGCATCGACACCACGAGTATCGGCAATTCTGGATACATTGCCTGCAGGTCCTTGATGAACTCGATCCCGCTCCGACCCGGCATCGTGATGTCCGTCAACACGAGATCCACCTTCGCCTTTTCCAACTCCTTCATCGCCGCCGCCGGATCGCCCGCCTCGCCGCACACCATCATCCCCGGCTGCTTGTCGATCAATTGCCCCAGCCCCGCCCGCATGAATGGATGATCATCCACGATCAGGATGCGTTTTCGGTCAGTAGTCGGAGCAGAGGACGTCGGGGCCATGACGAAGGATCAGAACCAATTTATCACTCTGAACGAAGCGAAGTCTAGCCGAAGGCCGGTTCGGCTTCCGCGCGTTCGCCGACTCGCTCTGTTCAGCGTCCCTTCCACCGACACCGAATCATCACCCCTTTCCCCGTCTTCGATTCCACTTTCAACTCCGCCCCGATCACCGCCGCGCGATGCTCCATCACCTGCAGGCCCATCCCGCGCCCGTTCGTCTTCTCGAGCCCGTGCCCGTTATCGGCTACCGTCAACTCCAGCCCGCCGTCGTCCGTCTCCTCCAATGCGATTCTGACTTCTTTCGCGCCACTATGCTTCACCGCATTGTTCACCGCTTCCTGCGCGATGCGATAAAGATGCCCCGCCACCGCATTATCCTCCACCGCCACGGGCGCCGTGTATTCATAAACACACTTCAGTCGTCCCAGCGAATTCGTCCGCTCCGCCAGCTCCACCAAACTCGCCCACAACGCCTCCGGCTCGTCCTTCACTGGCACCAGCCCCCGCGCCATCGAACGCGTCTGCGAAATCGCCTCGCGCAACATCCCGCCGATCCGATCCACCTGCTTCGCGATCTCCGGCTGCGACACCACGTCTTCCTTCAACGACGCGCACATCATCTCGATCGCCGTCAACTGCTGCCCGAGCCCATCGTGCAAATCCTGGCCGATCCGGTGCTGCTCCCGCTCGCTCACCTCCAACACTTCCTTCTCCAATCGCAACCGCGTCCGCTGCGCTTCCTCCAACGCCCGATCCCGCTCGATCGAGGTCAGCGCTCCTTTCACCACGGCCGGCAACAACTCCAGCATCGCCGAATCCTTCATCACGTAATCCCGCGCGCCTTCCTTCATCACCTCCACCGCCACTTTCTCGTCGCCCTGCCCCGTCACGACAATGAAGGGCACCGTAAACGACTCCTTCCGCAGCCGCTTCAACAACTCCGGCCCGCCCACGTCCTTCAACTTCAAGTCCAACACCATCAAATCCGGCACGCGCTCCGCCATCCGCTTCTTCGCCATCGCGCCCGAATTCGCCGTCACGACCTCATATCCCGCCTCGCGCAGCGCTTCCGCCATGAGGATCAACAATCCCTCATCGTCATCGACCACCAACACCGTCGCTTTGTTTTCTTTCTCCAAGGTGACGCCCGACATCGCCGCCGGTTCATTCGTGTCCATTCGTGGTGGCCTCCATCTCCCTCACACTTTCTTCACCGGCGGCACCAACAATAGCGTCACAAACAGCCCCAACCTCCTGATCGCTTCCGCGAACTTCTCATAGTCCACCGGCTTCTGCATATACACATTGCATCCAAGCTGGTGACACCGCTCCACCTCCCGCACGTCGTCCGTCGTGGTCAGCATGATCACCGGCAGCTTGTGCAACTCGGGATCCGACTTCAACCGACGCAACACTTCGATCCCGTCCACCTTCGGCATCCGAATATCGAGGAGCACCAAATACGTCTCATTCACCTGCGCCGTCCGCGGATTCTCGGGTTTATAGAAAAAATCCAGCGCCGCCTGCCCGTCGCGAAAATGTTCGATGCGATTGCTCAATCCTGCCGCCTCGAGGTTCTGCCGGATCAGGATCGCGTGCCCTTCATCGTCTTCGACGATCAGGATAACAGGTTCTTTCTTCATGAGATCATGTAGACTGTAATTCATCCGCCGCTTCCTCCGTTTCGCTCAACTCGACGGCAACGACACATAAAAGGTCGAGCCGACACCTTCCTTGCTCTCCACCCAGATTTTCCCGCGCTGCCGCTCGAGCACACGCTGCGCGATCGTCAGTCCCAGTCCTTCTCCCTGCGTCGCCTCCGGATCCAGACGATGAAAAATCTCGAAGATCTTCGGCTGATGCGCCTCCGGAATTCCAATGCCGTTATCCGCCACCGAATAAATGGAACGCCCGCGCTCGGTCTTCCCCGTCACCACAATCCGCAACGACCGCGACGGATCGCGATACTTCACCGCATTGTCGATCAGGTTCGCAAACACCTGGCTCACCTGGGCGTGGTCGCCCGCACATTGCGGCAGCGATTCCAACCGGACTTCCGCCTTCGCCTCATCCAGCTGAAACTTCGTCGCCGCCACCGCCGCCGCCAGCAACGCATCCATGTCGATCGGCACGATCGTCAGCGTCACCCGTCCCAGCCGTGAATAACGCAGCAAGCCCGCCAACAACATCTCCATCTTGCTCACGCCCGCATTGATGAAGCGCAACGCCTGCGGAATCGCTTCGTCCACCGGCTGCCGAAGCGCCTCGACCGGCACTTTCCCATCCTGTGCAAGCGTCATCGCGCCTTTGATCTTCTCGCACGCGCGCTGCAACTGCTTCCCAAATCCCTGAACGTTCACCAACGGCGAACGCAGATCGTGCGACACCGTGTAAACGATCGCTTCCAGTTCCTTGTTCTTCTCCGCCAGATCGCTCGCGAACCGCTCCAGCTCCGCCTCGTCCGCTTTCCGCTGCGTGATGTCCGTCCGGATCGCCACATACTGCACCGGCTTTCCGTTCGGGTTCAAAAACGGGAAAATCGTCGTATCCACCCAATAATACGTCCCGTCTTTCGCTCGATTTTTGATCTCTCCCTGCCAGACCCGCCCGCTTCCAATCGTCTGCCACAAATCGTGGAAAAACTCCTTCGAATGAAAGCCGGAGTTGATGACCCGATGATCCCGCCCCAGCAGTTCATCGCGCCGATACTTCGAAATCGCGCAGAACTTTTCGTTCACATACGTGATCTTCCCGCGCGCATCGGTGATCGCCACGATCGAATGCTCATCCAGCGCCGCCTTCACGTCGCGGAGCTCCTTGACGGTCTCGGTCAACTCTTTCTCCGAGGCCGCATGCTCGATCTCCACTCGTTCGAGCACCGCAATCAATTCTTCGCGCGAGAGCGTGGAGTAGTCATTCGAGGCCACACACCACCCTGCACAAACCGCCGCTTCCCCCGCAAGCCCGGCTTGGCTGTCTTCCTCCGTCTTGGTTTTTGTCCCGCATTCATTGTTTCCGGAATTTCGCCGGCACGTATCCAAATCGTCAGCACCGCTGTCGCTTACCTCTGCAAGCCCGCTACTTGTAAAATCCACCCCTGTCCGCGTCGCGCCCACTAAGAAAAATCCCTAGTGGGATACCGCCCGAGCACCAATTCACCGAATGCTCCGCGTGCCGTATTCTCGCAACGTGCAACACACGTCCTCCTTCCCCTCCGCCAGCATCGCGATTCCCGCGGATTCCATCCCGTCCGAGCGCAGCGTCGTTTCGCACCTCCAGCGCTCCGAAATCTTCCGCGACTACGTCAAGGCCTACGAAACCACCACCGGCCTCCCGCTCGCCTTGCGCCCCGTCGGCACTTTCCAGTCGCCCATCCATCAGTCCAAGCAGCTCAACCCATTTTGCGCGCTGATGGCCGCCAACAACAAGACGTGCGCCGCCTGCCTTCGCATGCAGCAGTGCATGGAATCGCAGGCCAGCACCGAACCCGTCACCGCGCAGTGCTTCGCCGGACTCACCGAGTCCGCCGCACCGGTCCGCGTCGGCGAAACCGTCATCGGTCATCTCCAGACCGGACAGGTTCTCCTCGCTCCGCCCACCCGCGCCAGCTTCAAGAAGGCCACCCGGCAGCTCAACGAACTCGGCGCCACGTTCGACGAAGCGGAACTCGAAGCCGCCTACTTCCAGACGCGTGTCGTTCCGCGCAAACAATACGACTCCATGGTGCGCCTGCTCGGCGTCTTCGCCCAGCACCTCGCCTCGCTCAGCAACCAGGTCATGGTCCAGGAAGCCGCCGCCGAACTTCCCGCCATCACCAAGGCGCGCGCGTTCATGGCCGAACACTACACCGAGGAGCTTTCGCTCAACGAGGTCGCGCGCGCCGCAAACATGAGCGGCTTCTACTTCTGCAAGATCTTCAAGCGCGCCACGGGTCTCACGTTCACCGACTACCTCGCCCGGCTCCGCATCGAGGCCGTCAAGGAACGTCTCCTCAACCCGCACGTGCGCATCAGCGAAGCGGCCTACGCCTGCGGCTTCCAGTCGCTCTCGCAGTTCAACCGCGTGTTCCGCCGGATCGCCGGCGAGGCGCCCACCAAATACCGCGATCGTATCCACGGTTCAACGACGTCATCCCGCTCGCTGCCGCACGCCGCCTGATCCCGCTGCGATCGCTTTCACCCGGGCGTTTCCCGCGACCATGTTGTTCGACGGGAAACCTCCCCCCGCGCCCAGGTCCGTCTCCACGACCGGGTGAGCCAAATGTTCGACCGCAGTCCTTCCGCCGCCGCGGCCGCCTAGCTCGCGCGCAATTTTACCGGCCCCGTTCGGGTTCGTATCCTAAGGCCCTCGCCCGATCCGTTGGCGTTCGCACTTCGGGCTTTCCTCGATACCGCATCCAAAATCTGGATGCGATAGTATTGAAGCCATGAACACAGACCCCGCTTCGGAGCAAGCCGCCGAGCCCCGCACGCACAGCGAAAACATCCAGCATCGGCTCACCGACTTGATCGATCATCTTCACACCGACATCGAGCGCGTCCGCGAGCCCCGTTTCCAAGCTCTCCTCGAAACCGGCGCCGAGGTCCTCACCGGACTCCGCTCCGCCTTTCGCCACTACGACGAGGGCAAGGAAACCGCCTGGAAGCGTTGACGCTCACAGACACGCCCGTCGCTCCCTTCGCAGGCATCCAACTTAGCCCGCCAGCCCCAGCCGCATTTCAAAAACAGCCCCGCCTTCCGCTGCATTGCGCGACGCCACGCGTCCGCCATGTGCTTCCACAATGGCTCGCACCAGCGATAACCCGAGCCCCAGCCCGCGCTCGGATCGGCTCCAATCTCCGCGGTAAAGTCGTTCCCACACTCGCGCCTGCTCCCCGAGCGGCACCCCCGGCCCGGTGTCGCTCACGCTCACCACGGCTTCGTCCGCTTCGCGGGCGACTTTCACGGTCACGCACCCGCCCGCCGGTGTATATTTCACGGCGTTATCCACGAGATTTGCGATCGCCTGCCGCAGCCGCGTCGCATCGCCCAGCACGGGCAACGCCGCCTCGCCTTCCACCTTCAACGTCACCGGCTTCGCTTCCGCCACTTCGGCATACAGCTCCGTTGCCCCTCTCGCCAACGCGCCAAGATCGCAGGCCGCTTTTTCCAGTTTCAACATCCCCGCTTCCGCTTCCGAGATTTCCATCAACGCCCGCAACAATCTCAACACCTCGTCCGCCTGCTCCACGCTGTCCGCCAGCGCCTCATCCTTCGCCTTCGCTCCCTCGGCCTGCAACGCGAGTTCCGCCGTTCCGCGCAGCCGCGTCAGCGGCGTTCTCAAATCATGCGCGACGTTGTCCAACGCCTCGCGCATCGCGCGCAACAAGCCCGCATTCTTGTCGAGCACCGTATTGAACGCCCGCACCAGCTCCGCCACGTCGTCATCCCGCCGCGGCGCCGGCACGCGCGCATCCAACGCGCCAGTCGCAACGATCCGCTGCGCCGTCTCGATCACATCGCGCAAGGGCCGCGTCGCCCGCCGCGCTGCCACCACGCCCGCCGCAAATCCGACCACGACCACCGCACCTCCCACCCACAAAAACGTTTGCCGCAACGGCGCCAGCAACACCGCCCGACTGTCCGTGCTGCGCCCCACCTGCAGCAACAGCCCGCCCCGCAAAACCTGCCCCGCCACCGCGAGATCCTGCTGCTCATCCTTCGGCACGCGCACCGTGTAAGTCCGCCGCTCCGTCCAACCGCCCCATCCATCCGGCACCGCGATCCTTCGCGCGTCCTCCTCGATCCAGCCCGGCGGAATCAGCCCCCAGATCGGATCCCCTCGCGGACCAATCAAACGAATGAACAACGACCGCACCCGCGGCGACGCGCTGTCCTCCGCGACCCGCTGACGCAATCCGTTCAAACCCGTGGCCGCATAGATGTCCGCGTATTGCTGCAGTCGCAGCTGCAGCGCCTCCGCCTCCTGCGCTTCGATCTGCCGCCCGAGCGTCCAATACAACAATCCAAAGATCGCCGTAAACCCCGCCGTAAACATCGCGGCAAACCACAAGCTCAACCGCACCGCCAGCGATCGCCGCGGATCGAAACTTCGTTTGCCCATCTTCCGTTCCATCATTGCTCCCTCTCGGACTCTCCGAGCTTTGGGCTCTCAGCTCTGGGCTCCCTTCTTGAACACATACCCCACGCCCCGCAGGGTCTCGATCCGCGTCTTCTCCGGATCCACTTTGCTGCGTAACCGCGACATCAATACATCCACCACATTCGTCTGCGGATCGAAACTGTAGTCCCAGACGTGCTCCAGGATCATCACCTTCGTCACGGGCCGCCCCGCGTGCCGCAACAAATACTCCAGCAACGCAAACTCCCGCGGCTGCAACTCCACCAGCCGCCCGCTCACCGTCACGGTCCGCGCCACCAAATCCATCGTGACATCGCCCGCCGACACCTTCGTCGCCTCAGGCGCCCGCGTCGCCCGCCGGATCAACGCCTGCAATCGCGCCGACAGCTCCGCGAACGCAAAGGGTTTCGTCAGATAATCGTCCCCGCCCGCCTGCAACCCTTTCACGCGATCCTCCACCGTCGCGCGCGCGCTCAAAAAAAGCACCGGCACATCGCTCCGCTGCGCCCGCAGCCGCTGCACCAGGCTCAACCCGTCCAAACCCGGCAGCATGATATCCACCACCGCCGCGTCGAAATCTGTCGCGCTCGCCAGCGCCAGCCCCGTATCGCCATCGCTCGCATGATCCACGGCATAGCCTTCCTGTTTCAGTCCTTTCACCACAAAGGACGCGATCTTCGCATCGTCTTCGACTACGAGCACACGCATGGGAGTGAGGAAATCAGTTCGGCGTTTATGCGGCGTCTATGAACGCCACCCCAACCAAAAACAATCAAAGAGCTCCGGGCGTTCCCACACCCGGAGCTCAACCCCTGCACAAACCACAAACCCTGCTGACAATTCTTATTCGCCGTCGGCCGATTGAGACTCGTCCACAACCAGGTAGCGCGTTCCGCGCTGGTTCCAGATCCGCACGAGCGTCTGCTTGCTGTCCGTATTCTCGGTCAACCGGATCGCGTCGTCCGCATTCCGCACCGGCTGGCGATTGATCTCCTGGATCACGTCACCCGGCTGCAAACCCGCCGCCGCCGCGGCGGAATTCGGCTCCACGCTCGTCACGAGCGCACCGCGCACATTCCGCGGCACCCCAAACTCGCGCCGGGCTTGCGGATCGAGATCCGACACACCCACGCCACGCAAGGTGCCCGTATCTTCCGCCTCAAACGAGCCATCGTCCCGCGCCAGCGAGCGATCGCCCGGACGCTTCGTGATCGTAACTTCAATCGTCTTCGCATCGCCGTCGCGCAGCACTTCCGTCTTCACTTTTTCGCCCGGCGCCACCGTCGCCACCGTGAGTTTCAGGTGACGCGAGTCATTCACCGTCTTGCCATTGAACTTGGTGATGATGTCGCCGTTCTGCAGACCCGCTTTGTCCGCCGGGCTGTCCGGCACGACTTCGGCCACCAGTGCGCCTTTGCGCTCCTTCAATTCAAAATGCTCCGCCAGCGTCGTCGTGATATCCTGCACGCTTACGCCGAGGTAGCCGCGGATCACCTTCCCGTTTTTCGCCAGCTGCTCCATCACGCTGCGCGCGAGATTCGCCGGCACCGCAAAACCGATCCCCTGAAATCCGCCGGATCGACTCAGGATCGCCGTGTTGATCCCAATCAGTCTCCCCTGCGCATCCACGAGCGCTCCGCCCGAGTTGCCCGGATTGATCGCCGCGTCCGTCTGGATGAAATCTTCATAGTCGAGCCCCAGCGTCGCGCGCCCCAGCCCGCTCACCATCCCGCTCGTAACCGTTTGGCCGATACCAAACGGATTTCCGACCGCGAGCACCTTGTCGCCCACTTCAACCTTGTCGCTGTCCGTAAACGTGATCGCGGGCAGGTCGTTCGCGTCCACCTTGATCACCGCGAGATCCGTCTCCGGATCCGTGCCCACCACTTTCGCCGTCAACTCGCGTCCGTCATTCAGCGAGACTTTGATCGTGTCCGCTCCGCGCACCACATGGCTGTTCGTCAAAATATATCCGTCCGCGCTGACGATCACACCCGAGCCCAAGCCCTGCGCCGGCGGCTGCCGCAACGCGCCGCCGCGTCGGCCGCCGAACTGTTGTCCATATTGGTCACCAAAAAATTCCCTGAATCCGGGCAGATCGAAAAACGGATGCCCTTGCCCCGCCGGCACAGTCTTCGCCTTTTCGGCCACGAGCACCTTCACGACACTCGGAGCCACTTTCTTCACGATCGGCGCATAGCTCGCGCCCAGGGGAGACGAACCATCCGACGCGATGGGCTTTTCATCAACTTTCACGGTGACCGACGCGTTTGCCCCCGTCGTGGCCGACCAGGCGATTCCGCCCAGTCCACCTACCCCGAAGAGCGTCAGCGCCAACAATGCCGCCCGCAGGCGAGAGTTCTTTTGAGAGTTCATAGGCAAGAGATGAGGTTCTGGTTGCCGCCACTATCGCACACCGTCCCTTCCGCTTTCTTTCCCGAACCTTACAAATTTGAAGGGTTCTGCGCCTTCTTCGGCCTAGGTCGCAACCAGCCCCGCCCTCCCGGCCGTCGCTTGACTCCGCCTCGCCCGCCCCTTTCGTGCCTTTCCGTGCGTCGCCTTCGTCAACTCGCTTGCTTGTTGCTGGTCGCCCTCTGGGTTCCCGCCACTGCGCACTGCGATTTTGAAGCCATCGGCTTCGACGAAATTTTCCACTGCGCCAACGATCACCACGCGCCCTCCGCGGATGCGAAGTCGTCCGACACCTGCGAGGTCGTCGAAAACGGCTGGATCAAGCGTGCCTCCTCCGAGATCGATCTTACGGCTTCCGCGACTGCCTGCGTCTGCCTGATCTGCATCGTCACGCCCCTCTCACTCTCCTTGCGCGATGTCCCGCCGCTTTCGCTGAGCGAACGCGCCGCCGCACCGCCCGAGTTGATCCGCACCTGGCAGTTTGTCGCTCGCGCCGCGCTTCCCGCGCGCGCGCCTTCGTTCGCGTCTTAACGGTTCCATCCGCAGCGCTGGTCACCTCGCTGCGCGAATCTCGCGGTCTTTGCCGACGCTCCCGCGTCGCCGCCGCTCCACCCGCAGCTTTCCGCTGCCTTCGTTGTCTCCGTTATGAACGCACGCCTCGCTTCTTTCCTCCTCCTTTCCACCACCGTCTTCGCCGCCGATCCGTCCGCGTCGATCGAATCGTTGGTGCGTGATATCGCTTCCACCAACCCCGAGCTTCGCTTCTACGAAGCCGAACTCGACGCCGCTCGCGCCTCTTCCCGCGCCGCCGGCTCGCGCGAAAATCCCGAACTCGCCCTCTCTGCCGGTCGCAAACGCGTGCGTGACTCCGCCGGCCTGCTCGCCGGCGAAGGCACCGCGTGGTCGGTCTCACTCACGCAAACCTTCGAGTGGCCAGGCCGCCTCGCTCTCCGCAAGGCCATCGCGAACCGCGACGTCGCCCTCGCCGAACTCGGCCTCGACCGTTTCCGCGCCGCACTGCTCTCTCGCGCCCGCACGCTCGCCTTCGGCCTCGCCGCCTCACGCGAAAAATCCGCCGCCGCTCACGAAGTCGCCGATCGCTTCCGCGCCTTGAAGGAAACGTTCCTCTCTCGCGATCCCGCCGGACTCACCCCGCTGCTCGAAACCCGCGTCATCGAAGCGCAGGAACTCGCCCTCCAGCGGCGCGCGACCGATGCCTCGCTTTCCACCCAATCCGCGCTCGTCGAACTCAACCAGCTCCGCGGCGCCAATCCGCTCGCGCCCATCGAACCCGCCCCCCCTCAGCTCGTCTTCACCGCCGCTCCGCCGCTCGACGAACTCCTCGCCGCCGCCCACGAAAACCACTTCGAGCTGCGAGCCAAACAACTCGAGCTCGAACAACAGGGTTTCGTCCTCCGCCTCGCCCGCCACCAACAACGCCCTTCCGTCAGCGTCGGCCCGTTCTTCGAACGCGAGTCCGCCTCCGAGCGCGAAACCACCATCGGTCTCGGCGTCTCCGTTCCGCTCCCTTTCTCCTCGCGCAACCGCGCCGAAATCGACGCCGCGGAATCCCGCCGACGCCAGGCCGAAGCCGCACTGCTCGTCGCCACCCGCGATGCCGGACGCGAGGTCATCGCCGCCGCGCAGGAGTTCTCCACCAAGCTCGCGGAAATCCAGCGGTGGTCACCCGACGCCGTCAAAAAATTCCGCGAAGCCGCCGAGCTCGCCGATCGCCACTACCGCCTCGGCGCCGTTCCGCTTGCCACCTACGTCGAACTTCAAACCGCTTATCTCGATGCCGTCGACGCGCTCCTCGACACGCAGCTCGAAGCACTCGATGCCGCCCTGCGCCTCCAACTTCTCACGGGGCTCGACCTGAACCTCGTCTCCCTCTCGCCATGAAAACCTTCCTCGCTCTCACCGTCTCCACCTTCGCGGTCTTCTTCTTCGCCGGCTGTTCCGAAACCCACGCGACCGACGAACACGCCGAATCCCACCATGCCCACACCGCCTGCGCTTACAAAGAAGGGCGGGGCCTCCAACTCACCGATGCCGCCGCCCAATTCGCCGGCATCGAGGTCGCCGATTTCACGGGCGAGCTTCCCGCCTCCGCGTTGCTCCGCACCGTTCGCGGCGACTTCGTCTTCGTCGAAAACGACGGCTGGTTCCTCCGCACTCCCGCGGATCACCTCTACGAGGGCGACCGCATTGTTGTATCCGGAGTTCGGACACTCTGGCTCGCCGAACTCCAAGCCGTGAACGGAGGCGTCGGCTGCGCCGACGGCCATTGATGCTCGAGCGAATCGTCGAATTTTCGCTCCGCCGACGCGCGTTCGTCGTCTTCGGCGCGCTCGTCCTCGCCGCCGTCGGACTCTGGTCCGCCACGCGCATCCCCGTCGATGCCGTTCCCGACATCACCAGTCCGCAGGTTCAGATCAACACCGCCGTCGCCGCTCTCGCGCCCGAAGAAATCGAATCCACCGTCACCTGGCCCATCGAATCCGCCATGGCCGGATTGCCGGGCATGACCGAGCTTCGCTCCCTCTCGAAGTTCGGCCTTTCCCAGGTCACGATGACTTTTGAGGACGACGCGGACATTTATCTTCTCCGCCAGCTCGTCACCGAACGACTCACCGAAGCCCGCGATCAACTCCCCGCTCACGTCTCTCCTTCTCTCGCTCCGATCAGCACGGGTCTCGGCGAAATCCTCTACTACACGTTGCGCTACCGCGACGACGCTCCCGACAAACCCGCCGATCGCACCGCGCAGCTTCGCGAGCTCCGTCGCATTCACGACTACGCCGTCAAACCCCTCCTCCGCGCCACTCCCGGCCTGGCCGAGGTCAACGCGATCGGGGGTTACGAGCGTCAGTTCGTCGTCGAGCCCGATCCCGCCCGCCTCGCTGCCGCCGGCGTCTCTTTCGACGATCTCGTCGCCGTAATTCGCGCCAGCACCGAAAACGCCGGCGGCGGCATTCTCGAAATTGGTGGAGAGGCCGTCGTCATCCGAGCCGATACCCGCGTCAAAACTCCCGCCGAAATCGCGTCGCTGCCGGTCAAGTTCGCCGGTGCCGCCGCACCGCTCACTGTCGGCGATCTCGCTACCATCTCCATCGGATCTGCCGTCCGCACCGGCGCCGCCACCGAGGACGGCGACGAAACGGTCACCGGCGCCGCCATCATGCGCGCCGGCGAAAACGGCCGCCGCGTCGCCCAAGCCGCCGCCGATCGCCTCGCCGAAATTCAACCGAAGCTCCCCCAGGGCGTCGAAATCCGTGTCGTTTACGACCGCTCCGATCTCGTCAACGCCACCATTCGCACGGTCGAAAAAAATCTCGTCGAGGGAGCGATTCTCGTCGCCGCCGTCCTGCTCGCGTTCCTCGGCAACTGGCGCGCTGCCCTCCTCGTCACCTTCGCGATCCCGCTTTCGTTTTTGTTCATGCTCACCGGCATGGCGCAGTCGAAGCTCTCGGCGAACTTGATGAGTCTCGGCGCGCTCGACTTCGGGTTGATCGTCGATGGCGCGATCGTCATGGTCGAAAACATCCTTCGCCATCTCACCACGCGACAAACCACGCTCCAGCGTTCGCTCACCAGCGAGGAACGTTTTCACGTCATCCGCGACGCGTCGCACGAGGTCGTCCGCCCGATGTTCTTCGGCGTCCTCATCATCACGCTCGTTTACGTCCCGATCCTCGCCCTCGGAGGCATCGAGGGAAAAATGTTCCGCCCGATGGCGATCGCCGTGATCCTCGCGCTCACCGGCTCGCTCCTGCTCGCGCTCACGCTGATGCCCGCCCTCGCTACCTGGCTGGTCAACCGAGGAGTCTCGCCCGCGGCAACCGCGCGGCCTTCCAATCACGAAAACATCCTCACGCGCGCCGCCAAAGCGACCTACACGCCCCTCCTCACGTGGGCGTTCAAACTTCGCTGGCTGGTCATCACGAGCGCCGCCGTCGTGTTCGCCGTTTCCGTCTGGCTCTTCGGTCGCCTCGGCGCCGAATTCATCCCGCAACTCGACGAGGGTTCTCTTTCTATTCAGATGATCCGCGGCAACAGCGTCGCGCTCACCGACTCCATCGAGCTCCAGCGCGGCTCTGAAAAACTCCTCCTCGAGCGCTTCCCCGAAATCAGCCACACGTTCTCCCGTATCGGCACCGCCGAGATCGCGACCGACCCGATGGGTCCCAACGTCGCCGACACCTACATCTTCTTCCACCCGCGCAATCAGTGGCGAAAAATCGACGGCCGCACCGCCACCAAAGCCGAGCTCATCGAGCTCATGCGTCGCGAGCTCACCGCCACCATCCCCGGTCAAACCTATCTTTTCACCCAACCCATCCAGCTTCGCTTCAACGAAATCATGGCCGGCGCCCGTGCCGATCTTTCCCTTAAAATCCACGGCGAAGATTTCACCGAGCTCGAACGCCTCGCCGCCGAAGCACGCGAGATCCTCCGCTCGATTTCCGGCGGAGGCGACGTCGAGTTCGAAGCGCTTGGCCGCCTGCCCACGCTCGAAATCACGCCTAAGCGCGACGCGCTTCAGCGCCTCAATCTCCACCCGGACGAAATCAACCGCCTCGTCTCCACCGCCCTCGCCGGCGAAAGCGCCGGAGCAATCGTCGAGGGCAACCGCCGCACCGACATCGTCGTTCGTCTCCCCGAAACGCAGCGGCTCGATCTCGCCGCGCTGCACGATCTGCCCGTCACCACCGCGCACGCCCAGGTGCCGCTCTCCCGTATCGCCGATATCCAGGTTGTCGACCGCGTCGGCACCATCACGCGCGAACACGGCCAGCGGCGCGTTGCCATTCTCATCAACGTCCGTGGACGCGACACCGCGAGCTTCGTGCACGAAGCGCAAGCGCGTCTTGCGCAACAGCTCGCCCTCCCCGACGGCTACTACTTCGAGTTCGGCGGTCAGTTCGAACACCTGCAGGCCGCTCGCACCCGTCTCGCCCTTGTCGTGCCCGCCGCCCTCGCCCTCATTCTCGTCTTCATCTACGCGAGCCTCGGCAGCGTTCGTCAAACCGCGCTCGTCTTCCTCTGCGTGCCTCTCGCGACGAGCGGAGGCGTATTCGCTTTGTGGCTACGCGACATGCCGTTCACCATCTCCGCGGGCATCGGCTTTATCGCCCTCTCCGGCATCGCGGTCCTCAACGGCCTCATGCTGATCGCCTTCGTCAATCAGCTCCGCGCGCGCGGCCTCGGCGTGCGCGAGGCCTGCCTCGAAGGCACGCTCACGCGTCTGCGTCCCAAGCTCCTCACCGCGCTCGTTGCCTCGCTCGGCTTCGTTCCCATGGCCTTGTCCACGAGCCCCGGCGCCGAGGTTCAACGCCCGCTCGCCACCGTCGTCATCGGCGGCGTGATCACCTCCACGTTCCTGACGCTGGTCCTCCTACCTATTCTCTACGACTGGCTCGAAACCCGCCGCCTCCGTCGCACCAACTAAACTCCGTTTATGAAACCTTACTTCCTGCTCGCCCTTCTTCTCTCCACGCTCACCGCTCTGGCCGCAGATCGAATTCTCGCCGGCCCCAAAGGCGGACGCCTCCTCCACGTCGCACCGCTCCAGGCCGAGTTCTTCGTCACGCCGGAACGCAAAGCCGAGATCAACTTTTACTCCGGCCAAACGCCCGTCGCGCCCACGACCCAAACGGTCGCTCTCACCGCGGAGCCCCCAGGCAAACGCCTCCCCATCGCTCTCGAGAAAACTCCCGCGGGTTTCATCTCCCAGGATCCGCTCCCCGAAAGCGCCGAGCCCTACCGCGTCGTCCTTCAAATTCGCCCGGCTCCCGACGCCAAGCCTGTCAACTTCCGCATCGATCTGAATCTCACCGTCTGCGCCGAGTGCGACAAATCTGAATACGCCTGCACGTGCGTAGGTCACTAGCGGATAAAGCCCGCGCGGACTAAACATTCGCTAATCGCCGCAAAGTCCCCCACGTTCGCCAGCCTCAATGTCGACCTTCCTTGGGATCACCGTCGAAGTCCTCGTCATCCTCCTGCTCGTCGCCGCCAACGGCTTCTTCGTCGCCGCCGAGTTCGCGCTCGTCAAAGTCCGCGCCAGCCAGCTCCGCCCGCTCGAAAAAACCGGCGGCACGCGCGTAAAATTCGCCCTCCGCGCCACCAAGCACCTCGACGCCGCCCTGTCCGCCACGCAGCTCGGCATCACGCTCGCCAGTCTCGGGCTCGGCTGGGTCGGCGAACCTTTCCTCGCCAAGCGTCTCGAACCGCTTCTCGCCGACTGGGGCATCACCGATCCGACCGCGATCCATTCCATCGCTTTCGCGTTCGCTTTCACGGTCATCACCTTTCTCCACATCATTTTCGGCGAACTCGCTCCGAAATCCCTCGCCATCCAACGCGCCAAGGACGTGTCGCTCTGGGTCGCCGCGCCGCTGATGGGGTTCTACTACCTTTTCTTCCCCGCGATCTACGTCCTCAACGGCACCGCCAACAAGTTCCTCAAATGGGCCGGCCTCGGGCCCGCGAAAGAGGGCGACCACGAGTTCAGCGCCGCGGAGCTTGAATACGTTTTCAGCCACGCGCGCCACACGCATCCGGGCGATGCGCTCGTCAACAAGCTCATGCTGCAGTCCCTGCGGGTTCGCGAAACCTTCGCGCAACAAATCATGCTGCCGCGCGAGCAGGTCACCGCCCTCTGGCTCGAAACACCGCTCGCCGAAAATCTCCGCATCGCCCAAACCTCCGGCTACAGCCGCTACCCCGTCTGCCGCGGCTCGCTCGACAATGTCGAGGGCATCCTCCTCGTCCGCGAATGGCTCTGGCAAATCCAAGCCCTCGGCCCTGACGCCCCGTTCGAGCCGCTGCTCCGCGACGTGCTCACCTTCGACCTGAAGACGCCGCTGCCCGTCATGCTCGAGCGTTTCCGCCTCGCGCGCAGCCACCTCGCCATCGTCATCGATCCCGAGAAAAAACTCGCCGGCATCGTCACGTTCGAAGACGTCATCGAGGAAATCGTCGGCGATGTCCGTGACGAATTCGACATCGGCAGCGGTCCGGTCTTCGACCGCTCCGAACGTAGCATCGTCGTCAGCGGTTCGCTCACGCTTCGCGAACTCCAGGCCGAAACCGGCTGGCCGCTCGAATGGCAGCCGCGCGAAACCGTTGCCCAGTGGTTCACCAAAGCACTCGCCCGCATTCCGCGACGTGACGAAAACGCCCTGATCGGCGACTACCGTATCACCGCACTCGATGTGACCACCGACCGCATCCGCCGCGTCCGCATCGACCGCTTGGAAAACGCCTCCTGACGCGTTTCCTTTCATCCACCGTCTCCACTCCTGGAGTCGCTGCGCTCCCACCGCGCAAACCTCCCATCAAGCCCATGAAACCTCTCGCCGCTCTCCTCTCCGTCTCCCTCATCGCGTTCGCCGGCTGTTCAAAAAACAACCACGATCATCCGCACCAGCTCGACCAAAGCCGCGACCACCACGTGCACCAGGGTCCGCACAACGGCACCCTCGTCGAACTCGGCGATCACCAATACTCGATCGAGTTCGTCCACGATCCCGCCGCCCAATCGCTCTCGCTCTACGTGCTCGACGGCCACGCCGAAAATTTCATCCGGCTCCCCGATCGTTCCATCGAGGCCATCGTGCAGCGCAACGGCCAGCCGACCCCTCTCACGCTCACCGCCGTCGCCAACCAAGCCACCGGCGAAACCGTCGGCGACACCTCGCAGTTCACCGCCACCGCCGACTGGCTGAGCTCTCCTCAAAACATCGAGCTCGCGATTCCTTCGCTCACGGTCCGCGGCATGGCTTTTCAAGATATCCGCGCACTCATCGCCCCGCGTTAAACCCTCGGCTCTCGCCGCCGGAGGCGCGGCGCGTTCGCGCGCGAAATCACTCCATGCCCCAAAAAAGAAGGCGGCCCTTTTTAGGCCGCCTTCGAGAAACGTGAGACTTGTCGTCCGAGCTTAGAAGCTCAACCGCGCGCCCACCAGAATGCGCCAGCGGCTCACGCCGTTGTTGATCGCAATCTGGGATCCCGACGTGGCGGTCAGGTTGGTCGGACGAATCCGGCCGTCCGTCGTGTATTGAGCACTGCCGAACTCACGCACCAAGCCCGTGTTGCCCGGGACCGGCAGCGTTTCGACGTCGTTGAACAGATCCTTCGACAGCCAGCTCCCGAAGTTCACGAAGTCGAGCGTCAGCTCGAGCTTGGCCGGACCCGCAATCGGAATCTCCTGCGCGAGGCGGAGATCGAGGCGGTTCTGCCAGGGCTGGAAGAACGAATTGCGCGGAGCATAGCCACCCGCGTAATTCGACAAGCCCGTCGCTTCGAGCGCGCCGAAATAGGTATCGATCTGCGCCTGCGTCAGACCCGAGAAGTCGAACCGGGGATCGTTGATGCCCACCGGCACCGCCACGAGGTCGTTCCGCTGGAAGCCGTCCGTATTGAGGTCGGAGGTATAGACCCAGCTATACGGGCTGCCCGTGCGGCCTTCGTAGTAGAGCGAAACCGTCGTCGCGAGGTTGCGCCAGTAGTTGAACTCCTTCGCCACCGTCGCCTGCAAGCGATGGCGGATCTCGAAGTCCGAACGCGCGACCTCAACTTGGTTTTGGTTGAAGACCGCGTTGAACTGCCACTGCGAACTGGCCGTCGAGCTGCCGAGCGCCTGCGCCTCGAACGCGCGTCCGTGCGTATAAGCGGCGTTGTAAGCCCAGCCGTTCTTGAAGGGACGATCGATGCTCAACGAGAAATACTCCGACGTGCCTTCATCGACATTGCGCATCCTCAGCACGTTGCCGAAGGCCGGCACGATCGCGTTGTTGCCCGAAGCGGCGCCCGCGAAACGCTGGCGGCCGTCCGCCCCCTTCGTCGTGGGCTTCAAGTTCATGTTGTCGATGAACAGCGAGGAATAGCTTTCCGTGTAAACGAACTCCGCCGTCAGCGTCGCATCGAGCGCCGGCAACCGACGATCGACCGCGAAGTTGGTGCGCATGATGGTCGGCAGCTTGATGCCCGGCTTGACGAGATTGATCGTCGAGGTGCTGCCGGCCGTCGTAACGGTGCCGATCGGATCCGCCGGATCGAATTGGTTGGTGAGATAATCGACGAGCGAGGGCACCGCCGGATTGGAGATCGTCGTGCTAGCCTGCGTGAAGCGGCCCACGCCGGTCGCGCCGAAAGAGTTCGAGAAGAACACCCACGGAGCACGGCCAAGGAAAACGCCGACGCCACCGCGGATCTGCGTGTTGCGCTCTTCGTCCACCGCATAGTTGAAGCTCACCCGCGGCGCCACGTTGCTCGTGCCGTCAGGCGTGCCCGAATTCGTCACGCCAAACGCATTGCGGAATGCGGCATTCTCCGCCGGAGCGATGCCGCTGTCGATCATGTCCACGCGCACACCCGCGGTCAGCGAGAGGCGCGAATTCACATCGAGGCGCGCCTGGCCAAAGATGCCCGTCTGCTTGAATTCGCTGATGTCCGCCGGAGGAGTGCCTTGCTGCACCACCGAGCGGAACGAAGCGAAGGGCGTGTCCGCCAGGAAAGCTGCCAGATTCGAGTAGCCGATGATACCGTAGGACGACTGCCGGAATAGGTTGTAGTAATCGCTCATCTCGATGTCCACGCCGCCGCTGAACGTCCAGTTCCGCCACGTGTATTCCGCGATGCCGCTGTAGATCTCCGTTTGCACGTCGAGATCGTTGCCCTGGCGCGCATTCTCCGTGCCGAAGGCCAGCACACCGTTCGTGATCGCGCGGCCCGTGTTGTCGATGCCCGAGAGGTTGTAGATGCGCACTTCCGGGAAGATCGAGCGCGGGTTCGAATTCTGCACGAAGCTCGTGTTCGAGTAGGCGATTTCCGTGCGGAAGTCCGGCGTCCAGTTGCTGAACAGCTGGCCCGCCCACACTTCTTCCGTGCGCTCGACGTCGAAGAAGTTCGACGACAACGCCGTTGCCCGTCCGATGCTCGGAGCACCCGAAAGCGGCGCGCCGCCCGAGAAGCTCGTCGAATTATACGCACCGAAGCTGGGCTGCGTGCCGACCGTATCGCTATAACGCACCGTCATGCGGTGGTCGTTCGAGATATTCCAATCGAGCTTGATGAGACGCTTCTCGTCATCCGTCACATTCGCCGCCGGTCCACCATGCGTGCCGAAATCGGTGTCGGCGACCTTGCTCACCGCACTCTTGATCTGATCGAGACGCGTGTTGATCTGCGTCATCGCCGCCGAGTCCGGCGTGAAGCCCGGATTCGTCGCGGCCGCGGAACGCTCGAACTTTTCGTAAGCCGCGAAGAAGAACAAACGATCGCGGAGAATCGGACCGCCGAGGGTGAAGCCAAAGGTTTTCTCTTCACTGATCGGACGCGTGCCCGCCGTCGAACCGATGATGTCCTTACCGGCGAGATCCTGGTCGGTGTAGTAGTAATAAGCCGAACCGCTGAACGTATTCGAACCGCTCTTCGTAACCGCGTTGACCGAAGCGCCGGTGAAACCGCTGCGACGCACATCGTAGGGCGCGAGCGAAACGCTGAACTGCTCGAGGGCGTCGAGCGGGAAAGGATTGTTGAACGACTGCAAACCCGAGGCGTTCAAACCGAACTGGTCGTTGATGCGCGCGCCGTCGACCGAGATGCTGTTGAAACGATTGTTCTGACCGAGCGCCACCAGCGACTCGCCCGAACGGATCGTCACGAAGGGGTTGGTCTTGATCATGTCCGCAAACGACCGGTTCGTCGTCGGCTGGAATTCGATCCGCTGCGCATTCAGCACACTGTTCGCACCTGTCGAATTCGGATCCAGCGCATCCATTTCCGCCTGCACCACCATGCGCTCCAACACTTCGACATCCGGCTGAGCCGCCAAACGCACTTCGACGTCCTCGCCCAAAGTCGTCTGCACACCTTCGATCATCTCGAAGGTATAACCATCCCGCGACGCCGAAACCGTGTAGGGGCCGCCGGGCCGCAACCCGCGGAAGGAAAAGCGGCCATTCGTGCCCGCCGTGCTCGTCACCGTCGTGTTCGTCGGCACGTGCAGCAAAGTCACGGTCGCTCCTCCGAGCGGATTCCCCGACGCGTCGGTGACGGTGCCCGTCAATCCCGACGCGACAATTTGTGCTGTCGCTGTCGAGGTCCAAGCCAGCAAGGCAAGCAAGCCCGCCGCGAAGATCCGCAGTATGTATTTGGTGGTCATTTGTGTATCAGTGTTAGTCGCCCCCGTTCGCCACGATCCGTGACTCGTCAGGCAGTTCCTGACCTGCCGCTCCGGCGCAATCGCGTCAAGGCTTCGGTCCCGTGAGAATCGGTTCATCCGCTCCATTTTGCCTGCATGTAACAATGCGGTCGCGCGTTGCGCGCCAAACGCGAACATTCCGCGAAAAGCGGACGCATTTGGCCCCAACGTCACCACCGTTTTGCCCCGCTCCGTGAGCAGGAGGCGTGCCCGGTTTGCGTTTCCCCCACCCGCCGCCACGCTTGCGCCTTCTTCTTCTATTCGATTTCCGAAAACCATGTCCGCCATTCCCGTCACTGTCCTCACCGGCTTCCTCGGCGCCGGCAAGACCACGCTCCTCAATCGCATCCTCACCGAACAACACGGCAAGAAGCTTGCGGTTATCGAAAACGAATTCGGCGAGGTCGGCGTCGACAACCAGCTCGTCATCTCCAGCGAAGAAGAACTGTTCGAGATGAACAACGGCTGCCTCTGCTGCACCGTCCGCGGCGACCTGATCCGCATCCTCGGCCGGCTCATGAAGCGCAAGGACAAGCTCGACGGTATCCTTATTGAAACTACAGGCATGGCCAACCCCGCGCCCGTCGCGCAGACGTTCTTCACCGACGACGAGATGAAGGCCAACTTCCGCCTCGACGCCATCGTCACCGTCGTCGACGCGAAACACGTCCTTCAACACCTCGACGCCGAAGACGAAGCGCAAAAGCAGGTCGCCTTCGCCGATGTCATCCTGCTCAACAAGACCGATCTCGTGGCGCCCGCCGAACTCGACGCGCTCGAAGAACGCATCCATCGCATCAACGCCGTCGCGAAAATCCATCGCACGAAAAACTGCGACCTTCCGCTCGATCGCGTGCTCAACGTCGGCGGCTTCAATCTCTCCCGCGCCACCGAGCTCGATCCGCAATTCCTCGAAACCGAATACCCGTTCGAATGGGCCGGCGCCTACGAACTTTCCAGCGGCGACTACGAACTCACGATCGGCCACTCGCCCGACGACGAAGACGCTCACGAGGGCCACGCGCATCATCACCACGATCACGCGCACGAACACGATCACGAGTGCGGCCCCGATTGCGGTCACGATCACAACGAACTCGACGTCGTCGTGATGCCGATAAAATCCGTCGAACCCGCCGATCTCGACGCCGCGATCAACGCGACCGTCCTCACATTCTCCGACTGGGAAAAAATCGTGCAGCCCGGCGAGGAAATTACCCCCGGTGCCACGCTCCACCGCCTGAAGTTGAAAAACGAATACGGCGCCTTCCGCCTCTCGATTCCCGAGAACGGCCGCTATCTTCTCTTCACCGGACACGACGTCTCGACGCATCTCTACGCCGGCGACAAAAAGCTCCTCCGCTACGGTCGGGACCGCACCTTCCGCCACGAGCATTCCCACAACGAATCCGTCGGCTCCGTCGGCATCAGCTTCTCCGGCGAACTCGACGGCCAAAAGCTCAACAGCTGGATCGGCGAACTCCTGCGCACCAAGGGCGGCGACATCTACCGCTCCAAAGGCGTGCTCGCCATCAAAGGCTCGAACAAGCGCCTCGTCTTCCAGGGCGTCCACATGCTCTTCGACGCCAAGTTCGACCGCGAATGGGGCACCGACGCTCGTCAAAACACGCTCGTCTTTATCGGCAAAAACCTCGACCGTGCCGCCCTCACCGAGGCCGCGAAGTCCTGCCTCGCCTCGTAACCGCGGCTCACCGAACGCCATGACAGCCCGCTCGTTCTTCCTCAGCGCGGGCGTCGCGTTCGCTTTTCTTTCGATCGGTTTCTTCGCTGGCCGGCTCACCGCCCCCGTTCGCCACGCAGCGAGCACTGAGGCCTTCTCCGCTGCACCCGACTCGCGCAACGTCGCGCTGCCCACGTCGCAGCTGCCGACGCAGGCCGCCAGCGCCGATTCTCCGCCACCAGCCGACCAGCCAAGCGCGTCCACCGCGCAATCACGCCTCGATGCCGCGATGTGGCTTCACCAGCACGGACTGCTGCACGTCGTGAGCTTCATGGAAGGCTATCAACTCACTCCCGCCTTCGTGAAGCTCTTCGATCTCCAGCCCACCGAAGTGAACCGGCTCAACCGTGTCGTGAACGAAGTTCGGTCGAAGGTCGAGGCACTCGCCGTCGCAAACGCCCAGGCAGAGTTATCCCCGGATGGATCCCGTTTGATCGTGCAGATCCCATCGCTCCCCGCCGAAAGCAGCGCTCTCTACAACGAAGTGCTTCAAGCTTTCAACGAAGCGCTTGGACCAGAACGCTCCGCTCAGTTCCAAACGCTCGCGGGATCCCATCTCGACGCGGCATTCGGCGGCTTCGGACTCGATCCCGTCAAATACGAGATCAACCTCATCTCGCAGAGCCAAATGGCGGACGGCAGACCGATCTACGAAGTCCAACGATCCCATACGTCCGCGGACGGCAGCGGTTCCGCACGGTCCGAGTCACAACTCACCGAGGCCGACCTCCGCAGAGCCTTTCCGCTACTCTCCCGCTTCCTCCCGCCCAATCGCTTGAAGCGATAACTACAACGCTCAGGTCGAACCTTCGACTCTTGGACGCTCCTGAAATGAAAAACCGCCGTGCCTCACGACACGGCGGCTGTTCATCAACAAATCACGCTCACATCATATCCGCCGGCTCCCAACCGCGGCGATACGTCGGATACAGCAGCTTGTCCGCTTCGGGTTGGCCCGTGGTCATGTTCTCCGCATCCCACTCGAGTTTTCCGCCGACCAGAATCGCCAACGTGCCGAGATTCACCGCCTCCGTAAATGGCCCGGAATACTCGAAGTTCGAACCGGCCGCACGCGGATCGCCCGCGCGGATCGCCGCCGTCCACTCCGTGTGCGGATTGTTGCCCGGCACGCGCGGCAGCGTCCGCGGCGGGAACGTCGGCGCAAGTTCGCGATGCTTCGCCTCCGGAATGACGCGCGGGCTGTTGCAGTAGTCGTTGCCGTCGTAAACCGTCGCCTTGCTGCCCACGATCAGCTGGCCGCCTTGCGCGAGCTGACGATTCTCTTCCATCTCCGCCGGCTTCTCCGGCTTCAAACCGCCTTCATACCACGTCAGCTTCACCGGCGGCAGATTGCCCCGCGCCGGGAACTGATACTCGACGATCGCCGATTTCGGGAACGCGATCGGGCTCTTCCCATTGATCTGTTTCAGCTCGACCGACGAAGGCGCGCCAAGTCGCAGCACCGTGAACGCCGCATCCATCAGGTGACACGCCATGTCGCCCAGCGCGCCGCATCCGTAATCCTGATACCCACGCCAGTTGAACGGATGAATGTCCGGACTGTAGCCCCGCTCCGGCGCGCGGCCGAGGAAGCCGTCCCAATTCAAGCCTTCCGGCACCGGTTGCGACGCGGGCCATTCCGTCATTCCCTGCGGCCACACCGGACGATTCGTCCAGATATTCACTTCGCGCACGTCGCCGATCACGCCCGCATCGTGCCACTCCGTCACCAGTCGCACGCCTTCGCCTGCGTGCCCTTGATTGCCCATCTGCGTCACCACGCCGTTCAAGCGCGCCAGTCGCAACAGCTCCCGCGCCTCTCCCACCGTCTGCGTCAGCGGCTTCTGCACATACACGTGCTTGCCGAGCATGATCGCCATATACGCTGGCAGGAAATGCATGTGATCCGGCGTCGAAATCGCGACCGCGTCGATCTGATCGTCCATCTCGAGCAACATCTTCCGGAAATCCGTATAAAGCTTCGCATTCGGAAACTCTTTTTGTAACCGCACGCGCTTCGACAGCTTCGCCTCGGGATTGTCGCCCGACCACCGCGGCGGACTTACGGGAGTCTCCCAATCCACGTCGCACAACGCCACCACCTCCTCGTCCTTCACCGCGAGCACATCGCTCCAGCCTTTTCCACCGCAGCCAATCTGCGCGATGCGGATCTTCGCACCCGGCGCGATCGCTCGCGGCTTCTTTGGATTTTGCTGCAGAGTCGTGCAGCCCGGAAAATTCAGCATCGCGGCCACGAGCGCCGAGAACTTGATGAAATCGCGACGATTCAGAACGGTGGGCGTAGACATAAAAGAGGAGTTTGAAAGCGAGGAACGCGTGAGAGCACGACGCCTCAAATTCGGGGTGGTTTTCGGTATCTTCAAGAAGCCCGATCTTTGTATCGGAGCTGCTGCACCGTATTACATCAAAGACCCTTCGCACGCCAATTTTCTTCGCGGAAACACGTCCGACCTCCGTTCCACCGCGAGAATCATTGATCCCGTTAACCGCTCGCTTCGCCGCAGTAGCGTTCTCCTTTCCTCTCACCCACCCTTCCCTCCGTGAAAATCGCCCCGCCCCTCACTCCTCTCGCCTTTGCTTTTCTTCTCGCCGCTTCCATCTCTCCGCTCGCCGCCGCTCCACGACTTCAGGTTCACAACGAATCGCGACGCTTCCTCACTTACGACGACGGCCGCCCGTTCTTCTATCTCGGCGACACCGCGTGGGAGCTGTTTCACCGGCTCACCATCGAGGAAGCCCGCCACTACCTCGACAACCGCGCCGCCAAACACTTCACCGTCATCCAAGCGGTCGCCCTCGCCGAACTCGACGGCCTCCACACCCCCAACGCCTACGGTCACACGCCGCTGCTCGACGACCATCCAACCCGGCCCAACGAAAAACCCGGCCCCAACAACGACTATTGGGATCACGTGGACGCCATCATCGACGAAGCCGAAAAGCGCGGGCTCTTCATCGGCCTGCTTCCCACATGGGGCGACAAATGGAATCTCGCTCGCTGGGGCAAGGGTCCCGTTATCTTCACTCCGGAAAACGCCGGCATCTACGGCGAATGGCTCGGTCGCCGTTACAAGAACAAGCCCATCATCTGGATCGTCGGCGGCGACCGTCCCATCGAAAATGATACACATCGCACCATCATCGACGCCATGGCGCGCGGGCTTCGCCGCGGCGACGGCGGCGCTCACCTGATCACTTTCCACCCGCCAGGCGGCCAAGGCTCCTCCACTTGGTTTCACGACGCCGACTGGCTCGACTTCAACATGCGCCAAAACCGCCACGAGGTGAACTTTCCGCGCTACGCCAAGATCCGCGCCGACTACGATCTCACTCCCGTGAAACCCGTTTTCGACGGCGAACCCGTTTACGAGGATCACCCCATCTCCTTCGCCGCCTCCGAACACGGGCACTCCCTCTCCGCCGACGTCCGCCGTGCCGCGTATTGGAATCTTTTCAACGGTGCTTTCGGCCACACCTACGGTCACCACTCCGTTTGGCAATTCGCCTCGCCCGAACGCGAATCCGTCAACCTGCCGCTCCTCCCTTGGCGCGAAGCCATCGACCAGCCCGGCGCCGCCCAGATGCAGCACGCTCGCCGCCTCCTCGAATCACGTCCGTTCTTCACGCGCATTCCCGACGACGCGCTCCTCGTCCCCGAGCCAGCTCCCACCGCCGTCCCGGGCGCCGGCCGCTACCGGTTCGTCGCGACGCGCGACCGATCCGGTTCCTGGGGCGCCATCTACGCTCCTGTCGGCCGCTCTTTCACCGTCCGCACGTCCGCCTTGAGCGGAGAAACGCTGAACGTCTGGTGGTTCAATCCCCGCAACGGCACCGCGTCCTCCGCCGGGCGTATCAAAAGAACGGACACACATCGCTTCACCCCGCCCGACGCCGGCGAAACGCTCGACTGGATCCTCGTCCTCGACGACGCTTCGAAAAATTTCCCCGCTCCCGGCTCGCGTTAAGCATGGGTTCTAAACGCCCGCGCAACGTATCACACCAGGTATGACACTCCCCGCGCATTCGACTCCGCTCCGGAACCGACTTCGTTGCGACATGAGGCTTTCCGGGTTCTGCGCTCTTCTTTTCTGGCTCGTCGTCAGTTCCTCCAGCTTCGCTTCCCTTCCAGCCGATTCGGCCCCCCTCGACCCGTCGCTTTTCGACTACGACCGCGACGCTCCGCTCGATATCCGCACCCTGGATACGGTCACCCGCGACGGCGCCGTTCTTCGCGACATCACCTTCGCCGACAGTCGCGGCAAACCGGTGAAAGCCTACGTCGTCCGGCCCGCCTCTCCCACGACCCACAACCTCGCTGGCATCCTCTACGTTCATTGGCTCGGCAATCCGTCCACCACCAACCGCACCGAATTCCTCCACGAGGCCGTTGCCCTCGCCGATCGCGGCATCGTCTCCGTCCTCATCGATGCGATGTGGGCCCAACCGCAATGGTATCAGAACCGCGTGCCCGAAGAGGACTTCGACCAAAGCGTCTCCCAAATCAAAACCCTGCGTCGCGCCCTCGATCTCCTCCTCGCCGAACGCGGCATCGATCGCGACCGCATCGCTTTTGTAGGCCACGATTTCGGCGCGATGTATGGCGCCGTGATGGGCGCCGTGGACCGACGGCCGTCGAGTTACGTGCTGATCGCCGGCACCCCGCACTTCGCCGACTGGTTTCTCTTCGCTCGCCAGCCGGCCAATCCCGACGCCTATCGCGCCCAGCTCGCCAGTCTCGATCCGATCCACTTCGTCGGCCAACTCACTCCCGCGCCCGTATTCTTCCAATTCGCCGCCAACGACGACTACGTCACCCCCGAAGCCGCCGCCCAATTCTACGCCGCCGCTCGCCCGCGCAAACAATCCGCCACCTACAACGCGCGCCACGATATGCAGGACGCCGATGCCGCAGCGGACCGCATCGCCTGGCTCCTCCGCACCCTTTCTCCCACTGACTGAATGCAGCGCCGGCCGACACTCCGCCGCTCCGCCTCCGCATCTCACTTTTCTTTCGCTGCACCCCCGCGCTTCCCACTCGTTGACGTATGCAACAGCGTGCCCGCGAGCACGCCCACGGCGAACACGCCGAAGTAAATCACCGCCGCCGGCGCATGGATCGGATTCTTCGCCGTCAATCCGGCGATCGGAAAGCGAAACTCCGCCCGCTGCGGATTGTTCAGCCCCATGTAGAGCATCACGAACAACAACGCGAGAAACCCCACCGACTTGATCACAGCCTGGAAGCTCATGCCCCCGCAGCGTGAGCGGAAATCCCCGCCCAAAGCGAGCGCACTGTGGCCATAGCGTGACCCGCCGCCGTTTTCGCCTCTATCGCGTTACTCGCTCCACTTCCAAAAACCAGTCATGCCCGCCCAACGGCGCCGCCGCCAGCGACCGCCGCACCACGCGCTCGCAATACGCCCGGCACACCCCCCGCCACCATCCTCGCATCTCCTCGAAAAACCCCGCGCGTCGGCCAACTGGTGTGAGTCTCATGGGTGGGTCGGTGTTACACGCGCAACATACCCCCGAACACGCCGCGACGACATACGGGTAATTGCGTAGCTCACCGCGGGGCCTCCCTCCTGTTCCCTCATCCAGCGGCCGCACTTCCGCTACCTCGGACCTAACCCGCCTTCTCGGTGAGTTCGTCGAAGGCCACGCCAAGATTCGATCCCAACCGATTCGGCAACGGAGCGTGAAAGGCCTCGAACCCGGGCAGATTCTCCAACGCCACGATTTCGCTCTTCGATTTCCCCGCCGCGATCTCCTTCTGCACATGCTCCAGCAGCCCGCTGAGATAATCGCGAAAAGCCGCGATGTCCGCTAACCCGCCAGTTACCCCGAACTTGGCGTTCCCGTGCCCGAAAATATAAATCGCCTCCCCGCCAAAGGTCTTCGCCGCCTCCTCCAGCACCGTAATCCAATGACGGATACTTGCCCCGGCCGGACGATCGATCACCGGATACAACCGGTTGAACATCAAATCCCCCATGTGCACCACATTCGCTCTCTCGAAATGCACCATGATGTCCCCGCTCGTATGCGCCGGCCCGAAATACTGCGCGGTTACTGTCTCGTCACCGATGTCTTTGCGCCACGCTTCGACGAAGGTCGTATCCGCAAACACCTGACGCTCCACCGTCCCCGCCCGCTCCGCCGCTGCCATCTGCAGCTTCGGCACATTCGCGTGCGCCACAATCGTCTTCGCCGCCGGCTTGAACACCCCATTGCCCGCCGTGTGATCTCCATGGTGATGGGAGTTGATGACCACGTCGATCATTCGATCGCCCCGCTCCGGCAGCCCATCCAGGCACACCGCCGCCGTATCCGGAAACTGGGTATCCACCACCGCCAACCCATCGGCATTCGACAGCCACCCGATCGAACCCCCGCGGCCGGTAAACACCCCGACATTCCTCCGCAGCGCCCGAAACTCCGTCACTGGCCCTGCTCCCGCCGCACCCCACATTCTCGATCGGCTCAACAGTCCCGCGGAAACCAATAACGACGAACGAACAACAAATTCGCGACGGTTCATGCGCCCACCATGAGCGTTGCCCGCTAAAAATCCACTCCCCGCGCCGACTTTCCGCGTCACACCCCCTCTGTAGGGCGGGGTCTCCCGACCCCGCCGTCACCCCGCCGCAATTTCCCTGTAACCTTCCCGTCCGGCTCCGGTTTTCCCCCGCACACAACGATGCTCCTCCGCCGCCGTGATCGCCCAAACCACAGATATTCGTGTCCATTCTTCCTCGTCCGTGGTTGAAACCGAGGAGCCCCGCGACGCCGTGCCCACCGCCGCCGAA
>JAEZGX010000035.1 GCA_023416735.1 Verrucomicrobiota bacterium | reverse complement strand
GGCAAACCGCCCCGTTCCCTAACCCAACGGGCCCTTCAAATTGGCGGGATGGACGGGACTCGAACCCGCGGCCTTCTGCGTGACAGGCAGACGCCTCCAACGATACTTCAACGACTTACACAACGGTTTGACAGAATTGCGTCAGAATAGATCCTCGACTTTCTCAGTTCACCGCGCTTTTGCGCATGCTCCTTGCGCAAACCCTTACTCTGGTCCGGCGGGCCGTTTTCCGCCACGGCGTGCGGGCGCTGCCCCTGCGGCGGCGTTGAATTCCGTGCGTAAAAAAGCCGCCCTGGCTTAGGCGGCTCGTGTTAACGTCGTGGGCGTCGTTTAGGTTAGGCCGAAAGACGCTGGTGTGAAGGAGAAATACTCGTCGACCTCAGCCTCGTCTGCAATCTGGACCAGGTAGTGGTCGAGCAGGATGTCATCAGAGGTCGCAAATTGGCGCTCAAGCTCGAAAAGTGGGAGCCGCTTAGCGTAGTTGCTGAGCGCGGTGTGCCGGAGGAGGTCTTGGACCTTCCGCTTCGCCGGATAGGCGGCGTTCTTGAAATTCCGCCAAGCGCGGCGCGGGCAAACCATTGGAGTTCCCATCCTCTGGAAATACTCAAGCCATGCGCCAACGTTCGGCTGGAGGACCAGCTGGCGTGACCGCTTTTTCGTTTTTTCGAGTTCTTTGGTCACAGTAAGCAAACGGCGCGTGAAGTCGATCCGGCGCCAACCGTGCTTGTCGCTCTTCCAAAACGGCGGAGCTTCGCAGTCTGGGCGCAGGCCGGTGAACGCTAGGAACACAAGCTGTCCGAGTGCCTCTGGATATTCCCGGATCGCAAGCTCAATCGCTGCGCGGAGTTCCGTAACGGACAAGAAAACGATCTCGTCGCTGGCGCGTTCATACTCCTGCTTCCGGATGCCAGCGAACGGCGACTGCTTAAGAGGGGGCGCGGTGAGGGTGATCATCTTGCGGCACTCCTCTCCGGCGAGCCATGAGAAGAAAGCGCGCAACACCTTGTCGCGGTGCCAGCGGGACGTGTTAGCTGCCAGATACTCCTTCAGCTGGGAGGTTGAAATCTGGAGCGGGGTGAGGTGCCCGAAGGCAGCGATAAAGTGGTCGGTGAGATACTGCCGGATCTCACGCAGGCTCTTCGCGCGAAGCTTGGCCTCTTTCTTTTCGGCTACGTAGTCCTCAGCCCACTCTTTGAGCGTCCTGTTGCTACGAGAGCCCACGAAGTTCGAGAGGAACCAGTCCACCACGAATGTTATCGAGTGTCCGCGGCCCGGGAGGTCGGTCGTCGCTAAGCGGTGCGCGGCGGCGTCATATTCGCGAAGGTCGGCCGCGTTCAGGCCAACGCCGGCGATCTCACGCTTGATACGCTCTGCGTCGCGAATGGCCTCATGTTCCGTCGGCCATGTCATGCGATACCGCTTGCCGGTCGCCATAGTGTCGATGTGCCACGTCCCGTTGGGAAGCTGACGCGGCGTGACTTTTGCGATGCGTGGCATGGTGATCAGTTGTTGCCATCGCGGCTGTCAGAGCCGTCGAGGTATTGGCCGACGCGAAACAGGTCCCACCGGATCACGCTGCGCCCCTTGCCGGTGCCCAGAGGCTTGCTGCGCATCGGCGGTGGGAGTTGGCCGGCGCGCTCCATCCGCGCAATGGTATCGGTGCTCACCCTCAGGTGAGCCGCCAGTTCCTGTGTCGTTAGAATCGTTTCGTATGGGCCGGTAGGCATAGATACCGACCCAATAACAACACATGCCCTCGATTTTTTGCGGGTCCGTGCGGCGATTGGCGGCCAGAAGAGATAGCCCCCAAAAATCCGGGGCCCGCGGGGGCCTCAGTTGCGCATCTCGTCAGGCACGCGCCCGGTGGCACGCTCGACGAGATCGCACTGCGCAGCGTCGAAACCCTCCAAGTATCCAGCGACATAGTCCAAGCGCGCCTTTGTCTTTTGCGCGCGGCGAGGTGATGGCATCTGGTAGATGCGGTCGAAACCGTCGCTAAAGCCGCAGTGCGCTGCGTATGACCTAAACGATATGGCTGAGCTCATTGTCAGAAGAAATAGCCGTCCAAAATCAAGCCGCCGCGCACCCAGTTGCTGGCACCGACTTTGCGCGCATTTGCCTCGCCAAGCCGCTGATTGCATTGGCGCTCTTACGCGTGAACCACGACGACAGGCCTGCGGGATCCCAAAATGTCGGCCTGTCTGCCGGTTCTAGAATGTCGCCAGAGTCGAAGTGGGACCGCGGCTCTAGGAGCGAGCTAACGAGACGCTGGTGAGCTTTCGTCCATCATGGAGCGTGACCGCCCTACGCGTTGAAGAGCAGCCCTTGCACGGCCTCGTTGATCCCGAGCAGCGGCCGGGCCGCTAGCGCAGCCATTGGTCACGCAGATCGTCGAGCTGGCGTGAAGTCAGCCACTCCTCGCCGGGCGCGGTCCGGTTAAGCGCTTTCACCGCGGATCGGGACACCTCTGGCAAAAACACCTCGCGGAAGCTCGTGCGCAGGCTGACGCCCGGATCAGATGGGATCACGCCGTGCCCTTGGTCGATGACCGTCACCCCAGTGCGCGCAGCTGGTCGAGGAAGGGCTTTTCGACGTGTAAGTATTCGGACATGTTCGAGTCCTTGAACGCGAAAAGACAAATAACCTACAACTAGCAATTACAGAAAGCGGAGTCGGGGCAACGCTTGGCTTACCGTAGCCCGTAGGGCCCGTTAGCCCGCCGCGTTTGCGTCCAACCGCTAGTCAGATCTTGCAATCGAGCTGGTAACTTGCTTTCTCCTTGTTTTCTGCTTGCGTGAAATTATGACCGAAACCGCTAATCATCGCATTCCCTCCACCCCCGGCAATTTGTTTCCTCGGCTGAGCAATTGGGTGGCTATTTGCGCGGGAGAGCCGGATGAGTCGCGTTACAAGCGCTTGCTGAACGTTCACTCGTGCAACGTTTACGTCGTTCACGATGCAGCTGATCTCAAAGAGCCGGGGCTTCTCGGAGTCGTGTTCGACGACGGGCTGCGCGGCTGGCGCCGCGACGCTTTGGTATCAATGGTGGCAAACGGTGTCCCGATCGTGGTGGGGCATCATGCGCCCCGCTCAACCCAACGGTTCGCATGGGAAATCAAGCCCGGCATCGAAGCCGCCGGAGGCATTTTCGAGATCTCGACAGGTGAGGCAGATTTCCGATGCCGTCTTAACTCTGTCGTCCGCGCTGCACTGCTTCGCTCTCATCAACAAGAGACCGTCGCTCAGGCTCTGCTCGGCCTTGCCAGCGGAATCGCGGTTGATACGGCTTGGATGCCGAGTTCACCGCACGGGATAGTGCAGTTCTGGCAAAGGTTGCGCGCCCACCTAGAGAAACAGCGGACCGGGCAGACATTGTCTGAATTGCCGGGCGTTAGGATGGCCACGAACGACCTCCGCAATCCAGATTCGGGACGGCTGGACGGCGAACTTATCCGCGCTTGTTTCGGCCTGAAGCGGACAGAACTGGCCAAACTGCTCGACGTGACAGCCGAGGCGCTGCGGCAGACTCCGGACTCGCCCAATCACCGCGAAAAGTTCGAGGTGCTCGAGCAGGTCGCTGCGCTCCGCACGCTGTTGGCTAATCCGGCCGACTTCGCCAAGTGGCTCGAAAGCCCCAACACAGAGCTGGAGAACAACACTCCGATTTCCCTCATCCGCGAAGGCCGCGCAGCAGTCGTTGCCGATCTCGTGCAGGATATACTCACGAACCGGCAAGACTAATGCACGTTGACGCCGCCCTC
Source organism: Verrucomicrobiota bacterium (assembly GCA_023416735.1). Lineage (GTDB taxonomy): Bacteria > Verrucomicrobiota > Verrucomicrobiia > Opitutales > Opitutaceae > Opitutus. The sequence continues at coordinate 100,751 of JAEZGX010000035.1, read as the reverse complement.
TTCTCGGCTCTCGCCACCTTGGCGCCATCTCCCCTCGCAGACACGTATGCGCGCCGAGTCCCGCTGGCGGCCCTTTTGGGGATGAAAGGACCAGTCGTGCCTGGCGTGGCACTACAGATCGTCTCTCCGACCTTCCTGCTCACGCCGACAAAAGCCTACCGTTACAATCCCCCCAATATCGCGGCGCTTTATCTCGGAGAGGGTGAGGACGTGGCAGCAGCCGAGGTGAAACAACATGCAGGGCTAGCCGGGTTCGCGCGGAAAGCGTCGCCGCCGGACACTGTCTTTCATGTCGAGGTCAACCTGCGAGCCGTGCTCGATGTCACCATTACCAGCGTGCAATCAACGCTCGGCACCAATCCTGACGAGTTGATTGCTCCATGGCGCCTAAAGTCGCCCGCCGCCCCGACACAGCTTCTTGGCGCAGCGGCAGCCGCGAGCGACCGCTTTGAAGCAATCCGCTATCCCTGCGCACCGTTACATCGTGCCGGACAGGCAGGGGTGAGTCTCGTAGTCTTCCGTGACAAGCTACAGCCAGGGTCGAAGGTCAGAATCCACGATCCCAGCGGCACGTGGCAAGAGTCTTGGCCCGCCACTTAGCTCGGCGGGGTCAGCAGCGTCTGCATCAGGCCCTGCTTCAACTGGCGGAGTTTGGCGAGGTGATCCTCCTCCCAGGCCAGAGCCGATTGCTGCGTCATATGGAAGCGCCATCAGCCTTTGCTCGTCTATGAGCGGCTCCGATTTTTTTGATGAGCCTCAGTTGCGGTCAGTGCCCGCGTTGCAGCCGCTGCGTTCGAGCAGCACGCGCTCGGTTGTGTCGCGTCCGGTGAGGTAACCCTCCAAGTAGTCTCGCGACTGGAGGACGTTGTCGTTGCGGCGCGGCTGGCGCTCGCCTTGGATTGCGCGTGAACCGTCGTCCCAACCGGCGCAAAAGCGGTAATCTTCGTTACTCATGTTCAATAAAGAGATAACCGCTTGGTCTGCTCACCCCGCGCACGCGCCCGGCACCGACAGCTTCGCGCGCATCTCCTTCGCCAAGTCGCTGATGCCCACCAGCTGCTCGCGCCCGAACCCGGGCCGGCGGCATAGGATTAGTTGTGGACTCGGTCATGCACCGAAGTTGAGGGCCGCGACTGCGCGGGCGCGCGACACGTCGAGGTGAGCAGCCGCGGCGAGCTGATCCGCGCGGGTGCGCTGGCACGTGCGATAGCGCACGATGTCCGCGCCAGCGCGGGCGCAGCGCTTACAGCAATTGTGAGCTTTACTCACCACCTCGATATTGCCGCGCTCGTAGCCGCGATCATTGAGGATACGGTCGAGCGTCGGCGACGCCCGACCGCTGCCGCGCGCGAATCGCAGGCCCAGCGCGGGGCAGCGCATTCCTCAGGGATGAGTGCGAGCACATCCGCGACCGTGATCGCGAACGCCAGTCCTCTCTTGTGCGCTCGAATACGCGCCGCCGCTTGCAGGCGACGTGCGACCCCCTCGCGCGTCAGTGCATCCATCTCCGCGTATAGGCGATTGCGGGAGAGCTGTCGCGCCTGCGCCAAGTCGGAGCGCCACTGCGGGCGGCCATCTCTGTGCCGCACGCAGAAATGGGTGCCAGGGCGCCGGGGGTCGCGGTCGCCCCAAGAGAGTTCTAGCGAGGATCAAGAGCGGGGAGTGTCATCATCGTCCCTTTGATAACAACGCCCCTGCCACATCCCAAAAACGGGTGTGCTCATGGCGCCGTATGCGCTGCGTCGCGTGTCAGTCTACATGACGCCAACACCCGCGTGCCGGGAAATTCTTCGATTGCTTGCGTGCCGCGCTCGCCGAGTTGTTCGCTTGGGCGAGTCGACGTGATGCCCATCTCGCGGAGCTCTGAGTGATCACGTAGTGGACGCGGGTGTTGCCGTAGGGCGATGTCACACCTGCTTATAACAACACCGAGCCGATTCGCCCGGATGAGGGGGGCTCAGCGAGCGAACGAGTGCGCGCGCAGCTGTTTCCCGTCGTAGACCTGGATGCTGCGCCTGCTCATATCGATGCGCGCAAAAGCCGGTTCGGCGGCGTGCTCCTGGTAGCTAATTCCAGGCACAACGACACAGGCCCCCTCCGCCCAACCGATACGCTCCCGCGGCTGCGACACGCGACCGCCGAGCGCGAGTCGCACGTCACCGAGCTGATCGAGCATTGCTCGCACGTCACTGCGTCCGCAATTTTCCCCATCCGGAGTGGATGTCGCACATCCGCACCCCATCGGCGGAAAGTGGCTTACAACGATCCCGGGTAGAGTCGTCGCATGAGGCTCCCAGATCTCGGTGGAGTAGGTATCTACGACGTGAATACTATACCCTGTGCCGCGCCCCTCATGCGTCCCCGAGAGGTGCAGGTTAGGCAGGCCCCAGCCAAGCATCTTGCGCGCATCTACGTCGTAGGGCCCTCTCGAATAATAGACATCGACGCGCAGATCTGCGAGCCAGCGGCGCAGCTCGCGCTCGTCATCGACGCGCTTGCGAGACGATGCGATCGGCATGCAATCACCGGCGATCGTGATCGCGTCGACTGATGGCGCCCAGGACGCGACCGTGCGCAGCCAAGGATCGTGCAGATGCAACGATTGGACGTGCAGGATTTTCATCAGCGGGGGCCTCCGAGTAGTCGCTTCCACCAAGCTCCCCGGGCGGGCAGCGCGAGCTGCGGCGGCACCGGCGCGCCGGCATGCCAGGGGATCTGCAGTTCACCCCCGGGTGGGCGGTAGAGCATCGCCGGGCGCATGCGCAAGATGTCCGCCGCCAAGGACGCGGTTGCAGCAGGAGGCAAATGCCGCGAATCTGTCGTCATCCATCGCCACGCGGCCCCGAAACGGGTCTCAACGCGTCCGTCGGGCGCAATTATCACGTGCTCGGCGTAGGTGAATTCCGTGCGCTGCTCAACCAGATGGCCGGGCGCAGGCTGGAAAAACTGCGGGGTCCATGCGCCGGGCGGACTGTGTGAGGATTGGTGCGGGTTCGCCATCGCCCAAGAGATAGCGACACCCACGGCAGCGCCCCGCCCACAACAAGCCGGCCGCACCTCCGTGGGAGATGCGGCCGGCGGCCCGAATGTCCGTCTTGCTCTGATCAGGCCGCTACGTGGCGCTTGCGCGGTCGCGCAGCTGCGAACGCAGCGATGCGCTCCGCAGGCGTGCATTTGCGCCACATGCGCGCGATGAACGGCACTAGGAATCGGCGATAATCGTCGGACACGGCTTCGCGGCGGCACCGAACAAGATCGCGCAAGTAATCTGCTCGGGGAGAGAGTTTTCGCGACAGCTTCATGGGAAGAGATGGTCGGTATCGTTCTTATTCGAGCGTCTCCTCGCGCAGGCCGAGGCTCGCGAGCCGTTGCGCGAATCAGTGAACACCGCGGCTGCGCTCTTAATGAATGTCTCCGGCTCAAACTTGGTTTCGGCCAAGGAAAGTTCCTTGGCGTGCTCCTCCCGTCGGGCGGCCTGAGCCGCCTGCGTGAGGGCCTCCGGGGTTTTGCAATCGAGCGCGAGAATCGTCATATCTCTTGCTAGATGACAACACCCCGCGCGCGGGTCGTTTTGAGGGGGGCACCGGGCAAGGTTCAACCGTCTGGCCCGCGCCCTTCCGACGAAATACATCACCCTGCCCCGCTTCGCGTCCGCCCGAACAAGAATGCCCGCGCCGCTCAATCTTCGGCCGAGCAACACTCCCTCCGGTTTTCGTTTTTGGAGCCGAACGCGCTAAGCTGAGCGCGAAAAAACGCGCTATGATGAGCACCCCGCGTTTACGCAGAAGGCGTAAAACGCCGACTTAAGCGGCTTGCGTATACGCAGCAGGCGTAAAACCCAGACTTAAGGACGACGGGCGTCGGCGCGTTTCGCCGGTGATGGCGCAATTTGGGCGGTTGCGTATACGCACAAGGCGTAAAAGCCCGACTTAAGGAAAAGGGAGGGCATGTCTCGATCTCTATCCTGGAGGAGGGACCTCCCGACCGTGCCTGGATCTTCGCGTCCACGACCTCAACCTCGCATGGTCCCGCGTAGCGCCGCTCGAACAGCCGGCTACCACGCCTGTGTCTGGACGCGTGCGAATGTCGTCCGCGCAAGCCTGGAGAACGGCTCGGCACCGATGCGACCGGCCCAAACGCTGCAAGGCGTCGCGAACCAAGTCCGCCTTGTCGCCAGATAGGCCGGGCGCATCGACTACGGCAGCGGTCATTTTGCCGATGTAGGTTGAGTCTATACCGCACGCTGCGAGCCGAGGCGCGCGAGGCAAGCCCGAGACGGATATCCATCACTGGTGATGGAGTGTTTGACGCGATGATCGAGGACGCAGCTGAACGTAAAGTGAGGATCGATCGCTTGGATCTCTCACGCTGGAAAGTGACGCCGAAGGTGGGTGAGAGGCTGTTTGCATTCAACCTGGAGTCACCAGTCAGCCGCGGCCGGGCGCGTGCGGCAAAGTTTCACCCAACATCGTTCTTCGAGAGGCCAGCGGATTCGACTCAACCGCGCGCTTGGACGCTGCAGTTGTTCTCACGCTGAGCATCGTGTGCGATCTGCGCGTTCCTCCCGCCAAGATTGCCTAAGCAGCGAAACGATCGCATGGCGGAAGAACAACGTGACACTACGCTGTCACTACCTGCGGTTTTTTGCCGATTTTGTCAGATTTTGCCGCGTTGCGGCAGTTCAACGAATGGACGCAAAAAAGCCCGCAAGCCGTTGGGCTGCGGGCATTTAAAATGGCGGGATGGACGGGACTCGAACCCGCGACCTTCTGCGTGACAGGCAGACGCTCTAACCAGCTGAGCTACCACCCCGTGAGGGGAAAGAGCCGGCGAACGTGTTAACCGATCCAACCCAAGTCAAGCGTGGTTTTGGCCTTGTCCGCACCTGCCTCCAAAGCTACCGCTTCGCAGCACGTTTTGGCTTTCACGCGGTGGTAGCTCAGCCGGATAGAGCAACGGTTTTCTAAACCGTCGGTCGCGAGTTCGAGTCTCGCCCACCGCGCCACTCGCCGCATTCGAATGTCAGCGCGGCAATTTGCTTCACCGCGGCGCCGCGCGAGCTCATCGAGTAAGCCCTCGGTCGCGAACGGTGAAGTGATTTCACCCTCAGCCGCCCCGAGGCGATGGCAGTCACTTCGGCGCAGCGGGCGACGATCACTCCCAAGCATTTAAATTGGCCTCTCACTTCCGAATCTCATGAACGCACTCTTCTCCCGCCCTCCTCGCTACCTCGCGATCGCTGCGTCTGCGCTGCTCACGCTGGCTTCTCTCGCGGAGGGCGCGCCGCGCGAGCGAATCTCGTTCAACGACGGCTGGCGCTTCCAAAAAGACGATCCACCGGGCAACACCGTCAACTTGCTCTACGACGTGCGCCCCGAGGTGCGCAACGAACGCGACGATGGCCCCGCCGACGCCCAGCCGAAAGAAGCGCAAAAAATTTCCACGGAGGCCCGGCCCGTCCTCAAATCTTGGATACTCCCCACCGGAAACGCCTTCATCAAGGATCCCGCTCGCCGCCACATCCGGCCACCCGGCAATCCCGGCAGCGACGTAGCTTACGTGCGGAGCGATTTCGACGACAGCGCGTGGCGCCAACTCGACCTTCCGCACGATTGGGCGATCGAGGGCCCCTTCATCCCGACGGGCGACGTCGGCGGCATGGGACGGCTCCCAAGCTGGGGCATCGGCTGGTATCGAAAAAGATTGGACATTCCGACGACCGACATCGGTAAGTCCATCTTTCTGGAGATCGACGGCGCGATGTCCTACGCGACGGTGTGGATCAATGGCCACATCGCCGGCGGCTGGCCTTTCGGCTACTCCTCGTGGCGCGTGGACCTCACGCCCTATGTCCGTTTCGGTGCCCAGAATCAGATCGCGATCCGTCTCGACAATCCGCCGCGTTCATCCCGCTGGTATCCCGGCGGCGGCATCTATCGCAACGTCTGGCTCACCAAAACCCAGCCCGTTCGTGTCGCGCAGTGGGGCACTTACATCACCGCCCGCGATGTCTCCGCATCCACCGCCACCGTCGACGTGCAGGTCACCATCGACAACGCGTCCGAGCGCGATGCCCATGTTTCCGTTTCAACTGCGATTTTCGAGCTTCGCGTCGACGATTCCCGGGCCAGCAATCCCACCGCGACGCTCCCCTCGCGCGAAGCCACCATTGCCGCCGGCGGCAGCTTGGCCTTCGACAGTTCCGTCACCGTCTCGACCCCCAAACTGTGGGGTCCGCCGCCCACGCAGACGCCCCATCGCTACATCGCCGTCACCACGGTCTCGCGCGGCGACGAAATCCTCGACACCTACGAAACCCGCTTCGGCATCCGCTCGCTTCGCTTCGATCCTGATTCGGGCATCCACGTCAACGGCGAGCGGATCCAAATCAAAGGCGTCAACCAGCACCACGATCTCGGCGCTCTCGGGGCCACCTTCAATCTTCGCGCTGCCGAGCGTCAGCTCGAAGTGCTCCGCGAGATGGGCTGCAACGCCATCCGCATGGCGCACAATCCGCCCGCGCCCGAACTCCTCGAACTCACCGACCGCATGGGCTTCCTCGTGGTCAACGAGAGCTACGACGTCTGGGAACGCCGCAAAACTCCGCTCGATTTTCACCTGATCTTCTCCGACTGGCACGAACAGGATCTTCGCGCGCTCATCCGCCGCGACCGCAACAACCCTTCCGTCATCCTCTGGAGTGTCGGCAACGAGGTCGGCGAACAATACACGGGCGAAGAAGGCGCCGCCGTCGCGCAACGTCTCTGCGACATCTCGCACGACGAGGACCCGACCCGCCCCACGACGAGCGCGATGAACTACGCAAAAGCAGACATGCCGCTTCCTGCGGTCATCGACGTCATCAGCCTCAACTATCAAGGTCAGGGCATTCGCGACACGCCCGAGTTTGAAGGCACCGACCGCATCCGCACGTCGCCGCAGTTTCCCGCCTTCCGCGAGAAATTTCCGGACAAAGTCATTTTGAGCAGCGAAACCGCGTCCGCGTTCAGCAGCCGCGGCGTGTATTTGTTTCCTGTTACATCCGAGACCAGCGCGCCCACGCGCGAGGGTCGCGGCGGCGACTCGAAATCGCGTCACGTCAGTTCCTACGAACTGCACGCCGTGGACTTCGGCGCGTCCGCCGACAAGGTCTTCGCCTCCCTCGAGCGGCATCCTTACGTCGCCGGCGAGTTCGTCTGGACCGGCTGGGATCACCTCGGCGAACCCACGCCCTACTATGCATCTCGCAGCTCGTATTGCGGCATCATCGATCTCGCGGGCTTCAAAAAAGACCGGTTCTACCTCTATCAATCGCACTGGCGCCCTGAGCTGCCGATGGCGCACATTCTTCCGCATTGGACCTGGCCGGACCGGCACGGCGAACTCACGCCCATTCACGTGTTCACCTCCGGTGACGAAGCCGAGCTTTTCCTCAACGGTCGCTCGCTCGGACGAAAAAAGAAGGCCCCGTTCACGTATCGACTTCGCTGGGACGACGTGGCCTACGAGCCCGGTGTGGTAGAAGTGGTCGCCTACAAAAACGGCGCGAGATGGGCCGATGCCCGCGTGGAAACTTCCGGCGAAGCCACCGCGCTCGAGCTCACGCCCGATCGCGCCTCTATTTCGGCCGATGGGCGCGACCTCGCGTTCATCACGGTCCGCATCATCGACGACGCCGGACGTCTCGTGCCGCGCACGAGTCACGACCTGAAATTCGAAACCGAAGGCCCCGGCGAAATCGTCGCAACCGACAACGGCGATCCCACCAGTTTCGAGCCGTTTCAATTGCCCCAACGCAAAGCGTTCAACGGCCTGTGCCTCGTCATCGTCCGCGCTAAACCCGGCGCAAGCGGAGAACTCCGGATCACCGCCCAAGCCGACGGTCTGCGAGCAGCCAGCACTCGCGTCACCACCGTGCTCCGCCAATGAGCCTCCACCCTCACTGTCAAATGTGAGTAGCAGCACCCTTGTGCAGGCGGCGCACGGGAACCACCCTCGCCTCGTCTGCAGGGCTTAACGATCGCGAGTCGTCACTCGCCAGGCGGGAGATTTTTTCTCCCGCCTTTTTTCGTGTGTCACATGAGTTGCATGCGTGCCAAAGCCGGTTTTGCTCGGTGGCCAGCATGTCTCCAGCATCCGCTCGCTCCACGCGCCCGTGGCGTCGCATTTTTCGTCTTCTCGCTCTCGCCACCTTCGTCGGCTGCGTCGGCTTCTGGGCCGCAAAGGGCGCCCGCATCGGCTGGACCCAGCATCAGGTTCCAATCCAGGAAATCGACGAGGTGACCGGCCTCGACTACGTCCGTTACGAAGATCGCTTCGTTCCCGGAGTTGAATGGCTGGCCGGCGGCTGCGCTGTCGCCGTTTTCCTTTTCGGAGCGTCATTTCTTTTCCGTTCCAAACTTTCCCAGTCCACATGAACAAAAAACTGCTGCTCCCCCTGCTCGCATTCACGACCGCCAGCGCGTTCGCCGCGCCGACGTCCTTCGATTTCAAGGACCCGAAAGGCGTGAACACGATTCAGTTCAAGCTCGACGCTCCGCTCGAGCAGATCGCTGGCACGACCAATGGCATCACCGGCACCGTCAGCTTCGATCCCGCCGCGCCCGAAGCGACCGCCGGCACGATCGTCGTGGATGCGAAATCGCTGACGGTCCCGAACAAGATGATGTCCGATCACATCCAGGGAGAACGCTGGCTCGACACCGCGAAGAACGACAAAATCACCTTCCAACTCGACGGCCTGACCGACGTCAAAGCCGCTGGCGCGAACTACAGCGCCACCGCCAAGGGCAAGCTCACCCTGCGGGGCGTCACCAAGGACATCGCCGTGCCGGTCAAGCTCAGCTATCTCGAAGGCGCGTTCGGCAAACGTATCAACAAACCGGATGCGAAAGGCGACCTCCTCGTCGTCCGTGGCGACTTCACCGTTCTCCGCACCGACTTCGGCATCAATCCCGGCAACATGGAGGACAAGGTTTCCAACGAAATCGCGCTTTCCCTCGCCCTCGCCGGCAGCGCGCCGAAGTCCTGACGCAATTTCCCTTCCTCGAAAATTCAAAGGACGGTCTCCCGAGACCGTCCTTTCTTTTTGCGCAGATTCCCCCACCTTGTCCTCCGAACGCGAATGACTCCGGACGAACTGCAAAGCCTGATCGAAGAAGCCACCGCCGATTACGCACTCGGCGATGCCGCGATCGCCATCGAGAAACTCAACCGCGCGACCTCCGCTGTTCCTTCTTCATTCGAAGCGTGGCATGCGCTCGCCGAAGTGCACTTTTCTCTTCGCCAGCTCGACCCGGCCCTCGCGGCCGCCGAAAAGGCTCACGCTCTGCGTCCGTCAGACCTGTTCATCAACACCACGCTCTCGCGCATCTGGATGGAACGCGGCGACAAAGCCCGCGCCGAACACTTCGGCGCCCAAGCCAAAATTCTAAGCTGGAAAGACCAGCTGAAAAACCCTTCGACCGAACCCGGTCTGAACGCCTAACGCGTCGGCGCTCGGGTCGCTCTGCGACTCCGCTTGTTTGATCCGCTTCACCGCCCGCCCGCGCCGCGCGGCGCGCCGCATCCATTTCCATTGGTCTTCGGCGGAAACGCCTGCCGTTGCAATTTCGCCTGCGGCACTTCGTTCGCGAGTTCGACCAATTCATCGATCACCACCGTCGGGTCTTCTTCGATTCGCAGCTGCAAAAACTTTTCCCGCGCCGCTTCGAATGACGCCGGGTCGGTGTGCCATTCCTCGATGAGATCGGCAAACTCGCCGGCGTTCTCCACCTTTCTACATTCCGCGCCGTTGCGGAAAAATTTCCAGGTGAGCTCCTCTTGCGGCATGATTCCGCCGAAGGCGTTGAATACGATCGGACACCGATAAAAAAGCGCCTTCGCACACGTCGTCGTGCCGCCGCGCGTCACGATCAAATCGCTCACTTGCATGAGTCGGTGCACGATCTCGGAGAAACCCTCGATGTAGCAGTTGAACTCCGGATGCAGCGTGCGCCAGTGCAGCAGGTCGTTGTAAGCCTGCTTGTTTCGCCCGCAGATCACGATCGCCTGCATCCGGTCGCCATGCCGAACCAGGGGCGCCAGCAGATCGAAATGATTGTGCGCGCCATTGCTGCCCGTCGCGAGAAACACCGTGAAACGATCCGCGCGCAACCCGAGCTTCTTGGTCAGAAACTGCCGCCGTCCTTCCTCGTCCAAAATATCGAGATGCGCCCGCGGTTGCATCAACAAGCCCCGCACCCGCGATCGCTCCGGAGGAATTCCCCGCTTGATCGCAAAGTCGTTCGCCGTCGCCGTGCGCGACAAATACAAATCCACCGTCGGCTCGATCCAGTTGCGCGAATAGCCCCACCCGCCCGAAAACTCGCCGCAATACGTGGCGCAGCGCACCTGACCTTCGCCCAAAATTTTCCGCGCCAGCGGAAAATACCCGCGGTTCAAACAATCGTGCACGCTCAACACGAGATGCGGCCGAAAGTCTTTCAACACCTCCACATAGTAGTTCTGCCCGAACACCACTTTCTTTCGATTGATGAAGCTCAACAGCTCCACGATCGCGAAGAAGATTTTGTGCACCGCCGGCGCGCTGCGCTGAATGCGATTGTAGAGCCGCACGCCCGTGCGATTCACCACCGAGGAGCGTTCGAGCATTTGCTCGATCCGCACTTCGACGTCGTGCCGATAGAGCTGAAAACACCACTCGGCAAACGCCTCCGCCCGCGCGTCGTGACCGCCGCCGGTGCTGGAGGTCAGCACCAATATGCGAACTTTCGACACGTTAGAGATCGAAGTAACGCGCCGCCGCCGCCCGCGCCACCGACGCCGGCACGAACCGCGCCAGCAAGGGCGCGAGTTGAGCCTGAAAAAATCCACCCGACCTCACCCGACCGCTGCGCCCGCGCAACAACACGCGCCGCAAGTCATCCGCCGCCCGGCTCGGCGGCGGAGCCGCCTGCAGATTCCGCTCGAGCGCGTGCCAGGCTTTCTGAGCTTTCGGATGCGAAACGTTCGCGGCAGAAGACGCGGAGGACATGGCTTGGTTGAAGTCGGTGCGATAATCGCCGGGACGAAAGTCCACCACGCTGATGCCGCTCCCCCGCGTTTCAAAGATTAAACTCTCGCTCAACGCACTCAGCCCCGTCTTCGCCACATTGTAGCCGCTCATGAAGGGCAGCGGAAAATCGGTCGCCAGCGACGATACGTTCACGATGCACCCGCGTCCGCGCGCTCGCATCCCGCGCAGTGCCGCGTGCGCCAGTCGCATCGTCGTCAGCAGCATCCGATCGAGCTGCCCCTGCCACGTCGCAAAGTCCGTTTCGGCAAACTCTCCGAAGACGCCATAACCGGCATTGTTCACCAACAGATCAAAACTTCCGCCCACCGAATTCGCCGCCCTCAAAAACGCTGCTTCCGCTGCATCCGGTTCGCCCAAATCCAGCGCGACGGCCGTAAACGTTGCCGGATGCCGCGTCGCCAGATCCGTCAACCGCCCGACGTCGCGCGCCGTGCCCCACACGCGCACGCCTTCCGCGAGCAACATTTCGACAAATGCCCGCCCCAACCCGGCGCTCGCGCCGGTCACAAAGGCGTGCGCATACGTGTTCGCGAGCCGTCCGCTCATTTTGGATACGCCTGCGCTCCTGCGTTGAAACTCGTCGTCTTCACTCGCGCTTGAACACGATCGCCACGTTCGCCCCGCCGAATCCGCTGCTGTTTTTCAGCACGACGCGCGGCGCGGTGCTTTCCGTTTGCCGGAGGATTCTCAGATCCGCACACGCCGGATCGAGTTTCGTGATGTGCGCCGATCCCGGCATGAAGCCTTCACGCATCGCCAGCGCACAGAAGCCGCTTTCCATCGCTCCCGCGAGTGAGAGACCGTGCCCGGTCAGCGCTTTCGTGCTGCTCACCGCCGGTCGCCGCTCGGAGTCTTTGAAGACGGACTTCAACGCCCGCGCTTCCGACACATCGCCGATCAACGTCGAAGTTGCATGGGCATTCACGTAGTCGACTTCCTCGGGCGCGACGTTGCTTGCTCGCAGCGCACGCACCATCGCCGCCGCCGAGCCGTCGCCTTCCGGGTGCGAGATCGCGACGTTGTAACCATCCGACGCCTGCCCCCAGCCCAGGATTTCGCAATACGGCGTCACGCCGCGCCGCGCCACTTCGTCTTCGGTTTCAAGCACCAGCACCGTGGCACCTCCCGTTCCCACAAAGCCGTCCCGGCCCGCATCGAACGGACGCGACGCGATATTCGGATCGGTCTGCAAGGAGAGTGTCCTCATTCCCGCGAACGGCAGAATGGCATCCGTGTTTCCATCCTCGCCGCCCACGACGAACATTCGCTTCTGCCGCCCCAGCGCCAGATCGTCGAACGCATACCCGATCGCGTGGGCCGACGACGCGCACGCCGACGAAAATCCGCACGACGAGCCTTGGATCTTGAACGCCGCCACCAGATTGAAGTTCAACGTGCCCACGATCGACGCCACGATGCCCAGCGGCGAACACCGCATCACCCCTAGGCGCTGCAGCCGGTCGTGATGATAGTTGGTCAAAAACGGCGAACCGCCCGACGCCGCATAAAGCCCCGTCTCCGGGTTCGAAATATCCGCGTCGGTCAGCCGCGCATCTTCAATCGCTTGCACCATGGCGCAGTGAGCGAAGAGGCCGTTGGGCGCCATCGTGCGCAATAACTCGCGCTTGATCGTGTAACGCTGCGGAAAGGTCCAATCCTCCTGATCGGGCGAATCCGTCGTGAACCCCTTCACCGTTCCGGTCACCTTGCAGGGCACATCTGGCTTCTGAAACGGAGGATAGAGCTCAAATCCGTGACGCATCTCGCGGAGGTTCTCCCGAACCGTCGCGGCGTCGTTGCCGATGCTGGTCACAAACCCCAGCCCGGTAATAAAAATGCGAGGCATGTTCGATTAAGTAAGACAGTGCCACCGTCACGAGACCGCTACTGATGGCAAGAGCCTTGATCGAATGTGCTCCTCCACCTCGGGTCAACGCGCACGTTTTCTCAATCGCACGATCTTCCGCTGCGCCACGGCAACACGTCGAAGTCTCGCAACAGTTTACAAAAAAGGACGGCCGATCAGGCCGCCCTTTTCTGAAAATCGACAGCGACAATCCGCTGCACCCGCCAACACTCAGGCACCGATCGCCGCGCGCACCGGCGGATTCGATGTCGAGGCCGCAACGGGCGCGACCGCACTCACGGCACCATTCACCTCAACCGGCTCCGCCACGGCATCCGCATAGCCAAACGTCAGCGTGATTTCTTCCGCGATCGCGGCCTTTTCCTGGCCCACGCGAATCGAACCTTCGAACGTTGCCAGCGGCATCTTCATGCGCTTCGGCTTGATGGACAAGGTGAGGATGTCACCCGGCTTGCACACGCGATGGGCACGAACGCCTTCGCAGCCGGTGAAAAAGATCGTTTGCGGATTCACCACTTTGCCCGGCTCCACGGCCATTCCTTCCAACAAGAACAACACCGCGAGCTGACCCAACGCCTCGAGCATGATCGACGCCGGCAGCACCGGGTTGTCCTTGAAATGGCCCTGCAGGAAAAACTCCTGACCTGAAATCTTGTATTTGCCGTTCGCGCCGCTCGAGCTGACCGACGCTTCGTTAAGGAAAAGGAACGGCGGCTGGATCGGCATCACCGCGCCAATGTGTTCGATCGGCAGGAATTTCGTCGGTTTCGGCAGCGGCAAATCGCGAATCTTGCAGTCAATGAATGTCTTCACGTCGCCGACCGTGCGCAGATTACGCAGCTCGTCGTTATTGATGGAAAGCTGCAACACGTCCTCCACGAGGATCACGATTTCCATCATCGTCAGCGAATCGATCCCGAGGTCCTCGATCAGCCGCAGATCGTCGTCCGCATCCTTCAACTTCACCCGCAAATCCGGCTCCACGAACCGCTCGATCACGCCGATCACGACCGCCGGCACGTGTTCGGGGTTACCCGTCTTCCGGAACTGCACCGCAGCCTCGAAAGTCGAAGGCGAGCAGCGCTTTAGCGCCTCGCGCAGGGCGGTTTCGTCCTCCGGCGCGAACGGCTTGGCCAATACCGGAAAGGGCTTGTTCGTCGCCGGATTTTGAGGGAGTGCTTCGGACATTGGTGTGTTGTAAGGTTGGTCCCGCTAGTTCGAAAGTAAACCCCTAATTGAGCGCGGACGGTGGCCTTGGATGAGGGTTGAAATCAGCCGCGGGAAGCAGGCGCCGGGCCATGAGGCATGTCGATTGCCAGTTGACCGGCCAGTGGATAGCTCGTTCCCTCCGCCTTCGGTCGGATGCGCGTCCGCGCTCCTCTCGACATGAGCAACTCGACTCCCGACGCCGCCCTTCCGCCAGTCTTTCTGATCACGCACGAGTTCTATCCGCGACGCGGCGGCATCGCGACGTTTGCCGAAGAAATCGCGAAGGCGAGTGTCAGTCTCGGCTACGATCTCGAAGTGTGGGCTCAATCGGTTCCGTCCAACGCGCCCGAAAAGCCGTGGCCCTTCCGCATCCGTCGCCTTCCGCTCAAGGGCACGCACGATCTGTGGTGCCAACTGCGCCTCGCCGCCCAGGTCGTGCACGCCCGGCGTCGTTTGCGTCACGCCGTCGTTTACCTGCCCGAACCGGGCCCGATGCTGACGATGATGCTGCTCCAGTTTTTCCACGCGTTTCGGCCGGGTCGACTCGTGCTCACCTTTCACGGTTCCGAAATTCTGAAGTTCGCCCGCAGCCCATGGCGCCGCAGCCTCGCCCGTCGGCTCATCGGTCACGCGACCCGGGTCACCACGCTGACCAACTACACGCAGGAACTGCTGCTCTCCCACTTCCCCGAAGCCGCCGATAAAATCCACCTCACCCCTGGAGCCCTTCGCACCGATTTCGCCGTCCTGCCTCAGCGCCGCACCGCCAACCGCGATAAAATCATCGTCCTCACCGTTGGCCGCCTTCACCCGCGCAAAGGCCAACTGCTCACGCTCGAAGCCCTTCAAATGCTCGCGCCCGACGTCCGCGCGCGGCTCGAATACTGGATCGTCGGCGGGCAAAGCAAAAACAACTACGAGTCCCTCCTCCGCGCCGCCGCTGCGCGCCATCCCGATCTCGCCGTGCGCTTCCTGGGCAACTTGCCCGACGACGAGCTTTCCGACGTCTACGACCGGGCCGACATCTTTGCGATGACGAGCGTCAACCATCGCCACAGCATCGAAGGTTTCGGCTTGGTTTACCTCGAAGCGTCGGCCCATGGGCTCCCCGTCGTTGCCCATGACGTCGGCGGCGTTGCCGAAGCCGTCGTCGATGGTGTCACCGGTTTGCTTGTGCCGCCGCACCGCCCCGCCCAGCTCGCCGCCGCATTCGAACAACTGGTCTTTGATCCCGAACTCCGCCGCCGCTTGGGCGAAGCCGGCCGCTCCTGGTCGCAACGCAACTGCTGGCGCAAATCCGCCGAAGCCCTCTTCCGTCCTCTCGCCTCCGACGCATGATCCAAACCCGCGCCACCGTTACGGTCCGCTACGCCGAAACCGACATGATGGGCATCGTCTATCATGCCAACTACCTGCCGTGGTTCGAAGTCGCGCGCACCCAACTTCTCCGCGAACAAGGCTTCCCTTATCGTCAGCTCGAAACCGACGGCTATCGCATCCCCGTGCTCGAGGTGAGCGCCAAATACCGTCGGCCCGCGCTCTACGACGACACGCTCACGATCGTCGCCACGATCCGCGAGAAACCTCTCCTCCGCATTCGCATCGACTACGAGGTTTTCCGCGGCGACGAACTGCTCGCCACCGGCGCCTCCGCCCATGCGTTCTGCGATCTGCGCGGTCAACCCACGCGCCCGCCTCCGGCCTTCGTCGCGCGCATGAATGAGATCTTCAAGTAGCGCGGGCCTCAGCCTTCGCTCTCCTCCGCACGATACTCCGCGAGCACTGCCTCGTCCGTTTCCCGTTCGCGCGCTTCCTTCAACACCTCTCGCGCCCGCTCTGCGCCCGCGATTCGAAACACCGCCCAAACCGCGTGCGCGCGGACGAGCGGCACCCCTTCGCCCGCGAGACGTATCAGATCCTCCAACACACGCTCGTCCCGCGTATTTCCCGCCACGATGCAGGCATTCCGCAACAATCCCGCCAGCTTCGCCCGTTTGATCGGCGTCCGCCGAAACACCGCCGCGAATCGCTCCGGCGTGAGCTCCAAAATCTCCTGCAGCGTCAACTCGCCCAGTTCTCGTCGCGCTACCAACAACACGTCGCGCCCAGCCTGCGCAAAGCGATTCCACGGACACACCTCCGCGCACACATCGCACCCGTAGATCCGTTGCCCGATTCCCGCCCGCAGCTCGCGCGGAATCGCTCCGCGATTCTCGATGGTCTGATACGACACGCACCGACGCGAATCCACCACGCCCGGCGCCACCAACGCCTGCGTCGGACATGCGTCCAGACACCGGGTGCATTTCCCGCACAATAACCCTACTGACCCTTCTGCTCCCGCCGTCACCGAACGATTGCGCAGCGCCTCGTCAGGCTCGATCTCCGCACGAGTCAAAATCGCCGCGAGCAACAACCAGTTCCCATGCTCGCGCGAAATCATCATCGCGTTCTTCCCCACAAATCCCACGCCCGCGCGCGCCGCCCAGCTCCGTTCCAACACCGGGCCCGTGTCCACGTAGTAGCGGTAATCTTCGCCACTCACCCCGTAAACTTCCTCGATCGCCTTTCCCGCCGCCACCAAACCGGGCTTCACCGTATCGTGATAATCCTCGTGCAGCGCATACCGCGCCCACACCGGCCCGCCCGCGCCTTCCTCCGTGCTCCCGGCGGCCTGCTCCCCGCTTCCATAATTCACCGCAAGCGCGATCACCGTCTTCACCCCCGCCAACACGAGCGACGGATTGCCTCGCTTCTCCGCCGTCCGCGCCATCCAGCCCATCTCGCCCTGCCTCCCTTCTCGCAACCAATCATCCAGCGCCGCGCGATCTTTCAACAACGGCTCCGCCGCCGCGAACCGCACCACGTCGAAACCGAGCGCGCGCAACCGCCGCCGCAACTCCTCCCTGCGCTCCACGCTCATCCCCGCCTTTCCCGCGCACGCACGAACTCCTGCGCATCCCGCCGCCACGCCCGCATGACATGCGAAACAATGTCGTTCAAAGGCCTCGCATCCGTCAAAATCACCGTCCCCGCCTGCTTGTAGATCGGTTCGCGCGCCGCATACAACGCGCGCACCCGCACCTCCGGATCCTCCACGTTCAACAAGGGCCGATGCCGGTGCCGCGCCGTGCGCGCAAGAATCGTTTCAATCGACGCATGCAGGCACACCACCACGCCACGCTTTTTCAACGCGTCCAACATCCCCGGCTGCACCACGAGTCCGCCGCCACACGACACCACCGCGCGCGTCGCCACATGACCGCCTTCGATGAAGGTCCGCTCCATCGCCCGAAACGCCGACTCACCGTCCGTCGCAAAAATATCCGCGATCGTCCGCCCATGCTGCCGCTCGATTTCCTGGTCGCTGTCGATCATTTCGAAACCCAGCCGCTGCGCGACCGCGCGCCCGATCGTCGTCTTCCCCGTGCCCATAAAACCCACGAGGTAAAGATTCACGTCAGCCGCGTTCATGTCAGTTCCACAACCCAACGTTGCGCCTCCGTCCTTGCCAATCGCGAAAACCGGCCGCCGTGGTCGCACCGTCTTTCACCCCCAAAGAAAAAGCCCCGGCATTCCACCGGGGCTTCGTTCATCGAAAATTTTCTCGCCTCACTCGTTCGTCGCTTCTGCCGCGGCGGGCGGATTCACATCAATCAATTCGACATCGAACACCAGCGTCGCCGCCGGCGGAATCTCGCCTTGGCCGTTCTCGCCGTAGGCGAGTTGCGGCGGAATATAGAGCTTCATCTTTCCGCCCTTCGAAATCTTCTGCAGCCCTTCGGTCCAGCCAGGGATGACTTCATTCAAACGAATTTCGATCGGCTCTCCGCGCTCCACCGAGCTGTCGAACACGGTCCCGTTGACCAGCTTGCCCGTGTAGTGCACGCGCACCGTGTCTTCCGGCTTCGGCGACACACCCGAACCCGGGTTCTCGATCTCATAGGCCAGCCCGCTCGGCAGCACCACCACGCCGCTCTTCGCCTTCATCTGCTCCATGAACGCCGTGCCTTCCGTCGTGCTCTGCTCGCGCATGCGGCCGAGATACGTCGTCTGCTTGCGTTCCATGAAGCTCTGGAACGATCCGCGAATCGCATCCAGGTCCTGCGGCGAATCCTCGCCCGAAGCCGCGGCGCGCAGGCCCTTGATCACCGCCTCCACTTCCGCTTCCGAGAAATCCAGCTCCCGCAAACCCGACTGCCGTCCCAGCATCCAGCCGAGTTGCTCGGCCACTTGCTCGTCCGTGAAGTTCGCCGCCGGCGCGGCCGTGGCCGCCGCCGACTGAGCAGGCGTCGCAGAGTTATCCTGCGCGCGCGACGCAGCCGTGAGACCGAGCACCAGCGCCAAGGCCGGAAGAAGGGACGTTAATTTCATGTGGGGGGATTTCGGGAAGCAGTATGTGAAAACCGGCGACACGTTTTGTGCCGCGGATTTTCGGGTCTGCCACCCACGCCGCCCGATAGCAATCAATTACTCCCCGCTTGTGTCGCCCTGACGACGCCCCTCAATCTCCCGCTTTTCATGAATCCCGACCAATTCTGGACCAGCCAGGACGGCCAGATCCTCACCGTCAAAAACAAGGACGAACGCACCGTCGCTCTCACCCTCGCGTTCTGGCCGCGCAACCCCGCCGAGTTCGATTTCCTCAAATCCATCCTTCCCGATCTCAAGTTCACCGAGCGCAGCTCGCTCGCCCGCATCGGCATCGAGATGCTCACCCACGGTTCGCCCCGCGTCGAAGGCAACCGACTCGAACTCAACGTCGACGCTTTCATTTTCGATCCGAGTTTTCCCAACGCCCCCTATTGGAAAAAACTCCTCCGTTCCGGCGCCCCCGTCGGCCGCCTCTTCCACGCACCGGCCGCGTGCAAACTTTCCACCGCGGAGATTTGGGACGCCGTGAAGGAAAACCGTCTCAAGCTGCCCAACACCATCTCGATCGACCGCGACGGCCGCGTCTATCTCACGCCCCACCAGGTTTCCTACACGCTCAACCCCAAGCTCCAACGGCTCTCCTTCGAGCGCATTGTCAGCGGCAACGCCGGTCGCGCCTTCATCGACAAGGTTCAGGTCCGCCACGAAGCGTCCCCGCTCACCATTCCGCCCCACTCCGGCATCCTCACGAGCTGCTCGATGTATCTGAAAGAGCACTTCGTCGTCCTCAACCAGGGACAGGGCAACTTCGGCATCCACACCAGCGCCATCCTCCTCGACCCGATCAAGACGTTCGGCACGAACATCATGCTCGAGATCTACAACTCGGGCGATCAACCCGTCGTCAACCCGCTCGTCTCCGTCGAAATCTTCCGCGCCCCCGAAGCCGACGATCCCGAATTCAAAACCTTGGCGAAGAAACGCCAACGCCTCTTCGCCGCCGCTACCGAACTCTACAAGGCGATCGACTCTCACCCGGCGCGCGACAACGCCGTGTCCAAGCCGCGCACTAAGATCACCGTCAAACATCAGAGCGCCACGATGGAGAATCGGTCGCTCTTCATGCGTTTCGGCGACGACCTGAAAAAAGTCCTCGGCGAAAACGGCGACTCCGGCGGACACCGCACCATGATTCAGGCGCTCGACGCCGCGCCCGACAACGCCGACACCCTCGTCCTCGATTACTTCCCCGACCTGCTCGAACACACCGAGCTCGTCACCCGCATCGGCGAGGTTCGCCCGAAGCGCCTCATCTTCCGGCACGCGTCACGCACTCACGGATACTTCCTCTCGAGCAACGCGCACGCGCGTCTCGACATGTTCGATGCCATCGGCCTCCAGGTTTACTGGTATGACGAGATGAGCGGCGATCTCTATTGCCACACTTACAAGAAGGACCACGGCTTCTTCGTCCGCGAGGAAATCGCCCGCAAGTTCCAGGAGTGCACCATCCTCGCGTTCTACGGCTCCGCCGTCGGTCTCGACGCTCCGGATACCGCCCGCATCTCCGGACTCGTCGACAAGCTCACCGGTTTCTTCGGCCACAATCTCGGCGTCCTCACCGGCGGCGGCGGCGGCGTCATGCGCCTTGCCACCGAACAAGCCCGTTCCAAAGGCGCACTCACCGGTGCCTGCTTCCTCGAACTCGAAGCCCAGCCACCCGAACTCGGTGTTGATTTTTTCAATACGTTCCAGGAAGCATCCCGCCACTTCCGTCAAAAGTGGTTCGAAGCCGCCGATTTTTGCATCTTCAACGTTGGCGGCGTCGGCACGCTGGAGGAAATCGGCATCGAGATGTGCAACCTCAAACTCGGCATTCGCCCGCGCGTGCCCTACGTGTTCTTCAACGCCCGCTTCTGGGGCGACCTCCGCAAACAGCTGCGCCAAATGGTCGTCACCAAACGAGCGCCCGCGTGGATCCTCGACTACGTCCTTTTCACCGACGACCCCGACGAAGTCGTCTCCTTCTACCGCCAAAAACTCCAGGTGCTCTAACCCGTTTTCGCCATTCCGAGCCGCAGCGAAGAATCCAGTTGGATTCACGCCGCCCCTTCAGCACCCGTCACCTTCATGCCCAACCTCCCTCGTTCCATCCTCGTCGTCGGCTCCGGCGGACGCGAACACGCGCTCGTCGCCGCGCTTCACCGTTCGCCTTCCGCCCCCAAGCTCTTCTGCGCGCCCGGTAACCCGGGCATCGCCGAGCTTGCCACGTGCGAAGCCGTCGCCGCCGATGACGTTCCGGGCCTCGTCGCCCTCGCGCAACGGTTGAACATCGAATTCGTCGTTGTCGGCCCCGAAGTCCCGCTCGCTCTCGGCCTCGTCGACGAACTCGCCAAGATCGGCATCCCCGCCTACGGCCCCAAAGCCGACGGCGCGCGCCTCGAAGCTTCGAAAATCTACACGAAGGAAATCCTTCAAAAATACCAAATCCCCACTGCGCCCGCTGCGTTCTTCTCCGACCCGGTCGCCGCGACCGATTACATCCGCTCCCGCCCCGCACCGATCGTCGTCAAGGCCGACGGTCTCGCCGCCGGCAAGGGCGTCGTCGTCGCCCAAACCCACGCCGAAGCCGAGTCCGCCGTCCACCAGCTCCTCGCCCTTCCGTCCCAATCGAAAACCGAAAATCCAAACTCTAAAATCCTGATCGAGGACTGCCTCACCGGCGAAGAAACCTCCATCCTCGTCGTCGTCTCCGGCCGCGATTACGTCATCCTTCCGACTTCGCAGGACCACAAACGCATCGGCGACGGCGACACCGGCCCGAACACCGGCGGCATGGGCACCTACTCGCCCGCCGAGGTCGTCACGCCCGCGCTCCTGTCCCGCATCGATCGCGAAATCGTCCGCCCGTCTGTCGACGCCATCGCCGCCGAGGGTATCCATTTCGTAGGCACGCTGTTCATCGGCATCATGCTCACTCCCGCTGGACCGAGCGTGTTGGAATACAACACCCGTTTCGGCGACCCCGAGACCCAAGTGGTTCTCCCGCGCGTCGAAACCGATTTCCTCGAACTCCTGTGGGCCGCCACCAAGGGCGAGCTCGCACGCATCCAGCTGAAGATTCGCCCCGAACACGCGCTCTGCGTCGTCGTCGCCGCGCGCGGTTACCCCAATTCCTACGCCAAGGGCGATCTCATCGGCCTGCCCACCATCCTGCCGACGTCCGTCTCGATTTTCCACGCCGGCACCGCCCGCAACCCCGCCGGACATCTCGTCACCAACGGCGGTCGCGTTCTCGGTGTCACCGCGCTCGCGCCCACGCTCCGTCACGCTTCGGTCGATGCTTACGCCGTCTGCGACGCCATTCAGTGCCCGAGCAAATATTTCCGCCGCGACATCGGCGCACGCCAGCTCCGCCGCACATGATGTCGTCGAACCGCGCTTACCGACTCCGGCCTTTGCAAACCCCGCATTTTGGTGTCCATTCGGCGTTCGCTCATGCCTGACACTGTGCTCGTAGTTTGCACCGCCAACATCTGCCGCAGCCCCATGGCTGCGGGCTTGTTGCAGCACGCTCTGGCCGCCCAGCCCGAGCCGCTCCGCTCCGTCAAAGTCGAATCGGCCGGCGTCGCCGCCCGCTCCGGCGAGCGCGTGTCGGAAAACTCCGTCCTCGCCCTCCGCAAGGTCGGCATCGACATCTCGCAACACACCAGCCGCCCCCTCACACAGGAAATGCTCGATCGGGCGGCGGTCATCATCTGCATGACCGAATCGCATCGCGCGATGATCCAGCTCCAAGCCGAGCCGCCGCCGAAGCACATTCACCTTTTCCGCGAGTTCATGCCCGACGGCGCCGACAAAGAGATTCCCGACCCCTTCGGCGGCCCGCTCAAGATCTACGAGATCTCCCGCGACGAGATGGTCGAGGCGATTCCCTCACTCATCGAATTTCTCAAAACACGGCTGACCTCCAAGTCGCAGTGATTTTGGATTCCCGCCGGTCGATTTTCGATCCTAGCTGAGCCTTCAGGCTAATTCGAAAATCGAAGATCCAAATTCGAAACTCTTCCTCATGCTCAACGCCTCGCCGCTTCAATCCCTCGACCCGCTCGTTTACTCCGCCATTTCGGAGGAGTTTCACCGCCAGCAGAGCCACATCGAGCTGATCGCCTCCGAAAACTTCACCTACCCCGCCGTCATGGAGGCGCAGGGCAGCGTCCTCACCAACAAATACGCCGAGGGCTATCCCGCGAAGCGCTGGTATGGCGGCTGTGAATACGTCGACAAGATCGAGCTCCTCGCCATCGAGCGCGCCAAACAACTTTTCGGCGCCGAGCACGCCAACGTCCAGCCGCACTCCGGCGCCCAGGCCAACGCCGCGGTTTACGCCGCTGTGCTCCAGCCGGGTGACAAGGTTCTCGGCATGAACCTTTCGCACGGCGGCCATCTCACGCACGGCAATCCCGCCAACTTTTCCGGCAAGCTCTACAATTTCTGCCAATACGGCGTTCGCGAAGACAACGGCCTCATCGACTACGACGAGCTCGCCGCCGTCGCCCAACGCGAAAAGCCGAAGATGATCACCGTCGGCGCCTCCGCCTACTCGCGCATCATCGATTTCGCCCGCATGGCCGAGATCGCTCAAAGCGTCGGCGCGCTCCTCTTCGCCGACATCGCGCATATCGCCGGCCTTGTCGCCGCGGGCGTTCATCCCTCGCCCGTTCCCCACGCCGATTTCGTTACGACGACCACGCATAAAACCCTGCGCGGTCCGCGCGGCGGTCTCATCATGTGCAAGGCTGCGCACGCCAAAGCCATCGACTCCGCCGTTTTCCCGGGCATTCAAGGCGGCCCGCTCATGCACGTCATCGCCGCGAAAGCCGTCTGCTTCGGCGAATGCCTCAAGCCCGAGTTCAAGGCCTACTCCGAGCAAATCGTCAAAAACGCCAAGGCCCTCGCCTCCGCCTTCCTGTCGCGCGGCTACAAGCTCGTTTCCGGCGGCACCGACAATCACCTCTTCCTCGTCGATCTGCGCACCAAGTTCCCCGAGCTCACCGCGAAGAAAGCCCAGGAGACCCTCGATCTCGCGAACATCACGTGTAACAAGAACACCGTGCCGTTCGAAACCCGTTCGCCTTTCCAGGGCTCCGGCATCCGCCTCGGCACCCCCGCGGTCACGAGCCGCGGCTTCAAGGAAGCCGACATGGAAGAAATCGCTTCCTGCATCGACGCGGTCCTCGCCGCCATCGGCACCGATCGCGAACCGACCG
Source organism: Verrucomicrobiota bacterium (assembly GCA_023416735.1). GTDB lineage: Bacteria > Verrucomicrobiota > Verrucomicrobiia > Opitutales > Opitutaceae > Opitutus. The sequence goes on along the minus strand of JAEZGX010000035.1, from coordinate 76,954 downwards.
CGATCGCGGACACCAAGAAGCGCGTCGTCGCTCTCACCGGTCGGTTCCCGCTTCCTTACCGACTCGCCTAAAAATCAAACCCGGCGTCCTCGCCGGGTTTTGTTTTTCCTTCGTCGAACCGAGCGAAGCCGCCGCTCACGGCGACCAGTCTGCGACTTACTTCGCCGGCTTCTCGTCGCTGTCGGCCTGCAATCGGCGCGCCATCGGAGCCAACCGGCTCAACATCAGACTGGGCGGCGGAGACGAATCCACCAGCGCGAGAAACTTCTCGCGGCGCTTCACGAGCACCTCCCTGAGCTGCTCCTTCTGCGTTTCATCCAGATTCAAGTCCTTCACGTTCCACTCGAGTCGCATCGGCACCACGACGATCGCGAGCATCTTGTGTAGCGGCTTCTGCTGCAGATCCACGACTTCCTCGGCCGTGAGCGGCGTCGGCAGATTCCACTCCTCGTCTTCCTGCGCGCGCAGATCCGCATACTTCTTCACGATCTTGTGGAAAACTTCGCGCTGATCCGGACGCAGGAGCGCGTCGATGTCGCCGTCGAGTTCGCGATCGATCTCCAACATCCGCAACCGGAACTTCTCCACTTCCGGCCCGAGTTGACGTAATTGCGCCGCAATCTTCGCCACATCCGGCGAAGGTGCCGCCGGTTCCGTCTTCGCCGGACCCTTATTTCCGGAAAGCTCGCTCAACAGCTGCGGCGGCGGCGGCACCTTGCACGAGGTGCGCTCCGCCCACCGGCCAGCCACAAAGCCAGCCCCGAGCACCGCAACGGTGAGAAGCGCAATCAGAACCCGCTGCTTCATCGCACCTGACCCAAGCGCTCCATCTCCGCCGCCACGGCTTCCCAGCCGGCGAGGTTGCGCGCGGTCTCATCGGCGGCTTGCCGCGAATGGACGAAAAAGATCGCTGCCAAACAAACCGCCGCCGTCGCGGCGCTCAGCAAGCATTGGCTGTAAAAGGTCGGCGCCAGATCGCGTGCGGCCCGCAGCGTCCGTTCCGCAAATCCGGGACGGAGCATCGCCGCCCCGTGCTCCTGCAAGGCGAGCCAGGCGTAAGATTCAGGTTTCATGTGGTCTTTGGTAATACTGACGAAGCTTTTCCCGCGCGCGATGCAAGCGGGCTTTGACCGCCATCACGCTCGTCCCGGTCGCCTCCGCCATTTCGACTTGGCTGCGGCCTTCCTGCGCGAGCGCCAGCAATGCGCGATCTTTCGGCGGCAATTGCTGCAGCGCATGCCGCAAGGCGTCCAACTCCTCGCTGTCCACCGCACCCGGAGGCTCCGGAATGTTTTCGTGCTCGGCCGCGAAGGGCGTGAAAATCCGCCGAAGCTTCTGCCGCCGCAGATGATCGATGCACGTGTTGCGCGCCAGCCGGAACAGCCACGCCTCGAACTGCGCCACGTCGTGCAAGCGCGCCAGCGCCCGGATCATCTTGATGAACACCTGCTGCGCCAAATCTTCCACCGCATCCGGTCGCCCCGTGATCGCGTAAACGAATCCCGCAATCCGCCGCTGGTAACTGAAAATGAGCGTGCGCTGGGCTCCTTCGTCGCCCTGTTGCGCCTGCCGAACGAGCTCGGCGAGAGCGGCCGCTGCAGTCTGATCCGTGCGTGCGCATTCGTCAGGTGGGCCTGACGGGGGAGCTGTGGGAAGGTTGCGGATTTGGTCTTCTTCCCGGGCCCGCGTTTCCCGTGCAACACTTCTTATCGGCATGATTTGATTCTCTGCAGGCTTACCGCGCCGCGAAATCAACGCACTCAGCGGCACAGTGCAAGCTCCCGCTTCATCCGCCGTTTTTGCCGGGCAGCGCTCCCGCCCGCCCCGCCGTTGCCCGCTCGCTACTGCAGCATCCTGACCCGCCGATCCTTCCGCGGAAACTGCAGCGTTACCAGCGTGCCCACCCCTTCCTTGCTCTCGATCCCAATCTGCCCGCCATGATCGCGCATGATCCGCTGCACGATCATCAAACCCAGCCCGCTGCCTCCCACCTTCGTTGTGTGATAAGGCTGAAACAGCCGCACCAGATCCTCCTGCTTGATCCCCGCGCCGTTGTCGCCGAACAACAAATACACGTTGTCGTCATCGGCGTGCGTCCGGATCCGCAGCCGCCCACCCGGCTGCATCGCTTCCACCGCATTCTTCGTGATGTTGAAGAACACCTGTTTCAGCTGATTTCGGTCCGCCATGATCAGCGGCAAATCGCGTGGCGTCTCCGCTTCGATCTCGATTCCGCGATCCGCCAGCTCGCTGTGCTGAAACCGCAGCACTTCGGCCAGCACATCCGTGACGAGCGTTTCCCCCAAATCCGGCGGACGCGGCCGGATCGCTTCCAGGAAGTTCGTGATGATTCCGTCCAGTCGCTGCACCTCCCCCTGACACACCGCGATCGAATCCGCCAGCGCCGCACTGTCCTTGTCGCGTGCCCCTTTCAGTTTCTTCAACCGCCGCTCGATCAACTGCAGGTGAATGGTCAGCGAATTCAACGGATTCCCCAACTCATGCGCCACTCCCGCCGCCAGCAGTAAAATCGACGAGGTCCGTTCGCTCTCGATGCGCGCCTCGGTCGAAAGCTTGTCGCGCGTGATATCCGACAAAATCACCGCGAACTTCCTCGTCGTCGTGCGTCCTTCCCCCCGAAAGGGCACCATGTAGAGCCGCACGGTCCTCGGTTCTGGATACGTCAGTTCAAACTCCCGCGCCACCACCGGCATCGCCGTCACACCGTCCGCCTCCAGCGCCGGTTCCAGCGATTTCCGCAACCCCGGCGCCAGCCGCCACAGGGTCTGCCCGCTCAAATCCTCGTCCGCCAACCCGATCAACCGCTGCGCCGCGCGATTCGCGTATTCGATATGCCCGCCCGCACCGATCACCAGCACGCCTTCCTGCAGCGTATTGAAGATGTCCTCGAACAACCCGCGCTCCCGCGCCAGCCGCTGCACGAGATTTGTCAGGCTCACTGCGTCCAGCGTCTCGACACGGCCAAGCACACGATCAAGCGAGGAATTCTTCTTGCCGGGCATGAACGGCGAAAATGCCTCCCAATCGTCAACCCTCAACTCCCAACTCTCAGCCTTCCTCAAACATCTGCATCTGCGCCGGATCCACCCGCACCGCCAGCAGCTTCCGCAGGAACATCTCCCGATGCTCCAAACACCGGCCCAGCCGCAACACCGCCTCGCGGTGCTCCTCGGTGCCATAGCCTTTGTGCTGCGCGAATCCATATCCTGGATACTTCACATCCAGCGCGCACATCAAACGATCCCGCGCAACCTTCGCCACGATCGACGCCATCGCAATGCAGAGCGACCGCGCGTCGCCATTCACGAGCGCCGTGTGCGGATACGGAAAATTTCGCAGCGGCAACCCGTCGATCATCACCCGCGCCGACACCGTCGGCACAAACGCCGCCCGCTCCTCCACGCTCGTGAACAAATCCGGCTCCGCCTTCCGCTCGAACGCCCCCGGCGGATGAATCGCCTCCAGCGCCCGCCGCATCGCGAGCTTCGTCGCTCCGAGAATGTTCAACTGCGCGATCTCCTCCACACCCGCCACGCCGAAATGCGCATGAATCAATCCATTCGCCGCCAACGCCTCGAACTCGTTCCACAACTCTTCCCGCTGCTCGGCGGACAAGAGCTTCGAGTCGTTCACCCGGCCCGCCTTCGTCAGCGCCCACCGGCACTCCAAAAATTCCCGCGTCACCAACACCGCCGCCGCCACCACCGGCCCCGCGAACGCGCCGCGCCCCACCTCATCCACGCCGATGAGGCTTCCCACCTCGGCGATCTGTTTCAGATCGAACGCCCGCAACTGTCTCCGTTTAGGCATCACTCGCTCAAACGACTCAACCCGCTTACCACTCCATCCGCTCCCGCGGCTCCTTCAACGGCAACTCGTCCAGCTTTCCCGCCGCTGAGACGACTTCATACGCCGTGCGAAAATGCAGCTTCGCAAAATCCCCGAGCGCCCGCGCGCCAAACTTCGCAATGATCTCGTGCGCCTGCTGCTTCACCAGCGGCCCCGCGCCTTTCTGCAGCTTCGCGCCAAACCGCTTCGACAATAAATTCATCTGCCGCACGAACTCCGCCCGCGCCACCACCGATGCCGCCGCCACGACCGGATCTTCTTCCGCTTTCGTCCGCATCCGCAGATCGAAATCCTTCACACCTTTTTTCGCCAACTCCCGCTGTGCCAGCGGTTGCTCCGTAAACTGGTCCAGCAAGCCCCACGGAACCCGCTTCGCCGTGAGCGCCTGCTCGAGCGCCGTCGCATGCTGCCAGGCGAGCAGCCGGTTCAAATTCGCCCCGGGCCGCGACATCAACTCGTTGTATTTCGGCATCCCGCAATAACAGGTCCGCACCACCACGCCGGGTGTGTCACGAATCGCCTTATCCAATTCCAGGATACGCGTCTCCGTGATCTTTTTCGAATCCTGCACGCCCGCCTTCCGCCACGCCTCAATCGCCGACTTTTCCGCGACCACGGTCGCCGCGATCACCGGCCCAAAAAAATCGCCCTTTCCGCTCTCGTCCAATCCCGCGTGCGGCTCGAACCAATCCGGATGCAACACCTCGTCGTAGCCGAGTTTCGGCGCGCCTGTGACCTCCGGCTCGAGCGTCATCGTCACAAACTCCTCCGTCCCTTTTCCCGCGATCACGACCTTCCCGCTCGTGTAAGCCGCCACGTTCATCTTCGCCGCGTCCGACTTGTAAGCGAATCGCGTGTAAGCGACTTCGAACGGCGTAAATCCCCGCGCCTCACAGATCGCGCGCAGCTTCTCCATCTGCGCGTCATCCAGCTTCACCGTGTAGCTCGCCAGCTTCTTCGGTGCATCAGGGTCGTCGTTCGATTTCTTGGCCATTGCTTGTTGAGCCGCCAAAAGGCGCAGAAAGCACAAAAAAAGAGAATCTCCGATTTCAGCCGGTATTTCTTTGCGCCTTCGACGCCTCTTTGCGGCAAATCTCATCCCGTGCCGAGCTCTCCCGTCACCACTCTCCTCGCAGCCAAATCCGACTTCCAATCCGCTCTGCTCAACTGGTATCGCGCCGATGCCCGCGCGCTTCCCTGGCGCGAGTCACCGTCTCCTTACAAGACCGTCGTCAGCGAGTTCATGCTTCAGCAGACGCAGGTAAAAACCGTCCTGCCTTACTTCGCTCGCTGGCTCGCCGAGTTCCCCAACTTCACCGCCCTCGCCGCCGCCCCCGAATCGCGCGTGCTCAAACTTTGGGAAGGTCTCGGCTACTACTCACGCGCTCGCAACCTTCACAAACTCGCCCAAGCCGTAGCCGCGCTTCCCGAGCTTCCGCGCACGCCCGACGCCTGGCGCGAACTTCCCGGCGTCGGCCCCTACACCGCTGCCGCCATCACCAGCATTTCCTTCAACGCCCCCGCCGCCTGCGTCGATGGCAACGTCGTCCGTATCCTGTCCCGCCTTACAGCCGATGCCACCCCGTTCCGCGATTCCGCCACCGCCGCAAAAGCCTTCACTCCTCTCGCGAACGAGCTCCTCACCACCGCTTCCGCTGGCGATCACAACCAGGCGATGATGGAACTCGGCGCCACCGTCTGCTTCCGCCAAAAACCGCTCTGCCTCACGTGCCCCGTGCGCGCCTTTTGCGCCGCCGGCCAGCGCGGCAATCCCGAAAATTATCCCCGCCTCGCGCCCAAACAAATCGAGCAACGCGCCGTCACTCGCATCTGGTGCGAACACAACGACGCGCTTCTGCTCCATCGCGCCGCCACCACCGCCCGCCGCCTCGCCGATCTCCACGAGCTGCCCACCGCCGAACACCTCCAACTCTCCCCGTCCGCCTTCGACGCCCGCGATCTACTCGCCACCAAACGTCGCGGCATCACGCGTTTTCAAATCACCGAGTCGATCTACATCGCACCTCCACCCCGCGCCAAACTCGACTCCGAACTCGTCTGGATCCCGCTCGCCCAACTCGATTCCATCACCCTCTCCGGCCCCCACCGCCGCTGGATCAACGAAATCCTCTCCAAGCGTTAACACGCCCCGCCAAGAACACGTCGGTATTCGTGTTCATTCGTGTCTATTCGTGGTTCCAACTCCCACGACTCCACGCATCACCAACCACCCGCCAACAACGCTTCAATCCGCTCCTTCGAAGCCGTCACGCCTTCCACCGACACCCGCGGACTCAGCTCCAACACCAGCACGTGCTCCGGGCGCCAAAACTCCCGCACCATCCGAAAATCGATCCGCCCCTCGCCAATCGGCTGATGATCGTCCCCTTCTTCATTCACGTCGTGAAGATGAAACCCGATCGTCCGCGCCCGCATCTTCTCCAACTGCCCGCGGTGATCGATCACGCCCATCTTCTCCTTGATGTCCGCATGACCCGTGTCGTGCCAATAACCCGCCGAAGCATCCGCCGGTAGTTCATTCAGAAACGCCGGATAGTCCTCGTCCATGGGCAGTTCTTCGAACTTCTCGCGATTCTCAAAGCCCAGTCGCACCCCCTTCTGTTTCGCGTAGTCCAGCACCTCGTTCACGCTGGCTTTCGTCCGCTCCCAATACGGGCCCATCTTCTTCCGCATCCGCTCCGTGCTCTTCTGCAGCAGCTTCCGGTATTTCTGATCTTCCGGCAGTTTAGCGTTCGGATGCAGCGCCTCATACGCGCGCAATTTCTTCCCCGGATTCATCCAGAAAAACCGCACGCTGCCCAAGTGACACACCAGCACCGTCGCCTTCACCTGCGCCGCGAAATCGATCGATCGCTTCGTGTGTCGCACCCACTGCTCGTGCTCGCGCGGATCCGCCGTCGACGGCTCGAACAAATTCGGCGCCGCATGCACCACCCCTGTCGGCAGCGGGCAAAAATTATGCGTCGAGCCCACCTTCACGACCCCTTCCTCCACCGCGCGCAAAATCCCCGGCACCAGCGTGATCCTCACACCATGGCTCAGCTCGATGTGACTGAAGCCCAGTCCGGCCATCTCCTTCGCCATCGCATAACCGTCCGTGTGGCGGTGCGAACACCAGCAACTGGAGAGTGAAAACAGCGGTTTCGACATCGATCAGGAAAAACGAAGCCAGAGCCTATCTCGTTGCACGCAAAAAGAAAACCGCGCCCCTTTAACAGGAAACGCGGTTGAAAATCACTGGCACGAGCCGCTTGTTCAGCTCTCGTAACGGCGGCGCAGCATCTGGGTGAAGGCTTGCACCTTCTCCTTGCGGCGACGCTTTTCGCACGGCTTCTCGTAGTAGCGCTTGGCGCGAACACCCTTGATGATGTTCTCGCGGTCGAGCTTCTTCTTCATGCGACGGATCGCACGATCAACCGGCTCATTTTTGCGGATCTTGATTTCGATAGCCATGTGGGACGGACGGAAGGTGATTGGAAAAGCGGACAACTACGCCGACCGCCGCCGCCCGCGTCAACCGTGTTTTTCGCCCGACTGCCAAGGCGGCGGAAGCTCCAAGATCCAAGCTCCAGAGAAACCCCGTCCTCCAACTCCCAAGCGACTCCCCGCCTCCATGAGTCGGACCGTTTTGTGAGTCGATCCGGTTTTTGAACTTTGGAAGTTCTCTGGAGCTTGAATCTTGGAGCTTGGAGCTTCCCTCCGCGCCATTCGCCCTTGCTCCTCCGCTCCACCCCCATTGCCTCGAACGCACAAAAAAACACCGTGTCCGCCGACCCAAATTTCGTCCATCTCCACGTCCACACCGACCACAGTCTCCTCGACGGCGCCTGCCGCATCGACCGCCTGATGAAGCGCGCCACCGAGCTCGGCATGAAGGCGCTCGCCCTCACCGACCACGGTAATCTCTACGGCGCCATCTCCTTCTACAACGCGGCCAAATCCAACAACATCAAGCCGCTCATCGGCTGCGAACTCTACCTCGTCGAACACTCCCGCCTCGAGAAAACCGGCCGCGTCGCCGACGAGGGCAAATCCATCTTCCACCTCGGCCTGCTCGCTCGAAATCTCGAGGGCTACCAAAACCTCCTCAAACTCGTCTCCGACGCCCATCTCAAGGGTTTCTATTACAAGCCGCGCACCGACATCGAAACGCTCTCGAAACATTCGAAGGGCCTCATCGGTTTCACCGGCTGTCTCGCCTCCCTCGTTCCGCAACATCTCCTCCACGACCGCGACGACGAGGCCCGCAAGGCCTGCGCCCGCTTCGTCGAAATCTTCGGACGCGAGAATTACTTCGTCGAAATCCAGGACCACGGCATCCCCGAACAACGCAAAATCATCCCGGGCCTCCTCAGGCTCGCCGACGAATTTCAACTCCAGATCATCGCGTCCAACGACGTCCACTACGTCAACCAAACCGACGCCGGACCGCACGACGCGATGCTTTGCATCCAGACGGGCTCCAAGATCGACGACGAGAAACGCATGCGTTTCACGGGTCACGAGTTCTACCTGAAATCGCGCGAGGAAATGGCCAAGGTGTTCCGCGAGGTCCCGGAATCCATCACCAACACCCAGCTCGTCGCCGAAATGTGCGACCTCGCGATCCCGTTTCCCAAAGGCAGTGAGCGCTACCCGCGTTATCCGCTGCCCGTCGAGGTTCGCGAAAAATCCTCTCCCGGCGCCTACCTTCACGATCTCTGCGTGGCCGGCCTCAAACGCCGCTACAACGTCGACTACGCCTCCATCGCCACCCGCCCCGCTGTCGCCGAACGTCTCGCCAAACTCACGAATCTCGCTCCCGGCGAAAAACCCCAGCCTCCCGACTACAACGGTCTCCCGCCCGAGGAAGAACTCGTCGTCCGCCTCGCCTACGAACTTTCGATCATCACCGTCACCGGCTTCATCGACTACTTTCTCGTGGTCTGGGATTTCATCCACTGGGCCAAATCTCGCGAAATCCCCGTCGGCCCCGGCCGCGGTTCCGGCGCCGGTTGCCTTGTCGCCTACCTGCTCGGGATCACGAATCTCGATCCGCTCCGCTTCAAACTTCTCTTCGAGCGTTTCCTCAATCCCGAGCGCGTCTCGCCGCCCGACTTCGATATCGATTTCTGCATGCGCCGCCGCGAAGACGTCATCAACTACGTCCGCGAAAAATACGGCCGCGACTGCGTCGCCAACATCATCACCTACGGCACGCTCGGCGCGAAAATGGTCATCCGCGACGTCTCGCGCGTCCACAATCTCCCCTTCGCCGAAGCCGACCGCCTCGCGAAGATGATTCCCGACGAGCTCAACATCTCGCTCACCGACGCCATCGCCAAATCCGCCGAGCTCGCTTCCGAGGTTTCCCGCAATCCCGTCGCGAAGAAAATCGTCGATCAAGCTCTCGTCCTCGAGGGCATGGTGCGCAACACCGGCAAACACGCCGCCGGTATCATCATCACCGACAAACCGCTCGACGAATTTGTCCCGCTTACGCTCCAGGAAGGCGACGTCACCGTCCAATACGACATGGGCGCCGTCGGCAAACTCGGCCTGCTCAAGATGGACTTTCTCGGGCTCAAGACGCTCACCGTCATCGACGACGCCGTGAAGAACGTCCGCCGCACCGTCGACCCGAAGTTCGACATCGAGACCATCCCGCTCGACGACCCGAAAACCTACGCGATGCTCAACGCCGGCAAAACCGTCGGCGTGTTCCAGCTCGAATCTCCCGGCATGCAGAGCGCGTGCAAACAGGTCGGCGTCTCCAATATCGACGACATCAACGCCATCTGCGCGCTCTACCGCCCCGGCCCGATGGCGTTCATCCCCGACTACGCCCGCGGCAAGAAAGACCCGTCCTCCGTCCACTATCCGCACAAGCTCCTCGAAGCCTCCCTCCAGGAAACCTACGGCATCATCGTTTATCAGGAGCAGGTGATGGAGTGCGCGAAGATCATCGCGGGCTACACGCTCGGCGGCGCCGACATGCTTCGCCGCGCCATGGGCAAGAAGGATGCCGAAGCGATGGCGAAGGAGCGCATCAAATTCGTCGAAGGCGCCAAGCGCGTGAACAATATCGACGAAAAGAAGGCCAACGAAATCTTCGACCTCCTCAACAAGTTTGCCAGTTACGGTTTCAACAAATCTCACTCCGCCGCCTACGCGCTCGTCAGCTACCAGACCGCGTATTTGAAAGCCAACTACCCGGTCCAGTTCATGGCCGCCGTTCTCACGGCCGAACTCGGCAACGCCGAAAAAGTCTCCCACTTCATCGCCGAAGCCGAAGCCATGGGGATCACCGTCCTCGGCCCCGACGTAAACGAATCCCGTGAAACGTTCACGCCCGTCTTCAGCAAGGTTCCGAGTTCCGAGTTCCGGGTTCCGAGTTCCCAACCCGAAACCCAAAACCCGGAACCCGAAACCGCGATTCCCGCCACCAGCGACGCCCGCGCTTCCATCAGATTCGGCCTGGCGGGAATCAAAGGCGTCGGCGAACAAGCCGCGCGCAACATCATCGAGGACCGCGACGCCAAGGGTCCGTTCGAGAACTTTGACGACTTCATCTCCCGCATGGACGGCCGCGCGATCAACAAGCGCGTCCTCGAACATCTCGTGAAAACCGGCGCTTTCGACTACAGCGGCGCCTCGCGCAAAAAACTGTTCGAAGGCATCGACGCCGCGATGGCCGAGGTCGCCGCCCACGCGCGCGACAAAGCCGCCGGCCAGCACTCTTTCTTCGATATGTTTGCCCCCGAGCCTGCGGCTCGGAACCCCAAATCTGAAACCCCAAATTCCAAATCCGTCGGCGAAGCCGACGACTTCCAGAATTCTGAACGCCTCGCCTTCGAAAAAGAACTCCTCGGCTTCTACGTTTCCGGCCACCCGCTCAACGCCTTCGCCGGCCTCACCGACGCCATCGACACCGTCCCCGTCGACCAGCTTCTCGACCAACCCGACCGCACCGAATTCCGCCTCTGCGGCATCGCCGGCTCCATCGCGAAACGTCTCTCCAAAAAAGACAATCGCCCTTGGTCCTCCTTCGTCCTCGCCACGAAAAATGGCGCGCTCCCGCTCAACATGTTTGCCGACGCCTACGAGAACTACGGCAGCGTCCTCGCGGAAAACGTCCTCGTCCTGGTCCAAGGCACGATCATCGTAAACCACGAGGGCGCGCGCGTGAACGTGAAGGAAGCCTACCCGCTCGAAAACCAGGTCGCCGGTCTCGTCAAAAAAGTCGTCTGGCTCCTCCACCCCCAACATCGCGAACTGCCATCGTTCCTGCGCCAGCTCCGCAGCACGCTCGACAAACAATCCGGCGACACCCGCATCGAGTTCGCTTTCGTCTTCAACGATCGCGTCGCTCCCTACGCTGAGGTCAGCACCGCCTTGAATTGGAAGATCAACGCCCCCGCGTTCCAACAACTGCGCTCCCATCCCGCCGTCGCCGGCGTGCAAATCACCACTCGCCCGCTTGAACTTAAACAAGAGCGTCGCTGGTCAAAGAGGCAGTAGGGCGGGTTTCCGAACCCGCCCTCGGTAGGTTACCGCCCTTTCACCACACCTCGCCGCCTCAGCAGCGCCATCACTTCCGCCGACCCATTCGTGTCCGGCGCCACCAACGCCCCTGCGTCGATCAGCATCTCCATCACGCGCGCGTATTCACCTTTCGGATTCCCGCAGTTTTCCGAGCCGTGTGCACACCATCCGGTCGGCGTCGCCCCAAATCTCCGATCGCACCCATTCAATTCCACTCCGCGCTCGAGCAGCGCTCGCACCGCCTCGGCCCATCCATACCAGCTCGCCCAATGCAGCGGCTGCTCACCCCACTCGCCGCTCACGTCCACCCCAAGCCCCACCTCCGCGATCGCCTTCAACGCCTCCGCTCGTCCTTCTCGCGCCGCCATCAACGCAATCAGTCGATCGTGCGCGCCGAGCTCCGCCAACACATCACGCCGCCGCTCGATGATCGCCCGCGCTCCCGCCGCATCGCCCCGCATGCACGCGCCAAGCAGCGCGTCCGTTGCGATCACGTCCGTCGCCGCTCCGTTCTCCGCCAACAATCGCGCGACTTCCTCTCTTCCTCCGCGCACCGCGAGCTCATACGCCGTCCGGCCATACGCGGTCTTCGCATTCACATCGGCGCCGTGCTTCAACAACAGCGCGATCGTCTCCGCATCCCAATTGTGATTCACCGCCCGATGCAGCGACGTCTCCGCCACCCCCTTCGCCTGACTTACCACGTTGGGATTCGCACCGTGTTCCAACAACCACCGCACACCCGCCTTCATCGCCGCCGTCGGCTGCGCGTAACCAAATAAGAAATACAACGGCGTGTTGCCCCACACCCGATCGACGCCCGAGAAATCGCATCCGAATTCCGCCAGCACTTCGAGCGAGGCCACGTGATGGTGCTCCGCCGCATGATAGCGTGACTCCCCATCGTTCGGATTCGCCCCCGCCTCCAACAACACCCGCGCGAGTCGCGGGTAATCGTTCACGCCCGTCGCGCCATACAACGCCGGCAGCGGCGACTCCGGCCAGTCGCGATGAATCCAAAACGCATTCGCATCCGCTCCGTTCGCGATCATCTCCCGCGCCATTCGCGCCCGCACGTCATCACCGCCACCGCATCGCCCGAAACACACATACAACAACGCCGGCCACTCGCGCGGACCGCCCCGCTCTCGCGCGTATCGTGCCCACGGATACGCCTCGACCTTCCCCAACACGGCCGCCGTCCAAACGCTCCGTGTCGCCAGCTCCGGCCGCTCGCGCAAAATCTCCTCCACCGCTTCTCCCTCGCCCTCCAGCGCCGCCTCCACCAGCCGCACTTCCGCCGCGTCGATCTCTCGCGTCTCCACCTGCAGCTTCAGCTTCGCCCAACTCGCGAAGCCATACTCTCGCGCGATCACCCGTTGCGCGTCGTTCAACGCGAACAGTTCTCGCTCCATCTTTTCGCCCGCCACCCGCGACACCGCTTCCGCCTCGCCCGCGTGCACCGCACCTAACAATTCCTTCGCCTGCTTCTTCAACTGGCCCAGATCAGGCCGTCCCGGCAACTGCTTCGTGTTCATGAAACCTCCAAGCTATCGCCCGCGGTCCGCATTCAGGCAGCGTGAAGGTTAGACTGAGTCGTCATAGGCAGGTGGGCTCAGCCCTTTCCGCGGACCCGGATGCACCCTGAATGCATCGCCAACCTGCCGCATTCGTTCTCTTCTTCAACTCCCTTCTCCAATGTGACGAAAAGCTTCTCGCACGGTCCCGTCGCATTTACTTCTCCCCAACCTGCCATGCCTCCGTTCCTTACCGCCATCGTCGTCAGCGCCTGTCTCGGCGCCCTTGTCGGACTCATCCGCCAGTGGCGCGAGCAAACCGACAATCCCGACGAAACCGATTTCATCGGCGTCCGCACCTCCGCGTTCTGGGCCATGCTCGGCTGCGTCAGCGCCCACGTCAGCGATCTCACGTCCCCCATTTTTCTCGCCGTCCTCTTTCTCATCGTCGGCGCACAACAAATCGCCGCTCGACTCAACAACACTCCTGCCCGCGGCTCCGGCGGCACATCGTTCGCCTCCACCCTTTTGACGGTCCTCACCGGCTCGCTCGTTTTCTGGGACGAACTCCCCGCCGCCGCGCTCGTCGCCGCGACCACCATGGTCTTCCTCGGCAGCAAACAACCGTTGCACGCCTGGACGCGCTCCTTCACCCGCGACGACGTTCGCGCCACGCTTCAATTCGCCGCCATCACCGGCGTCATCCTTCCACTCGTCCCGCATCGCGACATCGGCCCTTACGAAGCCTTCAACTTGTTTTCGACTTGGATGATGGTCGTGCTCATCTCCGGGCTGAGTTTCGCCGGCTACATCGCCATGCGTCTTCTCGGCGCCAACGCCGGCATCACCGCCACCGCGCTCCTCGGCGGTCTCGCGTCCAGCACCGCCACCACGCTCGCGTTCACCCGCCGCAGCCGCGAAGAACCCACCCTCTCCAACACCTACGCTCTCGCCGTCGTCATCGCATGCACCGTCATGCTGCCGCGCGTGATCCTCGCCGTCGCCGTGATCAATCGCGGTCTCGCGCTCACCCTCATCCTTCCCTTCGCCATTATCGCCGCTCCCGGCTTGCTCTACGCCGCCTGGTTTTGGCTCCGTCGCCAGCCACCGGCTCGCAGCAACACCAAACTCGACCTGTCGCGTCTCCGAAACCCGCTCGATCTCAAAACCGCCATCAAGTTCGCCGTGCTCTACGCGCTCATCGCTTTCCTCGTGAAAGCCGCGCCGCAACTCGGCCTCGCGCAAAGCATTCTCCCGCTCAGCTTCGTCTCTGGTCTCACCGACATGGATGCGATTTCGCTTTCGATGGCCCGCAACGGCGCCGGCGAAAACGCCCCCGCTGGTCTCGCCACCCAGGCCATCGTCCTCGCCGCCATCGCCAACACGCTCCTCAAAGCCGGCTTCGCCATCGCCCTTGGTTCTCCCGCTCTCCGCGCCCGCGTCGCCCTCATCCTCGGCGCCACCGCCATCACCGGCGCCGCCTGGCTGATCTTCGCTCGTTAACGACAGCCGAGTGCGCAATTTCCGCGCACAGTTTTCTTTTGCGCTTTTTGTGCCTATTTGCGGCCATGTCGCCTCTCATGGACACGACGCGCAAACCCACCTGGCTCCGCGCCAAACTTCCCAGCGGCCCTGGCTATGCCGCCACGCGTCGGCTCGTCGACGACAACAAGCTCCACACCGTCTGCCAAAGCGCCCAATGCCCCAACCTCGGCGAATGCTGGTCGCGCGGCACCGCCACGGTGATGATCCTCGGCAACATCTGCACGCGATCGTGTAACTTCTGCGCGATCGCCACCGGCCGTCCGACCGAACTCGATCTCGGTGAACCCGCCCGCGTCGCCGACGCCGTCGCGAAAATGAATCTCCGCCACTGCGTCATCACGAGCGTCGCCCGCGACGAACTCGCCGACGGCGGCGCCAGCGTCTGGGCCGCGACCATCCGCGCCGTCCGCTACCGCAATCCCAAAACCGCCATCGAAGTCCTCACCCCCGACTTCAAAGGCAACACCGCCCACGTCGACATCGTCCTCGACGCCAAACCCGACATCTTCAACCACAACCTCGAGACCGTCGAACGCCTCCAAAAACCCGTTCGCGTTCAAGCCCGCTACGAGCGTTCCCGCTCCGTTCTCCGTCACGCCAAGAGCCGCGGTTTCGTCACCAAAACCGGCATCATGCTCGGCCTCGGCGAAACGAGGGAGGAGATCGAGCAAACCCTCCGCGACATCGCTTCCGACAAAACCGACATCCTCACGATCGGCCAATACCTCCAGCCGACCCCGCAGCATCTCCCCGTCGTCCGCTGGGCCCCGCCCGAAGAGTTCGTCCACTGGAAAGAGTTCGGCCTCTCCCTCGGCCTCGGAGTCGTGGAAAGCGGCGCTCTCGTTCGCTCCAGCTACCACGCCGACGAACAATCCCTGAAATTCACCGGCGAGGAACACCTCAATACAGAGAACGCGCTCGCTAGCGCTTAGTCTCTCCCGCCGCACCCGAATCCGATTTCGCTTCGCCAGTCGGCGTTGTAGCGGGTTTGCGGCCTCTACGCAGCTCAGCCACTTGCGTAGTTGATTTGCCTCAAAATGTAGTATCTATACTACATAAGATATAAATAGTGCGATGAACTCTCTCCTCAACAAATCTTGGGTTCCCGCACTGGATGTTCGGGATTTGCGAATGAGTTATGGCACCAAAGAGGTGCTCGCCAGCGTTTCATTCCAAGCAGAACGCGGCGAAGTGCTCGCGCTTCTCGGCCCCAATGGTGCGGGCAAAACCACCACGATCGAGATCCTCGAGGGTTTCCGCGCCCGCTCCGGTGGCGAGGTCTCGGTCCTCGGATGCGATCCTGCTCAAGGCGATGAAGCTTGGCGGGCGCGCATCGGAGTCGTGCTGCAGTCGTGGCGCGACCACAAATTCTGGCGGGTGCGCGAGCTGCTGACGTATTCTGCCCGCTTCTACGCGCCTTTCGCCACGCCAGAAGTCTCGCGTCCGTGGAAGGTGGACGAGCTGCTCGAGGTCGTTGGCCTGACCCGCCACGCCAATGCCAAGATCATGACGCTCTCCGGCGGCGAACGTCGCCGGCTCGATGTCGCAATCGGCATCGTCGGCCGCCCCGAGATCGTCTTCTTCGACGAACCCACCGCCGGCCTCGATCCGCACGCCCGGCGCGATTTCCACGACCTCATCCATCAGCTCTCCGATTTCGAACACACGACAATCTTGATGACCACGCACGATCTGGATGAGGCGGAAAAAATCGCCGACCGCATCCTCGTGCTCGATGAGGGTCGCATCATTGCCGACGGCAGTCCTGATCAACTCGCCCGGCAACTCGCGTCGATGTCCGAGGTGCGTTGGACGTCCGCCGGCCAGCGCCACGTCCACGCCGTGTCCGAGTGCGACGCGAGCGATTTCGTCCGGCACCTGCTGGACAAAAACGAGATCACCGATCTCGAAGTCCGTCGCGCGAGCCTCGAGGACACCTACATGGCCCTCGTCCGTCGCGTGGAGTCAGGCCAGCCGCGAGTCGACCCGACCACCGCGCGCAAACCCAAGGAGCAGCCATGAACACCTCCACTGCCCATCGCTTCGATCTCCGCCAAAACGTCCTTCGCGCCGGCTGCTCCCGCGGATGGATCGAGACGCGGCAGAGTTTCACTGAGCCCGCTAACCTCGTCGGCCACGTGGTTCCAGCAGTCGCGTATATCGCCGTGCTGTTCATGCTCCGCGGCAAAAACGCACCCGGCACCGACTTCGCGCTCAGCACCATGGTGCTCCCGAGCCTGCTGAGCATGTCGATCATCTTCGGCGGACTCTCGGGCCCGGCAACCGGCCTCGTCGCCGATCGCGAGGACGGCACGCTTTTGCGCGCCAAAGCCACACCGCACGGCATGCTCGGTTACCTGATCGGCAAGATCGTGATGTTCGCTTTGACCACGCTCGTCGGCCTCATCGTCATCATCGGTTTCGCTGCAATGATCGAAGATGACCTCGTTCTCAATGCCCGCGCACTTCTGCTGCTCGCCGTGCTCTTCATTGCGGGAATGATTTCGACCGTTCCCCTTGGTCTGGCGCTTGGGTCGGTCATGAAGTCGACCGTCCAATCCATGCTCGTGCCGCTCGCGTGCGCGCTACTCATTTTCCCTTCCGGCATCTTCTATCCGATCTCCGCCCTGCCCACGTGGCTTCAATGGATCGGGCAGGCCTTCCCCCTCTATTGGGTCGGCTTGGGCGCTCGCTCCGCCATGCTCCCCACCGAAATGGTCGCCGCCGAAATCGACCGCTCGTGGCGCACATTCGAGATGTTCGCCGTGCTCGGCGCGTGGGCCGCGATCGGCCTCTTGCTCGCACCGGCGCTGCTGCGCCGCATGGCACGGCATCAGTCCGGATCGGCGCTGGCGCAAGTCCGCGAACGCTACCTCTCCAAGGGATACTGACGAATGCCCGACTCCAGCGACGTCGTTCATAACCGCGTGGCCATGCTCCGCGCGGAACGCCGCATCTCGCGCCGCGAACTCGCCGACGCACTCGGCGTGCACTATCAGACTATCGGCTATCTCGAACGCGGAGAATTCAGCCCCTCCCTGCATCTCGCCCTTCGTATCGCCGCTTACTTCGATGTCCCGGTCGAGGTGGTGTTTTCCCTTCAGCCTTTTAAACGCCTCGGCGAACCCGACTCGTAATCGTGTGCCGCACTTCACGATTCGCGACCCGATCGCGCGCGACGTCGAAGAGCCAGCCACCACGCAAGCGTTCCGCACCCCGCGAAACCGATCGCGTTCACGCTTCCGTGCAACGCCCGCATCCACGGGATATCCAGCCACGGCCACGGCCGGAAAAAACTCCGCGTCCCATACATCGCCGCGAGTAACATCCCCGCAAACAACGCGCATCCCGCCGTCATCCAAAGGCAGCGCACCCACACGGATCGTCGCATGCCGAGTCCGAGTTGCACGTGAACCAGCGCCACTCCGATTCCCGCCGCCGACATCACCAGCGCAGCCGCGCTCTCCACTTCCGCTCGCCAACCGAGCTGCGTCGCCGTGATTCCCACCGCCACGGCCGGCACTCCCGCAATCACTCCGACCGCGATCACCTTCGTCACCCCACCACGCGCGACCAAGCTCAATGCCCGTGCTGCCAACACCGGCAGGATCAATCCCGCATAATGGAAATGTGCCGCCGTCAGCAGCACGATGTCCTCGCTGAAATCCAGCGGCCGCATCCCCGCGCGATCCGCCAACACCCAAGCCGCCCCCACCGCCGCAAACACCAGCCCCGCCTCGTTGCACGCTTCCACCATCCGCAATCTCGGCCCGTGCCACAACTGGACCGCACCGCTCACCGCCAACATCGCCAAAACCGTCGCCCATCCCGCCGCCGCCGCAGCAGCACCCACGCCCGGGCTCAGCACGAAACTGACCGCGAGCAACACCGCCGCCGGCATTTGCAGGCGCGCCGCCCACCCCAGCCACTGCCGCGCCGCCGACACGCGCTTTGGCTCATCCGCGATCTCGATGATCAGCGGCACGAGCACCAGCGCCGCCAAAACCACCAGCGCCGCCGCCCATCGTCCATGGTGCAGATTCGGCACGAACAACACGGCAAACACCACCCAACCTCCGCCGCCGGCGAGCGCCCGCGCCCCCGCACTCATCGCACCGCCTCCTGCATCGCCCGCTTCGAATCCCGCACGAACTTCGCCTGCAAACGCCGCGCCAGCGGCTTCATGAGTCGCACGGGCCAATACCGCGGACGCGAGAACGCCCTCACATCATACCAAACTTCTCCGTCCGCGTTCATCTCGACGCTGAACCGCTCCTCCCCGCTTTCCACGTGCGCCGACAGCGTCCCATACGCGAAACCAAACCGCCGCACCGGGCCGACTTCCTCGATCACATAAACGATCCGGCACGCGTTCACCCACCACACGCCAAACGCCTTCGCCTGCATCGCCACCACTTCGCCCACCCGAATCGGCGTATCCGTTAAACTGATTCGCGTCCACGGCCCGGGAAACATCTTCCACGCCCGTATCGCTGCACCCGCCCGTTCCCACACCGCTTCGCCATTTCCCAGCCGCGCCCGATTGTGATCCAAATTGAATCCCGCCGGAGCCGCGTCCGCATCGTTCCTTGTCGCTCCCACGCACTCATATGAAAGCGGCGCGTCCCGCACCTCCGCTCGAAACCGTTCGAGCCACCTCTCTCCAGGCGCTCGCAACCTCCAAACCGGTGCAGCCCGCATCGTCATCGGCTGCACCCTGTCACCCTCCGCGTCGTCGCGAAAGTGTCATCTAACGTATGACACTTTCGCGCGCTCCACGCGCACGGCGTGCGCGTTGAATCACTCTTACTTCGCTGCGCCTTCTTCCTTCGGCGGCGCCGGCGGCAATACCGCATTCAACCACGCGAGCAGCTTTTCCTTGCTGCCATTCTTCTCGTAGTCGGCCTTCAACGCTTCCAGTCGTTCGTGCATCGGCGGCTGCTTGCGGAGTCGAAACGACAGCTTCGCCTTGTGCGGCATCTCTCCCGTCTCGATCAACTCGCGCAGCTTCTGGGGATCCATCAGCGTCTCGCGAATTTTCTCGTCCGTGCTCATGTCAAGGTCCTCGCGGATCTCCGCCTTTCCATCGATCACCTCTCCATGGCACATCACGCAGCTCTGGTTGAAAATCTCCCGCGCTTCAGCGGGAATCGGCAGCAACACGTCTGCCGGATTGTTGGCCGCGGCCTGCATGGGCGCGGTCGCGAGCGATGCCAGGGTGAACAGAAGGGCCGAGAGGCGAGCAGGTGAGTTCGTCATAGAAATTTGCGCTAGCTTACGGGGATTCGGCCCCCGTCAAGTCCCTCGCCAGCCGCTCCAGTTTCGCCGCATCCAAGGGACCTTCCGAGTTCAACCACAACAAATACTCCACGAGCACCGCGACCTCTTCGTCGCTCAATCGCTCGTCATACGCCGGCATGCCGATCGCCTGACCTTCGAAATACGTCTTCGCCAGTCCTCCCGTAATCCCTTCTTCGATCGCGCGACCTCTTCCTTTTTCAATCCAGTGCGCGATCTCTTCGCGATCACCGCCGTCCGTTAGTGCGAGAAAATCCTTCCCGAAAAAGCCGGGAATGTAGCCCTTGAACGACGCCGGATTTCGCACGCCCCCTTGGCCAAGTTCACCGTGACACGCGTAACAGCCATGTTGCCGCGACAACCGATCGCCTGCGATCATCACCTGGGCCGGCGTCAGCTTCGACACGTCCGCCAGATCGATCTCCATCTCGTTGGCAATTGCACCGCCTCCCAGCCTAACGCCTTCCGCCAGAATCCACGCCGCAACGGCGTCCATTTCCTCATCCGACATGAACGGTCGATACGCCGGCATTTGGATGAACAACCGCTTGTGCGCCTCCGCCTCTTTCGCGGGCACGCCATTCGCGATCCAATCCAGTAACACGGCCGCTTCATCGATACCGTTTTCCCACAGCGTCGGAATCGGTTTCGATCGCCACACGCCATTGTCCAGGCGTCGCGAGTTCGGCCGACGGTCATCTTCCGTCGGGCCGTGACACGCGAAACATCCGCTTTCCGCCGCCAGCGCCGCTCCCCGCACCACCGGCGAAAACTCCGGATTGCGTTCGATCCGGTAAACGATCGCAGCACTCGCTGCGATCATCACCAGCGCCACGCCCATCCAAACGACGACTTTCACGAAACGATTCATGCGCGCGCGTTCGCGTCCTTTTGAGGCTCACGAAAAAGCCCGGCGGGAACGCCGGGCTCCACCTGACATTGCGTCGGGCGCATCAAACGTTGGTTAACACCCCCGTCGAATCGCCGAACCGCGTCAAATCCGTCACGCCCGCCTGATCGGCGAGGCTGAGGAACAAGTTGCACATCGGCGTGCCGCCGTGCTGCACGTAACGGCCCGGGTTCAACTGCCCGCCACCGCCGCCCGCGAGGATCAGCGGAAGATTCTCGTGCGTGTGCCGGTTGCCGTCCGCATTGCCGCTGCCGTAGAGGATGCGCGAGTTGTGCAGCACCGAGTTGCCATCGACGTCCTCAAGGGAATCGAGCTTATCGAGGAACCGCGCAAACTGGCTCACATACCAGCGGTCGATCGTCGCCACTTTCTCAACTCGCTCCGCGTTGTTCTGGTGATGCGAAAGATCGTGGTGGCCTTCGGTGATGCCGATTTCACTGAACGACCGATTGTCACCGTCATGGCCCATGATCATCGTCGCCACCCGCGTCGAGTCGGTCTGAAACGCCAGCGCGAGCATGTCATACATCACTTCGACGTATTCCTTCTGCGTGTTCGGAATACCCATCGGGGTCGCCACAGTGGGATCCACGTTCGGGCCGAATTGCTCGGCATGCTGAATGCGCTTCTCGATCTCGCGCACGCTCGTGAGATATTGATCCATCTTCGCGCGATCGTTGAGGCCGAGCCGGTGATTCATCCGCCGGGCGTCATCGAGCACGAAGTCGAGAACCGACTTCCGCGTCTTCATACGCAGCTGCGCATTCGCCTGGCGTTCGCCATGCTGACCCGCGCCGAACAGCCGTTCGAACACCAGCCGCGGATTCGCCTCGGGCGTCATCGGCGTGGTCGGATTCTTCCACGAGACATTGTAAACGTAAGAGCAGGCGTAGCCCGAATCGCACCCGGCGGATCTGCGATTCGCATCGCAGGTCATCTCGAGCGACGAAAAGCGCGTGAGGTGTCCAATCCGGTTCGCGAGCGCCTGGTCGATCGACATGCCCGCGCGCACGTCGGTCGCGCTCTTGTTGATGCGCACACCGGTGAGGAACACGGCATTACCACGCGCGTGGTCGCCGCCGCCATCGTTGCCCGCGTTCGCATTCCGTTGATCGAGGCCGCCAAGAACCTGGATCTTGTTCCGCAACGCTTGCAGCGGCTGCATCGTCGAATTCAGCGCGAAATCCGAGAGCCCGCCTTCCGGCCACCAGCGCGAAGGAATCGCGCCGTTCGGGAAGAACACAAAACCGGTGCGCAACGGCGCGCCCGTCGCCGTCGTCGCCAGACGCGGCCCGCCAATCGTCGCCGCCACGCGATTCGGCACGAGCGAACTCAAGGTCGGCAGCGCGATACACGCACCCAAACCGCGAAGGAAATTGCGGCGGTTCATGGCGGCGAAATCTGATAGGGGCGGGGTTGGCTTATTCATGGGTGGTAGGTGCGTTGTGGGTGACACGCGACAGTGCGGCCGCAGGAGCAGCATGCAGCGCGTGAAGGGTTTCTGTCTGACGCCGTTGCTGGAACGGTGCCGATTCAATGATGCCGCGCAAGAGCGCAGACGGTTTTCCACCGGCTGCATCCAGCTGGGCAACAAGAGCGTCTAGGGTGTCGACATCGTAGTATTCGACACCACGGCCGAGAGCATAAGTGAGCAATTTCTCGGCAAAGGAATGGTAGAAGTCTTCCCGGTGCTCGTTCGCCAGGATCCGCTTCAAATCCCGGATATCCTTGAACTCCTCACCCGTCACGAGCTGCCCCGAGGTTTCGATCGGCTGGTTCATCTCTTCGACGCGCCATTTACCCATCGCATTGAAATTCTCCAACGCCAGCCCGAGCGGATCCATGCGGCTGTGGCATGAAGCGCACATTTTGTTGCGGGCATGCAGATCCATCGTTTCGCGCAAACTCATCTGCGCGATCTCCTCCGGACTCGCCACGTCTTCGAGCGCCGGGATGTTGGGCGGCGGCGGCGCCGGCGGCGTGCCAAGAATCGCCTCGAGAATGAAGACGCCCCGCTTCACCGGCGAAGTGCGCGTCGGGTTCGACGTCACCGCCAAGACCGTGCCTTGCGTCAGCACGCCGCCTCGCGGGCTGTCCGGAGGCAACACCACTTTGCGAACCTCCTCACCGGTCACGCCCTCGATCTCATAATACTTCGCCAGTTCCTCGTTGAGGAAGGTGTAGTTGCTGTCGACCAGTTCGGTCAGCGGCCGATCCTGCTGAATGATGTATTCGAAATACCGCTCCGTCTCCTGCAGCATCGCCTGGCGAATGCCGTCAGTCAGCTCGGGACGCGGACGACGCACGACCGAAATGAACGCCTGCCGCGCCTCACGCATCGCAACGCGATCCTCTTCGGTCCTTTGCCCTTCGGGAATCTCCGCCAGCCGGCGGAAGGTCTCTCGCGCTTTCTCGAAACCCGCGTTCGGGTTTTCGCGAAGATAAACATCCAGGCTGTTGATGACCACCGTCGTGATGTCGCGAGCCTGCAACCATTGGCCCGCAAAATTCCGGACGAACTCCTCCGCCTTCGGATGCTTCATCATTCGATCGAGCTGCGCCGTGATGTTCGCCCGCAGCTGCTTCTTGCCCGCCAGCTCCATCAACTCGTCGTCCGGCATCGTCGACCAGAGGAAATAAGACAGCCGTGAAGCCAGCGAATACTCGTCCACGAAGGGATGCGCCTGTCCCGGCTGCAACGGCTCGACGTCTTCCTCCCGGAAAATAAAACGCGGCGAGGCCAACACCGCCACCATCGCCTGCGCAACGCCCGCTTCAACCGTGGTGCCCGGCTCCGAGTAGGTGCCTTCCGCAATTTCCACCAATCGCTCGACCGTCCGTTCGTCCACCGGCCGGCGAAACGCCTTCGTCGCAAACTTTTCGAGCGTGGCGCGGGTGAACTTCCGCTTGCCGGCCTCGTCCGCCGTCGGCGTTCCCACGAAGAACTTCGAGTAGTTTTCCGGCTGCACCCAATGCTCCTCCGCTAGCGGCCCCCGGACCGTCACGCCATTCAAGCGAAGCCGCAGCAAGCGGGGTTGCGGCTTGTCCTCACCGATCGGATGAATCTCCACCGCCAGTTCGTGCGCCCCCGGCTGCCAATCGCGATCGAAGGTCAGCACGAAATTCTTTTCTCCCTGCCGCGTGAACTCCTGCTCGAACAATGTCTCGCCGTCCGCCTTGAACACCAAACGGCAGCGATTGTAATCGAAAACATCATCCACGTAGCGCTCGACGGTCTTGAAATCGAGCACCAGCTGATACTTCCCCGCCCGTTCGACCATGTGCTTCGCCCCGACCCGCACCGGGGTGTAGTAATAAAGGTCCAGCGCTTGTCCCGCGATCCGCTGCGGCAGCGGGCGCAACGCCTCCTTCGGCACCTCGCCTTTCTTCATCGCCGCCAGCGAAATCGGCTCCGACGGGCCGGGCGCAAATCCCTCCGGCAATGGCAGCGATTCCACCTGCGCAAATCCGCCGCCCGCGATCCGCTTCTCCGCCACGACGCGGGACTGCATCGGGACCGCGCGTTCGACGATCGTCTGCGCCGCATCGATGTATTTCTCCATCAACATCGGCGAAATGTTCAGCACGTCGCCAATGTTATCGAAACCGTGCCCCGTGTCGTCCGCCGGAAACTCGTCCTTCGTATTGTAATCAACGCCCATCAGGTCGCGGATGGTGTTGCGATACTCGACCCGGTTCAGGCGCCGCACCGTCACACGGCCGGGATCAGGCACCCCGGGATCGAGCTCAAATGCATCTCGTTTGATCCAAGCGACCAGCTTCTCAAGCTCCTCCGACTCCATCTGCGCTTCGTCCGCCGGAGGCATGATCTTCGCGCGAACGTTCTTCATCACGCGCAACCACAACTTGTGATCGCGCAACGTCGCATCGTCCGAAAATCCATCCAACACCACCCCGCCCTTGTCACTCCCGTAGCCGTGGCAGTCGTAGCAATATTGATCCAGGATCGGCTGGATCTCCTCTTGGAACTGCGTCAGCGCCGGATCCGTTGTCGGCGTGGTTGTCGCAGCCAAACGGATACCTCCCAACAGCATGGCACCAAGCCAAACCCCACCCTGGAGGGCGAGGCGGTTTCGGGGGAAAACGCCAATGCTAAGCGGAAAGGAAAGGGGCATAAGAAAGGGGCCTAACGAACTAGCGCCACGGAAGACGAACGGGAACAGGCAAGGATGCGCGCGATGACGCTCAAAATAAACGAAGTTTATTCGCCGCGGCAACGCACACCCATGATCCGTCACGCCCCCGGAGAAACCACCCACTTTCGGACTGCATTCGCCCCTTTCGCGCGCAGACTTCCGCCCATGAATTCACGTAAAGAAATCGTCGAAAACTGGCTGCCGCGCTACACCGGCGTCGCGCTCAAGGATTTCGGCGAATACATCCTGCTCACCAATTTCACGCGTTACGTGAAACTCTTCGCCCAGTGGCATCGCGTGCCCGTCCAGGGTCGCGACAAACCGATGCAGAGCGCCACCGCTGGGAAAATCACGATCATCAACTTCGGCATGGGCAGCGCCACCGCTGCCACGGTCATGGACCTGCTCAGCGCCATCTCACCTAAGGCCGTGCTGTTCCTCGGCAAATGCGGCGGCGTGAAACATCGCGCGGAGGTCGGCGGCTTCATCCTTCCGATCGCCGCCATCCGTGGCGAGGGCACGAGCAACGACTACTTTCCCCCCGAAGTTCCTGCCCTCCCGGCCTTCGCGCTGCAGAAAGCCATCTCGACCACGATCCGCGAGCACGGACACGACTATTGGACGGGCGTCGTTTACACGACGAATCGCCGGGTCTGGGAGCACGACGACCAATTCCGTAAATACCTCAAACGCGTCCACGCCATGGCCGTCGACATGGAGACCGCGACCATCTTCAGCACCGGTTTCTTTAACCAAATCCCCACCGGCGCGCTGCTGCTCGTTTCCGATCAGCCCATGACCCCGGAAGGCGTCAAAACCGCCGAGAGCGATGTTGTCGTCGACGAGAATTACGTCTCCGCCCACATCCGCATCGGCATCGATTCCTTGAAACAACTCATCAACAAGGGCCTCACCGTAAAACACCTGAAGTTCTAGCCCGAGAAGTATTCGCCGCTCTTCACCCTTCCACGACGTCGAACCAAAACGGCAGAAACTTCTCCTGCCCACCGAGGTTCACCTGCGCCCACACAACATATCGGCCAGCCTTCGGAATCGTGATCTTGAAATTCAGCACCGGCCTCATCGGATCGGGCCGCCAAGCCGGATCGGCTTCCATCGGGTGCAAATGCGCAAACCCGCTCCGCGTCTCGTCGAAGGCCACCAGATGCGCATACGCATCCATCACCGGCTCCATCGGCACGGGCCCGCCATCCACCCGCGTCACTTCGAAACGCAAATCCATCGGCACGCCCGCCTTCATCGTCCCCGTTCCCGGCGTCAGCAAAAAGCGATACTCGCTCGCCGCCCCGCCGCTCGCATTGCCATCACTGATTGTCTGCTGCCCCGCGCCGACATTTACATCCGCGTTCGCATAAAGTCCCCGGTTCGTCGCTGCCGGCGTGAAGTCCGCAAAAATCCGATACACGCCGTCCTTCAATGGCGTGAACTCAAACTCCCATTCTCCGGGCACCCGCCCCGGTCGCGGATGCACGTGCTGATAATCTGCCAGCGTGGGATCCGCGATTAACAGGTGCAGCCGTTCGGTGTGCACGACCACCAGATCTTCCGGAGCGATCGGTTTCCCTCCCGATGTCCGCAGGATCGCCGTCGCCGCAACGGTCTCGCCCGCCGTCGCCCCGCTTGCCAGCTTCACGTTCATCGCGATCGGCGATGCCACCGCCACCACCGGAATGAATTGCGGATTCGACGGATCGCAGAACTCGATCGCGTTCGGCGCATCCACCCGAAAATCCATGTGGCTCAATGCCGTTCCCGTCGGCAACCAGCGGAAGAAGACAAAAACGCCCAACGCGACCGCTGTGATCCACGCCATCTGGCGCAGCTGCCGCGCGCTCAAATGCGCTTCCGTTCCCGCTTCGTTCGCTCTCGTTGCTTCGACACTCATTTCGTCATCTTCCCCATAAAGTCCCGCGGTTCCCACGCACTGTGATCCGTGCGATGCAAGATCCGTCCGTTTTCGTCGATCAGGATGGTGGCCA
This sequence comes from Verrucomicrobiota bacterium, assembly GCA_023416735.1. Classification (GTDB taxonomy): domain Bacteria; phylum Verrucomicrobiota; class Verrucomicrobiia; order Opitutales; family Opitutaceae; genus Opitutus. Next base: position 50,112 of record JAEZGX010000035.1, on the reverse strand, counting down.
ACGTGTGTTTGATCAAATCGCCCTCGAACTCCGCGATCACGCCGAAGTTCGCCAACAAATCCTTGATCGCATTCTCCGGGCCCGTGAGGAACGTGAAATTCGACGTATCGATGCCGCGCGTATCCGCATATTCCTTCAACACGCCAGGCGTGTCGTAGGCAGGGTCGAGCGTGATCGAGACGAGTTGCACATTCGTCACGCCCGCCTCACGCGCGAGCTTCTGCACTTGCGTCATCTTTACCGTCGCCGCCGGACACATCGTGGCGATCGGGCAGCGCGTGAAGATGAAATTCAACATCACTTTTTTCCCGCGAAACTTTCCGCTGTCCACCACCGCGCCCGTCTGATCGTAGAGCGCAAACTCCGGCATGTTCTCGCCAATCTCGCGATACGCCGACCGCCCGCGATTCAACGTCTCCTGACGCAACGCATTCGCTTTCGCCTGCACCGCGCGTTTCGCCGCCTGATCATCCGGCCAGATTTGCTCGAGCTTCCAGTCCCCGCCTTCCGTCTCCGGCTCCACCAACGTCGCGCGAATCCGCTGACCTTCCTTCGCCGTCGCGATGTCTCCGCGCGTCACGGCAAACTCCATCGTCATCGCCGGCATGAAACCCGGAATCTCATCGTGGCGCACGATCAACACATTGCGCTCCGCGTCGATCGACAGCACCTCACCCGTCAACGGATACCTGCCCTTCGTCGCTTCCGCCGAGGCATCGTTTCCGCCGCGCGAGCAACCGGCTTGAAACATCAACCCCAACACCGCGCCGAACAGCACCAAAGACGCACGCACCACGCGGCTCTTCTTTGCTACGCTTCCGCCTTTCTGTGTCTCACGGATATTAGCAGGCATCACGCTACGGATTCGCCGCCGGAAAAAATTGTCAAAGGGTTTGCGGCCAACAGCAGGTCGCCTTCTGCTCGCCAATCCACACCGTCATGACCGCCCCTTCCGGACCTCGACGCACTTCCATCTACAAACCCGCCGCCGCTTGGTTCGCCGCGTTTGGCAGCGTTTGGGTTTTCCTGATCGTCGTGCTCGGCGCGTTCACCACCAGCATCGGTGCCGGAATGGTGTTCCCCGACTGGCCGCTTTCCAACGGCTCCATCAATCCCGAGGGCTGGCTCACCGACGTCGCCATGTTCGCCGAACACTCGCACCGGCTCACCGCCGCCGTGATGAGCGCGATCACTGTCGTTCTGGCAATTTGGATACATCGCACCGAGGAACGTTCCTGGCTGCGCCGGCTCGCTTGGTTCGCTGCCGCCCTCGTGCTCGTCCAAGCGCTCATCGGCGGCCTCCGCGTGCTGCTCGACCACCTGCACGTTGAAATGGTCAACACCAGCGTCGGCCGCCTCTTCGCCATGGCGCACGCGTGCCTCGCGCAGCTCTTCGTCTGCGCGCTCTTCGCCGTCGCCATCGCGTCCACCCGCGGCTGGATCGAACGCCCTATCGCTGTTGGTCCCGCCGTTCGTCGCGCCGGCCTGATCTGCTGCGCCCTGCTCTTCGTCCAACTCGCGATCGCCGCCGTTATGCGGCACAGCTTCGCCGGCCTCGCGATTCCGGTCTTTCCCTACTCCACCGCCGATGGGCACTGGCTCCCGGAACTCTGGAATTTCCGCATCGGGATTCATTTCGCTCACCGCGTGATGGCCATCGTTCTCGCCGTCGCGATCATCTGGTTCGCCATTCGCATCCGCCTCGATCGCGCCTCCACCCTGCTGATGCGCATCGGTTCTTCCGCGATCGTCGCGCTTCTCTCGATTCAAATTATCCTCGGCGCGAAAATCATCTGGACCAGTCGGTCCGCCGACATGACCACCGCACACGTGGTGGTGGGCGCGCTCACGCTCGCCGTCACGTTCTGGCTCACCTGGCTCGCTCACCGCGACGCCATCGAGCAGCCGAAGCACGCATGACCGCACCCGCCGCAGCAGGCGCGAAGTTCGCCGATTACCTCGAGCTCACCAAGCCGCGGCTGAGCCTGCTTTCCGTTCTCACCACGATCGTCGGCTACTTCGCCGCTCATCCGGCCCACGGCAGCTTTCATCTCCTGATGCTGGTCGTCTGCACCTCGCTCGCGGCCGCCGGAGTCGCCGCGCTGAATCAGTTCCTCGAATCCGACACCGATGCACGCATGAAGCGCACCGCGACGCGTCCCATCCCGGCCGGCAAGGTGGCCACGGGCTCGGCGTTCGTCCTCGGCGTGCTCATGTGCATCGTTTCGCTCTTTCTCATGTGGGCGACGGTCGGACGGCTCGCATCGCTCTTCACGCTTCTCACGATCTTTTCCTACCTGGGCTGGTATACGCCTGCGAAACGTCGTTCGCGCTGGAGCACCGAGATCGGGGCCATCGCCGGCGCCTTTCCGCCGCTCATTGGCTGGGCCGCCGCCGAAGGCACAGTCACGGCACTCGGTTGGATTCTTTTCGCCGTGCTCATCTTCTGGCAGATCCCGCATTTCATGGCGATCGCCTGGATCTATCGCCGCGATTATTCCGCCGTCGATTTCCCAATGTTGCCCGTGCGCGATGAAGCTGGCGGCAAAGTCGCCGTCTGGTCCCTCGTCAACACGGTCGCCCTCGTCGTCGTGACCGTGCTGCCTTACTTCCTCGGTCTCACCACGTGGATCTATCTCGCCGCCGCCCTCGCGACCGGCGCGTGGTTCCTTTGGCGCGCGCTCGTCTTCCTTCGTCCCGCCGCGCGCGATGTCGCTGCCCGCAAACTTTTCTTCTGCTCGATCGCTTATTTGCCGCTCGTGTTGTGCGCCCTCGTCGCCGACCGGCTGATCTTCCTGCCATGACGATCCACGACATCCCGGCTCTGAATGCCGCGCTCAATGCGACCGCCACGGTCCTGATCGTGCTTGGATTTATCCAGATCAAATCAGCCCAGCGCGCACATGATGTCGCGCTGCGTTCGTCGCGCATCCTCACGCATCGCCGCCTCATGCTCGCGGCGGGCGCGGTCTCGGCGGTTTTTCTCGTCGGCTACGTCGGCCACAAAATCGCCGTGCGCGGCGTGCACACGCCGTTCGGTGGCGAAGGCCTGATCCGCAGCGTCTATTATATAATGCTGCTCACGCACATCCTGCTCGCGATGGCCATCGCGTGGCTTGTGCCGTGGACTTTCTACCTCGCGCTCAAGGGTCACGTCGAACGCCACCGCGCGTGGGCCAAGTGGACGTATCCAATTTGGCTCTACGTCAGTGTCACCGGCGTGCTCGTCTATTTCTTCCTTTACCAGTGGTGGCCGGCCGCTCGCTGACGTAGCGCGGCGCTTCCCGCGTTACGCGCACGAAAAAGGCGGAGCCTCACGACTCCGCCCGACAAAGCTAAACTTCGCAGCTTGCCGCTGCTTCTTACTTCACCACCAGCGTGCCGCGCATACCGACCTGATAGTGCGCCGGGAAGGAGCACAGGAACGGATAATCGCCCGCCTCGTTCGGAACGGTGAACGTGACCTCATCCGACTTGCGCGGCCCGAGCATCGCCGTGTGCGCGACCACCTGGTCCTTCAGCGCCGGCGGAATGTAATCGGTGGCCTTCGCCGTCATCGCCGCAGCATTGAACGCCGCCGCATCGACGCCCTTCTTCAGGAGCACCCAATTGTGCCCCATCACTTCCTTCGGCTGGGTGCCGATATTCCGCAGCACGACCTTCAACTGCTCGCCGGGCTTCGCCTCGATCGTTTGCACGTTGAACTTCATATTGTCGCCGGCCGTGATTTCGATCGTGCGAACACCTGCCGGTTGCTCTTTCGCGGCGGGCGCGGAAGCCTCGCCCGCGGAACTGCCCGCGCCGGCTGCCGAGTCGTTCTTCGAACAACCAACTGCGGCGAGAGCAGCAACTAACATGATGGAAAGGGAACGGATTTTCATGACCACGCACCGTCGGTCACACCCCTGCGAAAGGCAAATCCTAAGCTCCGCAACCGCCCTTGTGCGCGTGGCTAATATATCGCTTAAGCAGGGCAATAAATGCGCAGCGAATCGCAAAGGACGGCAAAAAAGGCGGAATAGGGCTTGAAATGGGTTCCCCTTGTCGGACTCTTTTGGGCGGTATTGTCCCGAAATCTCCCTCGCCATTTTCGGCAGCACACATGCGTTTGATCTCCCTTTTCCCCCGCTCGTTGCGTCGAGTCGGCCCGTTCGCGCGGGCGTTCTCCAGCCGTTCGCTGGCGGCGATCTCCGGCCTCGCCGTGATGACGTTGCTGACTGGCTGCGACCTTAATTTCTGGCGCATGGACGGACCGATGTCGACTTACGACACCGCAGGTCCCGTCGCTGAAGTTCAAAAGAACATCTTCATGGTGACGGTCTGGGTCACCGTAACGGTATTCGTCCTCGTCGCCGCCGTCCTCGCCTACGCCACGTGGAAGTTCCGCGCCCGCACGGCCGCCGACGAACACGCCGAGCCGCCGCCGCAAAGCCACGGCAACCCGCTCATCGAACTCGGCCTCATCGGCGCCTCGGTTCTCGCGCTCGTCATCATCGCAGTTCCCACCCTCAAAGGCATCTGGTTCACCTACGACATTCCCGCCGAGGAGAAAGACACCGCTTACGAAGTGACCGCCCAAGGCTATCAGTGGTGGTTCCGCTTCGAATATCCCAACGAGCAAATCGAAGGCGTCGGCCAGCTCATCTCCGCCAACGAGCTCGTTATTCCCGCTGGTCGCGCCGTTCGCGTGAACCTTCGCGGCATGGACGTCATTCACAGCTTCTGGGTCCCGCGCCTCGCCGGCAAGGTCGACATGATTCCGAACCGTGCGAATCACCTCTGGCTCAAGGCCGACAGACCCGGATACTTCTGGGGCCAGTGCGCCGAATACTGCGGCGACTCTCACGCCGTGATGCGCTTCCGCGTGATCGCCCTTGAGGAAAGCGAATTCAACGAATGGCTCGAGCAGCAAACCGCCCCCGCCCGTTCCGTGCAGGCCGTCGCCGCCACCGGCGAAGCCCGCGCGCAATTCGCCTCTTTCCGCACCGACTGGAAGATGAACGAGGCCGGTTACACGGACAAATACGACCTCAACCCGCTCGAGTCTTGGCGCGCCAAACAGTTCCCGGAAAAGAACGAAGACCCCGCGCTCATCGCCAAAGGCCGCGAGCTCTTCGAATCCAAGACCTGCTTCTCCTGCCACACTGTGCGGGGTAATCACCAAGGCGGCAGCGCCGCGTATCCAGATCTTACTCACTTCGGCTCCCGCACCACGCTCGCGGCCGGTCTCCTCGACAACGAGCCCGATCAAGTCGCCCGCTGGCTCATGTTCCCCAACGACGTGAAGCCCGGCAACAAGATGTGGACCGAGGGCTATCTCAAGAACAACATCCAGCTCACGCAGGAAGACGTCGCCGCGCTCGTCGCGTATCTCGACAGCCTGAAGTAATCCCTCCGCTCAGGCCGCCACACCGCTCCCACTCACCTCCCTTTCCACATGGACGCATCGGTCAAGTCAGACTTCATCGCGCACGAACAACCCGCGCGCGGCAAACCGTTCGTGCTTTGGCGCCCCACCGCGAAGACCGGCATCATGAGCTGGCTCACCACGGTCGACCACAAGCGTATCGGCTTCCTCTACGGCGTATTCGCCCTGTTCTTCTTCCTCGTTGGCGGCTTCGAAGCGCTCCTCATCCGCGCTCAGCTGATGTTTCCGAACAACGACGTGCTCACCGCGCAGCAATACAACACGCTGTTCACGATGCACGGCACCACGATGATCTTCCTCGCGGTGATGCCCCTCGGCTCTGCGTTCTTCAATTTCATCATGCCGCTCCAGATCGGAGCGCGCGACGTCGCTTTCCCGCGGCTCAACTCCTTCTCGCTCTGGATGTTCGTGGTAGGCGCGATCATCATCAACATCGGCTGGTTCCACCCGGGCGGCGCGCCGGACGGCGGCTGGTTCGGCTACGCTCCGCTCACCTCGAAACAATTCATTCCGCGCAACTCGATCGATTTCTGGGTGATGGGTCTGCAGTTCCTCGGCGTTTCCTCCATCGCCGCCGCGTTGAACTTCATCGTCACGATCATCAACATGCGCGCGCCCGGCATGACGATGATGCGCCTGCCGGTCTTCACGTGGATGACGCTCATTACGTCCTTCCTCATCGTTCTTTCGTTCCCGGCCATCACCATCGCCCTCGTCGAACTCATGATGGATCGCCAGTTCGGCACGAACTTCTTCGAAGTCTCCAACGGCGGACTCCCCATTCTCTGGCAGCACCTTTTCTGGATCTTCGGTCACCCGGAGGTTTACATCCTCATCCTCCCTGCCATGGGCATCGTGTCGGAAATCCTTCCGACGTTCTCCCGCAAACCGCTCTTCGGTTATCCGATCGTCGTCTTCTCGGGCGCCTGCATCGGCTTCCTCGGCTTTGCAGTGTGGTCTCACCACATGTTCACCACCGGCATGGGCACCGTTGCCACCGCCGCTTTCGCCCTCGCGACGATGGCCATCGCGGTCCCGACCGGCGTTAAGATTTTCAACTGGATCGGCACCATCTGGGGCGGACACCTTCAGATGCGCACGCCGATGATGTTCGCTCTAGGCTTCGTTTGGATGTTCATGATCGGCGGCTTCTCCGGCGTCATGCACTCCTCCGCTCCCGCCGACGCGCAGCAGCAGGACAGCTATTTCGTCATCGCGCACTTCCACTATGTGCTCATCGGCGGCTCGCTCTTCGCCCTGCTCGCCGGCATCCACTATTGGTTCCCGCTAATGTTCGGCCGCCGGGTCTCCGAGTTCTGGGGCAAGCTGTCGTTCTGGGTCATCTTCGTCGGCTTCAACGTCACGTTCTTCCCGATGCACTTCCTCGGCCTGAACGGTATGCCGCGCCGCACGTTCACCTACGATGGCAACATGGGTTGGAACGTCCCGAACTACATCGCCACGATCGGCGCTTTCGTGCTCGGCATCGGTGTCGTGATCTACTTCGCGGTCGTCATCTACACCTTCCTCAAGGGAGAAAAGGTTTCCCGCGATCCGTGGGATGGCCGCACGCTCGAATGGTCGGTGCCCTCTCTTCCGCCCCCGGAATATAACTTCGTCGCCATCCCCACGGTTCACGCTCGTGACGCCTTCTGGTATGAAAAGCACCACAAGGAAGAGATCGCGAAAGAGAAGGCCCAGCACGCGAAGGAAGAGGAAGCCCACGGCGGCATCCACATGCCTTTCCAATCCATCTATCCGCTTATCGCCAGTATCGGCCTTCTGATCCTTGGCATCGCCTCCAGCGCCATGGACTCCAATCCGGAGCCCGGCATTCACGCCAAGTTGATCACCGCCCTTGTCGGCGGCGTCATTTTCCTCATCGGCGTTTATCTCTGGGCGCTCGAAGGAGCCGACGGCTACCACATCCACCTCGATAAGGACGGCAAAGTGATCAAGGAAGATCACCACGCCAAACACTGAGGCTGCGCCCGCGCAAATCCCAACTCCGCTCTCGAAACTCTTCTTTCCGAAAATGAGCAGCCCCGCCGCCTCCGGCTCCATCGATCACCACCAGGACGTTTCCACGGCCACTGGCATTCCGAACAAGAAGCTCCTGATGTGGGCGTTTCTTTCCTCGGACTGCATGTTCTTCGGCGCGCTGATCTCGACCCACCTGATCTACCGCCTCTACCCGCCCGCGGGTAATCCCGAGCCGACCGAAATCTTCGACGTCCCACTCACGTCGTTCTCGACGTTCATCCTCCTCATGTCGTCGCTCATGATGGCGCTCGCCGTGAACGCCATCCAGAAGGGCAACGTCCGCAGCATGCGTTTCTCGCTGCTCACGACGGCCATCTTCGGCGTCATCTTTCTTGGGTGCCAGGTGTATGAGTTCTGGCACTTCGTCCACGACAAGAACGTCACGATCACCAACAGCATCCTCGGTTCGACGTTCTACACCCTCACCGGCACGCACGGTATCCACGTGCTCATCGGCGTAGTCTGGCTCATGTCGATGTATTTCTACTCCTTCACCGGCCGCGTCGGCCCGAAGGAAGCCATCGACGTCGAAACCATGGGCCTCTACTGGCACTTCGTCGACATCGTGTGGATCGTGATCTTCACCGCCGTTTACCTGCTGGAATACCTCTAAAAACACGAAAGCGAGAGTGAGGGTGAAAGAGTCACACCCACTCCTCCACCTCCCACCTCCTCTCTCACTTTCACTCCGCACTTTCACTTCCATGTCCACACCTTCCGTTTCCATCCCCACCGAGCCCCGCGAGCACGGCGACGAAAACAAGTTTTGGATCTACGTGCAGATCGCGATGCTCCTCGCCGTCATCACCGGCGTGGAAATCGTCGCGATCGAGCTCCCGTTCGCGAAATGGTTCCTCGTGACCTCGCTGGTCGTCCTCTCGCTCGTGAAGTTCTTGTTCGTTATTTTCTACTTCATGCACCTGCGCTGGGACAAAGCCTTCTGCACGATCCTGTTTTTCATCGGCTTGATTCTCTCCGGCGGCACCATGTGGGCGCTCCTCGTCCTCTTCGCCTTCGAAGAAAGCAAACCGCTCACGTCGATCTCCGCTCTCGAGTCCGCCGCCGCCATGGTCGCGCGATTCGTCTGAGCCCCTGAAACATTTTCGCTTCAAAGGCGGCCCTCTCCCGGGCCGCCTTTTTCATGCACCGTTTCTACGATTCAGAGCGGAAACGTCTCCTCAAAACATCCTCGTCACGCTGACCCGCACCGTCCGCGGTTCGGCCGGATGAAAGTGCAAATCCGCCACGCCGTCCTCCGGCTCTCCCGACAAACGTGACTCGTAATAATACGCGATGTCGTAATTCCCCCGATCGAAGACGTTCGCGACCTCCAGCGCCGCCTCCCAAGCCTTTCCGCGCCACCCGAACTTCAGATTCGACGTGAGCGACGACGGCGCCCGCACGGTCCCATCCTCGCTCAACGGCTGCTCGCTGAAATACCGCAACCGCATGCTCCCAAACCACCCGATCGCCGATTGAAACGTCGCCCCCGCCGTCACCACTTTCGGAATCGAGTTCGCGATCCGATTCTCCGCGCCCGCGTCCCGATATCGCGCCCGCGTCATCGCAAAATCCGCGTCGAACGTCAGCCACGATGCCACGCGATAGAAATTCGCCCATTCCACCCCCACCCGCCGTGTCGCTCCGGTCGCCTCCGTGCCCCCCGCATCGCCCACGAAAACCAGTTCCGAATCGAGCGTGAGCGCCCACACGGACAGCGAGCTTACCCAACCTTCGGCCGGCGACGCCCGCACGCCTACCTCCGCTCCCCTTGAGCGCACCAGCGGTTCCACCCGCTCCGCGCTTTCGCCTGTCTCGGGATCCAACCGAATCGTCGTTCCGCGCGCATCGTTGCTGTGAAAGCCGTCTCCATAATTCGCATACAACTCGGCCCCGGAGAACGGCCCCAGGACAAGTGCCCCCTTCGGCGTGACAATCGCCGCGTCTCGCCTCCCGGAATTCGCGGCCAGATCGCTTTCCACGTCGAAACGATACCCATCCGCGCGCACGCCCACTTCGGTTCGCAACCACTCGCTCCAACGCCTCTCATTCCTCCAAAAGATCCCCACGCTCACCTCGTCCACCGCATCGCGCCGCACCGACGCCACCCGCTCCCGCTCCGCGCTGCGATACAATCCCACCTCGCCGATAAGATCCGCGCGCACGTCCGCGCCCACTCTCGTCGTCCCGTCGCCGCTCTCCCACGTCTGCGCAATCGCCCCGCCCAGCACCGTGCGTCGATCTTGCTGATTGAACTGATCGCCTCTCTCCGGATCCGCGAGGAAGTAGGTAAAGTTTGAATACAGGTCCAGGGCGTAGCGCAACGCATACGCGTTGACCCGCGTCGTTCCCGCCGCCCCCGCGAGTGTTGCATCGAACGCCACACTCGCCCGCTCCGAATCGCCGCCCGCCGTCGGATCCATCGTCCCAAACCGGCCCAGTTTTCCCATCTGCACCGCTCGCAACGGAATCTGATCCGTCGCCTGCCACGCGCCCCGATACCCCATCGCCGTCAGTCGATACTCGCCAACCCCCGAGCGCCAATGCGCGCGCAGCAGCCCGTTGAAGCGTTCGAAATCCTCGCGCCGCTCCCAGGGCCCATTATCGTGCGACCACTCCACTCCATACGTCGTCGTCACGCCGCCGCGGCTCTGCACCGAATCGGCCGCGACCAGCCGCGCGAACCCATTTTCGCCCGCCGTTCCACTCGCAAAACCCCGCGGCAACACATCGAATAACTTGAACTCCGCCGCTCCCGCTCCGGAAAAATCCCCGACCTCCACGTCGGTCGGCCCTTTGCGATACTCCACCTGCCGCACGAGTTCCGGAATCACGAAGTTCAAATCTGAATACCCTTGTCCATGCGCATGCGTCCGCATGTTCACCGGGACTCCGTCCACTCGCACCGAAAAGTCCGTGCCGTGATCGAGATTGAAACCTCGCAAGAAATACTGATTCGCCTTCCCACCGCCCGAATGCTGCGTGATCACCACTCCGGGAATCACCTCCAGCAACTCGCCCCGCCTCAGCCACGGCCGCGCCTGCAACTCCGCCGCTCCAACGAGGCCTTGCGATGCCGACGTCGCCACGCCCACAAGATTCGCCGCGCGTCCTTCGACGACCAGCATATCGAGCCGCATCAACGTCTCATCGTCCGCCAGAGTTTGAGCTCTCAACCCATCGAGAACCAAAACCATCAACAAGGCGCAGCCAATGGGACGCAGCGCGGAAAGCGTAGAACGGAGCAACGACATGAGAGAGAGAGGAAGAAAAGTGCGCGGAAGGCAGCTTGCGTGCCAACCACCCTTCATCTGCGCATCGCCCTGCGCTCCAGCGGATATTGCAGCCACGCCGCGGCTCGCATTATCACGCGATCTCCACACGCTGCTATCATGCTTCGTTGCTTCGTTCCTCTGGCGCTTCTCTCCGTCTTTTGGCTCACGAGTTCGGCCAAACCCAACGCCACCACCGCCGACCTCTCGCACTGGGCCGTCGAACAACAGCCCGGCGGCACGGTCACCGTCCGTGACGGCGCCGTGATCATCGAAGACGCCGCCGGTTGCACCGTTTGGCTGCGAAAGAAACTCACCGCGCCCGTCGAAATTAGCTACGAAGTCACCGTCGTTTCCCGCGGAGGTCCGCACGACCGCGTCTCGGACGTAAACTGCTTCTGGATGGCAACGGATCCCCAAAATCCGGATACACTCCCCTCCGGCCGCTCCGGCAAGTTCGCCGACTACGACGAACTCGCCACGTATTACGTCGGCATGGGCGGAAACGAAAACACCACGACGCGCTTCCGCCGCTACGCCGGCGACGGCACCAAACCGCTCCGTCCCGAGCATGATCTCCGCGAGAAACAATTTCTCCTGGAGCCAAACCGCACCTACCGCATCAAACTCGTGGCGACCGATGGCCAGGCCGAGTTTTGGCGCGACGGTGAAAAGATCCTTTCCTTCGCCGACCCCGCCCCGCTGACCTCCGGGTGGTTCGCTCTCCGCACCGTGAAATCGCACTTGGAGATCCGGGACTTGCAAATCACGACGCGTAAATCTGCCGCCGCGCAGACTCGCTGATTAGCGGTCGGAAAAAACCCCATGAGAGATCAATTCCGCGCCGAGCCGCGACCGCCGGCGAAAACCTCAAAACCGGCATTGACAATCCCACCCCACCGCCTGTTTTCATCCCCCTCTTTCGCGCGGCCTCGGCCGCCGAGCCACGTTGCCCGGTAGCTCAGTGGCAGAGCAGGTGACTGTTAATCACTTGGTCGCTGGTTCGATCCCAGCCCGGGCAGCCATTGAAGCCCAACAACTTACGCGTTGTTGGGTTTCTCCATTTAGATCATGCTTGGCCACTTCTTGGCCGTTCCTGCTTTCGCTGGGCAATTGCCCCCTCGCCCTTCATGGCCTCCGGAAGGTCACGTTACTGACGCCCTCGCGCGCGCGTAGTGCGCAGCAAAAGGCTGTGACGGATACCTATCTGGTCCCGTTTGCCAGCCATATGACTGGCCGGCGCCCTAAACGGAAGGCCTGTGGCGGAGAAGGCTGGGATGCGCGTTCGGACTTTTGCCGAAACGACTGGCTTTAGTGCTCCCGCCTACTGGTCCGCGCGGATGCTTCGCTCCGTGTCGCGCTTTTGCGAAATTCTCCAACAGCTATCGCCGAGGGCATCCGTTCGTGACGGATGGCTGCATTGCTTTGGGATATCCCCATGCTTTTTGAGTCACGGGCGAACGTAGAGGCTCCTCGCTGGAATTCGTCGCGACTGCGCCCAAGCGAAATGTGATCCAGAGCTTTGTTCATCTGCTTAGTGGTTTGAGTGCTTTAGAACGGAATGACCATGAAAATGGTATTCTTCCTTTGAAATCCAGCGAAAGCCCCCCGACTTGGTAATGATGGCGATGTGGATCTCACCACCGACCGTTGGGATCTCTCCGGAGAACTGCTGTGCCCAAATCATGGTATCTAGCAGGAACTCGACAAAATTTATCGCAGCTTGTTCTGATAGCGATTCCCGATCCGACGCAAGGCGGCTCACGCCGCCGAAATCACCATAGAAAAGCTGAAGACTCGTGTCGCTCATGTCGGGCGGGGGCAGTGCCACCTCATGGCCTTGCTCGGCCAAGAATGTTTGAAGCTTGTCGCGATAACGCCCTAACAAACGCTCAGATTTATCGCGCAAGTTGAGATAGCTCTGCAGATCCACCCCCATCACAACACGTTGAATGATATCATACTGTCCGCCGAACACGATATCATAGGGCTTATCTTGGAGGGCTGACTCACATGAGGGAGTGGCGCTGAAATTAAGTCGATAAATCTGTGGGAGCAATGATGCAGAGGAGTAGCCGGAAACGACCGCTTCCGTGAAAGGGCGAAAGTCCGCCGGCACCGTCTCATACGCCTTCTCGTAGATTGCGTTAACGTGGTTGAAGAACCCCTTCGCAATAAGCTCAATCGAGTATTCTCCCCGAATTAGCTCGCGGTAGAACTGCGAAGCGTTGAACGAGTCCACAAGATTTTTTACCGAGTAATCCCCAACCACCGAAGCTCCGGAAAACGTGACGCCAGCATGTGCTCCATCCAATTCGAAGAGCTTCGTAACGTTAGGTAGCTGGTCTCGCGGCACGCGTTGAACAAAAGCGTGCAGCTGCGCTGCTGTTTTGAGCACCGGCGCCCCGTTTTCGAGTAGCAGATTTCCGGCGTCATCGAAAAAATTGCGGGCGATCTTATACGGGTCCACCATCAGACGAACGCTGGTGGCTAAGCTGTCGCAGCCGAGAACGATGCAGTCGCGCGTGGCGAAGCCAATTGTAGTGGTCATGGGGCGTCGAACTGCGATAACGGCGGCTTCCTAGCGCAGCGCAATCCTTTGTAGTGTTTCGAGCGTTCGGCACACGCAGAGCGTCAGGAGCGGTCAAGAATGTGCCCTGAACTGCACAACGTGCGACAACTCGGTGAACCCCGCCCGCCTCAGGGTCTCCCCGATCTTCTTTGCAGCCTCGTGACGCCGCATTGAGAGTTCCACGTCCAGGGGCTCGATCCTCCCCCCATCGTTGGAGACGATGAAGTAGTCCGATGTCGCTTCGGTGTAGCTGAACTGAGCCTTGCCGTTCGGAAGGAATGTTCGGCGCAACAGCCCCACCTTCTCGAGCGCTGTGATATTCCGATACACCGTAACGATGTCTGGACGCTGCCCCCGCGGCTTCAAGCGGCTCAACAATTCTTCCGCGGTTACAGGGCCTCGGAGCTTCCGAAGAGCGGCGATAATCGCCTTGCGAGGCTCTGTGATTCGATGCCCAGCTTCTTTCAGCCTAGCGATCGCGGGTAGGGTGTGTGTTGCCATGCTGGAGCGGCGTAGCGGGAGATGACAAGGTCACACGGCGGGGTCAACCTCGCGCTAATTAGTTGCGTCATTTACCTCGTAAACGGGCACCCGACTACGCCGCGCTTCGTGCCAATCCGCTGGCATATCATCCCGCCTCTTCACAGGACCATAGTTTGAAACGATTTACAGGATCATTACACTCGTTTGCGATTGACAGTTGCGAGTGGCTGCCAATCACTTGCGGTGACGCACTCGCGATCTACTTCGCAAGGCGGTTCAACCCCAACCCAAAAATACCATGATTAGAAACATCGGCAGGATCACGGCTGTTATAGTCGCTAGCGTATCAAGCTTGCTGTGCATAGCGGTTCACGGCGCGTCGTATTATACCGGCCCTAGCCAAGGATCGCTCCACCAGAACTGGAGCAACATTAGCGTTCCGAGCAGCTGCCAGATTGTATCGTATGCCTATGCACACAGCGGCGAGACTTGGTCTGATTACCCCCCGTATTACCAAATCCAAGGCTCGAATGCGCAGGTTCGGGTATTCAACCAGAATACCGGAACGGTGCAGGAGGTTTCCGTTTACACCTACTCGTGGGGCAACAACTATAACTACGACACACGCAGCACCTCGCAGCCTGCTGGGACCTATCAAGTGCTACATTATGGCGATGGAAGCACCCTTTCGGGAGGTTATGCGGCCATGGAAACGCATATTCTGTGGTGAGTTGACCGGGCTCTGCCCAGGCCCTCTCCGCCAATGGGGAGGGATCTGGGCCAAGTTTCACCCACTAAGCGCTGTGAAGGGCCTCCGTCTAATCGCCCGAATCTGGGTAGTCATCCATGTAGCTCAGCTCTGCGTTGCTGGCTCTGAGGCAGGACCGGTTGACCTTTCGCCAGCGTTACGCATTGGGGATCACACGACCTCTTCATATCTGATAAATAAATACTATCGACGCTATATCGGCGACGAAGGCGCGACGAGATCTCATACTGCGCAAGAGGTAAACAGCGGTCGCAAGATGCGCCTCTTGGTGTGCGAACAGGTAGTAATTTCTGATCTACGGCGACGCGGTTACGGGAATCGGCCGGAGGTTAAGGAGATGGTTTCTCGCATGTCTCGCCACATGTTGAGCAAGTCTTACGGCCTCTACTTCGATTGGCTGTATGGCCGGTTGCGGGAGGAGGTGAATGTCCAACAGCTGTATCGGGCCGCGAATTCCAGGAGACACGTTTTTGTCTCACATGTCCCGAACAAGGATCTTTGGGCCGCAATCTTCCCAGCGGGCTTCAATTCTGCCACCGACGCAGAAAAGAAACAACGCCTGCTCGAAGCCTCTCGCCAAGGCAAAGCGCGGGTGATGGATAAACCGGGAAGATGGCCTTACCCGCCGTTTGAGGAGGTTTCCGACTTGATCGCCCAAGCCGAGCCGAACGTATGGCTGGTCCGTAGCGATCCTGCGACTGGCGTCTATTGCATACAAACGGGAGACCTTCAGGACGACTTTAGAGGCCTCGCCCCTCTGCCGGATACCTTCAAGCAGTTGGTTGCGCGGGTTCGCCGAAACAACCTCTACCGTCTAGAGGCACAGAAAATTTTAGCTGATGAAAAGCCGAGCTTTAACGCCGACGCGATAACGTCGCTGGTAGCTAGTCTGCGGGAAATCAAAAACGACGTCTCCGCCCTCGAGGCCACCAGCATCACTGACATGAACTTGGTTCTGTGCACGTTCGGCGGGGATGGCGGGCGTTCGATAAGCGTTTCCGATTTTGTCCGTTCCTGGAATGGCTCGTTCGTCAGAACTCTCCCGCGCACTTCGGAAGCGGTGGTAGATACGTTGAAAACGATGATCGTGGAAGAGAGGGCCTTCGCCGCCGCTATCTCAGCGGGTTTGGATCGCGATCCTCGATTCCTTGAAGATCGCCACGGGTTCGAAGGTTATCAGATGCTCCACGTGCACCAGCAAGAGCACTTTGGCGGGAAAAATGAAACTGAGATCGAGAAGCTCCTCTATGAGCACGCCCGTGAGGTTGCTCGCGAAATAGGCATCGATGATCGGATCAACTACGAGCGATACGGCCTGAACAGGGCCCAACTGGATTTGCCATGGTCCCCCTGATGAGTTCCCCAGCCCGCTTAACACGGCCGATGTCCCGGGCTCAGGCGATTTACGCTTCCTGCGGATCGACTCCGGCCCTCTGCTGCCCATTTCGTGCGGACCTGATCAGGAGCGAGGCAATGTCGCCACCAGAGCGCACCGGTAAAGCCAACGTATCGAGGGCTGATTTGATCCAACAGCAAGGTGAGTTGTTGCTGTGATTAATCCTGGTGGTTGCGTCGGCGTGTGGGCACAGCGCCGGATATGACACAAAACGCACATACAAGTCGTCGCCTCTGAACTGCACCACTGCAGCTTGTGACGGTATCCGGGCAGTGGTGGCCGACAGGCGCACAGTTTCATCGCTAGGAGATACGCCGCCGTCGGCACGGACACACGGAGACCTTCGCCAAAGTCCGCCTCGCTGAGTTGTCGCTTCGCCTCTTTCTCGGCAAGGAACTGCTTCACTTGATCGTTGAGCCAGTCGTCCGGTAGGCCGAGTTCCTTGGCCACTTTAGAGCGAGGCCCTTGGCAATCTCGCTCTGACGAACGACTGCATCAACATCCTCGGTTGCATCGTGCGATCCATACACCAGGTGAAGACCGCTCCGCCGTAGAGCGAAACCTCCAACGTGACCTTCTGCTCCTGTGCCAACTCGCCCAAGCGACGCAGCGCCTGATGGCGTGATTTCGATCGATCAACGCACGGTTCCGTGAGTTGCCGCGTTCCACGCACGCGGAATCGCGCCCCGCGAAGTTTGTTGCTGATTTCAGTCCACAAAAGCGGGACGACGTCTTTTTATCGCTGACGAAGGCCCATGAACGATTCCCAACTCAGAGGTCGGAATTTTCGACACGCGTTCGTGCTGTTGCTGGTGGCGGCGATCTCTCTCCTCGCGCTGGCGATCTCATGGCCCTTTCTGCGCCCATTGCTTCTCGGCGCGATGCTCGCCGGCTTGTGCCATCCGCTCTACCGCTGGCTTGTTCGTTGTTTTCGAGGCCGGAGGTCGCTCGCTTCATTCACGACTTTGCTGATCCTCGTTGCGATCGCCGTCGGCCCTTTGGGCGCGTTTGCTGGAGTGGTCATCAGCCAGGCGGTCGAGGTCAGTGAGAAAGCCATCCCGTGGGTGCGGCAGCAATTCGGACCATCGAGCCGGTTCGACGTGCATGACTGGCTCGTGTCGCGATTCCCGGTGCTCGCTCCCTATGTGCCGAGCCAGGAAGCGATCGTCGAACACGTCGGCGCGGCCGCCAAATCAGCCGGCGGCTACCTCGTGACGGCGGCGTCGCGCATCACTGCAGGCACGGCGACGTTTTTGCTCAACGCGTTCGTGATGCTCTACGCGATGTTCTTCTTTCTCCGCGACGGCAAAGCGATCCTCGAGAAAGTGATCTACTACATCCCGCTCCGTCATGAGGACGAAGTGCAGATGATCGAGCGTTTCGCTTCGGTCACCCGCGCGACGATCAAGGGCACGGTGATCATCGGCATCGTTCAAGGCTCGCTGGCCGGCGTCGCTTTATGGCTGGCCGGGATCGAAGGCGCCGCGTTCTGGGGAACGATCATGGTGATCCTTTCCGTCATTCCGGGCGTCGGGTCGGCACTGGTCTGGGTTCCCGCGGTGATCTATCTCTTCGCGACCGATCGAATCCTCGCAGCAACCCTCGTCGCCGTGTGGTGCGCGGCCGTCGTGGGCACGATCGACAATGTGCTGCGGCCGATGCTCGTCGGCAAAGACGCCAAGATGCCCGACCTCCTCATTCTCGTTGGCACGCTCGGTGGCCTCTTTCTTTTCGGCCCCATCGGCTTCATCGCCGGCCCTCTGGTGTTCGGGCTCTTCCTGACCGTTTGGGAAATCTACGGCGCCGCTTTTCGCGACATTCTTCCACCCGTGAAGCCGTTGACCCGAGCCACCGTCGCGAAAACGGCAGAAGGCTCGAGACGCGATCGATAAACGACACGTCTCGAAATTAAGCCCACGCTCCGCTCGGCCAAGCGGGCGCCTAGATGCGCCAACACCGCCCCTCCCACGTCACCGCGGCATGTGTCCGGCGACGTTGAGCCTCGATCAATACCGCCGACGCGGCGTGAAGCGCGTGGCGTTCGGATCTTTCACGCGATAGGTGATGCGCGCCTTCTCGAGATCGTAAGGGCTCATCTCCATCTTCACCGTATCGCCCGCAGCGATCTTGATGAAGTGCTTGCGCAACTTACCTGAAATATGGCCCAACACGATGTGGCCATTGGCGAGTTGCACTCGGAACATAGTGCCCGGCAGCACAGCGACAATTTTGCCTTCAACTTCAACGACATTGGTCGTGCTCGCAGCTCCGGGTTTAGTAGATGTATTTGCGGTCAAGGCGCCCACCATACCGCGGATGGAGCCGGGTGCAAAAGTTTTTCCCCGCTCGCCTCACTAATCCCGATGAACATGGCGTGGAGCCGCACTTTTCGCTGCTAGAAAAAAGTAAAACCCACTCCACCCTCCCTTCTCCCCCCGAGTCCACCGCCTTTCCTCGCTCCTTCGCCCGGGATCTCGTCCCCGCCCTTTGCCCGATGGCAGACGGTCCCGACCGAGCTACTTTGAAAGATGGGTTCGACGAAGGTCTTAATTGCTGACGATCACGAAGTGATCCGAACAGGAGTTCGCCTCTTGCTCGATACGGATGACTTCGAAGTCGTCGCCGAGGCACCCAATGGCCTCGTCGCGATTGATCTTACGGCCGAGCATTCGCCGGACATCGTGATCATGGACGTCGACATGCCTTACCTCGACGGCATCGAGGCAACCCGCCGCCTGAAGGAAGCGAATCCCGATGCGTGCGTGTTGATCCTTTCCGCCGAGTCGCGTGACACGCTCGCAGAGGAAGTCCAAGCCGCTGGGGCGGCCGGCCTGGTCGACAAATATTGCTGCGTCGAGGAACTCCCCCGCGCCTTGGGCGCCCTGCGCAACGGCAAACGCTGGTTCCCGCTCCGCGCCTGACAGGTTCGCCGAAACAATAGCGGCGGCCTCCGATGGCAGCCCTTTTGCGGCGCCGCAGCCGGCAACGTGGCCGAGCCCCGACGTCGCACCGCCACGCATCCAGAAGCTTGGCGGAACCCCGCCAAACCTGACATGACGGAAGGCCTATGCTCCGCATCCCTTTCCCTGCTATGAATCTCAACCTCATCGCGAGCTCGTGGTTGCGTATCTTCCTTCTGATTTCTCTCTGCTCGCTCCCGCCCGTATTCGCCGCCGAAGACGTCGATCCGATCGTCTCGAAAAATCCGATGGTGTTCGAATCCGAAGACGCCGGCGTGCACGGGGAATTGGTCGTGGCACCGGAGATTCTCTCGTCCGATTCTCGCAACGAACTGGCCTACACCATCACGTCCGAGCCGATGTTCGGCCGCGTCGGTCTCGCCGGCGGCGATGACGCTGACTTCTTCCGCAACAAAACTTCGAGCCTCGGCTACTTCGCCTATCGGCCGAATGACGACTACAGCGGCGAAGACTCCTTCAGCTACACCGTCCGTAACGAGACCTCAGGGCTCGTCTTCCAAAACACGGTCGTGATCTCCGTCAAAGCGCCGCCGCCCGTCATGCTCGACAAGCTCGAGGTCGACGCCACGCGCGTGCGCACCATGGACGTTCGCGACGTCTCGCTCACCACGCGTCCCAACATCCCCGTTTCGCAAAAGCTGCCGAGTCACGAAGACTTCATGCCGCAGTCGGACCGCCTCCTGATCTCCGATCCGAAAGTCGCCTTTCTCCTCGACGATCAAGCCAAGCCGCAAAACGGCACCGCCCGTCTCGATCGCACCACCGGTCAACTCACCTACGCGCCCAATCCCGGCTTCATCGGCGAAGATCGCTTCACCTATTACACGCTCGACGAAAACAACCCGCACCTCGGCGTCGAAAACACCATCATCGTCAACGTCGAACCGATTCGCCAACAGAAGCACATCACCGCCGACCGCTCGCGCAGCCGCGAGGTCGACCTCGTGTTCGTCATCAACAATTCGCCTTCCATGGCCGCGCACCAGACGCGCATCGCCGCCAACCTGAGCCGGTTCCGCGAGCTCTTTCACTCCCGCGATCTCGATTACCGTATCGGCGTGCTCACGACGGATTTCGTCGACGCCGACCCCCGCCGCCGCGGCGACCGCCAATATTCCAAGGAGGTCCGCTCCGTCGAACTCGACCAAGCCGGCAACGTCGTCCTCGATCGGCGCGATCGCCCCAAACAGATCACCAAACGCGTCGCGAGCAATGGCGCCTTGGTCACGCTTCCCGTGATGCCGCAGCCGTGGGTCACTCCAAAAACGCCCGACAGCATCTTCGCCGAACTCGTGAAGGTCGGCACCAACGGCGACAGCAATCGCACCGCCTTCACTTCGGTCTACAACTTCGTCGCCGGCTACTACAACAAGCAGCACACGTTCCTTCGCCCCGACGCCACCACGATCGTTGTTTTCTTCATGGACGAAGAGGAAACGCGCATGGCGCTCTGGCGGGAGCAGAAAAACGGCACACGCGAGGCCGAATGGATCGAGAACGGCACGCTTCCCGAGCTGCTCAAGCAGTTCAACGCGCGCAATCCGGAACAACGCCAAACCCTCGACGGCTACATCAACTACTGGGTTCTCCGCCCGTTCATCATCGCGAAGGGCAACAAGCGCGGGAAACTCGAGATGCACGCCGTCGTCTCGCCCGAAAACATCTCGCACCGCCGCGCCGCCGAGCTCACGGGCGGAACCGTGTTGAACATCGAGAGCGATTTCTCCGGCCCGCTCGCCGCCCTCGGCGATCGCATCGCGGAAACCGTCGCCGTCGCCCTCGAACCCGTTTCGCCCGGCGCGACCCTCTACAAAAAGAGCCTGCGCGTGCTCGTCGACGGCGAGGAGGTCCAACCCGATCCCGACCACGGCTGGATTTACGACGAACGCTCGCACAGCGTCCGCTTCCAAGGCGACGCGAAGAAGAAAGCGTTCACCGCCAAGACCGACATCACCTACGAAGAGCATCGATGACGACCGGCGGCCCCGCCGCACCCGGCGCCCGTTTCCGCGGTCTCAACGCGGATGAAACTCCTGCCTGACACTTGGTCGCATCTTTTCGTCCTCGAAACGCCTCTGCTGGAGCTCGTCGCGCGCGGCACCCTGCTCTACACGGCCATCCTCGTGCTTTTCCGTTTCATGCCGCGGCGCAGCGGCGGCGAGATGGCGCTCATGGATTTGATCTTCGCGCTGCTGATCGTGTCAGCCGTCTCGCACTCCCTCGGCGACTACACGTCCGTCGCCGACGGCCTGTTCCTCGTCGTGGTCACATGCTTTGGAACTACCTGCTGAACGCCCTGAGTTTCCGCATGCCACTGGTTGAGAAGCTGCTCTCTCCTTCACCGCTTCCCGTGGTGAAGGATGGAAAGCTTCTCCTGCGCAACATGCGCCGCGAATTCCTCACCCGCGACGAACTTCGCACCTGCTTGCGTGAACATGGCGTCGAGGACCTCGCCGAAGTGCGGATCGCCTTCGTGGAAGGCGACGGCAGCATCAGCGTCATCAAACGAAGCGACTCCAAGCCGCGCTGAGTCGATCTCAACGCGCATCACGATCGCGGATACGACGTAAGCGAATCAGCGGCGGGCCGCTTGACACGCTCGCATTCCTAAATCTCGTCCGGTCGTTCAACCTCCGCCCATGGCGAACGCTTTCACAGATCACACGCGATACCCTCGCGGGCTTGTCATCTGTCCCACATTGCCGGCGGTGTGAACTGACGAGCCCGACTGATCGTTCAAGACGGCTCGCCCGTGCACATTCGCCGGCGAATAAAGGCCAGCGCGTCGCTCGCATGGCCGCATCGGATGCGGCGCCTTCGCATCCTGCTCCAAGCCCAGCTCGTCCGCGATCCGCTTCACCAAGCATCGCGAACTCCCTCATAAAACTTTCGGAGTCCTTCGACTCCCGCACCCGCGCGAGCCTGAGGATTCCAAGCAGCAAACGATTCCATGAAAACAGACATGAACAGCGACCACCGTTCCAAACTCATCCTTCGCGGCATTCACCTCTGGCTCACCGACGCGATGAAACTCGCTGTCGAGACCAAGGCCGAACGCCTTTTCCGTCACGAACCTCGTATCGTCCGTCTCCGCATCGATGTCGAACGCGACCTCCGCAATCGCACGCGTGTCTTCACCGCCAAGGGCCGCATCGAAATCGCCGGCCCGGATCTTACCGCCGCCGTGACCACCGGAGACGCCTACATGTCGATCAATCTGCTCATCGACAAATTGGACCGCCTGCTGCGCAAACGCGGGACGAACAGCCTCCGCCGACGCACCACCGACGACATCCGTCAGCACGCTCCAGCCGTCGCAATGGCTTCCTAAAGCGCGGCGACGCAAGAGATCGACGATTGCCACATCCCGGGCGAGCCGCTCAAGTGCGGTCTCGCCCGTTTTGCATTCTTCGCGCACCCCCGATGAAAAAATCCCCGCGCACTTCACCCACGTTATCCGCTGAGCAACGCGAGCAGTTGTTCGAAACCTTGCGAAAACGCTTCGAACAAAACCCCGCTCGCCACCAAGGAGTGACGTGGACCGCCGTCGAGAAGCGGCTCAATGCTCACCCCGACAAACTCTGGTCGCTCGCCGAGATGGAACGCACCGGCGGCGAACCCGATGTTATCGGTCGTGACGCGAAAACCGGCGCCTACCTCTTCGTCGATTGCTCGCCGCAAAGCCCCAAGGACCGTCAGAGCCTCTGCTATGATCGCGCCGCGCTCGACTCGCGCAAAAAGTTCAAACCCAAGAACAGCGCAACGGACCTCGCGGAAGAAATCGGCATCGAGCTGCTCACGGAGGAGGAATATGCCGAGCTCCAAAAACTCGGGGAGTTCGACACCAAGACTTCGAGCTGGCTCAAGACTCCCACCGAGATCCGAAAACTAGGCGGTGCGATCTTCGGCGACCGTCGTTTTGGCCGCGTTTTCACTTACCACAACGGCGCCGAATCCTACTACAGCGGCCGCGGCTTTCGCGGCATTCTGCGGGTCTAAGCGAATCTCACACGCGCCCACCCTCGCGCTGTCATCCTCGTTTTCGGATCACGAACGAAGGAGCATTTCTCCGGTGAAAACGATGAGCGCGCGCGCCAATCAAAGCTGCAGATTCTTCACTTCGATCAAGCCGTTCAACATCAGCACGACCGACTGCCCCATCGGGCACGGCGGACACGAGTAGCGCACGCGATCGCGGATGTAAGCGATCTCCTCCACCGGCAGCTTTTTCATCTCGTCGTTGATCTCCTTCAGCAGCGCTTCATCGCGCATGTCCTGCGGACCTGCCGCCAACCGGCGCAGCGCCGCGCGAACGCGAGGTGTGAGTGAACGAGGATTCATGACGACAATTTTGCCACGGTGCACACTCCGAAGCGGATCGCGAGTGCAAGCGTGCGCGACATCCCAGGTCATTGGAGTATCGAAGCGGCCACTACGTGAGGATCGGCCAACGGAAGGTCGACGTAAGTTCCATCCGCCGGCCGGTCCGATGCGATTCCCGCGCGGCCGTGATGATCTCCAACACGTGCAACGCGTGCTCCGGCGTCGCGAGAAGTTCTTTCCCCGTGACGAGACACTCCGCCGCCAGCGCCGCTCCTTGCTGCCAGAGATAACCTTTCGCATCGGTCGCATATCGTTGCGGCCGCGGTCGATCATGTGTCGCCAACTCAACCGCGCGCGGGGCCCAGTCGTAGCCGACCAACCCCATCGCGCCCTGCGACCCGACCACCGAGAGGGTATGTCGTTGTTCCTGGCTGCCATCGTGGCCGTGCGGATTGAAATAATTAAATCCGGATTGGAGATGCGAAATCACCCCGCCGCCGTGATCGATCAGCACCATGGCGTTATCTTCTTCCGTCACCGCGATTCGGCCTTCCCCCGTGATTTCCCGCTCCGGCGTCACGATGCTGAGCATGGCCGTCACGCGTTTCGCCGGCCCGAGCAAACCCGTCAGCGAGGTCAGGCTGTAAACCATGAGATCCGGCATGCTGCCCCCGCCCGTCTCATAGAAAAACGCCGCCCAGTTCGGTCCTTCATGACCATACGTCGCGTGCGCGGCCGCGATCTTGCCAAGCGCGCCCTGGGCCAACGTTTGCGCCATGAAGGCGAACTGCGGGCTTTGCACCGTGATCGGCGCGCCCCACAGCCTCAGATTCTTTTCGCGCGCCATCGCCAGCAGTCGCTGTCCTCCGAGCAGCGAATTCGCGATCGGTTTCTCGCTCCAGACATGTTTGCCCGCCGCCAGCGCCTGCCGGTTCAGGTCTTCATGCGCCTGCATGTCCGTGAGATTGACGAGGAAATCGAACGGCTCTCCCGCGAGCATCGCGTGGATATGCGAATAATGATGCGCGACTCCGAAACGCGCCGCCTGATCACGAGCGCGTTCCGGACGGATGTCACAAAGGCTCACGAGTTCTACAAACGGACACTCCGCCAGAACCGGCAGATACGATCCCGAAACGCTGCCACAACCAATCACGCCCGTGCGCACCCGGCGACGTTCCCCCGAAGCCGCTTGCAAGGGCAACGCGCCCACGGCAACGGCCGCTCCAGCCACGAGCGCCGAGCGGGTAAACTCACGGCGGTTCAGGCGAAAAGAAGACGAACTCATGATAACCTCCGGTCGAAAACCTTCGCGCCGTCCGAGGTGCCCCCTCAGTCCGGCCTGAACCGATAGACCGCTACCCGTCGCGATCGTTGCGTATCATTCCGCCGGTTACGTTAACCCTACGCAAAACGCGAAAGATCACCGACGCGCGCGAGCCGCGGACTGGACCGTGAGCGTTGTTTGGTAAGTATCCGGCAGTTCGCCGGCTTGTTCGACTTCGACGATCGTGCTTACCCAGTAACGCGTCTCATCCGGATGCTGCGGCCCCGGCAGATGCAGCGTGAAGGGATGCTCTTTCCGTTCTCCCGGCTCGACTCGAATCTTGACCGGCAAACCTTCCGCTCGCGCATCGAGCGGGCCGCTGTGATACGCCATCGAGACGACCATCGGGGCCTCGAACGTGTTGTGAAGTTGAATGATCGTCGCGTAGTCCGACGTCTCGTCGGTTTCGTTCACCATGCGGCCCGACGCCACGCCCGCGGGCAAAATGTAGCGCGAACGGATGGTGCTGTAGAGCGCCGCGGCCTCCGCGGCGCCCGGCGCGTCGTCAGGATAAACATCGAACGTCCGCCCGTGCCGATCGATCGCACGATAAACGAGGCCGTCGCGATCGACGTCGACCACCCAGAAATGAAGCATTTGCGCGGCTTTGTTGAGATACCAACGTCCGCCTTTGGTCACCGGTCGCTGCTCGCGTCCCCACGCCCCATCTCCGAGGTAAAGGGTGCCGCCTTCCGTCACGACTTCGTTGTTTCGCAGCAGGTGACTTCGCTTGAAGGTGTGTTCGTGGTTTTCGAACGCCACCGTCAATCCGTAACGATCGAACAACGGCAGCCAGTGTTTTCGTCCGAGCGTAGCCCACCGATCGTCGAAACTCCGCGTCGAGGGATAAAGCGGCACGTGATACTGCGCCGCCCGAAAGGGAACGTCTTTGAACCGCTCCAACGTTTGCTCGAGCCATTCGGTTTGCGGTCCTTCGTGCGCAGCCACGTGCCCCGTATCGAGCGTGAGCACAATCAGGTTGGCGCCGAAGCGATGCGCGAAATAGCTGCGCGATTCCGGATCTTGCCCGAGAAACGGGAAATAAAACGGCGCATCCTCGATCGCCCCCGCATAGCCGCCGCGCACTTCGTGATTGCCGATCGCGGCGACGAACGGGATCGCATAACCGTCGGGCGTGATCATTTCGTCGGCCCAGTAACTCAGCAACGAATCCCACATCCCGAGATTGCTGAGCTTGCCGTCATCATACGCGATGTCCCCGCCGATCAGCACGAAATCCGGCGAAAAGGTCGCAGCCAGACGCAACAGTTCACGCGTGTCATGTTTCGCATCCAAGTCTCCGCCCGCGATGAAACGCAGCGGACGGTCATCGTGCGGAATCGTGCGAACTTTGATCTCCCGCGAGGTTCCGAGCGCCGGATCGCCCGCGGTCAGATAAATCGTGCTGCCCGGCGTGAGGCCGGTGAGTTCGACGCGATGAACCCAACGATCCTCGATCCCGGGAATCTGGAACGATCTGCCTTCGACGCGATGACGATACTCGTCCAATCGACCGCCGCGGGGATGCGAGTCGTAAAACACCTGCGGCGTCACCTTGCGGTTCCCGAGCGTCTGATAGTTGACCGTCAGCGTGGTGCCCGTGTCGCCCTGCCACGTAAACACGACGTGCTGCGGCGAAAAGGCCGCCAGCCACGAGGGCGAAACGAACACACACGTGGCGAGCAGCAAGAGGCGCACGCCTCCGCTCCGGGGAAACCAATGACGAATTCGCATGGGGAACAGAAAGGACGAGCGCTCGTTCTAGCCCGCCCGCGCGGCACGCCGCAATCCGTCGCAGCGTCAGCTTACCGGTGTAAGCGATTCGTTCGCGCCCGGCGTCTCAGTCTGAGTATAAAAACGATCGAACGCCTCCCGCTTCAGATGGTGCACGGCCAGACTCAAGTCCGCATACTTCGTCTTTGCCGCCGCATTGGCGCTCGCGGATTCCATGCGCTCCGACGTGCGATGAAACCGCTCGCCCAGCGCGCGATGCTCGTCCGTGTCACCCAATTCGCGCAGCAATTGCCGAATGCCGTCCGCTCGCCGCCGCGCTTTTTTCACGATCCGCAGAGCAGATGCGAACGTGACACGACCCGCCTTCGCATCCTTGAAAATACGGCATTCGAAAACCCGACATTGCCAGGGACGATCCGCGTAAAGTCGGCACGTGCGATCCGCGCACAAGGCCGCGCAGGGCTGGGGAAACCGCGCCACCGGCACTTTCCCCCGCGAAATCTTCACGGGTAGTCCGAGCGCTTTCACCTTCGCGGCATCGTCGCTCGCCTCGAGTTTCACGAGATCGAAGAGCGTGCCGTCGCAGCACAGCCCACACGCAAGGCAGAGTTGTTCGCCTGATTCCACGTTTTCACTGTCTGGCCCTCGCCCGTGCCGTGCAAGACGAGCCTCGACCGTTCGACAAACGATCGACGTTTTCGCAGGAATTTTTCCCGACCGCCGCTACGCCCTCGCGCCCATCCGCGAGACGTTCGGTTTATTGCGCCCGCAGGATCTTCTCCATCGCCTTCCCCTTCGCGAGTTCGTCGATCAGCTTATCCAAATATCGAATCTCCCGCATCAAAGGGTCCTCGATCTCTTCGATACGAATCCCGCAAATCACTCCTTTGATCGAGGTGCGCAAAGGATTCATTCGCGGAGCCGTCGTGAAAAACGTCTCGAAATCCGTCCGCTTCACGAGCCGCGCCTCCAACTGCTTCTGAGTGTAGCCAGTCAGCCAGCGGATGATTTCATCGACTTCCGCTTTCGTCCGTCCTTTGCGCTCCGCTTTCGTGATGTAGTGCGGATAAACGTCCGCGACAGGCACGGCGTAAATGCGATGTTTCTTGTTCATAACACGGGAGGTGTGGGGTGGATCGAACATGGATCCGGCGATCCTGACCGATGTTGCGAGCTATGTTGCCGAATCCGCCTCGCGGAACAATCGTAACTTCGCCCACGCCCCATCCCCATGAAACGTTCGTTTACGATTTCCTCGCTGAAATGCTCCGTCTTCGTGTTCGGCCTAGCACTTTCGTCATCGATCCACGCTGCGGCTGACGAACCGAATTTCGTGCCGCTGTTCACCGGCCAGGATCTGTCCCACTTCAACGCCGAGGCCTCACGCGGTTTTTGGCGGATAGAGGACGGAGTGCTGATCGGCACGAACGACGCCGCTCTCACGGGCAACTATCTCGCCACGAGGAAAGCCTATCGCGACTTCATTCTCGAATTCGACGTCCGCTGGAAATCCACGACGCCTCGCGGGGTCGACACCGGCGTCGAGATGCGAAACCCGCCGATTCAACTGCAGCTCGGCGTTTCCGGTAGTTTGCGCGTCGATATGTCCGGCTCTTTTTACACGGGAGGAAAACCCGCTTATCCGGACGAGGGTCAGGCCAGGAATGCGCGGAATCTTATGAAACCCGAAGGCGAGTGGAACACGTTTCGCGTCGAGGCCCGCGGCAACACCTTCACCTGCTGGATCAACGGCGTGAAAGCGTCGGAATACACCGATGCCAAATTCGCCGGCGCCGCACCGCTGCGCTTCCAAATCCATCCCAACGTGCCGATGGAATGCGAGTATCGGAATATCAGGATCGCCGAGCTATAAACGCCCGCGCCGCGTCCGACGCATGGAAGAGTTTCAAGCGCGCAGAACCGAGAGCACGTTGCGCCAGGCTTCGCGCGTGCCGAGTTCGAACTGCGCCCTTCGGCCAAATCCGAAGCGATTCAGCGCCAGCGCGAAACCGACGCACGCCCAGACGGTGAGCGCCATCGAGTGAAGGAAATGCCATGGTTTCGGCAGCGAAGGATCGCGCGCATAGAGTTCCGGCCAGCCGAACGATAACGCCGCGTAGAAAGCCGATCCGAAGAGAATCGTCGCGATCACCGCTCGCGCGTCGACGTTGCGGAACAGCAGCCCGGTGATGAAAGCCGCCAGGATCGGCATGCTGAAAAGTCCGAGCAGTTGTTGAATGAGTTGAATGATGCTTTCCGCGCGCATGTAGAGCGGGACCATTGCAATCGACAACAAGGCAAATCCCACCTGCAGCCACACGCTCAACCGGCGAATGCTGCCGGTCGGGTTGATGTATTTTTGATGCAGGTCGCAGACATAAAGCGACGCCGCAGAATTCAGCGTGGCGTTGTAGCTCGTCATCACTGCCGCAAACATCGCCGCCGCAAACGCGCCCAGGAGCCACGAAGGCAGCACCGCCGCGACGATGCGCCCGTAAGTGGCGTCGCCCAGCGGACCGAAAAGCTGGTAGGCTGCGAGACCCGGCAGCACGACCATCGGCGGCACGATCAGCAATCGCACCACGGCGGCGGCATACGCGCCTTTTTGCGCTTCGCGAATCGATGGCGCTGCGAGCACGCGCTGCGTGATCGTTTGGTTCGTGCTCCAATAATAAAGCTGCGTGAAGATCATCCCGGTCAGCAGCGTTTGCCAGGGCAGCACCGAGTCCGGCCCGCCGATCAACGTGAGTCGCTCGGGCGGCACGTTCGAAAGATCCCAGTTCACCGCCTGCATGGAAAAAAAGGCTACAAGCAACGCCATGCCCAGCACGATCACGCCGCTGTAAGTATCGGACACCGCGACCGCTCGCAGTCCGCCGCCGATCGCGTAGGCCGCCCCCACCGCCGCGGTGCAACTCGCGATCGCGATCAACGGCAGATCGATACCGAACATCGTTCGAAGCAGCAACGAACTCGTGTAGAGCATCACCGGCAGAAAGATGAAGATGTCGCCCAACAGGAAGATGGAGCCGACCGTCGCGCGCACATGTTTGTTGTTGCAACGACGTTCGAGAAGCTCAGTCACCGTCGTGCACTTGTAGCGATAGTAGAGCGGCACGAACACCTTCGCGAGAAGGATGAGGCCCGGCACGCCGGCGAGCTCCCAGCAGACGACGAGCAGCATCTGGTTGCCGTTCCAGCCGACGAGTGTGTCGGTGTTCAGATTCGTCAACGTGAGCGAGCCGGCGATGAAGGCCCAGTTGAGCGAACCGCTCGCGAGAAAATATTCGCGCGCTTCCGAGCCGCGAGGCTTGGCGCGGCGGCAATGCCACCACGTGAGAATCGCAACGATCAGGTTGAGGCCGAGAAAAACGCCGACGTGGAGCAGGGTCGTGGCGGACATGGGGGGTGCGCGCACGGAAGGCGGATGTTTCAGGCGATTCAAAGATTTCTCATCCGGACAATCCGCATGGCGAATCTCGCTCAACCTGTGCCGCCTCGCCGGTTCATCGCTCCCCAGCGGTGTTGATTTCAGCGCGGTCCAGTGCGCACCGCCCAGAAACAACCTTCGCCTCCAGCGGGATCGCCTGTGCGGCACAGGAAGTTATGACGTGCTTCCATTTTGACCGGACCCGAGAGGAGCCTGATTTCTAATTCGGTGAATTCCAGCAGCTTCCACACCATGCCGGCGTCGCTCCTTGGAACCGCCGCCGCGATCTCAGCTCTCGCAGCCTCCGTGATCTCCGGTGAAAGCATGAGCATGATCCCATGGCGGCGGGCAACTCGGCGCACGCGCGCTTGGGACAAATGAGCCGCATTGATGCACTCCTGGCCCGGGGCGGCGCGTGCTTGCGATCGGGGCAATTCGACGAAGCGGCGGGCGCCTATGCCGAGGCGGTCCGATCCGACCCGACAGAAGCGGCCGCTTTCGCGGGGCTTGGTCAGGCACTGGCGCAAGCAGGGGAAGGTGAAGCCGCATTACAAGCTTGGGTGCGGGCGTTGCAGTTGCGCCCGTCGATGGCGCCGGTGTTGCACGCACTGGTCGCGACGTTGCGGCGTTCGGGTCAACTTGCGCGGACCGGTCGGATGCTGGACTCGCTGCCAGCTCCGGTGAAGGAGCAGCCAGAATGGTGGCTCGTGCGGGCGGAGGTGGAGCTGGAGCAAGGAGAGTTTGACGCCGCTCGACGCCGTTTGGCGGCGTGCGATTTCCTCGCCCGCAACCCCGCGGCACGTTCACTGGATATCCGCGCGATGCTCTACGATCCGAGCGTCTCGCCCAGGGATCTCTGGCAGAAGGCGCGCGAGTGGGGCGAAGTGTGCGGACGGGCCCGTGGCGATTTCTTGTCCCGCGCGTCGATCGACCCAAGGCGAAGACTGCGTATCGGTTTCGTCACGACACGACTTCATCGGCACAATTGCGTGCAGCATCTCCGCGGCTGGCTGCCGCATCGTGACCGCACGGAAGCAGAAATTATTTTGATCGGATCCGGAGCAGTGGACGAATCGACTGCAAGGGAGTTGTCCGGGATTTGTGACGGCGTGTTGTGCATCGGCACGCTCTCCGACGAAGAGGCCGTGCGACGGTTGCGCGCCGAGCGGTTCGATGTGCTGGTAGACATGAACGAACACGCCAACGGCGGACGGCTGACATGGTTCGCTCGTCGCTGCGCGCCGGTGCAGGTTCATTACTACAGCAACGCGGTGACGACCGGCGTGCCGGCGATGGACTGGAGAATCACCGACCCTCTGGCGGAGCCTGCCTCGCTCGCGGAGTTCAGCACGGAACGGCTGCTTCCGCTCGAGTGCGGCTATTACAGTTATACACCGCCGGATAACGCGGCCGGTCCGACGAGCGTCGCTCCCGTCGAAAAGGACGGGGCCGTTACATTCGGCGGGTTGCATCACTTGGCCAAATACAACGATGGCGTGCTACGTTGTTACGCCGAGGTGCTGAGGCGGGCGCCCCGCGCGCGGCTCCGATTTGTTCGCGACGCGTTCGCCTGTCCGGAGATACGGGCGGCTTTCGGGCGGCGCTGCCTCGCGGTAGGGCTGGCCGCGGACCGAGTGCAGCTGGAGCCTGACGCGGCCGGCGATCTGTCGCCTTTCAATCGCATGGACGCGATGCTCGACGCCTGGCCATTTTGCGGAGATGCCACCACTGGCGACGCACTTTGGATGGGGGTGCCGGTGCTGACGCTTCGGGGAGCGGGGCCACGTGGAGCGCGCGCTGCCGCGAAGCTCGAGCGCGTGGGGCGGACCGACTGGATCTGTGCTACACCCGAGGAATTCGTGGCACGCGCCGTCGAGTGGGCCGGTTGGCCGGCTGCTCGTTTCAGCGAGGAACGGCGCCAGTTGCGGGCGGATTATCGGTCGCATAGCGACCGGCAAGGTCCTCTGGTCGCGAAAGCATTGTTGAGTGCCTTCCGCCAAATCGCGTCTCGTCCGATGCCGTGATGGAGCGAACGTCGCTCGGAATCGGTCCGGACTCATGCTGCAGGTTGCGTCCCGCCCGGGTTTGCGTTTTCAAACACGCGCACCCCACCCCCCTTGGAAACCCCGTCCGCCCCCCATCGGTCCACGAGCATGTCGTCGCTTTCGGAAGATAGCCGCCTGCTTCTTTCCGTCGCCAACGAACCGCTCCGCAAACGCCTGCTGGTTTACTTCAAGCTTTCCGGGCCCGGCTGGTTGCAGAGCGCCATCACGCTGGGCGGTGCATCGCTCTCGGGCAGCCTCTATCTCGGTGTGATCGGCGGCTTCGGTCTGCTCTGGCTGCAACCGCTCGCGATGATCATGGGCATCGTGATGCTTTGCGCCGTCGGCTACGTCACCATGGCGACCGGGCGGCGTCCGCTGGAAGCCATCAACGAGTTCGTGAATCCGGTTCTTGGATACGCGTGGGCGGCTGCGTCGCTCCTCGCGAGCATCGTGTGGGCGATGCCGCAGTATTCGCTCTCGATCGCGGTGCTGCGCCAAAATCTCCTGCCGGATCTTCTCGGCGATGCCGGTCCTTTCGGGCCGTTCGGCGGCAAGCTCGTGCCAACACTCGTCATCCTCGCGCTGTCCACCTACGTCACGTGGAACTACGGCAAAGGCGGGCGCGGCGTGAGACTCTACGAAAACACGCTCAAGGCGATCGTCTTCCTGATCGTGCTCTGCTTCGCCGGTGTCGTGGTGGCTTTGTCACTCTCCCCAACGGGTCTCAACTGGAGCGGTGTGGCCCGCGGTTTCATTCCCGACCTTTCCTACCTAACGCGACCGGCCGATGTGTTCCTGCCGTTGATCGCGCAGACCGCCTCCGAGCATCACGCCTTCTGGACCGATCTCATCGTCCAGAATCAACGCGATGTGATCGTCGCCGGTGCCGCCGCGGCGGTGGGCATCAACATGACTTTTCTTTTTCCCTATTCCATCCTGCGACGCCGCTGGGGTCGTGAGTTCAACGGGCTCCAGAAGTTCGATCTCGCGACAGGCATGCTCATCCCTTTCACGCTCGCCACGAGTTTCGTGGTGATGGCCGCAGCGACCCAGTTTCACGGCGTGCCGAAGGACGGGCTGCCCGGAACCGATGCCGTCGCGTTGACCGCGAAAGCATCGCCGTTGCAGCTGCGGGAATTTGACGGCCTGCTCAGATCGCTCGAGGCCGAGCGCGCCGCCGCGGGTGCAACCGCCACGATTTCACCCGCCGATCAGCGCCTCGCGGCAGTGCTCGTCAATCGCGACGCCCATCATCTCGCCGCCGCGCTCGAGCCGCTGACGGGACATTTCTTTGCTCACATTATCTTCGGCCTGGGCGTGCTCGGCATGGCGCTGTCGACGAGCACGCTGATGATGTTGATCACCGGACAAGTCGTGTGCGCGGTCTTCAAACGCGAAGAGGGCGGCTGGCTGTTTCGTGTCGGCAGTCTCGCTGCAGCCGCGGGCGCGCTTGGGCCATTTTTCTGGAGCAAGGCCGCATTCTACCTCGCGATTCCGGCGTCGGTCTTCGCCTTCATCCTGCTGCCAATCGCCTATTTTACGTTTTTCCTGATGATGAATCACGAGCGGCTGCTGGGCGACGCGATGCCCCGCGGCGGCAGTCGGATGACGTGGAATATTTTAATGGGCGTCACAGTCATCGTGGTCGGGGCGGCAAGTGCGTTCATGATCCATGCGAAAGCCGGAGGCGTTGGCCTGCTCGCGGCGGGCGGATTGATCCTCGCCGCCATCGTCGCTCACTTCGTGCGACGTCGCGAACCGGGCATCAGAACCGATACGTGATCGCGGCGCGTTAGCTGTGGCCGAGGATCGGGCGCGCGAGAGAAAAGCGCGCCACGTCGCCACTCTGAATTGGCCGGCGCGCGGACTACCTTCCGGGGTGTCCACATCGGTCGCTAAACGTTATCTCGGTCGAGAATGGGGAGTTATGACAGATTCCTCATTTGACCCTGAGGATGGATCCGCGGCTGATCCAAACCGATGAACTCCAGCAGCTTCAGCTCTACGTTGGGTTCGCGCGCGGGAATTGCCGCGGCGCTTTCGGTTCTCGCCGCATCCGCGGCTGAGGCACAGGTGGTCGTGAACAATACCGTGCAGTCGAGCACAGGGAGTGTGGCTTTCCTAGGGTGGGATCCGATCGCTGGCAGCAGTTTCGCAAGCTATACAGGGCCCTTCATCATCTACGGTTGCTCAGGAATGATGTCTTTCGCCTACACAGTAGGTGACACATACCAAGAGGTGGGGCTCACGCAATCCGTGCTGGCGCTTGGTAGCGACGTAGCGTTGGAAACCTCGTGGCAGTCCAGAGTAGCGTCGCAGGGGTCAGGATGGGTGGGGACCGTTGGGAGTGTCGGCAATCTAGTCGAATCCGGTGACCCGTTTTATCTCGGTTTTCGTTTCAAAACCAGTGATGAAGCCGCGTATAACTATGGCTTCGTCCACCTGACAATGGACTATCCCGTAAACGGCTCTCAGGTGGCAGCCACCCTGCACGGATTCAGTTGGAACGAAACACCCGGCGGGAGCATCGCAGTTTCGGCGATCCCGGAGCCGACGACGGTGGCCACTTGGTTCGGCATCGCGGCGTTCGTGGCGGTAGCGTGGTGGCGCCGAGTCTCGCGCTGCGCGAGCGCCTGAATGATACCTCAATCGCGTTGATGCGCTGCTGGCCCTCGGCAGCGCGTGCTGCAGCACACTTCGGGCGCAGGCGGAGTCCCGCTGCGGCTGACGATCTACATTTCATCCGGAATCTCCGGCGGCTTGATCGGCATGAGCAGGCGGTCGAGTTCGGCTTGGGTGGGATTGCGGATCGAGAGCACCGTGAGAAGCGATTCGCCGGCGGGGAGCCGCACTTGGTTTTGTTCGCCGGCGGCCAGGCCCAGAATCGCGCTCGCAAGCGGAGAATTATGCGGGAGGCATTCGAGGCCGGATTCCGGATCCGACGCCGTCTCGCCATACGTCGTGACGAGAAACGTGAAGCGATGCTTCCGCTTGCTCGCGAGGTCCTCCTTCTCGATTCGCGCCACGTGGCCGAGTTGCAAGGTATCGGTGGGCTTCGTGAGCCACGTCGCGGGATCGACTTCGATGAAAGTGTTGCGCGCGACGAAGCGATCGAGCGCGGTCATCTTGCGATCGACGGCGCGAATCGCCTCCTTGGCTGCCTTGAAGCCAAAGTTTTCGCGCAGATCGCCCTGGCTGTGCGCTTCGACTTTGTCCGCCACCAGCGCGACGCGTTTCACCTTCAACGCTTCGAATTCTTCAGCGAGCACTCGATTGTAGCCTGGGCGAACGTAAATCGTCGTGGGCGCCGGGGGCGGCGGACGGAAGATGTGTTTTCGTCGGAGAGGCATGCCGCGCGGGAATCAGCACGCGAGGCGAGGAAAGGCAATCCATGGAGCACTCGCCCCACGCAGCGTGCGGATCGCGGGCCGTCAGACAAAACGGAAGATCCAAGGAAACACGACCACGACGATCGCCGCCCACCCGGCATACACGGGCAAATAACTCGTCTGCCATCGCTCGAGCGCTTCGAAAGTTCCACGGCCTAGAAGAAAGCGGAGATAAATCACCGCCGACCCGCCAAGATTAATCAGCAAGAGGACGTTCTCGCCGAGAGCGGCGACGCGGTTAGGGCTAAGTCCAAATTCGCCGATGCGCGCCGCGATCGCCGCCAGTGCGACGCCGTCCGCCAGCAATGCGCTCACGACGAGGACCACTTGCAGCACATCGAACAGGCCGGGCGGAGCGTGCGGATCGCGCGCCGAGATCGAATAGAGCAGCAAGCCCAGCACGACGACGAGCAACAGGTCGAAACCGATGAGCAGGTCGCGCTCAATCGACACAACCCGCCCGGACCACAGAAGCGCGACCAAGAACGCGACCAACATCGCGGCGAACAGCGGGGTGAAGAGACGCGTCAGCACCGGCGCGATGTTCTCCACCACGTTTTGTTTTCTCTCCACCAACCACGCCGCGACGACGACTGCGCCAGCCGCGCCGCACGGCACCAGCCACGATCCAAAGAACCGCTCGATGTCGATGCCGATCGAGTGAAACGTCAGCGCCATGAATCCGCACAGGACTCCTCCACCCAGCGCGATCAGGACATAGTGAATGAACCACTCGCCAGAAAATCGGATGAAATCCATACGGCCGCTCACCTCGCCCCAACGCCCGCCCGCATAAGCGACACCAACCGCCAACGAGAGAGCGATGGGCAAGTGCAACGCCGTCAGCGCGCCGAACTCGCGAGCGGCTCCGAAAGCCGGTAAGTTGGCGAACACGGCTGCGACGACAAACATCCCCGCCAGCCATGCGACGCTGCGCATCGCCAGTCGTCGCTTCCAAACGAAATAAGCAGTGAGACATGGCAGCACGAGCACGGCGGCGTTCCGCCCGAGGAAAGCAGGATCGGCTTGCGCGTTCCCGCCCAACAACGCCGGCAGCTTGACTGCCAAAGCCGCGACGATCGCGAGTCCAAAAGCGACCACGAACTCCCGGTTAATCCATGATCGGCGTGCATCCGAAGTCGATGAACCGAAGACGGGCTGTTTCCAGATGCGATCGGCGTGGTCTCGCGCGAACTCGCCAGCGACGGCGTCACGACTCCCCATCCGTTTCACTGCGACCCCAAATGCCTCGTCCGGAGCGAGACCTGCGCGGATGAGATTCGTGATCTCTGTGCGAAGCTGAACCTCCAGCTTTCCATCGATGGCAGGATCGCCCCGTCGTCTCCGCACGAAGCTGCGCCAACTTTCGATCTGATTCTCGATCCACTTCGAATGATATAGGTCGGCCATGTCTCACGTATAGTCGACCTCAATGAAGCGATCGTGAAACCAGCGAGAAACTCCGGTGAAATCGCCCATCACAGGTCCCGCCTAGACGATCGAGATTGATCCAAAACTCGGATCCAACCCTCGCAGCGACATCCGGTGGTCCCCCTGGGCCGGACGGCCGTCCCCAACTCGCCTTTCGGCTAAGATGATCGCTTTCAGTTTGTGCCGCCCATGCGTTCCAGCGATTCCGAGCCACCCCGTGAAAAATTTGATCTTCCTTTCCCTCCTGTGCCTTTGTGCCGCGTCCCTCGATCGCGCCCGCGCCGCCACTCCGATGCCGCCACCCACGGACGCGCAGCCTGGCGACACGCTCATCATCCTCGACGCCTCCGGCAGCATGAACGAGCGGATCCGGGGCGAATCGAAAATCGTGATCGCGCGCCGCGCCGTGCGCGAGTTGGTCGAAAGCCTGCCGGACAACACCCGGCTCGGCCTCGTCGTTTACAGCCATCGCCGCAATTCCTGCGATGACATCGAGCTGCTGATTCCGCCCGCGCCTCTCGACAAACAGGCGTTCATCGCGGCCGTCGATGCGCTCAAGCCGAAGGGCCGCACGCCGGTTGCCGCGTCGATCGAATTCGCCGCCCGCGCGCTCAACTACACCAAGAACAAGGCAAGCATCATCCTCGTGTCGGACGGCGAGGAAACCTGCGGCGGCGATCCGTGCGCGACCGCGCGCAAACTCAGCGAAAGCGCGGCCGGGCTCACGATTCACGCCGTCGCCTTCGACCTCACTGCTCGCCAAGCGAAGGACTTTGCGTGCGTCGCCTCGACCACCCACGGCCGGTTCCTCCAGGCAAACGACGCGGCCACGCTCAAAGACGCTCTCGTCGTCGCCGTGGCGGAGTCGACCGTCGCGGCCAAAGTCGAGCCGGCCGCCGAGGACCTCAGTCCCGCGACCATTTCTGTGCCCGCGACCGTGGCAGCCGGCGCGGATTTTTCCGCGAGTTGGACCGGTCCCAACAATCCCGGCGACTACCTGTGCATCGTGCGGGCCGGTGCACCGGACGATGCGTATGAGAATACCAGCTACACGCGACAAGGCAGCCCATTGACGATGACCGCGCTGCTCGATGCGGGCCCGGCGGAGGTTCGCTACGTCGCCGGTCGTTCGAGAAAGATTCTCGGCCGCGCATCGCTCACCATCACCCCGATCGGCGTCACGCTCGAAGCCGTCGATGAATCCGTCGCCGGTTCGCCGATCGAGCTTAGCTGGAACGGTCCGAACAACCGCGGCGACTATCTCACCATCGTGCCGAAGTCGTCGGCGGACGATTTGTCCGGAAAATACATTGAGACGGCGAAGGGTTCGCCGGTGAGAGCCACGACGCCGATCCTGCCTGGCGACGCAGAGATTCGCTACATCAGCGGACAAGGGCGCAAGGTGCTCGCTCGCCGCGCGCTCCGCATCGTTCCAGCTAAAATCACGCTGGAAGCCCCCGCGGAAGTCGTGGCGGGAAGTCCGCTCGACGTCGTTTGGACGGGGCCGAACTACGACGAGGATTTTCTCGTGATCTCACCGAAAACATCCGCCGACACGGCGTGGCGTCGACCGGTCGCGACGCGCCACGGTTCACCCGCAAAAATGATCGCGCCGATTGAACCCGGTGACGCCGAGGTGCGTTACTACAGTGGCGAAGGACACCAAATTCTCGCGCGCCGTCCGATCAAAGTCATCGAAGCGAACGTCACCTTGAAGGGGCCGGACAACGCGCTCGCCGGGAGCGAAATCCAGGTGGAGTGGACGGGACCGAACAACGAGAACGACTTCCTCGCGATCGTGCCGAAGGGCGCAGCGGACGGAGCGTGGAAACGCGTCACTTACAGCCGAGGCGGTTCGCCGGCGAAAGTCACGGCACCGATCGAAGCGGGAGAAGCCGAGATTCGTTACCTGAGCGGCACCGGACACAAAGTGCTCGCGCGCCGTGCGATCAAGCTCGAGGCCGCGACGATCACCCTCGACGCACCCGAGCAAGCGATCGCCGGTTCGGTCGTCGATATCGTTTGGACGGGTCCGAATTTGAACAACGACTTCCTCGTGATCATGCCAAAAACGGCCGCCGACGGCGCGTGGAAGCGCACGACTTACACGCGCGGTGGTTCGCCCGCGAAAGTCACGGCTCCGATGGAACCGGGCGAATCCGAGATCCGCTACATCAGCGGCGAAGGTAACAAGGTGCTGGCCCGACAACCGATCAAAGTGGTCGCGGCGGAAATCACTTTGAAAGCACCCGACGAGGTCATCGCCGCTTCGTCAGTGGCGGTCGAGTGGACGGGGCCGAATAACAACAATGACTTCGTCGCGATCATGCCGAGATCGGCACCGGATGGCTCGTGGAAGAACACCGGTTATACCCGCGGCGGTTCGCGACTGAAACTGGTCGCGCCGAGCGAACCTGGTCCCGCAGAAATCCGCTACTACTCCGGTTTAGAGCACAAGGTGCTCGCGCGCCGGGCCGTCACCGTTAAAGCCGCCGAGATCAAGTTGACCGCACCGGCCTCGGCGCCCGCCGGTTCGAGTGTATCCATCGAATGGATCGGTCCCAACAACCCGAACGACTTTCTCACAATCGTGCCGAAAGGCGCCAAAGACGGCACGACGGGCAAACTGACTTACACCCGCAACGGTTCACCATCGAAAATCGCAACGCCCAGCACGCCGGGCGCGGCCGAACTCCGCTACGTCAACGGCGGAGACTACCGCGTGCTCGCACGGACCGAACTCACCCTCACCGCGCCGTAGTGATCGCGCCTGTCCTGTGTTGCGCTTGCCGCGCGTCGCAGCCTCCGCTTGCTAGGCGCGCATGTCTGAGCCCTTGGTCGAGATTCGCGCCCAGCTGGACGCCGTTTACCGGGCGGAGAGCGGGCGCATTCTCGCGACGCTGATCCGGCTGCTGGGAAATTTCGACCTGGCCGAAGATGCGATGCACGACGCGTTCAACGCCGCGCTGCGGCGCTGGCCGGTGGAGGGCGTTCCGACGAATCCACGGGCATGGCTGATTTCGGCCGGACGTTTCAAGGCGATCGATGCCCTTCGCCGGCGATCGCGTTTCGATGCCGCACAGCAAGACATCGCGGAGACACTGCACGTGAGCGAAGTCGTCCAATCGGGCGGCGACGACGAACTCCCCGACGATCGCCTGAAACTCATCTTCACCTGCTGCCATCCCACGCTCGTCCCGGATGCCAGCGCGGCCCTGACGTTGCGTGAGGTGTGCGGCTTGACGACCGAAGAAATCGCGCGCGCGTTTCTCACGTCGGCGCCGACCATCGCGCAGCGCATCGTGCGCGCAAAAGCGAAGATCCGCGACGAGCGCATTCCCTATCAGGTGCCCTCTGGCGCGGAACTGCCGGCCAGAATGAACGCCGTGCTCGGCGTCATTTATCTCCTGTTCAACGAAGGCTACGCCGCCTCGTCCGGCGCATCGCTCACGCGCACGGAGCTTTCGAACGAAGCGATTCGCTTGGGACGTATCATGGCCGAACTGCTGCCAAGCCCGGAAGTGCTCGGCTTGCTCGCGCTGATGTTGTTGCACGAATCGCGTCGCGCGACCCGCGTTGGCGCCGAAGGCGACCTGGTGTTGCTCGAGCAACAAGATCGGTCGCGTTGGAAT
This sequence comes from Verrucomicrobiota bacterium, assembly GCA_023416735.1. Taxonomy (GTDB): domain Bacteria; phylum Verrucomicrobiota; class Verrucomicrobiia; order Opitutales; family Opitutaceae; genus Opitutus. Next base: position 9,857 of record JAEZGX010000035.1, on the reverse strand, counting down.
CAGGCGTTGATTCGCGAGGGCATCGCTCTCGTGGAACAAGCCCTCGCCACGCGCCGCTTCGGTCCCTTCACGCTGCAGGCCGCGATCGCCGCCGTTCACGCCGAAGCACGGACCGCAGACGAGACGGACTGGCGGCAGATCTGTGCATTGTATGCCGCACTGCTCGCGATGCAGCCGTCACCCGTGATCGAGCTCAATCGCGCCGTGGCGGTGGCGATGCATGAAGGTCCGGCCGCCGGACTCGCTCTCATCGACGCGCTCCTGGCCCGGGGGGAGTTGCGCCACTATCATCTCGCGCATGCAGCTCGCGCCGACCTTTGCCGCCGGCTCGGACGCTCGGACGAAGCTCGGGCGGCGTATGAAGAAGCGCTGACGTTGACGAGTTCAGAACCGGAACGCCGCTATCTCGAAAAACGCCTGCGCGAACTCGCGTGAAATTCTTCGCGGCGGCTGTCGAAACTCGCGACTTCCGTTCGACCAATTTCGCACACTAACCCGCTCCACTATCCGCCATGAAATACATCTGCCTCGGTTACATTGATCACAACGTCTTTGCTTCCATGTCGGAGGCCGAACAACTCGCCATGATCGACAGCTGTTGCGCCTACGACGACGAGCTGCGCGCAAAGGGACACTTCATCGGCGGCGAAGGACTGCAGCCTCCCAACACTGCGATGACGCTGCGCTACGCGAGCGGGAAGGTCGTCGTCACTGACGGGCCGTTCATGGAAACGAAAGAACAACTCGGCGGCATCATGCTCCTCGAAGCCCGCGACCTTAACCATGCTGTCGACCTGATCTCGAAACATCCGGGAGCGAAATACGGCCCGTGGGAGATTCGTCCGGCGGCTGACCTGAATGAAATGGTGCGACAAAGCGAAGCGCGTCGCGCGGCGAAGAGCGAAAAGCCCAGGTAAGACGAAGCGTCTCGTCGACGGGGGCAATTTCTACGCCGCACGAGAAAATCTGCCGACCTGTGCGGCGATCCGCTGATGAAGCGCCGCGTCGATGTTCCGGCCGGTGATCGGAAGCGCCACGCTCGACGCTGCCCCCACCTTTCCGCTCAACCAAGCCGCGACCGCCGTCGCGCCCGCGCCTTCCGCCACGATACCATCCAGCGCCAATGTGCCGATGGCTGCCGCGATCTCATCCTCGGTAACCGTCACAACGTCGTCGACCAACGGCGCAGCATGACCAAACGCGGTTGCACCCACCCGAGCGACCGCCAGCCCATCCGCCAACGTCGGCAATGTCGTCGTCGATCCCGGTTCTCCGCGCAGGCACGCGGCGAGAAACCCCGCGGCGTTTTGCGGTTCCACCGCGATCACGCGCGCCGCGGGACGCAACGCTTTCACGACTGTCGCAACGCCCGCCAGCAGTCCGCCGCCTCCGACCGGGACGACGATCGTATCCATTGCCGGAACTTGCTCCAGCAGTTCCAAGGCGACGGTTCCCTGCCCCGCGATGACCCGGGGATCGTCGAAGGGATGCACATAAGTCGCCCCCTGTTTTTCGGCGAACCTCCGCGCAAATTGTTCGGCCGCGTCAAAGTTTTCTCCGTGCAACACGACGTGTGCGCCCAGACTACGACAGCGCGCCACCTTCAAAGGCGATGCGTTCACCGGCATCACCACGGTCACATCCACGCCGAGAGCGGCGCCGTGAAACGCGAGTCCGGAGGCGTGATTGCCGGCCGACGCCGCGACGACGCCACGCGCACGCTGTGCAGGAGTGAGTCTTAGCAAAGCGTGGCGCGCTCCGCGTTCCTTGAAGGAACCGGTGCATTGCAGGTCTTCGCGTTTCAGCCAAACGCGCGTCCCAGTGACAGGCGAAAGCGAGGGCAATTCCTGCACCGGCGTGCGGCGCACGCCGCCCGCGAGCAGGCGGTGCGCGGAGAGGACATCGTGGAGCGTCAGAGAAGGCTTTTTCATGGAAAAACAAAAAGCCCTGAGCGGTGAGCTCAGGGCTTCGGAGAGAGAGTGGTTGATCGATTGGAAACTACACAGCCACACGCCGCCGCCCTGAGAAGGGGCGCATAATGATCGCGGCGATGATGATCGAGCGGTGGCTCATGTTAAGCCGCCAAGAGAAGCGAACAGCCCGCGTTTGTCGAGTCGTGAGTTTCCGGATACGAGCGCACGCGCCATTTAGGCGGGCACGCTGCGCAGCCCCGGCCGCAAGATTCGCGGGAATAGGAGCGCTATGGCCACCGCACCCATGCCCAGCGCAGCCGAGCCAAAATAAAGCCAGCGATAGCTTTGCCACGTGTCGAAGATCCAACCGCCGACGATCGGGCCGAGCGCCATGCCGAGCGAGGACAGCATCGTGGCCGCACCAAATACGGTGCCCATGATGCGCTGCCCGAAAAACTCGCGCGCGAGCACGGCATACAACGGCATCACGCCGCCGTAAGCCGCCCCGAAGAAAATCGCCAGCAGGTAGAATTCGCCGGTGCGGCGGATCGCCACAAATGTCGCGATGGCGATCGCTTGCGCGAGCAGGCCGACGACCAGCACGCGTTTCGCGCCAAACCGGTCGGCCGCAACGCCAAACAGCAAACGTCCGCCCAACCCAGCAAGTCCTTCGACGCTATAAACGCTCACCGCCGTCATCGTCGAAAGCCCGCATAGTTGGGCGTAGCTCATCATGTGGAAGATCGGCCCCGAATGCGCTGCGCAACAAAGGAAGTAAATGCCTCCGAGCGCCAGGAATTGCGGCGAGAGCAACGCGTTCCGCAATCCGCCATCGGCGGGCGGAACGACACGCGGACCCGGCGCTCTATTTTCCTGCACGCTGGCCGGAGGATTCCTGACGAACAACGCCGCGGGAATCAGCAAGGCCCACGCGGCCAGTCCGATCGTGCCCATCGCGGTCCGCCAGTCGTAGTGCGAGACCAGCCAGCCCGCGAACGGCGAAACCGTGAGCGGCGCCATGCCCATCCCGGCCGAAACGAGCGACACCGCCAGTCCGCGCTGGGTTTCGAACCATCCCGTCACCGCCGCAATCATCGGCGCAAAGAACGCGCCGGCGGAAAGTCCGATCAGCAGGCCATAACCGATTTGAAAACCAAGGAGCGACGTCGCTCGGCTCGCGATCACCAAACCGGCTCCGAGCAACACCGCGCCCGCCAGCACCACAATGCGCACTCCGAAACGATCGCTGATCGCGCCCCAGGCGAAGCCGGCGATTCCCATCACAATGAAGTCGATCGTCATCGCGCCCGAGATCGCGGCCCGACTCCAGCCCGTTGCGTCGGAGATAGGCCCAAGGAAAACCGCGAGCGAAAACATCGATCCAATCGCGACGCATCCCATCAATCCGCCGAGCGCCACGATCACCCAGCGGTAGGAACTCGGCGCGGCCGGGCGATCGTCAGCGTGATGGGCGGCCTGGCCAATTTGAGGTGAACGTCGAGGCGACATGAGGATTCGGTTTCGTTCTCCAACGAACGACTACGCCTGCAGCGGACACCTGCGAAGAGTTTTATTCCCGAATACGCTTACAAATAGAACATGCCTTTCGCCAGCAGCACGATCGCCAGCATCAATCCCGCGACGATCCGATGCGTGTAACGAAAGCGGCAGAGGTCCATCGTGCCTTTGATCGAAGCGCGGATCGCCGTCACGAACACCCCGAGCACCGCGAACGCGAGCACCATCTTGACGGTGAGCAAGATCCCAAAACGGGTCTCAAAGAAATCGGGACGCGCCGAGTAGTGCACCCAAAACATCGCCAGTCCGGTCAAGAACAGCAACGCCACCACAACCGGCATGAACTTGCGCACGCGTCGCGGGATTTCCTTCGCAATCTTCTCGGCCGCTCCGGGCGGCATGGCTTTTTCCATCGGCTCGATGACAAGCACCTCGAAGAACACCGCGCCTACAAAGGTAATCGCACAGAGCAGATGGATCGTGAGGAGGATGCCGTAATAGGAGCCCATGCGATGAGTTTACTGCATGGGAGAGCGCGCGCCTTGATTTGGATCAAGGTGGAGATGCTTCGTTCAGCGGCAGGACGAGCCATGCGCGAAAAAAGCCGGCTGCGGAAGCAGCCGGCTGGAAAGGTCGGAGGTCGAAGCGCGCCGGATCAGAACTTGTAATTCGCCGTGAAGCGGAAGTTCCGCGGTGTTCCGGTATAAACCATCGAACGGTTGATCGAGGCCATGTGATAATACTCGTCGAACAGGTTATCGATGTTCAGCTGCACGCCCCAGTTGTGCTTCGACTGATACGAAAGAATCAGCTGCGTGAGCGTGCGGGCGCCGAGATAGAACGTCGGCTGGTTCGGAATTACGTTCGTCGGCGTGCTCGCCGGGGTCAGACCCGACGGCGCGTCGCCCGGACGATTGCCGATGTAGTCAACGCCGACGGCGATGCGAAAGCCCTCGAGCGCCGGCGTGTCGGCGTCGAAGCTGTAGCTCCCGAGGACGGCGCCGGACTTCTCGGCGACGCCGCGAAACTCGACGTTGTTGGGATCGCGATTTTTGAAGTCCGTGTAATTGGCGATAATCGAAATGTTCTTCGTGGGATTCGCGCGCAGTTCATATTCCCAACCTTTCGCCGTGCGGTCCGAAAACAGCGCCGGCAACAGCGGATTCGGCGGCGGCGTGGTGAGGTTCGCCGGATTCGGCACCGAGAAGTTATCCTGGATGATGTCGAAGTGCGAAATGGTGAAGTAGAGCTTGTTGCCCCAAAGCTTCGTGCGCAGGCCGAACTCCTCTTGTTCGGAACTCGTGAGCGGCGGGACGGTGTTCACCGGGCCGTTGATCGAAGGGCCGTTCGACGTCGATTGCTCCGAATAGGAATAGTAGAGCGAGAAGATGTCCTTGTAGGGCTTGATCACGATGCCGTAGGACGGGAGCTCCGCGTCGGGTGCGACGCCGTGGAAGATGTTCGTGATCGTGCTGCGCGCGCGCTGCCGATAATAGTTTTTCGAGAGGGCGCCGTTGAGAATCACGCGATCGTCGAGGAACGACAGCGATTGCGAGAGGTAACCTTGGATGAAGCGGTTGCTCACGCGATTGCGGAAGTTGAGCGTGCCGCGGGTCCAGTGCACATGCTGGTAGTTGTCGATGTCGAAGTTCGGCGCGGAGATGTTATACGCTTCCTGGCCGTAATCCCTCGTTTCTGTAAACGCGAAGCCGAGCAGCGTCGTCGATTTCACGGTGTCGTTCTCGAAGAAGTAAGCGTAATCGTTTTGGAGAAACCACTGCCGCGGATCCGCGCGCGGGTCCGTGCCGGAGCGCACGAAGACGCGCGTGGGCTGCGTCGCGATCGGCGAACCCGTGTAAGGAGGCGTCTGCAAATACTGCATGCCCGGGACATGATCGCCGGTGAGCGGATCGCGATTGCCGCCGACGCCGCCGGTGCTGTTGCCGGTGTTGAGCTGCGGCGCGTATTGGGAAGTTTTGTGATAAAGCGCGGAGAAGCGCATATCGATGCCCTTCCAAAGCTTCGTCGTGAAAAGCAGCTTCCAGTCGTGCTGTTGATCCGTGCGGAAAATGTCGTCCGCATAAACGCTCAGATCCTTCGGCACGCCGGCGAGGATGTGGGCTTTCGTTTTCGTGCCGGCGGAGGGGTCGACCGGCAGACCGAGATAGAGCGACGAACGCCACTGCGTGAAAATGTATTGGAACGTGAGCTGCGTAGTGTCGGAAATGCGCCACGTGACGCCCGGCATGAGCGTCATCGAACGGATGGACGAATCGCGCCACCAGTTGTCCCAATCGCGAAACGAGGCCACTGCGCGCACGGCGAAATCGTCGTTCAGCTTGCGATTCACGTCGATGAAGCCGGAGTTCGCGTCGAATTCGCCCACCTGAACATTGACCATGCCGAAGTCGCGAAACTGCGGTTTCTTGGTGGCGTTGTTGACGGTGCCGCCGGGCGAAGTCGGTTGTGGCGCGAGGATGGAGTTGGGGCCTTTCACGACTTCGATTCGATCGATGATCGCGGGGTCCATGCTCATGAATCCGCCGTAGGTGAAACCATCGACCGTGCGTCCATCGGCCTGGAAACCGCGGACGTTCGTGCGATCCTGCGCGTTGGGCAGCGTGGATTCGGTGATGCCTGCGATGTATTTCGTCGCATCGAGAATGCGGCCCGCACCGACGTCGGTCAGCATCTCGCTGGTAATAACGGACACGTTTTGAGACGAGTCCATGATGTTGACGCGCACGCGACCAGCCGATGTCGATTCGAGCGAGGTGTAGCGGCCGATGTCACTGCCGCTGGCGCTGACCAAGAAGGGCGAGAGTTTAACAACCTCGTCATCTTCGGGAGCGGATTGCGCAGCGGTCGGCGGAGTCTGCGCCGACAGCGAACCGACACTGGCGAGCAACGCGAGCGCGGTGAGGTGCTTGGTGATGTTGTTCATGCAGGGGTGGTGTGTAGTTTTCGCCCGAATTCACGGATTCCGGAGCGATCCGGAATGGGCGCGAACGGGCGGAAAGGGGTTGGGGCACTGAGCGCGAAAGGGGCGCAACACTCAGACGCGCGACCCGAAAAGATCGGCTATGCCGAAAAGAGAATTTATGTCAGTGGCCGCAGCGACCGCGCGTAAACACCTAGCGGCGAGACTTCGCGCCCGACGCAGAACTCCGGCATCGAGCGCGAGATACCATGAACAAGACCATCGCCAATTCTGATGGAAAACCTTGCTGCGATTGGGGCCGCGCCGCGTGGGAATTTTTTAGCGTAGCACGACAACGAGCGGGGTTTTTCCGTAGGGGAAGATCGGTGCCTTCACGCACCTGCTTCCCAAACTAAAGAGTGAAGCCGCGAGATCGAGTAGGACGATCCATGCCGCCCTACTCTTTCGATCCGCGGCTTCAGCTCATGCTATGCAGCCCGACGTGGTTGCCTTCGCTATCCCGCAAAAACGCGATGAAACCGTGCGGAGGAATCGGCATGCGGCCCTGCACGATTTTTCCGCCGGCTTCGGGAATCCGCTGCAGCACGGCGTCGAGTTTACCGTCCACATTGAGATAAACCATCGTTCCCCTCGCGCCACTCGGCGTGCAGCCTTCCATCGCGGTAATGGCGCCGCCGATGCCGTTTTCCTGATCGAAGGGAAACAGCGCCATCTTTCCGCCCGGCATGTCGCTGAGCGTCAGAGGCTCGTCGAGGATCGTTTCGTAAAAGCGGCGCGCGCGATCGAAATCGGCGGCGTAGATTTCAAACCAGCTGAGGGCATTCGTCTTTGTCTGTGTAGCCATGATCGTAGGGGATTATTGGTTTCGTTGGACCGCGGGGACGCGGCCGAGAACGCCACTCTACTCAGGTTCGCGACAACCGTGTGTCAGGAGAGATACCGCCGGTTGAATTCCGTCCGGTTCGTGCCGACACTACGCCATGGTTGATCGCGCCGACTATCTCGCCCGCACCTTGACCACGCGTCTTGCCCAGCTGCATCGACGTTTCGCCGAAGACCGTCTCGGCGAGCCCGATCGTCGCCAGCGCATCGAGATCATCGAAAAAGTGCTCGCGACGGAACTCGGCGTGACGAACAGCGCGACGCTCGCGCTCATCGAATCGGCGGCACCTTCCGTGCGCTCTGACGCTCACGGGACCCATCGCGAACTCACCGCGTTCGCCGATTTCCTGCGCCAACCTCTCGCGACGGAACTCGCCAGCACCACGTAACGACGCTTCGCGAAAGCCTGCTACGCGTCGCTCCCGGCCGACAGAATGCCCTGCAAGCGCCGCTTCGCTTCCGCCGTTCGCCCCGCCGACAACGCGATCAGCGCTTTGCGCACCTCGCGCTTCAACGGATCGGTGTCCGTGATGAAGTCAGCTTCAGGCTCGGGCTCTCGCTTGATCTCCGTCTGCCGCGCCGGCTTGTCCGCACGAGCACGAGCGGTGCGCGCTGCGGATAAGCGAGGACTTTGATTCTTCGGTTTTTCGCGTGCGCCCGAGGACGACGGTTTCTCCGTCGAAGCGTCTTCCAGCATCTCGTATTTGATCCCAATCACTTTTCGTCCCGCGAACGCCCGCAGCGATTTCGGAAACACCAGGAACTGCGCGTCGCGTCCGGGCTCGAAACCAACCACGCCAAAATCCCGCGGTCCCCGCGCATGCTGATGCAATGTAACCAACCGATGCTGCTTCAATGCACGTTGCAGCTCCGCGTCCTTCGCCGGCGCCACCCACGAAAGGTGCACCTCGGGCCGTCCGCCCTTCTTGACCAAATCCGTGAATCGCACCGTCGACGCGGCCGTCATGAGAAATTCGGACAGCCGTCGCTCCGTCGCGTTCGCTCGCAGTTCGGTTCGACGAGGCGTCGCACGGATAGCGCAAAACAAAACCGCCGGTCGCAACACCGGCGGTCGTAACCTGGCGCGAAGCGCCTCGGATCAATTCGGAATTTCCGGTTCCACCAGTTTCGCCAGCTGCTCGAGCGATTCCTGCCAACCGAGGTAACACATCTCGGCCGGAATGACGGCGGGCACCCCCGCCTGCTCGATGTTCAATTCAGTCCCGCACAAAACTTTCTTCAGGTTCACCGTCACCGTGATTTCGCCCGCCAAGTTCGGATCGTCGAACTTGTCGGTGTAGCGCAGCCGCTCGTGAGGAACGAGTTCGAGATAAGAGCCGCCGAACGAATGGCTGTTTCCCGTCGTGAAGTTCGTGAACGACATCCGGAACGTGCCGCCGACCTTTGGCTCACAGTGATGCATCTTCGCCGTGAAGCCATACGGCGGGAGCCACTTGGTCATCGCGTCGGCGTCCAAGAACGCTTTGTAAACTTTTTCGGGCGTCGCGCGAATGACGCGATGGAGGCGAATGGTATGAGTAGACATGATTCTATATTTGGAGGTTAGAGATGGCTGAAACAATCTGTTGTCCTCCTGCAACGAACGACGCCCTCGCTTCCGGACACTCGCCGCGGAATATTTACGCCTGCGAATCGCGTCGATCGTGATTCGTTAGGAGAATCAATCATGACCCCTTCCCTGCTTTTTCGCCTTCTTCCGCTCGTGCTCGGGTTCGGCGCGATTTCTCCTGCCGCTGCGGCGTCGAACGAAGCTCTGACCTTACGCGTGATGACGTTCAATCTCCGCTTCGCCAGTCCCCAGCCTCCAAACGCGTGGCCCGACCGGCGTCCGATCGTGCGCGAGTTGATCGAGCGCGAGGCCCCCGATGTCATCGGCACGCAGGAAGGCGTGTATTCACAGCTTCGCGACATCGCGGCCGATCTGCCCGATTATGAATGGATCGGTCTCGGACGCGAGGGCGGTAGCCGCGGAGAATTCATGGCGATTTTTTTCCGGCGCGATCGTTTCGCTCCGGTCGCGTTCGATCACTTCTGGTTGTCCGACACTCCCGACGTGATCGGCTCCATGACGTGGGGCAATCGCTACCGGCGCATGGTCACGTGGGTGCGGCTGCGCGAACGCAGCTCCGGCCGAGAATTCTATGTTTGGAACACGCATTTCGATCACGAGGTGGAACTCGCACGTCAGAAAGCCGCCACCCTTCTCCGCGATCGGCTCGCCGCGCTCGAACCGACCGTCCCGCTGGTGCTCGTCGGCGATTTCAACTGCCCCGCAGGCAACAACGCTGCATTCGATACACTGACCCGCGACACCGGCATAGTGGACACTTGGACTGTCGCGAAAAAGCGACGTAACGAATCGCTCAACACCTTCCACGGCTACGAGCCGCCGCTGCACGATGGCGTTCGCATCGACTGGGTTCTCGCCCGCGATTCCGCCGTGGTCGAAGAAGCGGCGATCGTGGATTACCGCAAAGGATCGCAGTATCCGAGCGACCACTTCCCCGTCACCGCAACCGTGCGTTTCGAATAAGCCGCGGTCGGCGCGGGCGGCCGCCGGCCGCGCATGTACGGATGAAGCC
>JAEZGX010000032.1 GCA_023416735.1 Verrucomicrobiota bacterium | reverse complement strand
CCGCTGAGCGCTTGTCTGGTGGGCGCGGATTTGTGTATAAGAGACAGGTGCAAGCCACGCCCGCGGCCCGCCCTGTTTTCCCCCTCTCCGGCTCGCTCGAGGCAAGCGAGAGCCCGCAGCGGCGAGCCGTTCACTTCCCACTTCGCAAAGGTCGGCTCTTCATTCGTGTGAATTCGTGTCCATTCGTGGTTGAACTGAATTGTTCCGACCAAGGAGGAACCCGTGTCAAAAACTCTCCCGCGCTCCTTCGCGAAACTTCGCGCCCTTCGCGGTTCTCATCGCTCGTTTGCCGCGTCAGCATCCCTGCTTTTTGTTTGGACCTCCCAAACTCCCGCGGATCAATGTCCGCGCCCCAGGCCTCCCCACCTCCAGCGAGGTTTTCTTTCATGTCAGCCCCTACCCGCGTCCCTTCTTCCCCGCCCGGTGAATCGCCCCTCCAGCATTCGCCCAGCCTCCATTGGACGCACCAGCAGGGCTGGTTCCACGCCGACGAACCGCTCGTCGTCGAAAGCCCTCTCGCCATCGAGATCGCGTATCCACGTTCCGGACACGAGCTTCGCAAGGTCCTCGCCGTCACGATGCGCACCCCCGGCCACGACGCCGACCTCGCGCTCGGCTTCCTCTTCGCCGAAGGCCTGATCGCCTCACCCGACGACATTCTTTCCAATACGGCGCACGCCGAGAACATCCGCGGCGATTCAATCGCCACCCAGCGCGTCCAACTCCGCCACGCCCCACGCGAAGATCTCCAGCGCATCAGCCGCGGCCTGCTCACCAGCTCCGCCTGCGGCCTTTGCGGCCGCGTCTCGCTCGAGGGCCTTCCCACCAGCTCGCCTCTTTCCGCGCCTTCGTCCCCCGCGTTCGCGATCTCGCCTGAACACCTCTCGCGTCTCCCCGACACGCTCCGCGCCACCCAATCCCTTTTCGCCGAAACCGGCGGCTCCCACGGCGCAGCGCTCGTCGATTTTCACGGCCAGCTCCTCCTCGCGCGCGAAGACGTCGGCCGCCACAACGCCGTCGATAAACTCCTCGGCGCCGCCCTCCGTCAAAATCTCATCGCCGCTCAACACCTTCTCGTGCTGAGCAGTCGCGCCAGTTTCGAACTCCTCCAAAAAGCCGCCGTCTTCGGCCTCCCGCTCGTCATTGCCGTCGGCGCTCCTTCGTCGCTCGCCGTGTCCGTCGCCCATCAAGCCGGAATCACCCTCGTCGGCTTCGCCCGCGACGGCCGTTTCAACGTCTATACTCATGCCGACCGCCTCGCGCTCGCTCCCTCCACCCCCTGTAGGAGCCCGCTTGCGGGCGATTAACCTCCCCCCTTCTCCCTCGATGTCCGCCTCCTCCACCTCCTCCCCGCGCACCTCCGCCCAACCTCCCGTCGAGCTTGAGGGCACCCAGCAGCAGAAACCCTACAAAGTCGCCGGCGGTCTCCGCGCCATCCGCGAAGTCGCCGCCTACGGCCTGCGCCACGCCGGTCTCGGCAATACGCTTCGCACGGTCCACACGATCAACCAGACCTCCGGCTTCGACTGCCAGTCCTGTGCCTGGCCCAACCCCGACGGCGAACGCAGCATCACCGAATTCTGCGAGAACGGTTTCAAAGCCGTCACCTATGAGGCCACCAACAAACACATCGGCGCCGACTTCTTTCGCACCCACTCCGTCGCCGAACTCGCCGAAAAATCCGACTACTGGCTCGGCCACACGGGCCGCCTCACCGAACCCGTCGTGCTCCGCGCCGGCGCCACGCATTACGAACCGATCGCCTGGGCCGACGCCTTTCAGCTCGTCGCCTCCGAACTCAAATCGCTCTCCTCGCCGCACGAGGCCGTCTTCTACACCTCCGGTCGCACGAGCAACGAGGCCGCGTTTCTCTGGCAGCTCTTCGTCCGCGCTTTCGGCACCAACAATCTCCCCGATTGCTCCAACATGTGCCACGAATCCACGAGCGTCGCGCTGCCGCCGATGATCGGCATCGGCAAGGGCTGCGTTCGTCTCAGCGACTTCGAAAAAGCCGACGCCATTTTCATCCTCGGCCAAAACCCTGGCACCAATCACCCGCGCATGCTCACGTCTCTGCAGGCCGCGAAAGCCCGCGGCTGCAAAATCGTCAGCGTCAACCCGCTCCCCGAAACCGGCACCGAGCGTTTCAAAAATCCGCAGGACCTCCTCCACCCCACGCGCATCCCGCGTTTCTTTTTCACCGGCGGCACCGCGCTCTGCGACCTCTGGCTCCCCGTCCTCATCAACGGCGACATGGCCTTTCTCATGGGCCTCATGAAAGAACTCCTCGAGGAAGAGGAGCGCCGCCCCGGCGAGATCTTCGATCACGATTTCATCCGCCACAAAACCGAGGGCCTCGACGATCTCCTCGCGCAACTCCGTGCGACTTCCTGGGACGACATCGTCGCTTTCTCCGGCCTCTCCCGCGCGCAAATCCGCCAGGCCGCCGACATCACGCTTCAATCCAAACGCATCATCGTCTGCTGGTGCATGGGCCTCACCCAACACAAGAACTCCGTCGCGACCATCCAGCAGATCGTCAACTTCCTCCTCCTCCGCGGCAACATCGGCAAACCCGGCGCCGGCCCGTGTCCGGTCCGCGGTCACTCCAACGTCCAAGGCGATCGCACCATGGGCATTTGGGAACGTCCCAAGAAAGAATTCCTCGACGCGCTCGCTGCCGAATTCCGTTTCGAGCCTCCACGCGAACACGGCCTCGACACCGTCGACTCGATCCGCGCCATGAACTCCGGCGCCGCGAAGGTCTTCATCGCGATGGGCGGCAATTTCCTCTCCGCCACCTCCGACACCGAGTTCACCGCCTCCGGCCTCCGCAACTGCCGCCTCACCGCGCACGTCGCCACCAAACTCAACCGTTCCCACGTCATCACCGGCCGCACCGCACTCATCCTCCCTTGCCTCGGCCGCACCGACGTCGACTGCCAGCAAAGCGGCGAGCAGTTCGTCACCGTCGAGGACAGCATGGGCGTCATCAATCCGTCCCGCGGCAATCTCCAGCCGCCTTCCGAAAATCTCCTCAGCGAGCCCGCCATCGTCGCCGGCATCGCGAAAGCCACGCTCCGCCCCACGTATCCGCTCGACTGGGACGCCCATGTCGCCAACTACGACCGCATCCGCGATCGCATCGAAGCCGTCGTTCCCGGCTTCCCCGCGTTCAACGAGCGCATCCGCGAGGGCACGTTTTATCTGCCGAATCCGCCGCGCGACGAACGTCGCTTCAACACGCCTTCCGGCAAAGCCGTCTTCAAGTCCGCGCCGCTTTCCCGCACGACGATCCCCGACGGCCACTTTCTCCTCACCACGATCCGCAGCCACGATCAGTTCAACACGTCGATCTACGGCCTCGATGATCGCTACCGCGGCATCTACAACGGCCGCCGCGTCATCTTCCTCAACCCCGACGACCTGAAGTCCGCCGGACTCGTCCAAGGCCAGCTCGTCGACATCACGAGCCATTTCGCCGGCCGCACGCGCCACGCCGAGCGCTTCATGGTCGCCCCTTACAACATCCCGCGTCGCTGCGCCGCCGCCTACTTCCCCGAGGCCAACGTCCTCGTCCCCAACGAAAGCACCGCCGAAGGCAGCAACACCCCGACGTCCAAATCCGTCGTCATCTCCCTCCGCCCCTCCGCCATCCAAACACCTTTGTAGCCCGCCGCTTTAATGGAGGCGTGAGCTTTTCGCCCTCACCTTCCCACCGGTATCGCCACATCCACCGGCGAGAAACGCTGCGACAGCGCCACGACGCCGAACTCCATCAATCCGAGCGCGAGGTGCGGCACCCACACGCGTTCCGCGAAACCAAACACCCACGGCGAGGTCGTGAGAATTGCCGCGTGCACGAGATCGAGCACCAGATGCCCTCGGAAGGGCAGCACTCGCACCAAGCCCAATTCGTAGCGCGTCACCAATCCATAAACGATCGCCGCCACGCCGAGCCACACCAGCACCCGCGACTCCGCGCCCGCTCCCAAATCGAAAAGCTGCGGAGCCAGGATCAGCAAAATTCCTACCGCATAATCGAGCATGCCATGAACGCGTGAAGTGATGATTCGCATAGTGAGTCGTTGACCAACACTACGCCCGCTTCGCTCCTCCTCCAGAGGGCGCACGCCCGACTCCCGCAGCGAAATCGTCCGCCGCCGCTCCATCGCGCAAATCCCTGAGGGATTCATGGGAAATCACTCTGCGTGTCCGCGCGAACTCCCGCGTTATCCCGCGGTCGTTGTCGTTCGCTCAGTCCGGCAGCGCCCCCACTTCCTTCATGCGCACCGGCTCCATCATCTGCCTCATCCTCCTTTCGCTTTTCGGTTTCATCACCGGCTGCCGCGATCATTTGCCACCGTCGCCGCCGATGCGAACCATTCAGGTCTGGTTCCAATCGACCAACGAAGCCGAGGAAAACGCGCTCCAGTCCATCGCCCATTCCTTCAACGTCGCGCACGAGCATCGTGGCTTGCGCGTCGCGATTCAGTTCTTCTCCAAAGACGATTTCGCGCTGCAGCTCGCCGCAGCTATCTCGCATGGCGCGCCGCCCGACGCCTTCAGTCTCGATGGCTCGCTCGTCGCCCGCTACGCCCGAGCCGGTTTCATCACGCCGCTCGATTCCTGGTTCGACCGCAACGAGCTCGAAGACTTTCTCCCCACCGTTCGCGAACAAGGCACCGTCGGCGGTCGGCTCTACGCTCTCGCCTCACTCGAATCCGCGGCCGCGCTCTACTACGATCGCGAAGTTTTCATGCGCGCCAATGTCGTTCCCCCGCCCGAGGGTCGCGCATGGACTTGGACGCAATTCCTCGCTGCCTGCGAACGCCTGAAAGCTGCCGGCATCACACCCGTCGCGCTTCCGCTCGAGGCCAGCGACAACACCATCTTCCAATCCTTCGCACCCGTCATCTGGTCCGGCGGGGGCGAATTCGTCGGCAGCGACGGCCGTCGCGTGCAAGGCATCTTCGCCGCGCGCGAAAACATCGCGAGTTTGGAAGCGTGGCAGACTCTGTTCGAAAACGACTACGCCGTCGTCGCTTCGCCCGAAAGCAGCCCGTTCGCCGAGGGTCTCGTTGCCATGGATTGGAACAACCATCTCGCCGCCCGCCCTTACCTGCGACGCAAGGGCGACACGCTTGGCGCCATGCTCCTCCCGCGGCTCGGCTCCCGTTCCATCACGTCATGCGGCGGCTGGGCCTGGGTCATCTCCAAACGCGCGCGCGATCCCGAGACCGCCGCGCTCTGGGTCAAATGGGTCACTGATCTCCGGCACGGCATCGAACCGCTCGTGCGCGCCTCCGGCAGCGTGCCCGCGCGACGTTCCGCTTTCGCGCTGTTTCCCGAGTATTCACATTCGCCCTACCGGCTTTTCCGCGACCAGCTCGAACTCGCCGGACGCCCGCGTCCGCACACGCCGCACCTGCATGTCATCACCGCAGGTTTCGCCGATGCGTTGCGTGATATCGCTCAGGGCGCCGACGTGGCTCCGCGGTTGCTTTCCGCGGAACAGCAGATCGACAGCACCATCGCCCGCGAACACGCCGCGCTTTCTCCCGCCGAGTGATCTGGAAGCCTCGCGCCCGTGAACGCCTTCGGACTTTCCCCGATGCTCCGCTCTCCGCCGTGCCGCAAGCGTCGGACCCAGCGCGAGATTGACGCGAAAATCCCTCCGGCGTTTTCTGTGCCTCCATGCAAGAACGACCGGCCCTCGATCCGAAGGTGAAATACAAGCGCATCGTGCTAAAGCTGAGCGGAGAGGTTCTCCGCGGCGGCAAATCCGGCGACCCCATCGACGCCGTCACCCTCGAGCGCATTTGCAATCAAGTTAAAGAAATCCACGACCTCGGCGTCGAGGTCTGCGTCATCATCGGCGGCGGCAACATTTTCCGCGGGCTCACTGGTTCCCAACGCGGCGTCGATCGCACCACGGGCGACTACATGGGCATGCTCGCCACCGTGATCAACGGCCTCGCGATCATGGACTGCCTCGAAAAAATGGGCGTCCGCACGCGCGTCCAAAGCGCCATCCCGATGAACCAGATTGCCGAGCCGTTCATCCTCCGCCGCGCCGTCCGCCACCTCGAAAAAGGACGCGTCGTCATCTTCGTCGCCGGCACCGGCAATCCTTACTTCACCACCGACACCACCGCCGCCCTGCGTGCTTCCGAGATGCACGCGGACATCATCATGAAGGCGACCAAGGTCGACGGGATTTACGACAAAGACCCCAAGAAGCACGCCGACGCGGTCAAATACGACCAGATCACGTTCATCGACGCGCTGAAGCAGCGGCTCAACGTCATGGACTCGACCGCGTTCTCCCTCTGCCTCGACAACAACGTCCCGATCCTGGTCTTCGATCTCGGCGACGAACACGCCATCCGCAAAGCCGTCCTCGGCGAAAAAATCGGCACCCTCGTTCACAGCTGAAGAACAAGCCCAGAGCACATAACCAAGAGCCCAGAGCGGCGAACCGCGGCTTGCCCGCCTCTGGTCCGGCTCTAGGCTCTCAGCTTTCAGCTCTAGACTAATTCCTACCTCCCATGTCCCACTCCCTCGTCACCGACGCCCAAGCCAAGATGAAAAAAGCCGTCGATCACACGCTGCATGAGTTCAGCGCGATCCACACCGGCAAGGCCACCCCGACGATGGTCGAAAGCGTCATGGTCGAAGCCTACGGCTCCATGATGCGGCTGAAAGACTGCGCCGCCATCTCCACGCCCGACGCCCGCCTCATCCAAATCCAACCCTGGGACGCCGCTCTCGTGAAGGCGATCGTCAAGAGCATCCAAGAGGCCAACCTCGGCTTCAACCCTGTCCCGGACGGGAAAGTCATTCGGATTCCGCTCCCCGAAATGAGCCGCGAGCGCCGCCAGGAATTCGTCAAGAATGCCCACCGCCTCGCCGAAGAGGGCCGCGTGCACGTCCGCAACGTCCGCCGCGACGCGCTCGAGTCCGTCAAGAAAGCGAAACTTCCCGAAGACGAAGCGAAACGCGTCGAGAAGGATATCCAAACCGCCACCGACAAGGCCATCGCCGACATCAACGCGAGCCTCGCCCACAAGGAAAAAGACCTCCTCACCGTCTAAAGGCTCGTTGTAGGAGCCTGCTTGCAGGCGATCTTTGGAGTGAAATCTCAAACCGCCACGCGCGCCCCGAAACGCGTCGTCATCAAACTCGGCACCGGCGTCCTGACCACGGGCATCGGCCAGCTCGACACCGCGCGCATCGACGCCGTCTGCGCCCAGGTTGCCGCGCTCCGCGCCCGCGGAACGGAAGTTATTCTCGTCAGCTCCGGCGCCGTCGGTCTCGGCATGGGCGCGCTTCAACTCACCAAGCGCCCGAAGGACGTATCCAAAAAACAAGCATGCGCCGCCATCGGCCAGTCGCTCCTCATGCAGCACTGGCAAACCGGCTTCACGCCGCACGGCCTCACCGTCGCTCAGGTTCTCCTCACGCACGAAGACCTCCGCGCCCGCGCCCGCTACCTTGGCGTCCGCGAAACGCTCCGCCAGCTCGTCGCCTACCACACCATCCCGGTCATCAACGAAAACGACACCGTGAGCGCGGCCGAGATCAAGTTCGGCGACAACGACACGCTCTCCGCGATGGTCGCGAGCCTCGTCGGCGCGCAATACCTCTTCATTCTTTCCACCGCGCCGGGTCTGATCGACATGCAAGGCACCAAACAAATCGTGCCCGTCGTCGAAAAAATCACGCCCGAGATCGAAGCCATGGCCGGCGGCACCACCAGCGAAACCGCCGTCGGCGGCATGGTCTCGAAAATCTCCGCCGCCAAGCTCGCCACTCGCTCCGGCTGCGGCGTCTTCATCGCCAGCGGCGCCGAACCCGACATCGTCCCGCGCCTTCTCTCCGGTCGCGGCCCAGGCACGTTCTTCGTTCCCAGCGGCCTCCCGCTCGAAGCAAAAAAACGCTGGCTCGCCTATTTCCAACGTCCCGCCGGCACCGTCTTCGTCAACCCTTGCGCCGTTCCCGTTCTTCGCGAACAGGGCCGCAGTCTCCTCGCGGTCGGCATCACGGGCGTTCAAGGCGAGTTTTCCGCCGGCGACATCGTCAACATCGCCGGCCCCGACTCCACCGTCTTCGCGCGCGGCAAAACCTCTTTCTCCTCCGACGAAATCCCTTCACTCGCCGGTCGCCACGGCGATGAGGTCGCCGCGCTGCATCCAACGCGCAAACGTCTCGAAGTCGTCCATCGCAACGACCTCGTCCTGCTCTGATCCCGCGCCGGCTCGCCGGCAGCCGCGCCGCCATGACGCCGTTCACGCTCCGTCCAGCCACCGACGCCGACTACGCATGGCTTTGGAACGTGAAGCGCGAAACCATGCGGCCTTATGTCGAGCAAACGTGGGGTTCATGGGACGAGCACGCCCAGGAGCGTTTTTTCCGGCAGCATTTCAGCCCCGCGACCATTCAAGTCATCCTCGTCCACGGACAGCCCGCCGGACTTTTGAACGTCGAACGCGAGCCCGCGGCGCTCTTCCTAGCCAATATCCAGATTCATCCCGATTTTCAGAACCGCGGCCTCGGCGCCGCCGTCGTCCACACCGTCCTTGAAACCGGGCGCTCATTGAATCTCCCCGTTCGCCTTCAAGTGCTGAAGGTCAACACCCGCGCCCGCGACTTCTACCTGCGTCTCGGCTTCCGCCCCAACGGCGAAAACCTGACTCACTTCATCCTCCAGCAGTAGCGCGAAGCAGGCAGCCCCAAGATGTCGGGATTCGCCGCGAATCGGCGCGCACCTCCTCGCGCCGGTGCGCTCCTCCTCGCGCTCGGAGTCCGTGCTCCTGCCTCCTAATCCTTTCCCCGACCCTTCATTAGGGTGCCTCCAATTTTCCCCTTCGTAACACCATCCGTAATGTCACCTGTCTGTCACCCCTTCGTAACACCTTCGCTCCAGCACCATGCGGGTTGGCATCTACTACCGACATTCCTTCCACGAGGCGATCTTCCGATCGACCATCGCCGCTCTTGCCACCCGGCATCACTGTCTCGCGACGTCCGACACGGGTGAGCTCACCCGTTTTCGCCCGCATGTCATCGTCGCCGCGGAAGACCTGACTTACCTCCATCTTCGCGCGCATCTTCCGTTTTCCCGTTTCGTCCACACGCGTCACGGCCTCGCCAACAAAGGCATTCCCGCGCGATCCTTCCGCGCCGCCGACTACGTCTGCCTCACCAGCGAGGACATGCGCGAAGAGTTTCTCGCCCAAGGGATCCGCCCGCGGCGCGAGTATTGGATTACTGGTTACGTCCAAATGGACAACCTGTTCTCCGCTCCGCGGCCGCCGCAGATTCCCGCCGGCCGCAAGGTCGTCCTCTACGCTCCTACCTGGCACCACGGTCTCTCGTCGCTGCCCCTGCTCGGCCGCCGCGCGGCCGAGCTCCTCCACGGGGGACGCAAAGATACGTTCGTCGTCATCAAGCCTCACCCGCTCGTTCTTCAGCGCGAGGATCTTTCCGACTGGTCCAATGCGCTCCGCGCCGCGACCGCCGGCCGCAGCGACACCTTGCTGCTCGAAAACCGCGGCGAGGACATCATGCCGTGGTTGAAAGCCGCCGACGTTCTCGTCAGCGACGCCTCCAGCGTTCAGCTCGAATATCTCGCCGTCGATCGTCCGCTCGTCCTGATCGACAACCCGGAACACGTCACGTCCGAGCACTACGATCCCAACGGCCTCGAATGGAAATGGCGCGACATGGGCACGCGCATCTCCAGCGCCGACGCGCTGCCCGGCGCGATCACCGACGCGCTCGCGAATCCCACATTGTGCGGCAGCCGCCGTGCGATTTATCGCCGGAAACTTTTCGGCGATCTGCTCGACGGCCGCAGCGGCGAACGTCTCGCCGAACGCATCGACCGACTCGCGCCCGAGGTCGCGTCCGAAGCCAAACTCCTCGCGGCCAGCCCCGTCGGCCGCGCCGTTCACACCTCCCTTCCCTACCTGCGCAATGCATCACGAGCCTTCAAACGATTGCTGCGGTCGGCCTGAGGTCACCGCTCTCATCCTCGCAGCCGGCAGCGGCACGCGCCTCGGCGGCATCGCCAAGGCCACCCTCGAATACAAGGGCGGCTCGCTCCTCCAACACGCCGTCACCCTCGTCGCGCCGTTCGCGCAGCACATCGTCATCGGCGTGCGCGAGTGCGACCTCGAGTGGGCGCAAGACCAGTGCCGCGACCTCGCGCCCGATTGCAACATCACCTGCGTCTCCGGCGGCGCCACGCGCCAGGAATCGTTACAACGCCTCCTCGATGCGGCGCACACGCCCTACATCATCGTCCACGAGGTCGCGCGCCCGTGGGTGGAGCCGGAAATTTTTCAACAACTGCTCACCGCCGTGCGGCACCACAGCGCGGTCGCGGTTTACACGCCGCTTCCCGTCCGCGACAGCCTCGTGTTGATGAACCACGGCGAACTCCAGGAAAGTTTGCCGCGCGCCAACGTTGTTTCCGTGCAGACGCCGCACGCCTATCATCTCGAAACGCTCCAACGCGCCTACGCCCTCGCCCGCGATAACGGCTGGGAAGAGGAAAGCACGATCGCATTGATGTCGCGCGCCAAGCACACCGTCCGCCTCATCGAGGGCTCGCCGGAAAATATCAAGGTCACCTACCCCGAAGACCTCGCCCCTCTGCGCACCTACTCCACGGCCCGCTCCGCCGCCACCCGCCACGCCAGCGGTTAACCTCCGGCCAGCGTTCTCGTCGCGCCGCGCTACTCCGACCCGCTCGCCACGATCACCGCCACCGGCAGTTCGGCAAACACGTCCGCCAGCGCGAGCGTTCCGTCCGCCAACAGTTCCCGGCCGGTCAGCACGTCTTTCCAGCGCGCAGCTTTTCGCGGCGGCGCGACCGCGGTGTCATCCCACACCAGCCCCAGCGGCGGACAACCGAGCCCGCTCGTCAGCCGCGGCACGATCGTCAACACGCACCCGGCGTCTCCGGTTCTTGAATACGCGACGACGTGCTCGGCAAAACGACCGCGCACTTCCAGCGGTTGATACTCGCCACTGCGGAACAGCTCCGCGCGCTCCGACCGGAATTTCAGGAGCGTGCGCATCAGCCGCAATTTGATCGCGCCGTCCTCCCACTGCGACAACAGCGTCCTCCAGCTCGTGCGCTCCGCTTCTTCCGCCAGCTGCTCCCGCCGCGCAAAGTCCACCGGCCGCCGGTTGTCCGGATCCACCAGGCTGAAATCCCACAACTCCGTGCCTTGGTAAAAATCCGGGACGCCAGGCGAGGTGATCTTCAACACCACTTGCGCGAGCGAATTCACCATCCCCAGCCGCGCCAGCTGCCGCGCCTTCGGCCGAAAACTCTCGAGAAATTGCCGCCCGCTCGCGGGCTCGAGGATCGCATCCAAAAACCGCTCGCCCGCCTCCAGCCAGGGTTCGTTCGGCGAAACCCACGAGGTGTTGCGCTTCGCTTCGTTCACCGCCTTTCGCCAGTGCTCCTTCATGCGTCCGCGAAACGTCTCGTCCGGCTCCGCATCGTCCGGCGGCCATGCGCCGAGCAACACCTGATAAAGTCGATACTCTTCGTTCGCATCCGGCGCCGGCCGTCCGTCAACCACCGTCTTGTGCACGCGATTCAGGTCCGACCACTCCGCTAGCCAGTCGCGCCACGCGTGCGGCATTTCGGACAACGCATACAGCCGCGCCCGCACGTCCTCCGCCACTTTCGTGTCGTGCGTCGAGGTCGCCAGCATCGCATGCGGCCCTTCGCGCAAGCGTTCCGCGTTCTTCGCGTGAAACTCGCCCACGCTCGTGCCGAATTGTCCGGGATTCCCTCCCACTTCGTTCAACGCGATGAAGCGGCTGTAAGTATAAAACGCGGTGTCCTCGACGGATTTCGCCATCACCGCCCCGGTGTATTGCTGAAAGCTCATCACCCAACCGGTTAGCCGGCGCCGCAATCGCGCCGGCGCATCGCTCCCGGGATACACGCCGGTCAACACATCGCACACCAACTCGAATGGCCCCGCGTCGTGACGGCGGTTTCGCTCCAGCGCCTTTGTGCACGCGCGTTTGACCACCGCTAAATCTTGTTCGCTGATCGGCTCCCCCACGCGGCGATAAGTGCGATACACCGGAAACGCCGCCATGATCTCGCGCACCGCCACCGTCAGCTCGTTACGCGTCACGTCGCGCCAGCGCCGGTCCGCTTGCAGATGATCCGTGAGATCGTGCGCCAGGCGCGTCACCGCATTCGCGAACATCTCGTCCAACACGATGCGCTTCTTCGCATAGATCACATCCTCGTAGCCCGCCAGTTCGCCGCAGAACTGCCCATACGTTTCCGTAAACCGACGCTCCGCTTTCGCATCCACGAAGATCCCGGCCAGTTGCTCGATGAACTCATAACCCGTCGTCCCATGCGTCGCCCAACCGGCGGGTAGGCGTTCGCTCGATTCCAGGATTTTCTCCACCAGCACATAGAGCGGCTTCACCGGCTTGCCGGCGTCGCCCAGCGCGAAACTCTGCAGCCGCTCGAGATATTGCCGCGGATCGCGCAAACCATCCACGTGATCGATCCGCAAACCCGTCACGAGCCGCTCGCGCACGAATTCCGCGAGCAGGCTGTGACACTCGTGAAACACCACCGGGTTTTCCATCCGCAATCCGATCAACGTATCGATCGCGAAGAACCTCCGGTAATTCGTCTCGTGCACGCCCGCCTTCCAAAACGCCAGGCGGTAATGTTGCCGCTGAACAATCTCGTCCAGCGCATCGAACGACTCCGCTTCGCCTGCGCGACCATTCAGCTGCGCGAGCCGCGCGTCCAGCCACGCCCGCGCTTCTTCATCCCGCGCGAGCAATCCCCGCAGCTTCTTCTTCAGCTCGGAAAACCGTTCGGTCCGCGCCCGCGCACCTTCCACATCCTCACTCGCGTCCGGCGAAGGCAACGCGCCGATCACTTCGCTCAATTCCGACAACGCCGCGTTTTCGCCGTCGCCGCGCAGCACCAGGGGATAGCTGTGCGGGCTCAGCGGAAAACGCATGTCGTAATACGCGACGTTAAACCCGCCGTCTTCAATCACCAGCGACAGCTTCCCCGCTTCCAGCACACGGCCGTAGTGATCCTCGAGAATCGGCACGAGAACCTGGGAGCGTCCCGCCGACGTGCGTGCGTTCCAATCGATGTCGAAAAACTCCGCGTGCGCCGAATGTTCGCCGTGCTCCAGCACATCCCGCCACCACGTATTCAAAAGTCCGGGACCGTTGATCCCCATGTGATTCGGCACGAAGTCCAGCAACATCCCCATCCCGTGCTCGCTCAGCCGCGCGTGCAAACGATCGAGTTCCTTTCGTCCGCCGAGATCCGGATTTACGCGCCGATAATCGTTCACGTCGTAGCCATGCGCGCTTCCCGGCGTGGAAAGAAAGACCGGCGAACAGTAAAAGTCGCTCACCCCGAGCGCCGCCGCATAGGGCACGAGCTTCGTCGCCTCCGCGAAGGGAAATTCCCGTCGGAGCTGCAGCCGGTAGGTCGCCACCGGAATACGTTGGGCAATGGTCAAGGACATCAGTGTGAAATCCGCTTCGCTCGCGCCACCAACAGCACGGTTGCCGGTGTATCCAGCACGAGCGCATCAACCGCCTTCCGCGCCGCTTCGGGCAAGCCTCGCCCTCCCGTGCCTTCTCTCCAGGCGACGTTGCTTTCGAACTCGATCTGCCACTCGCACCCTTCCGGCGCGCCGAGTTCACCTTGCGTCAGCGACATCCGCGCCTCGCCGCGCAACGCACACACGAGCAGCCGTTCGGGTTCGGACTGATAGCGAATCGCCACCGCGTTCTCCAACGCGATCACGCGCCAACGCTCGCGATCGTTCGCCAATGGCTGCAGCCACTCCGCCCGCCGGCGCAAACACTCGCGATACAACTCCAACACCGCCGCATGCGGGTAGAGCCGCAGTTCATCCCACGCGAGTTTCGAGACCTTGAACGTTTCCTCCGCCTGCGGATCCGGCACGTCGCCCGCCGCCATCCCGAACTCCTTCTTTCGCCCTTCCGACACCAGCCGGCCGAGATCGCCCGCATGATCCGTGAAAAAGCGGAACGGCGTCGTCGCCGCCCACTCCTGCCCCATCCAAATCATCGGCGCATACGGGCTGAAACACAGTAACGCCGACGCCGCTCGAAACGCGCCGAGCGAGACGAGATGCTCCAGTCGCTCCCCTTTCGCCCGGTTGCCGACTTGGTCGTGATTCTCGATGCAGTAAACGAACGCCGACGGCGGCAGGTGCGTGCACGCCTCGCCCCGCGGCTTCCCCTTCCACTGGGGATATGCCTGGCCGCGATAAAACCACCCGTGCTCCAATGTTTCCGCGAGTTCCTGCGCCGAGCCGCCATAGCTCTTGAAATACGATTCCTGCACGCCGGTCAGCGCCACTCGCACCTGGTGATGAAAATCGTCCGCCCAAGCCGCGTCGAGTTGATGCCCGCGACCGCTCGGCTCCCGCAACACCACGCACGAGTTTCGATCGTCCTCCGCGATCACAAACGCTCCTCGTTCATGCGCCGCCGCCGCAATATCCGCGAGCAGATGCTTCGCCGAAGGGTCCTCGATCGCGTGGGTCGCATCCAGTCTCAGTCCATCGAAGCGAAACTCATCGAGCCAGTAACACGCATTCGACACGAAGTAATCCCGCACCGGCTGGCTGTCGTCATGCGACAAATTGAATGCCTGCCCCCACGGCGTGTGCCGCTCCGGGTCGAAATACTCCTTCGCGTAGCAGGACAGATAATTTCCGTCCGGCCCGAGATGGTTGTAAACCACGTCGAGGATCACCGCCAACCCGCGCTCGTGCGCCGCGTCGACCAACGCCCGCAAATCGTCCGGCTGCCCATAACACCGCGCCGGCGCAAACAGCGCCACACCGTCGTAGCCCCAATTCCGTTCGCCCGGAAAATCCGCCACCGGCATGATCTCGATCGCGCGCACTCCGAGTCCCGCCAAGTGATCCAGCTTCTCGATTGCCGAGCGAAATGTGCCTCGCGGCGTAAACGTGCCCACATGCAATTCGTAGATCGGCTGGCCTTCCCACGCCGGTCGCCGCCATGTGTCACATTTCCACGGATACGCGCTCGGATCGATGCACTCCGACAGCTTGTGCACGCCTTCCGGCTGAAAACGCGATGCCGGATCGGGCAGCACCGCCCCGTCCGGGAAAACGAATCCGTAGCGATCGCCCGCGCTCCCTTTCTCGTCGTGCACCGAGAAATACCCGCGTCCGTCACGCGTCATCGGGAGCGTGACTTCATCGCCGCTCTTCCGTCGAACTCGCGCCGACAACGCGTCGTGATCCGGCGCCCACACTTTGTAACGCACGCCGTCCGCCGCGACGCTGGCGCCACAACGCGTCGGCTCGGTGCGGGAGTGATGTTCGAGAGTGGACGCCATGATAATTCGTTCGTCGCGCATAGTGCCTCGCAGCGTCCTTCCGGTTCCGACCTCTCCACCCGATTCGCCCCGCCCGATCCTCCGGCTTCCCATGAGTGCCTCTCCCGTATCGCCGCTCCGGGAGTTTCCCGCCTCGCCGCCACTTGCGCGGCTTCCCCCGCCGCGGAATTGGTTCATATGGCTCCCTACACGAACACTCTCTCCGGCCGCGTCGCTTTCGTCACCGGCGTCGGTTCAGGCATCGGAAAAGCCGCCGCTCTTCTTCTCGCGCAGGCGGGTGCCCGCGTCGCGGGACTCACGCGCAAACTCGAGGAAGCGGAAAAAACCTGTGACGAAATCCGCCGCGCCGGCGGCGAAGCCCTCGCCCTCGCCGGCGACGTTTCCTCCTCCGACGATCTCAAACAAGCGATTCGCCAGACCGAAGAGAAATTCGGCCGCCTCGACATCGTCGTCGCCAACGCCGGCATCAACGGCACGTGGGCGCCGCTCGACGAACTCGAGGAATCCGATTGGGCAAAAACCCTCGATATTAACCTCAAGGGCACATTCCTCAGCGTGAAGCTCGCGTTGCCGCTCCTGAAGAAACGCGGCGGCGCCGTCGTGATCGTCTCATCCGTCAACGGCACGCGCATGTTCTCCAACTCAGGCGCGTCCGCCTACTCCAGCTCCAAAGCCGCGCAGGTCGCCTTCGGTCGCATGATCGCGCTCGAACTCGCGAAACATCGCATCCGCGTGAACACGATCTGCCCCGGCGCCATCGACACCGCCATCGACGAAAACACGAACGCGCAGCACCTCGAAAAAGCCCGCGAGCCCGTCAAATTCCCCGAAGGCCAGATTCCTCTGACCGACGGAAAATCCGGGTCCTCCGAACAGGTCGCGCAACTGGTCTGGTTCCTCGTCTCCGATCTCTCCAGCCACATCAGCGGCACCGAGGTTTACATCGATGGCGCCCAATCGCTCCTGCAGGGCTGACGTTTTCGTGGGGTGGGTTTAACCGCCCCACGTTTCTACTGCTTCACCGCGGCTGCGTCGGCGGCGCCAGCGTCGTCGGCAACGGCACCGCTCCCGCCGCCGTCGGAGTTGATCCGGGTGGCGGTGAGTTCGGCGGCATGATCGTGCTGATCTTAGCTTCGCGGAACCTCGACGGATTACGCGCTTCGTCCGCCGTGCCGGTCTCCTGTTGGAAGAGCGCCATCGAATGCGCGGGCAGCACATGCGTGTCGCCACCCTGTCGAAGCACTTTCGGATCGTCGATGAACCCGACTTCCGAGGCCGTATCCAAAATCTGGCGCCAGCGCACCTGCACCGCGCTCGGCAGGGTGACTTCGAAGTCCTCGTTGTGCGCGTTGAAATAGAGCAGGAAGGTATCGTCCTTCACCCGCTCGCCTTCATACGTCCGCAAATCCAGCGAGTCGCCGCTCAACACCACGCCGAGCACCTTCGCGAAATCCGCGCCCCAATCGGCATCGTCCATCTCCGATCCGTCCGGATTGAACCAGGTCAGATCCTTCATCCCGCGTCCACGCAGCGGGCGTCCGCGGAAGAAGCTCGAGTTGTGGAAAATCGGATGCGAGAGCCGGAAGCGAATCATCCGCCCCGTGAAATCCGCCAGCCGCTTCGCGTGCACGTCGTGCAGCCACGGCAGCCAGCTGATTTCGTTGTCCTGACAATACGCGTTGTTGTTTCCGCGCTGGGTCGCCCCCGCTTCGTCGCCGCCGCGTAGCATCGGCACGCCCTGCGAAAGAAACAACGTCGCCAGGAAATTCCGCTGCATCCGGCGACGAATCGTCAGCACCGGATCAGGCGCATCGAGGCCTTCATGTCCCCAATTGAACGAGTTGTTATGGCTGTCCCCGTCCTGATTGTTTTCGCCGTTCGCGTCGTTGTGCTTGTCGTTGAATGAAACCAGATCGCGCAGCGAAAAACCGTCGTGCGATGTGATGAAGTTGATGCTCGCCGTCGGCGTCTTGCCGCTCCCTTGGTAAAGATCCGAGCTGCCGCACAGCCGATACGCGAAATCGCCCATGTGACCCGAGTCGCCTTTCCAATATCGCCGCACGGTGTCGCGATACTTCCCGTTCCACTCGGCCCACAACACCGGGAAGTTGCCAACCTGATAACCGCCCTCGCCCACGTCCCACGGCTCCGCGATCAGCTTCACCTGGGAGATGATCGGATCCTGGTGAATCACGTCGAAAAACGACGACAACCGGCTCACCTCGTGCAACTCGCGCGCGAGCGCGGGCGCCAGATCGAAACGGAATCCGTCCACGTGCATTTCGGTCACCCAATAACGCAGGCTGTCCATCACCAGCTGCAGCACGCGCGGATGCGGCACGTTCAGCGTGTTTCCCGTGCCGGTGTAATCCATGTAGTAACGCGGATTGTCGCCCACCAACCGGTAGTAACTCGCGTTGTCGATCCCTCGAAAACTCAGCGTCGGCCCGAGGTGATTTCCTTCGGCCGTGTGGTTATAAACGACGTCGAGAATCACCTCGAGTCCCGCCGCGTGCAGGCTGCGCACCATCGTGCGAAACTCGTCCACTTCCGACGCGATTTCCTCGCTACTCCGATACGTGGGCTCCGGCGCAAAGAACCCGAGCGTGTTGTAGCCCCAATAATCCGTCAGGCTTTTGTCGAGCAGGTGCTTCGAATCGACGTGTTGATGGACCGGCAGCAACTCGATCGCTGTCACGCCGAGATGCTTGAAATACTCGATCGCCTGCGGG
Organism: Verrucomicrobiota bacterium; assembly: GCA_023416735.1. Classification (GTDB taxonomy): domain Bacteria; phylum Verrucomicrobiota; class Verrucomicrobiia; order Opitutales; family Opitutaceae; genus Opitutus. The sequence continues at coordinate 41,302 of JAEZGX010000032.1, read as the reverse complement.
CTTCCAAGTCCGGCGTAAGTGCCACGCAGATGCTCGGGCAACTCGTCCCAGAGCTTCGAAAAACCTTTCACATGCACTTCGTAAATTACCGTTTCGTGCAACGGCCGGTTCGGCCTGAGATCCGTCCCCCACGCAAAGGCCGGATCCACCACCACCGCTTTCGGCATCAGCACCGCGTCGTCCCGGGCATCGAACGACAGATCCCCTTCCTCATGCCCAATCGTGTATCCAAAATTCTCGTTCGCCCACTGCACCTCCCCCGCGATCGCCTTCGCATACGGATCGAGCAGCAGCTTGTTGGGATTAAAGCGATGGCCTTTCTCCGGCTCATACGGCCCTTCGACCCGATAACCATAAAGCTGCCCCGGCCGGATTTCCGGCAGGAAACAATGCCAGACGTGATCGCTGCGTTCACGCAACCGCACGCGAGCCACCTCCGGCTCGCCCAAGGCGTCGAATAAACACAGCTCCACCCCGGTCGCGTTTTCGGAGAACAAAGCGAAGTTCACGCCATGCCCCGTCCAGGTCGCTCCCAAAGGATAATAATGCCCCTTCCACTGCTTCGTTGGCTTCATTGAGGCGCCCCGCGGACAGGTGAAACCATTTTTCCGTTCCCGGCCTCTCTTCCGCGCCGGCCATCGGGGCGCCGCCTACCTCTTGATTTTTTCGCCCAACTGCTAAACTAGCCGGCTCTTCAAGCTGTGGGCTCTCAGCTCTAGAGTCTCAGCCATACTTCAGGCTCAACCTTCAGCTCTCAACTCTCAACCAGTCATCACCATGTCCACCACCGCACCGCACAAGTTCGAGTTCCAAGCCGAGATCAAGCAGCTGCTCGATATCGTTATCCACTCGCTCTACACGGAGAAGGAAATCTTCGTTCGCGAGCTGGTATCCAACGCTTCCGACGCGCTCGAAAAACTCCGCCACACGCAGATTACGGAGAAAGAGATTTTCGACGATAAGCTCGATCTCGAGATCAACGTCACCACCGACGACAAGGCCAAGACCATCACGATCCAGGACTTCGGCATCGGCATGACGCGCGAGGAGCTCGTCAAAAACCTCGGCACAATCGCCCACTCCGGCTCAAAGCAATTCCTCAAGGCCCTCGGGGAGGGCGGCGCCAAAAACTCCAATCTCATCGGCCAGTTCGGCGTCGGCTTCTACTCCGCGTTCATGGTCGCGAAGTCCGTCAAAGTTTACTCGCGCTCCTGGAAAAAAGACGAACCCGGCCACGTCTGGACCTCCGACGGCTCCGGCTCCTACGAGATCGAACCGAGCGAGGGCGAACGCCGCGGCACCAAGATCGTCATCGAGCTCAAGGACGACGCCTCCGACTTCGCCCAGGATTGGAAGATCAAGGAAATCCTCGAGCGCTACAGCGCGTTCGTTTCGTTCCCGATCAATCTCAACGCCAAGCGCGTCAACACCGTTCAGGCGCTCTGGCTCCGCAACAAGAACGAGATCAAGGACGAGGAATACACGGAATTCTACAAGTTCCAGGCGCACGCCTACGACGAGCCTCGCTACCGCCTCCATTTCTCCGCCGACGCACCGCTCGCGATCAACGCCCTCCTCTTCGTCCCGAAGGAGAACACCGAAAAGCTCGGCCTCTCGCGGCTCGAACAGAGCGTCTCGCTCTACTGCCGCAAGGTCCTGATCGACGCCAAACCGAAGAACCTCCTTCCCGAATGGCTCCGCTTCCTCAAGGGCGTCGTCGATAGCGAAGATCTCCCGCTCAACATCTCGCGCGAGACGATGCAGGACAAGGCCCTCATCGACAAACTCAACAAGGTCATCACGAAGCGCTTCCTCAAATTCCTCGAAGACGAAGCCAAGAACCGCACCGACGCCTTCAACGAGTTCTTTGCCGAGTTCGGCATCTTCCTGAAAGAAGGCGCCGCGATGGATTTCACCCACAAGGATCAGCTCGCCAAGCTCCTCCGTTTCGAATCCTCGCTCACCGAAAAAGGCAAAACCACCTCGCTCGCCGACTACGTGTCGCGCATGGGCACCGACCAAAAAGAGATCTACTACCTCGTCGGCCCCAGCCGTGCCGCCATCGAGAGCGGCCCGTATCTCGAAGGGTTCAAGGCCCGCAATCTCGAGGTCCTCTTCTGCTACGAGGCGGTCGACGAATACGTGATGAACAGCCTGCGCGAGTTCGACAGCAAGAAGCTCACCGCCGCCGATCACGCCGACGTCAAACTCTCCGACCTCCCGAAACCCGAGGGCGCGCTCAGCGAGGACGACACGAAGAAACTCACCAGCTGGCTCAAGGACACCCTCGGCGACCGCGTCGCCGAAGTGAAGGCCTCCGACCGCCTCGTCGATTCGCCCGCCCTCGCGCTCAACGCCGACAAATTCATGTCACCCCACATGCGCCGCATGATGAAGGCCATGAACAAGGACGGCGCCGATTCGCCGCTGCGCGTGAACCTCGAGATCAATCCGCGTTCGGTCGTGATGAAGCGTCTCTTTGAAACGCACACGAGTTCGCCCGACAAAGCCAAGCTCGTCGCGGAGCAGATCCTCGACAACGCGCTCATCAGCGCCGGGCTCCTCGACGACGCCACGCCGATGGTCGCGCGGCTCTACAAGCTCCTCGAATCCGTCTGATCCATAAGATCACGAAGCCCGCCTCCCCGGCGGGCTTTTTTCTGCCCGGATGCATCGTCATCCGCATTTCTACGCTCCCTTTTCCCGTCGCGGGTGTTCACGATGCGCCATCCATGATCGACTGGCGCCACTGGCATAACGAACCCTACCTCGTCGGCGGCATCGTCGTGGCCGGCTGGCTTTGGGCGATCCTCGCCGGCCCGTTGCGCGCGCGCCTGGCACCCGGCGCTCCGTTCCCGCGGGTGCACGCTTGGAAATTCTATTCCTCACTCGTCATCTTCTATCTCGCGGTCGGTTCCCCGCTCGACCAGATCGGCGAACGCTTTCTGTTCAGCGCGCACATGCTGCAGCACCAGCTGCTCGTTTACCCCGCCGCGATTTTCTTTCTGCTCGGCATCCCGTCCTGGATGATCGACTGCGCTTTCGCCGGACGCAATCCGCCTGCGGTCTGCCGGTTCCTTGCCCACCCGGTTGTCTGCGGCGTCCTCTACACGGTCGTGATCTCGGTCTGGCACATGCCGCTGCTCTACGACCTGGCGCTGCGCAACAAAGCCGTCCACGTCCTCGAACACATCATGTTTTTCGGCGCCTCCTTGTTCTATTGGTGGCCGATGATCAGCCCTTCGCGCGCCCTTCCGCCCATCAGCTACGCGGCACAGATGCTCTATTTCTTCGCGGTCGTGGTCGGCATGACGCCCGTCTTCGCCTACATCACGTTCTCGCACGAAATCCTTTATCCAACTTACGAATACGCGCCGCGCCTCATCGCCAACTTCTCTCCCGCCGACGACCAGCTGCTCGCCGGCGCCATGATGAAACTCGTCGGCACCTTCGCCGCCGTCACCGCCGTGGGCGTCAGTTTCTTCCGCTGGTATACCGGAACCCACTCCCGCGACTGGTCCCGCTAGCACTCCGCGCCACCCGCCCGGCCAAAGAAAAAGGCCGGCATCTCGCCGGCCTTCGCTTTCGTTGTTCTGCGAAACGTCGCTCAGGTCGTCGCCGGCGACGGCACGAGATCGTCGATCGAATCGCTCTCCGTGTTGATGTCCGCAAAGAGCCACGTGGACAGATAACGCTCCGTGCTCGACGGGATGATCGCCACGATCTGCTTGCCCTTGTTCTCCGGACGTTTGGCCAGCTGAATCGCCGCCCATACCGCCGCACCGGAAGAAATACCCACCGGAATGCCATCGAGTTGATTTACCTGCTTCGAAATCGGACCCGAATCGACCTCCTTCACGCGAATCACTTCGTCGTAGATCTTCGTGTTCAACACCGCCGGAATGAATCCTGCGCCCAGTCCTTGGATCTTGTGCGGCCCCGGCGTGCCACCGGACAAAACCGGCGAGGCGTCCGGCTCCACCGCCACGATCTTCAGCTCCGGCTTCCGCGGCTTCAACACCTCGCCCACGCCCGTGATCGTGCCACCCGTGCCGATTCCCGAAACGATGATATCCACCTTTCCGTCGGTATCGTTCCAGATCTCTTCCGCCGTCGTCTTGCGATGAATCGCCGGATTTGCCGGATTCGCGAATTGTTGGAGAATGATGCTGTTCGGAATCTTCGCCGCGAGTTCCTCCGCCTTCGCGATCGCGCCTTTCATGCCCTTGGCGCCTTCGGTCAACACGAGCCGCGCGCCCAGAATCTTCAGCAATTTGCGCCGCTCCACGCTCATCGTCTCCGGCATGGTCAGAATGAGCTTCAATCCCTTCGCCGCGGCCACGAACGCCAGCGCGATCCCCGTGTTGCCTGATGTCGGCTCGATCAGCACCGAGTCCTTCGTGATCTTTCCCGACTTCACCGCATCATCGATCATCGAAAAACCAATGCGGTCCTTCACGCTCGAAAGGGGGTTGAAGAATTCGAGCTTGAGCAGGATCTCCGCTTCCGCGCCGTGAGCGGCGGCCGTGCGGTTCAAACGAACGAGGGGCGTGTTGCCGATGGTCTCTGTGATGTCGTTATGGATTTTTGCCATGATCGTATGGGTTGTTGGGTGGAGAAATAATTCAGCGCAGCCCGGCCGCGATTGCCGGTTAAAATTGTGGCATAAATGCGAGCTGGCAATTCGCCAGATAAGACGTGCCTCACGGATTTTCCACTCGGCGGACCGCACGGCTCTCCCTTAGCTCGGCACGATGACCTGGCAGATCGCCCTCGTCTTCCTCCTGCTCATCGCGACGTTTGCCAGCTTCCTCCGGGAAAAGCATCCGCCCGATGTGATCGCGCTTGCCCTTTTCGTGGTGCTGATCGCGACCGGACTCGTGCCCGAGGAAAAGGCATTCTCGGTCTTCGCCAATCCCGCCCCGCTCACCGTCGCCGCGATGTTTGTGCTCAGCGCGGGCCTCGTGAAATGCGGCGCGATCGATCGCTTCGTCCATCTTCTCGATGGCGCGTCGCGTTGGTATTACGGCGTCGTCGTCCTGGTGATGGTCATCCTCGTCGCGACGATCTCCGCCTTCGTCAACAACACGCCCGTCGTCGTCGTTTTCATCCCGGTCGTGCTCAACCTCGCCCGGCGCATGGGCCTCACCGCATCGAAACTCCTGATCCCGCTTTCCTACGCCGCCGTGCTCGGCGGCACGTGCACGCTCATCGGCACGAGCACGAACCTCCTCGTCAACAGCATCAGCATCAGCCGCGGACAACCTCCGATGTCCATGTTCGAACTCGCCTGGCTGGGCGTCCCGGTGACCGTCATCGGTGCCGTCTATCTCGCGCTCTTCGGCAAACGCCTCCTCCCTGACCGCCAGATGCTCACCTCGATCCTTTCGAACGAGGAACGGCGCGAATACATCACCGAGGCGTTCGTGCAGCCCAACTCGCGCATCCTCGGCAAGTCCTTTGCCGAAGCCGGCCTCGTGAGTGCGCGCGGGATCCGCGTCCTGGAACTCGTGCGAGACGGCGTCGCCGCCACGCTCGATCCTCGCTCCCTTCGCCTGCAAGCCGGAGACCGCCTCATCCTCGCGTGCCGCCCCAAAGGGATCGTGCACACCCGCGGCCTCGCCGGCGTCGACCTCGTTTCCGAACTCAACATCGGCCTCGAGCAAATCGCCGCTCACGAGGGTTCGCTGGTCGAGGGCGTCGTCACACCCACGTCCGACATCATCGGCAGCACGCTGCGCGAACTCAATTTCCGCCAGCGCTTCCGCATGGTCGTCCTCGCGATCCATCGCCACGGCAAAAATCTGCGCGACAAGATCGACACCACTCCCATCGAAGCGGGCGACGTTCTGCTGATGATGGGCACCGACCAGGCCATCCAAGCGCTCCGCAGCGGAAACGACATCATCCTGTTCGATCAGCCGCCGCTCCCCGCCCGCGCCGCCAACCGCCGCCTCCCGCTCGCCATCGGCATCGTGGTCGCGGTCATTGCTTTCGCTTCCTTGGAATGGGTCCCCATCGAAATGGGCGCGATCGCCGGCGGCGTGATCATGTGTCTCACCGGCTGTCTAAAGCCAAAAGAGGCCTACGATTCCATCGAATGGAACATCCTGTTCCTCATCTTCGGCATGCTCGCCATGGGCCTCGCCCTCGAACACACCGGCGCCGCCGCGCTCGTCGCCGAGAAAACCGTCGCGGCCGTCAACTACATCATCCCCGCCGCCCACAAGGGCATGGTGATGCTCGGCTGCCTCTACATCATCACGGCGCTGCTCACCGAAATTCTATCGAACAACGCCGTCGCTGCATTGATGGCTCCCATCGCCATCGGCGTTGCCGATCACCTCGGCCTGGATGCGCGTCCGTTCGTCATCATCGTCATGTTCGCCGCCTCCGCCGCCTTCGCGACGCCCATCGGCTACCAGACCAACACCTACGTTTACGGCATCGGCGGCTATAAATTCATCGACTTTGTCCGCGTCGGCACGCCGCTCAACGTCCTCTGCTTCATCGTGGCAATGCTCATCGTCCCCCGCGTCTGGCCGCTGTAATCCCCGCCCTTCATTCTCGCGCGCAAGGCCCCGGCGTCACGTTCACTCGCCGCCCAACAACACCCTATACGTCTCCGCCGGCAACAATCCGCGCAGTCGCTCGTTCGCTACCGCCGCTCCGCCGCGATTACCTTCGCGCATTTTCAAAATCATCTCCGCCAAGGCCGCGCCGGCTTCCATCGCGCGCCGCTGCGCTTCTTCCAACCCGGTCTCTCGTGCCAGCGTTCTCGCTCTAAGCGTCTGCAACCAGCCTTCGAGTTCGCGTCCGACGAACACCGCGTCATTGCGCCCGCCATGCAGGCGCGGCCCCAATAATTCCACCCAAGGCCGATTCTCGCTATTCACCCGCTCCTCGCTCGCCGGCAGATCCGCCCGCGTCACCGCTCCGACATAGTGCATCCACACCGCGCCGGGCGCCGCCAGATGCGGATTCGCCGGATCCGGCGTCATCGGCGCAACCCGTTCGGTGCCGGGTAACGTTTCATTCTTTCCGCCGTTACGACCGACCAGCGCGATCGCCGGCTCCGTCGGAGAGAAATCGCCCCGCCAAATCTCGGCCTCCGGAAACACCGACAAAAACGTCCGCAGCAAAATCTCCGTTTCCATTTCGCTCAGCTGAAACAGCGGCAGCCATTGGCAAAATACGCCGCCGTCCGCCAACGCATCGCGTGCCGCCTCGAACTGCTCGAGCGTCAACAACGCCCCCTCACCCGCCCGCCACGGCACGACGAGATCGCCCACGATCACATCGAACCGCTCGTCCGTCGCTCGCAGAAAATGCCGCGCATCGTCCGCCAACACCCGCACGCGCGCATCGTCCATCAAACCCGCATTCGCCTGCGCGAAATGTTCGCGCGCCGCCGCGATCGCCTCCGGCACAATCTCCACGGCGGTCACGCGTTCGAGCGGATGAAACATCGCGCCGCCCGCCGTCACGCCAGTGCCCAGTCCGAGAAACGCCACGCTGCGCGGCTGCGCATGCAGCAACAATGGCAGATGCGCCTGCATCCGCTCGTCGCCGGTCGCCGCCGTCCCGCCCAGTGCGTAGTGATTGTTCAACTTCAACCGCCGCGAGCCTTCACGTTCGACCACCGACACAACGCCGTGCGCCCCTTCCGCGAGCGCTAACAATCTTTCGCCGCGATCGATCGCCACGCGCACGCGCGGCGGCTCGATCGTTTGCAACAGCCACGCTCCCACCACCGCCACGAGGGGCACCATCCAGCGGATCGCACCGCGGCCGCCCCATCCCACCGCCACGGCCGCCATCAACGCGCCGACCCAGATCAAGGCGCCCCACAATCCCAGCCACGCGGGCAACAAAAACCCCGCCGCCAAGGCGCCCGTCACCGATCCGAGCACGTTCACCGCAAACAATCTTCCCAGCACGCGTCCCGAAGAATCCACCGCGTCGCGCCCCGCTTGCTCCATCAGCGCCGGCAAACCCACGCCCAGCAGCGCCATCGGGATAAAACAGATTCCCGCTCCCAGCCACAAGAGGTCGCGCATCTGCCCGCCCCAACCGTCTCCACCGGACAAATACGCCAGCCCGTCCGTCCACCGGAAGAACAACCACGGCCCCGCCACAATCGCGACGCCCGCCGCCGTCCACGCCACCGCAATCAGCCGGCTCGGCGCCACCCCGCGCTTCAGCGCCATCCGCGCCACCTGCGCCCCCGCCGCCAAGGCGAGAATCACCAGCGCAACGATCACCGCAAACGAGTGCATCGAATTCTCATGCACCTGCGCGAACGCGCGATTCCACAACACCTGCAACGCAAACGTCGCCACCCCCGAAATCCCCGCCAGCAACCACACCCCGCGCGCCAGCCCGCGTTTCATGTTTCCCGTTTCGATGGCCGGCCTCGCCTTCGCCTGCTCCATGTGCGAGCTTGTATCCAATATTCTAGCACGCGAACTGAGCCGCCAGGCCACGAGCGCCAGCCCGCCATTCGCGGCCGCCGCGGCCCAAACCGTTCCCTGCAATCCGAGCGGCGGCATCAACCAAAATGGCACCGCAATCGCGCCGAGCGCCGCGCCCGTCGTATTCGCGACATACAGGGCGCCCGCGGTGACGCCGAGTTGCTTCTGCCCGCGATCCACCCACTCGCTCAACACCGGCAGCGTTCCACCCATGCAGAAGGTCGGCACAAAAATCGCCGCAAACGCCACCATCAGACGGGCCGCCATGATCCCGCCGGCGGCCGTGCTTCCTCCACCCAACATCCCTAGATAAACCTCCTCGAAAACTCCGATCAGCGGCGTCACCAACAGCGCGCCCAATCCGATCGCCGCTTCCAACACCGCATAAACCAGCAGCGGTCGACGCCACCGGCTCGCCCAGCGGCCCAGCGTCAAACTGCCCAATCCCAACCCGGCAAAATACGCCGCGAGCACCGCCACCGTGGCCGGCGCTGCCGAGCCGAGCACCAATGCGAACTGCCGCTGCCAGACGACTTCATACACCAGCGCCAGCGCACCCGACGCGAAAAACAAACCCGCGAGCAATCCGACGCCCACCGGCGCCTCTTCTCCCGCTTCTTGTCGCTTCCGTATCGTCATCCAAAAACAGCAGGGCGGGCTTTCGCCCGCCCTGCGATAACTAACCGGTTTGCTTTAACGGTGAATCAGAGGCGCCACGAAAGGCTCGTGTTCACCGTGAAGTCCGCGAACGCCGCGTCGCCCGGACGCAGCGCACCGTAGGTGTGCGAGCGGCGATGATGGATCGCCACCGGGATCGTGAAGGTGCCGGTGAAACGTCCTTTCGAGAACGACAGACCCGGCTCGACCGCCGTCGAAAAACCAGGCCGGCGGCTGCCGCCGTTGCCACCGAAAAGGTCGTTGCCGGGCACGCCTTCGATCCGCAATCCAAGGCTGAGTCCGAGTCCTTCCACCGACGACACGGCCATCTCCACGCCGCCGCGCGCCATGTAAGCATCCGGCACCGAGAAGTTCGTCCGCGGCACGCGTTCGCGAGGATTGAAGAGGTAGAACGCATTGCCATACGCCGTGAAGTTGCCGCCGAGGTGGTAATAGCCCTGGCCCTCGATCGTCCAACCCCAGCCGCCATCGCCGGGCTGAATCGAGGAATCGACATAGCGCACCGTCGGACCATTCGGGCGGATGAACACGTCCTTCGCCGTGTAGCTTCCGGTCGGCGCTTTCATGCCGACACCGATCGCGAAATTGCCGCGGTGATGCTGCTCCGGATCGAGAACCCAATAGTTCGCGCTGACCCGCACGTCGCCCATTCCGCTCGATTGCGTGTGATAGCGCGGATTCGCATTGCCGCTATGCTCGTATTTCGACGAGCGGTCGTGCTTCACATACGGAATCGTCAGATTGAGGTTCAACCGCTTCGACCAGGCATACGTCGCCGTGAAGTCGAGGAAGTGCGAATCGTTGATGACTTCAGTGCCCTGCGCCTTGCGGTGCTTCTGTTCGTCGTCACCGATAAAATGCCGGTCTGATTCGAACCAGCGGTGCGCGACAGTGACCTGCCACTGCCCGGCCTCAAGAAAGCCGCTGGAGTCGGAAATCATCGCGCCGCCGCCGCCGCGCGCGATGACGCAGCCTTGGCCGAAGGCGGAACTCTGAATCGCGCCGAGCGCCGCGATGCACAAAAGTCCACTGGCGAGCCGCCGGGACATAGTTAGGGAAACGCGCATAGTTCTCATGCGTAGTCTGTGGGGGATTACGGGGGTTAGGTGTGTAGTCGCCCAGCCCCGCTTCGCAGCTGGCTGGACGTCGCGGTGCTTAGCAACTTCTCCGTGTCCCGGTAGGAAATAGGGAGAATCCGCTCCCGTTCATGGGCGAACTGCTGAAATCGCGGGGCGAGGTTGTCTTCCGAGCTACGAACTCAATCTCCGCTCCGCCGCCCACAACGCCGCGCCCACAATCCCCGCCTCATTGTGAAACGCCGCCGGCACGAGCTTCGCGCGCGTTTTCACATAACGCATCCACTTGCGGCTCTTGGCGCTCACGCCGCCGCCGATGATGATCAACTCCGGCGACAACAACATCTCCAAGGTGCGAAGATACGCGCCAAACTCCGGCCCCCATTCGGACCACTCGAGTCCGCGCCGCTTCCGCGCCGCCGCCGAAACGAAGCGCTCCGCGGATTTCCCGCGCATCGGCAGATGACCGAATTCTGAATTTGGATACAGCACGCCACAGGTGAACACCGCGGTGCCCACGCCGGTGCCGAGCGTCAGCAACAACACCGGTCCATCGATCCCGCAACCCGCCCCGAAACGCATCTCTGCCAGCCCCGCCGCGTCCGCGTCGTTCACCATCGCCACATTGCACCCCGTCGCCTTCGCGAACAACCGCCCCGTGTCGCAGCCGGTAAACCTCGGATGCAGATTCGGCGCCGTCACCGTCCGCGTGCCGTGAACGACTCCCGGAAAACCAATTCCAATCCGTCCGCGCCACTTGAACTTCGCCACCATCTCCTCCACCGCCCGCGCCATTGCATTCGGCGTCAGCGGCTCAGGCGTCTCAATCCGGAATCGCTCGGCGAGCAAACGTCCGGTTGCCGTTTCCACCGGCGCTCCTTTGAGAGCCGAGCCGCCAATATCGATTCCGAGAACCTTCATCGCGACGAACAAATCTGCACGCCGCCGCGGAGCAACCGTCGTCTTCCGTCTCTCCCGAAACGCTCACGCGTTCCGCTCCGAAGATCGGCGCTTACTCCAACCCGCTCGCCTTGCGCGCGCGCTTCAACACCGCGCTCGCCGTGCCTCGCGCGCGCTCCGCGCCTTCCCGCAAAAGCCGCTCCACGTGATCGAGATTGGCCGCGAGTTCTGCCCGCCGCGCGCGATACGGCGCGAGGAAGTTCCAGTAGTGCTCAAACAACGCTTTCTTCAGATCGCCGTAACCGAGCCCGCCCGCGCGCAGGCGATTCTCGAAGTCGCCCGCCACGTCCGCTGGCGCCACCAACTTCAAAAGCTGGATCGCGAGATTCTTGTCCGCGTCCGGCTTCGGCTCCGCCGGCGTGCGCGAGTCCATCACGATCCCCATGATTTTCTTCCGCGTCGCTTTCTCGTCGCCGAACAGATCGATCGTATTGCCGTAGCTCTTGCTCATCTTCTGCCCATCGAGCCCCGGCACGACCGCGATCTCGTCGCGAATGTCCGGCTCCGGCACGACAAACACCTCGCCATAGGTCTGGTTGAACTTGATCGCGATGTCGCGCGTCATCTCCAGGTGCTGCTTCTGATCGCGGCCCACGGGCACGACGTTGGTATCAAAAAGCAGGATATCCGCGGCCATCAGCACCGGATAGGCCCACAACCCGAAGTTCGCGGGAATCCCTTTCGCAATCTTGTCTTTGTAACTGTGTCCCCGATCGAGCAGCCCCATCGGCGTCACCGTGCCCAGGAGCCACATCAGCTCGGTCACTTCGGGCACGTCGCTCTGCCGCCAGAACACCGACTTCGCCGGATCCAGTCCGCACGCCAGCCAGTCGAGCGCGACATTCAACGTATTCTTCCGTCGCTCCGCCGGGTCGAGCAGCGACGTCATGGAATGATAATCCGCGATGAAGTAGTAACACTCCCCTCGCGTCTGCGCCTCGATGGCCGGCCGCATCGCGCCGAGATAATTGCCGAGGTGCAGCGTGCCCGAAGGCTGGATACCGGTTAACGTGCGCATGGTGATATCGTGCTCGTGATCGAAATCTTGATCGTGCTCCAAAAAGCGGAACGGCAAGAATCGCGCACGATTACGAGCACGAGCAAGAGCAAGATTTCGCCGGTATCTCAGTCCCGTCGTTCGATCGTCGTCAGCGTCTGCCGGCTGCGCACCATCGTGTTGGCCGCCAAGATCCCGCCAAACGCCGTCAACGGCATCACGATTCCGCGCCGCCCCAGCAACGTGCCGGGTTGCAGCACCGCATTGCAGCCGACTTCCGCTTCGTCCCCCAAAATCGCCCCGAACTTGCGCAAGCCGGTGTCATGCGCCGCAACATCGGTCCGCACCACGATCGGCTGCTGATCCAGCCGCAGGTTCGAAAGGATCACGCCCGCACCGAGGTGCGAACGATTTCCCAGGATCGAATCGCCCACGTAGCTGAAGTGCGGCACCTGCACGCCGTCCATCAAAAGGCAGTTTTTGAATTCGCACGCATTTCCCAGCACGCAGCCTTCGCCCACGATCACGTTTCCGCGCACGAACGCCCCCGGCCGAATCTCCGTGCGCGCTCCAATCCACGCCGGTCCAATCAACGTCGCCTGCGCCGGCAGTTTCACCGTCGGATGCAACCACACCGCTCCTTCCACGTGAACGCCCGGCGGCAACGACTTCTCCTCCGAAACCAGCGAGACGCTCCCCAACGCCGGCCCGATCCGTTTGATCCATTCCCACGGCGCAACGTCCGGCAAAAAACTCGCCGCAAACGGCGCCAGCGACGCAGGCAGATCGAAAAACTCGGAAGCTTTCACGCCGGGAGCGTGCATAAAAAAGCCGCGCCCGAACAGCGGCTTTTTGAAACCTTCCCGCCGTGTGCACGCGGATTCTCGCACAAATCTTACCGCGCTCCGTCGCGGCCCTCCTTCCGCCGATGGCTCCACTCGCCGAGCCAGAAACAGAGCTGACGGCCGCTGCTTTGGTCGAAAGACGTCATTCCCGATCTCATCTCGTAAACGTTTAGCATCTGGTCAGCTAGCTCTCGCTACGCCGCTTGCACCTATGGGGTCTGGCTCGAAAAGCGGTTCGCGCCTGACGGGAGCATCTCCCTGCACGGTAAGGGGATTCATCCCATATCTTGGCATGAATGCACGGGTATCGTGAGACACTATGAATATCCTATCCCGCCGTGCCCACGGCTTCGTCGATTATGCGATGGGCCTCGTCCTTATCCTCGCGCCGATTTTATTCGGCTTCGAAGGCGCCGCGAGAACCGTGCCCATGGTGCTCGGCTTCGCCGCGTTGATCTACAGTCTCTGCACCAACTACGAGCTCGGCGCTTTCAAACTTCTGCCGTTCCGTGCTCACCTCACGCTCGACGCGATGAGCGGAGTGCTGCTCGCCCTCTCGCCTTGGCTCTTTGGCTTCGCCGAGCAAGTGTGGATGCCGCATCTCATCCTCGGTCTCGCCGAAATCGGCGCCGTTGTGATGACCCGGACGTCCGCGAGCGCGGAACATCCCACCACCGTTCGCCATTCGTAAGAGAACCGAACACCGAAACCGCGGTCTCTCGACCGCCCAAATAGGTCGAGAGCCGCGCGTTTGCCCTTCAGCTTTGCTTGGCGGCGATACGTGCGGGCCGCCCGCGTCCCAACATTTTCAATACGCACTTTATGCAACGCACCCGTGTGCTGGTCGCCGAAGACAACGATATCATCCGCGGGGGCATACGCGAACTGCTCGCCCGCGCTCCCGAGTTCGATCTGGTGGGCGAAGCGCAAGACGGCCGCGAAGCGATCGAACTCACCGCGACGTTGCAACCGGACATCCTTTTGCTCGACCTGCGCATGCCTGATGTCGACGGTGCCTCCGCTGCGCGTCAGATCACGGCCAACCGCCCTGGCTCGAAGATCGTCGTCGTGACCGCCGACGATTCCGCCCACGCAGAACGCCTCGCCCGCTCGGTCGGCGCGGTCGCCTTGGTGACAAAAGACGAATGCGTCACCGCCCTCATCCCCACCCTGCGCGACGTCGTCGCCGGCAAATACCCTCTGGCCACCCCCGCCCCCGCCGAATAGCCAACGGCCGGAAAATGAAAAGCCGCCGGATCGATCCGGCGGCTTTTTCGAAAATGGAGCGGGCGAAGAGACTCGAACTCTCGACGTCCACCTTGGCAAGGTGGTGCTCTACCAACTGAGCTACGCCCGCAAAACAGGGTGTGAGAAGTAAGCCCGGCGCGGGTCCCGTCAACTGCTATTTTGATCGGCGCGGTTTCTGGCTAAAGGCGGGTCTTGGCCGGCGTTTTCTCTCAATGTCGGGCGTCGCTTCAACCCCGCTGCATTTCAATGTCTGCCGCCCGACTCCGGCTCGCGAAGCACCAGCCGGTCGCCCTCGCCCGACTCGGCTGAGGCGGGATAACGCGACGCCTTGCCCGACGAGCGTTTCCGCTTCTCGCCGCGGTCGCTGTAATACGAGTAGTTGCTCGTGTAGTAGCCGTAGTCGCCACCGGTGTTCACCGGCACCTGCGTGAGCACCACGCCAAGCAGCGGTGTCTTCAAAGCTTCAATCGTCTGCTGCGCGCGCATCACCATGCTCTGCGGATTGCGACGATGCTGGATCAACAGCACCGCTCCATCGACGACACTGGCCAGCACGCTCGCATCGCTGACGCCAATGATCGGCGGCGAATCGAAAACGATCTTGTCGTATCGCGTCCGCAACGTCGCCACGAGCTCCCGCAAACGATTCAAGTGCAACAGGCCCAACGTAAACCCAGGCACCGCGCCGCTCGGGATGAAATCCAAATTCGGCGCGATCTCTTTTTGAATCACCGCTTCCAGCGGCTTTCGATCGAGCAGGAACTCGCTCAAGCCCGGTTCGCGCGGGCGCTCCGCCAGCCGATGCTGTGACGGTCGGCGCAAATCCGAATCGATCAGGATCACGCGTTCGCCCGCCAAGCCCGTCAGTTGCGCGAGGCGGTGCAACGTCGTGGATTTACCTTCACCCGGCCCCGCCGAAAAGATCACGAAACTCCCCGGCTGACCCGCCTTCAGCGCCAGATTCAGATTCGTGTGAAGCACGCGATACGGCTCGGCTTCCCCCGGATCCTCTTCGTCGCCGCCCAACGGCTCGCGTTGAAACGGGATAACGCCCAACACCGGGAGTTTCAGTCGCGTCTCCACATCCGCCACGCTGCGGAAGCTCGTGTCGAAATACTCGAGCAGCACCGCGACGCCGACGCCGAGCAGCGACCCAAAGAGAAATGCGACGGTCAGGTTCAACGGCCAGCTCGGGCGGCTGGGCCGGCGCGCGGGCTCGGCTGTATTCAAAATCTCGATCGTTCGCTTCGGCACCTGAAAATCGATTTCCCGCTGGCGCAGGGTCAGCTTCAACGTGGTGAGCAGACGCGTCTCGTCCTCGAGTTTCTGGGCGGCTTCCTCGAACGGCCGCATCCGTTCCCGCGCCGAAAGGATCTGCTCCACCTTGGCTTGGCCGAGTTGCTCCTTGAGTTCGGCCACGCGCGACTCGGCTTCCTTGTAAGCGATTTCGAGCGCGCTTTCGTAGCCGCGGAGCTGGCCGTCGAGCTGCTCGCGGATCTTCGCCCGATTTTCGATCGCCGAAACAAAGTCCGGGTGCGCTTCGCCCAATCGACCCGCGAGCTTGGTCACGTTTTGGTCAGCGATCAGATACGCCTGAAGCAGATTCTGAATGTTCGGATCCTGAATCAGCTCGGAGTTTACGAGGCTCAGGCGTTCATTGGCCGGAATACTGCGAAATCGCTCCCAGCGCGTGCGGCGACCGATGGCGTCGACGCTCAACGCGATCAGCGAATTCTGCATCTGCCGCAGCGTCTCGATCTCCATGTCGGAATAGCGCGCGTTGAGATCCACGCCGGAGATATTCAGGTCGTTGCGCAGCTTTTCGAGGGCGTCGCGCTGCGCGCTGACCACCCGCTCCTGCGATTCGAGTTCCTTCCGCAATTGCGCGAGCCCTTCGCGCTGCTCCGCCGTCGCGAAAGCGATGCGGTCGTCGGAATACACGCGCGCGATTTCATTCGCGATGTCCGCCGCCAGCGCTGGGTCCTGAGCGAAGACGTTGATCTCGATCAGCGAGGAATTGCGCTGCGATTCGATGCGCAGCATTTCGCGCGTGAGATAGCGATAGGTGATCGCGGAGGGCAGCGCGCCCGGTGCGTCGAGTAGCGGCGCCAGGCGCTGGTTGAGACGCAGGTTTTCGATGACCGGATAAAGGATCTTCTCGGACTGCATGATCCGAAACTGATCCTGCAGGAAGTAAGGATCGTAGTAGGCGTTGCTCTGCGTCTGAAAGAGCTTCACCTCCCCTTCGGGTTTTTCGACGCGGATCTTGGTCGTCGCAAGATACCACTTCGGCAAGAACGCGGTGACCGCGATCGTGGTGACCACCACCAACGCGAGGATCAGCGCGATCAGGGCCTTGCGGAGGCGGAGCAGCTGGAGGAAATCGGCGAGCGAGGCGGAGTCCCGGCTGGCGGAAAGTGAGGCCATGAAGTCGCGCCGAGAGAACGCGTCGGCCTAAAAACCGGCAAGCTCATTGTGCCCACCACAACCGGCCGCCTTTAACGAAACCCAGCCAGCTCCGACCCGTCCGGCCAGCGTTTCGTCAGCGCTCGGCGTTCAAAACCGATACGCGCCACTTACCCCGTAGCGTTCGCGATCCTGCCCGCGGCCGGGAGCCTCCGACGAGATCTTGTCGTAATCGTAATTTGCCGAGAACGACCAGTGCGGCGTCGGCAGCCACGTCAGCGCGACACCGGCGCGGCGCGTGGTTTCGTCCGCATTCGACACGCCGCGACGGCCCTGGAGTTCCGACGGCTCATACGTGTAGGACGCCGAGGCCACCATGAGGGCGCTGAGCGAGTGCTGCACGTTCACGAAGAAGCGGCTGACACGGGTGTCGCTATACAGCGCCACGTTCGACGTTTCCTCGAGCGTATAGACATAACCGCCGGTGACGAACGACCGCGGGGCGTAATCGTATTTGCCCGAAAACTCCGCGTAAGCGCCGCTCGAACTGCGCTCGGACGCGCGCTGGCGCCACTGATTGCCGAGACGGCCGGTGAGCGTGAGCTTCCGCGCCACGGCGTAGTCGAAACCGCCGATGAGAAAATCCGACTCCTTGTCCTTCGTCGCTCCGCCCGAGCGATAGCTGATATCTTCGCGGCGATATTCGAGCACACCTTTTAGCTCGGGCAGCAGGTCATAGCTGCCGGAGACACCGAAGAGATTTTCAACGCGGTCGATGGCGGCGGCCAGATTCGGATTATCGTAATCGTAAAGGATGCTGCGGAACTTCAACGTCGCTCCGATCTTGGGCAGCGGCGTCACGAGATAGCGCGCGTTGAACTCGTTGCGCTTGTGCGATTGGTCGGTGTTGATCGGCAAACCGGCGAGCAACGATTCGGGATTCTTCGCGATCGAATAATAATCGCTGAAATCGATATTGCTGGTCGACGAAAACGCATGCGCGATCCGCGCGAGGAAGTCGTGACTGTCGATCGTCTTGTCGCCCGGACGTTCCTCGAAGTGATCGACGGTCGCCGTGTAGCCGAGCGACGCAAACGTCTGATCCGTGAGCGAGCTGTTGTAGGCGAGTTTAGGTTGCAGCGTATAGACCGTGCTGCTGATCGCACCCGATTCGGCGCCAAAGATATTGGTGTCGTGATAAACGCCCCCGCGAACCGTGACGGTAAAATCCTTCTGGATGTCTTGTTCCGGCAACGGCGCGTAAACGGCCCAGGCAGGCAATGCAGTGGCGAGACAGCCGACGATAAACAAGCGCGCGAAGGTCATCGAGTTGGGAGCGGGACGGAGCGGACGCTAGAGATGGCGTTGTCCGCGAAGCAATTACTTTTCCCCGGGCGGAGGCAGCGCGGGATTGAGCAGAACATAGAGGTTGTCGGCCAGTTTTTGCGGCGCGCTCAACGGGAACTCGGATGGAAACGCGCCGGTGAAAAGTCCGGCGTAAACACGGCCCCACTCGCCAAACGGATCCGGCCGGCTCAGCGCGTTCCGCTCGATCGGACGCGCCGCGAGTTCCGAAAAGAACGGGCGATCCAGCGTGTGGGGCGTGAGCAGGAGCTCGGCTATCGGTTGCTCCAGCGTGATCTGATAAAAATCGCGAAGCTTCACCGGCTGCGACCATACGCGCGCGTCGGCATACCACGCCACGCCCGCCGGCACATCGGCCATGATGCCGAAACGATCGGCGCCGGGCCGGCGTTCGAGTTCTTGCCGCATGCCGATGAACAAGCCGGGAAAATACGGCGGATACTGGAAGTGCACCCGCCGCGGCTCCAGCAGATCGTGGGCGAGCGGCAGCGCTTGCAACGCCAGCAGCACGGTCGCGCAAAGCCGTGGCCACTGACTCAGACGCGGGCTGCTGCCGACCAACACAAAGAAAAAACCCGCGCCAAATATGATCACGAGCGGAGCGAGCCAGCCGGCCGCGAGCCGGGATGATTCGCCCGAGTTGAAGAGCGCCTGCGACGCCAGCAGCACGCCGAGGGAAATCGTGAAAATCCAGCGCAGCCGGTTCGCGACCGGCGAACGAAACGCATACAACCAGCCGGTCACGAAAAACGCGACCAGCCACATCGCGCCGCCGGACCACACGCGCGTTTCAAGATTCTCCTGCCAGCTCGTGAGCACTTTGTTGCCGAGCTTGCGCAGATTGATCGCCGGCAATTCCGCAGTGAGCGAATTCCGATGCGTCGCCGGCTCGGCGGTGGGATCGCCGGCTTTGAGCGCAACATTCTGGATCGCCAGCGCGGTGGGCGCGCCGGTGAGCGCCAGGTTTCGCACCACCCACGGTGCCACGACCAATGCAAATCCGGCCGCGATCAGCGCCGCGTGTTTCCAACGGGTAGCTCCCCGAACAGCCAGAGCGGCATAACCGAAAGCGACGAACACGAGCGCACCGGCCGAGTATTCGGCCAGGAAGAGGAGTCCGCACAAGGCCCCGAGCGCCACGATCCGGGCGCCGCTGCTCTTTTCCTCGATGCGAGCCCAGATCGAAAACGCTCCCAGCGCCAGAACCATGAGCAACGGCGAACCGTCAACGAGCAGCGTCTGCCGCCAGACCCCGACCGAAAGCAGCAACGCAACCAACGCGAGCCACGCGGTGCGAACATCGAAGAGCCGTTTCGCGAGATCAAACGTCAGCCACGCCGCCAACCAGAGCAGCACGAGGTTGAGACCGAGCAGGAAGTAATCGGCGCGAAATCCATCGGGCGGTTCCGGCGCGGCCGTGAACAAGGCCGTGCGCCAGCGTTCGGGCAGCAGTTTCAGCGCGCCTCCGACTACCATGGAATAGAGCGGCGCGTGATGCAATTCTGGATACGCCTGCGACGGATCGAAGCGTTCTCCCCGCGCGGCGAGATACGCGGCCGTTTGCGGATAGTTGACGAGCGTCGTGAACCCTTCGCCTCGTGCGAGCTGGCGGCCCGTGTCGGCTTGAACGAACGCGGCTTCGCTCGTGATTCCGCGAAATTGCCCGTGCGAAATCTTCAACGAAAGCACCAGCACCCCCAGCAGCACCGCGACCAGCCGCACCCATCGAGCGCCCTCGCCCATCTCGAGCCAATGAACCCACTCTTGGAAGTTGCGCGGACGCGGCATGAGAACGCTCAACCGCGAGCGGCGACTGGGAGGAGAAGCCCGACACAACGGCGCATCAGTCGATCACGTCGAGTTCCGGCCATTGCGCGATCTTCCGGTGCAGCGTGCGGCGGCTGACGCCCATGAGCTCGGCGGCTTTCGTGCGATTGCCGCGGGCCTTGATCAACGCTTCCCGCAGGAGGCGCTTCTCATTTTCCTCCACCGACAGCGAAACCGGCACCGGTGCCGCCAGCGCCGCGGGGGCCGATTCGCTCGAAGAGCCGGCCGGCAACGCCGGCACCGCGCCGCGATACTTCGGCTCGAGATCGTAT
This sequence comes from Verrucomicrobiota bacterium, assembly GCA_023416735.1. Classification (GTDB taxonomy): domain Bacteria; phylum Verrucomicrobiota; class Verrucomicrobiia; order Opitutales; family Opitutaceae; genus Opitutus. The sequence goes on along the minus strand of JAEZGX010000032.1, from coordinate 21,154 downwards.
TCCGTGAGACTGCCTCCACGACGAAGCACGACGGCGTTCTCGGCGAAATTGCGAAGCTCGCGAATATTCCCCGGCCACGGATAACGCTGCAACGTGTGCAGCGCGCCGGCTTCGACCGTGAGCGGCGGGACGCTGTTCTCGTCCGAGAATACCTTGATGTAATGTGAAAGCAGCAACGGGATGTCTTCGGCGCGCTCGCGCAGCGGCGGCATCGCGATGCGCACGACGTTAAGCCGAAAGAAGAGATCTTCGCGGAATTTTCCTTCGCGCACCATTTGCTCGAGATGGCGGTTGGTCGCAGCCACGAGGCGCACATCGAGTTCGATGGGCTTCGAACCGCCGACGCGCTCGATCGCTTTCGTTTCGAGAAAACGCAGGAGTTTCACCTGCGTCGACGCGGAGATCTCGCCAATCTCGTCGAGGAAAAGCGTGCCGCCATCCGCCATTTCGAAACGCCCCACCCTTCGCTCGGTCGCGCCGGTGAATGCGCCGCGCTCGTGACCGAAGAGTTCGCTCTCGAGCAGATTTTCCGAGAGCGCCGCGCAGTGCACCGCGATAAACGGACCGCGCGCGCGCGGGCTCGACTGGTGAACCGCCTGCGCGATCAGTTCCTTGCCGGTGCCGGATTCGCCTTCGATCAGGATCGTGGCGCGGGAAGGCGCGACGAGCTTCACGCGATCGATCACCTCCTGGAGCTTCGGCGAGTGACCGATGATGCCTTCGAAGCTGAATTTCTCGTCGAGGCGCTCGTGGAGCTGTTTCACCTCGACCTCAAGCGTGCGGGTTTTCAGCGCGCGTTGAATCAAGACCTCGAGCCGCTCGATGTTGACGGGTTTGGTGAGGAAATCGACCGCCCCGCGCTTCATCGCCTCGACCGCCGTCTCGATGTTACCGTAGGCCGTCATCATCAGGACCGCCGGGCGGTGAGGAAGCGCGAGCGCTTTGTCGATGACCTTGAGGCCGGATTTTCCCGGCATGCGCAGGTCGGTCACGATCACGTCGAACGGCTGCGCGTCCATGAGGTTGAACGCCTCGTCGGCGTTCGCGGCGACCGAGACGTCGAAGTTGTCGATCAACGCCTGCTGCAGACCCTCGCGCGTGTGCTTCTCGTCGTCGATGATCAGGACGCTCGGGACCATGACATTACGAAGGAGCGCGCCGGGGAAGACGGGTCAATGGGAAAGAATGGCGCACGAAGTGGCGAACGGCGGAGCGTTGCACAGTCGTATCGACGTAAAGCTTACACATTCCGCTTCCAGCCGGCGCGACTCAGAACCCCATGCTCGCTCCACCATCGACCGGGAGCACGGCGCCCGTCACAAACTTCGACGCTGGCGAAGCCAGATAGACGGCGGCCCAGCCCACGTCGGCGGGGTCGCCGAGCTTCGCCATCGGTGTGCGGCTGATGATTTTCATCTTTCGCGTCGGATCCCCTTCGAGGGCCTTGCGCGACATCTCGGTTTCGATCCAGCCGGGCGCGATGGCATTGACGCGTATCCCGTGAACCGAAAGTTCGGTCGCCATCGTGCGGAGCATGCCAATCATCGCCGACTTCGCGGCAGCGTAAGCGACAACCAGTGGGATGCCGAAAAGCGACGCCATCGACGCCATGAAGATAATCGTGCCGTGCTGACGCTCGATCATGCCGGGGATCACCGCGCGGCTTAGAGCATGCGCGCCGAGGATGTGCGTCGTGAGCACCTTTTGAAATTCCTCGGGCGTCGTTTCGACCGCGGGTTTTTTCAGGTGAATACCGGCGTTGTTGACGAGCGAAGTGACCGGGCCGTGCTCATTCACGAGGCGTTCGACGAACGCCTGCGCTTCGTCGACTTTCGTGATGTCGTGGACCATGTAGGCCGAGCCGGCGCCGAGGCTGCCCACGGCGGCGTTGAGCTCGGGTTCGCGACGGCCGACGAGGATAACCTTGGCGCCCGCCGCGTGCATGCCGCGCGCGACAGCGAAACCGATGCCGGTGCCTCCGCCCGTGATAAGCACGGTCTGGCCGCGCAGTGAAAAGATGTCCGGAAAGGATGCTTGATTCATGACGAAAATCTTTTCGCTTCGCGCGGGGTGCCGCTCAGCGCTGCGGCTTGTCGCCGCAAAATGAATACATCAGCCGCGTTGCGCGAACGCATCGACGACCTGGCGGATCGCGCGCGTGTGGTCGGGCGTGCTGCCGCAGCAGGAGCCGATGATCGCGGCGTCGGCTTCGAGCGCGTCCGGCACGGATTTCGCCATGTCGGCAGGCAGCTGTTTATAGACGGCCTTGAGGTTTTCGAGCACGGGCAGGCCGGCATTCGGCTGCACCATGATCGGTAGGGAGGTGCGCGAACGATACTCGCGCGCGACGCGCGCGGCGCCGACCATGTCCATGCCGGTGCCGCAATTCAGCGCGACAATGTGCGCGCCGCGGTCGGTGACGAATTCGGCGGCATCCTCGGGCGAGACGCCCATCATCGTCTTGTAGAACGTTCCGTCCATCGAGAGATCGTAGGCGAGCGACGCGATGATCGTGGGAGCGCCGGCAGATTTCGCCGCGTCGATCGCGAGGCCGAGTTCTTCGAGACCCGTCTGCGTTTCGATGATGATCGCATCGACGCCGCCTTTCACGAGCGCCACGCATTGTTCTTCCAGCGCCGAAAGTGCGTCGGCTTCGGAAAGCTCACCGTAGGGTTCGAGCAACGCACCGAGCGGACCGACGTCGCCCAACACATAACCAGGGCGACCGCCAAACGCTTCGCGAGCAATCCTGGCCCCTTGCGCGTTGAGTTCGGCGAGTTCGGCTTCGTGACCGTGACGACGCAGCATGATACGGCTGCCGCCGAAGGTGTTCGTGATGATGCAATCGGCGCCGGCATCGGCATAGCGCTTCTGAATCGCGAGCACGCGATCCGGATGCGTGAGATTCCACGCCTCGCCGCACGCGCCCTGTTCGAGTCCGGCGAGCATGAGTTGCGTGCCCATCGCACCATCGCAGACGAGACGGCGTTCGCGGGCGGCTTCGTGAAGGAGAGGTTTCATGAGGTTGAAAGTTGAACCACGGAGAAACGGAGGCACGGAGAAAACCGCTTTCTTTGTGTCTCTGTGCCTCTTTGGTTCATCCGGATCGAGGAACTAAAGCCCCGCGACATCGCCATCTTCCCCGGTTTCTAAGACTTCGCCGTCGAAGATTACCGTGCGGGCTTTGCGGAGATTCGAAACCGTTTCGAGCGGCGAATGACGCGTGAGGATGAAACGCGGCAAGTAGCCGGTTTCGACGCGGCCGAGTTTTTCTTTGTAGCGGAGGCGGACGGAACTGACTCCCGTCGCGGCGTTGATCACCGCAAGGGACGGCATCCCCGCTCGCTCCATGAGTTCGAGCTCGTAAATAAAATCGACTCCATGCGCGACGCCGTAGGAACCCGCGTCGCTGCCCGCGATGATCGTGACGCCCAGCGCGTGCGCTTTCGCGAGACTCGCGGCGTGGCGATCGAGAATGCCGCGGAGATTCGTCACGATGTCCGGCTCCCACTTCATGATCTCCGCATGATCAACCTGCTTCTGCACGGGCGCGAACGTTGGCACCCACGCAATGTGCCGGCCGCGGAGTTTCGCGAGCTGGTCATCGCGCAGGAAGAAGCCGTGCTCAATCGAGTCGACGCCGCCATCGATCGCCCGATCGATGCCAATATCGCCCGACGCGTGCGCGAACGTCTGCCGGTTGAATGACTTCGCAACGGCGACCAACTCCGCTACTTCTTCGGTCGTCATCTGCGGCTCGGCGGTGACGGCGGCTTTCTTGAAATTGATGATGCCGGTCGGGATGAGCTTGATGCGATCGGCGCCCGCAGCGACGCGCGACTCCACCACGGCGCGCAACGACGCGTGATTCTCGATCGCGTCGGCCATGAACGAGCCGTAACGACCCTTGTGATGGATCGCCGCGCCGGGACTTTCGACATAGGGCATCAGCGGACGCGAAGCATTCCCGGCCGCGCAAAGCTTGCTGAGCGCCAGGCCGACACCGTCCTTGTCGCCCGCGTCGCGCACACCGGCGATCCCGTAGCGGACAAGTTTCGACAGGCGCTCCTTCGCGAGAGCGAGGAGTTGATCCGGTGTTTGCTGGAGATACGCGGCGCGCTTGTCGGCGTTGAGTTCGCCGCCTTCGAGAAACAGGTGCGCATGCGCTTCGATCAATCCGGGCAGCAGCGTCGCATCAGGTGCGGAATAATCCGGCGCCGTTTGTCCCGCGCGAAGAAGTTCGCGGGGCGGCGTGCGCCCGTCGATGCCGACAAAAAGGATTTTAGCAGCGTTATAGACGAGGTGCGCGTCGCGACACGGCCGCGTGCTCGTGCCGTCGAGCATCGTGCCGACGTGCAGCCAAACGGGACCGGCGCCAGCGGAGGGAAATTCGTGAGTCAACGGAGAAGCGGATGCGGTCATGTTCATCGCGCGCGGGAAGCTCCAAGGACCAAGATCCAAGCTCCAGAGAAGCACCAAAAATCGAAACCCAATTGGAGCTTGGTCATTGAAGTTTCTCTGGAGCTTGGTGTTTGGATCTTGGAGCTGGCCGACGCAGTCGGCTCAGTCGGCGGGCGCCTCCTCGGCACAGATCGCCATGATCGCTTCGGCCTGGCGGAAGCCGGCGGTTTCCTGCGACTCGTCGCCTTGGGCGCGACCGGCCTCGAGCGCTTCGCGAAGTTTGCCGACCATGGGATGATCCGGCGGGAGCGGACCGGGTGCTTTTTCCGGATTCGCGAGCGCGAAGTCTAAGCCGCGCTCCATCGCGAGCGTGAGGTAGGCGTTTTCGAGTTGTTCGCGGACTCCTTTCGGTGTGCCCCACGCAAAATTCGAAAGACCCACGATGAAGTGCACGCCTTTCAGATCCGGATCGGCGTTGATCTTCTGCATCGCATCGAGGCCGATGTTGACGAGGCCGTAAGTGTCGGCTCCGACCGGCGCCAGGCCTGGATCGATGATGATTTGATCGAGCGTGCGGTTCGCTTTCGTCACAAGCAGTTCGACGAAATGCTTCGCGGCGCGATACGAGTCGTCGGGATTGAGGCACTGCGAGCTGCCGCCGTCGACGAAGTGCTCGGACGCCATCACGACCACCTTCGTGTCGTAGTCGCGCACGAGCGCGATCATGTCCTCAAGACGTTCGCGCGAAGCCGCGATTGAATTGAGGATCGGCTGACCGCTCTTCGCGCGATCGTAGTGTTTCAACGCGACTTCGTGATAGCGCACGGACGGATTGTCGAAGCTGAGCGGCACGCTCGTGACTTCCTGGATCGCGGGAATCACGTCGGGCAGAAATGCGAGCATCTCGTCCATCTTCACCTGAATGCGCGCGGTGCCATCGAGATTGAGCGTGAGGTATTGCACGCCGAGGTCGGCCTGGATCTTCGCGAGGTTCTGATAACCCGCGACGTCACGTGCCGTGAAGGCGTTTCGCGCGCGAGCGTAGGAGTTGTTGATGAGCTCGCCGATGAGATTGAGTTTGCGGTCAGGCATGGGGAACAGGGGCAGGTGGGATGTTGGCCGTCGGCGATGGCGCCGGCTTGGGTTTGGAAAAATGATCGCGGCCAAGCCACGTATTCGCCCACGACGACGTGCGACGAAGGCTTTGATCCTGCACGACCGGCGCGTGATCGACGAGGTGCTGTTCGCGTCCGTCGCCGTCAGCCTTCAACCGTTCGTAAGCGCGCAGCCAGATGCAGTCGGGATAACCATCGACTTCGCAGCGTCCGTCACGCGTGCCGCCGCACGGACCATTGCGTTGATTTTTCGCGCACTGCGATTCGGGGCACAAGTATGCGATCTCAGGCAGCGAGCAGTCGCCGCAATCCTTGCAGTCGAAAAGCGCCACTTTGCTCGCGTGTTCGACCGCGCGCATGAGCTTCGGCCCCTGCATCGGATCGTCGGCATTCGCGCAGAGGTGCGTGCCGATGCGGTTGAGCACGGTGCCCGGCGTGAACATGGCCGCATGCGTCCATTTCGAAAAATGGTAAACAACGCTCGTGTGTTTCGAACGCAGCTCGGGTGCGGGCGCGCGGCGCGCCGAATCGGCGAGGCCGGTGCCGGGTTGATCGGCGTAGAAGAAGAACTCGCCGGGACGAGAGAACGAGATCTCGCACGCGAACTGCTTCCAGTCGTCAGCCGAAAACGAGCGCTCGATTTTCAGGATGCGATCGATCGCGGCGAAGTTGTGCACGCCGCCGAGATACGCCCCGCGAAAACCGAGCCCGCGGTAAATCGCGATCTGCTTCGCGGCAAACTCGGCGAAGAACGCGGCGCCTTTGTCGGGGCCTTTCGCGTGGCGCGAGCAGAGTTCGAAAAGCTCTTTGCTCACGACGACACCCGGGATGCGGCCTTCGTGAAAAATCTCCGCGACGCGCCCGCTGAGCAGGTAAACGTTTCCGATCAGCGGCACATGCCCCATGCCGTGGGCGCGCATGTAGGCGAGCAGTTCGCTCTTCTTGCGCGCGTCGAAGCCGATTTGGTTGATGATGAAACGCGCGCCGCTCGCGACTTTCGCGGCGAGCTTCGCGTATTGCGGCATCACTTCGCCTTCGCGGAGTTTGAAATTCGTGGTGACAGCGCCGACGAGGAAATTCGTTTTCTCGAAACGCGCCCGTTTACCGGAGCCAGGGGTCTCGTTCGGATCGAGGCCCTGATTCATCTGCGACAACATCGAGATCAGCCCGACGGAATCGATGTCGAAGACCGGCTTTGCCGTGCCCCCGGCGCCGGCGACGGGATAGTCGCCCGTCATCGCGAGGATGTTGTTAAATCCTTCGCTGTGCAGGAGCCACGCCTCGCTCTCGAGGCCGTTGCGATTGAGATCCTTGCAGGTGAGGTGGATCACCACCTCCTTGCCCGCGTAGAGGATCGGTTTGCCGAGCGCGGTCGGCGCAAGCTGCGGATTCCCGCCGGCGTTGTCCGTGATCGAGATCCAGTCGATATCGGGGCAGGCGATCAGGTCGTTGGCGAACGCGCGCGCCTTGATCGCGCTGCGTTCGCCCATGCCTCCGCGAACGGAAACCAGTTCGGTTCCAAGGAGGAACCGGTCCGTTTCGAGGTTTTCGCGGAGCGTCAGCATGCGAAAACCCGCGCCCTCCGCATCATCATCCTGAGCTTGGGGAAGAGTTCTTCGCGGCGGCCGGCTGCGGCGTTCGCCAACGGGGAATCTTCGCTTCGCCCAGAATGATGACGAGGGCTCATCTGGTGCTACCTGAGCGGCAGCGCGAACACCGTCGCGCTGAGCGCCGGCACACGTAGTGCCTGCGTGGAGACGTTCTTCGTCTCGACAATGTCGACGGCGCGCGGCTGGCCCGGGGTGTTGTGCAGCGTCGCGTCGGAGCCGGCGATGTGCCAGCGCGTGCCCTGGCCCGCGAGAGCCGAATTGGCCACGTCGAGCTTCAGTTCGATCTCTTCATTCGTGGGATTGACGACGCCCACCGTGAGCGTCTTGCCATCCTTCGAGAGCGCGGCCGCGACGTCGCGATCGCCGAACTCCTCCGCGAGCACGAGGGGCGTTTCGCCGAACTTGGCCCGGTAGAGTTGCAGCACGAGACCGGTCGTTTCCATTTCGGCGGCGGTGCGCGTGGTCTTGATCGCACCGATGACGTTCACCGTCTGCGCATAGTGCGCCATCTGAACGATGTCGCTTTGGCGGAAGAACTCATGAAGTCCGGCCGCGATGCCGAGGCCGTCCTGCAGTTCATACACGCAACCGAGTTCACCGTAGGCGTATTCGCGGTGCCAGTAGTTCCACTCGTCCATCGCGATCGGCATGAGCCGGCCCTTCAAATTCGGCAGGCTGGCTTGAAGCTTGCGGTGGCCGTCGACCTTGTCGCGGATCGCTTTGCGAACCATGCCCGTGTGCGTGACGACGTCGGTGCGGCCGGACTTGTTCCACGGCACGCGGCCCACGTAGAAGTGTTCGGACAGGTAGTTCATGTGCTCGGCGCACTCCTCGAGCATGATGTGCGAGCAGGTCTTGCCAGACTTCGCCTGAGCGGGGTCGTGATCCTTGTTGATGGTGGTGAGATCGCCCACCGCGACGAGTTCGAGCGAGGGGTCAACCTTCCACATGTATTCGGCGACTTGGTTATGCTTCAGCGTGTAGTGCTGCATCTGCATGAACCCGAGCTGCCAGGAGCCGAACATCTCGTTGCCGACGCACCAGTATTTGACGTTGTAGGGCTCGCGATTGCCGTTCTTCGCGCGCCAGCTGCCGCCGACGGTGTCGGTGCCGCGGTTGGTATATTCCACCCATTGTGCGGCGGAGTAGGCGTCGCCGAAACCAGTATTGGCGGCGATCATCGGCTCGGTGCCGATCTCACGGCAGAAGATGATGAATTCGTCGGTGCCGAAGTCGTTGTGCTCGACGCCAGTCCAGGCGGGATTCTTGCGCGGCGGACGGCGGTCGCGATCGCCGATGCCATCGCGCCAGTCGTAACCGCTGACGAAGTTGCCACCCGGCCAGCGGTAGATGGAACCGTTGAGCTGCTTGAGAAGCGCGAGCGTGTCGCGACGCATGCCTTTGATGTTGTCGGAAGGCATGAGCGAAGGCGGCCCGAGGAGGACGTCGCCGCGCGTGACGCGGATCTCGAACTGCGCGCCTTTTTCGGTGCCGGCCTTCGGTGTCAGCGCGAAGGTCTTCTTGGAATAGTCCTTGCCGGAGAACGTGAGCTTGGTCGAAGCGCGATCGGCTTCGCCCTCGCCCCAAACGAGCGTCACTTCGATTTCGGCTTTGCCGGAGAGCGGCTTGGCCCAGACATAGCCGTCGTAACGCAGTCCACCCTTCACGCCGAGGTCGCGCTGGCGAAGCCCGGTGCCGGCGTTGACGCGCGGCGAGTGTTTGCCGACGAACGCGTCCTTCGTCACCATCGTGACTGCGGACGCGTCGCCAATGATCTGCCAAGGCGAAGCGCCCACGACGGGGAACGCGCCGCCGACGAGCTGGCCGGGGAAGTCCGGATTCTCGATCTCACGGTAGGGCGAATAGTTTTCGGTGATCGGGAAGTAGAACTTCCGGTCCTCGAGCACCTCGGCCCAGATGCCGCCATAGATGCAGCGGCCCATGTGCTCGATGAACTGGCCGTAGATGAACGGATTGATGGGTGCACCAGTTTTCGTGGTGTCGATCTTCACGTCCAGCGTGGCGGCGGAACAAACGGCCGACAGTGCCAACGCAAGGACACCAACCAACTGACGCAGGGGGCGGGGAGTTTTCATGCGAGCGCGGTTCTAGTTTTCGAGGAGGAAGTGGCGGCTGTGGCGTTCCATGACCGTCACCTGTGAAAATGGAGCCCGCGGATCGGCCACTTCATCGCGATGCAGCTTCCAGCTCCGCTTGGAGCGCTTCGACGATTTCCTTTGGCGAACCAACGCGTTCCTGCTCTTCGCCCCAGCGCAGTTGCGAGATGTAATCGTCGCCCTTGGTGAAACCGAGACGCTGCGCCTGGGCATCGATGCGTTCGGCGAAAGCCGGCGGCAGATCGATCTTCAACTCTTCGAAGTCGTCCCACGCCTTGATCGAGGATGGCAGGTCCTGCCAATAGAGGATCTGGTATTTCGACTTCGACCCGGGCGGGCGCTGGATCGCAGCTGCTGCCGGAGTTTCCTTGAGCACGACCCCCTTCTTCGCGGCGGCAGCCGGCGCCGGGCCCTTGCCCACGAAATAGAGAAACAGATCCACCGCGCTCGACGCATCCGCGCCATAGCCGTCGGCGCCGATTTCGTCGGCGAACATTTGCGAAATCGGCGCGCCGCCGATCGCAAACTTCACGTCCGTGCGGCCCTGAGCCTGAAATCCGTCGATGACGGTTTTCATGTAAGTCATCGTGGTGGTGAGGAGCGCGCTCATGCCGATGATGTCGGGTTTGAACTCGTCGGCCGCCGCGGCGAACTTCTCGACGCTTTGGTCGACGCCGATGTCCTTCACCGCAAAACCGGCGCCCTCGGCCATCATGCACACGAGATTCTTGCCGATGTCGTGAAGGTCGCCGCGCACGGTGCCCATGAGCAGACGACCGGTTTGCGACGAAGGGCCGCCGGCTGTGAGCAGCGGCTTCAGCACGGCCATGCCGGCTTTCATCGCGCGCGCGGCGATGAGCACTTCGGGCACGTAGAGGATGTTATGCTTAAAATCCTCGCCGACGACGCTCATGCCGGCGATGAGGCCTTCTTCGAGGACTTCTTTCACGCTGCGCCCTTCGGCGAGCGCATCCTTGGTCATCTGTTCGACTTCCTTCGCTTTGCCTTCGTAAAGGCACTGGTTCATCAACGCGTAATCGGGCATGGGGGAAAGGGGATTTCTGAGTTCGTTCTCGTTCTCGTGATCTTTCGTTCTCGTCTGCTTCCCGCACTCGCCCTGAGAGAACGATTACGAGAAAGAGAACGAGAACGATCTGTCGTCGGGGATGTTCGCTCGTCTCAGCTCGTTCCGAAATGGGCTTTGTTGAATTCGTCGAGCGCGGCCTTCATCGCGACGATGTTCTCGCGGGGCATGCCGGGGCTCGTGCCGCCGCCCACGGAGAGGACCATCCCCTTGCCGTCCTTGGTGCCCGCTTCGAGGACTTCGAGCGTAGCTTCGCGGACTTCGGCGGGCGTGCCGCGAACTCCGACTTCGAGCGGGTTCACATTTCCCATCAGGCACATGCGATCGCCCACGCGCGCTTTCACATCGGCGATGTGCGTCTGCTTGCCCCAGTTGAGCATGTTGAAACCCACATCGGGCAGATGCTCGAGACAGGCTTCGACGTCGGCGTCGTTGTGGTAAAGTTTCACCCAATCCTGCGGAAAAGCGTCGCAGATGCGCTTCAGGTAAGGATGGCAGAACTCGAGGTAGTGGTCCTCGTTCACGAAGCCTACGATGTCATCGAGCAGGAAGATGCCCTCGACGGTCGGCCCCATCACTTTCACCTGCGCCTTGAGCCAGTCGATGATGACGCGCGTGCTGAGATCGAGGAGCTTGTGCGCGTAGTCGGGCTTCTCGACCAGATCGATCATGAAGTCCGACGTGCTGCGCGCGAAACCGGCGGTGCACATCGGTCCGCGCGCGGTCGCCATCGTGAAGATTTCGCCCGTATCCAAAACCTGCTGACGCTGCATGCGCAGCCGGTGAAGCGTGAGCGCCATGAACGCGTCGGCCTCGACTTCGTATTCCGGCAGCTTGTCCACGTCCTCGATATTGAAGAGCATGTGGTATTCGCTCGGCGTATTGTCCTGCCAGAACTTGATCTTCGAACCGAGCACGGACGGCTCCGCGGCCATGCCGTATTCCATCCACCACCCGGGCACGAAAATGATGTCCGGAAACTCCTGGTGAATCTTCAGGTGGGACTGGAACCAGACCTGCGGATCGAGGAAGAAATCCATGTGCTGCACACCGACGTAGCCCGGGATCCACGGGCTATCGATGATCATCGCCATCGGAATCTTATCGAGCTTCTCGAGGCGTGAGGCTTTTTTGAATACGTCCCATTGGGCGGGTGTCATGTGCGTGCGGAGTGGTTGGGGTTGGCGGGAGGGTGAGAGTGGGTTCGATGTTCGAAAGCGTCAGGGCGCGATCAGGATTTCCGTATCCGTGATCTGGAGCTGCACGCCGGCGTTCTTCGCGGCTTCGTCGAGCGCGGCGCGCACCATCACCACGGGATCCGGGCTGACCTGCAGCCGGCGCATGAGACCGTCGCCTTTCTTCGCGCCGATCCGAAGCGTGAGCTTGAGGCCCTTGCGCTTGCACGACACGCGCGCGCCATCCGGCAACGCGGCGTTCATCGGCGCGATGAACGCGTCGACGTAGTGAACGCCGATCCCGGACTTGTCCCGGAATCCCGGCGGAAGTTTTTCCGTGGCTGCCTGGTTGATGTCACAGAGTTTGATCATGGTAGGGGTGTGGGAAATCGATTCAGGAAACCGGGCCCGCCGAAGCGACGCCGTTCGAACGAGCGAGCGTAAAGTGAATGGCCTCCAACGCCAATTTCCATTTGTGCTCGCGTGAGTTCGCGCTGCAGTAACATCCCGACGGCGCGGCCGCCGGCTGCCAGTCGAACACGGCATCGAGCGGCTGTCCCACGAGCGGATGCTCGTTGGCGATCGCCGACATCAAACCGTCCGGGTCCGACAAATACGCGCACATCCGGCGATGGCCGGCGTCGCCTTCCGCCGGCCCGCACTCAGCCGCGACCACGGTGTAACCTTGCTCTGCCGGCGCGAGCGCCACGCGATAATCGAACGCGAGCGGCTGGCCCATGTTGGAACACGTCGTCCCGTCGAAACGAAACCACGCTTCCACCCCACCCTCGCGCAGGGCGTTGACCCGCACGCGTTCCGTCGACCACTTCTGCAGCGCACGCGCGCTCGTCGCATACGGCGCATTCCGGCGCAACGCTTGACGCGCTTCCGCCGGCTTCGCTGCGAACGCCGTCAATTCCGCCAGCGCATGCCGGTAAGGCACGCGGCGATACGCGCAATTCGGCAAGCCGCAGCTCTCGCACGGCACGCGCGATGTCACCGCGCCCGTCGCTCGGGCGCGCGGTGCGAGGCCCACCACCGCCAGCAGCGATTTCTTCGGCTTCAACATGCCGCTCGAAAGCACCTCCAGGCATTCCGGAAACGTCTCGTTGGCGCCACTCACGATGAGTTCGTGAAACTTGTGCTGATCGACGATATCCCAGCCCGTGTAGCCCGGGCTATAATGCGGCACCGCGGCGAGACCGTCGCGATCCGCGAGTTCGCAGATTCGTCCGCTGAGCGTCGCCGTCAGATGCTCGACCACCGCCGAGCCGAAGATCTCGAGGAAGAAATATTCGTCCGGTTTCGATTCCTGCCAAAGCTGTCGCGCGTGTTCCTCGCAAGCGCGGCCCGCGCTCACCGCCACGAGGATCGCCCGCTGCGCGCCGGTGGATCGCAGATGCTCATGCAGCACCTTCGATTGAAAATCGATGCCATCGAAACGCAGCGTCTCCTCATCGAGCCGAAGTTCCGCTTCGCGTAAATATACCCACGGCCGCCCGTGCTCCGCATACCAACGCCGCGCCCAAGCGGCGAGTTCCAGCGCGCGCTCGCTCGGTTGATGATCACGCGGATAACCGAGCAGCCGCCAGTATTCCGCCTGTTGCACGTCCACCGCTGGTCGAAGATCGAGCAGCTCGAGCGCAGAACGAGAAGTGGGGGCGGTAACCGACATCACTCGTCCACCTCCACGCCGCCGACCGGCGCGAACTGACAACCTTCGACGAAGAAATCGAAGAAACCCGGATGCGTCTCGAGCCGGCAATGCACGACGTCGCGCACCAGCCGCTCGAGTTCGGCACGTTTCGCCACCGACAACAACGCGATGCACGCGCCTTCCACGGCGGCGTTGCCAACCTGCACGATTTTTTCGGCCGGGATATTCGGGATCAGCCCGATTCGTTTCGACGCCTCGAGGTTGAGATGCCGCCCGAAACCACCCGCGAGATAGAACACATCGAGATCCGAATATTGGATACCGTATTCGGCGAACGCGATCTGCAGGCCTGCGACATTCGCGCCCTTCGCCTGCGCGAGCGCGTTGACGTCGGCTTCGTTGAACGTGATCGGCGGCTCGTCGTTGCGCGGTTTCGCGACCACGAACTCGCTGCCGTCCTCGAAACGCCCGAGCGCATTCATTCTGCCTGTGCGCAGCAGCTCGCTCATAACGTCCACCAGGCCGGAACCGCAAATCCCTTCCGGTTCGACGTCACCGATGACCGTCGCCTGCACCGCCCCCGACGCATCGTCGATCTGCACCTTCTCGATCGCGCCCGGCAAGCCGGGCATGCCAAACGTGATCTGCCCGCCTTCGAAGGCGGGCCCCGCCGGACACGAGGCAGCGAGCACCTTGTGTTTGTTGCCCACGATCAGCTCGGTGTTCGTGCCGATGTCCATCACCGCCACGAGTCGTTCTTCGTTGGCGATGTCGACCGCGAGCATGCACGCCGCGGCGTCCGCCCCGACGTGACCGCTGATGATCGGCATACCATACACGCGCGCTTTCGGATGAATCGGCAGACCCAGTTTGCGCGCCGTCTCCGCCAGGCTCGTCGTCGTGCGTTTGCCTTCAGCGAGTTCGAGTTCCGTGAGCGACTGATACGGGCTCTGCCCGATCGAATAGACCGACAGCTTGAAGAACATGTCCCGCATCGTCGAATTCCCGGCGAGCACGACTTCGTAGATCGTGCGCGGATCGATCGGAAACTCCTGGATCGCGCGGCCCAAATATCCAACAAGCGTGCGCTGCAATGTCTTCGTGCGGTCCTCGGTGTCGTATTGAATCCGCGCCATCACGTCGGATCCACCGAAGCGCTGCGGATTTTCAAACGACGAATCGGCGATCACCTCCCCCGTATCCAAATTGAGGAGACGCATCACCACCGTCGTGGTGCCGAGATCGATCGCGAGTCCGTGGATCGGCCCCGTGCTGCGGTCGATCTCTTCGCCATCGAGCAAGATCCGATCACCCTCACGCGTCACGGCCGGCTGGAGTTTCCACTTCGGACCATGCACGGGCAGTTCAAACGCGTGCTTCTCGATCCGCATCGCGCCGCGTCGCATCGTGTGACAGCGCACGTCGCCCGCGACGTCCGCTTTGATCCGCGCGCAACAGGAAAGACGAAACGAGCCTTTCAGATGCTTCTCCGCCGGATCGAGCGACGAAAGCCGTTCCATGCCTTCAACCACTTCGACAACGCACTCCTTGCACTTGCCGTTTTTGTTGCACGACGTGGGCACCGGAATGCCGAGCTTTTCCGCATGCGTGAACAGCGAGTGCCCGGGGGTGCCTTCGACTGTCTGGCCGTTGAAATGGAGCCGCACGCTCATGTGACACCCACCCCGCTTCGAAGCGCTCTCCTCGCTCCTCTGCATTCGTGTTCGTTCGTGTCCATTCGCGGTTCCTCGTCTGAACGGGTCCACCTAGTCCGCGCCGACCGCTTTCATCGCCGCTTTCATGTAGCCCATCGCGAACGCCATGCCCGCATGCCACGGCGCCGCGCATGACATCTGCGGCGCGTGATCCGGAATCAACACGCCGTCGAAACCGTTCTTCTGCAAAATCCCAATCACGCGAAGCATGTCGACATCGCCGTCGTCGATGAACGTTTCCTTGTAGGTCGGCACTTTGCCGCGGACGTTGCGGAAATGCACATAGCCCAGCCGGCCCTGGAGGCTGTAGGTATCGACCACGTCGTAGATGTCGCCTTCGGTCATCTCCGCCAGCGATCCGATGCAAAACTCCAATGTGTTGGCCGGACTGCGATTCAGATCGATCACGCGTTGGTAGAGGTGAGGCTGATACACCAAGCGCGGTTGGCCTCGCACAAACGGCGTCGGCGGATCGTCGGGATGCAATGCGAGTTTCACGCCCGCCTGCTCCGCCACGGGCAACACCTCCGCGAGAAACTGTTCCAGCCGCCGCCACAATTCATCGTGCGTAACCGGCTCGAGCACGCCCGCGGGAGCGTTCTCATCGTAAACCATGTTCCACACCATGCCTTTCGGCATCGGCGTATCGTAAGGACCTTCCATCCCCACCGACGGCGCATCGCCGCGCGCGTAGTTTCCGCTGGTGCGGCCCGCGACGCCTGCGATCGAGAAATTATAGCCCATCACGGGAATACCGGCTTCACCCATGCGGCAAAGGATCGTCTTCACATTCTCGATGTGCAGCGCGCGCTTCGGGCCGTCCAACAAGATGTCATGCCAGTGCGCCGGATCGAAGTTCTCGATCGCTTCCAATTTCAAGCCATTCGCTTCCACGTCCCGGCGCAACGCGACCAACTCCTCCAACGTCCACAGCTTATCCGGATCGCCCGCGATGCCCCAGCCACGATCCGTCCCCGTCGGTTGATCGTCGCGCGTTTTGTGCGAGCCGCCGCGAAAATAATCCACCAGGTGCGCGACGATGTGAGTCGCACCCGCCTGACGCGCGAACTGGAAGTTCTCGCGCGTCAACATATGGCGATAAAGGCCGAGGCCGAGCTTCATGGGGAACGAGCCAAAGTGTCGGGCGCTGAAACCGTGACCAATCGAAACGGGTTCAACTGTTGACCAAATCCTAGCTGCGCAACGAGCGGTTTTCGATCCAACGGCTTTCGACCATCTCGATCCGCGGATTCGTCGGAATCCCCAAATCGCGATTGGTGATGCGTGCCGCCAACAGTTCGACCGCCCAGGCCCCCATCAAGGGTTGATTCTGCTGCAACCCTGAAAAGCTCGAACCTTCCAGAATCTGACTCAACGCCGCCACGCCCAGATCGGCCGGCACGCGGATCCGCAACTTGCGCAAAGTCGCCCGCAGGTTCGCCAGCTGATCATAGAGGTGCACGAAGACGAGCACGTCAGGCCGCTGCGCCTCCAACCATGCGCACAAGGGCTTCTCCTCCACCTGATCGATCATATGGACCGGCAGCGCACGTCCCGATCCGAGCCGATGCTCGCACCACCCGAGGTAAGCCGACGTATGTGCATGGCCACTACGCGCTTCCTCATAGCGGCCCAGCACCAATCCCGGCCGCCGATAGCCGAGCGCATAAACGCGATCGAGCACGTTGACGGTGTCGTTGAAGAAGTGGCTCGTCACCCGGTGCATCGGCGTGCGGATGCTGAGCCCGATCGTCACGATCGCGTAGTGCCCGATCTCGGCGGGAAACTCCTGCTCGAGTTCAGGGCTCCCAAAACAAATCAGTCCTTCGATGCCGCGGGCATCGAGAATTCCCCTTGCGCGCCGATACGTCATGCCCGGCGCGCGCAACCACACCGGCTCCAACCGGTAGCCGAGTTCGCCCGCCCGGCGTCGCATGCCTTCGTAAACCGCATTGTGATGCCGCGACGTTTCCCACGGGCGCGGGCTGTTGTAGAAGGAGATCACGCCGAAACACGCCTGCTCGCGCGTCGCCGGCGGTTTGCGCAGATGCGTCATCATCGCGACCACCTTCGCGTCCGGTCGGTAACCGTTTTTTTCCGCGAGCTGCCGCACTTTTTGCCGCGTCGACTCCGCAATTTTTGGCGAACCGCGCAACGCGAGCGAAACGGCCGACGGCGACAGCCCGGCCAGACGCGCGAGGTGACGGAGGTTCATCGGTGAACAGTTGACCGAAATTGCGGAACCCAGGCAAGCGTCGAGGCACCATGGAGCGCTCGGCGTTCGAATATGAGAATACAAAATCTGCGTATCGGCGGGCAATTCGTGACGGGCTGTGTCACCAAAGTTTGGTTACACTCGTCGTGTTACGCCCCATGCTTCGAACTCGATTCCTCTGCTCCTTCACCATTGTTGCGTCGCTACGGCGAGCAGCGGTGAGCGGCGGGGGCGAGGCGCGGCGTGCGACTCACCTCAAACTTTAGGCGTTCCGGCCGGCTGCCGGTGCGTCTCGACCAACAAACCAAACCAAACCGTAATGAGAATAAACACCCCGATGCGTCGCTCCATGGCGACGTTGTCAGCATTCCTGCTGGCCGCCGGATTGGCGCCCGCGCAGGAAGCTACGTCCTCGTCCTCCCTCGAGGTCGATGGCGATCTTATCGTGCTGTCCCCGTTCGAGGTTTCCGCCAGTGAAAGCACCGGCTACCTCGCCACGACCAGTCTCGCGGGCACCCGCATCAACACCGAACTTCGCGACGTCGGCTCCGCCATCAGCGTCGTGACGTCGGAGTTCCTGCGCGACACCGCAGCGACCGACAGCAAGACGCTGCTGCAATACACGACCAACACCGAGGTCGGCAGCTTGCAGGGCAACTTCGTCGGCGCGCGTTCCGGCGTGCAGGACGAAGGTGGCACGTTCACCACCCCCAACACCAACACCCGCGTGCGCGGCCTGACGAGTGCGGACAACACCCGCAACTTCTTCATGTCCGACATCCCGTGGGATGGCTACAACGTCGATCGCGTCGACATGCAGCGCGGCCCCAACTCGATCCTCTTCGGCATGGGCAGCCCCGCGGGCATCATCAACACGTCGACGAAGACCGCGCAGTTCCGCAACATGAACGAGCTCGAGCTGCGCTACGGTAGCTACGGCAGCAACCGCGCCGTCCTCGACATCAATCGCGAGCTGATCGACAACGAACTCGCCGTGCGCCTCGTCCTTCTGCGCAACGACGAAAAGTATCGTCAGAAGCCCGCGCACAGCCTCGACAAGCGCGTGTTCGGCACCGCTCGCTGGGAGCCCGACTTCCTCAACCGCAACGGTATCCGGACCACGTTGAAGACGTATGCCGAATTCGGTGAGGTGCGGAGCAACAATCCCCGCGTCATCACGCCGATCGACTACGTCAATCCCTGGTTCAATAACATGAACAAGGCGACCTACAACCCGCGCACCGTGCAGGACAACAACGCGCACTACCTGCCCACGCTCGACGCGCAGGGCCGCCAGGATATCTACTATCCGGAGGGTTACGGCGCCACCCAGCGCACCCGCGCAGTCCCCGGCGGCTACGCCGACTACCCGGGCGTTGGCGGCAACAATCCCTACTACAATCCGTGGGTCGGCAACTTCGCCCAAAGCTTCGGCGGCATGCTCGGCTTCTTCCAGCCCGGCACCAACACGCCCGGCAAGGTCGAGCTGTCCGAGTTCCAGCTCATCCGCGGCATCAACACCGCGGGCGCGATCGACGGCGGTCTCGCTCTCCCCTACTCCCGTCGCGTTTCGGTGGACAACTATGTCCAATACGCCAACGACGCCGGCCTCGAGTGGAGCCAGTGGGGTCTCTACAAGAACCCCACGCTCACCGACGCCTCAATCTTCGACTTCTACAACAACCTCCTCGACGGAGACCTGAAGAAGGAGTGGCAGGATTTCGATAACTTCAACATCAGCCTCTCGCAGACCTACTTCGACCAGAAGGTCGGTTTCGAAGTCGCGTATGACCGTCTCAACTACAGCGCCGGTCAGGTCCAGCTGATCACCGACCAGAAGGCCGGTATCTTCATCGACCTCAACACCCACGGCCTCGACGGCACCGCCAATCCCAACCTCGGCCGTCCGTTCATCAGCGACTCCGGCATCTACGGCAACAACCGCCGCGACGTCGACCGCGAGGCCTCCCGCCTGAATCTCTTCGTCGATCACGACTTCGACGAAAAGAACACCGGCAACTGGATGCTCAAGCTCCTCGGCCGTCACACGCTGAGCGGCATGTATATGCGCGACAGCTTCAAGCAGGACGGCCGCAGCTTCATGCGCTGGGGCACGGATTCGGACTATTCCCGCTACGTTAGCACGAACCCGAATCTTGCGATCGACGAAAATCTCCGCACGATCAACCCGGTCGTCTATCTGGGCGACTCCCTGATGAATCGCACCGGCGCCGCCGGCGCTTACATCCCGCGCGCCTCCACCGTGATCGACATGCCGTCCTCGGTGAACATGTGGAACTTCGACTCCACCTGGAATGCCACGTCCGTCAATCCGGCCGCCGAATGGATCAACCCGCTCAACGGCCAGATCTCCACGCAGTCGGAAAACCCCGACAACTACGTCGGCTGGACGAACACGCCCGTGCGGATCCTCAGCGCCGAAAAGGGCGACGAGAAGGCCCTCACCACGGGCGCCACGTTGCAGAAGAAAACCTCCGAGTCGCGCGCGCTCGTGCTCCAGTCTCACTTCTGGGACGGCGCCGTCGTCGGCATGTATGGCATCCGCCAGGACCGCATCAAGTCGTGGCAGATGAACGCTACCGAGACCCGCGGCGCGGTGAACTTCGACAGCTACCGTCTCGCCGACCTGCCCCAGCAGACCTACGAGGTGAACTCGCCCAGCTGGAGCATCGTCGCCAAGCTCGACAAGTTGGTTGGCGGCCGCATCCCGCTCGTCGACGTCAACTTCTACTACAACAAGTCGCAGAACTTCCAGGTCTCCGGCACCCGTAACGACGTTTACGGCAATGCGCTGCCCCTTCCGAGCGGCTCCACCATCGATCGCGGTATCCTGATCGCGACGAAGGACGGCAAATACTCGCTGAAGGTGAACAAGTATGAGAGCTCCGTGAAGGACGCCTCGAGCACCGCCGGCCTCAACACCTGGTTCCTCGGCGGCTTCATGAGCTGGGGCTCCAACTACGCCGACGTCTTCACCCACAACCTCGGCGTCACGGGTGACATGTCGACGGCCAACGATCCGTCCCGCTCCTGGCACTACACCTACGACCCGATCGTCGTGAACGGCCAGATGCAGACCGCGGAACAGGCCGAAGCCTTCAAGCAGCAGGCCGTGGCCGGCTGGCGCGCCCTCCAGCAGGCCGTCCCGGCAGCCTACTACTCGGCGTGGAACTTCACCAACATCAATGCGGTGCAGAACCACACCTACAACGCCCCGGCCAACCTCACGCTCACCGAAGACACCGTCTCGAAGGGCTACGAGTTCGAGTTCACCGCCAACCCGACGCCGAACTGGCGCATCACGGCCAACGCCGCCAAGGTGCAGGCCATCCGCAACAACGTCGGCGGCGCCGCGATCATCGAGCTCGTTGAGATCGTCAACAACGCCATGCTCGGCGCTGCGGGCGACCTCCGCATCTGGAGCGGCGGCGCGGGCAACGCGATCCGCAACTCGTGGAACGGAAACTTCTACAGCGACTACTCCCGCACCCGCTTGAGCGAAGGCAACGCCTCGCCCGAGCTCCGCAAGTGGCGCTTCAACGTCATCAGCAGCTACGACTTCACCGAAGGGCTGCTGAAGGGCGTCACCGCGGGCGTCGGCTATCGCTGGCAGGACAAGATCGCCATCGGCTATCGTCCGGAACACACCGACCAGGCCGGCATCATCACGTTCGACCTCGCCAATCCCTACTTCGGGCCGTCCGAGGACGCCGTTGACTTCTGGGTCGGCTACCGTCGCAAGCTCACCGATAAGATCGACTGGCGCATCCAGCTCAACGTGCGCGATGCCTTCTCCGGCAAGGGCCTGATCCCGCTCACGACCCAGCCCGACGGCACGGTCGCTGCGTGGCGCATCGCCCCGTCCCGCACCTGGCAGATCACGAACACGTTCAGCTTCTAATCACCTGAAGCTAACGTAGCTCGAAGCACTCAGCGCCCGCGGCCCCAAGCCGCGGGTGCATTTCTTTTCTATGGAACAACCGCTGCGATGAACGAACGGCAGTCCTTCCCCGCGCAAAACTGCAACAATATTGCCTCGAAGAG
>JAEZGX010000037.1 GCA_023416735.1 Verrucomicrobiota bacterium | reverse complement strand
GGCGGGGGGGGGGGGGGCGGCCCCCCCCGCCCCTGCAATGGGGTGAGGCCCAGGAACAAATGCGCGGGGGAGGGATTCTATGGCGGGATGTTCTCCGCGGCGAAGGATGCGATCGCGAGCAAGGCGGCGCAGAGTTTCATCAATCAACGCATCGCGCGTTATGGCGAAGTGCGGACCTTGAAGCTGGATTCGAAAAACAAGAGCGCGGAAGTCGTGTGTGCGCTGCACGGCGAGCCGGAGCCGATCATGGTGCGAGTGGAGCGGTATGAGCTCACGCAACGCGAGGGGCAGACCTATGTGCGACTGGCGCAGTGTTCCGCGAATCGGCCGTGGTTGCAGAATCTGCTGATGGATTATGGCGTGGATCGCGAAGTGCCGGTGCCGCCGTGGGCGGCGTCGGCGTTGTGAGCTCGGCGGTTGCGGGATTGCCAAGCGGCGGAAGCGCGTGAGGCTCGCGGGATGGTCAAAATCACGGGCGAATATCAAGGCGAGTTGCACTGCGTGGCGGTGCATGGGCCGTCGGGATGCGAGCTGAATACGGATGCGCCGAAAGACAACATGGGGCGCGGGGAGGCGTTTTCGCCGACGGATTTGTTGGCGACGTCGTATGCGACCTGCGTGGTGACGACGATGGGAATTGCGGCGAAGAAGAAAGGCGTGGAGCTGGGCCGTATCCGTTTCGAGGTGACGAAAGAAATGTCAGCGGAGGCGCCGCGGAGGGTCGTGCGGCTGGCGGCTCAGTTTTGGATGCCGATCAAGAAGACCGATCCGTTGGCGGAATGGCTGGAGGCGATCGCGCATAATTGTCCGGTGCATCACAGTCTCCATCCGTCCGTGGAGACGCCGGTGGTGTTTCACTGGGCGGAGTGAGCGGTGCGGGCCGTCCGCCTACGGGAAGCGGTAGGTGGTGTTGAAGATGAGCTGGATTTTTTTGGAGACGAAGACGCGGACCTTGATTGAGCCGGAGAGGGAGTTGGGGCCGTCGGGGATCGCGCGGCCCTCGACGTGGCGTTCTTCGCCGTCGTCGTTGAAGGCGCGGCCGGTGAACTGGATGACCTCGCCGCGTTCGAGGGCGCGAAGGGTGTCGTCGGGAATCTCGATCGAGAGCGTGCCGCTTTCGTTGTAGAAGAAGTAAGGGAAAACCTTCGCTTGATAGGCGGCGGAATAGACGCCGTTTTCGCGGATGAAGGGGGGCAGCTTCATCGTGATGCTGCCGATGTAGATGGAGGTTTTGGCGTCGGCGATGTCGACGCGGTTGTAACGATCGAGGGGGAGTTCGGCGGCGGCGGTGAGGGTGGCCAGGAAGGCGAAGGCTAACAACTGGCGGAAAGGCATGGACGGGAATTTGGGAGGAGAGGGAGGTTAATCAATAAGGGAACGGGGACGGGGCTGAGGCCTGTCCCCGTTGGATTTTGCGTTGCGGGGAGGGGCGGGGGGCGGTGGTGTCGACGGACTTATGGCGAAGAAAGCTTCTCAAGTGACATGGGGCGGGCGGTTCTCGGCGGGGCCGGCGGAACTCATGCTGCAGTTCAGCGAGTCGGTGTCGTTTGACCGGCGGCTGGCGCCGTTCGATGTCGCGGGAAGCAAGGCGCATTCGGCGATGCTGGCGCACGTGGGGCTGATCACGAACGAGGAGCGCGACGCGATTCATGCGGGGCTCGATGCGATTTTGGCGGAGATCGAGGCGGGGAAGTTTCGCTGGGACACGAAACTCGAAGACGTGCACATGAACATCGAGCAGGCGCTGACGAAGCGCGTGCCGGCGGCCGCGAAGTTGCACACGGCGCGGAGCCGGAACGATCAAGTGGCGACAGACATGCGGCTGTTTTTCAAGCATGCGTGCGGCGTGCTGGCGGAGAAGATCAAGGGCGCGGAGCGGGCGTTGCTGGCGGCGGCGGAGGCGAATCGGGAGGTATTGATTCCTGGATACACGCATCTGCAGCGGGCGCAGCCGGTGTATCTGGCGCATCATTTGTTTGCGTGGCTGGAGATGCTGGAGCGTGACCGGCAGCGGTTTTACGACGTGGCGGAGCATGCGAACTGGTGTCCGCTCGGATCGGGCGCGATCGCGGGGACGACGCTGCCGATCGATCGCGAGTTTACGGCGAAAGCGCTCGGATTTGTGGACGCGAAAGGGCGTCCGCAGGTGTCGCAGAACTCGATGGACACGGTGGCGGATCGCGACCTGTTCATCGAATTCGCGAATGCGTGCGCGATGTTTGGCGTGCATGCGTCGCGAATCGCGGAGGATTTGATTTTGTGGAGCAGCGCGGAGTTCAAGTTCGTGGAGCTGCCGGACGCGTTTTGCACGGGATCGTCGTTGATGCCGCAGAAGAAGAATCCGGATTCGTGCGAGCTGTTGCGTGGGAAGTCGGCGCGGTTGCAGGGAAATCTGCATACGCTGCTGACGCTGGCGAAAGGACTGCCGCTGACCTACAACCGGGATTTGCAGGAAGATAAGCCGCCGGTTTTCGACAGCTTCGATCAGACGGCGCTGTGCGCGGACGTGCTGGCGGGGACGGTCGGCGGGATGAAAGTGTATGCCGAAAAGTGTGCGGCGGCGGTGGCGGATCCGGCGCTGTTGGCGACGGATTTGGCGGATTATTTGGTGTTGAAAGGCGTGCCGTTTCGCGAAGCGCATCATGCCGTCGGCGCGGTGGTGCGGCTGGCGGAGGAGCATGCGGTGGCGCTGGATCAGTTGCCGACGGATGCGGTGCAGAACGTGCATCCGGCGTTTGGGGGGGATTGGGTGGAGGTGTTCGATTTGAAGCGGGCGCTGGCGAAACGCGAAGGCACGGGGATGCCCGGACCGAAGCAGGTGGCGCGGCAGTTCAAGCGCTGGGCGAAGGTGCTGGCGTGACGAGTGCGGGCTGAAAGCCCGCACTTCGTTAGGGCAAGGGGCGGGGGGATTTTCAAGCGGCGCGGAGGCGCGGGAGCGGAAAGTGCGTATAGTGCGGCAGGTTTGCCGCGGGGTGTTCCGGCGGAGAACCGGCGTTCACCCCTGGTTTTTTCGTCATGAAAGACTACGCCACCTCGGATCTGAGAAGTTTTGCGGTTGTTGGACATGCGTCGGCGGGAAAGACGATGTTGTGCGAAGCGATGCTCGCTTGTTCGGGACGCATTGGACGGATGGGCAGCATCGCGGGCCGATCGACGGCGTCGGATTATCACGCGAGCGAGCAGCAGCATCAGATCTCGATTCACGCGACGCTGCTGAACACGGAGTGGCAGGGAAAGAAGTTGAACATGATCGATTGTCCCGGCTACGCGGACTTCATCGCGGAGGCGTATAGCGCGATGCGCGTGGGGGATTTTGCGCTGGTGGTGGTGAATGCGGCGCACGGGCTTGGCGTCGGAACGGACACGGTGTGGGACAATGCGACGTTGCACGGACTGCCGCGCGTGCTGGTGGTGAACGCGCTCGATAAGGCGAATGTGGATTTCGAGGCGGTGGTGGCGTCGGCGCGCGAGCATTTTGGGCGCAAGGTGTTTCCGATGACGATTCCGTTGGATGCGGGGCCGGGGTTCAGTCGCGTGCTGGATGTGTTGCGGAGTGAAGTGGTGACCTACAAGCCGGGTGGAAATGGAAGCTACACGGAGGCGGCGACGGAGGGAGAGCTGGCGGAGAAAGTGCACACGTTGCACAAGGAGCTGATCGAATATGTGGCGGAGTCGGACGACGCGTTGATGGAGCGGTTTTTTGCGGAAGGGGTGTTGGATGAAAGCGAGCTGCGGGCGGGGCTGCACCGGGCGATCCAGAATCAGGTGTTCATTCCGCTCTTTGCGGTGTCGGCGGAGACGAATGTGGGCGTGGCGCGGCTAATGGATTTTATCGCGAAGTATGGTTCGTCGCCGCTGGACCGCGCGGTGGTCGATGCGCTGGACGCGAGTGGCGAGCATGTGCCGGTGACGCTCACGCAGGCGGAGCCGGTGGTGTATGTTTTCAAGACGATGAACGAACCCGGCGTGGGAGAGTTGTCGTTGTTTCGGGTTTATTCCGGCACCGTCACAAGCGGTGCCGAACTTTTTAATCCGGCGCGCAAGGTGACGGAACGGCTGGGACAGGTGTATGTGTTGAACGGACACGAGCGGACACCGGTGCCGCAGTTGAGCGCGGGCGATCTTGGGGCGGTGGTGAAGCTGCGGGAGACGCGGACGGACGACACGCTGTGCAGTCTGCGTTTGCCGGTGACGCTGCCGAAGGTGGAGCTTCCGCGTCCGAATATTCATGGGGCGTTGAAGCTGAGGTCGAAGGGTGAGGAAGATAAACTCGCGGTGGGACTGGCAACGCTGCATGCGGAGGATCCGACCTTTCACTACCGCGTGGATGACGAACTGCATCAGACAATCGTGTCGGGGCAGGGCGAGATTCACCTGCAGGTGATCGTGGAGCGGTTGGCGCGGCGATTTGGGGTGACGGTGGAGCTGGTGGAACCGGGAATTCCGTATCGGGAGACGATTCGCGGGCGGGCGGAGTCGCGGTATCGGCACAAGAAGCAGACGGGTGGGGCGGGGCAGTTTGCGGAAGTGTGGCTGCGGATCGAACCGGCGGCGCGCGACAGCGGGGTGGAGTTTACGCAATCACTCGTCGGGACGAACGTGGATCGCGTGTTTGTGCCGTCGGTGGAGAAAGGATTGAAGACGGCCTGCAACGAAGGCGTGCGGGCGGGGTTTCGCGTGACGGATGTAAAGGCGGATTTCTACGACGGAAAAATGCACCCGGTGGACTCGAAGGACATCGCGTTTCAGGTGGCGGGTTATCACGCGTTCAAAGAGGCGTTTTTGGGGGCGTCGCCGTGTTTGCTGGAGCCGATCTACAAGGTGAAATTGACGGTGCCGGAGGAATACATGGGCGCGGTGATGGGAGATTTGTCCGCGCGGCGCGGGCATATCCTCGGTGTGGATACGGACGGACAGTTTCAGGTGATCCACGCGAATGTGCCGCAGAAGGAATTGCATCGCTACAGCACGACGCTGCGGTCGTTGACGAGTGGGCGCGGGCGGCATGAGGAGGAGTTCAGTCACTATGCGGAGGTGCCGGCGGAGTTGGAAGCGAGGTTGGTCGCGGAGGCGAAGGCGCGGCGTGAGGCGGGAGCGAACGGGGTGAAGTGATGCACGACCGTTTGCGGCGACAGCGGCGGCCGGCGGCACGATTTTAATGCGCTAACTGTCTGTCGCGGGAATCGCGCGCTGATCGACTCGCTGGAAAAACTGTCGCTGGAGGACGTGGCCCTGCGGGAGATTGCCGAAGGAAAGATCGGATACGAGCTGCTCACCGCGGAAGAGGTGGCGGCGTTGTAAGCGGGCGCGCGGCCGGCTTTACAGCAGGTCGCGGCAGATGGTGAGTCGGTTGTCGAGGCGACGGCCGAGATCGAGGGGATCGCCGACGCCGACCGTGCCGCAGGCGACCTGGTAGGCCCACCTGCACGCGGGGCGAGCCGTGTGGCACCTGTCCGAACTTTTCCCACGCGAAATTGGCGAGCTTGTCGGAATCACAGTAACGACTCGGCAAGGTGTAGCGGAGCAACGCGGGGGGCAGTTGATCGGGCGGCGAAGGCGTGACGAGTGGAAGGCCGGCATTGTCCAGTTCCGACGCAGCGGAGAGAATCGCGTCGTGGCGGATGCAGTTGGTGCCCGGTGCGAGGATGATGCGCTTGAGTAGATTGCCGTGGTTGCGTCGGTTTCGGCTGAACGCAACGGGTAGGGCGTGAAATCGGTCTGATTGTGTGCGGCGGACTATTTCGCGGCGAGCGAACGATGCGGTCGACATTGCGCGCGGTGATGGAAAGCTGGGCGCGTTCCATGATAAATGACTGGGTCTCGTTTGTGCCGGGCTTGTTGTTGCTGCTTTTGCCGGCGGACAGACTGCTGTCGAGGTGGGTGGAGCTGCGAAGCTACGAGTGTTTCAATTCGTTGAACAACAGTCCGCGGCATCGTCCGTGGTGGTGGGTTCCGGCGTTGTGGGTCGATCCGGTGCGAGCGTATGCGGGCACGTGGTTGCTGCTCCGTGCGATGGAACTTGAGACGGTTTTCTGGACGATGCTGCCGAAAGCGGGCTACGGCGTGCTGCTCGCCGCGATTGCGGTGGGGGTGTTGTGTCAGACCTTCACGCGACGTGGCGGCGGCGGAGTGTTGTTGGCGCCGATCGGATATGTGGGTGGCGTGGTGGCGGCGCTGACAAGCTGGCCGCTGGCCTCGATCGGGCTGTTGGCGGCGATGCTGGGAGTTTTCGCGTTTCGACGTTTCTACGCGTTCTTCGTTTCCGGGGCATTTGCGCTGCCGTTGCTCGGAGTGGCGCTGGGTGAAGAGGCGTTCTGGCTGGTTCCCATGGCCGTGGCGCTGTTGGTGCCGCTCGTGGCCTCGTGGGTCAGCAGTTGCTCGCTGGAACTGCCGGTGCGGGACGATTCTGCGCCGCAGCCAGTGGTGCGGTGAGTCAGTGGGAGGGAAGCGCAAGCGTATGGCGGGAGTCGGCCGGCGGGTGGGTGAATTCTGCGCTTCCGTTTGGCGACGTTTCGCTGATTGCTGGAGGGCCGATGGCCAAAGTCCGCATTCTTCCCGATCGCGTCGCGAATCAGATCGCCGCTGGCGAGGTGATCGAGCGGCCGGCGGCGGTGGTGAAGGAGTTGGTGGAAAATGCGCTCGATGCGGGGGCGACGCGGATCGAGGTGGAATTTCGGCATGGCGGACGGGCGTTGATGCGCGTGGAGGATAATGGCTCGGGGATGTCGCGGGACGATGCGCTGCTCGCGTTGGAGCGGCATGCGACGAGCAAGATCGTGGAGGCGGGCGATCTGGATCGGTTGGCGAGCTATGGATTTCGCGGGGAGGCGCTGCCGTCGATTGCGAGTGTGTCACGGTTTGAGCTGCAAACGCGCGAAGCGAATCGGGACGTCGGGACGGAGATTTTGGTGAATGGCGGGAAGATGGTGCACGTGCGCGATTGTGGGCGGCCGGTGGGGACGCGGATCGAGGTGACGCATCTGTTCAACTCGGTGCCCGCGCGGCGGAAATTCTTGAAGACGGACCAGACG
The DNA here is from genome assembly GCA_023416735.1 of Verrucomicrobiota bacterium. Lineage (GTDB taxonomy): Bacteria > Verrucomicrobiota > Verrucomicrobiia > Opitutales > Opitutaceae > Opitutus. Next base: position 81,306 of record JAEZGX010000037.1, on the reverse strand, counting down.
GAGGCGGCGCACATCGTGCAGTGCGTGCGGTTGTATGCGCTGGCGTGTCCGGGCACGGCGTTCACGTTGATCGAAGATGGGCGGGTGATCTTTCGTTCGCCGCAGTGTGCGACGCTGGCGGAGCGGGTGGCGGAGATCTTTGGGCGGCAGACGGCGGAGGCGCTGGTGCCGATCGAGGCGGCGGAGACGGGGATGCGGTTGAGCGGATTTATCGGGAAGCCAGGCGTGGGGCGGGGGACGCGTCACGAGATGATTGTATTCGTGAATCAACGACCGGTGGACAGCCGGACGCTGAACTACGCGTTGATCGAGAGTTATCACGAATCGATCCCGAAGGGGCGGTATCCGGTGGCGTTCGTGTTTTTCGACTGCGATCCGGCAGCGGTGGATGTGAACGTGCATCCGGCGAAACGGGAGGTGCGGTTTCGAAGCGAGCCGGGTGTAAGAGGATTTGTGATACGGGCGGTGTTGTCGCGCTTGCGGGAGATCGGCACGCCGGGAACGGCGGAAGTTTCGAGTTCGGGTTTTAGAGTTTCGAGTTGGGAGAGCGGGGATCGGGGGCAGGTCGGAACGCCGTTGACGGAGGCGGGAGCGAACCCTCGTCCGGCTTTGGCGGTGCCGTTTCGAGCGGGAGACGTGTCGACGGTTACACCGAGTGGGTCGAGAACGACTTCTTCGCCGGGTCCGCAGGCCAATTCTCCGACTTCAAACGCCGAACTCCGAACTCCCGACGCGGTCGCGGCGACTCCGCCGCCGGTGGCGCCGACCTGGCGGTTTGTGGGGCTGGCGCATGGGACGTATGCGTTGTTCGAGACGGCGGCGGGCCTGGTGTTGCTCGATCGTCGGGCGGCGCATGAGCGGATCTGGTTCGAGCGATTGCAGGAGCAGTTCAAGAGCGGCGATGTGCCGAGCCAGCGGTTGCTGCTGCCGGTGCCGATGGAGTTAGATCCGATCTCGGCAACGATGTTGTTGGACCGGTTGCTCTTCCTGAACGCGCACGGATTTGAGGTGGCGGAGTTTGGGCGGAATTTTTTCCGGATTGAAGGCGTGCCGGTGTGGATGGAGCCGGCGGATGCGGAAGGATTTTTGCGGGATTTGTTGGGAGCCTTTCGGGATGGGCGGTGGCCGGATGCGAATCCGGACCTGGCGCGGGAGGAGTTGGCGAAGATGGCGGCGGCGAAAGCGGTGCGATTGCCGGCGGCGAGCGGGCAGGCGGAGCTGCAGGCGGTGTTGGGACAGCTGTTTGCGACGCGGGCGCCGCTCACGAGTCCGACCGGGCGGCCGACGTATATCGAGTTGAACCATGGGGAGTTGGCGCGGCGGTTTCAGCGGTAGCGGGTGAGCGCGGCGGCGCAGGGAGGCGGGGCGAATTGTGTGAGACGGCGGGGGCAAAATGAAAAAGGGCGTGCGTTTGTGCGCGGGGTGGCACGAAAATTGGTTTTTAGCGTCCATAGCGTTCTCTTTTTTCTCATGTCTACTGCTGCGTCTTCGCCTTCCTCGAAATCCAACAAAGCCTCGCAAGCGACGAACTCTCCGGGGGCGAATGGGAAACAAGTGCTGGCCGATCAGATTCGGCATCACCTGACGTCGACCCTGGCGCGGTTTCCGGGCGCGGCGACGCCGCGGGATTGGTGGGTGGCGACGGCGCTGGCGTGTCGCGATCGCATCCATGAGCGGATGATTGCGACGCAAGCGGTGCATAATAACGAGAATGTGCGCCGGCTGTATTACTTCTCGCTCGAGTATTTGATGGGCCGGCTGTTCGAGAGCAATTTGCTGGCGACGGGGATGATGGAGGAGGCGCGCGTGGCCTTGAAGGATTTGGGCGTGGATTTCGATGCGGTGCGGGAGTCGGAAGTCGACATGGGCCTCGGCAACGGCGGTCTCGGACGGTTGGCGGCGTGCTTCCTCGATTCGCTTTCGACGCTGGATTATCCGGCGCTTGGATACGGGATTTATTACGAGTTCGGCTTGTTCAAGCAGGAGTTCGTGAACGGGCATCAGGTGGAGCATCCGGATGCGTGGGGACTTTTTGGCGATCCGTGGGAGGTGGTGCGCGCGGATTACACGCAGGAAGTGCGGCTGTATGGACGCGTGGAGAACGTGTTCGACGATCGCGGCAACTCGCGTCCGCGCTGGGTGGGCACGAAGACGATCATCGGCGTGCCGCACGATATCCCGATCGCGGGGTTTGGGACGAAGACGGTGAATTTGCTGCGCTTGTGGGCGTCGAAGGCGTCGAAGGACTTCGATTTGGCGGCGTTCAATTCCGGCGGCTACGTGGAGGCGGTGCGCGACAAGGCGATCGGCGAGACGATCTCGAAGGTGCTTTATCCGAACGACAAGACGGAGAACGGGAAGGAGCTGCGGTTGGTGCAGCAGTATTTCTTCGTGGCATGTTCGCTGCGCGACATCCTGCGGCGGCATTTCCGGAATCCGCTGAATACGTGGTCGAATTTCTCGGACAAGGTGGCGGTGCAGTTGAACGACACGCATCCGGCGATCGCGGTGGCGGAGCTGATGCGGATTTTGCTCGATGAGCATCAGATGTCGTGGGACGACGCGTGGCAGATCGTCGGGAAGGTGTTTGGTTATACGAATCACACACTGCTCCCGGAAGCGTTGGAGAAGTGGAGCGTGTCGCTCTTCGAGCGCGTGCTGCCGCGTCACCTGCAGATCATCTATGATATCAACGCGCGGTTGTTGAAGACCGTGGAGCAGATGTGGCCGGGGCAGGTGGACAAGATGCGCGTGTGTTCGCTGGTGGAAGAAGGCAACGGCCGGATGATCCGGATGGCGAACCTCGCGGTGGCGGGATCGCATGCGGTGAACGGCGTAGCCGCGCTGCATACCGAGCTGTTGAAGAAGCATCTGTTTCCGGAGTTCGACGCGCTTTATCCGGGCAAATTCCAGAACAAGACGAACGGGATCACGCCGCGCCGGTGGTTGCTGCAGTGCAATCCGGCGTTGTCGGAGTTGATCAGCGCGAAGCTCGGCAGCGAGGCGTGGGCGCGGAATCTGGACCTGTTGCGCGGATTGGAGAAGTTCGCGGACGATGCGGCGTTCCAAGAGCAGTTCATGGCGATCAAGCGGGCGAACAAGGTGAGCCTTGCGGCCGTGATCAAAGCGGAGTGCGGGATCGACGTGTCGCCGGATGCGCTGTTCGACGTGCAGATCAAGCGGCTGCATGAATACAAGCGACAGCATTTGAACCTGCTGCACATCCTGGCGCTGTATCGCCGGCTGTTGCAGAATCCCGCGCTGGACATCGTGCCGCGGGTGTTTGTTTTCGCGGCGAAGGCGGCGCCGGGCTATGATCTGGCGAAGAACATCATTCGCGCGATCAACCTAATCGGGGCGAAGATCAACAACGACCCGCGCGTCGGAGATCGGTTGAAGGTGGCGTTTCTGCCGAATTATCGCGTGTCGCTGGCGGAGAAGATCATCCCCGCGGCAGATTTGTCGGAGCAGATTTCGACCGCCGGCAAGGAAGCGTCGGGCACGGGCAACATGAAGCTCGCGTTGAACGGCGCTTTGACGATCGGCACCCTCGACGGCGCGAACGTCGAGATCAAGGAAGAGGTCGGAGACGAGAACATCTTCATCTTCGGCATGACGGTGTCGCAGGTCGAAGCGTTGGCGGGTTCTGGCTACAAGCCGTGGGAAATCTATCAGCAGGACGAAGAGCTGCGGGCGCTGGTGGACTGGATCGGCAGCGATTATTTCACGCCGGGAGAGCACGGGGCGTTTGGTGCGCTGCATCACAGCCTCGTGGGCGGAGGCGATCCGTTCATGGTGTTGGCGGATTTTCGCTCTTATAGCGATTGCCAGGCGGCGGTGGACAAAGCCTATCGCGACAAGGCCGGGTGGGCGAAGAAGGCGATCCTCAACACGGCGCGAGTCGGAAAGTTTTCGAGCGACCGCACGATTCGGGAATATGCGGAGCAGATCTGGCGGTTGCCGGCCGCGCAGGTGAAGTAACCGGCCGCGCGCCGCGGGGCGGCGCGCGGAAGATCCAAGATCCAAGCACCAAGCTCCAGAGAAGGTTCAAGCTCGATTTCCCTTGGGCGCGTGGGCGCGGCGGAGGTCGGTGATTGGGAGATTGGACGTTCTCTGGAGCTTGGATCTTGGTGCTTGGAGCTTTTCGCGGCGGCGGGGCCGTCGCGAATGTGGGGTTGGCAGCGGAGATGAGAGTGGGTTAGCAATCGGGCGAAATTGCCGACTTTATTCTGCATGTTTCCGAAGAGGCGCAGGTGGCGGGTGATGGTGTTGTGCGCGGTGTGCGCGCTGCTGTCGCATCGCGGAAACGCGGCGGGCTTCGTTTTGCCGCCGATTCAGGGCGAGTTGGAAGGGGAGTTTGCGGCGTTGAAATTTCCCGGTGCACCGAGCCTGCGGTGGAAGGCGACCATCGAACGGGATGACGCTTGGCGGCGGCGGGCGCTGGTGACGATCGAGGGAGCGGGGACGAAGTTGCGGATCGAGGCCCAGGCGGACGCGCGGGGCGATGGCGAGTGGACGATTGTGGAAGGGGTGTTGGATTTGGAGAAATGGTTTCCGGTGGCGGTGCCGGAGATCGGTGAGGTGGCGGAAGGGGTGACGGCGGTGGGCTTGGTGACGTTGAGCGGTGGCGGGGAGTTGTTCGCGGGGCAGCCCAGCGGGGTCGTGAAGGTGTCGCTCGCGGATGCGGTGGTGCGGCACGAAGCAGATGGATGGACGCTGGACGGGGTGGGCTTGAGCGGAGAGTTTCGAATTTCGGCCGGCGATGCGGCGGCGATCGCGGGACCGTTCGAGGCGAGTATCCGAACGATCATGACAACGCGTTTTGGAGCGCGGAGTTTTTCGGCGCGCGGGCGGTTGAATGAGACGGGAACGGTGACGTTGTCGGAAGCGCGCGTGGAGATCGCGGGTGGGGAAGTGGTGGTGGATCCGGCGACGATTCCGCTGTCACCGCCGGCGCTGGATCTCAATTTGCGCGTGATCAACGTAGGGTTGCAGGACGTGGCGGCGTTGGTGCCGGCGAGTCTGGCGGAAGCGCGCGGGCGGATCGATGGCGCGGTGCGGATGAGTTGGAGCGGGCAGGATGGTTTTCAGTTGGGGGTGGGCCAGTTGAGATTGGGCGAGCATGAGCCGGCGTCGGTGCGGCTGGCCGCGGCGCCGGGTTTTTTGACGGATCGCGTGCCCAGGTATTTCGAGCTGATTCCGCCGTGGGCGGGTCCGCTCGCGAAGTGGTTGCGGCCGAAAAATCCCGCCTATGACGACATGGCGGCGATCGAGATGGGCCGGACGGAGTTGCGGGTGGAATCGTTGCACGTGAGCCTGACGCCGGACGGGGACGAACGCGGACGGACGGCGTCGGTGAGCCTGACGGCGCACCCGATGCAGGCGAGCAGCGTGGTGGAGAAGGTGACGTTCGAGATCAACGTGTCGGGGCCCTTGCGGCAGGTGCTGAAGCTGGGGATGGAGCAGCCGTTTTCGTTGGATGTGCGTTGAGAAACTTCTGTTGCCAGCGGTCGTCTTTGGCAGAGTATCTCTCACGACTTTTCCCCATGCGCTTGCGCCTTTTTCTCCCCTTGGTTGCGGTTCTGCTCGGCGGTTGTATTCACGTGAAACTCGATCCGGTGCAGGTGCATGCGACCGTCGACGTGAATGTCCGCGTGGACCGGGCGCTCGATGATTTTTTCGGCGATTTGGATCAGAAGTCGGCGACCATCGGAAACTCCAGCAATTGAACTCATGAAAACTTCCTTTGTGCGAATCTGCGGATTGGTGTTGGCCCTGGTGTTAGGCTTGGGCGTGGTGGCGGGGCGGGCGGCTGACGATCTTGGCGCGGTGAAAGCGCGGATGAATCAGCGGCTGTCGCAGGTCGATCAGCTCAAGGCGAGCGGAGCGATCGGAGAGAACAATCGCGGATATCTGGAGGTGCGCGATGGCGGCGGCGATGCGGCGAGTGTGGTGAGTGCGGAAAATCGCGATCGTGAAGCCGTGTATGCGGCGATCGCGAAGCGCGCGGGTTCTTCGGCGGAGCAAGTCGGCAAGGCGCGGGCGCGGCAGATCGCGGCGAACAGCGCGGCCGGCGTGTGGCTGCAGCGCGAGGACGGAAATTGGTATAAGAAGTAAAGGGCGGCGGGAGAGGTTCCGCCGCGGGTGTGGCGGGCGCCGGCGCGCAATTGCGCGCTATGCGTTTCAGCGGGTGAGCATGCCGGCGACGCAGGCGGTGAGGAAGCAGGCGAGATTACCGCCGATGAGCGCTTTGACGCCGAGCTTCGCGAGCGTGGCGCGTTGCGAAGGAGCGAGGGCGCCGATGCCGCCGACCTGGATGCCGATCGAAACGATGTTGGCGAAACCGCAGAGCGCGTAGGTGAGGATCACGATCGAACGCTCGTGGACAAAAAGGCCGGCGGCTTTCAGTTCGCCGAGCTGCATGTAGGAAATGAATTCGTTGAGGACGGTGCGGGTGCCGAGCAACTGGCCGGAGACGAGAAGGTGGCCGGAGTCGATACCGATCAGCCAGGCGATCGGGGCGAACAGCATGCCGAGCAGGAACTCGAGCGAGAAGGTTTGGTAGGCGCCGCCGGTGATCGAGGAAACCCAGGTGTTGAGCCCGGTGGGGGCGCCGATCCAGGTCGCGAGGAGATAGTTCACCAGTGCGACCAAGGCGGTGAAGACGATGAGCATGCCGCCGATGTTGACGGCGAGACGAAGGCCGTCGGTGGTGCCGAGGCAGATCGCGTCGAGGAGATTGGCGCCGACCTTTTCGCGCGGAATGGAGAGGTCGCGTTGCACGCTCTCGGTTTGGGGCACGAGGATTTTAGAGATCATGAGCGCGGCGGGCGCGGAGATCACGGATGCGGTGATGAGGTGGGTGGCGAAGAGGGTTTGTTGCGCGGGATCGGAGCCCCCGAGAAACGTGATGTAGGCGATCATCACGCCGCCGGCGATGGTGGCCATGCCGCCGACCATCACGGCGAGGACTTCGGAACGGGTGAGACGTTCGAGGTAGGGTTTGATGAGCAGCGGAGCTTCGGTTTGGCCGACGAAGATGTTGCCGGAGGCGGAAAGGCTCTCGGCGCCGGAGAGCTTCATGGTCTTCGACATGATCCACGCGAAGGCGTAGACCACTTTTTGAAGGATCCCGAGGTAGTAGAGAACGGACGTGAGCGCGGAGAAGAAGATGACCGACGGTAGCACCATGAAGGCGAAGACGACGCCGTGTTTCGAGGGATCAACGAGTGAGCCGAAGACGAAGCGCGTGCCCTCGTTGGTGAAATCGAGGAGCTTCACGAAGCCGTTGCCGATCGATTCGATGACAAAGCGAACTGGCGGGGCGTAGAGGACGAGGGCGGCGAAAACGAGCTGGAGGGCGAGGCCGGTGAGGACGAGCCGCCAATCGATCGCGCGGCGGTTTTCGCTCAGAGCGATGGCGAGGCCGACGAATACCGCGATGCCGAGCAGGCCGCGGCCGACGTGGAGCAGAAGGTCCATAGATGGCGAGAGCTAGAGCGAAGCGGAGATTGAGGCGCGGCGAGAGCAGGGCGAGCAGCGAATCGAGGAGAGCGACGCGCGGGAGATTTTACCGAAGCAGTCGGAAGGAGACGGAGGGCGCGGAGGACGAGGAGCGCAGAGGCGTCGAAGATCGAAGGAAGATTGGTCGAGCGTTGTAATACAATGTATTACAAGTGGATTGGGTTGAGTTTATATTTGGGAGTAAGCGAGAGAGGGATGATGTAATATAATGTATTACAAGTTGGATTGGGCGGGGAGGGGATGGAGGAGAATATGAGGAGGGGTGGGCAAGCGGTGGGGAGTTTCGTCGCTTGCGGTGGGGACGGGCGAGGGAGACGGTGGGGGATGACGGTGGAAGAACGATTGGAAAGACATTTGTCGAAGACCCCGGATGTGGCGCGGGCGAACTGGGTTGCAAGAAATGCAACCGTGGTGGGCGACGTGACGCTCGCCGAGCAGTCGAGCGTGTTCTACGGGGCGGTGTTGCGGGGGGATATTGCGCGGATCGTGGTGGGGGAAGGGACGAATATTCAGGACAATGTAATCGTGCATCTGGCGGATGATCTCGATGCGATCATTGGCGCGTGGTGCACGATCGGACACGGGGCGATCATCCATGCCTGCACGATTGGCGATGAGTGTTTGATCGGGATGGGAGCAACCGTGCTCGATGGAGCGAAGATCGGCGCGCGTTGCATCGTGGGCGCGGGCGCGGTGGTGACGCCGCGGACGGTGGTGCCGCCGGGATCAATGGTGTTGGGGGCGCCGGCGAAAGTGACGCGAGCGTTGAGCGAAGCGGAGCAGAAGGCGTTGCGCGGATGGGCGGAAAAATACCTCGCGGTGTCGAAGGCGCATCGGGTGCGGGAAGGGACGTGAAGAGGTGGCGCGCGGAGTGTCCTGCATCGTGGGACACTTTGCGGAGGTGGTGGGCGGTTGAGATTCGCGCGCGCGACTGCCGGTGATGCTGGCGGTGAGGTGGTTTTTCGCCCTGTCGAGAGAGTGCGAAGAGGTTGGCAAGAAGTGCGGAGCGGGGTGGGGAGCGCCGGCGTATCCTCGGGGCGAACACAGTTCTCCCATGAAAAAGAATGTTGGATCCTATGATGGTGCGGCGAGGTTTGTAGCCGGGTGCCTGATCATGATGGTCGGGAACCACTATCACAGCTGGTGGGGGCTGATCGGGCTGGTGCCGATCTTCAGCACGTTCACGGAGTGTTGCTTCGTGTATGCGGCGCTGGGGATCGACACGACCGCGTGCGACAAGCGTCGAGCGAAGTAGCGCTAAGCGGCTGAACAAGGACGCGTCGTTCTACCGTTCGGCGGTGAGGCGCTGGAGTTCGGTGCTGAGGGCGGCGCGCTCGGTTTCGTCGGGGCAGAGTTCGATGGCTTTGCGGAAATGCGGAAGCGCGGCGGAGGTTTGGCCGCGGGCGAAGAGGACGCGGGCAAAGCCCTCGTAAGCTTCGAAGTTTTCCGGATCGAGGAGCCAGGCTTCGTTGTAGCGGCGCATGGCGTCGTCGAGATTTCCCGAAGCGAGCAGACGGTCGCCCTGGCCGGTCCAGGAGAGGCTGGCGAGTTTGCGGTTGCCGCCGAATTCGGCGGCGGCGGTTTGGATAAAACGCGTGTCGGCCTGGCGCAGGAGGGTGGGACGCGGGATTTCGGGCGCGCCATACATCGGGCGGGCGTCGACGGAGATCGGGCCGGGGGTGGACGAGCAACTGGCGAGCGCGAGACCGGCGAGGGGAAGGAGGATTCGTGCGAGGGGAAGCACGGGAAGCGAGGTGGACGCTGGGGCGAACTAGCGGGGGGATTTTTGGCCGGAGGCGAGGAGGGTTTCGAAGAACGGTTCAGACGTTTCGCGAGCGACGGTGGTCACTTCGACTTTGGTGAAACCGGCTTTTTTGAGGAAGCCGTGGAGCGCGCTCTCTTTGAAGCCGAGCCAGACATCGGCGTAGAGCTCGCGGGCTTTTTCGAATTCGTGTTCGTTGAGGTCCAGGATCAGCAGTTGACCGCCGGGACGGAGGATGCGGTGAGCTTCGTTGACAGCGACCTGCGGGTGCTGCGCGTGGTGGAGCGCTTGGGAGAGGATGGCGAGGTCGACGGATTTGTCGGCGAGCGGAACGCTTTCGATGTCGCCGAGTTTATAGGCGAGATTGGCGAGATTGTTTTTGCGGGCGAGTTCGGTGCCGACCTCAACCATGCGCGGAGAGTTGTCGATGCACCAGACCTGGCGGGCACGATGGGCGAGAAGCTGGGAAACGAGACCTTCGCCGGCGCCGAGGTCGGCGATGTCGATCGCCGGAGTGAGGCGGAGGGCGAGATGACCGATGGCTTCCCAGGAACGGCCGGGGCAGTAGTTTTTGCCCAGGCGGCCGGCGATGAGGTTGAAATACTGTTCCTGCGTGCGGCGGCGTTTTTGGAGGATGCGATCGAGGTTGGCGCGGTCTTCGGTGGCGACCGGAAGATCCGAGATCGAATCGATGGCGGCGCGGAGGAGCGCGAGCGGCTTGGGCGGGAGATTACTGCGGAGCGAGTAGAACGCTTTTTTGCCGTCGCGGCGATCGGTGACGAGGTTGGCCTGACGGAGGAGCGCGAGTTGGGAGGAGATGCGCGACTGGCCCATGCCGAGGATTTCCTGGAGTTCGGCGACGGCGAGTTCTTCGCGGGTGAGGAGGGAAAGCAGGCGAAGGCGGGTGGGATCGGAGAGGATTTTGAGGATTTCCCAGGAGGCGTTCACGTGGAGGCGCACCCTGAGGAGCGGAGCGAGCGATGGCAATTGCGCAGGTGGCGAGGAGTCGGGTGTGGCCTGAGGTGGGGAGCAGGGAGAGTTGGTGTCCCGGCGATTGACCGAAGCGGTTCGAGCTGCGAGCCTCGCGAGCGTTCGGCAGCTTTAAACAACGATTAAACAACCCAATCCCATGGATACGCCTCCTCCAGAATCGGTTCCTCCCCCTCCTCCTGCGCCCGTGGCGGCGACGCCCGTTGTCGTCAATGAAGACAAGACGGTGGCCATCGTGGCTTATCTTACCCTCATCGGCTTTATCGTGGCGGTGGTGCTGCACGGGCAGAAGAAGACGCGACTTGGCGCGTATCACCTGCGGCAATCGCTGGGGATCATGCTGACGTTCATTGCGGGCAGCGTGATTGGGATCATTCCGATCCTCGGCTGGCTGGTGTTGTTCGTGGCGATGATCGGCGGATTTGTGCTGTGGGTATTCGGACTGATCAACGCGGCGAATGGGAAGCTGCAGCCGGTGCCGGTGCTCGGTAAGCACTTCGAGAAATGGTTCGGCACGGCGTTCGACTGAGCGCGGGTCGGTTCAAACGATTTAAGATGCGAAAGCGCGCCGACGGGCGCGCTTTTTTGCGGAGCACGGTCAGGTTGACCGTGCTAGGGGGCGGCGGGGTTGGGAGACCCCGCCCTACATGGCAAAAAAAAGCGCCGGCGTTTGGGGCCGGCGCGAGTGAGGGAATCGGAAGGTAGTTAGCTCGCGAGCGTATCGGCGTAGCGGGCGATGCTGACGATCTGGTAATCTTCCTCAGAGTTGCCGGTTTTCACGCGGACGACGTCGCCGGCTTTCTTGCCGAGAAGGGCGATGCCGAACGGTGTCTGGTAGGAAATGATGTGATTGTCGGGATCGCTGTCCCACGCGCCGAGAACGGTGTAACGGGTGACGTTGCCGTTGCCGGTGTTCTTGACTTCGACGATGGTGCCGATGCTGACCTGGTCGGTGGTGGCTTCTTTGAAGTCGGTGATGCGAGCGCGTCCGAGGTCGCGCTCGAGCTGCGTCTTTTGGGCCATGAGGACCTGCTGGTCCTGTTTGGCCATCTTGTATTCGGAATTTTCCTTGAGGTCGCCGTGCTCGCGGGCGGCGGCGATGGCTTTGGAGTTTTCCGGGATTTTCTTGGAGACGATGTTCTCGTATTCCTCGCGCTTGCGCTCGAAGGACGCTTTCGAAACGAGGAGCTGTTCTTCCTTCGATTCGGCGTCGGCGGCGACGAGCGACTGGATTTTCGGGAAGATTTTGATGAAGCGCGCGAGGAGGGACTTTTTGGTGAGCTCCTCGAAGCCTTGATTGAGCATCAACGTGTTTGCGAGATCGCGCGCGGTTTCGGGATCTGCGGTCGAGAGGAGGTCGGCGATGAGCTCGGTGTCTTCGCTAAGGATATCCGCGAGGGGGATACGGCGCGCGCTGGAAGCTTGGAGCGCCTCGTAGTCGATCGCGAAGAAGATGGCGCCGAGGAGGCGCGGGGTGATGAGATCGTTGAGCAGCTTGGCGAATTTCTTCGAGTGGCGGTTCTTGACGATCCAGAGAAGGACGGGCGCGCGGAGATTTTGCTCGGTTTGCCAGCGCTTGAGGACGGCGGCGAGTTCGTCGGAGTGGCCCTGCTCGACGAGGAAGTTGATGCACTCGGTGGTGAACTTGCCCTGCGAGGTTTTGAGCAGTTGGAAAAGGAGTTCGCGGGCCTCGATCGGGTGGGTCTCGTTGACCAGCTCGAGGAAACGAGACTGGAAATGGACCGGGATCTTTTCGGCGATGGCGGGGAGATCGCGGGTGTTGGCGATGACCGCGGATTGTTGCGGCTCGAACGTGCTGGGATCGACGTTGAGGCGGCGGGCGAGTTCGTCGCGGACGAAAGCGCCGTAGAGACGTTCGGAGGCGTCGAGCTGATTGCTGGTTTTCACCGCGTCGGCCAGGCCGGTGAGGATCGCGGAGAGGTCGGTCTTAACTTCCTTCTTGTCGACGGTGCCGAGGAGCTCTTCGGCGAGCGCAATGCGGCGGCGGGCGGAGCGGGTGCCGTTAAATTGTTCGAGGATTTCGTCTTCGGCGGAAACAGGGGTTTCGCGGAGGACGTAGCATTCGGTCTTCTTTTCGGGGACCTGGATGCGGGGATCCTTGGCGACGAGCTTCTTGGTGCTGGCCCACCATTTCTTGAATTTTTCCTGGCCGAGGACCTGGGCGAGGGTGATCTCGAGGTCGATGGCTGTGGTGGCGCGGTTGGGGTAGGATTCGAGGGCTTCGACGACGAGCTGGGCGGGGTTTTCGGCGATGAGCTCGGCGATTTTGGCAGAGTCGGTTTCCTTGCGGACGAGGAGGTGGTTGGCGGGGAGGACCTCCATGGTGTTCACGCAGAAAGCGGGATCCATGGCGTGGCCCTTCTTATCCTTGAAATCGATGATGAGACGTTGGGTGGCGTCGTCGTAGCTTTGGATCTGGCCGAAGCCCCAGCTCCGGTGGATCACGTAAGCGCCGGGCTCCATCGCTTCGAGTTTGGCTTTGGCCGTTTTGAGCGGCGGGTTTTTGGCGATGAGCGCGGAAACAGCTTCGGAATTCATTTTTACGAAAGTGATGACCTGAACGGGTAAGTTGAGCGGGGAATGATTGGCGTTGTCAAACAGTGTATCTTTTGCCGCCGGCGGGCATACGGAAGGGGATGAGACGGTTGTTTTTGCTGGCGCACGGGACGAGAGTGCGGCGGGCTCGCATTCAATTATGGCAGATGTTTCCGCAGAGGGTTCCGACAAGAACGCGCCGCGCTCCGATGCTTGGGGTGCGGCGGTGCGGCTGGTGGCGCGCTGGCTGGAGCGGCGGGAACGCGTGGATGAGTTGTTGGAGTCGCTGGGCAGGTCGATTACCGGAGCCGAGCGGGCGCGATGCCAGCATTTGGTGTTTGGCGTGGTGCGGCACTTTGGGCGGATCGAGGCGGCGCTCGGGCGGTTGATCGCGCATCCGCCGCGGTTTGCGACGCGAGCGGTGTTGTTTGTGGCGGGATTTGAACTGATCGAGGCGAATGCGGACGCGGACGAAGGACGCGTGGCGAAGATCGTGCATCATGCCGTCGAGCGGACGAAGACGCTGACGAGTCCGGCGGAGGCGCGGCTCGTGAATGCGGTCGTGCGAAAGCTGGCGGGTGCGATGACGAGTCCGCCGCCGGCGAAACTCGCGCCGGCGGAGGTGTTGGCGGAGTATTTTTCGCATCCGGTGTGGCTGGTGCGGAGCTGGCTCGCGCAGTTTGGGGCGGAGGCGACGCGGAAATTGCTCGAATGGAATCAGCGGCCGGCGCCGGTGTATGCGCGTTGGCGTGGGGGGAAAACGGAAGGCGAGGAAGCGGCTGGGGCGCCAGAGTGGTTCAAACCGACGGAGTGGGACGGGTTTTATGAGATTCCGACGGGTCGTTGGAGCGAGGTGGAGCCGTTGTTGAAGAGCGGGAAAATTTATTTGCAGGATCCGGCGACGCGGATCGCGGTGGATGTGCTCGCGCCGCAGGAGACGGAAGTGGTGCTCGACGGGTGCGCGGCGCCGGGCGGAAAAAGTCTCCTGATTGCGGATACGATGAAGCGCGGGAAGGTGATCGCGATGGATTTGCCGGGGACGCGGATCGAGCGATTGGCGGAAAATCTGTCGCGCGTGCCGGAAACGGTCGGGGTGGCGCTGGTGCAGGCGGATTTACGCGAGAATGCGGCGGCGATGTTGAAGGAGCATGAGTTGCCGCGGGAGTTTGTGGCGGTGCTGTTGGATGTGCCGTGCTCGAATACGGGCGTGATGCGTCATCGCGTGGATGTGAAGTGGCGATTGCAGGAAAGGGATTTTAAGAAACACCCGCGTCAGCAGAAAGCGTTGCTAGCGGCGGCGGCGCGGCTGGTGGGGCGCGGAGGGCGGCTGGTTTATTCGACGTGCAGTATCGATGAGGAGGAAAACGAGCGCGTGGTGCGCGAATTCCTAGCGGACCGGCACGGGCAGTGGACGCTCGAAAAGAGTGTGGTTTCGCGGCCGTGGGAAGCGGGCCACGATGGGGCGGGGGCGTTTTTGCTGCGCAAAAACGGCTAGTTCCGAGTTCGGAGTTTCGAGTTCCGAGTTGGTCGGAAGCGGGAGTCGCGAAAAGACGACAACTCGAAACTCGGAATCCGAAACCGAAGCGACGCGCGCCCCTATGGGACGAGGTCGAAAACGGGGATGCGTTTTTCGGATTCTTCGGTGCCGTTGAGGAAAGTGAACGTGATGGCTTCGGCGGTGGCGACGAGTTGTTGGTAGCGCGTGATGTCCCACTCGGCGACGGGCTGGCCTTCGATGCGCGTGACGAGGTCGCCGGTTTGAACGCCGGCGGCGGCCGCAGGAGAGTCAGGAACCACGCTCGCGACGCGCCAGTAAACGGGGGTTTTGTTGAAACTGACGCCGGCGTTGCGGAGCGGCGTGGCGGCGAGCGGGGCGGGGTCTTCGCGGAAGAAAGTGACCTGATTGTGCTCCTGATCGAACGTGACGGTGAAATGTTCGAGGATGCCGCCGCCGATGGAGGTGAGCTCGTCGGTCGTGTCGATGACGGGCTGGCGGATCACGTAATCTCCGAGATGAAGATCCTGGGCGAGGCGGCCGATGCGTTGCTCGCGGTCGCCGCTGAGCGTGGCGATGGTGGCGCCGGGGCGGGGTGGAACGGCGAATTCGGGTTGGAGACCGATGGGGTTGAGGCTGAGAGAAGCGTCGCTGCCGGAATCGATGAGGGCGACCAAGGTTTGGTGGCCGAGGCGGAGCGGGATGATGGGGATGTTGCGTTCGTTGTTGAAGTGGATCGCAGCGCCGGCGGTTGGCGGCGGAGCGGAGAGCGGTTGGAGGACGACGCGGGAGTTGGGGTAGTCGAGGGTGAGAACGGTTTCGCGAAAGAGCGGAAAGCCGAGGATGCCGTCGATATGGATGCCGAGGTGAGCAGAGATGGCGCTGCAGTCGTAGATGAGCGCCTGAACGTTTTCGAAGACGGCGCCGCCGAGGTCTATTTTGCGGAGCGTGGTGGCGGTGAGGAGGGCGGTTTCGCCGGTGGCGGAGCGGACGCGGACGAGCGGCGTGGTGGGCGGCGGGGCGTTGCGGGCGGCGTAGCGCGCGGCGAGTTCGGGCGAGACCAGCGTGACGGAAGCGCCGGTGTCGATGAGGAAGTGATACGGGCCTCGTTTGTCCCACTTCGTTTCGATTACGAGATAGTTGGAGAGTGGTTTCGCCGGAATCGTGACGACCGGTCCATCGAGGGTGGTGCGGCCAGGACGTGGGAGTTCGCGGCGGAAGAGCTGGCAACCGGTGAGCGCAAGCAGGAGTGCGAGCGCGAGGAGCAGGCGCACGACGGGATGTTGAAAGCGGGGCAACGCGGGCGTCATTTCGCGGGCTGGGGCAGCGAGCGGCTGAGCCAGAGGGCGCCGAGGGCGAATGCGGCGCCGGCGACGAACACGCTGGCGGACCCGAAGACCCAGAAAACGGTGCCGGCGATCACGGGCGTGATGGCGCGCGAAAGGGAGCCGAGGGAACGAAAGATGCCGAGGGCGCGGCCTTGTTGGTGTTGGGCGCTGTAGAGAGAGATCAAGCCAGTCGTGGAAGGATTAACGAGACCGGAGCCCAGCGCGAGAGCGGCGAGGCCGAGGTAAAGGAGCCACGGTTCCGGCGCGTAGCCGATGCAGAGAAGGCCGACGACCGAGGCGGCGAGCCCGCCCATGAGGATGGCGGTTTCGGTGTGACGGGTGAGCAGCTTGCGGACGATGTAGCCCTGTGTGACGATGGCGCAGAGACCGAGGAAGCCGAGGAGGTATCCGTTTTCGCGTGACGTATAGCCGAAACGTTCGGCGGCGAGGAAGGTGAGCGCGGTTTCCATGGCGACGAAGGAGACCGAGTAGATGAAGGCGACGAGGTTGGCGCGGCGGAGCGCGCGGTCTTCGAGACTGAGGATGGCGCGAAGCGGATTGCGGAGACGCGCCGGGTGAGATTCCGCGCGGGTGGTGTCGGAAAGCGTTTCGTTAAAACGCCGGTGAATCCAGACGAGATTGATCAGGCAAAGGATGAACGCGAGGGCGGCGGGGACGGTGAACGGGTTGAGACCGAAGCGGGCGAGCGAGGGGGCGATTTCGACGAGATTTATCTGTGTGGCGAAGGCGCCGAGCATGGGGCCGGTAACGAGACCGAGACCGAAGGCAGCGCCGACGAGGCCCATGGCTTTGGAGCGTTCGGCGCGCGTGGTGACGTCGGCGACGGCGGCGGTCGCGACGGAGAGATTTCCGCTGAACGCGCCGCTGACGATGCGGGAAAGAACGAAGAGCCAAAACGAGCCGCTGACGATCCAGATGAGATAACCGAGCGCGGTGCCGGCGACGGTGAGGAGAAGGACGGGACGACGACCGCGGCGGTCGCTGACGGCGCCCCAGAAGGGGGCGAAGATGAATTGCAGGATGGAAAAGAGGGAACTGATGACGCCGCCAAAGAGGACGGCGGCGAAGTTTTCATCCTTGCCGAGTGAGCGCGCGAGGGTGTCGGTGTGGCCGACGAGCCAGCCGAGCAGGCCGGTGTGTCCGTCGGTGGAAAGGTAATGCGTCAGCAGATCGGGCCCGAGCGGGAAGATGATGGAGAACCCGATCAGGTCGATGTAGAGCGTAAGAAAGATGACGCCGAGCGAGAGAGGACGGGTGGCCGATGGCGTGGCAGCAGGAGCAGGCACGGGTAAAAGCGGGAACGAAAACGGTTCCGCGCGGAAGGCCAAGGCGCAAAGCGGGGAAATGCGTGGATGGGATGGCGGCTGGGAAAGTCGAAATGGTGTCGAATCAGCCTTCGGCTAGGTTTCGCTTCGCTCAGAAATGAAAACGGCCGGCGGGCGCCGGCCGTGATATTTGTCCAAGGACGCTTGATTGCGCTAGAAGGAGTATTCGACGCGGAGGCGGGCGTTGATTTCGTCGCCGGGGATGACGACCCAGCGGTTGATGCTGGCGGCGAGGTAGTCCTCGTTGAGGGCGTTGTCGATGTTGAGTTGCGCTTTCCAATGCTCGTTGAAGCGGTAGGCGGCGTTGAGGTTCACAAGCGTGCGCGACGGGAGATAAAAGCTCGGTTGAACGGGGATGATGTTATCGGCGGTGCTCGCGGCGGTGACGCCGCTCGCGGCATCGCCGGGGCGATCGCTGAGGTAGGTGATGCCGAGGCCGAGGGTGAGGCCGGTGAGTGAGGAGTCGCGGGCGAATTGGTAGTTGAGGAGAAGGGCTCCGGATTTTTCGCCGGTGCCGCGGAACGGGACGCCGTTGGGATCGCGATTGGTGAACGTGGTGACGTTGCCGATGAGCGAAAATTCCTCGGTGATGCGGGCGCGGAATTCGAATTCGTAGCCTTTGGCGATGCGGTCGGAGACGAGCGGAGGGAGCGGCGGGTTGGGCGGGTTGGGGACGTAGTTGCCGGGATTCGGGACGGAGTAGTTGTTTTGGATGATGTCGAAGTAGGCGCCGGTGATGGTGAGGCGATCGCCGAAGAGCTGGAGGCGGGCGCCGAATTCGTCTTGTTGGCCGTCTTGGAGCGGGGCGGCGTTGTTGCGGCCGATGTTGTAGGCGGAGTTGGGCGTCGAATTTTCGGAGTAGCTGTAATACAGCGCGAGGTTGGGGATGGGTTTGATGAGGATGCCGTAGGATTTGAGCTCGGTGTTGATGTTGGCGCGGTATTTCTGGATGGGATTCGGGATGAGGTCGTCGGTGGCTTGGTCGTAATTGTTATACGAATACCCGGCGTTGAGGATGAGGCGGTCCTGGAGAAGCGAGAGGGTCTCGCTGAGGTAGAATTGGAGCGCGTAGTTGTTGGTGTCCTGGCGCGTGGAAAGGGCCCCGATCGTGTGGGCGTCGGCGGAAGGCGCGTCGTAGTTGATGTCGGGTTTGGTGGAGCGGAAGCTCTTGAACGTCTGGCGGGTCATGTCGAAGGCGCCGCCGACGACGGTGGTGGAGGTGAGAAGGTCGTTGTCGAAGATGAAGCTGTAGTCGTTTTGGGCGTTGAAGAGGGAGTAGTGGTTGAGGTCCTCGGAGCCGTTGCGAATGAACGTGCGAGGCTGGGTGGGCGCGGCGGACGGGGCGAAGTCGGGCGCGGGTCCGTAGACGATGCCGGGCGTGAAGAGGCCGGTGCGCGGGTCGACGCCGCCGCCGCTGATTCCGGTGGTGGCGAGGTTTTGGAGGAAAGAGATATCGAAATCGGTGTAGCGGACGGCGAGGCGCATTGAGATCGCGTCGGTGATCGGAAGCGTGAGGAGCGCGCGGACTTCGGGGCGTTCCTCGTTGCGGTAATCGGCGCCGGCGGTATTGAGGTCGCGGGCGACTCCGGCGAGCAGACGCGTGCCGGTGGCGGAGCCGGACGACGGATCGATGGGGATGCCGAAATAGTTTTGGACGCGGGAGTCGGTGTAGGCGGCTTGGAGGACGAGTTCGGCGCCGGCCTGCGTGCGGAAGGAAATCATCGGCATGATGACGAAGGTTTCGCGCGGGTCGCCGGCGTAGCCCTCCGTGTCCTGGAACGCGCCGACGACGCGGAAAGCGACGCGGTCGTCGTCGGTGAGCGTGCGATTGACGTCGAACTCGAGGCGTTGGGCGTTGAAGAGGCCAACGGTGGCGGCGATGGAGCCGAAGTTTTCATAGCGCGGTTTGCGCGTGACGGCATTGATGGTGCCGCCGGGGACGCCTGCGGGGGCGAGGACGGCGTTGGGGCCTTTGACGACCTCAATGCGCTCGACGAAGACGGGATCGAGGTTGACCTGGGCGGGTGCGGAGAAGTTGTCGATGCGTTGGCCGTCGGACTGGAAGCCGCGGATCGTGGTGCGATCGAGACCGTTGGGGATGGTGGATTCGGTGACGCCGGAAATGTATTGGAGGGCGTCTAGGAGACGGGTGGCGCCGACATCGTCGACGAGTTCGCGGGTCACGACGGAGACGCTTTGCGGGGCGTCGAAGAGATTAACACGGACGCGACCGCCGGAGGTGGTTTGGGTTGGCTGGTAGCGTCCGGTTTGGGTGTCGGTTATGACGAAAGGAGAAAGGACGACAACCTCGTCGGCGGTGCGGGTGTCGGCGGGGGAAGTTGCTTGCGCGAGCGAGGTGACGGGAAGGGCGAGAGCGGAGGCGAGAAGTGCCAAAGCGAAACGGCGCGAAGGTAGTGTGTGCATGTGACGTTGGGGTTTGCGGTGAGCCGGCGCTGGAGAGCGGCGTGGGGTGTTGTCGCGCAGGATGTCGGATGCTTCGACGGCAGGATGTGCGAACGAGGCATAAAACGGGGCGGTTCCGATGCGCGAATCGGGGTTATTGCGGTTGCGGGCGCGACATTATGACGGGCTGCGACCGGGGTGGGCTAAACTTGGGCTCGCCGTCACCTTTTGAGGTGCGAAGCGTCGAGCAGCCCACCCCACTCATGAAAATCCCCGCTGGCTTCGGTGTGTTCGCGTCGATGGTAATGATGAGCCTGATGGCTCCTGCCTTATTCGCCGCGGCTGGCGGAACGGTCGGGCAGTTTTCCGGGCATGGCGATGTCGGTGCGCCAGCAATCGCGGGATCGACGAGCTATGACGAATTGCGGCAGGAGTATCGGATGACGGCCGGCGGCATCAACATGTGGGGGAAGACGGACCAGTTTCAGTTCGCGTGGAACAAGATGAAGGGTGACTTCATTCTTTTCGCGCGCGTGGAATTTCTCGGGCAAGGCGTGGATCCGCACCGCAAGGCGGGTTGGATCGTGCGGCAGACCCTCGACGCGGATTCGCCGTATGCGGATGCGTGCGTGCATGGGGACGGGCTGACGTCGCTGCAGTTTCGGCGGACAAAGGGAGCGGAGACGGAGCAGGCGGTGGTGCCGTTGACGGGAGGTGACGTGATCAAGTTCGAGCGACGCGGGAGGCAGTTTATTTTTTCGTCGGCGCGTTATGGCGAGACGTTCACGAGCACGACGCTCGATGAGCTCGATCTCGGCGACGAGGTGTTCGTGGGGTTGTTTCTCTGCTCGCACAATGGAGAGGTGAAGGAGGAGGTGGTGTTCAAGGACGTGCGCATCGTGCGGCCGCCGAAGGAAGGATATGTGCCGTATCGCGATTACATCGGGGCGCATTTGGAAATTTTGAATGTCCACACCGGCAAACGAGAGATCGTTTACAGCTCGCCGGAGCAGTTCGAGGCGCCGAACTGGCTGCCGGATCACAAGACGCTTCTCATCAACGTGAGCGGTCCGGGGCCGAACAAAGGGCATCTGAAGACCTTCGATCTGGTGACGAAGCAGATCGGAAATTTCGATACGGGGTTTGCGACGCGGAATAACAACGACCATGTGCTGACCTTCGATGGGAAGCAGCTCGGGATCAGCCATCACAGTGCGGACGACAACGGGCGGTCGGTGATCTACAAATTGCCGGCCACGGGAGGCACGCCGGTGCGCGTGACGCCGAAGTCGCCCTCGTATTTCCACGGTTGGTCGCCGGACGCGAAGTGGCTGGTTTACACGGGCGGACGGAAGCACACGCCGGAGGCGACGTCGGACAAATACGACATCTACAAGATCCCGGCGGACGGCGGGGAAGAGATTCGGTTGACAGACGCCGCGGGGCTGAGCGACGGGCCGGAGTTCACGCCGGACGGGAAGTATATCTATTTCAATTCGACGCGCTCCGGATTGATGCAGCTCTGGCGAATGAAGCCGGATGGCTCGCAGCAGGAGCAGGTGACGAATGACGAGTTCAACAACTGGTTTCCGCATATCTCGCCGGACGGGAAATGGATTGTATTCATTTCTTACGGACAGGACATCAAGCCGGAGGAGCATCCCTATTATAAGCATGTTTACCTGCGGATGATGCCGGCGAGCGGGGGCCAGCCGCGGGTGATCGCTTATTTGTTCGGCGGGCAGGGAACGATCAATGTGCCCTCGTGGTCGCCGGACAGCACCCGGGTTGCGTTTGTCAGCAATACGCGGATGGATTGACCGCGCTGTCGGACGCGCGCGGAATCGCGTGGGTCGCTTGTTGTAGCGTGCAAAAATCTGCCGAGTCAGTTGTCTTCCCGAATCGATTTCTCATGAAAAAAACTCACCGCAACCCCACGGGTCCTTTCAATCGACGTGACTTCATAAAGACGCTCGGCGTCGCGGCGGCGGCGATTTCGTTCCCAACGATCATTCCTTCGCGAGTGTTGGGAGCGAACTCGCCGAGCAATCGGTTTCGCATCGGGCAGATCGGCTGCGGGCGGATTGCGCGCGGGCACGACATGCCGGGCGTGTTTCGCTCGGGCATGGCGGACATCGTCGCGCTGTGCGACGTGGATTTGAGGCGCGTGGCGGAAGGGAAGGACCTGGCGGAGAAGTTTTATCGGGATGCGTCGGCGGTGCGGCCGCCGATGTCGACGCACCTCGACTATCGCGAGATCCTGGCGCGCGACGACATCGATGGGGTGGTGTTGAGTTTGCCGGATCATCAGCACGCGGAGATCGCGCTGGCGGCGATTCGCGCGGGGAAAGACGTGTATCTCCAGAAGCCGTTCACGATGACGCACGAAGAGAGCGTGATCCTGCGCGACGCCGTGGTGAAAAGCGGGCGGATTTTGCAGGTCGGCAGCCAGCAGCGTTCGTGGAACCAGTCGCAGCAGTTTCGGAAAGGCTGCGAGTTCGTGCGCAGCGGGCGGGTGGGGCGGTTGAAGGCGGTCGAAATTGGACTGCCGATCGATCCCACGAAGCCGGACGATCCGGAGCAGCCGATCCCGGCGAATCTGAATTACGATGCGTGGCTCGGGCCGACGCCGAAAGTGTATTACACGGAGCAACGCGTGCATCCGCAGTCCGGATACGATCGGCCGGGTTGGCTGCGCAACGAGTCCTATTGCCTGGGCATGATCACGGGTTGGGGCGCGCATCATTTCGACACGGCGCACTGGGGCATGGACATGGAATCGAGCGGGCCGCTGAAGATCGAAGGACGTGCGACCTTTCCGACCAACTCGATCTGGAATGTGCACGGCGAGTATCACGTCGAGCTGATGTATCCCGGCGACGTGAAGATGACCGTCTCGGACAAGTTGCCTAACGGCGTGCGGTTCATCGGCGACGAAGGATGGATCTTTGTCGGGCGGGAACGGGAAGGAGCGCAGACCTCGAGCGATCCCGCGATGCGAGCGACCGAGCTGCAGCCGTTGGACGCGAGCGATCCGAAGCTGCTCGATCCGAACGGCGTGACGGTGAAATTCCTCGAGAGCAGCAGTCATCACAAGAACTGGCTCGATTGCATGGTGAGCCGTGAGCAGCCGCTCGCGCCGGCGACGGTGGCGCACAGTGCGAACACCGCGTGCATCTTGAGCTGGATTGCGATGAAGACGGGGCGTCCGCTGCGTTGGGATCCGAAGACGGAAAAATTCGAGAACGACCCGGAGGCGACGGCGCTGTTGTCGCGGCCGGAGCGCGCACCGTATGGGATGCAGCGCGTGAAAAAAGCGTGAGTGGGTCCAGGCTTGGCCTGGCGGTCGCGGCGTCAGTGCGGCGGGAGGAGGTAGCAGCTGCTGCGGAGCCAGGCGATGAGTTCGTCGGCCATGGCGCGGGCGTCGGCGACGCGCGGATGGCGGCGGGAAAAATGTTGGAAGACGAAGTGGGTGAGGCGGGAGTCCTCTGCTTCGAGTTGAGCGACGGCGGCTTCCCAGGGTTGGCGTAAACGTTCGCTGCAGGCACCGCCGGTCATGCCGCCGCGAAGAATCACGATTTGGGCGGCGGGAAACGTGCGACGGATGTCGCGCACGAGTTGGATGTAACGTTCGGTGAAATCGGCGGGGAAAGGGAGGTCCTTGGCGGTGGTGTAGGAATCGTCGTTTTCGCCGTAGTTGAGGAAGACGACGTCGGGCGTCCAAGCGGAAAGATCGGCGCGAGGGGATTCAATTTCTGGATACACGCCATTCCAGATCTCTCCGGCACGTTTGGAGACCCAGCCGGCGGAGATGCCCATGCCGCTGACGGAGATATTGCGGTGATCGGCGTTGAAGGCGGCGGCGGTGAAAGCGGCGTAGCTCTTGGCGGCGTTATGAGTGCGGCGGTCTTCCCACTGGTCGGTGTCGCCGTCTTCGTTGCACGCTCCGACGGTGATGGAATCGCCGAGGAAAAGAAATTGGTGAGCGTAGGTCGGACGATCGACTTGGAGGAGTTTGCCGTCGGGTGAAAGACGAAGGCCCTCGAAGTGGACGTGACCGGCGTCGGCTTCGCTGCGCTTGAAAAGGATGAGCCGGTGAGGGCCGGGGCCGAGGTTTTCGAAGCGGGTGTTTTTGGGCGGCTGGCTTTCGTTGATTTCGACGAGGTGAGTCGTGTCGCCGAGAAGAGCGTCGAAGTAGTTTTGACCTTTGGGCGCGGAGAAGAGGAGTTCGATGGAGTCGCCTTCGAAGGTGAAAGTGATGCGGCTGGCCTGCCAGATCACGCCGATGGAATTACGGTCGGAGGCGCTGACGTCGAAGCGGCCTTCGTAGTGGATGTTTGGATGCGAGGCGGGGATGGTGTTGGCGGGGGCGGCAAAGGTGGTGAGCGCGAATGCGGCGGCGAGAAAGGCGAGCGGGAGGTGCTTCATCGAGGGTGGAAGCGCAATCGCGGGGGGAGGTGGAGGCAAGCGCGCGGAGGTGCGGTGACGCCAGGGCTGACGAGGGGGAGTCCGGAGGCGTCGCGATGCGGGTATTTGTCGGATCGGCAACCCGATCAAACCACGGAGACACAGAGACACAGAGGAAGGTCGCGGGATTTCTTTGTGCCTCTGCGGTTCGCAGCAACGTCGCTGCCATTTTAGCGAAACGATCGAGAAGCGCGGGGGCACCGCGCTTCCATTTACGCGCTACTGCAGGGCGCGGATGGGCGGGAGTTTTTGTTTCAGCTGGAGGACGGGGGCGAAGAGGTCGCCGTGTTTTTCGATTCGCTTCAGGACGTCCTCGGTTTCGAAGGTGAGCAGTTCCTTCTTCTTCTTTTTCCAGCACGTTTCGACTTCGTCCCAAGTGACCGGGGTGGACACGGTGGGACGCTGTTTGGCGCGGAGGGAGTAGACGTTGACCGTGGTCTTGTGGTCGTCGTTTTGGCTCCAATCGACGAGGACTTTTCCGACGCGGAGCGATTTCAGCATCTTCTCGACAACGACGTCGGGGAATTGGGTTTCGAGCACGCGCGCGACGGTGTGGGCAAATTCTTTGGTGCGGTCGTAGGTGACGGGCGTGTTGAGCGGCACGTAAACCTGGAGGCCTTTGGAACCGGAGGTTTTGGCGAAGCTCTTGAGACCGAGACCATCGAAGAGTGCTTTGACCCACAGGCCGACCTGACAACAAAGGACGATGTCGGCGGGCGGGCCGGGATCGAGGTCGAAGGCGAGCGCGGTTGGACGCGCGATGGCGGGGGCCTTGTGGAGGAAAGTGTGCAGTTCGAGATCGGCGAGATTCGCGGCCCAGACGAGCGCCGGCAGGTCGTTCATCACGCAGTAGTGAATTTCGCCGCCGCGGTCGCGCGGAACGGTGGTCGTCTTCACCCATTTGGGGCGGTGCGACGGGCATTGTTTCTCGTAAAAGAAGAAGCCGTCGACGCCGTCGGGGTAGCGCTTGAGCGTGATCGGGCGATTCTTGAGATGGGGAAGAAGGACGTCGGAAACGCGGATGTAGTAGTCGATGACATTGCCCTTCGTGAATCCGACTTCCGGATACAGGACCTTGTCGAGATTGCTCACCGTGAGCTTCATCCGGCCGACGGTCATTTCGGTTTTGGTGGCCATGGTGATCAGGAGGCTTCTTCGCGGACGACTTCGGTGGCGGGTTTGTCCTCGCGCAGGCCGAGGAAGACGGGGTGACGCAAACGGTCGTCATTCGTCCACTCGGTGAATTTAATCTGCGCGACCATCACGGGTTTTATCCAATGGCAGCGGCGCATTTCGGCGGCGGTGACGCCGGCGCCGTAGCGGCCGGGACGTTTGTCGGGGAGATCGACGAAAGGGCAGGTGTCGGCCGGAACTTTTTGGAATTCGGCGTGCAACGAGCGGAGGAGTTTGGCGTTGAAGCCGGTGCCGACCTTGCCGGCGAACTTCAGTTGTTTGCCCTCGTAAACGCCGACGAGGAGCGCGCCGAAATGGGTGCGCGAGCCGCCGGGGGGCGTGTAACCGCCGATGACGAATTCCTGCTCGCGGTGGAGTTTGAGTTTGATCCACGCGCCCGAGCGTTTGCCGGGTTCGTAGGTGGAGTCGGGGCGTTTGCCGATCAGGCCTTCGAGTCCAAGTTTTTTCGCCTGAGCGAGGAGGGTGTCGGGATCGTTGCCGAGGGAGGCGGAGTAGCGGAGGGCGGCCGGGGCGTCTTTCGAAAGGAGTTTTTCAAGGACGGCTTTGCGTTCGGTGAGCGGGAGCGACTGAAGTTTTTTTCCGTTCAGCTGCAGCAGATCGAAAACGTAGAAGAACAGCGGCGGGCGCTCGGTGCCGAGGTCGTGGGCTTGGAGAAGTTGGAATGAGGATCGGCCTTTGTCGTCCAGCGCGACGACCTCGCCATCGAGGATGGCGTCCTCGACGTCGAGTGCGGAGACAGCTTCGACGATCTCGGGGAATTTCTGAGCGAAGTCCTTGTTGTTGCGCGAGAGCACGCGTGAGCCGTGGGCGTCGCGAAAGGCGATGGCGCGAAAGCCGTCGAATTTGATCTCGTAGATCCATTCGCCCGGCGGCGGGGCGTCGACGAGGAGAGCTTTCATCGGTTCGACGAAAGCGGGAAGGCGGGCGCCTGAAGTTTGTTTAGGCTTTTTGGCGGAGCGAGCGGTGCGGCGCGCTGGCGCGGCGCGCGCGGCGGGCGCTGCTGCGCCATTTTCTGCTTCGGCGGCCCGGGCGGCTTCGGCGATCGTGGCTTTGAAGGATTTCGATTCCTTGCGGTTGGATTGCCAGACACGGCCGGCGCCGCGTGCGAGCTGTTCCATGGATTTGCCGGAAAGGACGGAGGTGTCGTCCTGTTTTTCGGATACAGGCTTCATATCCTCGCCGCCCTTGATGAGGAGCCATTCATCGCCGCCGCGGAGTTGAACGAGATACCATTCGCCGCGGAGTTTTTTTCCGGTGAGGACGAAGTGGAGTTTTCCTTTCTCGAGGTCCTTGGCGGGGGTGGCGGTGAGCGGTTCGAATGTGCCGCGGTCCCAAACCATCACGGTGCCGCCGCCGTATTGGCCCTTCGGGATGGTGCCTTCGAAATCGATGTAGGAAACGGGGTGGTCCTCGACGTGGACGGCGAGACGGCGGTCGCCTTTTTTGTAGGGCACGCCCTTGGGCACGGCCCAAGATTTCAACGTGCCCCCGATTTCGAGGCGAAAGTCGTAGTGCAGGCGGGACGCGGCGTGTTTCTGGATAACGAAACGGTGGCCCGCGCCGGCGCCGCGTGCGGCGCGTCCGCTTTTGGGTTCGGCGGTTTTCGAGAAGTTTCGCTTACGGACGTATTCCTTGAGCGACATGGCGCCCAAGAATTGTCACGGCCGGGCGGGCTGGGGTTCCGTGAGGAGGGAACGGTGGAAAAGCGCGGGAGCGCCCGCGCTTCCACGAAGATCAACGGCTCAACTGAGTTCCGCGGCGGGGATCGGCTCGGGGATCAGAGAAGGGCAGGACGTGCCGTCGAACCAAGTGCCTTCAACGAAGGTGGTCGTGGGAATTTCGGGGATGCCGCGTTTGTTCTGCTGGAGTTGGCCAGCGAGGATTTCGACCGCGAGGCCGCCGACAGTCTGGTGGTTTTGGCGGACGCCCGCCTTGGCGCCGCTAAAGTCTTCGAGGAACACGTCGACGAGCGAGAGATCGCGCGGAGCTTCGAGGCCGAGGGATTGGAGGGCAGTTTGGACGAACGACGCTTTGCTGATGATGACGTCGGGCTTGTGGCGATCGAGCCACTTCTTGAAAGGAGCGACGTCGACTTCCGGGGAGGATTGTTCGTTGAGCCAGCGCTCGACCGGATGAGCATCCGGAAACAGATACATCGGAACGCGCTCTTTCGTGGGAATCGTTTCCTGTTCGCAGAGGAAGCCGGCGGACCAGAGACGGTCGACGGCGTGATCCCAGCCGCGATGCATGACGAAACCGATGCGGCGGTAGCCCTTGGCCATCACCTTTTGCACGGCGAGACGGATGATGTCGCACTGATTGTTGGTGACGTTGTGCAGGGCGGGTTGGTGGGGGAAATAGTCGATTTTCACCGCGCTGAATTGCGACCAATCGAAAAGGAGAGCGTCGCCGTTTTCGCGGCCGTGGGAGGCGATGATGACGCCGTTGATGCCGCGGGCGTTGAGGATGCGGCTCAGGCGACCTTGCGTGAGGCCGGGCTCGCGCATCCAGAAGTGGTCGAGGTTGAAGCCGATCTCTTTCGCCTTAGCGACGGCGCCGGCGTAGAACTCGGCGTGCGCAGTGGCGGATTTCCAGCCGAAGCGGGTGTTCCAATTGGTGACGTAAGCGATGGTGGGCGGATTCCGACGAGGCACGACCTGGCCGCGATAGGCGACGAGCGCGCGCAGCAAGGGGTCGGGGGCGTAGCCCATTTCCTGCGCGAGGCTCTGGATGCGCTGGCGAGTGGATTCAGGCAGTCGGGGATGGTTGCGCAACGCCAGCGAGACAGTGGTGACGTGCACGCCGGCCTGCCGTGCAACGTCGGCGAGAGTTACGCGACGTCCGTTCATAAGGGTAGGGCGCCAGTTCGAAGAAAGGACGGCGTGCGCACAAGTCTATTGTTAGATTGTGTGGCTGATGGCGTCGTCTCGGCGCGAAAAGGACTTTCTGCGCGCTCTTTCGCGCCGTCGTTTACCCCCGCTTTCGACGCTGCGGACCGGACCTCTCATGCAGAACGTTCGCTCTTGTGTCTCGTCGGTTTCACGCCGGTTTCCGGGCGTTTCGCGGGCGACTTCAACGGCTTCCTGAACAACTGTGGCATCTAATACCGTGGCTGAAAGTTATCATACCCAGCACTCGCCCTTTGGGGCTTTTGCGAGCTTCACAATCGGCCTGGTGGATGCGCCCGGCGGGTTTGGTCAGTCGCTTCGCGGTGCCGCGAAGCAAAACGTGTATGTGGGCTATCGCGCGCCGTCGAAGTCGCAGTGGCAGCTGCTGCCGTTTTTGACGCCGCCGAAGTCGCAGGAAGGCGCATTTACGGGCGACACGACGGTGGTGCAGCCGCCGCGCGGATTCGATTCGTTGCGGCCGGAGAATTACACGCGCACGCTGAATTGGGCGAGCGACACGTGGCGGGCGGACGATTCGCGATTTGGATTTTCGTTGTTGTCGCCGTTTGGGGAAGTGCCGGATCCGGCGAAGATGTCGAAAGCGGCGGCGCGTTTTCATCTGGCGCCGTTGATCACCGGCTGGATCGAATACGACAACCGCGGCGGGAAGGAAGACGTCGAGCTGATCTTTGGCATTGGCAATGGCGACGACACGTTGCGGCCGCTGACCGACACGAGCGATTCGCTGCTCGGTTTCGCGGGTGGCACGGCGTATGGCTATGCGACGGTGCCGGCGAAGGGCGTCACGATGCGCCAGGGCTTCGATATCCTGGCGCCGAAGTTTCGCGATTTTCGCGGGTTGCTCGTGATCGCGGGTGAGAGCGCGCTGGTGTTCACCGTGCCGGCGGGGAAGCGGAAGCGTTTCCCGCTCGTGCTCGGGTTTTATCAAGGCGGCGTGGTGACGACGGGCATTACGTCGAGCTTCGCTTACACGCGTTACTTCCGCGATCTCGAGGATGTGCTCGGTTATGGATTCGAGAACTACGAGCGCTATGAGAAGCTCGCGGCGCAACGCGATCGGGAACTCGCGAAGAGCCGGCTGGATGCCGATCAGAAGTTCCTCATCGCGCAAGCGACGCACAGTTATCTGGGCAGCAGCCAGTTGATGTGGGCGAAGAACAAGCCGCTCTACATGGTGAACGAAGGCGAGTATCGAATGGTCAATACCTTCGATCTCACGGTGGATCATGTTTTCTTCGAACTCGCGTGGCTGCCGTGGGGCGTGCGCGACGTGCTCGATCTCTTCGTGGATCGTTACTCGTATCGAGATCAGCTCGGGATTTCGTTCACGCACGACATGGGCGTGAATAACTTCTTCACGCCGCCGGGACGTTCGAGTTACGAGTGCGACGGGATCGAAGGCTGCTTCAGTCACATGACAATGGAGCAGTTGCTCAACTGGATCCTCACGGCCTGCACCTATGCGGAACGGACGGGCGACACGAAATGGTTGAAGGGGAAGCAGAAGATTCTGCTCGCGTGCGCGGAGAGTTTGCATCGCCGCGACGATCCCGATCCGAAGCAGC
This sequence comes from Verrucomicrobiota bacterium, assembly GCA_023416735.1. Lineage (GTDB taxonomy): Bacteria > Verrucomicrobiota > Verrucomicrobiia > Opitutales > Opitutaceae > Opitutus. The sequence goes on along the minus strand of JAEZGX010000037.1, from coordinate 51,767 downwards.
GCGATGGCGTGTTGAAGCACGACTCGGCGCGCGTCGGTATCGGCGCGGAAATCACCACTTACGACAGCCTCGACGTGAGCCTCGGTCAGGCGCGCAACAACCTCTACCTCGCGGTGAAGACGCTGGGAGCGTGGGTGTTGTTGGAGAAGGCGTTCGCGCGGCTGGGACTCGCGAAGGCGTCCGCCGACGCGGCGGCGACAGCGAATCTGCTCGCGAACACGCTGACGACGAAGTTCGAGGCGGAGACCGGCTTTTTCCCCGCCGTTTTCGAGAAGAACAACCGTTCGCGGATCCTGCCCGCGGTCGAAGGCTTCATCTATCCGCTGTATTTGAATTATCGTGACGCGACCGATCGCAATGGCCGGTTCGCGCCCTTGTTCAAGCTGCTCCGCCAGCACATCAACCAGGCGCTGGTGCCGGGCATCTGCATCGATGAAAAATCGGGCGGGTGGAAGATGAGCAGCACGAGCACCAACACCTGGTTCAGCAAGATCGCGATCGCGCAGCACGTGACTCGCAAGCTGTTCCCCGAGGCGATGACGGAGGCCGCGAAGAAAGGCGACCGCGTTCACGCCGACTGGCAGCGCACTCCCGGCTGCGGCGAGCATGCGATGTGCGACCAGATCCGCAGCGATTCTGGAATCGTTTGCGGCAGCCGCTACTATCCGCGCGGGGTTACGAACTACCTCTGGCTTTCCCAATAGAGTTTGAGCAAAAGAAAAACGGGCGCGCGTTGACGCGCGCTTTACGCACGGAGCTTCTCCCGACTTCTTCCTCACCCCACCTCCATCCATGAGCGATTCAGCGCACAAGATTCCGGTCCGCGAAAAGATCGGCTACGCCCTTGGTGACGTAGCGACGAATTTTTTCTTCCAATCGATGATCCTCTACCAAGGGGCGTTCTACACCGACACGGTGGGAATCGCTCCGGCGGTGGTGGGATTGATGTTCCTCATCGTCCGACTCGCCGATGCTTTCGTCGATCCGATCGTCGGCGCACTCGCTGACCGCACGAAGACACGCTGGGGCAAGTTCCGGCCGTGGATCCTGTGGACTGCGCTGCCCTTCGGATTGATTTTCTACTTCGTCTACGTTTCGCCGAACTTCGGACCGCAGGGACGCATCATCTATGCGTTCGTCACCTACAGTATAATGATGGTGATCTACTCGGCGAACAACACGCCGTATGCCGCGTTGATGGGCGTGATGACGCCCAACGTCAGCGAACGGGCCAACATCGCTCGCTACCGCTTTGTCGCGGCGCTGATCGGCCAGTTCATCATCCAGGCGCTGGCGCTTCCGCTGGTGGACAAGTTCGGAGCGGGTGACAGTGCGAAGGGCTGGGCGACCACGATGGCGATCTTCGGGGTGATCATCGTGATTTGTAACATCATCGTGTTCTTCACCACGAAGGAGCGCGTGTTGCCCAATCCCGAGCAGAAGCCCTCGCTCAAGGAAGACATCAAGAACACCTGGGGCTGCAAACCGTGGCAGGCGATGTTCGTGCTCACGCTGGCGATCTTCACGATGCTGGTCGTTCGCGGCACGTCGCTGAATTACTTGTTCACCTACTATCTCGATCTGGGCGCGATGCGCGAGTTCGTGGACAACATCGGTCTCGCCAAAGCCGCCACGGATGCCGAGCCGCGAGGATTCGCGATGGTGCTCGACTTGTTCGGATTGCTGGTTCGCCCGGATGCTTCCAATGCGCCGGCGGTGGCGTTCGCGTTTTTCCAAGTGCTCGGATCGATCATCCAAATCGTGGCGATTCCGTTCTCGAAGCCGCTGTCGGATCGTTTCGGAAAGAAAGCGGTGTTCATTACCGGCATGAGCGTGACGATCATGGCGACCTTGGGCGTGATGCTCATCGGACCCACGGACATGAACCTCATGTTCTGGCTTTCGATCATCTGGGGCCTGGGCTGGGGCCCGACGGTTCCGTTGCTGTGGGTGATGATCGCGGACGTCGCGGATTATTCGGAATGGCAGACCTCGCGTCGCGCGACCGGATTCATGTATGCCGGCATTCTCTTCGCGCTCAAAGCGGGACTGGGTCTCGGCGGCGCGGTGATCGGCTTCCTGATGGGCTTGCACGGCTATGTCGCGAATGTCGCCCAGTCTGAATCGGCGATGCTCGGCATTCGTCTCGGGGCGTCGGTTTATGCGGCGATCCCCATGCTGATCGCGCTCGGGTGCCTGATCGTGTATCCGATTGGCAAGGACTTGAATCTTCGGATTCAGAACGAACTCGAAGAACGCCGGAAGAAGTTCGGCGGCGCTTCGGCTTGATTTCGCGCGGCGGAGACGCCGCGCGCTTTGAAAAAAGCGGAGCCGCGGCGAAACTGCCGCGGCTTTGTTGTCTCTTTCGAAACTTCAACGGCTTTCCCTCGTCCGACTTTGATCATGAGAAAACTCCTCGGCTGCGTTTTCCTCGCTTCGGTTTTCGTCGCAGCGTCCGCGACTTCGGTCCACGCGGCTGTTTCGCAAGGTGCGGCTGCGACCGGGCAGTATCGTAATTTATTCAAGGAATATCTTGGCAAGAGCGACGCCGAGATCGACGCGAAGGTGAATGCGGCGTTTCAGCAGCTGTTCTACGGCGACGAGAATTCGCAGCGGCTTTATTACGAGGTGCCGGGCGAAATGGCGTATGTGCCGGACATTCAGAACAACGACGTCCGCAGCGAAGGATTGTCCTATGGGATGATGATCGCCGTGCAGATGGACCGGCAGAAGGAGTTCAACGCGATCTGGAAATACGCGAAGCACTACATGTTCTACGAGGCGGGCCCCTTGGGCGGTTATTTCGCATGGCACACCGCGTTCGATGGTCGACGGTTGAGTCCAGGGCCGGCGCCGGATGGCGAGGAGTGGTTCGTGATGGCGCTGTTTTTTGCGTCGCACCGCTGGGGCGATGGCGAGGGGATTTTCAACTACAGCCAGGAAGCGCAGACGCTGCTGCGCACGATGTTGCACAAGGATGAGGATCCGGAGCGCGGACGGGTGACCAACATGTTTCACCGCGAGGCGAAGCAGATCGTGTTCACGCCGCATCCGCCGGGATCGGAGTTTTCGGATCCCTCGTATCACGTTCCGGCCTACACGGAGCTATGGGCGAAGTGGGCGGCGGATCCGGCGGATCGCGCGTTCATGGCGGAAGTGACAAAGACGAGCCGCCAACACTTCCGGGATGCGGCACATCCGAAGACGGGATTGATGCCGGATTACTCGAATTTCGATGGGACGCCGCGGAAGACGCCGTGGGGGAATCACGACGATTTCCGTTACGATGCGTGGCGCACGCTTTCCAATCCAGCGCTCGACTGGTCGTGGTGGGCGGCGGATCCCTGGCAGGTGGAGCAGAGCAATCGCGTGTTGAAGTTTCTCGCGTCGCACGGCGAGAACATTCCCGACCGGTTCAAGATCGACGGCACGCCTGTGTCGACCGACATGAACACGCCCGGCTTGATCGCGATGGCGGCGACGGCGGCATTGGCGGCGGATCGCGGGGTGGGTCAGCCTTTCGTGCAGCGGCTGTGGGACATGAAAGTGCCCGAAGGGCGGAAGCGGTATTATGACGGCTTGCTCACGATGATCGCGCTGTTGGAGGTGAGCGGGAAGTTCCAGATTTATTGGCCGGAAGCGAAGTGAGCCCGGAGAGCGGAAGCGCAGGCATATTCCTATGAAGGGTCTTTCAACATCCAGGAAGGGCGGGGGCGTAGCGGTGGGGCGTAAATCCAGCTGGATTCTTCGCCGCGCTCAGAATGACCAGCGGTCTATGTCGGCTTGGAGAGCGATTTTTTTGGGGTGTGTGATGGTGTTCTTCGGTGCGTCGGCCGCGGCGGCGCCGGCGCAGCGCAATCTGTTCTCGGAGCTGTTGGGGAAGTCGGAGGCCGAGGTTGCGGCGAAGATCGAGGCGGGGTTTCAGCGGCTTTTTTACGGCGACGATGAACGCGAGCGGATTTATTATCCGGTGGGCGCGGACATGGCTTACATCGCTGATATCGGGAATCAGGATGTTCGGTCGGAGGGTATTTCGTATGGCCTGATGATCGCGGTGCAGCTGGACCGGAAGGAAGAGTTCGATCGGATTTGGAAGTGGGCGACGACGCATATACGGCACAAGGACGGGCCGCGGCGCGGCTACTTTGCGTGGCAGTGCAAGTTCGATGGGACGATCATCGATCCCGGCAGCGCATCGGATGGCGAGGAGTGGATTGCGATGGCGTTGTTTTTCGCGGCGCATCGCTGGGGGAGCGGAGAAGGCATTTTCAACTACGAGGCGGAAGCGCAGACGTTACTGCGGGACATGTTGCACAAGCCGCACGTGGGTCAGCTGACGTCGATTTTCGATCGAGAGCGGAAGCAGGTCGTATTCGTGCCGAACATACACGCGGGCAACTTCACCGATCCTTCGTATCACTTGCCGGCGTTTTACGAACTGTGGGCGCGCTGGGCGGAGAACGCGGAGGACCGGGCGTTTTGGAAGGAGGCGGCGCAGGTGAGTCGGGAATTTTTCCGCCAGGCGGCGCATCCCGAGACCGGATTGATGCCGGAGTATGCGCACTTCGACGGCCGGCCGTTCACGTCGACCCAGTTTGGCGAGGGCAAAGGCGATTTTCGCTTCGATGCGTGGCGGACTCCGGCGAACGTGGCACTCGATTATGCGTGGTGGCGGATCGATCCGTGGCAGGTGGAGCAGAGCAATCGGGTGCTGCGGTTCTTTGCGTCGCAGGGGCCGAACGCGGCGAATCAGTTCACGCTCGCGGGGAAGCCGTTGTCGTCGGACACCTCGGTGGGCATGTTTGCGATGGCGGCGGTGGCGGGACTCGCGGCGGATCCGGATTTGGCGCGGCCGTTCGTGCAGCGTTTGTGGGATGCGGAAGTGCCGGAAGGGCGGTGGCGTTATTACGACGGACTGCTTTATCAACTCGCTTTGCTGCAGGTCGGCGGGCGCTTCACGATTCACGATGCGCCGCGGGGGTGAGGGGAAATGCGCGGTGGGGGGAGCCGGTTTCAATTTTTCATGATTACGTCACGTCTTTGGGTGAGCGGGTGCGGATTTGCATCGGATTTCGTCGTGCGCTTCGCGCCGGCGGCTTCGCTGGCTGCAGCGCTGTTGATGGCGGGCTGCGCTTCGCCGGGTGCTTCGGCGCCGACGGGGACGGCCGTGGCGTCGCGGAGCGTGGAGACGCCCAGTCCGGATTTGCGCAAGGGCATGCCGGGCGCCGAACTCAAGACGTTGTTGGGAGAGCCGAAGGAAGTGCGGCCTTTCGTGGTCGACGACGTGACGAGCGAAGTGTGGGTTTTCGAGCGGCGGCTGCAGGGCAAGACGCGCCAGGTTGTGGCGCGCATGCAGGAGGTGCCTTATGTGGATCCGATCACGGGCGTGATGCGCATGATCCAGGAGCCGGTGCAGGAGAACGAGACCACGACCGTAATCGAAAAGATCGAGGTGCTGATGTTTTCCGGTGTCGTGGCCGAATGGAAAAAGAGCTTCGATTCCGAGCGCGCCTTCAATTGAAGACGATGGCGAACCCAACCCCGAACGACCTCCTACATTGAAAACCATGATGCGTTCCTCCTTCACGTTCTCTGCCGGCGCGGCCCGCTGGCTGGCTTGCGCCTTGTTCGTGGTCAGTGCCGTTGCATCGCGGGCGACGGAAGAAGACGGTTATCGCCTGTGGCTGCGTTACGATCCGATCGCGGATCAGTCGCTGCGCGCGAGCTACACGGCGGCGATCACAGAGATCGTGATTCCGGATACGCCGCGCTCGCCCTGGGCGATGGGGTCGATCAATGCGATTCGCGATGAACTCACGACGGGTTTGCGCGGCCTGCTTGGGGTCGATGTGCCGGTGGTGGCGAAGCCGACGCGCGCGGGCGCACTCGTGCTGGGCAATCCGCGTCAGCCGGAAATCAACGCGCTGGTGAGCGAGGCGGATCTGCGTGTCGCGAGCGAGGAAGGATTCATCTTGCGGAGCGTGACGGTGGAGGGGCAGCGGCGAATCCTGCTCGTGGCGAATCGCGACATCGGGTGGCTCTACGGCGCGTTTGCGCTGTTGCGGCACCTGCAGACGAATCAGCCGATCGAGAACCTGAATATTGTCACCGGGCCGCGGATACAGCGGCGGTTGTTGAATCATTGGGATAATCTGAACGGCTTCGTCGAGCGCGGTTATGCGGGCGAGTCGTTGTGGGATTGGTTTCACATTCCCGAATACATGTCGCCGCGGTATCGCGATTATGCGCGCGCGTGCGCGTCGATCGGGATCAACGGCACGGTGCTGACGAATGTGAACGCGAATGCGCGGGTGTTGACGCCGTATTATTTGAAGCGGGTGGCGGCGCTCGCGAGCGAGTTTCGGCCGTATGGTATCCGTGTTTATCTTACGGCGCGTTTCAGTGCGCCGGTGGAGATCGGCGGATTGAAGACAGCGGATCCGCTCGATCCGGCGGTGCGCAAGTGGTGGGCGGACAAAGTGGAGGAGATTTATGCGCTGATTCCGAATTTTGGTGGGTTTCTGGTGAAGGCGAATTCGGAAGGGCAACCGGGGCCGCAGAACTACGGACGTAATCACGCGGATGGCGCGAACATGCTGGCGGATGCGTTGCAGTCGCGCGGCGGGATTGTGATGTGGCGGGCGTTTGTTTACAGCAACGAGGAGCCGGAGGATCGGCACAAGCAGCCCTACAACGAGTTCGTGCCGCTCGATGGGCAGTTTCGCGACAATGTGATCGTGCAGGTGAAGAACGGCGCGATCGACTTCATGCCGCGCGAGCCGTTTCATCCGTTGTTTGGCGCGATGCCGAAGACGCCGCTGGCGTTGGAACTACAGATCACGCAGGAGTATCTCGGCAGCGGGACGCAGATCGCGTTTCTCGCGCCGCTGTTCGAGGAGGTGCTGGATGCGGATACGTTTGTGAACGGGCCGGGCACGACGGTCGGAAAGATCGTCGACGGCAGCGTGGATCATCACGGAATTTCGGTGATCGCGGGCGTGTCGAACATCGGCGACGAACGCAACTGGACGGGCCATCCGATGGCGCAGGCGAATTGGTATGCTTACGGCCGGCTCGCGTGGGATCATCAGCTCGATTCGGCGACGATTGCGGACGAGTGGACGCGGATGACGTTTGGGAACGATCCCGCGCTGGTGAACCCGATCACGTCGATCCTGATGGAGTCGCGGGAAACGGTCGTGAACTATTCCATGCCGCTTGGCATTCATCACATCATGGCCGAAGGACATCATCACGGACCGGGGCCGTGGGTGGACGAGGCGGGACGCGCGGACTGGACGTCGGTTTATTATCATCGCGCGGATGAGAAAGGGATGGGTTTCGATCGCACGAAGACAGGGTCGAATGCGCTCGAGCAGTATGCGCCGGAAATTCAGCGCGTGTGGGGCGATCCGAGGACGACGCCGGACAACCTGCTGCTGTGGTTTCATCATTTGCCGTGGGATTATCAGATGAAGAGCGGGCGGACGTTGTGGGATGAGATCGCGCTGCATTATCAGCGAGGCGTGGAGACGGTGCGCGAGTGGCAGAAGACGTGGGACGCATTGCCGAAGAGCCCGATCGGCGAGCCGCGTTATTCGCATGTGAAAGCGTTGCTCGCGCGGCAGGAACGCGAGGCGCGCGAGTGGCGCGATTCGTGTTTGTTGTATTTCCAGACGTTTTCGAAGCGGGCGCTGCCGGAAGGTGTCGAGCCGGCGGAGCATTCGTTGGAGTATTACAAGGCGGTGAATATTCCGTTTGCGCCGGGGCACCCGGGGGCGCGGTAGGGGCAGATTTTCGAATTTCGATTTTGGATTTTCGATTATTTGGAGAACGGCCGTGAGTGGGTGAAAATCCGTTTGCGCAGGGGGCGGGGGGGCTTCAGCCTGCGCGGTTCCATGAGCGACATCCCTCAAGACATCACGCACGACCAGCATGCTGTGCGGCGCCAGAAGCTCGCGGATATGCGGGCGGCGGGGTTTGATCCGTTTCGCGCGGAGTTCGCGCCGACGCATTTCTCGGCCGACGCGAAAGCGCTGTATGTCGACGGGCAGGATTACGCGGTGAATGTATCGGTCGCGGGGCGACTGGTGACCTTTCGCGTGCAGGGCGGCAGCTCGTTCGTGAAGGTCCAGGATCAGCAAGGGCAGATTCAGCTGTATTTCCGCAAAGACGTGCTGGGCGAGGAGCGCTACACGGTTTTCAAGAAGCAGCTGGATTTGGGCGACATCATCGGCGTGAACGGCACGCTCTTCAAAACGAAGACGGGCGAAGTCACGGTGCGCGTGGACGCGTTTACGCTCGTATCCAAGGCGCTGCGACCGCTGCCGGAGAAGTTTCACGGACTGAGCGATCCGGAGCAGGTGTATCGCCAGCGGTATTTGGATGTGATCGTGAATCAGGAGTCGCGGGCGCGGCTGATGTTGCGTTCGCGAGTGGTGTCGCACATCCGGCGTTTTCTCGAGGACCGGAAGTTCATCGAAGTGGAAACACCGGTGCTCGAAGGCACGGCGGGCGGCGCGGCGGCGCGGCCCTTTGTGACGCATCACAATGCGTTGGACGTGGACTTCTTTTTGCGTATCGCGACCGAGCTAAGATTGAAGCGGATGCTGGTGGGCGGGTTCGATCGCGTGTTCGAGATCGGGCGGATTTTCCGGAATGAAGGCGTGTCGCGCCGGCACAATCCGGAGTTCACGATGCTGGAGGTTTACGAGGCGTATAGCGATTATCGCGGGATGATGACGTTGATCCGTGACATGCTGACGACGCTCGTGCGCGACGTGATCAAGCCGGCGGACGGATCGTTGAAGATCAAGCACGCGGCGAGCGGGCAGGATATCGATTTCGGCGGCGAGTGGCGCGAAGTGCGTTACAAGGATCTGATCGTCGAAGCGACGGGGGATGCGGAATGGTTTTCGCGTTCGAAGGCCGAGAAGATCGCGAAGGCGGAGTCGATGGGGCTGTCGATTCATCCCGGCTGGGAAGAGTTCGAAGTCACGAACGAGATTTTCTCGAAGAAGATCGAGCCGACGCTGATTCAGCCGACCTTCATCACGCATTTGCCGAAGGAGCTGTGTCCGCTGGCGAAGTTGAACAAGGAAGATCCGAGCGTGCTGGATGTGTTCGAGCTGACGATTGGCGGGATGGAAATCGCGCCGGCGTATTCGGAGCAGAACGATCCGGATGTGCAGCGGGAGATGTTCGAGAAGCAGGCGGGCGAGGAGAAGCAGAACATCGATCAGGATTTCCTGCTCGCGCTCGAGCATGGCATGCCGCCAGCGGGTGGCATGGGCGTGGGGATCGATCGGTTGTGCATCTTGCTCACGGGAGCGGAGAGCATCCGGGATGTGATTTTGTTTCCGCAGTTGAGGCCCGGCGCGTGAAGCGCCGGCGGGCTATAAGCGATAAGCTGTAAGCTTTAAGCTTCCGCCGATCCGCTTGCAGCTTACAGCTTAGAGCTTACGGCTTATCGCCTCTCATGCCTTGGTATCTCTACCTCGCTCTGAAGCAGCTTTTCCCGACGGGGCGGCGGTTTCCGTTTTTTACGGCAATCTCGATGCTGGGCGTGGCGTTGGGCGTGGCGTTGTTGATCATCTCGACGAGCGTGATGGGCGGATTTGGTCACGAGATTCGCCGGATGATCGTGGAGACGGAAGGCGACGTGCAGGTGCGCGCGGATGGGTATGTGAACAATGCCAATGCGGTGTTGGAGCGGATCGAGAAAGTCGAAGGCGTGGTGGCGGCGGCGCCGTTTGCGGATGGCGTGGTGATGCTCGAGTGCGAAGGGCGTCCGGCGTATCCGGCGATTCGCGGGCTCGATCTCGAACGCGTGCGAGACGTGGTGCCGATCGAACGTTATGTGCGGCTCGGGTCGTTGGACGCGTTGGATGACGACTCGATTATTTTAAGCGCGAATCTGGCGATTACGATTGGGGCGCGGATGGGCGATACGGTGGAGGTGTATTCGCCGTTGTTGTTGGAGCGGTTGAAACGGGATGAGGTTTTTCTGCCGCGGGAGTTGAAGGTCGTGGGGATTTTCGAAGTCGGGCATCAGCAACTCGACAGCTCGATGGTGATCGTGACGCTGCGGACCATGCAGGATCTGTATGGGCTGCGGGACGGGATCCACGGGATCAACGTGAAGCTCGCGCCCGGGCTCGATCCGGATGTGGGCGCGGCGCGGATCAATGCGGCGCTGCCGCCCGGCGCCTACATGACGGCGCGCTCGTGGATGGATGCGAATCAGGACTTCCTGTTCATCCTGGCGCTGGAGAAGAACATGATCTTTTTCCTGCTGACCTTCATCATCGTGGTGTCGGCGTTTTCGGTGACGAGTTCGCTGCTAATTTCGGTGGTGCGGAAAACGCGGGAGATCGGATTGTTGGGGGCACTCGGCGGGAAGTCGCGGCACGTGGCGGCGTGTTTTTGTTTTCAGGGACTGTTTATCGGGATCGTGGGCACGGCGTTTGGCTTGGCTCTGGGATTTGGCGCGCTGCATTTCCGGAACGATTTCGTGCGCGTGTTCACGGAGCTGACGAGCAGCCAGGAGGTGCTGACGCGGTTCTATCAATTCAGCAATTTGCCGGCGCATACCTCGACGAATGACGTGATGATGATCGTGGTGTGCGCGGTGGTGATTTCGACGCTGGCGGGATTGCTGCCGGCGTGGCGGGCGGCACGGTTGAAACCGGTGGAGGCGTTGCGCAGTGAGTGATTCATCGAAAAGCGTTGTGGGGCGCGGTCGCGGGCAATCGGTGCTGAGCGCGCGAGGATTGAAGAAGAGCTTTCGCAGCGGCGAAGGGATGATCGAGGTGTTGCGCGGAGTGGATCTCGAGGTCGTGGCAGGCGAGAGTGTGTCGATCCGCGGCGAGTCGGGGTCGGGAAAATCGACGCTGCTGAACTTGTTGGCGGCGTTGGATGCGCCGGATGCGGGGACGCTGGCGTGGGAAGGTGCGGCGGCGACGGGCGGGCGGCGCGCGACGTTTTTGGGGATCGTGTTTCAGTCGTTTTATCTGATTCCGGAATTGGATGCGTTGCAGAACGTGCTGATGGCGTCGCGAATCATGCGGGCGCCGGGAAAGGCGGAAAAAGAGCGGGCGAAAGAGTTGTTGGCGCGCGTGGGACTGGCGGGGCGAGCGACGCATTTGCCGTCACAGTTGTCGGGCGGCGAGCGTCAGCGGGTGGCGGTGGCGCGGGCGTTGATGAATGCGCCGCGCTTGATTTTGGCGGACGAGCCGACGGGGAATTTGGATGAGCACACGGGCGATGCGGTGATCGATTTGCTGCTCGGGTTGTGTGCGGAAACGAATACGGCGCTGGTGCTGGTGACGCATAATGCGGCGCACGCGAAGAAGGCGGGTCGGGCGTTGTTTTTGCACGACGGGCGGTTCGCCGGCGAAGCCGGAGTTTAGGGTTCCGGGTTTTGAGTTTTGGGTTTTGGGTTGAGAACGGGCGCGGGCGGAGTGGCAATCTCGGGCGTGTTCGATTTCAAAACTCCAAACAAAGGTCGCATTCGGTGTGGTGTCGCGGGCGTGGGATCGCTGGGGCAGCATCATGCGCGGATTTATGCGGCGATGCCGGAAGTGGAGTTCGTGGGGATCTTCGAAACCAGCGACGCGCGGGCGAAGGAGATTTGTGAGAAGTTCGGGTGTCGGCGGTTTGCGACGCTGGCGGAGTTGGGCGCGGCGTGCGACGCGGTGTCGATCGTGGTGCCGACGGACCGGCACGCGGAGGTGGCGGTGCCGTTGCTCGAGCAGGGGTGTCATTTGTTGATCGAGAAACCGTTGTGCGCGACACTGGAGGAAGCGGAACGCGTGCTCACGGCGGCGCAGAAGGCGAACCGGCTGGTGCAGGTGGGGCACATCGAGCATTTCAATCCGGTGATGAGCTTTCTGGAGAAGCACATCAACCGGCCGGGTTACATCACGGCGGAGCGGCTGGCGCCGTATCAGACGCGCGGGACGGAAGTGGGAGTTGTGCTGGATTTGATGATACACGACATCGGTGTCGTGCTGGCGCTGGTGAAATCGCCGATCCGGAAGATCGACAGCGTGGGGATCAGCGTGCTGTCGAAGACGGAGGACATCGCGAATGCCCGCATCGAGTTCGAGAACGGGTGCGTGGCGAATCTGAGCGCGAGCCGGATGAGCTTGAAGAAGAACCGGGAGATCCGGGTGTTTCAGGACAACGCGTATCTGTCGCTCGATTTCATGAACCAGAAAGGACATCTGGTGAAGAAGAGCGATTTGATCGCGTATGGGTTGAAGCTGAAGGTCGGTTTGGCGAAGGCCGGCGATGTGAGTTCGGTGCCGGTGCAGGATATTCCGATCGAGAAAGGCGAGCCGCTGGCGATCGAGTTGAAGAGTTTCGTCGAGAGCGTGGCGGCGCTGCAGCAGCCGAAGGTGGGAGCGGCGCTGGGGAAGAGTGCGCTGGAGGTGGCGATTACGGTGACGGAGCAGATCAAGCAGGCGAAGAAGGGGTGAACCACAGAGGCGCTGAGGACACAGAGAAAACCCGGATTGTCTTCTCTCTGTTCTCTGTGCCTCTGTGGTTTCCGTTATGAGCGACTCGATACGACTTCCGTTACCGACGAAGGGTGGCGTCGATTTGCTCGTGATTGCGGCGGAGCATTCGGGGGATGAGCATGCGGCGCGGATGGTGCGGGACGTGATCGCCCGCCGGCCGGGGACGGTGGTGGCGGCGCTGGGCGGACCGCGGCTGGCGGCAGCGGGCGCGGAGTTGTTGAAGGACCTCACGGCGTCGTCGGCGATGGGGTTCGCAGTGGTGGCGAAGATTTCGTATTACCGAAAACTCATCGCGGAGATCGTGCGGTGGATCGGCGAGCATCGGCCGCGAGCGGTTTGTTTTGTGGATTCGTCGGGATTGAACCTGCGGATTGCGGAGCAGTTGTTTGCGCGCGGGATCTCGGCGAAGGCGGGCGGGACGGTGAAGACGCTGTATTATATTAGTCCGCAAGTGTGGGCGTCGCGGGCGGGGCGGCGGTTCAAGATGGCGGAGCATTTGGACGGGCTGGCGTCGATTTTTCCCTTCGAGCGTAGCGTGTATGCGGATACGAAGCTGCCGGTGACCTTTGTGGGACATCCCTTCGTGACGGCGGAGTATGCGGCGCCGGTGAGTTACGATCCGAGCGGGCCGGTGTTGTTGCTGCCGGGGAGCCGGCGAGGACCGGTGGCGCGGATTTTTCCGGTGTTAGTGGAAGCGTTTGAACGGGCCGGAGAAGGCCGTGACGCGGTGGTGCTTTATCCGAGCGAAGAAATTCGGCGGGCGGTGGAGGCGGAATTGTCGCGTCGCGTCGGTGGCGAAGCGAGCGGGCGGCGGGTCAAACTCGTGAAAGTGGGGCAGGCGACGGAGCCGGTGAAGGCGGCGGCGGTGCTGACGACGAGCGGGACGATGTCGATGCACTGTGCGCTCGCGGGGATTCCGGGGGCGGTCACGTATCGGACGGATCCGTTGACGTATGCGATCGGCCGAATGGTCGTGAAGGTGAAGTTCATCGGAATCGCGAATCTGCTGCTCGGCGAGGAGATGTATCCCGAGTTCGTGCAAGGCGCGGCGACGCCGGAGACGCTGGCGAAGGAGCTGCGCGCGGCGCTGGGAGATGCGGCGCGGCGGGAGCGGACGGCGCGGCAGGCGCGGCGGTTGCGGGAGTTGTTGAACGAACGGTCGGAAGGAAGCGCGGCGGAATGGCTGTTAAGCAAAAGCGGTTTGGCGTGAGCTTGCGGCTGGCGGGGCGCGGGCGGTTGATCATCGTGTGAGTCGCAGATGATGACGTCGCGAAGACTTCGACTGCACCTGGCGACACCCGCGGCGGTGTTTTTGTTGGGCGCGTTGCTGACCTTTGCGGCGTGGCGGAATACGGAACGACTGCTTCAGGAACAGGAGGCGGCGAGGTTTGAGCGATCGTCGGACCGCGTGCTGGAAGCGGTGAACAGTCGATTCGATGCCACGGAGGAGGCGCTGGTGGCGGCGCGCGCGTTGGTGTGGGATGAGCCGGAGCTGGGACGGGATCGGTGGGCGCGGTTTGTGGATTCGATGAAGCCCTTTCTCGACGACGGGGTGGTGGGGTTGGGAATCGCGCGGAGGGTTGCGCGGGAGTCGTTGACGGAATGGGAGGAAAAATTGCGCAGCGAAATAGGGCCGGAGGTGACGGTGCAGCGGGGAGGGACGGGAGCGAACGCGTATCTGGTGACGGCGATGGAGCCGCTCGTGAGAAATGCCGGTGCGGTGGGGAAGGACATTGGTTCGGGCACGACCAGACGGGAGGCGGCGGAGCGGTCGATGCGTTCGGGGGCGGCTGTGCTGACGAAACGGATACAGTTGATCGAAGGCGGAGGACGCGTGCCCGGATGCCTGTTGTTGCTGCCGTTCTACCGTGACGAAGTGGTGCCGGCGACGGAGGAGGAGCGGCTCGCCACGCTGGAAGGGTGGGTGTATGCGTCGCTGCGAATCGACCAGATCATGCGCGGCGTGTCGGACGAGCAGCTGGATCTGCAGGCGTTCGAAGGGGAAGCAAAAGCGGCAGAGTCGCTGCTGTTCGCATCGACGCCGAACGCGGGCAAAAGATCGCCGACCTTCGCGCAGACGGTGCTGGTGCCGGTGCACGGGCAAGTCTGGACGCTGGAGATTGCGACGAACGTTTTATTCGACCAGCGAGGCGAGCGCGGCCTTGCCTGGGTGGTGTTGGGCTGCGGGCTCGGGCTGAGCGGATTGGCGGCGGCGTTTACGGGGACGCTGTTGCGTTCACGCAGCCGCGCGTGGAGCGAGACGGAGCGGGTGACGAGCACGCTGCAGCGGACGGAGGTGGAGTCGCGCAAGCTGGCGTTGGTGGCGAGCAAGACGGCGAGCGGCGTGGTGTTGATGGATCGGGAGTGGCGGGTGGAGTGGGTGAACGAGGCGTTCACGCGCTTGTTTGGATACACGTTGAGCGAGATGCGCGGGCGGCGGGTGAACGAAGTGCTGAGCGGTGCGGAGACGGACGAAACGGTGTTTGCCGAGCTGGAGAGCACGGTGGAGACCGGGAATGCATTTCGGTGTGAGATTCTCAACTACACGAAAGCGGGGGAGAAGCGTTGGGTGGAGCTGGACCTGCAACGCTTGACGGATTCGCACGGGCAGCTGATCGGCTACATGGGGTTGCAACTGGATGTGACGGCGCGGCGGGCGGCGCAACAGGAGCTGACGAAGCGGGAGGCTCAGCTGCGTTTCATTCTGAACGCGATGCCGATTGGCGTGACGTGGACGGACGATTCGGAGGGGCGCGCGTATTGGTTCAACGACGGGATGTTTCGGATCAGCGGACTCACGCCGGGGCCGAATGTGACCTACGAGGATTTTCATAAAGTCAGTTATCCGGAAGATGCGGCGCGACAGGAGGCCGAGTATCAACGGATCAAGGCCGGGGGCGGGGATGAGTTCACGCTGGAGAAACGGTATCGTCGGCCGGACGGCAACGACGTGTGGGTGGTGTTGACGGCGCGGGTTTATCGGGGGCCGGACGGGAAGATCGAGCAGGAGGTCGCGACCGTGGTGGATATCACCGAGCGGAAACGGCAGGCGGATGAGTTGCGCGAGGCGCGAGATGCGGCGGAACGGGCGAACAAGGCGAAGAGCGAGTTTCTCGCGACGATGAGCCACGAGATTCGCACGCCGATGAACGGCGTGATTGGGATGACGAATCTGTTGCTGGATACGGCGCTGACGTCACAGCAACGCGAATACGCGGAGACGATCCGGTTGAGCGGCGAGGCGCTGCTGACGATCATCAACGACATCCTCGATTTCTCGAAGATCGAGTCGGGTCACCTGCAGCTGGAGGAGGAGCCATTCGAGCTGCGCGGCTGCGTGGAAAGTGCGCTCGACCTGCTGGCGCCGCGCGCAGCGGAGAAGCAGATCGATTTGCTTTACGAGATTGCAGACGGCGTGCCGGGGATGTTGCGCGGCGACGCGACGCGGCTGCGGCAGATCCTGGTAAACCTGTTGGGTAACGCGGTGAAGTTCACGGCGGAAGGCGAAGTGGTGGTGAGCGTGAAAGCGGAGCCGGTAGAGTCCGGGCGGACGCGGCTGACCTTCGCGGTGACGGATACAGGTATCGGCATTCCGTCCGAGGGGCTGCCGCGGCTGTTTCGGTCGTTCTCGCAAGTGGATGCGTCGACGACGCGGAAGTTCGGCGGGACGGGATTGGGACTGGCGATCAGCAAGCGACTGGCGGAGATGATGGGCGGAGAGATGTGGGTGGAGAGCGAGGCGGGGAAAGGATCGACGTTTCGGTTTTCGGCGGTGGTCGGGGTGGAGGCGAGCCGGCCGCGGCCGTATGTGGCGAGAGGGCGTTCGCAGGTCGGCGGCAAACGGCTGCTGGTGGTGGACGACAATGCGACGAGCCGGAGGATTTTGACGACGATGGCCGGGGGCTGGGAAATGGTGGTGCGCGCGGCGCCGTCGGGAGCGGAGGCGTTGCGGTGGCTGGATGAAGGAGTGGAATTCGATGTGGCGATCGTCGACATGCAGATGCCGGAGATGGATGGCGTGATGCTGGCGAGGGCGATTCGCGCGCGGCGAGATGCGAGGCGGTTGCCGTTGGTGTTGTTGTCGTCGGTGGGGCAGCGAGAAACGCTGGGCGAGCGGGAGTTGTTTGCGGCGGCGCTGAGCAAACCGGCGAAGCCCTCGCAGATTTTGGAGGTGTTGACGCGGTTGGCGGGCGGGAAGGGAGAGGTGAAGGAAACGCGCGGGGAGGAAGGTGAGGCGACGGAATCACGCAATGAAAGCGTCGCGCTTGCGTCGGCCGGGGGGAGTGCGGTGGCGAAGACCGAGCGGGTGTTGCTGGCGGAGGATAATCGCGTGAACCAGAAAGTGGCGCTGCTGATGTTGTCGAAACTTGGATACAAGGCGGATGTTGCCGCGAATGGGCGCGAGGTGCTGGAAGCGGTGAGCCGGCGTCGTTACGACGTGGTTTTGATGGATGTGCAGATGCCGGAGATGGACGGCCTCGAGGCCGCGCAAAAGCTGGCGGAGGAAAAAGGCGGCGCCCGCCCGTGGATTATCGCGGTGACGGCGAACGCGATGATCGGCGATCGCGAACGCTGCATTCAGGCGGGGATGGACGATTATCTGACGAAACCGATCCGGCCCGAGGAGTTGGAGGAGGCTTTGGCGCGCGCGCGGTTGAGGCGGGAGACGCGTTAGAGATGCGGCGAGGGCAGCGCGCCTCCCTTGGCGGGGGCGGGCAGGCGGGGTTCGATTTGCTTCCAGAGGGCTTCGGCGCGCTGGGCGAGGAGGGTGCGGCACTTCGCGAGCTCGGCGGCGCGAGCGGCGCGGTTTTCCTCGGCGATTTTTGCGAGGTCGTCGAGGTTGTAGAGGAAGACGTTTTGAAGATGGGCGACGGCGGCGTCGACGTCGCGCGGCAGGGCGAGGTCGATGAAGAACAACGGACGCGCGGGCCGTTTGTTCATCGCGGTCTTGACGGCATCGTGGGAGACGACGGCGGCGGGAGCGGAGGTGGAGCAGACGACGACGTCGAATTCGCTCAGGCGGGCTTCGCGCTGCTCGAATGGCATGGCGCTGGCGCCGAGGGCGGTGGCGAGCTCCATTGCTCGCTCGAGACGACGGCTGGCGACGGTGAGACTGCCGGCTTCGCGGCTGCGGAAGGCCTTGGCGGTTTTCTCGCCGATGTCACCGGCGCCGAGCAGAAGGATGCGCGTGGACGCGAGTTCGCCGAAGATGGTTTGGGCGAGGTCGACGGCGACGTTGGCGACGCTCACATGGCCCTCGGTGATGGCGGTGTGCGAGCGAACGTGTTTCGCGGCCTGGAAGGCTTTTTGGAAGATACGATTAAGGACCGGGCCGGTGTGGCCGCGGGATTGGGCGACGGCGTAGGCATCTTTTACCTGACCGAAGATTTCGGTTTCGCCGACCATCTGGGAGTCGACGCCGGCGGCGACTTCGAGGAGGTGATGGAGTGCGGCGGGGCCGCGGAGGTGGAGGCGGAAACGTTCGAACTCGGCGGGGTCGACCTTTTGCTGGGCGCAGAAGGCGGCTTGAACCTGGGCGACGGCGGCGGGGTCGCTGGCGACGCCGTAAAACTCGATGCGGTTGCAGGTGTTGAGCAGCGTGAACTCGCGCACGGTGCCGAGTTGCGCGAGCTGGCGGGAGAAACGTGTGGCCGCGTCGGCATCGAGCGACAACCGCTCGCGGACGGCGAGCGGGGTGGTGTGATGCGTGGCGCCGAGAACGAAGAACGCTTCCTGACTCATCGCGGCACGACGTGATCGGGCGCGGGCAGCGCGGGCGGATGACGGCTGGCGTCGACGGGACCGAGCGACATGAGGGCGGCGCCAAAGAGGGCGAGGCAGGTCCAGGCGAAACGTTTCGCGAGGAGCTGTCCGCCGAGGCGAAGCGCGAGGGCGACGGAGTAGGCGAGCCAGAGGGCGACGGTGAAGAGGAGCTTGGTGAGGTTGACGGTGTCGAAATCACGGAGCCAGTAAACGGCGCCGCCGATGAGAGAGGCAGTCATGAGCACGACGCCGGTAACGAGGAGGCGCAGGCTGATGTGGTCGAGGTCGATGATGGACGGAAGAAAGGAGAACCAGCCGCCGAGGTGTTTGGATTTTAGCGAGTGGTGGCGAAGCACGAGCATGAGCGCGGTGAGGGCGAGCAGGGCGAAGACGCCGTAACTGAAAAGCGCGAGCGAGGCGTGGAGTTCGATCCAAGGGTTGCCGCCGAAGATTTGCGTGCGGCGCGTGGCATCCCAGGCGGGAATGGCGAGCGAGGTGACGGTCAGGACCGCGGCGAGACAGGAGGTGAAGAAGCCGAGGAGACTGAGGCGAAAGGTCACCCCGAGAACGAGGTAGAGCGTGGTGGCGGACCAGGCGGTGAACTGGAAGATCTCGAACATGTTGCCCAACGGGCAACCGCCGACGGCTTTTCCGCGGGCGTAGAGACCGAGGAGGTGGCAGACGTAGCCGAACGCGATGATGAGATTGATGGCGGCGTTGGACTGTCGTGTGCCGCGCAGGAGCGAAACCGTGCCGAGGATCAGGCCGGCCAGGTAGCAGGCAGCGGCGATCCAAATCCAAGTGCGGTCATGGAGTCCGGCGAACATGGGTGAAAAGGGAACGAGCGTAGGTGCAAGGCGGGGCGGGGCAAGTCCGCGGGGTAAGCGTTTGTTGGGAGGAAATGCGCGGATCGGGTGAGAGTGCGCCGGGCGCGGGGCGAGCGGGCGGTGAACGACGGGGCGGGCGATTTCGCCTTGAGGAGAACGCGGGCGGTTAGCGGCGTTGGGGCGACCACAGATCGAGAAAGGCGGCGACTTTTTTGGGGTCGTGGACAGCGCCTTCCTCGAGAACGCCGGTCTCCTGGGTGACGAGATGGTTGCCGTTGGAGTCGAGGACGATGAGGACGGGGATGCCCTGTTTGAGTGGTCGGCCGTAGCGCTCGTCGATGTCGGTGTTGCGCGCGGGGGTGCGGCGCATGTTCATGTCGATGTAAACGAGGACGAAATTACGAGCGAGGCGTTCGCGAACTTCGGGGGCCGTTTGGAACGTGTGATGGAGCTTGCGGCACCACGGGCACCAGTTGGTCCCGAGACCGAGGAGGATGTGTTTCTTCTCGGCCTGGGCTTTTTCGATGGCGGCCTCAATGAGTTCGGCGCCGGAGGCGCTCGTGTCGTAGATATCGGGGCCGATTTTGGGGTATTCAGGGGCGGCGTGGAGGGAGAGGATGAACCCGGAGAAGAAAAAGAGGATGGTGAGGAGTGGAAGGGGCTTCATGGGGTGAGAAAGCGAAAGAGGGCGGGGGCGTCCTCTTCGAGGTGTTACGAGGCGCGGGCGATCCAGAAGCGACATTCGTCGGAGAAGTCGCGGACGGGTTTGGATTCGCGGGAAAGTTTGGAGCGCATGCAGTCGAACTCGTGCGTCCAACCGGTAACGGCGAGGTCGTCGAGGATTTCGCGGCGGTCGGGCAGGTGCATGAACGTGCGGCCGGTGCCGGCCTCTTCGAAGTAGCGGTCGCCGAATTCGACCAGGTGCGGGTCCTGGTCGCCGCGTTCCCAGCGGACGCGTTCGAGGCGCCAAAGTGCGCGCTCGGTGGACGAGGAGTTGCGATCGTGAGTGGTGAAAAGGAACGGCGCGCCGGGAGCGCAGACGGCGCGGAGTTGGCGGAGAGCGGCGCGGCGGTTTTCGCGGCCGGGGATTTGCATCAGGCCGTTGAACATGAACAAGGCGCCGGCGAAGTGGGGGACGGGCGAGGAATTTTTGGGAGCGGGGACGTCGCGAGGTTTGTTATTTATTGTATTACAAGTGAGATCGGCGGGCGACTGGTCGTTGTAATATAATGTATGACTAAGGGGGTGAGTTGCGTCGGCTTGGAGGAAGCGGATGGGGTGCGGGGGCTGGTCGGCGGAGCGTTCGGCGGCGAGGGCGCGGGCTTGGACGAGGAGTTCTTCGGCGAAGTCGAAGGCGGTGAGATTGCGGTAGCCGAGGGACCAGAGGCCGAGGGTGACGCGGCCGGCGCCGCAGCCGGCTTCGAGGAGCGGGGCGGAGCGGTCGGTGAAGGTGCGTTCGATGAGGATGCGTTCGGATTCCCAGAGTCCGAGATCGTGGGCGGCGCGCGTGTAATGCAGGACGGCGGTGAGATCGTTGAAGTCGGCGCGGACGGTGCTGGCGGAGATTTTTTTCTGGCGGGCGGGAGGCAAGGGCGGCGTCGAAGTTTGGAGTTTGGGGTTTCGCTGGCCGTTGAGTTCTGGGTTTTGAGTTTTGGGTTTTGGGTTAAGAACTCGGACGGCGGAGCGAGGAATGGCGATTCGGGGCGCGAGCGGGGGATTGCGGATCAGCGTTTGCGCCAGGCGGCGATGAACATGCCGTTGGCGTTAAGCTCATGGGGGAGGAGCGTGAGTTGAGAGTTGGAGGTTGAGAGATGAGAGAGTGGGAGGGGTTCGAGATCATCGTGGGCGGCGGTGAAGGCGTCGGCGACGGCGGTGGTTTCGCTGCGGGTGAGCGTGCAGACGGAGTAGATGAGTTTGCCGCCGGGCTTGAGGGAAGTGGCGGCGTGTTCGAGGAGTGCGCGCTGGACGGCGGCGAGTTCGTGAACGTCTTCGAGGGTGGTGGACCAACGCGCGTGCGGGTTGCGCTGCCAGGTGCCGACGCCGCTGCACGGGGCGTCGACGAGGATGCCGTCGAATTTGGTCTTGGTGGGGAGGCGGGGGCCGCCGTCCCAGGTGGCGGTGCGGAAGTTGAAAATATGGGCGCGAGCGGCGCGGCGCTTGAGGGTTTCGAGGCGGCGCGGGTTGCGATCGGTGGACCAGATGAGGCCCTTGTTTTGCATCAGGTCGGCGAGGTGGAGCGTTTTTCCACCTTCGCCGGCGCAGGCGTCCCACCAGGTTTGTTTTGGCGCGGGGGCAGCGGCGACGCTGACGATTTGCGAGGCGAGGTCTTGAATCTCGAAGGCGCCGGCGTGGAAGGCGGGCGTGAGAAAAAGGTCTTGGTGGCCGGTGTAGCGGAGAGCGTCGGGGGCGATGCTGTTGGTAAAGTTTCGAGTTTCGGGTTCCGGGTTCCGGGTTTGAGGTTCGGAGCTCGGAACGCTGAACTCGGAACTCGGAACTTGGGGCGGTGGTGGCGTGCAGTCGCCGAGCTGTTGGGCGAGTTTTGCCGCCGTTCCCGGGCGGGCGCGGAGCCAGAGGGCGGGTTCGCGTTGGAGTTGCCGGAGGAAAGGCGTGGTGAGCTCCATTTCGTCGCGGAGCCAGTCGGGGACGGCGCGGGCGGCGAGGGTCTCGGGTTTGATTGATTTCGGGTCGCGCGTGAAGCGGTCGTGGAAGTCGGCGGCGTGCGCGACTTGTTTTTGGAGCGACTCCTTGGGGTTAAGCCATTGCAGCCAGCGGTAGTAGATGAACACGGCGCGGCTGATGGCGCGTTTTTCGCGCGGACCGAGACGGCGGGAGAGGCCGAGATAGCGGCGCAGGGCGGCGTCGGCAGGAAAATCAGGCGCCGTTTCGCCGAGGACGCGGGCGGCGTGGTTGAGGATCGCGGATTCGAACATCGTAGCCGCGAGAAGAAACACCTTTGTGCGGTGAAAGGGAAGGCGGGAGGTGAGGCGAACCGCGAAGGCCGCGAAGAGGCGCGAAGGAGGAACGGCTCGTGAGTGCGGGCACTCGTCGCTATTGGTAGCGAGCGTGACGAGCAGGCGGCCACTCGCTCACGCTCGTAGCCATGAAGCCGCTAGGAGGCGTGTTCGGGAGTGTCGAAGTGCGGGATGGCGCGATCGATTTCGATGCCGGCTTGCTCGAGGGCGGTGCGAAGCGGTTCGAGGAAGATGTCGGCGAACGCGGAGATCTCGAAGGTGAATTCGAGGCCCGAGCGGCCGGTGGCGTAGGCGATCGCGTCGGCGAGATCGGTGAGATCTTCTTTGGTGAAGTGTTCTTCGATCGCCGCTTGCGAACCTTCGAGCGCGGTGAGCGTGGCCCAGTAGCGATCCTCTTCGGGATCGATGGGTTTTAGTGTCACGCGACCAGTGAGACGCGCGCGCGCGATACGTTGGGCGATCGCGGCGAGCGTTTCGTAAGCGAACGCGAGGTTGGCGAGTTGCGCGCGGCGGTTGAGGCCGTCGCGGGCGTTGAGCAGTTGGGATAGTTTCATGGGAAGTCCTCCTGGCATCGGTCCTAACTTTTTGGGTTGAACGTTGAGCCGCGCGGCGAGCGCACGGCGTTTGCGGGAACGACCTGACCTGACTGTCCTGACACCGGATGGCGGCGCGCTGTCAGAAGCGCGAACACGCGTCCGCCCCGGCCTGCTATCACTGACGAAATCGTGCGAGACTAACTATGGCGCGATTCCCGAGACGGATACGAAGTCCGTGCGGTTCGGCACGATTGCCTGACTCGAATCACGCTCTCTCGTTACTGACTCTGATCGACACTGACTCGACTGGCTTAAGCTGTGGCGGAGTGAAGCGCGGTGCGTGCCAAAGTCCAGCGGCGTGTTAAGGGAATTTCGCGGGCGGCGGGATCGGGGGAGGCGGGAGACTTTTTTCAACGGCCCGTGTCGGTGGGGCGGTGAAAACAGATCTCGCGCCGATGGAGGCGGAATCGGTGGAAGAGATTCCGACGGAAGGCGGCTGGCAGTATGAGCCGAAATGGGACGGGTTTCGGTGTCTCGCGTATCGAGAAGATGGAGACGTGGAGTTGCGGTCGAAGGCGGGGCAGCCGTTGGGGAGGTATTTTCCGGAGATCGTGGCGGCGGTGGCGGAGGTGAAGGCGAAGCGGTTTGCGTTGGATGGCGAGTTGGTGATCGCACAAGGAGGGACGCTGTCGTTTGACGATTTGCTGCTGCGGCTGCATCCGGCGGCGAGCCGCGTGCAGAAGCTGGCAGCGGCGACGCCCGCGTGGTTGGTGGTGTTCGATTTGCTCGTGGATGAGAAAGGCGAGTCGCTGGCGGAGCGGCCGTTGAGGGAGCGGCGGGAGAAGTTGGAGGCGTTTGCGGGGAAGTTTTTTGTGGAAGGCGGGGCGCTGCGGTTGTCGCCGGCGACGACGGAGTCGAAAGTGGCGAAGAAGTGGTTTGGGGAAGCGGGGACGAGTTTGGATGGGTTGATCGCGAAGCGGATCGATGCGGCGTATGCGAGCGGCGAGCGGACGGGGATGGTGAAGATCAAACCGCGGAAAACGGCGGACTGTGTGATTGGCGGATTTCGTTATGCGGAGAAGAAGAAGGAAGTCGGGTCGCTGTTGCTCGGGCTGTATGACGAGGACGGAAAGTTGAACCATGTGGGCTTTTGCTCGGGGTTGAAGGCGGCGGAGCGGCCGGCGTTGACGAATAAGTTGGAGGCGGTGGCGGGCGGTGAGGGTTTCACGGGGAAGGCTCCGGGCGGGCCGAGTCGGTGGGCGACGAAGCGGTCGACGGAGTGGGTGGCGTTGAAGCCGGAACTGGTGGTCGAGGTGGCGTTCGATCACGTGACCAGCGGGCGATTTCGGCATGGGACGAGTTTGCTGCGGTGGCGTCCGGACAAGGCGCCGCGGCAATGCACGATGGAGCAATTGCGGCAGAAGAAATCGCGGATGCTGGAGTTTTTGGATGGCCGCAAAAAGGCGCAGAAGGCGCAGGAATAGGGCGGCGAACCGGGAAGGATCGGGGGTGTCGGTGGGAGGATGGATGTGGATGTGATTGTCGCGGGAGCGGGATTGGCGGGGTTGAGCTGTGCGTTTGAGTTGGCGGAAGAAGGACGGAGGGTGCTTGTGCTGGAGGCGCAGCCGTGGACGGGCGGGCGGACGTCGTCATGGATCGAGCCGGACGGGATGCGCGTGGAGTCGGGGCTGCATCGTGTGCTCGGTGTGTATCGCGCGCTGCCGGAGTTGTTGAAGCGGGCAGGCGTGGATTGGGATGAGATCGTGATTTGGGAGGACGAAGTGGAGTTTCGTCAGCCGCGACCGGCACCGAGTGCGGTGTTTGCGGCGGCGCCCATGAAGAATTTGATGCAGACCCTCGCCGACGTGGCGGGAAATAACGACTATCTGCCGCTCGCGGCGAAGCTGTCGTTTTCGCGATTCGTGCTGCAGGGAATCGCGGATTACACGGATCGGCCCGCGTGGTTGGACGGGCAGTCGGTGCGGGATTATGCGACCGCGCTCGACGTGCATCCGGAGGTGTTTTCGAAGGTGCTCGAGCCGCTCGTGTCGGGGATCTATTTCGTGTCGGCGAGCCGGTTCTCGGCGTATGCGTTTATCGCGTTGATCGCGCCGTATCTGGATAATGCGGCGAGCATGCGCGTGGGGGCGTTTGCGGGCGGTATGACGGAAGTCATGACGGATCCGCTAGCGGAGGCGATTCGCCGGCGTGGCGGCGAAGTGATGACGAATGCGCCGGTGGACGAATTGATCGTGGAAAACGAACGCGTGGTCGGCGTGCGCGCGGCGGGCGTGGAGCATCGGGCGCGGCATGTGGTAGTGGCGACTTCGATACGCGTGGCGCAGGAATTGGTGCGGGCGAAGTTTGGCAG
Organism: Verrucomicrobiota bacterium; assembly: GCA_023416735.1. Taxonomy (GTDB): domain Bacteria; phylum Verrucomicrobiota; class Verrucomicrobiia; order Opitutales; family Opitutaceae; genus Opitutus. The sequence goes on along the minus strand of JAEZGX010000037.1, from coordinate 26,774 downwards.
CGCAGAGTGGGCAGAAGGGTTGTTGAAGCTGCCGACGATGCCGGCGGTGACATTGCAACTGGAGTTGGAAGGGCCGCCGATGGAAGTGGATCACACGACCTTCGGCGTGGGGACCTCGCTGGCGTGTTTCAGCGAGCAGCGGAGGACGACCTTTCGCGGGCTGCCGGGGCGGTTGTCGATCATCATGGGGCCGTCGGAGGAGTTGATCGGGTTGCCGGTGGATCGCGTGCTGGCGATTGCGCTGGAGGATGCGGACAAGCTTGGCCTGGCGGTGCGGAACCGGGTGACGCGGTATCGCATGGTGAATCATGCGGACGACTTTTATTCGCTGGCGCCGGGGAATGACTGGTTGCGGCCGGCGCAGAAGACGCCGGTGCGCGGGTTGTCATTGGCGGGGGATTACACGCGGCAGAAATTTATCGCGACGATGGAAGGCGCGGTGGTGTCGGGGCAGCTGGCAGCGAAAGCGGCTTCGGAAGATTTACGGGCGGCGGGGTGAAACCAAAGAAGACAAATGGAGGGTGAAGAATGAATGCGGATAAAAACGGACGGGGATGGCCGCAAAGAGGCGCAAAAGGCGCAAAAAGAGGGCTGGTGTTGGCGGCGGTGTTGTGGGGCGTGGGGGTAGGTGCGGCGGAGCATGGGACACACGCGGTGCCCGGAGAGGAGAAGAGTGCGAAGACGAAGGTTTTGGAGGCGGGAGCGGAGCTGTTGCAGCGCGAGGCGCCGTTGCGGCGGATTCATGCGCATGTGTGCGGGTTTCACGCTTACAGCGGGGACATGCAGCGGCAGGTCCGCGCGGATCATTACTGCGCGCATCTGAACGACGAAGTGCGGCAGTGCGTGATTTATGATTCGGACAAGGAAGATGCGCGGCTGATTGGAATCGAATACATCATCAGCGAACGGCTGTTTCGGGAGTTGCCCGAAGAGGAGAAGAAGCTGTGGCACTCGCATCGCCACGAGGTGAAATCGGGTTTGCTCGTGGCGCCGGGGTTGCCGGACGTGGCGGAGAACGAACTGATGGAGGAACTCGTGACGACGTATGGAAAAACCTGGCACACGTGGCAGGTGGATCGCGGGGACAAGCTGCCGTTGGGTGTGCCGCAGTTGATGATGAGTTTTACGGAAGATGGGCAGGTGAATGAAGCGATGGTGCGGGCGCGCGATGAGGACGTGGGCGTGAATACGGCCGAGAAGCGGAAGGCACGGGAGAAAATTCCGACGCGCGAGATCGCGCCGGGTGCGGACGCCTGGCAGCGGGGTGAAGCGATCCAGCTCCGTGTGGAGAAGGTGGCGCCCGCGGGGGCCGATGGGACGGCGGGAAGAAGCGGGAAGATGCTGCGCTATCTCGCGTGGTGAGGAGTGGTTGAAGCTGGCGAAGTGTGGCTCACCCGGGGGAGGTGCTCCATGGGGAGCTAGAAGCCGAAGCCGATTTTTGCGGTTTGGCGGGCGGCGCGGGCGTTGCAGTGTTCGAGATCGGTGAGGGTGAGATCGGAGCGGATGAGGGATTTTTCGTTTTTGGCGCCGTAATGCCAATCGGTGATGGCGATGGCGCGGCTCAGGAGGATCGCGAGCGCGCGGTGATGCGGGTCGCGGCAGAGCGACGGGGTGAGCTGGCGGTTGACGGCGGTGCAGATCGCGAAGGGAAAACCCCATTTGGCGAGGGCGGCGGCGCCGGCTTCGGCGAACGAAACGCCAAGGCGAAGTTGTTCGAGTTGAGCCTGCAAGGCCAGTTCACGAGCGGCGATCGAAGTCGTGTGGGTGGGAGTGAGGGTGCAAAGCACCCAGACGCCGACGAGGTGCATGATGCCAGCGGTGTAGGCGAAAGGATCGCGTCCGCTGAGTTCGTCCATGACGAAGGCGGTGTGGAGAGAGCGTTCCCAGAAGTGGTCGGCGGTTTGGGCGTAGAGGTGAGTAGGGTGACGACGTAGATCGGTGATGGTGGCGATCTCGACGAGCCGCACGAGTTCGCGAAATCCGAGATGAAGGAGCGCCTGGCGAAATTCGGTGATGCGCGCTTCGGGGGAGTAGAAGGCGCTGTTGCACGCGGCGATGATGCGGGCGGTGAGAGCCGGGTCGGCGCGGAAGAGCTCGGCGATTTCGGCGAGGTCGATTCCGGGTCGATGAACGAGCGAGCTGAGGCGGGCGAGAACGCGGGGGCCGCTCGGGAGCTTTTGTAAGTCGATCTGTTCGGAGAGGTTTTCGCGGGCCATCACAGTCGAAGCTGTTATCGGCACGCGGGTCGAAAGACTTTCGCGCAGAGATGCGTAACAAGGGGTTTGGAGCGGGAGGGACGGGGCGTTCGAGACGTTTGGATTTTCGCGGAGAATTTCCTGGGGCGGGGTGAGAGCTTGTGTTGCGGCGACGCGGCACGTTGTTTCGCGGGCCACCATTCTCATGAAGTTAACTACGGTCTTAGGCCGGCTCCGGCTGGTTGGTTTTCTCGAAGGTCTCTCATTTCTGTTGCTGCTCGGCGTCGCGATGCCGTTGAAGTATCTGGCGGGTCAGCCTCAGGCGGTGAGCGTTGTGGGCATGGCGCATGGCGTGTTGTTCATCGCTTATCTCGCCGCGATTTTGCAGGCGCATGTCGAATACAGCTGGAGCTGGAAGAAGTCGGCGCTGTTGGTGCTGGCGTCGGTGGTGCCGTTCGGTCCCTTCGTGGCGGATCGCAGATTGCTGCGGGACGAAGAAGAGGCCGCGGGCAGGCAGGTGCGTTGAGAGGCCGTCCGCGTGTTGCGTGGGCGGGTAGCGTGTTAGCAGCTTTGCTGATTCGCGAGATGGGCTGAGCTCGTGGAGCTGCGCGAGTTCCGCTGTGGGTGACGCGACTTTCCTGGCGGGAGACCGACGTTTCGATGGACGGCTTTGAGAGCCGCGTCGACTGGCTGCCCGGCATGGATTCGAACCATGACTAGGCGAGTCAAAGTCGCCTGTGCTACCATTACACCACCAGGCAGTGGAGTGAGGAACGGTTACGCTGCCGGTCGCGCCGAGCCGGTCAAGGCCGGAAACAAGGATCGCTGTTTTGTCGAGGTTCGCGGATCGCTCCCGGCGTGATCAGAGAGTGGCGGCGATGGTGCCCGCGATCGTGATGACGATCACGAGAACGAGCAGACGCACATAGCCGGTCCAGTAGGTGTCTTCGTTTTCGGATTCCTTGAGGACCTGGGCGGGTCGTGGAGCCGAGTTCGAGAAGGCGCGGCCAATGTGGTTCTTGGAACGGCAAGGTCGACGTCGATGAGGAGGCGGCGAGAGAAAGTTGTGGGTGGTTTTCATGAGCGGATCGGTTGAGGGTGAGGAAGGTCCGCGCGCGGTGGCGCGGTGGCTTCACGGCGGGATGGGACGCGGGGTCGGTGGGTGTTTTCCGCGCTGGATCGGGAGAAATCATCACGGCCGGAAGAGGAAGTTGCGGAATTGCCACGGGTCGGACTTGTCGACCTGGGTGTCGGCGCGTTCTTCGAAGTAAACGCGGTGACGGCTCAGCGGCGTCCAATCGGAACGCTCGGACGTGAGTGTGCCGAGGTAGGGGCGGGCGACATCGAGGATTTCGTCGTGCGGCAGATCCTCGGGGAGGCAGACGCCGCGTTGGGGATTTCGGATGGCCCACGTGAGACCGGCGAGGACGCCGGCGGCGACTTGCACGGCGGTGGCGTTGACGCCCGGGACTTTCTTGCGGGCCTCGGCGATCGAGAGCGTGCTGCCGGTCCACCAGGATCGGAAGCGGTGACCCATGATGAGTGCGCCGACGGCATCTTCGCCGGTGACGATCTCGTTGGTGAGGATGCGCGTTTTCGGATGCAGCTCGTAGTTGCGCGCGCGCAGCTCGTGCATCGAAACAATGGAATCGTTGGACGGCAGATAGGCGTAGTGGACGGTGGGCCGATAAACGACCTCGTCGTTTTCGCGCACGGTGAGCAGGTGCGAGAGTCCGAACGATTCGCCATGCGTCACGACCATGCCGACGATTTCCTGATTCGGCACCCAGGAGCGGACCCAGGTGTTGAGACCCATCTGAGGAAGCACGATCTGGTTGCCGGGACCCATGGCGGGCTGCGTCGCGAGCGGCGGCACCCATTTCTCGTGAGTTCCCCAGCCGATCTCGGAGGGCGAGATGGATTCTTCCCACATGCCCTCGGGGCTCCACGTGGAGACGAATTCGTCGGGGGACTTTGCCTTGTCGGCACGCTGGCTATCCCACTCGCTGCAGTGAATGACTTTGACGCCCAGCTCGCGGGCGAGCTGAGGAAAGGTTTCTTCCTCGATGAGCCGTTCGAGGCGGCGCTTGCGCGGAACGGAGAGCTTGTTCTCGCGCAGAACCGCGGCGCCGATGTTGAGCAATCCTGTCTTCGCGAAGTGCGAGACGAGACCTGGATTCGAACCGTGGTCGACGACCGCGGTCGTGCCGCCGCGCCATTTCGCGATCAAGGGAAGGAGTTTCGCGTAGCGGCTGTAGAGGGATTTATCGATCGTCGGCTTGCGATGCATCTCGGCAGTGGGATCCCAGGACTCGAGCGACGCGTTGATGTAGAGGACCTCGTTGTCGTGGGCCCATTGGACGATGTCGAAGAAGTCGACGCTCCACGCCAGGTCGACGATGAGGTCGCCGGCGCGGGCATGCGAAGAAAGCAGGCGCGCGAGACTGAAAGGCGTGACTCGTTCGTGGAAGAAACGAAGGCCCTTCTCGATCCACGGCTTCAACACCGCTGTGCGATCGACGAAATCGATCACCACGATCTTCGTGCAAGGCACGCGGAGATGTTTGACGAGCATCGGCAGCAGCGCTTGGGCAACGACGCCGTGACCGATCATCACGATGCGATTTTTGAATTCCATGGAATGAGAAGGGTTGAGGATTGAGCGCGCGGGACGGGACGGTCCGGTGGCAAGGGAGCCGACGACGGCGTTGGCGTTAGGCTGTGGCGGCGGCGAAGATCGCTGGCGCGGAGGTATCGGGTTTCGGCGGAGTCACGCTTCGCACCTTCAACTGCCGCACGCCGCCCGGCGTGGACCACTTCACGATATCGCCAGCGCGGCAGCCGATGAGGGCGGTGCCGATCGGGGCGAGGATCGAGATGCGTTTGAGGTCGAGGTTCGCGCGATCGGGGAACGTGATGGTGTATTCCTCGACTTCGCCCGTGCCGAGGTCTTCGAACTCCACGGTTGAGTTCATTGTGACGACCTCCGGCGGGAGCGCGGACGCATCGACCACGGCGGCGCGGTCGAGCTCGTCGGATAATTTGCGCAGGGCCTCGCTGGAATTGGAGTGCAGCGCGGTGGCGAGAAACAAACGCAGTCGGCTATGATCGCCGCGGGAGATGTAGATAGGAGTATGGTTCATGATGATTGGTTGTTGGGATGATTTGGGTGTGCAGCCGCACGCGACGCTGAGGGAGCGCGCGTGAAAGGCTGCGGAGAGGTTGAGCGGTTCAGGCCACCGCGAGGGCCTCGCTGTCGTCAGCCACAGGGTGGTTGAGCGGGATCTCGATCGCGTGAGGCGTCGCGCGCGGAGCGGCGACGAGCCGGGTGGTCATGCGATCGGTGTGAACCACGATGTGGTTCGGGAAAGGAGCGTCGGGATTGCATCCGGGATTCAGATACAGCGTGCCGTCGACGTGCGCTTGCCACGACAACGGCCGGTGCACGTGTCCGGAAAGCACGAGCCGAGGCGCGTAGCGGCGGACCGGCGCAACGAGATCCGGATCGCCGACATCGTCTCCGTTGAGACGCGTGGCCACGAGCGTGCCGCTGGGGGGCGCGTGCGCGATCCACACATCCGCCATGCCGCCCTTGGGGCGCGTGGTCGCACCGATGCTGAGGATCGAGAGGCCGTTGAGGCGAACGCGCTGGCCGTCGGTCCACACCAAGGGATTGGCGATGCGACGAAGCCAATACGCGGGCGTCCAACGCTCGTTCGCCGAGTCCCATTCGAGATCGTGGTTGCCACTGCAGACGGCGATCGGGCGAGGAAACGCGTTGAGCCAGGCGGATACCCAAGCGATTTGCTGCTGCGGCGGCGTAGCGAGCGTGAGATCGAGCATGTCTCCGGACATCACGACCACGTCGTGCATCGGGGCACGATGCAGCAGCCAGTCGAACCAGCGCTGGTTGAAGTGGAAATCGGTGACGTGAAGGAGAATCATGGGAATGACCAGAGTTGGGCCTCAGCAAGCGCGGGGGCGCGATCCAAGGCAGGAGGATTGAACGTGGCCGCAGCCACGCGCTGGAGGAGGGGCACGCGCACGACGAAGGTCGTGCCGCGGGGGGCGGGGCAGTGTTCTGCTATATTATCCCGGAGCCGGGGGCCAAGGTCCGGGCGCGCTTTGCGCGACGACCTTTAGCTCGCGGCGCCGGGCCGCTCGGGGCAGATATACAACGAACCGTCCGCCAACCGTTGTCGGCGGGTCCAGAAAGTATAAATCTGATGCGTGCGGGCGTTCACTTTAGGGGACGTGTGGGGCGGAAAAATATATTGTCAAGCCTGCGGCGGCTTGGGCGCGGCCGCGAAGCGGAAAGCGGCGAGTTCGCGTCGTTAATTGTTATATTTCGACGCGCCCCCCTTTCGTGAGGGATCCCGCTTCGCCTCGCGAAAAGTGCGTCGAGCCGCGGTAACTAGAGTCCGATGGCCATCGCGACGATGAGCGCGATCAGCACCAGGGCGGCGATGGCGCGCGCGGAGATCAGCGGTGGCTGATCGTCGTCCGAAAGCGCCGGATAACGGGGATAGCGGGCGGGCGGCGGATGATGCCGGGCGTTCGTGTGGAGCGACCCTTCGGCGGTGGAGCGGATGGATTCGTAGAAGTGAGCGGCCTGCGGACGAGGCGCGGTGTGGGAGTGGGGCTGAGGTTTCATGGCGCTATAGTAACAGCGCAGACAAGCTCTGCCTACTGCGCGGACGCCAACGCCGTCATGCGCGTTCCGCATGGCTCTTCGTCTCTTGGGCGGCGTCTTATCTGGGCGAATATAAGACGCGATGTGATGCAATATCCAAAAAAACGATACGTGCCGAAACGTGGCGCCGAGGGCTTGACAGATCCGCCGACGTGGCCGTTGGTGGGGGAACCCCGTTGCCCATGATTTCGCTTCATACAGCTCTACGACAATCGCGCCAAACGATCGTCGTCTGCCTGGCTTCGCCGGCGCTGTCAGCGAACGTGCCCTGGTAAGTTTCGCTCGCGCGGCCCGCTGCTCGCAGGCGCCGGCAAATCGCGGACTCGCGCGGAGGCGCGCGCTCGCATCCCCCCGACAAGATCAACGCGCGGCGTGCAGTCACGTTGCGGCCTTTCTCGCCACTGGCCTGCGAGATTTTCGCGGGCGGTTCCATCATCCATCTCAGACCTTGTTCACCATGATCGCTATTCCTCGCTCCGATACTCGCTCCAAGCTGCTGCTTCGAGGCATTCGTTTCGAACTCGACGACGCCACCAAGGCGCTGATCGAAGCCAAGGCGGAACGCCTTTTTCGCCACGAACCGCGCATTGTCCGCCTTCGCATCGATGTCGAACACGATCCGCGCGGTCGCGGACGGACGTTTATCGCGAGAGGCCGGATCGAACTCGCCGGGCCGGATTTGACCGCGTCGGTGTCGACGGACGCGGCGCCCGCATCGATTTCGCTGCTGATCGACAAGCTTGACCGGATGTTGCGCAAACGCACCAGCAACCTGATGAGGCGCCGCCACGCGGATGACATCCGGGCCTACGCGGAACTTCCCGCCGCGGTTTAATCATCAACCCAACCACGTAACACCTTTGTGAATACCATCCTCATCTTCCTTGTCATGCCGGCGCCGTGAGCTGACGGCCTGCTTTCGATTCCGGAGCAGGTCGCCTCGCGAGCGCCTGCCGATGTCCGCCACGCCCGGCCATTTCACTGGTGGGCGGGGTGCTCTGCACCCTCGAGGCGCGATTTCACCCCTCAACCGCAACGCGCGTTCGCACGCGCCCGGAACCGAAAATGCACATGATCAAACAACGCACGATGGGCCGCACGGGCCTCAAACTTTCCGAGCTCTGCCTCGGCACCCTGAACTTCGGCTGGAAGACCGACGAGAAAACCGCTTTCGCGATCCTCGACGCCTACCGCGCGGCGGGCGGCAACTTCATCCAGGCGGCGAACTACAGTCCGGACGTGTTTCTGCCCTCGACGGCGGTGACGCAGTCGGAGGAGCTTGTCGGCCGTTGGTGGACGTCGCGGAAACTGCGACGCGATGAGCTTTTCCTGACCACGCGGATTCACGTGCGTCAGCCCGAAGAAACCAGCTCGGCGGATTTCATGAAGGTCGTGCGAGAGGCGTGCGAGCAGTCGTTGCGCCGATTTCGAACGGATCGCCTCGATATGATCATCTTCGAGTGGAACGACGGTTTGGTGCCGATGCGTGTGACGGCGGAGGTCTTCGATGCGGTTGTCCGCTCCGGTCTCGCCCGCTACGTCGGAGCGGCCAATTTCCCGATCTGGCGCGTCGTCGACAGCCTCGGTCGCGCTTACCTGCGGCATTATTGCCGGATCGAAGCGCTGCAGTCGGACTACTCGCTTGTGAGGCGCGCCCGCTTCGAGCCGGAAGCGATGGAGTTGTGTCAGGAACAGCGACTCGGATTCTTCGCCCGCTCGCCGCTCGCGGGTGGGTTCCTGGCGCGTCGCGGCGATCGGGAAACGATGTTTCACCCGGGTCGACGCGATTGGCTGATGGAGCGATTTGGCAATGTCTATGGTGAGACGGCGCAAGCGGCCGTGGCCGACATGGCGGCGCGGCACGAGGCCTCGTCGGCGCAAATCGCGCTCGCATGGGTGTTGCGAAATCCGGCGGTGACCTCGGCGGTGGTGGGCGTGCATTCGGTCTCGCAGCTGGGTGAATTGGTGCATGCGGGATCGCTGTCACTCTCGTCGGAGGACCTCGCGCAGCTCGACGAAGCCACCGTGGCGGAAGAAGTGCGCGTGAGTGGCGAGAGGACCGGTTCTCGCGTGATGCCTGGGGAGTTCATGTTGAACTGACCATCGGCACGACAAAGCCCGCTTCCGAAAGGGAGCGGGCTTTTGGTCTTTCAATCGCCGTTGGTCGAGCCGAGAGGACCCTGGTCGCGGGGCGTTTCGCGTGGCAGCAGAATCATCGTGCCGGCGATGCCGGCGACGATCGAGGCGGTGAAGATCGCGATTTTCGCGGCAGTGAAATCGTCGGCGACTGGATACGCCTCGCCGGCGATGAAAAGCGACATCGTGAAACCGATCCCGGCGAGAGCGCCGGCGCCGGCGAGCTGGCGCCAGGAATACTCTGCGGGCTTGGCGGCAAGTCCGATGCGAACGGCCAGCCAAGCGGCCGAGAGCATGCCCACGGGTTTTCCGACGACGAGTCCGAGGATGATCGCGAGCATCAAGCTCCCGTGGGTTTGAATGACGTCGAGCGAGATGATGACGCCCGCATTCGCGAGAGCGAAGATCGGCAGCACGGCGTAGCTTGACCAAGGCTCCATGGAACGGAGCAGCTTGTCGGTGGGAGATTCGGTTCGACTGTAGATCGAATCCAGCGCGCGAAGCGCGGGCTCCGAGAGCCCGTGCCGCATCATGGCTTCGCCGCGGTGTCGCGTCTCGGTTTGAATGACCGCTTCCGCCTGGGCCATCAACACGTGCAGCTTCGGTGGCGGCAGCGCGGGCGTGACAAGGGCGAGGATGACGCCGGCGAGCGTTGCGTGCAGGCCGGCCTCGTGCAGCAGCACCCAGAGCACGATTCCCATCACCGCATACGGCAGCGGACGGTAAATGCCCAAGCGGTTCATGGCCACGAGCAGCAGCGTGACCACGCCCGAAGCGATCAGGAAATTCATGTAGATCTGCTCGGTGTAGAAGAGCGCGATAATGCCGATGGCGACCAAATCATCGATGATCACCGCGGCCGTGAGAAACACGCGCAACTCGACCGGGACGCGCGAGCCGAGCAGGACGATGATGGCGACGGCGAACGCGGTATCCGTTGCAATCGGCACCGCCCAACCGCGCGAAAGCGGGCCGGCGGGCGTGATGAGCAGATAGATCAACACGGGCACGGCGATCCCGCCGAAAGCGGCGACCACGGGCAGCGCGCCGGTGCGAAAGGTAGCCAGACGACCGACGGTGAACTCGCGTTTGATTTCCAAGCCGACGACGAGGAAGAAGATCGCGAGGAGTCCGTCGTTGATCCAGCTGAGCAACGGTAGCATCAGGCCCGTCCCGCCGATTTGGATACCGCAGACCTTGGCCCACAAAGCGGAAAAGCTCGGGCCGGCGTTGGAATTGGCGAGCACGACGGCGAGCACGGACATCAAGAGCAGCAGAAGTCCGGCGGACGGAGCCCAGCGGGCGAAGCTCAAGGCGGCGGTTTGAACCCGGTGAGCGAGTGTGCCGACCAAGGCTTCGCCGAGGCTGTTTTCGTCCCACGGACCCTCGTAGCGACGACCATTGAGGAAGAACGTCGGTGTCATCATCACGCCGCTTCGCGCGGCGCTTCGAGTGTCTCGGGCCACGCGGGACTCGACCGCGGACGAGGACGGGGTGGGACCGCTGGGATTCGAGCCGAGGCCAAACTGGCGTTCGATCTCGTCGAACGCGGCCGGCGTGAAAGCCGGGCCTTGGGTCATGAGCGCGTCGTGAACCGGCCAGAATTCGCCGGTTCGTTCGAAGACGCGTTCGGCCAGTTCAGCGGCGCGGATCGCATCGACGCTATTTTCCACCGGTCGATGCCGGAAAACGTAGCGCAGGCGATCGCCGAAACGATCGCGGAGGTCGGCGATCACTTCGTGCGCGGAGTGACAGGACGGGCAAGCGTAGCTGCCATACTCGACCAATGTGAGTTCTGCGGCGGGGTTTCCGAGAATGTGATCGGCGCCCGGATCGACCGGGGGATCGAGTCGGGTGGGGCGTGAGGTCCCTGCTTGGGCCATAGGGGTGAGGCTACTTGGAGTGGGGTTGATGTCGATGCGAGCGCTCCCGCGTCAGACTACCGGGGAATTTACGACGCGAACGCAACTCTGCCGTGTTGAAGATAAAGAAATTTTTAAGGTATGCGGAGGACGCATGGCCGTTCCGCGGTTGGCGCAGTGGGCAATGAAGCGGCGACGCGTTATCTTTGGACCATGAAAACGACCAGCACCGCCGCTGCGAAGACCAAGCCGGCCCAATTCCGTCCGATTGCTCCTGGCGTATCCATTGGGCACGTGCACCTGAAAGTAGCGGATCTCGAACGAGCGGTCGCTTTTTACCGCGACGTGCTCGGGTTCGAGGTGACCGACCGGTTCGGTCGAAATGCGGCTTTTTTGTCCGCGGGTGGATATCATCATCACATCGGTCTTAACACCTGGGAAAGCCACGGCGGCTCGCCGCCTCCTGCGGGCGCGACCGGGCTTTATCACGCGGCTATCCTCTATCCGGCGCGCGCGGATCTCGCGGACGCCTTGCGACGATTACTGGCGCATGGAGTTCGTCTGGATGGCGCGTCCGATCACGGCGTGAGCGAGGCCCTCTATTTGCGCGATCCCGACGGGAACGGGCTTGAATTGTATTGGGACCGACCCCGCGAGCAGTGGCCGCGTCGCGCCGATGGATCGATCGCGATGTTCACCGAGGCGCTCGATCTCGAATCGCTTCTCGCCGAGCGCTGAGAGGCGAGTCGCGTCGGTCGTGAATGATTCCGGCCTGCCGGGCCGGATTCCGTCGTTGGTTTATGGCAGCCGTGCAACGCTTCGCGCGAAGGCGGCACATGGAGAAATTCGTATGAAGAATACCTACAATGTTGCTGTCCTTGTTGGCAGTTTGAGAAAGGGCTCGTTGAGCCGCCGGGTCGCGAATGCGCTGGCAGAACTCGCGCCTCCGCGCCTGAAACTCGGCATCGTCGAGATCGGGCAACTGCCGCATTATAATCAAGACCTCGACGAGGACCCGCCGGCGTCGTTCACGGAATTTCGCGGGCGAATAAAGGCATCCGACGCGGTGCTTTTTGTGACGCCGGAATACAACCGGTCGGTTCCGGGAGTATTGAAGAACGCCTTGGATGTCGGGTCGCGGCCCTATGGTCAGAGCGCATGGAATGGAAAACCCGGTGCAGTCGTGAGCGTGTCGATCGGACCGCTCGGCGGTTTCGGCGCCAATCATCATCTGCGACAATCTCTCGTGTGCTTGAATGTGCCCACGATGGCGCAGCCGGAGGCTTACGTCGGCGGCGCCGATCGGCTGTTCGATGCGAGCGGTAAACTGGCGCTCGATCTAACCCGCGCGTCGTTTTCGAAATTTATCGAAGCTTACGCGGCGTGGGTGATTGCGAACGCGGGCAGTTGAGTATGGTGCAACGCTCTCACGAGCCTCTCTCACCCCTTATGCGCCGCACCAAAATCGTCGCCACTCTTGGACCGGCAAGCCGTTCGCCCGACGTCGTGCGTCAGTTGATCAAAGCCGGCATGGATGTGGCCCGGCTGAATTTCTCGCACGGCAGCGCCGAAGATCATGCGCAGCAGATCGCAACCTTGCGTGCGCTTTCGCGCGAACTCGAAACGCCCGTGACGATTCTGCAGGACCTCCAAGGTCCGAAGATCCGAGTCGGTCAATTGCCCGCCGGCGGGATGGCGCTGGCGCCGGGCGAAGTGGTGTCGCTTGTGCCCGAGGCCGACGCTGATGGCGGCGAACGAACGGTGCCGATCGATTACGCGCAACTGGCGGAGAGCGCGAAGGCGGGAGCGCGAGTCTTGCTCGACGACGGTCTGCTCGAACTCGAAGTGATCGAAATCGTGGGGAGGGCGCTGCGTTGTCGTGTGGTCGAAGGCGGTTTGCTCAAGAGCCGCAAAGGCGTGAACTTTCCCGACCTGGCCTTGCCGCTGCCGTCGCTGACGGAAAAGGATATTCGCGACGTTGATTTCGGGATCTCGCATGGGGTGGATTGGATCTCGTTGAGCTTTGTGCGGACGGCGGCGGACGTGCGGATGTTGAAAGGACTTCTCGCCGCGAAAGGCGTTTCGAAGCCGATCGTCGCCAAGATCGAAAAGCCGCAAGCGGTGGAGAACCTGGATGAAATCCTGCCGGAAGTGAACGGCGTGATGGTCGCGCGCGGCGATCTCGGCGTCGAAGTGCGGCCCGAAAAGGTGCCGATGTTACAGAAACAGATCATCGAAAAGTGCAACCGCCTCGGTTTGCCGGTGATCACGGCGACGCAGATGCTCGAGAGCATGATTCGCGAGGCGCGTCCGACGCGCGCGGAGGCGAGCGACGTGGCGAATGCGATCATCGATGGCACCGATGCGGTGATGTTGTCCGGCGAGTCGGCGATCGGTGCTTATCCGGTGCGCGCGGTGGAAATGATGGGGCGCATCGCGACGGAGGTGGAGGCCGGAATCACTTTCAAAGCGTATCCGGCCCATGATCCGACGGACGCGCATGCCTTGAGTGAAGGTGCGACGGCGGTGGTGCGGGCGTTGAACGTGCGGGCGATCGTCGTGCTGACGACCAGCGGTTATACGGCGCGGCTGGTGGCGGCGGAACGATCGAAGACGGCGTTGTTCGCGCTCACCGGCGACGCCGATGTGTATCACTCGTTGAACCTGCATTGGGGAATCACGCCGCTCCTGGTCTCGGATATAGCGGAGAGCTTCGAAGGTTTGGTTGGCGTGGCGGAGAAGGCGCTGCGGATGCGGGGGCGAGTGAGTGCGGGGGATAAAATTCTCGTGGTGGGCGGTGTTCCGCCCGGGCGTGCGCGGGGTTCGAATTTCATGAAGCTTCACGTGGTGGCATAAGGCGGGCTATGCGCTTTGCGCATGCGGGCGTCTTGCCGCCGAGGTCTGCGGGGCGCAGGATTGCGGGCGTGAACCTCGATCTCCTCCGCTCGTTTTTCGCGATCTCCGAATTTGGCAGCATGAGCAAGGCGGCGGAGCAGTTGCACGTTTCGCAATCCACGCTCACGCGCCAGATGCAGACGCTCGAAGCAGAGATCGGAGGGCAGTTGATGGAGCGAAGTGCGAGCGGGGTGGCGTTGACGGCGGCGGGGCATGCCTTGCTGGAAGGCATGCGGCCGGTGGTGGCGAAAGCGGATATCGTGATTTCGGAAACGCGGAAACTCGCACTCGGCAAAAGTGCGTCGGTGCGCATCGGCTACATCATGTCGGCGGCGAGCGATTATCTGAATCCGGCGATCGCGTCGCTGCGGCGTTCGCATCCTGAAACGAAGGTTCATCTCGTGGACCTTTCGCCGGGGGAGCAGATGGCGGCGTTGCGGCGGGGCGAGCTGGACGTGGTGGTGTTGGGCAGCCTCAACGCCGCGATCGCGCGAGAGTTCTTCGTGCGCCGGATCGAAACGTTTCCAGTGGTGGTGGCGTTGCCCGAAACCCACCCGCTGGCGGCGATGGAGGAAGTCGCCTTGGCTAATCTGCGGAAGGAAATGTTTGTGGGGGCGAACCCAGACGATCTTCCGGGATTCAACAACTGGCTGGTTCAGCTCTGCCGGACGGCGGGATTCCGGCCGAAGATCGTCGAGAATTCGGACAGCCTTACGCACACGCTCTCGCTGCTGGTGGCCGAGAACGCGGTCACGCTGCTGCCGGCGCTGATGGAAAAGTTCAACGTGCCGGGTGTAACTTTTCGCCCGCTTAGCGGGACCAAGGTAAAGTGGGACCTCCAGGTCGCGTGGCATCGCGGCAAGATCACGGAGCCGGTGCGGGAGCTGGTGCGTTTCCTGACGAATCGCCGTTAGGCGTGCAGCCCGTGTCCGCTTGGGCAGAGGACCAAAAAACCGGCGAAAATCTCGAATCCGGGATTGCCTAATAGCTTCCGAAGTTTCCAGTCGCGAAACGTCTCACATGCTACTGATCCTCTATCTAATCCTTCCCGCATTGTTGGTGGCTGTCGTGATCGCTTCGGTCTGGCTCGAACGCTGGAGCGTGCCGGTCATTTTGGTGGCGTTGGGCACGGGGATTGTCTGCGGAAGCGACGTGTTGGGGTTGTGGAATTTTTCCGACATGGTGCTCACGAACCAGGCGGCGAATCTCGCGCTGGTGTTCATCCTGTTTCACGGCGGCTTCGTGACGAAACGCGCCGATTTTCGCGCGGTGGCTTTGCCGGCGGGCGGGTTGGCGACGTGGGGCGTGTTGCTCACGGCGGCGATCACGTTCGCGGTGTTGCGCTGGATCCTGGGCTGGTCGATGGAGCTGTCGCTGCTTCTGTCGGTGATCATTTCGTCGACCGACGCGGCGGCGATCTTCTCGATCCTGCGCCGTCAGTCGCTTCCGGGCAAACTGTCGTCGACGGTGGAAATCGAAAGCGCGGCGAACGACCCGATGGCGATCTTGCTGACGACGGTGGCCGTCGCGACCCTCGCGTCGGGCGAGCGCTTCGACAGCATGACGGTGCTGCTCTTCTTCTGGAAGTTCGGCGCGGGGCCGATCATCGGGTATGTCGCCGGGCGCGTGACGATCTGGTTGTTCAACCGGCTCACGCCGCAGGACCGCGGTTATTATTACGTGCTGTTCATGGGGCTCGTGATGCTGACGTATGGCGTTACCGAGCTGGCGCAGGCGAGCGGCATGCTGGCGGTTTTCACGGCGGGATTCGTGATGGGGAATCACACGTTCGTGCACAAACAAGGCGTGCTGAACTTCTCGGAAGCGCTCTCGACGATCGTGAACATTGGCATGTTCGTGCTGATGGGCCTGCTGGTGTTTCCGCACGAATGGTCGAATCTCTGGCTGCAGGGCTTGGTGTTGTTCCTCGTGCTGACCTTTGTCGCGCGACCGCTGGCCGTGTTTCTCGGCACGATCGGGATGAACTTCGGTTTCAAGAACAAGGTCTTTGCGTCGTGGGCGGGTTTGCGCGGCGCGGTGCCAATCGTGCTCGCGACCTATCCTGCCGCCGCGGGACTCGAGATCGGCAACGAGGTATTCAACCTGGTGTTTTTCGCCGTAATTTTGTCGATCCTCGTGCAGGGCTCGACGCTGGGTGTGGTTGCCAAATGGATGGGATTGGCCGAGCCCGCGCGACCGAAGGCGCTGTTCAGCTTGGAGATGATCACCATGGCGCGAAGCGACTACGACATGGTGGTGCTGGATCTGCCGGGACCGAAGGGCCGGGAAGGTCCGCGCATCCGGGATCTCTCGCTGCCGGAAGGCGCGGTCATCACGCTCGTCACGCGCGGAGATCAGGTCGTGTTGCCGAAAGGCGAAACGCGGCTGCAAGGCTGGGATCAAGTCACGGTGCTCGCGCACTCGCCGGACGAAGACCGGATCCGGGAAACCTTTGCGCAGGCGTTTCCTGAGGCGCCCGAAGAGGTCACGGCGACGTTGGCGAACGAATAGGCGGTTCTCGCGCCGCGCGGCGGTGAGCAGAGGAAGGCAGCTATGCGTGAAGCGCATAGCTGCGTCACGGCCACCGCAGTGGCCAATGCTCCGCGATCGTGTTAATGTTGGGCATGAATTCGACGATGTATTTTCCGCATCAGCCCCACGTTCGATCTGCGTCCGTGGATCGGCCGGTGTCCGCGTTCGTCGACGCGCACGCGTTGACGAGAAAAGCGCTCGAACGCTGGGAGAACGAAGGCGGCAGGATTCCTGAGCTGGCCCGCGCCCCACGACGGCAGGAGCGCGCCCGCCGCGAAGGTGCTAAGTTTTAGAGCGTTCTTGTTAACACTATTCCGTGTTCAAATCGGTGGTTACGATCTGACGAACGGTCACGGTATCATGCAATCCGCGCTAATCGGAGCCGGCCGGCGAAAGGTCGCGAGCGAGTTGTTCGAGCAGTTTGCCCAGTTCGGGATCGGAGAAAGCCATGCGCAAACGCCGGGCGATCGTGTGCAAGCGGTAAGCTTGCAGCGGCGTGAGGTCGTAAAGCTCATCGCGCGACGCGGTCGCGAGGCAGGCTTCGACCTCGGAGCGAGCGAGATCGTTGCGCCGGCCCAGCGCGAAAACGATGGCGCGTTGCACGCGGCGATCCCAGAGGAACGGCACGCGGTCCGCCGCGACATCTGACGCGAGGCGGTTCAGCTCGCGCTCGAGCTCTGCGGGCTTTTGGGCGGAAGCGTAGAACGTCGCGCGCGCGATGGCGGCATTTGGGTCATCGGGGAACGATTCGGCGAGCACGCGCGCCGCCAATCCGGCGGGTTCGGGGCGTTCCATTTCGACGAAGTATTCGGCCAGGCGGCTGAGGGAGAGCGCTTCGTCTTCGTGCGGGACGACTTTGAAGACAACGATGTGGTCGGCCTGTGAGCCCGGCCGCGCGGGCAAATGATAGGGAAGCGGACGGAGGTAGGCGGGGTGCAGCCAGCGTTGAAGCAGGTCCAACAGCGGTTCGCGGGGCTCGCCTTCCGGTTTGCGGACGAAGAGCGGCAGCACGTTGTCCCAGGACGGCAGGACAAGGTGCGTGACCCCGTGCGCACCCAGCACGGCTTCCGCTTCCGTCGGTTCGAGCGAGCTGAGAATGCGGGTGGCGGCGATCTGGCCGGGATAGGATTCCCACGCCGTTGACATGAGCCCGCGCGAACCACCGTGAAAGACGAGCGAGTCGGACAACTCCGGCGGAGCGAGCGCCGCGATGCTCTGCGGCAAAGAATGCGCGGCGAGCCAATGCGCGCAGTGCCGGTAAACCAAGGCCTGAAGATCGGCCTGCGTCGGTTCACGACCGGCAGACGGACGCTCCCAAGCCGGCGGCAGCGCGAAGTTCCACAGCGCGACCGCCAATACGAAGATCGCCGCGATCGCGCCGAAGATCCGCTGGCGGGCGGCAAAGTGATGGGTAACGAGCAGCCAGAGTAGCGGCAGCGTTACGAGGAATGCGACAGCGCTCCAGCGGACGCGAAAAGCGGCGAAGAGAACCACGGCGAGCCAAAGCGAGGCCAGCGTGGGGAGCCACGACTCGCGCCAAGGGGTCGTGCGACGAGTGCGCAATGCAACGATGACGAGAAGAGCGGCGGCAATGGCGAGAGGCGCGGAAATGAAGACTGCTTCGAGGAACGACGCCCGGCCGAGCCAGTGGAGCAGGTGGTCGGCCGGAAACGCGTCATCGAGCGACGAGAATCGGCTTATCCAGAGACTTGGATACATCCAACCTTTGAAGGCGTGCGCGACCTGCACGTAGATCAACGCGCCGCCGAGCGGCACGGCGGCGGCGATTTCCAACCAACGAAGTCTCGGCCGGGTTTTGTTGGTTCGCAGATGTTGCGCGCCGTCGAGGGCGAGACCGAGTCCCAGCCACGCGAGGGCATAGAGGGGATGAACGTAGCGAAGTTCCCCCGCGCTCGGATCCCAGGGTGCCCGGTCGATCAGCCAACCTGCGCTGACGAGAGCCGCGCCCAGCAGTGCCCAGCGCAGGCATGCGAACGTGGTTCGCCGCGTGAAAATCGCGATGGCGGCGCAAGCGGCGGAAATCAGAACAGCGGTAAACCCGAATGCCGGATCCAGCCAAAGCGCGGCCGCGGCGGCGACCGCGGAGCCGAGGGAGAGCGGAGAATGAGGGGCGCCGGAGTGAGGCCGAGGCAGGTTCATCGCGATCGCGAGCGCGGCGAGGAGCAATGCCCACGTTCGGGCGGTGAGAACACCTGGCAGGAATTGGCCGGCAATCGGCGGGAAGAAGGCGACCAGCATGGCCGCCACGGCGGCGCCCGCGAGGCCATGGCGACGTCCCATGAACCACGCCGCGCCCGCCAATGCGAGCAGATGGGAGATCAGCGGCTCCCACAACGCGGCGCGTTCGAGGGACAGAGCCAGCGAATCGCCGGTGATCGCGTGCATGCTCCAGCCGATCGCATACGTCCAAAAAAGATAGAGTCGGGGAAGCAACTGCGGGCGACCGGTGGGAATGGAGTCGCTTTCGTAGGTGGTGGCGGAGAACAGGCTTTTTGCGGCTGCTTCCTGCGTGGCCGCGATCCAGCGGTAGGTTTCCCCGCGTTCATGCGCGCCGAGGAAGTGACGCTGTCCCAAAGCGTAACCCGTCGGCGAATTGCCGTCGATCGCCGGGGGCGGGCTGCCCTGCATCGAAAGTTCGGATACCCATTGCAGGTGAGCGAAATTTGCCCGGAAGACGGTGAGCGCCGCGATGGCCAAGAGGGCAATCCAGATCGCGGCCCACCAGCGCGGCGATCTCGCGTTCGCCGGGGAGCCCGGAACGTCGGAGCGGGCTGAGACACTCATCGTTGAAGAATCCAAGGCGCGTCGTCCGGAGGCGAATCATGACGCGACACCTGCCCGTCGGGCCACGTTACCACGGCTGCCTGAAGCGAATCGCCGGCAGGGATCGCCGCGATGAGGCCGGGCGCCGATTGAGTCCACCAGCCGCCGCCGAGGCCGATCTCGTGATGGGTTGCGGCTCGGCGCTCGTAA
The DNA here is from genome assembly GCA_023416735.1 of Verrucomicrobiota bacterium. GTDB lineage: Bacteria > Verrucomicrobiota > Verrucomicrobiia > Opitutales > Opitutaceae > Opitutus. The sequence goes on along the minus strand of JAEZGX010000037.1, from coordinate 7,467 downwards.
ACGAGTTGGACGCGTGCACCGACCGCGTCGGCGTTACCCGACGAACCCGCGAGCGTGACCTGAATCCAGCGCGCGGCGGCTTCGTTGGCGAGGAATTGGCTCCTGTCGCCGTGACGCGTAAGAAAAAGATCCGGTCGGCTCGTTCCGGGCAGCGACAGGATGGCGAGGGCGCGGCTGTTGCCCGGCACGAGAATGCCGGAGTTGAGCGGATCAAGAGCGTCGAAACCGCCGTCCGGACGTCCTTTGAGGAAGATGCCGACGCCGCCATTAAAACGCGGGGCGGCGGCATCCGTGTTTTGCACGGCGGCGACATCGGCGAAGCCATCGCCATCAAGGTCGCCGGCGACGATGCCCTGCATGGGACCGATTTGCGCCACGCGTGGAAACGGGCTGAACCGATACGTGCCGTTTGGCTGGCTGAGAAATACGCCGGAGGAGAAGTTGTCGGCGCGGTAAGCCCTGGCGGAGGCGAGCGGTTTTTCGCCGAAGACGTCCGTCATCGTCGCGCGCGCGAAGTCGTTGTTTTTTGGATACTGCCGGAGGATGAAGGGCAGGCGCGCGCCGAGATCGGCCCGCGGGCGCAGCGGATAGAGTTCGTCGCCGTCGTGAACGGCTTCGGCGATGAGCCGGGTGCCATTTCGCGCGAAGTCGCCGTAGAAAAGGACGGCGGGATGCTGGGACGATGCGCGATACGTGGTGTTAAGGCCGACATTGCCGGCGGCGAAATCGGGACGGCCATCGCCGTTGAAGTCGGCGCTCGCGAGTCCCGTCCACCAGCCGCGGCCGCCGGAGGCGAAACCGATCTGGTCCGTGATGTCGACGAAGCGTCCGTCGCCCTCATTGCGGAAGCAGCGGACGTGATCCCATTCGAGTGCAACGATGAGGTCCGGGCGGCCGTCCTGATCGACGTCGCGGAAGAGCGCGCTCGTCACGAGCCCCGCTTGCTGAAGCCCGGGCGATCCGCTCGAAATATCGACGAAGCGATCGCCATCGTTGCGCAGGAGCACGCTGTCGGGCGTTTCTGGATACCGGCCTGGGACGGAGCGTGCGCCCAGGAAGAGGTCCAGATCGCCGTCTCCGTCGATATCCGCCGCGATGGCGGCGCCGACGTTGATCGCGAGTTGCGGGAGGAGATCGGTGGCGCGAAAAGTCGCGCGACCGTCGTTCGCGTAGAGGACGGGTTGAAAGGCCGCGGGCCACGCCGGGGCGGCGGCGCTGGATTTGGTCAGAAGAAGGTCGCGCGTGCCATTTCCGTCGGCATCGAACAGGAGAGGCGGTCCGTCTTCGACTTTGCCGCGCGGAATGCCGGCGGCAGGTTGCTCCGCATAGCGCTCGCCGTCCCAGCGCAAGAGTCGGGCGGGAGAGCCGGTGGTGGCGCCGAGGAAAAGATCGGCCGCACCGTCGCCGTCGATGTCGCCGATCGCCATTCCCGGGCCGCGGCGATCGGTGCGAAAGGGGATGAAGGCCTGTTCTCTTTCGGGGAATGCAATTCGCGATTCGTCGGTGATCGAGAGGCCGAGTTTTTCGGATCCGGGGCGAAAGAGCGGAGCGGGCGCCGATGTTTCGATTGCGACCGATTCGTCGGGCTCGTTGACGAGATAGGCGAAGTTGGCGTCGAGATCGGAGAACTGCTGCGTGCGGCCGGACGGCCACTGGATGGTGAGGCGCTGGACCTTGGTGTCTGCGCCCAAGCCAAAATGAGCGACCATTTCGCTGCCGGAGGTATAGCCGCGGGCGACGGTCATGATCTGAGTTTGGGTGCCCGAGCTCGATTCGAGGCGAACGGTCGCGTCGACGCCGTAACGGTTGGAACGCGTTCCGCGGAGGCGGACTTGGACGCGGTTTTGACCGGTGATGTCGTTGCGGAAGACGCTGAGGCCGCCGTTGTAGTTGAGATAGACGAGGTCGAGATCGCCGTCGTTATCGAAGTCCGCGGTTGCTGCGCCGAAACTCACGCCGATTTCGCCCAAGCCCCATTCGTCGGTGACTGGCACAAAGCCTTGGCCGCGATTGTTGCGATACGCGAGATTCGCTTCGTCCAGCGGGGGCGACCTTTTGATTGCGGCGATGCGCTGGGTGTCGGACAGCGCGCGCATCATTTCGGCGAGAAGGTCGCTGTTGTTCGCTTCGCGGACCATGCCGTTGGTGACGTGGAGGTCAGTCCAACCGTCGTTGTCGAAATCTTCGAAGCGAACGGACCACGTCCAATCCGTCGCATCGACGCCGGCCCATGAAGCGGCTTCGCGAAACACGCCGTTGCCGGCGTTCAGGAAGAGGACGTTCCGCATGTATTGGGGAGCGGCCTGCACGGTCGACGCGGTCGCGAGCACGTCGTTGCGCGAAGCGGCCAATCCGCGCCGGTCCTTCTCGCGGGTCGTGGTGGCCATGTCGGCGACGAGCAAGTCGACCAGTCCATCGTTGTTGATGTCGCCGGTGTCGGCGCCCATCGACGAATACGGAGTGTGCGGCGCAACGCTATCGATGACGTTCGTGAACGTGCCGTTGTGATTGTTTTTATACAGGCGGTCGGGACCGGAGAAGTCGTTGGCGACGTAGATGTCGGGCCAACCGTCGCCGTTGTAATCGAACCACACGGCGGCGTGACCGAAGGTCGGACCGGAAATGCCGGAGCTGGCGGTGACCTCGACGAAGTGGCCGTTGCCGGTGTTGCGGAACAGCCGGTCGGGACGACCGCCGGGCTCCGTGCCATCCACCTGATTGGTGAGGATGAAAACGTCGAGCCAGCCATCGCGGTCGTAGTCGGAGAATGCCCCGATGACGCTGCCATCGTTGACGTCCAAGCCGCGGGCTTTCGCTTCTTCTTTAAAGGTGCCATTTCCCTGATTTATATAGAGAAGATTAGGGGCGGCATTTCGGCAGATATATAGATCGAGCCAGCCGTCATTATTGACGTCGACGAAGACAACACCCTGACGCCAGACGACGGATTTGTCGCCGCCGATGCCTTTGATCCAGCCCATCAGAGCGGTTTCCTCCGTGAGTCCGGCCTGGGCGGTGACATCGGCGAATTTCCAGTTGCCGAGATTGCGAAAGAGCCGGCCCGGTTTGGTCTTGGTGCTGACGTAGAGATCGACGAGCCCATCGCCGTCGAAGTCGCCGGCGGCGACGCCGGAACCCATGCCGCCGCCCATGAAGGCGCGATACCGCGCGGCCCACATCTGCGGATCGTCGTAGGCGTTGTCGACGGACAGACCCGTCGCCGATGCCGGCAGCGGATGGAAGAGCGTGCGGCCGGGCGATTGTGAAGCCGGTGAGAAAGCAGTGCGTTCGATGGCGTTGGCGGCGCGGGCGCTGGGCCACAGAGCGATCAGGATGCCGCAAAGAAGGGGGCGGAAGGGGAAAGAAGGCATGTCGGGAGTCTATCCTCGCGCTGGCGCGCCAATGGAGTGCAGTTCAGAGACCGGCTGGGTGGGACGGATGCAATGTGTCATTGGGGATAGGGGCTCATATGTCCCGAGACATAATGTGGCGGAGAAGTGGTTTATATGGACGCAAAAGCGGCAATATAAATGTCGCAAAACGTCCGTAGACCGTTCGCAGGCAGGGTTGGTATTGTTGTCGTCAACGGAAACCGGGTTCAGCGCGCGGGCTTGCTCGTGCGGGGAATCCGAAAGCCGAATCCCCAAAATCGACTGCCGCTGCGACCCGCTTCCCTCTGGAAACGAGCCGCAGGGGCGTTTCCGAGCATAGGAACTACAAGCACTAATCCCAATATGACCAAAAGCCACACCAAGCGATTGAGGAGTGCCCTCAACGCGTTGCTGGCGACGACCGCTGCGTCGTCGACCGCATGGGCGCAGGCCACGGCCCCTCGTCCGATCGAAGACGACGAGATCGTGGTTCTGTCGCCCTTCGAAGTATCTGCCGAGCAGCAGAGCAGCGGTTACTCCACGGCCTCGACGCTCGCGGGTAATCGCCTCAATACCGATCTTCGCGATCTCGGCACATCGCTCTCCGTTTACAACTCGGAGTTCTTGAGCGACATCGGAGCGACCGACCAGCGGTCTCTTCTCCAATACACGCTCGGCACGGAAGTCGGCGGCCTCTTTGGCAACTACTCGGGATCCGGCGGCGGCAACGCCCCGAATACCAACGCCAGCCTCAGCCCGCAGTCGACCAACCGCGTGCGCGGTCTCGTCGGCGCCGACAATACGCGCGACCTCTATCTCACGAACATCCCGTGGGACGGCTACAACATCGAAGCCGTCGACATTCAACGCGGCCCGAACGCCATCCTCTTCGGTCAAGGCAGCGCCGGCGGTGTGATCAACACCCGCACGAAGCAGGCGAGCTATCGCAACTTCGGCGACTTCTCCGTTCGCGTCGATCAATACGGCAGCCTTCGCGCTTCGCTCGATGTGAATCGCGAGTTGCTCCCTGACGAACTCGCGGTGCGCGTCGCCTTGGTGCAGAACGAAGGCAAATTCAAGCAGGAGCCCGCGTTCGAAAACTTCAACCGGCAGTTCCTCGCGCTGCGCTATGAGCCCGGCTTCCTGAAGAAGGCCGACGCCCGCACGATCTTCAAGCTCTCCGGCGAGCTCGGTTCGTCGACGAGCAATCGTCCGCGCAACATGCCGCCGATCGATTTCATCACGCCGTGGTTCGGTCTCGGAACGCCGACCTACAACCTCGCGTGGCTGAACGACAACAACTGGCAGATCCCGGGCCGCGGCGACGCGACCCGTCAGGACTCCGCCTCGCCGGCGAATCCGAACCCGAACTTCCAGCCGCTGCTCGGCGGTCAAGGAGCGGGCTTCGCCGGTTACTTCGGCGGATCGGTGTTCCAGTTCAATGGCGACTCGTCGACGCCGCTGGCGGCGATGGCGCTGAATCCGGTGACGTATCTCGGCCTCGGAGCCAATGGCGAGCGCGACGGCAACATCGCCGGTCTCGCGCCTTCCGGCCCGCGTGGCATTCCCGGTTATCGCGATTACGCGTTCGAGATGCAGCTGCCCTTCGCTTCGCTCGCGAAGAACAAGTTCATCACGGACACCAGCATCTTCGATTTCTACAACAACCTCCTCGATGGTAACATCAAGCGCGAGTGGTATGACTTCCACACGTTCGACGCTTCGGTGAGCCAGACCTTCTTCAATGACAAGTTGGGCTTCGAGATCGGTTATCACGAAGAAGCTTACAAGGATGGCGGATACAATCCCCTTAACAACAACTCGATCTTCGTCGACGTTCACTCGCGTTGGATCGACGGCACGAACACCCCGGAAAACGGCTGGTATAACGACGGCACGCCCAACGTCGGCGCGGGCCGCCCGTTCGTGAGCCTCGGCAACAGCGAGAGCCGCGCGCGGAACGAGCGTGAGAGCCTGCGGGCCACCGCGTTTGCCACGCACGATTTCGATCAAGGCTCGGGCACGCACTGGCTACTGAAGATCCTGGGCCAGCACACCGTGACCGGCATGGTTTCGAAGGACGATTCCTTCCGCTATGGCCAGACCTGGGTGAAGAGCACCTTCACCGGCGATTACTACAACCACCCGCAGTTCCAGGAAATCAAGGACAACAACGGTCGCTTCTGGGCGGACTTCGTGCCGCGGCGTGTGATTTACGTTGGCCCCAATCTGCAGGGCAAGTCGCTCGGCCAGGATCTTGGCATCCGCGGTCCTTCGGCCGACCCGCAGATCGGCAGCACCGCGTCGCTCCGCTACTTCGACTCGACTTGGATCGCGACGGGGGTGAACCCGGCCGATCCGTGGTTCAACCAGGTCACGGCCGGCTTGCCGAGCGGACCGGTGGAGTCCACGCAATCGGAGAATCCCGCCAACTACCGCGGCTGGATCACGCGCGAGGTGTCGCTGTTGACCGATTCCGATCGGAACAACATCGCGGCGCTCACCGAGTCGCAGAGCTGGGATGATCGTTACAACAAGGCCAAGGCAATCGTCTGGCAGGGCAAGTTCTGGGAAGACTCCATCGTTGCGACGGCTGGCTGGCGCCGCGATGAAGTCGGTCAGACGTTGACCGAATGGAACCGTGAGGAATCGACCGACGATCCCACCCAAATCGTTCCGCGCGTTTCCACGCTCGGTCCGGTGGAGGAAGACTCCCGCAGCTGGGGCGTTGTCGCCCACTTCGACCGTCTGCCCTACGTCGGCGAATGGGCCCGGCGCCTGCCGATCAGCATCAGCGCGACCTACAACAAGTCGGAAAACTTCCAGACCGGCACGATCTATCGCGACTACTTCGGTCAGGAACTGCCGTTGCCCTCGGGCGAAACCGAGGACATGGGCATCGTGCTCGCGACGCGCGACGGCCGGTATAGCCTCAAGGTGAACCAGTTCGAGTCCGCGGTGAAGAACAACGCCTCGAGCGGCCTGGAGTTCTGGAACTACGGCAACAACATCGGCATCTACGCGTCGGCGTATCACCAGATCAAACACAACTACGAGACCCGCGGTAATCCGAACAGCACGCGCTACGGCAATGGCATCATCAGCGATCTGCCGGTGCCGGGTCCGGGCGAACCGGCGACGAAGTGGAACTTCGACTACCAGCCGCTCAACGGCCAGACCCAGGAACAAGCGGAAGCCATGGAAGTGGCGGTGATCAATGCGTGGGATCAATGGCTCCAGGAAATGGCGCCCCTCCCGCAGATCATGGCCTCGGCCTGGAGCTTCGCGTGGGACGGCTCCGACTTCACGGAAACCGCTCTGGCGAACTTCCGTTACACGGAAGACCTCCTCGCGGAAGGTTACGAATTCGAGCTGCACGCTCAGGTCACCGACAACTGGCGCCTGACGCTGAACGCTTCGCGCATCAAGTCCTACCGCGACAACCTCGGCAACACCCCGGTCCCCGGCGGTGGCATGACGCAGGCCGAATACCTGATGGATTTCGACCGGCGCTTGAACGAGACCGCGATGGGCGACCTGCGCATCTGGGGTCCCGGTGGCACCGCGAACGCGCGTGAAAACTGGAATGGTTACGCCAATGGCGACTTGAATGCTCGTATCGCCGAGCAGGGCACCGTGGTGCCGGAAAATCGCCTCTGGCACTTCAACCTGATCACCAACTACGACTTCACCGAAGGCTCGTTGAGAGGCTGGAGCGTGGGCGGCGCGGCGCGCTATCAGTCCGCGATGACGCTCGCGTATAAGCCGATCCAGCAGCCGACGTATATCGAATACGATCTGAGCGCACCGTATAGAGACGACGCGCAGATAGACTTCGACGTATGGGTCGGTTACCGCCGCAAGATCTGGAATGGAAAGATCGACTGGCACGCCCAGCTGAACGTCCAGAACGTTGGTGTAGGTAACGAACTGCTGCCCGTCACGGTGCAGCCCGACGGCACACCCGCCGCGTGGCGCATCAGGCCGGCGCAACAGATCTTCCTGACGAATTCGTTCCGGTTCTAAACGACACCGAACGCAGTCACTTCGCGGCCCCGAGCAATCGGGGCCGGGTTTTTTTTGGGGGGGGGCCCGG
>JAEZGX010000009.1 GCA_023416735.1 Verrucomicrobiota bacterium | reverse complement strand
CCCCCCCCCCCCCCCCCCCCCCCCCCCCCCCCCCCCCCCCCGGGGACGAGGTGGAGGGTTGGGGTCGTGCTCGTGCTCGAATGGGGGAGCGATCGATCACGAGCACGATTACGATCATGAGCACGGGCGTCGGATGGCGCGGAGGAGAAAGAGGAAAGAAAAAGATGGCGGGCGGCGTAGAGGGCGAGGAGGGGAGTTGGAGCGATGCCGGCGGTGGCGGGGAGGCCGAGATGCGTGAGCTCGGTGATGGCGCGAGAGGAGGCGGTTTCGCGTTGGGCGGGAGAAAGGCCGGAGACGTCGGCGGTGCAGACGCCGGGAGCGGTGTCTTCGATCGTGGGCGAAAGCGAAAAACCGGCGGCGAGGAGGGCGGCGCGGGCGTCGGATTCGGCGTCGGGTTGCGGGGTGCGAATGACGAGCGAGGGGCAGCGTGCGACGGCTTGAGGAGCGGTCATGCCGAGCTCGACGCCGGCGGCGCGGGCGGAGGCGTTGAGCGAAAGGACGACGGATTTCTTGCTCGAAGTGGCGAAGAGCGCGGCGGGTTTTTGTGCGATGTCCGGCTCGAGCCGAATGACGGCGTGAAGCGGAAAATCGGCGATGTGGAGGACGGCGAACATTTGTTTGAACCACGAATGGACACGAATTCATCCGAAGGCCGGGCGCCGATTAACCGGTGGCGGATTGGAGACGCTGGCGTTGCAGCGTGACGGGGAGGGTTTCGATGAGGGTGCTGCGTTCGCGGTCGAAAGCGGAAGGCGAATGGGAGGTTTCGAGCATGAGGCGGAGCTGGGCGCTGGGGACGGACGGGCGCGGGGTTTCGACGACGAGCGCAAGGTCGGTGGGTTCAACGGCGCGCTGCAGGCGATACCATTGCGGGCCTGGAATGCGGCGGAGATCCGCAGCGGGGGCGTCGCGAAGATCGAGCAGGAGCAGGGAGAAATTAGCGTCGCGCGCGAGAAGATCGGTGGCGTGCAATGCCGTGGTGGTGTCGCGGCAGCGAATCCACACGAGATGCGTGAGCAGGTCGTCGGGATAGGAGGCGGGATCGAACGAGTCGGTGCTATCGATCAGGGCAACGCGCTGGCGCTCCCGGCGAGTGATCGCGAGGAGCTGGCCGAAAAGGAGATGTCCGCCGCAACTTGGCGTATCGCAGACGATTTCAGTGATGGCGCTGAGCGGAAGGCCGCCGGTCGATTCATCGATGGCGGCGAGACCGGTGGGTAGCAGGCGTCCGGCCGTGCGAGGCACGGTGGGGAAACGCTCGGCGAGAAGATGCCGAAGCGCGGCGAGTTTCTCGGTCGCGGCTGCCATCGAAGTAAGTTAGCTGTTCAAGTGAACACATGATGAGGCGGACGCAATCCAGCAGACGCGGTGGTTTCAAAAACGCTTTCGAACGAGAGGTTTGGACGGCGGGAAATTCAGACTGCCGTTTTTAACCAGGGATGGGCACCGATGGACACGAATTCCGAGCGGGGGGCGGCGCCAGAAGCTTATTCAAGCGTGGGAGTGACGACGAAAGTTTCGCCGGGCTGGAAGGTGCGAGTGATCACGCGATCGCCGTAACGGATGCGACACTCGCCGCCCTGCGTGGAGCGGAATTCGGCTCGTTCGAGTTTTCCTTCGCGCCAGGAGAGATGCGTGAGTTCCAGGCCGCCGCGCGCGCGCAGTCCGCGAACGGTGCCGGCGGGCCAGGCCGCGGGGAGGGCCGGGAGGAGTTGGATTTCCCCGCCATGCGATTGCAGCAGCATCTCGGCGATGCCGGCGGTGCCGCCGAAATTGCCGTCGATTTGGAACGGCGGGTGGGCGTCAAAGAGATTTGGATACGTGCGTTCGGGGCGCAGGAGCAATTTGAGGATGTCGTAGGCGCGTTCGGCGTCGTGCAGGCGAGCCCAAAGATTGAGACGCCAGCCGATGGCCCAGCCGGTGGCGTCGTCGCCGCGAAGTTCGAGCGAACGGCGGGCGGCGGCGGCGAACTCGGGCGTTTTAAGCACGTCAATTTGGTCGCTGGGATAGAGGGCGTAGAGATGGGAGACGTGGCGGTGGTCGGGCTCGGGAGCACGGGCGTCCCAATCCTCGAGCCATTCCTGCAATTGTCCCTGGGCCCCGATTTGATCCGGCGGAAGGCGAAGTCGCGCGGCGGCGACGCGGTCGCGAAACTCCTGGTCGGTGTTCAGGATTTCAGACGCGGCGATACAGGCGCTGAAAAGATCGCGGAGAATTTGCGAATCCATCGCGGGACCCTGGACGACGGCGATGTCGCCGCGGTGCGCGTTTTCCGGGGAGATGGAAGGGCTGGTGACGAGCCAGCCGTTTGTCGGTTCGGCGATGAGCGTATCGAGGAAAAACTGGGCGGATCCCTTCATCAACGGATACGCGCGAGCGAGAAAGTCGCGGTCGCCGGAAAAGAGATAGTGTTCCCAGAGGTGGTAGCACAGCCACGCGCCGCCGGTGGGCCACAAGCCCCAGCGCGGACCGTCGATGGGTGCGGTCGCGCGCCAGAGATCGGTGTTATGATGGGCGACCCAACCGGACGCGCCGTAGTGATCTTTGGCCATCTTTGCGCCGGTTTCGCTCAGTTCCTGGATCATCGTGAAGAGCGGTTCGGCGCATTCGGCGAGATTCGTGATCTCGGCCGGCCAGTAGTTCATCTCGGTGTTGATGTTGATGGTGTATTTGCTGCCCCAGGGCGGGTTGAGGCTGTCGTTCCAAATACCCTGCAGATTGGCCGGCTGGCTGCCCGGGCGGGAGCTGCTGATGAGGAGGTAGCGGCCGTATTGAAAATACAAGGACGCGAGGGCGGGGGCGTGGCCGTCGGCGAAACGACGCACGCGTTCGTCGGTCGGCAGGTCGGCGGCGTCGGTGCGACCGAGGTCGAGGGAGACGCGGCGGAAGAGTCGTTGGTGTTCCTGCGTGTGCGCGGCGAGCAGGTCGTCGTAGGATTTGCCGGCGACGGCGCGGAGCGTGGCATCGTTGAGGGCGGCGGGATCGCCGCTCACGTCGTTGTAGCGTTTAAAGCTGGTGGCGCCAGCGATGAGGATGACCGCGGAGCGGGCGCCATGCACATGAAGCTGCTGTCCGTCGCTTCGAAGCGAACCGCCCTCGATGGCGACCTTGACTTTCGCTTCGAACGTGAGCGCGCCAGCGATGTTTTCGGCGGCACCGTTGCGCCCCTCGAGGATGAGCACGTCATTGCCCTCGGTGCGGCTGCGAGCGATCTGGGGGCTTTGGGCGCCGAGCAGGAAGCTGAGGTGCGCGGGCTGGTCCGGTCGCTGGGGACGTTGCGCGGTGAGACGCACCACGATCACCTGATCGACGGGGCTCGCGAAGACCTCGCGGGTATGCTGGACGGCCCAAGCGCCGCCGCCGGTGGTGTATTGGGTTTTGGCGACGGCGGTGTCGAGGTTCAGCTCGCGGCGATAATCCGAGACGACATCGCCGCCGGAAAACGTGAGCATGATGTCGCCAAGCGTCTGATACGGAAGCTGGCGCAAAGGGCGCGCCATGAGTTTTTGCTGGGCGAGGTTTTGAGCGGCTTCGTAATCGCCGTCGGCGATGAGCTGACGAACCTGCGGAAGAGCACCGAGCGCTTCGGGGTTGGCGGGATCGTAAGGCCCGCCGGCCCACAATGTGTCTTCGTTGAGTTGGAGCCGTTCTTGGTGGATTCCGCCGAACACCATCGCGCCCAGACGGCCATTGCCGACCGGAAGGGCTTCGACCCATTCCGTCGCAGGACGCGTGTAGTGCAAGGTGAGGTCGTCGGATGATCCGAAAAGCAGTCCGGCGGGGACACTGACAACGAGCAGGATAGTGGAGAGGAATCGGGGTGGTGACATCATGACGGGACGAGAGCGGCGCGGGGGATGCGCCGGTAAGACCGTCGAAGAACTAATGCGCGCGAAGACGCGCGCAAATGAGCGCGGAGTTGACCGTCACTCGCGGAGGCGAGGACGTTAGTTTGCCAGAACGCCGTTCCGATTCGTTTGGCCGAGCAGAAAGTCGCCAGGCACAAACACCTCCTCGGCCGCGGTCGCGTCGGAGAGCTGCTGGAGGTCGGCGGTCGACAAACGCAGTGCGGCGCCGTGGATGAGTTCCTGGAGTTCCGTCGCGGAGCGCACGCCCACCAAAGCCGACGAGACGGTGCGATTGGTGAGCACCCAGGCGAGGGCGATCTGGGCAAACGAAGCGTCGTGGCGGGCGGCGACCTCGTCGAGCGCCGCGAGGGCGGCGTTGCCGTAGTTGTTTTCAAAACGACGGTGCAGCCACTGCCGGGGCGAGGCGATGAGGTCGGATTCACGAGTCGGTTTGCGGGTGAGGAAACCGCGGGCGAGCGGTGACGAAGCGATGAAGCCGAGCTTTCGCTCGTCGCAGAGCGACATCGCCTCGGGTTCGAAGCGGGCTCGCTGCATGAGGGAGTAGTCGCCCTGCAGCACCTCCATACGCGGCTGGTTGCGGCGGAACGCGAGCGAGATGCTGTCGGCCACGCGCCATGTTGGGAAGTTGGCAGCGCCGATGTAGCGGACGTAGCACTGGCGAGTGGCGACGTCGAACGCCTCGAGCGCGCGATCGATGGGAAGAAGACGATCGTTCCACTCGAAGATGAGCAGGTCGAGATAGTCGGTGTTGAGCCGTCGCATCGAATCGCGGACGCGCTCGCAGACAATCTGGCTCAGGCTCATGCCGGTGGTGCGCGGCGGACGGACGTTGATCCGCGTGCCGAGCACGAGATCGCGCCGGGGGATGCGCCGGGATGTCATCCAACGACCGATGATTTCCTCACTGGCGCTGGTGGAGATCGTAGGAAGCGTGACCGCCGGAAGAATCGCGGCGGCCTGGAGAAAATTTCCTCCCGCCGCGTAGAACGTATCGAGGATAGCAAATGAAGTGGCTTCGTCGGTTCGCCAACCGAAGTTCATCGTGCCGAGCGAAAGCTGGGAAACCTTGAGGCCGGTGCGGCCGAGAGTGCGGTGATGGATCATGATGATAGAGCGAAGAAGAATAGAGGGCATGGCGCCGCAGCGGGCGGCGCGAAGGAAGGGACGTCCCGCGAGTTTTGCGGACGGCAACGATGAGGAAGCGGAAGAAGGTTCAGCCGAGCGGAGATTCCGCCGTGGAACGCGGTGTGATATCGCTGCGGCTGCCGGATTGCGCGAGGGCGAGCGAGCGACGGCGAAGCATCCGGTCGAATTTAACGAGCAGAAGGTCCACCGCTTGAGCGGCGTCGTCGCTCATGACCGCAGCCGCGAGGTCGAAACCAGCGAGATCGATGTGGCCCTTGGCGACGAAACCGCGTCGTAAGTTGCGAGTTTCGTCGATCACCTCGATTTCGAGTCGGTTGATCGCCGGCTCGCGTTGCAGCAGACGCTCGGCCTGGGATTGGAAGAGCGACGTCATCGCTTCGGTGAGCGCGCAGTGCACGCCGCGGATGACGAGCTTTTCGAGGAGCGGAGAGGAAGGTGACGAATTCATGGGAGTTGTGGGGTGCAAACCGTAGAGAGATCGCGCCGGGGCGAGCGCGGGTGGAGGGAAGAACGCACACGGCCGTGGAGGCGGAGCGGATCACGTCGCGTGGACGGTGACGTAACTGGACGGAAGAGGCGCTGAAGTCGCCGGCGGGCCCAAGCAGCGCGAGCCCGGGACGCCTGGTGGCAAGGGGCTCGTCAGCTTGTCCTGCCGGCAAACGCCGGACAGATGACAACCGCAAAGGCGGAATATTCGCTTTGTATATAGGCGAAAGGCATGACGACGCGCGGACCAACGGCCGCTTTCAAGCTTCTGTCAAGTTTTATATGGCTTTGCATATTGACAAAAATGAGAACGTGAACAGCGGTGGCCGCGTGAACCCCCCGTGCGCATCTCTTCTGGCGATTGCTACGGTCATGCAGGCCCGCTGGCTCGACGCGCTTCGGATCTTTCTTGCCGAAGCGGGCGGCCAGACTGCGGTCTAGCCGCCGGAGAATAGCAGAGGTCTCGGCTCGGATGATCGAGCTGCGATTTCCTGCACCGGGACGCGCCTTGCGGGGCGACGATCCTGTTTATAGCTGGCGAGCCGCCTCGATCGTGCGGCTCTCACCTCAACCTCACTCAACCGATGCGCTGCATGCCGGCGCTCTCCCTGATCATGTCAAACTCCCTGCTCTCCCGTTCCAAGCTTATCACCAACGACGCGGTCGAATTGCTGCGCCGCGACGTTCGCCTGCCGGCGGAAGCCTTGCGCTACACCCATCCGGGGATGCGCGGGTTGTTTGGAGGAATTTGGCGGACCGGACGGACCTATGCAGTCGACGATTTGGGTTTCTGTTTCGGCCCGGAGATTTTCTTCCTGTTCGGTGCAGACGAGCGGGAGGCACAGGAAGCGTTCGATCGACCGCGGGCCGAAGTCCGCGCGAGCGAAGCGGTGGCGGCGCGAGAGGCGTTCGCCTTTCTCGAGCCGCTGGCCCGCGAGTTTGGCGGCGAGGCGGAATTGCAGCTCGTGGACCACGCGGGCGACCGCCACATCGTGCAGGCGTTCATTCCGACGAAGCCCGTGCTCGCGCGGTTTCGTCCGCACGAATGGTTCTCGTATTGGAAAGACAAGGACGCGGAGTTCCGGGAGCTGCGGCGAAAGAAACGCGCCGCATCGACGAAGGTGGCGCACGCAGCGTGAGGTTAAAGCCCCAGCGAGCGCCTTTCCCATTGACAATATATTTTCACGGCGCACAGGTCTGCCCACGATGAACCCCAACACGCCGAGGAATTATATTTTCCGCGTTCGCCGACAATCGGCGGATGAGCCGGCGCTGTATATCTTCCCGGGGAAACCCGGGGCCGTCTCCTGAAGGTCGGCGCGCTTTCGAGCGCATTTTATCCGACCTGAGACGCGGATCCTCGGGCATCGCGACATTGCGGCGGCACGTTCCTGAGAGGACGTGCGCGCCTGGAGACGAGCTGCGCACCCCACGCGGCCGTTCTTCAACTGGCCAACTCAAGCGCGTTTTCGCGCGCAGCACTCTCGGGGCAAGTTGCTCCGGGAAGCCGTTTCAACCCCAGAACGAAACCCATAAAGCCATGAATCATACACCTATTTATATCACTCCGGACGATCACGCGAAGCTACGCCTGCTCGTGACCACTGCATTGTATTCGAATGCCAGTGCCGCGCTGAAGAAACTCGGCGAGGAACTCGATCGCGCCTTTGTGATCGCTCCCGAAGCCATCCCGGCGGGCGTGGTTGCGATGGAGTCGCTCGTGGAGTTCGAGGACCTGGATAGCGGCGAGATCGAAGCTTATACGATTTCCTTCCCGGAACGGGCGAACTTTGAGGAGAAGAGGATCTCGATTCTGGCTCCGATCGGCACGGCGCTCATCGGCTGCCGCGTTGGCGATGAAGTGAGCTGGTCGACGCCGGGCGGGGTTCGTCGCTTGAAGGTGAGATCTGTGCTTCCGGCGGCGGAGGCGGAGGCGCCCGTTTCCGCCGGTGTCGATTTCGCGACCCGCTAGTGCCGGACACCCGAATCATGAACAAACGAAAACTCGGACGCACCCATCTGCACCTCTCCGAACTCTGCTTCAATGCGGCCAAGCTCGGCTGGGCGGCGGACGAAGAAGGTTCGCTGTCGCTGCTCGATGCCTACCGGGATGCCGGTGGCGGTGGCGTGCAGAGTCTTGGGCGCTGCTGGAGCAACGACGCCGGCGATGCGGCGGACGCGCGGTCCGAGGAGATCGTCGGACGCTGGCTGAAGTCTCGCTCGATCGTGCGAGATCAAGTCGTGATCGCGACGCGGCTTCCCCTGCGGCGACCGGCTGCGGGTGGAAGCATTTCGTTCGTGAACGTGATTCGAGAATGCTGCGAAGCCTCGCTGCGGCGATTGCGGAGCGGACACATCGATCTCGCCGTCATCGAATGGGACGAGTGTCTCGTTCCGGTCGGCGATGTGCTGGAAGCGGTGGACATGCTGGTTCGGGCGGGGCTGGTGCGTTATGCCGTGGCGAGCGGATTTCCCTCGTGGCGGGTCGTGGATTCGCTGCATCGATCGAGTTTGCGCAACCAGTGCCGCTTCGAGGCGGTGCAGGCAGATTTCTCGTTGTTGAAACGAGGGCGCGATGAAAGCGAGACCCTGGCGCTATGCCGGGAGCATCGGCTTGGTTTCATGGCGAGTTCGCCGCTTGCGGGCGGATATCTCGCGCGAACGGCTTTGCTCGGCAGCGCGGAACGCGATCGCGATGAGCATTGGTTGAGCGAGCGCTTTGGGAGCAGCCTGGCGGAGCGCATTCGAGCGCTCATGGTCGAAATCGCGGAGCGCCATTCCGTGACGCAAGCGCAAGTGGCGCTGGCCTGGGTGCTGCGGCATCCGGACGTGGCATCGGTGCTGATCGCGCCGACCAGTCGCAGCGAGCTGCAGGATTTGGTGCGAGCCCAGGATTGTGCGCTCACGGAGTCGGACATCGCGGCGCTCGCCAACGTGGCGGTGTCGGAAGACGACACCTTGCAATTGCGACATGCGTAGGCGGACCGGTTTCAACGCATCGGTGGCCGCGACGGTTTACGCAGGATTGTTGCGCGCGGTCTGTCCCCTGTAACCCGGCGGCGTGAGGCGCGTTCGTCGTCGAGGTGAGTTTCGCACCATCGAGGCGGAAAGCGGCACGCGGCCGGAGAGCATGTGATCACATCGCACAGCGCGGCCTTTGCGCCCGCGTGCGCGGCCGTTCGTTCGCATGAAGCGAGCGGGCACGGCCAGGTCCTTCAACTTGGGGCGCGAAACACCCCTCATCCGTCTATATATGAATCAAGCAACGAAATCTGTTCTGAGTAAAAACAACCTCCGCCGCTTGCACGGTTGGGCTAGCGCCGTGTATCCGGGCGACTGGCAAGACCGCTGCGCGGTGGTGATGGAGTATTTGTCGCAGCAGGGAGAAGAGACCTGCAACGACCTGATCAAGCGCGGGTGGCCCGACGTGTTCGCGGTCGCGGAGCGCGAATGGCCCGAGGCATTTGCTGGTTGGAATAAGGAATCCAACTAGGCGCGTGAACGGAGGTCCTGCTCGAAAGGGCAGGACCTCTTTTTTTTGCGCGGAAGAAACGCTCACGCGATCCGCGACGAACCGTCACAGAGCGCGGCCGGAAGTAGGATCGAAGAAGTGGGCGCGGGAGAGATCGAGCCGGAGTTTGACGCGATCGTTGGCGTGGAAAGTTCCGTCGGGACGGACTCGCGCGACGAACGACGTCGCGCCCGTGGAGAGGTGAAGATAGGTTTCGGAGCCCATCGGCTCCGCGACCTCGATGAGCGCTTCGACGGTGGAACCGGACGAGGCGTCGTCGTGGATATTTTCGGGACGAATCCCGAAGATGATCTCGCGATCGACGTGCGCGGCGGCTTTGCGCGAAAGTTCGTCGTTGAGAGGAATGGTGGCAGGGGTGCCGGCGGAATTGGTTTCGATGAAGGCGAGGACGTTGCCATGGCGACGCACGGTTCCGCGGAAGAAATTCATGGGCGGAGAGCCGATGAAGCCGGCGACGAAGAGATTGGCGGGATGGTTATAGAGCGTGAGCGGTTCGGCGACCTGCTGAATTTTCCCCTCGTTCATCACGCAGATGCGATCGCCCATGGTCATCGCTTCGACCTGATCGTGCGTGACGTAGATCATCGTGGCGCCGAGGCGGGCGTGGAGTTTGGAGATCTCGGCGCGGGTGGAAACGCGCATCTTGGCGTCGAGATTGGAGAGCGGCTCGTCGAAGAGAAAGACCTTGGGTTTGCGCACGATCGCGCGGCCCACGGCAACGCGCTGGCGTTGTCCGCCGGAGAGCGCTTTGGGACGGCGGTCGAGATAAGGTTCGAGGCCGAGCATCGCGGCGGCTTCACGGACGCGCGCGTCGATTTCGGCTTTGGGCAATTTCCGCAGCTTCAGGCCGAAGGCCATGTTGTCGAAAACGGACATGTGCGGGTAGAGCGCGTAGTTTTGGAAAACCATCGCGATGTCGCGGTCCTTCGGCAGGACGTCGTTCACGACGCGTCCGTCGATCGAGATGGTGCCGCCGGAGATTTCCTCGAGGCCGGCAATCATGCGGAGCGTGGTGGATTTGCCGCAGCCGGAAGGGCCGACGAAGACCATGAACTCGCGATCTTCGATCGTGAGATTGAGGCCTTTCACGACGGTGACGCCGGGGCCGTTTTTCTCGGGGTAGGTTTTGACGAGGTTTTCGATGACAACTTTGGCCATGGGCAGTGAGTCGGAGCGGATTCGGCAGACAAAAGAGCGCGCTGACAACGGGAGAGTGGTTGTCAGCGCGCGAGGGAAGGTGTCGGACGGCTTCAGGCTATGGGACGATGTAGCCGACGAAGGCGAATTCGTTGGGGCGGTCGTCGGCGGCGGCGCCGACGCTCACGACGAGGTAGCGGCCCAGCGGGGTGATGGGCGTGGCGGTGAAATCGCGATCGCGCACCCAGCGTTGGCTGCCGTCGTGCGGGACGGATTGGCCCGTGTTGAAGTTCATCGTGGGGGCGGTGACGCCGTCGTTGATGTTATCGTTGTCGTCGTCCCACCACATCATCGCGAAGCCCGGATGATTTCCTCCGCTACTCGGACGATAACGCGTCCACATCTGGGTGATGCGGAGATCGGCATAGCTGGGCCCGAAGTCGATAAACCAATAACGGTTCGCATATGCGGTCGTGGTGGACGCGTGAGGCGAGGTGGAGACGCCGACGGGTTCGCTGGCGAGTGCGTCCCATGTCGGTTGTTCATTGAATGCGCCTGTCGCCGCGCAGAACGCGCTGCCGGTGGCGGTGCCGGTGGCGACAGGAGTGAGGATGACGAGGGTCGGCGAGCCGACGGTGAGCGTGGCGTTGGCGCTGGTGACGGAGCCGGAGGCGTTGGTGACGACGACGGAGTAGTTGCCCGCGTCGCCGGCCTGAACTGCGGCAAGGTCGAGGATCGGGCGGGTGGCGCCGGAGATCGGGGTGCCGTCCTTGCGCCACTGATACGTCGGTGCGGGCGAGCCGGTGACGCCGACGGTGAGGATCACGCTGGAGTTGACGGGGACGCTTAGCGATGGCGGCTGCTGGACGATCATGGGCGCGGCAGACGAACTGCCGTCTTCGATCCAGCCGACGAGCGCGAATTCGTTGGGGCGGCCGGTGGTGGCGGTGCCGGTGCCGAGCACGAGGTATTGCGCGAGCGGAGTGATGGGTTCGGCGCCGAGATCGCTGTCGCGGATCCATTCCTGTTCGTTGTTCCCGGTGGAAACGTTGCTCGCGGTTTGGAAGTTCAGCGCGGTTTCGGGCGGACCCTCCTGAGTGATGTCGGTGTCGGCGTCCCACCACCGGGTGGCGAAGCCGGGCTGAGCACCGTTGCTGCTCGGGCGATAGCGCGTCCACGTTTCGGCGATGCGGTAATTCGCGAAGTTGGCGGTGAAGTTGATCACCCAGAAACGATTCGCGTTGCCGGTGTTGGTGCCCGCGTGAGCGGAGGCTTGGACGCCGAGCGGAGTTTGCGCGGTGTTGTCCCAACCGGTCGGCGGGGAATCGAACGCGCCGGCCGCGCTGACGCTTTGCGTCGTGGTCGGGCCGGCGGTGAAACCGCCGAGGATGGTCAGCGGCCTCGGCGGCGGGAACGGCGTGGCCGTGACCTGGTGAGACTCGGAGCTGGCGCCGAAGAGATTCGCGGCGTCGATGACGTAGTAGTAGGTGGTGCCGTTGACGAGACCGGTGTGAGTGAAGCTCGTGGTGGTGAGAGCACCGAGCGAGGTGTAGGGGCCGCCGCTGGTGGTTGCGTATTTCAGCGTGTAGCGGTTGGCGCCGGTGACGGCATTCCATGAGAGTTCGACGCGGCGATCGGCGACGTGAACGACGATGAGTTCAGGCGTGTCGGGCGCGGCGCCGATGAAGTAGGTGGCGACGGCGACGGTGCTGTTGGCGAGACCGGACTTGTAGGCGATGGCTTTCAACGTGCCGGTGCTGCTGACGGTGACGGGGCCGCTGTAGATCGTGCCGTGGGTCGGAGTCGGCATGCTGCCGTCCGTCGTGTAGCGAATGGTGGCGCCGGATGTCGCGGTCGAGATCGTGACAGGCTGACTGGTGGCATAGGTGCCGGACGGCGCGTTGAAGGTCGGCGCTTCGACTTGAGTCGATGGTGTGACGGACACGGGCATGCCGAGCTGGGCTCCGGTGAAGAGGTAGGTCGCTTTCTTGACGACGTTGCTCGCGGCGTCGGTGACGGTGACGCTGTAAAGGCCGGGGGGGAGATTCGCGATCGTCGCGGTCGTGGCGCCGGTGGACCACGCGTAAGCGTAGGGCGTGGCGCCGTTGATCGCGTTGGCGGTGATCGAGCCATCGTTGCCGGCGGTGGTGGGCGGCTGGACGGCGAGGAAGACGGAGAACCTGCCGGACTCGGAGTAACCGGCGTCGTAGGCTTCGCCCTGCGGACGGGCGATGCCTTGGAAATCGGTGGTGACGTAGTTCGGGAGCGGGACGCCTTTGTCGACGCCGCCGGCCGACGTGTTGAGGAGACGGAAATCGTAGTTCGCCGGATCCGCGAACGAGAGACCTGACGTGTCGTTTTGGAACACGTTGCCCTCGACCTCGCCGGTCGGCATCGGGTGCTCGGGATACTCGGCGGGAACGTCGAAGTTCACGAACTCGATTTCGCCCTCCTCCTGGGCGTTCGCGGCGACGGCGAGGTTGTTTTTGAAATGATTGTCGGTGAAGGCGCTCATCGTCCACATGACGTTGCCGGCGATGTCGACGAAGGTGTTGTTATAAATGTAATAGGGTGAGCCGATCTGCGTCTGGCGTTCGGGTGGCTGGTTGGGAGGGATGCCGCCGGGGTAGTCTTTGTCGTCGGGGCGGTTGTCGATGAACATGCCGCCGCCGGCGCCGGCGATGAGATTGTTGTAGATGATATTGTTGCCGACGCCGAAGAGGGTGATGCCGCCGTTCTTGGTGTTGATGATGATGTTGCCATGGACGAGGCCGGTGGTGCCGGCGCCGAGCTGGATGCCGGTGCCGCCGTAGCCGCTGCCGGGAGCGCCGTCGAAGCCGGTCTCGACAAGGGTGTTGTTGAAAATCTCGACGTCGACGGGCGCGGAGCCGACCTGGATGCCGTCCCAGTGGCAGCGCTCGATGAGGTTGTTGTAGATGCGGAGGCCCTCGATGTTGTGGGCCCAGCCGCCGACATCGCTGGTGCAGCGATCCTCGGCCCAGAAGGAGAAGCCGATGTAGAGGCCTTCGGCGCCGATGTCGTGGATGTAGTTATCGTGAATGCTAATGTTGCGGTAGACGAGTTCGGGGTGCGAGGTGTCGGCGGCGCAGCTCGGATCGTGTTTGACCATGATGCCGGCGAAACCGACCTGCTGGATTTCGAGGAAACTGATTTCAACATCGCTGCTCTTGCCGGTGACCTCGACGCCGCGCATGCCGCCGCCGCCCATGCCGCCGGCGCGGGCGATCTCGATGCCGTAGCGGAAGGCGGGGTTGTTATCGCCACGGAGCTGGATGAACTTGCAGTTGAAAAGGTAGAGCGCGGTGCGGCGCGCGGCGTTGGGATCGTTGGGATCGAGATCGCTGATCGACGCGCGCTCGGAGGCGTTGTGGACGTTGGTGATGACGATCGGAAAATCGGCGGTGCCGGTCCAGTTGTCGAAGCGGATGGGATTTCGCGTGCCGCCCTCGATGCCGATGACGAAACTGCGATTCGCGGGCAACGTGATGCCGGTGCCGTCAATGACGGTGATGGCGTTGGGGGTGGACGATTTGGGAACGATCAGATCGTAACCCGTGAAATGTTGAGCATGGAGGCCGGCGGTTGGACAGAGTGCGGCGGCAAGTGCGCAGCCTCGAAGAATCCAGGCGGGGAGACGCGGGGGCAGTTTCATATCGATCGTTAGTGGCCGGCGCGAAAACGTATCCGAAAAGTGGGGGCACGGATCCACGCTGCGCGCGGCGCGGGATGATCGACTCAATTCGCGGGAAAAGACACTGAGGTGCGATTCAAGCGCATGAGCCGGCGCGGGGAGCGTCGCATCGGCCATGAGGGGACACGAAAACGGAACGGGGAGAGTATCACCAAGAGGTGACACTCTCCCCGTCGTCGCGGCGATTGCGCAGATGTCTCCGCGCCGTGGATACGCGAGCCGGGGGGGCGAAACCCCGCCGGCCGGGAGACGGCTACAGATTCTGTGGACGCGCGGGGGCGTCGATGTGCAAGACCTTGTAGCCGCCGATCGATCTGAAGTAGAGCAGCAGGACGAGGTAAACGACGGCCATGATCACCGGAACGAAGGCGTCGGCGCGGAGCGTGCGGCGGTCGCCGGCGATGCTCGCTTCGTGAACCGTGCGCTCGGCGGGAGTGAGCGCGTTGTAAGCGGTGGAAGGATCAGCGTCGTTGCGATCGGCTTCGGCGCGGGCGGCGGCGAGTTTTTCGGAGACGGCGCCGAACTTGCGGCCGTCGAGACCGGTGGCTTCCGAGAAGAAGAGGAATTTGGACGGAGTCGGAGACTTGTATTCGGCGTAGATCGCGGGATCGGCTTTCGCTAGCTCTTCGCCGGCGAAACGATCCTTGGCGTAGCCGAGACCCGGGCCGCCGATCACGCCGGCGGAGAGCATGCCGATGCCGCCCATGATGGAGATCGCGAGCGCGCCGGTGCGCGGGAAGCGATCGGACGCGACGGCGAGCATGGTGGGCCAGAAGAAGGTCTTGCCGACGGCGTAGATGCTGAGCGCGAGCAGCGCCATGCCGAAGGAGTTGATATGGCTGGTGAGCGTGAGACCGATGCAGGCCAGGATCGCGCAAGCGAGCAGGAGGCCGACGGGCGAAAGCTTGAGATTCCGCTCGATCCAGTGCGCGGAGAAGCGGAGCGCGAACATCAAGGCGGAGGTCCAGATGAAGAGCCATTTGCCCTGTTCGGAGCTGAAGAGATTGCCGGTGATGTTTTGGATCCAGCTATCGGTGCCGAGCTCGACGGCGCCCACGAGCAGGTGGGTGGCGAACAGGACGAAGAGCAGGAAGGAACCGATCGAGAAACGCGTGATCAGGCCCACGGCGACGAGCAGTGCGCCGGCGATGATGTATCCAGTGGCTTGTGACAAGCCGAGCGCGTTGGCGAAGAAGAGCGAAAGCAGATAGCAGACGACGAGCGATCCGAGCAGGCCGACCTCCTTGAACATCTCGGCGAGTCCGATGCCCTTCTCGGACGCTTCGGACTTCGGCGATTTTTGGCCGAGGAACATCAGTCCGTAAACGACGGTGGGAATGAGGAACAAGCTGAGCTGGATTTTCCAGCTGAGGTGAAAGCGGTCGTCGAGGATCCAGCCGAGCGCGGAGCCGAGCACGAGACCGGCGGGCCAGGCGGCATGGAGAATGTTGAGATAATGCGTGCGGTTGTGGGGGAAGATCGTCGCCACGAGCGGATTCGCGACGGCTTCGAGCGTGCCGTTGGCGACGCCGAAGATGAACGTGCCCCAGTAGAGAATCGCGTAGGCGTTTTCGAGGCCGGCGCTCAGAGTCACGACCGCGGAGAGGATGTGCAGGACGAAAGCGGCGATGACGAGTTTGCCGTAGCCGACCTTGTCGGCGACCAGACCGCCGATGATGACACCGAAGCAGAAGCCTGAGAGGCCGGTGCCGCCGATGGCGCCGAGCTGGGCGGCGTTGAAGCCGTATTCGGCGGCCCAGTTGTCGAGGATACCGCCGCGGATGGCGAAGCCGACGGCAGTGGCTAGAATAGCGGCGAAGCCGGCCCAGAGGAGCCGTTTGGCGTTGGGGACGGTGCCTTGATCAGGTGCGTGGGATGCGGTCATTGTGTTTGGGGCGGGAAGGCAGTGTGGATGTTGTGCTGGGACTGAGCGCAACGAAGATCTAGGGCGCTGCCTGCAAGGCACGCGCAATTGGATTCTTCGCTGCGCTCAGAATGACAAAGGTGGAGGACTAAAGGGTGAAGGCCGGAAGCTTCACGATTTTTCCGCCGGCGAGAGCGGACTCGTGGGCGCAGAGGCCGACGCAGGTCCAGTTGGCGGACTTTTTGGCATTCGGATACGGGTCGCGATCCTCGACCAGCGCGGAAATGAATTCGTGCGCGAGGTGCGGATGCGAACCGCCGTGGCCGGCGCCCTGGGTGAAGCTGAGATGGGTTTTCTTGCCGAGGTCATAGACGCCCTTCGTAGTGAAAGGACGGATACCCTTGGGCAGACGTTTCGCGTAATCGGGCACTTTGATCTTTTTCGGAATCTTGTGCTCGGGGAGCTTGGCGGTGTGGAGCACGTGCGGCTCGTTTTCGATGAGCGTCCATTCGAAGGATTTCTTCGAGCCGTAAACGTCGATCGACTCGCGATATTGCCGCGCCGTGTCGAAAAGCGACCGGATGATGCGGGCGGAGAGGTCGGAATCGCGGAATTTGATGTGTGCGGTTTCGACGGCGAAGGGTGAGCCGTAGTGTTTGACGAGTTCGGGCCGGATCGTGCCGGAGCCGAAGCAGGAGACGTATTCGGCGGCGGCGTCGGTGAGGGCGAGCATCGGGCCGACGCAATGCGTGGCATACCACATCGGCGGAAGGCCCGGCCAGTAGTTGGGCCAGCCGTCCATGTCTTGTTGATGGCTGGCCTGGAGGAACTGGATTTTGCCGAGTTCGCCGCGGTCGTAGAGTTCTTTGATGAAAAGGTATTCCCGCGCGTAAACGACGGTTTCCATCATCATGTATTTGAGGCCGGTCTTGCGCGTGAGATCGACGATGCGTTTGCAGTCCTCAATGGACGTCGCCATCGGCACGGTGCAGGCCACGTGTTTGCCGGCCTTGAGAGCCTTGATGGTTTGGTCGGCGTGGTCGGGGATCGGGGTGTTGATGTGAACCGCGTCGATTTCCGGATCGCGGAGAAGTTCGTCGTAATCGGTGTATCCCTTCGCGATACCGAATGCTTTCTGGAGCGACGCCAGTTTCTTCGGGTCGCGCTGGCAGACGGCCAGGAGATTGGCATTCGGATGCGCCTGATAGATGGGAATGAACTCAGCCCCGAAACCGAGGCCGATGATCGCGATGTTGATTTTCTTTGGCATGGGAAACTGGTTACTGGACGAGCGGAACTTGGGTGGGGTTGCGAAGATAAGCGATAAGATCGGCGACGTCGTCATCGCTCATTCCCTGCAACAGGCCTGGCGGCATGAGGGACATCTCGAGCTGCGAGACGGACTTGATGTTGTCGCGCGGAAGCGTGGTCGATTCGACCTGATTCACGAGCGTGATGCTGGCCGCGTTTTGGCGCTGGATAATGCCGGCGGCGGTGCGGCCGTCTTTCGTTTCGACGGTGGTAAGGAGATAGTCCTTCCCGATGACGGCGTTGGGATCGAGGATGTTGACGAGGAGGTAATCCAGATCGGTGCGATTGGAGCCGGTGAGTTCGGGGCCGATGGGTTTGCCGGAATCGAAGAGTTCGTGGCAGAGCGCGCAGCTCTGTTCGAATTTCGCGCGGCCGTTCGAGAGATTCGCCGAGGCGAGTTTTTCGGGCGTGAGAATTTTTTTCCAGCGGGCGATCTCCTGAGCCGTTTCCTCGGGGGATTCGCGCACGACGCCCCAGAGATCGGCGGCAGCCTCGGAGATTGCGGGATCGTTGAGGAGCGCGAGCTGGCGCAGGACGGAGGCGTCGATGTCGGACTTCGCGATCGTGCCCGCACGAACGGCTTCGATCAGCGTTTGCGCATAAGCGGGACGGCCGGCGAGGACGGAGAGCGCGGCGCGTTTTTCTTCGTCATTGAATGTTGAATACACCTCGAGAATGGCGGGCGGCGTGCTGGCGACGTCGTAGGCCGCGAGGCCGCGAAGGGCGGGGAGGCGAAGAGCGGGCTCGGGAAGAATCTTTTGGTAAACGGGCGTGAGTTGGAAATTGCGATGATCAAGCAAGACCTGGAGCGCGGCGAGGCGGGCGGGGAGCGGGGCAAAGGCATCCGTCACAACTCCCATTTTTCGCCAGACGATGCTCTTGTCGCCGAGCCGTGCGGCGAGCGCGTCGGCTTTGGCGACGATCTGGGGATCTTCGCTGGCGCTGAGCTTTGTGAAGACGGCGCCCCAAGACGGCGGAGGCGTCAGGTCGCTGCGGCCCTCGGTGGCCGACATGATACTGTCGAGAATCTCGTGCTGATAGCTGACATCGGTGGTGTCGGCCAGCGCGCCGAGAAGGCCGTCGAGGGAGTTGGCGCCGTTGGCGCCGGCATGCGCGGCGTCTCCGGAAAGTGTCGCGTGCCGGCGCGTGATCCAGCCGCGAATCGGGGTGAGCGGCGTCTTGCCGCCGAGAGCGAGGGCGCGAGCGGGATCGACCGGGACGAGCGGTTCGAGGGCGAACCAGTAGAGCAGGGGGAGATTGTGATCGGAGGCGTCTTCGCCGCGAGCGAGCAGGGATTCAACGATATCCCAGCGTTTGGCCGGTGCGATGCGTTGCGCGGCGGAAGCGAGAAAGCGGCGAACGACGGGCGAAGGGTCATTGCGCGCGAGATCGGCGAAGGCGGCGAGAAGCGCGGCGGACGGGGATTTGTCCTCGCACGCGAGCTGAATGGCCCAACCGCGCACGTGGGCCTCGGGATGCTTCAGGAGTTCCAGGGCGATCGACTCGTTGAGGCCGCGAACGGCGTGCAGGGCCCAGAGCGAGCGGAGCTGGCGGGTGACGTCCGTCTGCGCGCGCAGTTGTGTGATGAGCAAGTCGGCGATGGCGGGATTGGGACCGCGTTCCTGCAGGAGAATGCGTGCGCGGCGGACCCACCAGTCGTTGGCGTGGAGCTGGAGTTCGACGAGCTCTTCGCTGGAATATTTCGCGAGATCGACGCGCACGGGTTTGGTTTCGCCGTAGGAGATTTTGTAGATGCGGCCGTTGGTGCGGTCGTGTGGACGCTGTTGATGGCAGGCGAGGGCGTCATACCAATCGCTGTTGAAGAGCGAACCGTCGGGACCGACCTCGAGGCGAAGGCCGCGGAACCAACCATCGTTGGCCTTCATGAAATCCGGCGCGTGGCGGCCGATGTAGCCGGAGCCGGAAGGTTCGAGCACGTCGCGATTGATGCGGCTGCCCATGATATTGTGCGTGAAAAGCGAACCGCGGTATTCCGACGGAAAGCTGTCGCCGAGATAGATGACGGTGCCCGCGTGAGCGTGTCCGCCGCCGGCGGCGTCGGTGCCGCCCTTGCCGAGACGGGAGTCGACCCAATTTTGTCCGCGATCGTAGTGGAAATGATCGGCGATGGTTTTGATGTCGTCGTAAACGTGCGGGTTGGCATGCGGTCCGGCCTGGCGCTGATAGCTTGCGCCCTGGATGACGTGATAGAGATGGGGAATCACGCACGCGGTGACGAAGGCGTCGCCGACATCGTTGAAGTCGAGGCCCCACTGATTGCTCATACCCTCGGCGAAAACCTCGAAGATTTTTTTCGTGGGATGGTAGCGCCACATGCAGGCGTTGAGACGGATGCGGCCGGAGTCGCCGGAGCCGGGACGACCGACGTTGGAATGCGTGAACACACCCTGATTGCCGTAGAGCCAGCCATCGGGGCCCCAGATCAGACTGTTGAGCGTTTCATGCGTGTCCTGATAACCCCAGCCATCGAGGACGACCTCGGGTGGCCCGTCGGGAACGTCGTCGCGATTTTTGTCGGGGATGAAGAGAAGATATGGCGCGCTGCCGACCCAGACGCCGCCCATGCCGACGGCGATGGCGCTGGCGAAGTTAAGTTGATCGTAGAAGACCTTGCTCGTGTCGAAGCGGCCGTCGCCGTCGATGTCCTCGTAAACGAGCACCCGATCGCGGCCGTAAGGCGACCAGTCGGGATACGAATAGTTTTCGACGACCCAGAGACGTCCGCGCTCGTCGATGGTGAACGCGATCGGTTGGTGAACATCGGGCTCGCCGGCGAAAAGCGTGGCGCGAAAGCCGGGCGGGAGCGTCATCGCCTTGGCGGCTTCTTCCGGCGCGAGGCCGGTGCCGGCGGCGATGGGGAAGCCGTCCTGTGCGCGGACGGCAGCGGCGAACGTCGCGATCGCGACGGCGGCGAAGAGGAAGGAGGTGAAGCGTTGAGGGAAAGAACGAGGGGTCATGGGCGTTCGGTGAGGAACATCAGCAGTTCGACGACCTGCTTTTCGGTGAGTGTTTGCAGGAGGCCAGCGGGCATCAGCGATTGTTCGAGGACCTCGCGCTGCTTCACCTGCGATTTGGGGACGTTGACGGTTTCCGTGGCGGTGCGAACAACGAGCGCGGTTTCGGATTCGCGCTCGATCATGCCGGAGACGACACTGCCGTCGGCTTTCGTGATGACGTTGAGTTGGAAATCGGTGCCGACGACGGCGTTGGGGTCCACGATGTTTTCGATGAAGTAATCGACGCCGTTTCGCCATGAGCCGGTAAGATCGGGGCCGAGATTGCCGCCGTGACCTTCGAACTTGTGGCAGGTCGCACAAAGCTGCTGGTAGGTTTCGCGTCCGAGACGCGTGTTGTAGATCCAGCGCGGTGCGCCGGCGAAGGCGTCCCGGTAGCGCTCCATCTCGGCCTTGATCTCGGCGGGAGACTCGGCGACGCGGCCCCAGAGCTGGTCGAGGAGCGTATCGACGGATTGGTTACGCAGGCTGCGCAGCTGACGCACGTGGAGGGCGGTCATGTCTTTGCGGTCGAACGAGCCGGCGTTGATGGCGTCGAGCAGCGCGAGGCCGAGACGCGGATGGCTGGTGAGCGTGGCCAGGGCGGCGGCGCGATCGGCGGCGTTGAGCGAGTGGAAATGGCGGAGAATTTCGGTCGCCGCTCGGGGCGTATCGACGCCGGCGAGCAGCGGGATGACGGCGCTGCGAAACGCGTCCTCTTCGAGCAGCTGGATATAGACGGCGGTCGCAGCGGGATCGCGGGCGCGTTTCATCAGCGCGAGGGCGTTTTGGCGCTGGGCGAGCGGGGCGCGGGTGTCGGCGAGGACGGCACGCGTTTGCGCGAGCACTTGAGCGTCGCCGAAGAGAACCGAGAGTTGGAGCGTGGCACTGCGTTCCGGCGAATCTTCAGAAGCAGCAAGGAAGCGCTGCGCGATTTCGGACCAGCGCGGCGGCATGCGAAGATTGCTTTCACTCTGGAGGGCGAAAGCCATGAGTCGCATGCCGCGCGCGGCGATTTCCGGCGAAGCGGAGGCGAGTTGAGCGACGAGAGGGTCGCGTCCGGCGGTGCTCTGCGCAGCGAACCAGCGGATAGAGTCAGCGAGCGACGGGATCGGCGTGTGCGCCGCGATCTCCAAGGCGCGCGCGGGGTCGGCGCCCACGAGCGGCGCGAGCCCGAACCAAATCATCTTCGGGAGAAAACGGTCGGCGGCGTCCTCGGCGTGTTGTGCAAGTGCGGCGGCGATGTTCCAGCGATCGGACTCGTCAAGGGCGGGCAACGCGGATGCGAGCGCGAGGCGAACGGTGGGGGAAGGATCGTTCTGCGCGAGGGCGGCGAGTGTCGCCGCAGGCAGCAACGGGGCGGAGGGTCGCTCGGTGGCGAAGTAAACGGCCCAGGAGCGAACGATGTCGTTGGAGTGCTGAAGGAGCTCGGTGAGTCGGGATCGATCGAGTGCGCCGACGACGTGGAGCGTGAAGAGGGCACGCAGCGTTTGCGACATCTCCTTCGATTCGGCGGCGAGGCGGCGGAGATGGTCGAGTGCGGCGGGGGCGAGCGGCTGCGCGGTGGCGCGTTCCTGGAGCAGGCGGCGCGCGGTGCGGACATGCCATTCGTTTTTGTGCGTGTGGAGCGCGGCGAGTTCGGCGTCGGATTTTTCGGCAAGGTTGACCTTGGCGGGCGTCCACGATTCGGACCACGACAGGCGGTAGAGGCGGCCGTTGGTGCGTTCCCAGACGTCGTCGCGCGGCGAATGGCAGTGTTGGTGATCGCACCAGTCGATGATGTAAACGGCGCCGTCGGGCCCGTATTGGAGATCGACGCCCATGAACGTGCGATCGGGCGCGAAGAGGAGATCGAAACCGGCGTGAAATGTCTCGTATCCAGAATCCTGACGCACGTTGTGCTGCTGGTTGAGCTGATGGCCGTGGAGATTGAGCGTGAAAAGGTGGTCGCGGTAGATGTCGGGCCAGTTGTCGCCGAGGTAGATCATCGTGCCGACGTGCGAGTGGCCGCCGTAAACGGCGGTGGTGCCGGGCTTGCCGGCGCCGCCCTCGCCGCTGTCGTAGCGGGCGGATGAAGGAAGAAAGTTTTTCAGCGCGGGCGCGAAGTCGGGGCCGCGATTGGAGACGAAGGGAGCGTAGTCGGAGTTGGACTGGTTCCAGTAGTGACCGTTGCGGATGACGTGGGTGGTGCCGCCGCCGCCGTGGAAGCTGCGGCAGTGAGTCATGAAGAGGTGGCCGGCCTCGTTGAAATCGAGCCCCCATTGATTGCTGCCGCCGGTGGCGAAGATTTCGAACTCGTGGCGAAGCGGATGGTAGCGCCAGACACCGGCGCGGAGACGGAGACGATCGCTGTCGGGCGTGCCGGGTTTGCCGACGTTGGACGTGGCGAAAACCCCTTGCACGCCATAGAGCCAGCCGTCCACGCCCCAAGTGAAGCTGTTGAGCGTTTCGTGCGTGTCCTGATATCCCCAGCCATCGAGCAAGATCTGTGGCGCGCCGTCGGGACGGTCGTCGCCATCGCGATCGGGGATGAAAAGCAATTCGGGCGCCGCGCCAACCCACACGCCGCCGAAACCGACCTCGAGGCCGCTCACCAGGTTCAGACCTTCGATGAAGATTTTCCGCGTTTCGAAGGAGCCGTCGCCGTCGGCGTCCTCGAAAATGAGAACGCGATCCTTGCCTTCGCCGACCGGTTGTTTGGTGGGATAGCTATAAGCCTCGGCAACCCAGAGACGACCGCGCTCGTCGATGGCGCAAGCGATGGGTTGGTGGATGTCGGGCTCGGCGGCGATGAGCTCGGCTTGAAAGCCGTGCATGACCTTCATATCGCGCACGACCTTTTGCGCATCGATATTGGGAACGGAGGTCGGCGCGGCGGGATTGGGCTGCAAGTGCCAGAGGGCGGCGCTTTCCTGTTGGCGAAACGCGTCGGAGTTTACGGCGAAGTTGGGCTGACGGTCGTGGAAAACGAAATCGTCGAAATTGATGTGACCGAAGAGACCTTCGGTCGCCTGATCGACGAGACGGATGAAAACTTTGCGACCGATGGAACTGCTGAAATCGATGACCTCACGGCGAAGCGCGTCGCTGCCGCGCCCGGAGGACGAGTGAAGGATCGCGTTGGTCTCTGCATCCACCAGTTCGATACGCGTCTGGTTGATATCGCCGCCGCCGCCGACGAGATAGCTGGCCCAGCGGTGGGTGATTTCGAAGGTGGGCGACGTGAGACGACCGGTGCCGGCGGGGCCGGGGCGCTTGGCAGGACCGATCCAATAGTTGCCGACCGGGTCGCTCGGGACCTCGCCCTTGCGGCGCGGCGTGGACGGTTCGCTGTAGCGGACCGGCTGGCTGGACCACGCGTCGCCTTGGGCGGTCCAGCCGTCGAGGTTGCCGGTTTCGAAACCGAAGTTCAGCGGCTGGCTGTTAGTAGCATCGACGGGCGAGATCGAGGCGACGGGTTTGTCGTTGGCGGCTTCGGGAGAAGGCGGAGGCGGAATTTCGGTGCGGCCGAGATGGGCGACGCGGATGTTGCGGAATTGAACTTTGACGGGGCCGCGACCGCTGTGCAGCTGGAGCGCGAGTTTACCGGAGAATTCGGCTTCGCCGGTTTGGTGGTCGTCGAGGACGGAGACGAGGGTGTCGTTGATCCAGATTTCGACGTGGGAAGCTTTCGCGGTGATGCGGTAGGTGTTCCAGGCGCCGGGCTTGGCGAGTGTTTTGAAGCTGTCGGCGGGAGCGAACTCGTCGACCCAGCGACGGCCATCGGGTGCGATGGAGACGCGAGTGCCGCGTTCGGCGATCAAGGCACGACCGTGTTCGTCGTAGATGCGGCCGAGCCACGTGGCGCCGTCATCGAGATCGGCTTGGTAGCCGACGGCATGACCGTCGGATTGGCGCTGGGAGCGGAATTGGATGCCGGAGTTGGCGGAAGGATGTCCGGCGATGCGGAATTCGAGCTCGAGGATGAAATCGTGAAGTTCGCCGTCCCAGTAGATGAATTCGTTGTTCGCGAGTTTTTCGCCGGCGCGAATTTCGCCGGTGATCGCACCGTCTTCGACGCGCCACGCTTGCGAATTGCCCTGCCAGCCCGACAGCGTCTGACCATCGAAGATCGGCTGGGGCGGCGGCGCGTCGGCACGCAGCGGAAGCGTGACGGCGAGCAGAAAGAGCGCGAGCGAACAGCGGACGATCATGGAAGAGCGGAAGAGGATGAAGGCTCGGAAAGGAAAACGAAGGTGCCGCGCTTGTTGACGGTGATAACGTCGGGGCGGTCGTCGGCGTTGATGTCCTGGGCGACGATCTGGGTGCCGAGACCGGAATCGTCGTCGATCAACACGGGCTCGAACGAAACTTCGCCCGTGCCGGAGCGGCGGAGAAGAAATGCGTAAACGACGGCGGCGGCGTTGGGCTCGGGGTCTTTCGTCGGTCCGTGCGCCCACCAACGTTTGCCGGTGAGGATGTCGGGGAGGCTGTCGCCATCCATATCGACAATCGTGACAGCGTGGAGTTGGGAGAACTGGATGCCGGCGAGCTTCTCGTCCGTTTTCGAGAGGATCGGATGCTCGCGGAATTCGATGGTGCCATCGGCGCCACGGATTTGTTCGAACCAGCTGAGACCGTAGCCGTGGGCGTCGAGCGACGTGACGACGTCGGGGGCGGAGTCATTGTTCAGGTCGACCACGTGAATGTGGGCGCCGTTGCCGAAGGAGGCAGGATGGTGTTTCCAGAGCGGATCGCCCTCGAGTGACGCGGGTTGTTCCCACCAGCCGTCGCGAGCGAGAAGGTCGGCGCGGCCGTCCGCGTTGACGTCGCCGAAACCGAGCCCGTGGGTGAACTTGCTCCAGCCGCGCGGCTCGGAGACAGGGTGAAAAGTCCATGGCAGGGTCGGATCACTGGCGTCCGCCGTCGCGTAGCCGATGCGGCCATTGCTCATGCAAATGAGCACAGGCGGCTGGCCATCGATGAGCGAGCCGAAGGTGGGCGATTCGTTGTCGACGGGTGCGTAGGCGAAGTGGCGTTTCCAGGTGCCGCCGGTCTCGCCCGGATTTTCGAGCCAGAAAGCATCCTGCCCGGGAAAACCGATCGCGAAAATATCGGGCCGATCGTCGCCGTTGAAGTCGTGAACCCACGCGGAGAAGTTGTCGGAGTAGCCGAGTGGATCGAAGGGCTTGGCTGGATACAGCTCGTGGCGCTGGGAGAAATCGGGACCGGCATACCAGAACGGACCGGCGATGGCGTCGATATGGCCGTCGCGATTGAGGTCGCCGAAGGTTCCGCCCTCGGCGAGGAACTCGGAGCTTAGCTGAATCTTTCGAAAAGCGAGGGGCGCGTGACGGTCGGACGCCGTCTGGTGAGACGACGCGGCGAACGCGGGCGAGAGGACGATCGCCATGAGGAGGGCGACGAGAGAAGGCGCGGGGGGAAGGGGCATGAGCGGCGCGACACGTAGAAGCTAGCACAGTCGGGATCGAACGCCCATGAGAGTTGACGCAATAATTCTGAGATTTTTCACCGTATCGCGATGGAGTGTTTACGACGGTGAGCAGGGGCGTGAGGAGGACGCAGGACGGGCTGAGTTGATTTTTTGCGAACGGACTCGCATACCGAGCGGGTGACCACGCCCAGCAAGCGACGCAAATCTCTCCGCCGCCGGCAGGTGGCGTTGTTGATCGAAACCTCCAACGCCTATGGCCGCGGCTTATTGCAAGGTGTGATCCATTACGTGCGCGAGCACCAGGCGTGGTCGTTTCACCTGATGGAGCAAGGACGCGGCGACGATCCGCCGGCGTGGTTGAAAGGGTGGAAAGGCGACGGAATTCTGGCGCGGGTCGAGACGCCGAAGATCGCGCAAGCGGTGACGCGCGCGGGCATCCCCTGCGTCGACCTGAGTGCGGCGCGGCTGCTGCCGTCGATGCCGTGGGTGGAGACTGACGATGCTGAAATCGCGACGGTGGCAGCGGGGCACTTGCTCGAGCGCGGGTTCAAGCATTTCGCGTTTTGCGGCGATTCGCGGTTCAACTGGTCGTTATGGCGGGAGCATCACTTTGCGAAACGCGTGCGCGATGCCGGATACGACTGCCGGACTTATTCCGTCAAAGGCGGGTCGGGCGATTTGGCGGCGGAGC
The DNA here is from genome assembly GCA_023416735.1 of Verrucomicrobiota bacterium. Taxonomy (GTDB): domain Bacteria; phylum Verrucomicrobiota; class Verrucomicrobiia; order Opitutales; family Opitutaceae; genus Opitutus. Next base: position 221,245 of record JAEZGX010000009.1, on the reverse strand, counting down.
GGAGGAGGTTGGTGAGCTGGTTGCGGCGATTGCCGAAGCCGGTGGGGATTTTGGCCTGTTATGATATTCGCGGGCAGGAAGTGCTCGATGCGTGTCGGCAGACAGGATTCGCGGTGCCGGATGAAGTGGCGGTGCTTGGAGTCGATAACGACGAATTGCTGTGCGAGTTATCCGCTCCGCCGCTGTCGAGCGTGATGCCGAATACGCGTCGCACGGGGTATGAAGCGGCGGCGTTGCTGGATCGATTGATGAACGGTGAAAAGGTGGTGCCGCAGCCGCATCTCATTCCTCCGCTCGGGGTGGCGGCGCGGCAGTCAACGGACGTGCTGGCGCTGGACGACCGCGAAGTCGTGCGAGCCGTGCAGTTCATCCGGGCGCATGCGTGCGAAGGGATCAATGTCGCGGATGTGTTGAATGCCGTGAAGATGTCGCGACGGGTGTTGGAGCAGCGCTTTCGGAAATTGTTGGGACGTTCGCCGCATGAGGAGATCCTGCATCTGCGGCTCTCGCGGGTGCAGCAGCTGTTGTCCGAGACCGATTTGCCGCTTTACGTGATCGCGGAGCGCACGGGCTTCGAGCACGTCGAGTATCTCAGCGTGGCGTTCAAGCGGGAAACGGGAATGACGCCACGGGCTTTCCGGGGGCAGGCTCGAGTGTGAAACGGAGAGTCGAGTAAGTTACCACGGATGGGGGCGGATTCACCCGGATAAAAAGGCGAGGACTTGAACCACGAATAGACACGAATGAGCACGAAGCGGGAAACCGGTTTAAGCTCATTCGTAGTTCCAGGCCGTTACCTCAGGTGCTGCCGCGGACGCGGCGGCGGAAGGCGCGGGGGGACTGGCCGAAGCGGCGTTTAAAGCAGCGGGAGAAATAGAACTCGTCGCAGAAATCGAGCTGAGCGGCGATTTCCTTGATGGTGTGGCGGCCCTGATGGAGGAGCGCGGCGGCGCGATCGATGCGGGAGTCGAGATGGAAGCGGCCCGGCGCGAAGCCGACGGCCTGGCGAAATTTTTTGCGAAACGACTCGTAGGAGAAACCGAGTTTCTTGGCGACGTCCGCGGGCTCCATGCCTTTGACGCCCTCGTGTGTGGCGAGCATTTCGCACGCATGATTGAGCCAGTCCTCGGCGGGAGCCGGCATTTCTTCGGGCGCTTCGCTACCGGCGAGAAGTTCGGTGAGGACGGCGACGAAGCGGCTGACGATGACTTGCGGCGGGGTTTTCTCGCGGAGATGAACGGGCGGGATGATCTGGAAAAAGCGACGGAACCACTGATCGCTTTCCTGGGTGTGATGCAGCGGGCGTCCCGGTGAGAGCATGCCGGTTTTGCGCATGAGATCGAAGGCGGCGCCTTCGCACTCGAACCAGAGTTCGTCCCAATACTCGCCCGGCCGCGTGTAGCACTGGTGCGGACGCGAGGGAAAGAAGACGACGAGATCGCCCTTTTTCACCGGCGTTTCGGGGGTGGAAGCGTCCGCATACACGCCCCCGCCGTTCATGATGTAGGTGAAGCCGTAGCAGTTGAGTTTGCGGCGCGGATCGGGCGGGCGGCCGATCCCGAAGCCGCCTTGGTTGATGCCGCCGAGGCGAATCGTGCCGATGGGGGATTTTACCGGGCGCAGCAGAAGGCGCGTTTTGATGGTGGGATCGGAGCGGTGGGGCATGGAAAACGCGATGCCAAGAAACACATGTTTTCTACCATAGCTCCCATTCTGCAACGCCGAAAATAGGACTACAGTGTCGCCACACACCCCCCAAGGAGTTCATGTCCCCCACAACCCCAGTAACCCAGCGTGATGTGGCCCGTGCCTGCGGCGTGCATCCGAGCACGATCTGTCTGGCGTTGAAAAATTCGCCATCGATTCCGTTGCCCACCCGATTGCGGGTGCAGGCGGTGGCGGAGGAGCTCGGTTATCGTCCCAACGTGGCGGCTCGAAATCTGGCGCTGTTGCGCGGCGACAAACAGGGCGGCGGCAGCTTGCCGATCGCGTGGATCAACCAGGAGCCGCAGCGCAATCACTGGCGCGTGGATGCGGAGGCGCACGTGTTGTTCGAGAGCGCAAGACGTCGAGCCGAGGAACTGGGATATCACCTCGAGGAAATCTGGACGCGCGAACCAGGCATGAGCACGGCGCGTTTGGTGCAGATTGTGCGGGCGCGAGGAATCGAAGGAGTGATTTTTCCGGTGCATCGCAGCTTCGAATTTTCGCTGCTCACGCCGGCGTGGAACGAGTTCGCGCTCGTCGGGTTGAACGATCACCGACTCGGCGAGTGGGTCGACGTGGTGTGTCCGGATCACTATCGCAACGCAGAGCTGATATTGCGTCAGGTGCGGCGGCTTGGTCAGACAAGGACCGGGCTGGCGATCGGGACGCGGCTGGATGCGGCGAGCAGCGGACTGTTGCACAGCTGCTTCCTGCGGGCGCAGGCGGACGTGCCGCCGTCGGATCGCGTGCCGGTGTGTTTCCTGCCGGACGACGGCATGGGGAAGCAGGCAGTTTTTGAAGAATGGCTGGAGGCGTATCAGCCGTCGGTGGTGATCGGCGGGGATGCCGCGCTGGTGGCGCGGGCTCGGGCGGAACGATTCGACGTGTTGTGGCTCGGGCTGGGTTCGTCGGCGGAGCCCTTTGACGGCGGGATCGATCAATCGGCGGGGGAGGTGGCGACGGCGGCGGTGGAATGTGTCGTCGACAAGATGCGACGGTTCGAGAAAGGCCTGCGCGAATCGACGCGGATGCATTTATTGAGAAGCACGTGGACGGAGCCGCGCGTGGCGCGGGAAGTGGAGACGGTCGTGGCATGAGCGTGGTCGAAGTTTGGATACGCGCGTCGCGTTGGTGCGTCGCGCTGGCGTTGGCCTGTTTCGGAGTGGGCGTGCGGCTCGACGCGGCGGGTGCAGAGCGATTGCAGGCGAGGTTTTTGCCGGAAGAACGCGTGCTGGAGATTTCGGTAGCGGACGGCCTGGGGGAGGGGCATCGCGAGTTGCGGATCGAGACCGACGGTTTGAAGAAGGTCGAACTCGGGGCGGACGTCGGTGAACCGGGGATTATTTACCTGCCGCTGCCAAAGGGCGTGGCGACGGAGGAGGAGGCGAAGAAAGGCGCGGAGAACGTTTTCTTCTTCAATGAGCTGAGCGGTCCGGAAAGCTGGGAGTTGGTCGCGAACTTCGAGGAAAAGGACCGAGGCACGTGGAAGTTGAACGGGCGGTTCTCGACGTGGGGCGGTGAGATCGAACCGCAGGTTGTGATCCCGGCGGCGGAGCTGGAGCCGGGAGAGAATTTGCTGCACGTGCGCAGTGCGACCTTGCGGCCGCCGACGATGTATTTTCGACGTGCGATCAAGGCTGACGAAGCGACGGTGCGCGTGGAGTTGACGAGCCCCGAGTGGGGCGGACGCGTGACCCTGTGGGAGCGTAGCGATGAAGGAAGCTGGACGCAACGAGGCGAGACCGTGGTGACGCCTCGCCGGGCAACGCGCACATCCGTGCAGGTGAGCGAAGCGTGGTGGACGGATCGCCGCTTTGTGGACGACGCAGTGCTGGCGGTGGGGCGCAATCTTCTGGCGGCGCACGTGCGTGAACCGGGAAGTTTTTTCGAAGGTGGCTTTCATCTTGTCTATGACCCGGCGCACCGCGCTCACCGCATGGCGCACTGGGTTTGGGCATGGGGACCGGCGATCGACCTGCTGTTCGCATTGGCGGATGGGGAATCCGCGCGAGCAGCGGGTCTTGCCGGAGAATTGCGAGCGGCGGCGATTGCGGCGGCAGAACGGAGTTTGAGCTATGGGATGAACGATCCGCAGCACCTCGCCTATGGCGTTTCAACCGTGCGCTGGGAGCCATCGCGCGCGACGCCGAACGGTTGGGCGGAGTATATCTCGACGGCGGATTCGTTGTTTCTGGCGGGCTGGGGATGGATGTCGGCGTATCGCGAGACGGGGCGGCCGGAGTTTTTAGAGCGCACGAAGTTGCTGGTGTCGGCCGCGGAGCGGTTGATGGATCGATATCCGGTCGTGCCGCAGGATTGGATTGTCGAACGCAACGACTGGACGCCGCACACGCTGGATGAGTCGGTGTTTGGAATGATCGGATTCCGGCGGTTGTTTGAAGCGACCGGATCGCGCGAGGTGGCGACGGCGGGGAAGCGTTTCCTCGACAGTCATCTCGAGCACATGGGCCGCGAGTCGGGGCTGCTGATGCGAGCGTGGATGCGCGAGGAGGATAAGGAGATTTGGGATCCCGATATCAAAGGCCACGCGTGGGTGATCGAAGGTTACCTGGATGCGTATCGACTTTCTGGTGACACGCGCTACCTCACGCTCGCGGACCAGCTGGCGCAGAAAGTGATCGCGTGTCAGGCGGAACACGGCGGCTGGACGTATTTGTTCAAGAAGCCGCAAGACGAGGATCCGATCGACGACAAAGGCACAGCGATTTGGGCATATCTGTTCTACGACCTCTACAAGAGCACGAAGAACCCGGCGCATCTGGCCGCGGGGCGGCGCGCGCTCGGTTGGTGCTTGCGTCATCAGTATCGCGGCGCGGATCCGAATCTCGATGGCGGGATCTTCAACGAGAACAGCATGGCGTATGTGCGCCGGCGGCCGATGACGATTCTGTATTCGACGACGTTCTTCGGGCTGGCGCTATTGGAGGAGCTGGCGCTGGCCGAAGCGCCGCAGTGAGCGGGGCGGAGGCACACCGATCTCGAACCGGAATGGCGCAATGCTTCGAGATTAAACAATAGCGTGGCCATCCGCCGGATCGGAAAGGCCGATTGAACCACGGAGACGCAGAGAATGCGGAGGGAGGCGCGGGACTACACCAAGCGGTTTTGACGCATGACTTCCGAATACCAGCGCGCGCTGAGTTTCGGAGTGCGCTTCAGGGTTTTGTAGTCGGTGTAGCAGATGCCGAAGCGGCGGGCGTAGCCGTCGACCCATTCGAAGTTGTCCATGAAGGACCACAGGAAATAGCCGCGAATCGGCACGCCGTCCTGGATCGTGCGGTGCAATTCGGCCAGACACTGCCGGACGTATTCGAGCCGGTGAAGATCGAGCACCTCGCCATTGACGGGCGGCTCGTCGTCGTAGCCGGCGCCGTTTTCGGTGATGTAAATGGCTTTCGGTTTGTAGAGGCTGGCAACGTGCTGCGGTCCCCAATACATCGCGCGGGGAAGGAGCTTGAGCCACCAGGAGTTTTCCGGCGCGGGGTAGCCCTTCGGAAGAGGAAGCTGCTCGGGTTGGCCGCGACGACCGGCACGGACGAAGACGCCGGTGTAGATATTGAAGCCGAAAAAGTCGGTGGGCAGCGAGATGAGATCGAAATCGCCGCGCTCAACCCGCGCGCGGTCCTTGCCGTAAAGGCGATGGTAAACGGGCGAGTAGTCGCCGCGAAAGATCGGGTCGATCGAGCGGCAGTTGAGTTCGACGAATTTCGCGCGCGCGGCGGCGATGTCGTCGGACGTCTCGGTGACGGGGACGGTGATCGTCGAATCGTCGGTGATGCCGACTTGGGCGCCGCGACGGCCGTGCTCGCGAACGGCGCGAACGCCGTGACCGTGGGAGAGAAGGGCGTGGTGGTAGGTTTGGTTGACGACCTGCGTGGACTCGACGATGCCGGGCGGCCGAATTGTGTCGCCGTAGGCGAGCACGGTGAAGCAGCGCATTTCGTTGAGCGTGATCCAGTGTTTCACCCGATCGCCGTAGGCTTTGACAATGGTGTCGGCATAAACGCCGAAAGCGTCCGCGGTTTCACGCGCCCGCCAGCCGCCGAGATCTTCGAGCGCCTGCGGCAGATCCCAGTGAAACATCGTAGCGTAAGGCTGGATACCTTGGGCGAGCATCGCGTCGATGAGCCGATCGTAGAAGGCGATACCCTTCGGATTCACCGCGCCGCGGCCCTCGGGGAAGATGCGAGGCCAGGCGAGGGAGAACCGGTAGTTCTTCACGCCGAGCTTCCGCATGAGGGCGAAGTCCTGCCGGTAGCGGTGGTAGTGGTCGCAGGCGACATCGAGGGTGTCGCCATTGGTGATTTTGCCCGGGATGCGAGCGAAGCGATCCCAGACGGACTCGCCCTTGCCGTCCGTGAAGGCGGCGCCTTCGATTTGAGGAGCGGCGGCGGCGACGCCCCAGGTGAAGTTTCGCGGGAACTTGTAAGCCATGGTGGAGTGATGACGTGTTCGCGGCGGAAAACAAAGCGCGGCGCCAGTCAACCAGTTGAAGTGGGAGCGCGTGGAAGGAAAAGAGCGTCCGGGCGTGAAGCCCCTCGCTGCACGATTCAAGGGCGCGAAGGCGGCAGGAGAAGTTCGAGCATCGAAATGCCGGGCGATTCCATGGTGAACCGCGCGGTGCCGTTTTCGACCGCGATCGTGGATGATGAAGGTGCGAGGGTGTTGCTCGCGGCGAGCTCGCGGGTTTGTTCGCGCGACAGATACGCAGGACGGCCGAGTTCGTGCCAGCGGGTGACGACGTTGTTTTCGGTCGAATCCACGCGGAACAGCCGGCCGGGACTTGCTCCCGCGGGGAGATCGAGCGTGACGTCGATCGAGCGGCGGGTGGTGTCACCGGAAGGATCGTAACTGAAGACGAGCACGTGCGCGCGATCCTTGGAAAGCGTGGCGATGGCGTTGCAGGCGGGATCGGATTTGTCGCCGTTTATGGATACACGCTCGGTGCCGAGCATCGAAAGGAGTTCGAACGCGTGATAGGCGGGTTTGCGAAGGCCTTGGAGGCTGAGGAGCCCGTAGCCGCCGAAGAAGGCTTCGCGGCCGTAGCCGACCTGGTCGTAGATATCGCTGAGGCACCAGTAGGAAAACGCGTCCGCTTCCTGGGAAACTTCGCTGAGAAGATGCGCGATGAAGGCGGCTTCGGACGGCTGTTCGCGGTGGTGGTCGACGCCGTGGAACGAGCGGCCCCATTCGTTCCAGTGGAGCTCGCCCTTGAAACCGCGGCGGTCGAGCATCGCGCGCACCCCGCGCATGAGGTCCATCGCGAACGTCGGCGATTTGCTGCCGCGATCCGTCGAGGTGGGATCGAACGGCGCGAGAGGATGATCGACGGCGCTATCGTTGTTATAAACGTGGCTGATCAGATAGTCGGGCGAGCAATCGTGGGCGGCGCCGAACTCAAGGAGGTCTTCGATCCATTCGGCACGAGCGGTGGAAGGACCGCCGACGCGGAGAGAGGAATCGACCGATTTGATTGCGCGATACGTGCTCTGCCAAAGCCGGTGGAAATCCTCTTGGGTGCCGCCCCAAAACCAGCCCCGGAGATTGGGTTCGTTCCACACTTCGAACGGCCACGAGCGCACCACGGAAAGCGAATAGCGATCAACGGCGTGCTGGACGGCGTCGCGGACGAACGTTTCCCACTCGCGCCAGTCCCGCGGCGGACTCGTGTGGGCCTGGGTGGTGAACACGGTGGTCGGACCGGACGCCATCGCGCTGGGGACGAAGGAGGTGTTGAAGACCGGCTGGATTCCGCGATCGAGCAGCGAATCGATGACGTAGTCGACGGTCTGCCAGTTGGTGCGCGGCTGCTTGGACTCGTAGCCCATGAATGCGCCAGGGCCCGGGCAGAAAACGCGCATCTCGTCGTCGAACATGCCGACCGCGCGCACGTGAGTGGCGTGCAATTCGCGTTGTGCCATCTCGAGCTGTTCCTGCATGTCACGACGAACCATCCAGCGGAATTGGTCGACGTTGAGAATGCCCTCCCACGTGTGGCGGAACGGGGTGCGCGGGCGGTTCCAAGCTGGACGGAAATGCACGCGGCGGACGGCGGCCTGGCGGTGAAGGGAAGGGGAGACGGCGTCTCCCGTCAGGATCTGCATGCCGTCATCAAGATTCGGATACGGCGCGATCGAAACACTGGGAGCGTTCAACCGCATGAGAGGCAGTTGAGCGCGCTGGCGATTGGGCGGCGCGCAAACGGAGCGGGCACCGGAACCGAAGGCTGGCGCGCGTGTGCAGGGCGGGGCGATGATCGAGTTCTATGAGGCGGGCGGGCGCGAGGCGCAGGGGAGTTTCTTCGCTCTTCGTTGCGAGGGAGCGGGCGGCAAGACGCTGCTTGGCAGGGTGAACGGGTGCTCATGCGATTGAGCAAGGCCCTCATTTCACTTCCCGGGAAATCGGCGCACGGTGCCGGCGCTCGCTCTTTTTACCCCTGCGATTTTGCCAACATGCCGGTGAAAGGCGCGCGGCAGCGGTTATCCAAGACCCGATACGCTTATCCCAACCCTGAACCAACAAACTATGATACACAGACTCCCCCATCCGCGCCGATTGCGCTGGCTTGCGGCCGGTGTGCCGTTCGCGGCGCTTTCGGCTTTTGGCCAGGCGCAACCGGCCTCGGCACCGTCGAATGACGACGTCGTGGTGCTCTCGCCGTTCCAAGTCCAATCGACTTCGGAAGAAGGTTACTATTCGCCTGAAGCGGTTGGCGCCACGCGCACCCGCACCCCGTTGATCAATCTTCCGGTCAACGTGACGGTCTTCAACGAGAACTTCATCAATGACATTGGGGCGCGCGATCTCGTCGACATCGTGTCGTTTGCGTCGGGCGTCGGTGGCGCGGCCACGAATGCGTCCGACAACGCCGGTGGCGACACGCTCGGTTTCAACCTCCGCGGACAAGGCGGTTTCGTGCCGAGCCGCAACGGTGTGCGTCGCTTGCGCGTCGTCGATTCGGCCACGATTTCTCGCGTGGAGGTTTTGAAAGGCCCGAACTCGCTCCTTTACGGACCGGCGTCGCCCGGCGGTGGTGTGAACTACGTGACCAAGCGCCCGGTGCAGCAGAAGATCTTTAACACCCGCGTGGACTTCGGCAGCTACGATTTCTACAAGGCGACGGTCGACGTGAACGTTCCGACGGAGAGCAAGAACCTCGCGTTCCGCTTCATTGGGTCCTACGAGGATTCCGAATCGTGGATCGATCGCCTGCATAAGCATCAGACGGTGCTCTATCCCTCGATGACCTGGTGGATCCGTCCGGAGACCACGCTGACGGTCGAGTGGGAGCATACGTTGCAGGATCGCGACCCTCCGCAGAACCAAATGCCGTCTCATCAATGGATCGATCCCGACGACATGGCTCACATTGTGGGGTTGGGCTGGAACTCGCGCGGACCGCATGACTTTCACCATGTCGAAATGACTGCGCTGACGGTGGAGCTGCAGCACAAGTTCAACGATAACTTCCGTCTGCGCCTGAATTGGTCGGACGTGAGTTGGGAGGACAATACGAAGAACACCGCCGGCGGCCTTGGTGTCGACAGCCAGTTCGGCGGACCGGCGCTCAACGATACCAACACGGCGCCGCACACTGGAGGCATCGGACCTCCGACGACGGATTTGTTGCTTCCCGGCCGTGGCTACTCCTACGGCAACCGCGGTTCGTGGGACAAGTATCGCCAAGCCGAACTCTACAACACATTCGAAGTGGGCGGCGTGAAGGTGCAGAACCTCTTCGGCTATCAGCTCGGTCAGGAGAAATTCATCAATGTTCTCGCCGTCGTCGGCGGTGCCGCTGACGCGACCAAGTGGAGTCTGCTGGATCGCAGCACGTGGTTCCCCGGTGAGCGGTTTCTCGATAGCACGCCGCTCAACTACCACCAGGGCACCGGCACGTTCGCGCGCAACACGATGAACAGCGGATACATCATCAATCAGCTCAGTTTCCTAGACGACAAGCTGCACACGATGATCGGCGCGCGTCTGGACAAGCTGCGGGGCGACAACTACCTGGATCCGACCGTGCACAACACGACGCAATGGGTGCCCGGAGTTTCCACTCCGCCGCAGAAGCCGCAAGGCGGTCAGCAAGTCTATACGGAGGCTCCGTCGCATATGTCGCCGCAATACGGCGTGGTGTTCAAACCGATCAAGAGCCTGTCGTTCTTCGCCAACTACTCGAAGTCGCTCGTGAATCTCTACACCACGGTCGCACGGCGGCCGGACGGCACCCAGTTCATTCCGACGCCGGGCAGCGGCGAAGGTTATGATTTCGGTGTGAAGACCGATATGTTTGCGGGCAAGATGTCGGGCACGCTGTCGGTGTTTCAAGTCGACGAGAGAGACATCGTGCGCCAGCTGGCGCAGGTGGTGGTTCCCGGCGTGAATGACGACGCGCCCTTTACGCCCTCGGAGCAGAGCGGCATCAACCGTTCGCAAGGCGTGGAGCTCGACCTCGCTTTCCGTCCGCGCAGCGGCACGCAGATCATCGCGAGCTATGCTTACAACTACTCGTGGGTCGTGAGCGACACGGCGTCCGCGATCTACCTGAACGGCGGGCGGCCGAATGGCGAACGGTTCGAGAACCGCACGAATCACCAACTCGCGTATTCGGCGAGGCACCGTGGCTCGGTTCATCTGCGTCAAGATCTCGGTGCGTTCGGTCCGTTCACCTCGACCTACGTGACGGCGAGTGCGCAGTTTGTTGACGAGCGGCCTTACACGGAAGCCTGGTATAAGAAGATCACCTCCACGACGGACGGTGGCACGGCGACGGAGCCTGGCCGGCTTGATGCCTACAACATCTTCAATGTCGGCGTGGGCGCGAGCTTCACCGTGGGCAACGCGGAGTGCAACGCGATCCTGATGGTCAGAAACGTGCTCGACGAACGCTACCTCACCACGCGCAACTACTGGGGCAACCCGCGCGAAGTGACGTTTACGCTCCGGACCGATTTTTAAAACAATCTGAGTGTAGGTGGTCGGTTCATCGCACCCGCTGCTGTTGCAGCGGGTGTTTTTTTGCGGGGAAGAACCGGCAGCGAGCAACGAATCCGGTGATCCTCAGTTCATGCGGTTTAGTGTCGCGGCCCTTTCGGCGCGTTCTCGTCCGGGGGATGGTCGATGAAGGCGCCGGTTTCGGTGTGAACCAGCCATCCTCCCATGAAGTTATTTCGAATGATGTCTTCCTCTCGACCCACGTTTTGGCCGCGACGTTTATTCCTTGTTGCCGGTGCGCTCGGTGCATTGTTCGGAGCGACTGCGGGAAAGGCGGAAGCGACAATCGAGGGCGAACTCAAGCAGTGGCACAAAGTCACGCTGACGCTCGAGGGGCCGGAGGCGAACGAGGCGGACCCGGATCTGAATCCGTTCATGGATTATCGGTTCGATGTGACCTTCACGCACGAGTCGGGAACGCCGCGCTACACGGTGCCGGGTTACTTTGCGGCAGACGGAAATGCGGCGGATACGTCGGCGAAGAGCGGGAATGTGTGGCGGGCGCATTTCGCGCCGGACCGCACAGGCACGTGGCGGTATCACGTGGCGTTTCGGCGGGGGAAGAATGTGGCCGTTGCCGCGGGCGGCGAACCGCTCGCGCCATTCGACGGGCGCTCGGGAAGCTTTTCGGTGGCGCCGAGCGACAAGACAGGCGCGGACTTTCGCGGCAAGGGATGGCTTCAGTATGTCGGAAAGCATCACCTGCGTTTTGCGGGGAACGGCGAGTATTTCCTCAAGGCGGGCCCGGACTCGCCCGAGACGCTGCTGGCGTATCAGGATTTCGATGACACCGTTTCGGAGAAAAAGGACGTGCACCTGAAGACGTGGGAGCCGCACGTGCGCGATTGGCGCGAAGGCGATCCGACGTGGGCGGGAGGCAAGGGAAAGGGATTGATCGGGGCGATCAACTATTTGGCGAGCGAAGGGATGAACACCATGTCGTTCCTGCCTTACAATGCCGGCGGCGACGGTGACAACGTGTGGCCGTTTGTGTCGCGCAACGACAAGCTGCGCTACGATTGCTCGAAGCTGGATCAATGGGCGATCGTGTTCGAGCACGCGCAGGCGAACGGGATTCACCTGCATTTCAAACTGCAGGAAAACGAAATGGACGACAACCGCGTCGGCACGCTGCGCGAGGTGAAGTCTGTGCCGGAATCGTTGGACAACGGCGCGCTTGGGCCGGAGCGGAAGCTGTATCTGCGCGAGTTGATCGCGCGGTTCGGCCACCTGCTCGGCGTGACGTGGAATCTCGGCGAGGAGAATACGCAGACCCCGGACGAGATCCGCGCGATGGCGCAATTCGTCGCCGATACGCACTACTATCCGAGCAACATCGTGCTGCACACGTTCACCAACGAACAGGAATTCATTTACGATCCGCTGCTCGGCGACGGATCGGCGCTGACGGGTTTATCGCTGCAGAACGACTGGTCGGAGACGCATGAATGGACGGTGAAGTGGGTGCGGGCGTCGGCGCGGAGCGGACGTCCCTGGGTTGTGGCGAATGACGAGCAAGGACACTGGGCCTACGGCGTGCCGCCAGATCCTGGTTACGAAGGTTTCGACGGCGTCGCGCGCGATCCGCGGCGCAGTTATACCTTGCACGAAGTGCGGAAGCTCACGCTCTGGGGCAATCTGATGGGCGGAGGCGCCGGCGTGGAGTATTATTTTGGATACAGGCTCCCGGCGCATGACATCAATGGGGAGGACTTTCGGAGTCGCGATCAGAGTTGGGACTATGCGCGGATCGCGTTGGATTTTTTCCGCGATCAGAAAATTCCGTTCTGGGAGATGCAGCCGGCGGACGAACTGGTCGGCAACTCGGTGAATGCGGAGCCGTATTACTGTTTGGCGAAGCCCGGTGAGATTTACGTGATCTATCTCGCCTGGGGGGATGTCTCGGCGATCGATCTGCGCGATGTGACCGGAGACTTTTTCGTGAAATGGTTCAATCCGCGCGCCGGTGGCGAACTCATCGACGGACCGATCACGCGGGTGGAAGGCGGCAAACGTGTTCGGCTTGGGCTGCCGCCGCACGATCAAGAAGAGGATTGGGTCGCGATTCTGCGACGCTGAACCGGAGCCGGCAGTTTCGCCTTTGAACCGATGAAAATCCGCAGTCTTGTTGTGTCCGGCGTTGTCATTGCCGGGTTTTTGTCCGGTTGCCAGACGCCCAGGAAACCGACGATGCGACACACAGCGGAAACGACCACGATCACGATGACGCAGGAGTATCAGTATCTCAGATACCTGCCGGCCGGCTACGAGGAGGAGCGAGAGAAGCGGTGGCCGCTGGTGTTGTTTTTGCACGGCGCGGGCGAACGCGGTAATGACATCGAGCAGATCAAGCAACACGGGCTGCCGAAGCTGATCGAGGCGGGGCAGGATTTTCCGTTTGTGGTGATCTCGCCGCAATGTCCGCCCGGCGAATGGTGGAATATTTGGGCGTTGGAAGGACTGATCGAGCAGACCGCGCGCGAGCTGAAGATCGATCGGGACCGGATTTATCTGACGGGGTTGAGCATGGGAGGTTTTGGCACGTGGGCGCTGGCGGTGCGGCATCCGGAGCGTTATGCGGCGATTTTGCCGATTTGCGGCGGAGGCGAGCGGCAGCTGGCGCGGATGTTGCGTGACATGCCGATCTGGGCTTTTCACGGGGACGAGGACGCGGTGGTGCCGGTGGAGCGTTCGCAGGAAATGATCGATGCGATCAAGAAGCTTGGCGGCTCGCCGCGTTTGACGGTGTATCCAGGAGTGAAGCACGACTCATGGACCGCGACGTATGAGAATCCGGAGATTTACGAGTGGATGTTGTCGCAGCGGCTGGGCGCGCACGGGGGATCGAAATAGAGAAGATGCGTTGAACTCACTGGCCGCGAACAGGCGCAGAAGGCGCAAAAGCGACGATGTTGTTGGGGGAGGCCTCGCACCGCCCAGGAATTTTTAAAGTCATCTCTGGGACCCTGCACCAGGCGCGTTTAGCGGGAGGCGATCGGGGCTGGCGCGAGGTGGCGAGCGAGGAAGGTTTCGATTTCGGCGAAGAGCTTGGCGCGATTCTTCGCGTGTTTGAAGGTGTGGCCCTCGTTGGAGAAATAGAGCACCTGCGGTTTGTTGCCGGACTTCTCGAGCGCGGAAATGATTTTGCGGGCTTGTTTGGGAGGGACGACGCGGTCGTCTTTGCCTTGGACGATGAACACGGGCGCTTTGATGCGGCTGGCGAACGTGACGGGCGAGATGGACGCAAGGAAATCGGCATCCGTTTTGGGGTCGCCGATCCATTCCTGAAAGTGAAGGAAGGAGTAGCGGTATTCCTCGCCGCGGCGTTCGCGGACGATGTCGGTCCAGTCGGTCACGCCGGCGATCGAGATGCCGCAGCGATACACCTCGGGATTGTGCGCGAGAGCGAAGAGCGCGGAGTAGCCGCCGTAGCTTCCACCGACAATAGCGATGCGTGAAGGATCGGCGATGCCTTGGGCGATGGTCCAACGTGTGCCGTCTTCGATATCGGTTTGGATGCCGCGGCCGATTTCGCGTTTTCCTTTCTCGTAGAACGCGCTGCCGTAGCCGGGCGAGCCGCGATAATTCACTTGGAGGACGGCGTAGCCGCGGCTGGCGAGGAATTGCACGAGCGGGTGATAGCCCCAGATGTCGCGAACGGTCGGGCCGCCGTGGGGCAGGACGACGAGCGGGAGATTTTTCTTTCGATCGCCGGACGGGAGCGTGACGTAGCCGTGGATCGTTTCGCCGTCGCGAGCTTGAAACTTCATCGGCAGCATCTGCGCCATGCGATCGGCAGGGAGGTCGGGCATGCGCTGTCCGAGGCGGGTGAGCGAGGGGCGTCCGGACGTGAGATCAACCAGATAGTAGGTGCCGGGATCGCGGTCCGAGAAGGCGAGGAAGAGGAAACGTTTTTCGTCGCGCGAGCGACTGACGATGAGGTTTACGGTGTCGGGCAGATGCGCGTCGATCGCATCTTGAAGCGATTGGAGCCCGGTTTCGAACCAGCGGATGCGGGGCCCTTCGGTGAAGTAGCGGATGCCGACGACGGTGCCGACGAGATCGGAGCCGATCGGACCGGCGAGAGTGATGCCGTCGATGGAAGCGGCGCCGCGATCGGGCACGATGTCGTAGTGCTGGTGGCCGGCGATCACGTCGCCGAGTTTTCCGGCGGCGAGATCGTAGTAGTAAACGGAACGGCGGTTGTGCTCGTTGCTGGCGGCGACGATCAGGTGCTGATCTCCGTAGTCGAAGCCGAGAGGAGTGACCTTGCCGAGCGACGGATCGAAGAACGGAAGCGCGCGCCATGGGGTTTGTTCGTTTTCGCGATAGATCGCGCCGAAGCGCAGCCCGTCGCGAGTGATGCCCAGGCGAACGACGCCGGAACGGTCGACGACCCAATGCACGACATTGCCGGGATTCTTGACGATGCGGTGGCGTCTGGCGGTGAGGGTGCTGACTTTGACGACATCGGGAAACACGACGTCGTCGCCGGAGTTGGAGCCACGATCGATCATCAGCACGTTCTTATCGTCGTCCTGGAACGAGTGGATGATTTGCCGCGCGATCAGCGGACGTGTGTCGGTTGGATCCACATCCGGACCGGCGAAGGCGGCCCAGTTTTTGCCATCGCAATCCACGGCGGTGACACCGGTCCATCTCGCGCCGTCCCAGACCGTCGTGACAAAACTGATACGCGAATCGCTGATCCACTGGAAGGAGGAAACTTCTTTGTGGAGTCCGGTGATCGTTTTGCCCGGGCTGATCCGAACGACCTTCTTCGTGTCGAGGTTCATTATGATCAGCCAAGTCTGGCCGTCGGATTCGATCATCGAAGCGAGGTGGCTGCCGTCGGGAGAGAGGCGAGCGCGCGAGAGTTGGGGACTCGCGGCGAAGGTTTCGATGGGGATCAACTCGGCGGCGGGCAGCGACAGAGCGAAGCCGAGGAAGAGCAGGATGAGGCGGCAAAAGCCACGGGCAGCGGAGAGCCACGGCGCACGCGAGGCGGCGGAGACGTTCATGGGGTGAGGCAACTGATTGGAGATACCGATTCGGACGCGGCCGTCTGATGAACGTCAACCTTTCACGGCTCCGATGGTGAGACCGGAGACGAAGAATTTCTGGCCGATAAGGAAGAGGGCGATGACGGGAAAAAGGATGAGGAGCGAGGCGGCCATGAGGAGGTGCCACTCGGTGCCGTAGTTGTAGGAATTTTGAAAGGCGAGGAGGCCGAGCGGGAGGGTCGCGAGCTCTGTCTGGTTGGTGATGATCAGAGGCCAGATAAAACTGCCCCACGTGCCGAGGAAGGTGAACACGGTGAGGGTCGCGAGACCGGGCAGCGACAGCGGCAGGATCATGCGGAAGAAAATTGTCCAGTGACTTGCGCCGTCGATTTCGGCGGCTTCGTCGATGTCGCGGGGGATGGAGAGGAAGAACTGGCGCAGCATGAACGTGCCGTAGGCGGAAAACATCGCAGGCACGATGAGCGCGAAGTAGGAGTCGATGCCGATGAGACGGCCGACATTGGGATCGGCGTAAGTGGAGCCGAGCACGCGTTGCGAAGACCAGTCGAGCCAGGGGACGACTTTGTCGAGGAGCTCTGGCGCGAGTTTCATCGCGACGAAGTTGGGCAGCATCGTGACGGCGACGGGAACCATCATTGTCGCGAGATAGGCGGTGAAGACGACGTCGCGGCCGCGCCATTCGAGGCGGGCAAATGCGTAGGCGGCGCACGCGCTGGTGAAGACCTGTCCGATCGTGACGCCGCCAGCGACGATGAGGCTGTTGAGGTAGAAACGCGCGAAAGGGACGATGCGATGGACCTCGGCGAAGTTTTCCCAGTGCCAGGAACGCGGGACGATGAAATCGAGGATCGAGTCGACGAGGCGCAGCGCTTCGCCGGGCGCGGCAAGCGCGGTCGTGAACATGAACGCGAGCGGCAGGAGCATCGTCGCGCCGATGAGCGCGAGCGGGAGGTGCCAGAGAGAGTGGAGGCGGCGGTTCATGCGTTGGAGCCTCGAAGGAAGGCGAAGCGGATGGCCGCAAAGAGGCGCAGAAGGCGCAAAAAGAAGAGGCGCGGTTTTTGCGCCTTTTGCGCTTCTTTGCGGCGGTGATTAGATCGGTGTTTATCGGGGCTCATCGGTGCCGGAGTTGTGGTTAGAGGCCCAAGCCTTGTTTGCCGCGGCGCCAGTGGATGAGGGTGAGGCCGAAGACGAGGGTGAAGAGCACCCAGGCGAGGGCGGACGCGTAGCCCATTTCGAAACGGAGATACGCTTTTTGATAAATGTAGAAGCCGAGCGTCGTGGTGGCGCCGTTGGGGCCGCCGCCGGTCATGACGTAGGCGGCGTCGAGCCCGGCTTGGAGACCGTAGATGATGCCCATCGTGAAGATGAAAAACGTGACGGGCATGACGGCGGGCCAGGTGATGTTGCGAAAGCGTTGCCAGGCGTTGGCGCCGTCGAGGTGCGCGGCTTCGTGGAGTTCTTTCGGCACGCCTTGGAGTGCGGCCAGGTAGAGGATCATGCCGGAGCCGCCGACGGCCATCCACGAGCCCATGAGCATGAGTGCGGGTTTTGCCCAGAGAGCCGAACCGAGCCAATCGGGTCCATCGATGCCGAACCAAGCGAGCGCGGTGTTCAGGAGGCCGTGGTTGGGATTATAGATCCAGCGCCAGAGGTAGTAGATCGGCACTCCGGCGAGGATGCTGGGAAGGAAATAGATGAGCCGATACGCGTAGGTGCCGCGGAGTTTGCGATCGAGGAGGATGGCGAGCGCGAGCGAACCGAGGAGGTTGAGCGGCAGATTCAACATCATGAACAAAGTATTGCCGAGATATTGCCAGAAGAGCGGATCGTTGGAGGACCAACCGGCGCCGTCGTGGTGAAAGCCGAGCAGGCGGATGAAGTTGTTGAACGCGATCCAGCGTGGAGGCGTGAGCAGATCCCACGACGTGAAGGCGAGCGCGAACGAGGCGAGAATGGGCCACGCGGTGAAGAGGAGGAAGCCGATGAGGTTCGGCAGGAGGAACCAGAGCGCGATGCGGCGGTGATGTTCGGCGCGCGATCGGGTCATCGTAACGGCGTGTTGGATACGGGATTGAACCACGAATGAACCCGAATAGCGGAGGGGTTGTTGATGAGGATCCGGGTGAATTTGCGGGCATTCGTAGTCTTAGATTTATTAACCACGGATGGACACCGATGGACACGGATGGAGAACCAGGCGGATCGAATCCGGGTTTATCCGCGTGTATCCGTGGTTTGAAGACAGCATTACAGGAGACCCTTTTCTTTTTGGCGGGAGAGCCAGGCGCGGACGTCGGTGTCGAGGGCGTGGACGATGTCGCGGGTGGGGAGATGCGGCTCGGCGAGGGATTGTTCGAAGCGTCTGCGGACGATTTCCTCGAGTTCGAGCCGGCCGGGGCAATAGGCGATGGCAGTGAGACCGCCGGCTTCCATGGGCTCCACGTAGCGGAGCGTGGAGGCAGGCGGATGTTGGTTGAGAAAAAACTCGCTGTAAGCCTGGCGACGGCGAGCGGGGACGACGTGGCCGGCTTTGACGGGAATTTCGGCAGCGGGATCGGAGACGTAGAACCGGATGAACTCGCGGGCGAGATCGGCGTGCTTCGAGCGGCGCGAAATGCCGAGCGCGACGCTGAGGTGCGGGGCGGCGCCGCCGGAGGGGCCTTGGGGCACGCGAGCAATGTCCCACTCGAGTTCTCGATTGAGCCGGATGAACTTACTCGAGCCGCGTCCCCAGAAAAGGAAAGCGATGCGCCCATCGCGAAACATTTCCGATTCGCCCTGATCGAGCACGGTGCTGCGCGGAACGGCCCAGCCGTTTTGATGCATGCGGCGCCAGTATTCGAAAGCCTCATACGTGAGGGGCGAGTCGACGATCACGCGAGTGGGCTTCCATGGATCATCGAAGCAGCGCGCGCCGAAGGCGGTGAAGAAGAACGGCTCCGGCGGGAGCGCGCAGACGAATTCGGTGGGTGAGCGGGGGTTGTCGCGTCGCGAAAGTTTGGGGCCCAACGCCTCGAGTTGTTCCCACGTGAAATGGGACCAGGGAAACTCGAGTCCGGCGGAGCGTGCGGCGGCGATGTTGCCGTAGGCGACCATGGCGTTGCAGTCGGTCGGGACGACGAAGTGGCGATCACCGGTGTCGAAGGCCTCCAGCGGCGCGGGCATGAAGGGATCGGCCGCGTCGAGTTCGTGGAGGAGATCGGTGAGATCGAGGAAGACGTTTCGAGCGGCCCAGTCGTGGAAGAACGTGTCCTGGGCCATGATCACGTCGGGCTCGTTGCCAGCGACGATCATCGACTGGAGTTTCTCGGCGTAGCGGCCGCCGGTGATGAGGAGTTCGACTTTGACGCCGGGGTGCAGTGCTTCGAACCGGCGAGCGATTTCTTCTTCGATGCCGGGCGGACTCCAGAAAGCGGCGCGAAGGCGGATGTGATCGGTTTCGCGAGGGACGCAGCTGGTGCCGGCGAAGAGGGCGGCAAGGAGAAGGACGCAGCCCACGAATCGCGGGATGGAGAGGGAGGAACCGCGAAGGGACGCGAAGGGGCGCGAAGGCGGAAACACGGGACGAGAAATCGAAAGATGGGCGAGGTTGACGGTGAAGTTTGGAGGGCGGGGTGATGATGCGCACGTCCCGAACACGGCCGGGATGCTCAAGCGGTTGAGGAGGGCGGCGGATGCGGGCGAAGGAGCGGCGGGCAGAATGCGGGGATGAGACGTGCAAGACTTCGGGCGGGCGTGTTGTTGGGGTTGGCGGTGGGGATGGTGGGCCAGTCGAGCGCGGCGCGGGAGCGGCCGTTGATGCGCGACTTCGTGGGGTTGAACAGTTATGCGCCCGGGCATTCGCCGCATCGGGCGTTCGATCCGGAGCTGTATCGGCCGGTAGGGCGATTGTTGCGCGAGTATCACAAAGTGTCGCGCGATCTGGGCGACGATCCGGCGGTGCCGGCGCCGTTGCCGTTGGGAAAAGATGGGACGGATTGGGCGGCGATATACCGCGAGTGGACGACGAAAGGATGGAACGTCGAAGTGTCGCTGCAGTTCGAGAGCATCGAACGCGAGAAGTGGACGGACATCGAAGCGCAGGCGCGCGACTATGGACGGCGGTATGCGCGGGAATTCGGGCCGTCGGGCGAGCGAAAGTTTGTGGATACGGTGGAGATCGGCAACGAACCGACGAAGTGGAGCGATGAAGATTACACGCGGATGTTTGTCGCGATGGCGCGAGGCCTGCGCGAAGGCGACCCGAAGATGCGGATTGCGACGAGCAACATCACGGCCGGGCCGAGCGGCGCGTGGGACAAGAGCGTGGAGTGCATCGCGGCGTATCCGGAGTTGTATGACGTGCTCGCGTTGCACATCTACGCGGAGGTGGAGCAGGATCCCTCGTGGCGCAGGAGTTTTCCGGAGAATCCGAAGCTGTTGCGGTATTTGAACGACATCGAGGCGTTGTGCCGCTGGCGCGATGCCCATGCGCCGGAGAAGGACGTTTGGGTGACGGAATTCGGTTACGATAGCAGCACCAAGACGGCGGATCCGAACGGGAAAATGCCGCACTGGGTCGGCGTGACGGACGCGCAGCAGGCGCAATGGCTGGTGCGGTCGCTCCTGGTGTTTGCGTCGATGGACGTGGGGCGCGCGTATATTTATTTCTTCAACGACCGAGACACACCGAGCCTGCATGCGAGTGCGGGGATCACGCGGAATTTCGAGCCGAAGCCGTCGTTTCACGCGCTGGCGCATTTGCAACGCGTGCTTGGCGAGTATCGGTTCGGCCGGTTGGTGCGGGATGAGCCGGGGCAGCTACGCGTGCAGGAATTCGAGCATGGCGAGGATCCGACGAAAGTCGTGTGGGCGGTATGGTCGCCGACTGGCGAGGGGAAGGTGTCGCGGCAGGTGTTGGCGAACGTGCCGGGGGTGCTCGAGCGAGCGGAGCGGATGCCGCTGGGAGCGGAGACGCGCATTGGAGCGCGCGAAGCGACGGAGGCGCGCCAGCGCGAAGATGGCTCGATTGAAGTCGAGGTGGGCGAGAGTCCGGTTTACCTGATGATCAAAAAACAAGAAGCGATGAAGACGACGGAAGCTGCGTCGGTGGAAAAAAGTCTGCGGGCGAAGGAGCTGAATGCGTGGTTGAGGTCATTGCATGAGGTGCCGGAGCCGTCGGTGGATCGCGTGATCGTGGGCGATCCGGAGACGGTGGTGCGCGGGATTGCCGTGATGTGGACGCCGACGTGGGACGCGCTGCGGAAGTCGCTGGCGGCGGGGTGCAATGTGGTCGTGGCGCATGAACCGACGTTTTTCAGCCATCTGGATCTGGAGGCGTTCGAGGGGGAGAAGAGCGGGTTGTCGGAGGCGGCGTTGAAGGCGATGGGTGGGACGCGCGACGCGAAGAAAAAGTGGATCGAGGAGAACGGGATGGTCGTGATCCGGTGTCACGACGTGCTCGATCTGATGCCGGGCGGCGTGGCGGATTCGTTGGCGAGGAAACTGGGCTTCGCGGCGGAGGATGTGATCGTGAATCAACCGTATTATCGCGTGGTGAAGGTGGAGCCGGCGATGAAGGCCGAAGCGTTGGCGAAGCGGATGGCGAAGGCGTTTGGCGAGATCGGGCAACCGGGCGTGGCGTTTTATGGGGATCCGGAGCGGAAGGTGGAGACGTTGGGATTGGGGACGGGCTATGCGTGCGAGCCGTGGAAGTTCGTGGAACTCGGCGCGGACATGGCGTTGACGATCGACGATCGCATCAAGACGTGGGTGGAAACGGAGTGGGCGGATGATGCGGGTTTTCCGATGGTGGTGATTCATCACGGCACGAGCGAGGAGTGGGGCGTGCATGCGCTGCATGGAATGTTGCAGGAGCGTTATGCGAGGATGCCGGTGAAGTTGATCGTGCAGGGATTTCGGGCGCGGTGGATTGAACCACGAATGGACACGAATTCACACGAATGAAGCGGGCTTTTGAACCACGGATGGACACGGATGCAGAAGAGGGCGCGAATCCGAATCCGTGTTCATCTGTGTCCATCCGTGGCTGATTGGTTAGGGACTCCGCGTCACGCGGGCGGCGAGGATTGTGGCGGCGGCGAAAACGAGGGCGGCGATGAAGAAGGAGGCTCCGGGAAAATGCAGGCCGGAGTTGCCATCGATGCTGGCGCCGAAGATCCAGCCGAAGAAGAGCGGGCCGATCATGCCGGCGATGCAGCGGAGGCCGGTGAGGGCGCCCTGGAGTTGGCCCTGTTCGGATGCGGAGACGTGTCGCGTCATGAAGGTTTGCAGCGGCGCGTTGCTGAGTCCCCAGAAAGCCATGACGCCAATGCCGACGATGAAAATTTCGGAACGGTAGGCGAAGGCGTAGATGAGGAAGCCGAGGGTGGGTGCGACGAGGCCGACCAACAAGGTGGTGCGTTCGCCGAGCTTTTTAACGGAGTAGCCGACGGCCCAGAGTCCGACGATGGCGGAAGAGGCGCCGATGGCAGTGACGGCGAGACCGATCGCGCGTTCGCCCCAACCGTAGCGGAAACTCATGTAAAGGACGATAAGGTTGGGCAGCGCGGCGTGGGCAAAGGCGGTGAGACCGGCGACCCAGGAGAGGCCGGAAAGCTCGCGATGCGTGCGAAGGAGCGCGAGCGCGCCGAAAGGATTGGCGCGCTTCCAGGAGAAGGATGAGCGGCGTTCGGGCGGAAGAGATTCGGGGAGAACGAAGATGCCGTAGGCGGTGTTGGCGAGGCAGAGGACAGCGGCGCCCCAGAATGGGAGGCGAAGGTCGATGTCGCCGAGCAGACCGCCAACGGCGGGACCGATGACGAAGCCCAAACCGAAAGAAGCGCCGAGAATACCGAAGCGCGCGGAGCGTTGTTCGACCGGGGTGATGTCGGAGACGTAGGCAGCGGCGACCGGATAAGTGGCGGAAGTAATGCCGGAAATGATACGACCGATGAGCAGCCAGCCGAGCGAGGGTGCGAGCGCCATCAAGATGTAGTCCAGGCCGAGGCCGGCCATGGAGAAAAGAATCACGGGGCGCCGGCCGAAGCGGTCGGAGAGGACGCCGAGCGCAGGCGCGGCGAAGAATTGCATGAGTGCCCAGATGAAACCAAAGACACCGGTGACGTGCGCGGCCCGGGAGACGTCGCCGCCTTCGAATTCGACGATCAGACCGGGCAGCACGGGGGAGACGATCCCGAGCGCCAGCATGTCGAGCGTGACCGTGACGAAGACGAAGGTGAACGCGGCGCGGGAGGAGGAGGGCACAAAGAGAGTGCGTCGGAGGAACGCGGCGCGGTGCGGAGCGGCGAGGTCGGGAGAACCCGCCCTACAAGGGGCGGAGAGCGGGGGCGACGAGTTGGGTCCAGAGGCGGTAGCCTTCAGGTGTCATGTGCAGGCGGTCGTTGAGGTAGAGCTCGGGCCGGGGCCGGCCCGCGGCGTCGAGCATGGGAGTGAAGATATCGATGAAGGTGCAGCGTGGATCTTCGTCGCAAAGGGCGGCGATGCGGGTGTTGGCCTCGCGCATTTGGTCGAGGAGGGCGGTGCGGCTCGGACTGGGTTTGAGCGCGATGAAAACGAGCCGGGCGGAAGGAAGCTCGGAGAAGATTTGGGCGCGGACCTGTTGGAATGCGTCAACGACGTCGGCCACGGTGCGTTTGTCCTGAAGATCGTTTTCGCCGGCGTAGAGGACGACGGTGTGTGGCTTAAGTGGATACACGAGCTTCGGGGCGAGCGTGAGCTGGTCGAGGAGCCAGGTGCTGCCGATGCCGCGGCGAACGACGGGAAGTTTCGGAAAATCGGTGGGGAGCGACGTCCACATTTCGATCGAGGAACTGCCGGTGAAGACGATGCCGTTGTGCGGGGGCGGGTTGAGTCGGTCGCGCTCGAGGTAGCGGTCGACTTTGGCCTGCCAGCGTTCGAGGCGCTGGGTGAGATACACGGAGTCCTCGGCGAAGGTGAAGGCGGAGAGGAGGAGGAATGAGAGCGAGAGGCGGGCGAGTGGCATGGGGATCAAGCGGAAGTTGAGAGGGAGAAAGGGCGGGAGAGGTTTCCGCGCTGGCGGGCGAGGTCGGGAGCGCGAGACATCGAGAAGACGAGTTCGGCGCCGTCGGCGATAGCGCTGTGGGGGAGTTCGAGAGAGGTGACGGACGTGTGGTTGAGTTTAACGTCGCTGACGTAGCAGGCGTCGGGCGCCTGGTTTTCGGCGCGGATGCGGAAGGCGCCGCCGTTGGGGAGGCGAATCGTGGCGGATTCGAAGGGCGGTGAGCCGAGGATCCAGGCGGGGTGGCCGGGGGTGAGGGCGTAGAGGCCGAGCGAGTGGAGAATGAACCAGGAGCCCATCGCGCCGTTGTCTTCGTCGCCGCAGAAGGCGTCGGGCGGGTAGAGTTCGTTGAGGACGCGGCGGATCCAGTATTGCGCGCGATCGGGGCGGCCGGCGGCGGTGAAGAGAGGGAGCACGTGGTGGACGGGCTCGTTGGAGTGCGCGTATTGGCCGAACGGAACGGCGGCCATTTCGGTCATCTCGTGAATCGTGGCGTGATAGCGGCCGATTTCGAAGTGAGGCGGGAGCGAGAGGAGACGATCGAGTTTCGCGATGAAGGCGTCGTCTCCGCCCATGAGGGTGGCGAGGCCGGCGGCGTCGTGGGGGGCGGACCACGTGTGTTGCCACGGGCCGCCTTCGATGTAGTCGCGGGTCCAGGCGAATTCGCGAAAGTTCGACGGGAAGGAGCCGTCGGCGTTGCGACCGCGGAGGAAGCCGACGCGAGGGTCGAAGATGTTTTTGTAGTTGAGCGCGCGGCGAAGGAAGCGGTCGGCGTCGGCGTGATGGCCGAGCGCGCGCGCGAATTGGCCGGCGCCGAAATCGCCGAAGGCGTAGTCACACGTGCGGGCGGCGGAGTGATCGAATTCGTCGTCGGGGACCCAACCGAGTTCGTTGAAGCGAGAGAGGCCGGAGCGGCCGCAGGCGAAGGACGGAGGCTCCTGCGTGGCGTCGTGGCGGACGGCGGCGTAGGCGGTGGAGATATCGAAATTACGGATACCCTTGAGGTAGGCGTCGGCAATGGAGACGCCGGCGTGCGAGCCGACCATGCAGGGGATGTAACCGGGGCTGGCCCAACTCGGGAGCCAGCCGCCTTCCTTGAACGTATTGACCCAGCCCTGGATCATTTCCCCGTGCTGCTCGGGCGCGATCAGCGTGAGCAACGGCATGAGGGAACGATGGGCGTCCCAGAAACCGATGTCGGTGTAGAGCGGTCCGGAGGCGATCGCGCCTTCGGGATGGAAGAAACTGCGGTGAATTTGAGCGCCGGCGGCGTCGAATTCGTGTGCGATTCTTGGATACAGCAGAGAGCGGTAGAGGCAGCTGTAGAATGTCTGGCGTTGAGCGTCGGTCGCGCCCTCGATCTCGATGGCGGCGAGACGATGATTCCAGTCGGTTTCGGCGGCGGCGCGGGTTTCGTCGAAGGAGGCGTGGCCGAGTTCGCGGCGGAGGTTGAGGAGAGCTTGATCGGCGCTAAGGAAGGACGTGGCGATCTTGGCGGTGATTTGTCCGTGCGCGGGGCGGTCGAGTTTGAGCCAGACGAGTTGGGCGGCATCGTCGGGGGCGGGAGGCGCGCCTTTGACGTCGAGGATATTGAAATCGAGGAAGGGCGCGCTGAGCTCGGCGGCGAAGAAGCAGCCGAACTCGCCGGGGACGGCGGCGCCAGGGGCAATGGCGGTGGAGACGCCGAGGATGAGGCGGCGATCACGATCGACGTTGAGGATTTTTCCTGCGGCCGGGCGAAAGGTGAGCCAGGCGTTTTCGCGCGGCGCGTAGGTGAAGCGGAAGTGGGCGCCGCGTTCGGTGGGGGCGATTTCGGCGAGGATGTCGTGGCGGATGAGGCGGGTGCGAAAGTAGTGGGGGCGGGCGATGGTTTCGGATTTTGGGTAATAGGATTCGCCGTCGATGACGGTGAGCGGCGGTTGGGGGCCCGAGCCGAGAAGGAGGAGAAAGTTGCCGTAGTCGCCGATCCAGGGCGACGGTTGGTGGGTGGCGCGAAAACCCTGCAGGGTGGGCGAGCGGTAATCGAAGGCCCAGCTGCCGGGATCGGTTTGGGGGATCCAGCCAACCATGCCGTGAGGGCGGGTGGTGAGCGGGAGCGTGTTGCCTTTGGAGAAGGCGAGATGGGAGTCCGTGCCTTGGAACGTGTTTACGTGGTCGGCGAGGGAGCGGGGGCTCATGAGACGAGACGATGGCCGCAAAGAGGCGCAGAAGGCGCAAGAAGCGGAGGGGAATTAACCACGAAAGGACGCGAATTCACACGAAGGAGGTTGTGGGGCGAGTCGGGGCGTAAAGCCTCTCCTGCGCGGGCTCAAGCGGTTGAATGGAACGGGGTTCATGTGCGGAGACGAGGGCGGCATGGTGGGGCATGCGTTTACGGATTTGGCCGAGCTGCGTGGTGGTGCTGGTGAGCGTGGCGGCGGGTTGGGGGGCGGAGACGCCGACGATTCCGGTCGGGCTCGATGCTTATCGGCAGTGGGAGGATTGGGCGGTGCAGCGGATTGGGGTGCGGGCGTATATGCGGAGCACGTATGACCGGAAGGGCGGCAACGAGCGGGCGGACGCGAGTCACTATTTGTATCAGCTGGCGGAGGACAAAAACGTGACCCTCGATGTGGCGGGCCCGGGCGTGCTGTATTTCGCGCGTTACAACCACTGGCACGGAAGTCCGTGGATCTACGAAGTGGACGGGACGGAGCATGTGATCACGGAGACGAGCACGGCGACGCCGACGAAGCCGGTGGAGAATTCCGTGTTCGAGCCGCAAGCAGCATTGCCGAATCCGCTGACGTGGACGTGGTCGGTGACGAAAGGCGCGGATTTGATGTGGGTGCCGATCGGATTTCAGGAATCGTTTCGGATGATGTATGGCCGGACGTATTACGGGACTGGATACTACATCTATCATTCGATCGATCCCGCGGCACCGTTGTCGCGGCCGGTGACGGCGTGGGATGGGAAAACGCCGCCGGACAAAGACGTGCTGGAGTTGATCGCGAAAGCGGGCTGCGATCTGGTGCCGGCGGCGGAATCGGAGGAGGGGCGGGCGATGGGACTGTGGGAAAAGAAGGGGACGTTCGATTTGCCGAGCGGTGGCGGGACGCAACGGGTGGTGGAGCTGACGGCGACAGAGCCGCAGCAGGTGCGGGCGTGGACGTTTTCGGTGCCGCGCGGACGGGCGATCGACTTTGGGGGGGCGCGGCTGCGGGTGACGTGGGACGGCGCGGAGCATGCGTCGATCGACGCGCCGGTGGCGCTGTTTCATGGGGCGGGAACGCTCTACAACCGCGACAATCGCGAGTATCTCGTGAAGGCGTTTCCGGTGAACATCCGCTACGACGCGGAACGGGTGCATCTGGCGTGTTATTTTCCGATGCCGTTCGAGCGGAAGGCGGTGATCGAGCTGATCAACGAAAGCGGCGAGGCGATCAAGGATGTGAGGTGGTCAATCCGCGTGGCGCCGCTGAAGCGGCCGATGGCGCATGTCGGGTATTTCCATGCGACGTATCGGGATTTTCCGAATCAGGTGCTGGGCGAGGATATGGTTTTATTGGATACGCGCGAAGTCGAAGGCGGCGGGGACTGGTCGGGGAGTTTTGTGGGGACGTCGTTCATCTTCACGCACAACAACGTGCTCTGGACGCTGGAGGGCGATCCACGGTTTTTCTTCGACGATAGCCAGACGCCCCAGGCGTATGGGACGGGAACGGAGGAGTGGGGCGGCGGCGGAGATTATTGGGGCGGGTTGAATATGACGCTGCCCTTTGCGGGGCACCCCACGGGCGCACGGAAGGCGGAGGAAGCGAAGAGCGATGAAGACAAGATTCACTCGGCGTATCGGTTTCTGTTGGCGGACCTGATGCCGTTTGGGAAGAACGCGATCATTCGGCTCGAGCATGGGCCGGAGAACGACTCGTGGGAGCACTACAAGACGGTGGCGTTCTGGTATGGCCGGCGCGGGGCGACGCTCGTGAAGACGGACGCGTATCAGGCGGCTGGAGACACGGCGAGCGAGCGGGCGCATGACGCGGTGACACCGAAGGCGTCGGATAAATATGCGCTGCATTCCCGCTATGAATGGGGTCCGGACACGATCAAAGGGCGCGAGATTTATCCGACGCATTCGGAGTGGGCGCGGACGATGACGGGCACGACGGAGTTCACGATGACGATCCATCCGGAGAACGTCGGCGTGCTGCTGCGGAGGAAGCTGGATTATCAGTATCCGAACCAGCGCGCGGAGGTGGAGGTGGCGCCGGTGGGTGACGATGGAAAAGTGGGAGAATATGAAAAGGCGGGCGTGTGGTATTTGGCGGGGAGCAACACGTGTTTGTTTTCGAACGTGTCGCATGAATTGTCGGCGTCGCAGCACGTCGTGCAGACGTCGAACCGGCGGTTTCGCGACGACGAATTTTTGGTCTCGCGGGCGCTGACGAGCGGGCGCTCGAAGATACGTGTGCGCGTGACGTTCACGCCGGTGGAGATCCCGTTGATGCCGGGGCGGCCGCTGCCGGAATTGGCGTGGAGCGAGATTCGGTATGATACGTATTCGATTATGCCGCCGAGGTGAGCTCAATTCATTGAACCACGGAGGCACGGAGGCACAGAGAAGAGATAGATTTGAATAGCCGCAAAGAGGCGCAGAAAGCGCAAAAAGGAGAAGGGTTCTTTGCGCCTTTTGCGCTTTTTTTGCGGCCAATGTGAAACTCAGCCTTTGACGGCGCCCGTGGTGAGGCCGGAGATGAATTCTTTTTGGAGGAGGAGGAAGAGGCACATCACAGGGGCGATGGAGACGAGCGTGCCGGACATGATGAGACCGTAATCGGTGGCGTAGAGGCCGCGGAGGTTGTTGACGGTGACGGAAAGCGGGAAGAGCTCGGGCTCCTGGAGGATGATTTGAGGACTGATGAAATTATTCCATGCGCCGAGAAACGTGATGAGAAGGAACGCGCCGATCATCGGGCGCACGAGTGGAATCACGATCGTGAAGAAGATCCGGAATTCGCCGGCGCCGTCGAGGCGAGCGGACTCGAGAAGCTCGGCGGGGACGGAATTGAGCATCGACTGACGAAAGAGGAAGACGCCGAAGGCGGGAGCGAGCGCGGGGAGAATGAGGCCGCTGTAGGAGTTGAGGAGGCCGAGTTGCCAGAGGAGCTGGTAACTGGGAGCGATGAGGAGAGGGGCGGGAATAATGAGGGCGCCGAGCACGAGCGCCGTGAGCCAGCTGCGGGCGCGGAAGTTGAATTTGGCGAGAGCGTATCCACCCATGGCGCACGCGAATGTGGCGGCGGCGCTGGAGACGCTGGCGAAGAAGAAGGAGTTGAAGAGCGCGCGACCGATGGGGTGTTCGGCGAAAAGGCGTTCGAAATTCGCGAGGGTGATGCGATCCCAGGCGACGCCGAGAAAGCCGTCGCCGGTCGGAAGGAAGAAGGAGGTGAAGAAGTCGGTTTGGTTTTTGATGGCGGACGTCGCCATCCAGAGGAGCGGGATGAGCGTGAGCGCGGCGAAGAAGATAAGCGCGGCGTAGATGAGAGGAAGGGTCAGGCGGCGCATGGGTTTTTTTGAAACCGCGAAGGGACGCGAAGGGAGGGACCGGGGATGGCCGAAAAAAGGGGCAAGAAGGCGCAAAGAAGAACCACGAATGGACACCAAGGAGCACGAATGATGAGAAGCGATTTCAGGGCTCGCTTTGATTCGTGTGCCTTCGTGTCCATTCGTGGTTTAATTTCCCTCGTTTCGCGTGACGCGGAGTTGGAGAAGGGCGGCGAGGGCGAGGATGAGGCCGAGGATCCAGCCGATGGCGCTGGCGTAACCGAGGTCGCCGGTGAGGAAGCCGGTTTGATACAGATACATCACGATGGTGAGACCGCGGTTGTCGGGGCCGGCGGAGTTGTTGAGCAGGACCCAAGGAAGTTCGAAGGCTTGGAAGCTGCCGATCACCGAAATGAGGAGAACGAAGCCAGCGACGGGGCGTATTTCCGGGAGTATTACGTGACGGAAGCGGGCCCACGGGCCGGCGCCGTCGAGGCCGGCGGCTTCGAGGAGTTCGCGGCTGACGTTTTGCAGCGCGGCGAGGAAATAGATCATGTTGAAGCCGGCGTAGAGCCAGACGGTCGCGACGATGAGCGACGTCATGACGTGGCGGTCGAGCCAGGCGAACTCGGGATCCCACGCGGGGAAGAGATGATGGAGGCCGGCGTTGATGAGGCCGGTGCGACTCTGGAAGAGCAGGGCGAAAACCATCGCGACGAAGACGAGGCCGACGAGCGAGGGGGCGAAAAAGATCAGGCGGAAGACGGCGCGGCCGCGAAGACCTGGGCGGTTGAGGAGGAGTGCGAGGCCGAGGGCGATCGGAAGCTGGATGAAAACGGAGCCGGCGGTGTAGAGCGCGGTGTTGCGGAGGGCGGTCCAGAAAAGCGGATCGCGGAGAAGGAAGAGGAAATTGTCGAAACCGACGAAGGCGCTGTGTTTCGGGCCGAAGGTTTGGGAGAACGCGAGGACGAGAGATTGGGCGAGCGGGTAAAGCGTGAACGTGGCGAAAAGGAGAAGGAAGGGCGCGAGGAAGAGCCACGGGGTCCAAGGCGGATGAGGAGGCGCGGGTTTCATGGGGTCCGTCGGCGCGGGGGGCTGCCGCTATGGATTCGGGCGATAAAGGACGTTGCGATCCATGCGGGCCGCGATGTCGGATTGGGCGGCGTCGAGGAGACGTTGCGCTTCAGGAAAGAGCGAGTCGGCGTCGAACTGGTTGCGGGCGATCGCGGTGGCTTTGAGCGAAACGAGGATGGCCATCATGCGCTCTTTCACGAGCGGAAGAAACGGAGAGGAGTTGCGAGGAGGAACGTTGGGAGCTTCGGCGATGTAGAGTTCGCCGACGCGCTGGCCGGAGAAGAAAGGATCGGGCTCCTGGTAAACGGGAAGATCCCAGAATTTTTTGACCGGTGAGATGATGCAGGTGGCGCGGAAGTGAGCTTCGGCGACTTCGGGCGAGAGATAGAGGTGTTTGGCCATGGCCCAGGCGCGATCGACGTCGGGTGCGCTTTTCGTGATGGCGAGGCAGGAGCCGCCGGAGACGGACGTGCGGCGACCGCCGGGTTCCCAGGCGGGGAGCTTCATGAGCTTCACCTTGCCTTCGAGGGCGGGGATGTAGGTTTTCCAGGTGCCGGCAAGCCAGTCGGGGAGAATCGAGGCGATGACGGTGCCCTCAATGCGCATGCGATCGCCCCCGGCGGTGAACTCGCGGGCGTCGACGCAGAAACGATCGGGGCCGGCGATCCAGGAAACGAGCGAGGCGAGCGTGCGGGCGTGACGCGGTGTATTGAGTTGTGGATACCCGGACGGATCGAAGAACGGTTCGCCCGCCTGGAGGAGAAGCATTTCGATGAGGTCGAAATTGTTGTCCCAGAAATTGAGGAGATAGCGATCGGGGCGGTTGTCGCCGTCGAAGTCTTGTATCAGCGGAGCCAGGACGCGGCGAAAGTCGTCCCAGGTTTCGATCTGGGACATGTCGATGCCGGCGGATTCGACGATGTCGGCGCGGTAGCCAAGCAGGCAGGGGTGGACATCGTGCGGGAGACCGAACGTGTGTCCGCGACTCGTCCAGAGACTGAACGAAGGCTCGTTGATGGCCTCGAACAGGCCCTCGGCGCGGAGGCGATCGGTGAGATCGATAAAGCCGACGCCCTCGAGCGGGCCGGCGAAAGCGCGGGCCATCGCCTGGCTTTCGGTTTCGACGAGATCGGCGATGGGGGCTTCGGCGGTGAAGGCGGCGATGAGGCGGCGTTCGAGCGCCTGATAGTGGATGAGCTGGACGTTGAGTTGGTCGGCGGCGGCGGGGTGGGCGGCGTTCCAGCTTTTCGCGGCCTCGACGTAGGGCGGAAGATTGGGCGGGCTGAAGACCCAGAAGTCGCGGCCTGGTTTTTCCGGGTGCGGCCAGGCGAGGTATGCGCCGATCGAGAGCAATGCGCCGCCGAGGATGATCCATGCGCCGAGCGAGAGGAAATCCAGCGGGCGGGGCGAAGGCATGAGGGAAAAGGGTGTGAGGGCGGCGTTGGATCAAGTTCTCACCAGGAAGCCGAGGAGCGGACGTTCCGCGGCTTCGCGAAGGTGGGAAAGATGCAAAACGCCGTCGCGGTATTCGCAGCGCGCGGGTTCGTCCTGGTCGGCGAAAACGGCGCGCACCTCCAGCGTCGCGGCGGAACGAGGAAGTTGGAGTGCGCCCGGAGTGAGCGGAATGACGGCGAGTTCGCGCGAGTCGAAGATCGACGCGTCGTCCTGAGAAATGAGGATCCAGCGGCCGGTCCATTGCAGGCCTCGCAGTGCGGGTGAGGCGAGAACGTCAGGCGAAGGATCGCGAAGCGCGAGAGCGGTGAGCCTGAGGCCCGTATCGAACATTTCAAGACGGCCCCAGTTGCGAGGCGTGGGTTCGGATTGAAGATCTCCGGGGTTTGAATCGAGCCAGAGCGGTTGCCAGCCGGTGGTGCGGCGATGCCAGCGGAAAAGCGCGCGACGACGCGCGAGCGGAATTGCGGGGAGAGGCGATCCATCGGTGAGGATGCGCGGGAGATTGGCGCCGGGCGCACCGAGAATGGCGCTGTTTTGCAGAAGATCGGAATCGGCGGACCAGAGGTAACCGCTGGAACCCATGAGCGCGGTGCCGCGATCGGCGGCGAGGGCGGCCCAGATGCTCCATTGCCCGTGTCCGGCGGCTTCGTGTTCGCCAGCGTCGCCGAGATCGTCGAGCGAGATTTGGTTCTGCGCGGCGGTCCAAAGCGGATGTATGCTGTAGCCGAGGACGGTGATGGAAAGATCGAGCTCGTGGGCGGCGTCGGCGATGAGCTTGGCGCACGACCACGCGAGACGTTCGCCGCGAAACGCGGGATCGCGCGGAGTGCAGGCATCGGGGCCGGGGACGCCGTAGCCGAAATCTATTTTCAGCAAAGTGGGACGGTAGTCGCGAACGACGCGCTGAGTGCGTTCACGGAGGAACCGCCGGGAATTGGGCGATGAAGGATCGACGCAGTAAAAACGCTGCGAGGTTTCGCGTGGGTCGACGGCCCAGTTGGAACGGACGGGAATGCCGTCGCGATTAAGGAGGAGATCGTCGTTGGTGAGCCCTTCGGCAGCGGGGTCTTCGAGCCAAATGGTGGGCATCCAAATGCCGACGCCCAGCGCGCGTTCGTGGGCGTAGGCGATGTCGGCGGCGAAGGTGGGCAGACGTTGCGGATGCGGCCGGCAACTGCCTTTCGTGGCTTCCCATGGATCGTCAATGCAGATGAGATCGGCCTCCATGCTGTCGCAGGCGCGATCGACGGCGGTGCGCAGTTCGAATTCGTTACGGCGAAAATCGCCCCAGGTGCCCCAGAAGGATTTTTGGTGCGAGGCGGCGCGAGGTGAGGAGGCGGGAAAAAGGCGGAAGTAATCGCGGTAGGCTTCCCAGGCGGACGTGGCGAAAGAGAGCCAGAGAGGATTTTTCCACACCCGAGTGGGAGTGCCGGGTGACGGCCATAAATCTTCGCGGTAGCGCCATTCGAGAGCGCCGCTGCGGGCACGGACTTGAAACGTGAGCGCGGCATCAGGGATGTCGCCGGCGCCGAAGCAGATCCAGCCGTGGCGTCCGCCGGCGCAAGCGGCGTAAGTAGGTCGTGGATACGCGGCCGAGTAGGGCGTGCCCATGGCGGGGCCGAAGCTGCCGAGAGCGATGTCGGCGTGGCCAAAATCCCAGCTGCGGAAAAAACTCTGCACGGGATTGGTATTGGCGCTGGCGACGCAAAAACCTTCGGAGCGCCAGTCGGGCCAGAAAGGACGTTCGAGCGTCGGGACGGCGGCGCGTTCGTCGGGCGTGAGGATGTCGCAACCGAAGTAGAGCGCGCGAATGGCCGGCGGATGTTGCGTGGTCCACGTTAGCTCGAGGTGCTCGAAACGAAGGGTGTTGCGGGAAAATGCGACGTGGAGATTTCCGGTGGCAATGCCCGGCAGGAGCAGTCCAAGTCGAGCGTGAGAGGCGTCGACGTGAGTCTTTTCTGGAACGACCCGCGCTTTCACGACCGACGAAGGATCGTCGGGGAGCGAGAGCCAGAGCAGCGGGAGGAGGGAGCCGGTCCAAATCGGCTCGGACGTGGTGCGGGGAGTCAGGGTTGCGCGGTCGGTGGTGAGATCCCACGTGAGCGTGTGGGCGGCGGATTCGACTGCGATGGTGAGGGGGCTTGGGGGCATGCGGGACGTGAGGTTTTTTATTGCCCAGGTGAAACGCTCACGTCTTCGACAAAATGGGAGCGAGGGCCCACGGAGTCGGGCCGGTAGTCGATGTCGCGGGCGAGGAGCCAGCGGTCGATCTCGATGCCATCTTCGCGCATGGAGATTTGGAACGTGTGTTCGCCGGCAGTCGGGACATCGAGATAGAGCTGCATGGGAATGCCGACGTGGACCTCGGGCGTGCGCTGGCGACAGTCCCAAGCCCACGCGTGCTTGTTCGTGGTTTGCCAGCGGCGTCCGCTTTCGGGCCAGTCGCCGTTGAGGCCGACGTGGACACCGTTGTCCTCCGTGTTGGTCGAGAAAGTGCGGAGCCAGACGTAGTAGCGGCCGGGATTTCGGAAGTGTATCCGGTAAGAAAGCACAGCCATGGCGCCAGGGTCGTTGGAGAAGTTTTCGGTCGGGACGAGCGGATCGTCATGACTGCGGCGGGTGTCGGGCAGACATTCGACATAAGCGTGATTGCTGGTGGTGTCGGCGTGGGACGGGTCGCCGTCGGGTTCGATGTTCGGTGCGAAGTCGGTGCTGATGCGATGCCAAGCGCGAATGGCGTGGTGGGTTTGCTGGGTAAAATGTTCGGCTTCGCCGACGACGAGGCCGTCGTGTTCGGCGAAAACGAGGTTGGGCGCAACGATCGGAAGCGTGGTGGAGGATGGATCGGCGGCGAACGCGAAAGTGCCAAACACGAGGGAAGAGAGGAAACCGCGGAGCATGGGGGCAGTCTGCGCGGGTGAGGATGAATGCCCATCGGGGGAGGACTCGTGCGGTTGAGTAGAGGGGCGGTTGTCTGTGCGCCCTGGGGCCCTCTTACGTCAGAATCTATGATCGAACGTGCGACGATCGTTTTGGTGGCGTGGCTCATTCTGGCGGTAGAGGCGTCAGCGGCGGGAACGGCGTCGATCGATTCGTATCGGGAGCGGCGGGAGCGGGTGCAGGCGCGGGATGCGACGCAGCGGCGGGTGCCGGTGATCCCGCCGAAGGAGCAGAAGATCCGGGTGATCATCGATGCGGATGCACACAATGAAATCGACGACGTGTGGGCGATCGCGTTGGCGTTGCTGAGTCCCGAGCGGTTGCAGATCGAGGGATTCGTGGCGGCGAACTACGACAACGAGAATGAAGGCGCGGGCCCGCGGAGCATTGAGACGTCGGCGCAAACGATTCACACCTTGTTGGAGAAAGCAGGCTTGGCGGGGAAGATTCCGGTGAAACTCGGGTCGGCACCGATGCGGTATCAATTCGAGCCCTCGGAATCGGAAGGCGTGGATTTTATCGTGGAGAAAGCGATGGCTTCGACGCCGGACGATCCCTTGTGGCTCGTGGGATTGGGTGCGGCGACGAACATTGTGTCGGCGTATTTGAAGGAGCCGCGGATTGCGGAGCGCGTGGTGGTGTTCTGGCACGGGCGAACGCAATGGCCGGAGAAAGCGACGAATTTCAACGTGCACGGCGACGTGCGGGCGGCGCGGCGGTTGTTTCACTCGGATCTATCGTTCGTGTTGTTCGACACGGGCAGCCGGCTGTTTTGTCCGATGGAGGAATCGGCGCAGTGGGTGAAGACCGGAGAGTTGGGGAAGTATTTGCACGAGTTTCGTTACAAAGGCGGGTGGTATCAGAGCCCGACGAAAGGGTTCTACGATTTGGGTGACATCGCGGCGCTGGTGGATCCGGCGCTCGGCACGTGGGAAGTGGTGGACGCGCCGGAAGTCGGATGGGATCTCGTGTATCAGTTTAAGACTACGAAAGGACGGATCCTGCGCTGCGCGGACATCGACCGCGACGCGACCTTTGCGTTGCTGACGCGGAAGTTGAGCGAAGCGGGCCGGAAAGCGAGCGGTGGAGAGGTAGGCTCGGTTGCGACGGAACAAGCGCGGGTGATCTTCGATACCGATGTGGGGGGCGACATCGACGATGCGGGGGCGCTAGCGATGTTGCATGCGCTGGCGGATCGCGGGGAGGTGGAGATTCTCGCGATGGGCATGGTGAATGGGCATCCGGCGGCGGTGCCGTATGTGGACGCGTTGAATACCTGGTATGGGCGGCCGGATGTGCCGGTCGGGGCGATTCGCGGGCGCGCGCCCTTCGAGAGGGATTTGTTCATGGCATCGATCGTGGCGGAGTATCCGCACGATCTGGCGGAGGCGCAGGCGCCGGAAGTGGTGGGATTGTATCGGAAGATTCTGGCGGCGCAGCCGGATCGAAGCGTGACGCTGATCGCGGTTGGGCCGGTGACGAATATCAGCGCGTTACTCGATTCCGCGCCGGACGAGCACAGCGAGTTGAGTGGAGTGGAATTGGTGCGAAGGAAGGTGAAGTTTTACAGCGCGGCGGGGAACGGCGATGGAAAGCTGCCGCACGGGAAGCCGGGCTTCAATTATCACATGGACATGGCGTCGGCGCGGAACGAGCTGGCGAAATTTCCCGCGGACGTGCCGATGGTGCAGGCGGGCGGGACGGGGTGGAATTTGAGGATCGGCTCGTGTTATTGGAACGCGGTGCCGCAGCACCTGGTGCGAAAATCGTTTGAGCGGTATTTCAAAGGCGAACGCGATATGGATCGGCCGACGTGGGATCAGTTGCGGGTGTTGTATGCGTGCCGGCCGGCGTCGCGGGAAAAGTTCGAGGTTTCCGCGGGCGGCGAGCTGGGTTTCGATGCGGATGGTTTATTGCGGTGGACGCCGGAGCCGAAGCGCGGGCGCGCGTATGCTTATGTGAAGGACCTCGAGGCGGTGCGCGCGGAGATTACGGAGTTGATGATGCACGAACCGCTCCGGTGAGCGGAAAGGTGAGAACCACGAATGATCACGAATCAGAGCGCATGAGGGGAGTGAAGCGCTCGATTAGGCGAGGCGGGAGGATTGGGCTTCGTTGATTTGATAGAGGAGGGGCTCGCCGCGCTGCCAGCGGAGAAGTTCGTCGATCATCGCGCGGCCCAAGCGCGGCGATTCCGCGGGGCAGGTGCCGGCGATGTGCGGAGTGAGCGTGACGTTTGGCAAATCGAAGAGCGGTGAGTCGGGTGCGGGAGGTTCGGGATCGGTGACGTCGAGGACGGCGTGGAGGTCGGGACGGCGGCGAAGGACATCGATCATCTCGCGCTCGCGGACGACCGCGCCGCGGGCGGTGTTGATGAACGTGGCGCCGGGTTTCATCGCAGAGAAATGGGACGCGTGGATGAGGCCTTGTGTTTCCGGCAGCAAAGGAGTGTGGAGCGAAACGATGTCGGCACGGGCGAAGGCCTCGTCGAGCGAAACACGTTCGACGTCGAGGGCGGCGGCATCGTCGGCCGAGAGAAACGGATCGTGAGTGATGACGTGCACGTCGAACGGACGCAGACGTTCGCGAACGAGGCGGCCCACGGCGCCGAGCGAGATCAATGCGACGGTGCTGTGATAGGAGCCGGGCAGGTCGGTTTGCCACCAGCGATCGCGCGCTTGGCGGAGGGAAGCGGCGTAGTGCCAGCCGCGGCGCAGGCCGAAGAGGGAGGCGGCGAGGGTGTATTCGGCGACGGGGATCGCGTTGATCTGGTGTGCGGTCGAAACGACGATGTTGCGCTGCCAGAATTCGGGTGTCGTGAAATAGCGGATACTGCCGGCGGCGTGGAACACGGCACGCAGGCGCGGTGCGTGCGACAGCGTTTCGGCGTCGAGGCGGATCATGCCCCAACTCGTGAGGATGGCGTCGACATCGGCGAGCAGGGCGGGGTGGGCGCGAACGGAGGCGGCGGTTTGCGGTGGCGCGACGACGGTGATGCCGGCGGCGCCGAGTTCACGGTCGATGAGCTCGGGGTAAATGACGCGCTGCCAACGAGCGTCGAGAAGGTAGAGGACGTTGAACATGGGCTCGCGGAAAGGAAGGGGGTTATGAACCACGAATGGACACGAAGGGACACGAATCGGTCGGAGAGGCGGTTAGCGGAGCTCAAGCGGTTGAGTTTGGGCGCGGTTACGGCGGATGGAGGGGCGGGCAGAGTGATTTATTGGCGCGGAAACGAGAACGTTCGGCGCCGGTTGCTGTATCCATTTTATCATGATCGCAGTTTCACTGACTCACCCCGCGGCGGCGTGGAGTTTTCGCGACGTTTCGACGAAGCGCTGGCGGAGTGCGGTCGTGCCAGGATGTGTTCATCGGGACCTGCTGCGGCATGGGCTGATACCGGATCCCTTTTATGGGACGAACGAGCATGCGGTGCAGTGGGTAAGCGATCGCGCGTGGGAGTATCGGACGGAGTTCGACGTTTCGGAGGAGATGCTGGCGCAGCAGGAGATCGAACTTGTGGCGGATGGGCTGGATACGCTGGCGACGGTGCGGGTGAACGGACGCGTGGTGAGTCGTTCGGAGAACATGTTTGTCGGTGTGCGCGTGCCGATCTTGGGCGCGGTGAAACGCGGACGAAATCTGCTGACGGTGCAATTCGACAGCGCGACCGAGTTCATTAAACGCGAACGCCTCGAGCACCGACCGCGCGAGGTGAATGATCCGGTGGGAGGCTGCACGCGGATCCGCAAGCAGCAGTGTCAGTTTGGATGGGACTGGGCGCCGCGTTTGGTGACGGCGGGAATCTGGCGGGACATGCGGATCGAAGCGTGGAGCGAGGCGCGACTGCGCGAGGTGCGGCTGCGGCAGGAGCATCGAAACGGCCGCGTGAAGTTGCGGGTTGAGCCGGAGATTGAAGAGCGCGGGGGAGCAAGCGCGGGGCCGGGGAAGCTCGGAATCAAAGGCGTCGTCTTCTTCAGAGGACAGGTTGTGGCGCGCCTCGCGGAGGGGCACGCGACCATCGCGGCGCCGCAGCTATGGTGGCCGAATGGGCAGGGCGAGCAGCCCTTGTATGAGGTGCGTGTGGAACTTTGGCGGGGAGAGCAGCGATTGGACGTTTGGACGCGACGGATCGGATTGCGGACGGTGGCGGTGCGTCGAAAGCGGGATGAATGGGGCGAGTCGTTTCAGTTCGTGGTGAACGGACGAGCGATTTTTGCGAAAGGCGCGAGCTGGATTCCGGCGCACAGCTTTGTCGCAGGGTTGTCGCGGGCGGATTACGAGCCGCTGTTAAAGTCGGCGGCGACGGCGAACATGAACATGATTCGGGTGTGGGGCGGAGGGATCTACGAGCACGAATGTTTCTATGATCTTTGCGACGAGCTGGGCCTGCTCGTGTGGCAGGATTTCATGTTCGCGTGCACGCTGTATCCCGGAGACGCGGCGTTTCTGGCGTCGGTGCGAGAGGAAGCTGGGTTTCAAGTGAGGCGATTGCGGAATCGGACCTGCCTCGCGTTGTGGTGCGGAAACAACGAACTGGAGTTGTTGAACGGACCGGATTTGGCGAAGCCGCGTCAGCGGAAAGCCTACGATGCGGTGTTCCGGCGGATCTTGCCGGAGATCGTGGAGGAGCAGGATGGCGTGACGGATTATTGGCGGTCGTCGCCGTCGCAGACGGACCGGCCGGGGCTGCGCGACCCGGAGCGGAGCGGGAACACCCACTATTGGGACGTGTGGCATCTGCTGAAGCCGGTGAAGAGTTATGAGCTCAAGGTGTTTCGATTTGTATCCGAATTTGGGATGCAGTCGTTTCCCTCGCTGGCGACGGCGCGGACCTTCTGTCCGCCGGAGGAGTTGAACATCTTTTCGCCGGTGATGGAGAATCATCAGAAGAATCCGATGGGGAACCGGATCATTCTGGAATACATCGCACGGCGGTATCGATTCCCCAGAGACTATGCGGCGCTGGCGTATCTATCGCAGCTCAACCAGGCCTATTGCATGCAGGTGGGGGTGGAGCATTACCGGCGGAATCAGCCGCGTTGCGCGGGCACGCTTTACTGGCAGTTGAACGATTGCTGGCCGGTGGCGTCGTGGAGCAGCCTGGAGTTTGGCGGAGCTTGGAAGGCACTGCATCATGTGGCGCGGAGGTTTTATGCGCCGCTGTTGGTTTCGGCGCAGGTGCCCGGGGATGAGACGACGGCGATCGGGAATCGAATGAAGAGCACGGTGAGCGGCATGCATCTTTTCACGGTGTCGGACGAACCGCGGATCGTGCGCGGCTGGGTGCGTTGGGAACTGTGGCATCTCGACGGCCGGGTGTTGAGGCGGGGAGAGAAACGCGTCGTGTTGCGTTCGGGAGAAAGTGTGCGGCAGAAGACGGTGGATTTTTCGCGGGAGATCGCGGAATGCGGGCGGGATAAGCTCTACGTGCGGATTGCGCTGGAGGAGGACGGGCGATGTGTGAGTGAGGACACGGTGTTCCTGTGTCCGCCGCGGATGTTGTCGCTCGAACGGAGGGCTCCGGACGTGCGCGTGGAAAAGATCTCGGCCACGAAGTGGAATCTCGAGTTCAGGGCCTCGTGTTTTCACCATCGCGTGGCGTTGGAATTGGCGGGGGTGCCGTTGGTGGCGATGACGGACAATTGGTTCGAGCTCTATCCCGGAAGGAGCAAAGCGGTCACGGTTGAAACAACGGCACCGCTCGACGAAGCGGAGATACGAGCGGCGTTGCGCGTTCGGTCATTGGTGGACAGCTACAGCGAAGGCGAATGAGTGGCGGTGTTTTGGCGCACAGCGGGCAACTCAAGCGCTTGAACGGGCTTGGCGGGCGTTGGCCTTGAATCTGGGTCGGTTCGAGTCGGTCATAGACGGAATGTCCGCTCCCTTGGTTTTGAGTTATCGCGACCTGACTCGTCGCTTGGTGGATCTCGAACGACTGATGTTGCGTCCGGCGTCGGGTGAGCGGACGGCGCTGGCGTCGAGTTACGATCGGGCGAGCCGCTACGATGCGGAAAACGATCGCTATCTCGACTGGGGCGCGAATGCGGATGGAACCGGGGTGGTGAGGATGGAAGGCGAGAACGCGATCCTGGCGGAAATCGAAGGACCGGGCTGTATCTGGCGAATGTGGTGTGCGACGGTCGGAAGCGGGCGGGTGCGGATTTATCTGGATGGAGCGGAGGAGCCGGCGGTGGACTTGCCGTCGTCGGCATTGTTCGACGGCGCGCACGAGCCGTTCACACGGCGCCGGCTCGTGTATCAGACGGCGGCGATGGGTTATAACAATTACACGCCGATTCCGTTTCAAAAATCCTGCCGCATCGTGGCGGAGAAGAACTGGGGGAAGTATTATCATTTCAACTACACGCAGTTTCCGACGGACACGCGCGTGCCTACCTTCACGCGCCGGCTGGATGGCGAGGCGGAGGCGGCCCTGGACGAAGTGGATCGCGCGTGGGCGCGAGTGGGAGAGAATCCGTTCGGGGCCTCGGACAAGGTCGACGTTTTCGAACGCGACCTGATCGCGCTGCCCGGAAGTTCCGCGCGGGTGGCGGAGATAGCGGGACCGCGGGTGGTCTGCGCGTTGCGGGTGAAAGCCAAGTTGCCGAATGAAATCGAGGCGCAACGTCGCGTGCTGAGAGAAACAGCGATTCGGATCACGTGGGACGATGACCAGCAGCCCGCGGTGTGGTCGCCGCTGGGAGATTTCTTCGGATGCTCGGCCGGCGCGGTGCCGTTTCAGACGCTGCCGGTGGGGCTGCAGAGCGACGGGACATTCTATTGCCAGTGGCAGATGCCGTTTGCCACGCGGGCGTTGATCGAAGTGGAGAACGATGGGACGCAAAAGCTGGAGATGAGGTGGGAGATCGAGCATGCGCCGCTCACGCGTCCGATCAACGAGTGCCTGCGGTTTCACGCGAAGTGGCATCGCGATGTGTTGTCGGTGCGAGAAGATCGACGGCCGGATTGGACGCTGCTTCAGACCACGGGCGCAGGGCGCTTCGTCGGGACGCAATTGCATGTGTGGAACCCGCGCGGCGGCTGGTGGGGCGAAGGCGATGAAAAGTTTTTCGTCGATGGAGAGAAGTTTCCGTCGACCTTCGGGACCGGCACCGAGGACTACCTAGGTTATGCGTGGAGTTCGGGAAACACCTTTGTGCAGGCGCTGCACAGTCAGCCGGTGAATCAGAACAATCGCGGTCACGTGAGCGCGAATCGCTGGCACGTGCCGGATGACGGGCCCTTTCAGCGGAGCTTCGAAGCGGCGATCGAGAAATATTTTCCGAACAGCAATCCCTGCGAGTGGGCGGCGGTGGCGTTTTGGTATTTGGAGCCGGGAGGAAAGGATCCGTTCGAAGCAGTGCCGGTGAATGAACGCGTGGGGCCGTGGACGTGGCCGGAGATTTGGCGCGAGACGGACGTCTTTGAAGCGGAAGATTTGCCGGTGGTGAAAGAGCAGTGGAAGTATGCGGGATGCGCGATGGATGCGGTTGCGCGGAACATTCCGGCGGGCGTGTTGAGCGGCGATCGGTTTTTGATCTGGTGGGTGGATGCGGTGGGATATCGGTTGGAACTCGGAGGATTGAAAGTGGGCAATGCAGGGCGTTATCGCGTGCTGGCTCGTTTCGTGCGCGAGCACGAGATGGGGATCTTTCGCTTCGATCTAGCCGGGCAGCCGCTGGCGCCGGCGGTGGATTTGTATGCGCCGACGAAAGGAAGGGCGCCGCTGGTCGATGAACCGAAGGTGCTGGGGGAGGTTGAACTGGCGGAAGGCGAACACGTGCTGGGGATGGAGGTGGTGGGGAAACACGCGGAATCGAGCGGGTATCTGCTCGCGATCGATTACGTGAAGCTTGTCGCACTTTCATGAATACGGCTGCACAACCTGCTTCGGAAGAGCCGCGGATCACGCCGGATGGGCGGAAGATCTGGACGGTGGGAACGCTGGCCTACACGACGGGCGGACTGGTGATTCTGTTCTGCTGGCTGCTGGCAGGCGACTTCGCGTGGTCGATGAAAGAGCGGTCGGT
The DNA here is from genome assembly GCA_023416735.1 of Verrucomicrobiota bacterium. Classification (GTDB taxonomy): domain Bacteria; phylum Verrucomicrobiota; class Verrucomicrobiia; order Opitutales; family Opitutaceae; genus Opitutus. The sequence continues at coordinate 178,442 of JAEZGX010000009.1, read as the reverse complement.
GATGTGGGTGGTGCAGCTGCTCATCAAGAAATTCGAGGCGTCGGACATGGTTTCGGGATTCCTGATCGGCACACTGCCGCAGGCCCTCGCGCTGGTGCTGACGCCGATTGTCAGTTATCGCTCGGACCGGCACCGCGGCAGGTGGGGGCGGCGAATTCCTTATCTGATTATTCCGACGCCCATCGCGGCGCTCTCAATGGTCGGGCTGGCATTCAGTCCGGACATCGGGACGACGCTGCATGGAGTTTTGGGCAGCGCGTCGCCGGGATTGAATCAATCGATTCTGATCGTGTTCGCGGTTTTCTGGACGGTGTTCGAAGTCGCGACGGTGACGGCAAACGCGGTGTTTTTCGGATTGATCAACGACGTCGTCCCGAAGGCCGTGCTCGGTCGATTTTACGGGATGTTTCGCGCGATGGGACTGATCGTTGCGATGGCGTTCAACTTTTGGCTCTTCGGCAAAGCGGAGACGCACTACACGGCGATCTTCATCGGGATCGGGATTCTTTACGGCGTCGGTTTCACGACGATGTGTTTCAAGGTGAAGGAAGGGCAGTATCCGCCGCCTCCTCCGGTGCAGCCGAGCAAGGCGGGCGGGCTGGTCGCGGCGGTGAAGACGTATTTCCGCGAGTGTTTCACGCGGCCTTACTTCCTTTGGATCTACGCTTCGATTTCATTTTCCTGGATGGCGATGCTGACGGTGAACTTGTTCAACCTCTTCTTCGCGCAGAGCGTCGGCATGAGCATGGACACGTATGGGAAGTATCTGGCGGCGACCTTTCTGATTTCGTTTTTCATGGCGTATTTCATCGGTGCGCTGGCGGATCGTGTGCATCCGCTGCGGCTGAGTCTCGTGCTGCTCGCGGTGTTTGCGGTGGTGACGCTCGGAGGCGGGTTGCTGATCAAAGATGCGAAGACCTTCGGCATCGCGCTGATCGCATATGGCGTCGTCGGGGGCTCGTGGCAGACGGCGGCAGCGTCGCTGACGATGCGGCTGTTCCCCCAGGCGCGGTATGCGCAAATGGACTCGGCCAAAGGGATCGTGCAGAGTTTCGGAATGATGCTGGTCGGGCCGGTGATGGGCTATTTTCTCGACCTATCCGGGCATGATTATCGCCACGCTTATACGGCGAGCGGAATCTTGGCGGTGCTGGCGCTGCTGACGGGTTTGGTCGTGCACGCCAAGTTCATGAAGCTGGGCGGACCGAAAGGGTATGTGGCGCCGGAGTGAGGATGGTGGAAGCGTGCGAACGAGATTCTACGGAGTGAATGGCGCGTCGGGCCAGATGTGCATCGTGGCGGTGAGCTCGCGGTAGAGCGTATTCATTTTTTGCGACAGGGATTTAACGCGCTCCGGTTCCTGCAGGCTGAGATCGCGGGACTCGCCGAGGTCGGAAGACAGATGGTAGAGGGAGAAATCGGTCAGCTTCGCGCCCTGAACGCGAGGAGCGGTCGCGGTGGTGATGTTATCGAGCATCGGGAGTTTGCCGTGATCGAGCTTCGCGAGAAGTTTCCAAGGGCCATTGCGCAGCGCGACCCGCTGGTCATTGGGGGCGTTGAAATAGACCCAGAACAAGGGGCGACTGCGCTCGATGGGTTCTCCGCGGAGAACCGGTCGAAAGTCGGCTCCGTCGAACTGCACGTCGGTGGGCATATCGGCGTTCGCGAGTGCGCAGAAGGTCGGGAGCAGATCGAGCGCGCTGAACGGCTCGTCGGTGACCTGGCCAGGCTTCACCTGGGCGGGCCAGCGAAGGACGCCGGGGACGCGCGCGCCGGCTTCGGTGGTCCACAGCTTCATGCCGCGAAGCGGACCGGGTGAGCCGTAGGAGCGCGATGTGCCGGGATAGCGGAAGGTGGCTTCGGGGCCATTGTCGCTGGTGAAGAAAATGAGCGTGTCGTCGGCGAGTTGGAGACGATCAAGCGCGTCGAGGAGTTCGCCGATGGCACGATCCATGTTTTCGACGTTGGCGAAATATTCCGCCTGATCGGCGTTGGCGGTGTGCGGGCGATGACGTGCGACGGGATCGGGCGGGGACGCGACGGGCTCGTGCGGCTCGTGAAATGCGAGATAGAGGAAGAAAGGTTGGGAGGAGTTTCCGCGGTGTTTTCGCTCGAGCCATGTGATGGCCTCATGGGCGACGATGTCGCAGCTATAGCCCTCGAGCCGGCCGAGCGGTTCGCCGTTGCGCACGAAATTGGTGGGGTTGCGATGCGAGGGAGCGGCGTTGTTCTGCGTGGCGAGCCAGTGATCGAAACCGGCGTCGCCGGGCTGCGGTTGCGCGGGATCGTTGAAGCGGGAGTTGCAATGCCACTTGCCGGCCATGGCGGTGGCGTAGCCGGATTGTTGGAGCAGGCGAGGAAGCGTGACCTCGTCGCTGCGCAGGTGCACGAGATGACGACTGCGCTCTCGGGCGATCCAGTCGGCTGGCGCGTTCGCGATCCACTCGTAGATGCCGGCGCGGTTGGGATCGCGCCCGGTGAGCAGGCCGGCGCGAGAAGGCGAACACACGACGGAGGTCGCGTAGCAACTGGTGAACCGAATGCCTTCGGCCGCGAGGCGATCGATGTTGGGGGTGCGGATATGCGGGTGGCCGTTGGCGGAGATGTCACCCCAACCGAGATCGTCGGCGACGATCACGATGAAGTTCGGGCGCGTCTCGGCCGCGGGCGCGTGCGCAAACGAGAGGGTCGAAACAGCGAGGACGAACAGGCAAAGCAGTGATCTCATGGGGCAGGGGGCGACTGTGATTTTTTGGAAGGGGAAGTGCCGCTCGGACGGCCGATTACTCCACTAGAGAATACCGAATTTCGCGAATGCTTCGGTTGCGCTCAGGCCACTTTCGATCGCGCGGCGGACGGTTTTTTCGCCGCGGGCTTTTTCGACCGCGCGAACGAGCACTTCGTCCTCGATTGCGCGGGGGATGATGACAACGCCGTCGAGATCGCCGAAGACGAGATCGCCGGGTTCGATCCACACGCCGCCGATTTCGATGGGACAGCGGAAGTTCGCGACCTGCGTGCGCACCGCCGAATCCTGACAGAAGCGGCCGCGGGAAAACACCGGCCAATTCTGGGCAAGCACTTGGGGGGTGTCGCGATGGAATCCGTCGATGACAGCGCCGACCGCGCCGCGCGTGCGCGCTGCGGCCGTGAGCAACTCGCCCCAGTAGGCGCAACGCATGGCGCCGCCTCCAGCGATATAGACCTCGCCTGGCTGAAGGGCGTCGAGGGCTTCGGTGAGCAGGCCGAATGGTTTTTTCTGAGGACCATGCACATCGATCATCAGCGCGGGCATGGCGCGACCGACGACCTTCATCGATTCGCGGAGCGGTTGGGTGGTGGCGGGAAGAATTTGGTGATAACGCCCGAGCGCGTCGAGAATGTCGCCGACGACGGGCGTGTAGAGTTCGTTGCGAACCAGCGCACATCGCGAGGCATCATCGGTGGGAAGGGTGATCGTGGACATCGGAGATCAGGAGGAAAGTTGCGGACGCTCGATGATGCCGGCGTCAATGAGATCGGCGAGAAGGCGCCAGAACAGACCGGTCGCGTAGGTGCATTCGCCCAGCGAAGAGAGTTTGTGTGTTTCCCAACCGCCGATGCCGGCGGGGCGCTGCGCGCCTTGCAGCGCGCCGTGAGAATCGATCCAGGTCTGCAGTTCCTGCCAGCCTCGCACAATGGGGGCGCGGGTAGCCGAATCGATCCAGCCGTCGCGCATGCCGCACGCGAGTGCCGCGAGGATCATCGTGCTGCCGCTCGTTTCAAGGTGCGCTTCGTCGGCGCCCAATATGATGCGCCAGAGGCCGCAGCGGTGTTGGTGTTGCAAGAGTCCCGCGGCGAGTCGCTGGTAAGAAGTAAGCGCGTCCGACCAACCGGGCAGATCACGCGGGCAATGGCGCAACGTGTCGGAGAGGGCGAGCAGCGCCCAACCGTTCCCCCGCGCCCAGAATGCGGCGGAGCGCACGCCGGTGGCGGGTTCGACATCGTGAAAAAACAATCCTGTGACGGGATCCTGCAGCCAGGCCGAGTGGCGGTTGATCTGACGCAGCGCTTCCTCGGCGTAGCCGCGGTGGCCCGTGAGCGCGAATGTTTCGGCGAAGACCGAAGCGCTGTAGAAGAGCGTGTCGACCCACATGGTGCGACGTCCATGATCCCAGCCGCCGTGCGCGAACGCGCCGTCCGAGAAACGCTGGCCGTGACGCAACGCCAATTCGCAAGACGTGCGCGCCCCATCGACGTGCCATGATGCTGGACGCGCGGCGTGCAGGGCGGCGTGCACCAGTGGACCGGCCCAGTTGCCGCAGAAATCGCCGATGAAGTATCCGACGTGGCGTTGTCCGGAAAGGACGATGGGGCTCACCGGTTCTTCGGCGTAGCCGGCTTCGTGATGATGAAGCGCCCAGCGTTCCGCCCAATCCAGCAGGGCGTCGTCCTCGAGGATCCGGCCGGCGCGCGCGAGGCCGTAAGGCACCAGGACGTCCTCCCAGCCGGTGTTGAATGCGGAAGGGCCCTGCGCGAGGCTGCGGCGGCGAAACCGAACGAGGGGCGCAGGCGAGGAATCCAGCGACATGATTCGAGCATGCCTTAAAAAGGCGGGATTGCGGATGGATTCTTGGCCGGACTCTTTGCAGTATTCACCGCGTGAGACGTGGTTCACTCAAAGCACTGCCGTTCGAAGAGGTGCAACTCGGGCAGCCCGCACGCCATTATCGTTGTCCCCGGGACTGGTCGTGGCGGCAACGCCTCACCGATCACGACCTCTGGCTCGTTCTCTCGGGGAAGGGGAGTCTGACGGTGAATGGAAGGGTGAGGCTGCTGGTTGCACCGATGGCGACACTGCTGCTGCCCGGCGACGAAGTGGTGGGCGAACATGACCCGGCTTCGCCTTTGGAAGTAATCGCATTGCACTTTACACCGCTGCGGTTGCGGGAGAGACGCGGCTCAAAATCGAAATGGACCTCGCGTCTTGCCGCGGTGCCGCTGCGCCCGGCGGGGCGTTTTCGAGAGTTAGGAGAGCACCTGGCATCCGAGTCGGCGGCGGACGATCCGGCGGGAGCGCAGACGGGACGCGCTCTTGCGCTGGCGTTGCTTGGCTCAGTGTGGCGGTTGGCGCATGCCAGTGCGACGGAGGACGGCGACGATCGCGTCGCAGAACTTGCGCGCAAGATTCAACGCGAGCCGTGGCTGGAGTGGACTGTTGAAGGCATGGCGCGAGATACCGGCATGGGCTCGACGCGGTTGAACGAGAGGATGCGGGAAATCACGGGATATTCGCCCGCGCGTTGGGCGATTCGTTGTCGATTGGAACACGCGTGCATTCTGCTGCGAGAAACCGATTTGAAGCTGACCTCGATCGCGGACGCGTGCGGCTATCGCGATGTCTATTTTTTCGCGCGGCAGTTTCGCCAGAGATTCGGGAAGCCGCCGGCGAGGTGGCGAAGCGGGTTGCGGCCGAACGGGCGCTGACCGTCGAGTGAGCCAACGACAGGTGGGGCGGCGCAGCGCACACTTTGTCTGCGGCCCCGGGCGGATTTAAGGTTCAAATCGTTCGATCCGATCCGAACCGCGGAATTCGATTGCCATGGCGGGCTGTGAGCGAATATGAGCGGAATGACTGAAACGATCATGATCGCTCAAGAGCGCCAGCAACTGATTCTTTCGCTGCTCAAGCAGCATTCGCCGCTCACGGTGCCGGAGCTGGAGCAGCGGCTGCGGGCCTCCCCGGCGACGGTGCGGCGTGACCTGACGTTGCTCGAGCAGATCGGTAAGATCGTGCGAACCCACGGCGGGTTGATGCATCCGGATGATGTGTCGGGCGAAATGCCGTTTGACCGAAAGAGTCGCGCTGCGCTCGCGGCGAAGCGGGGGCTCGCGGACGCGGCGGCGTTGGTGAAGGCGGGCGACAGCGTGTTCGTCGATGCCGGCACCACCGCACTTGAAGTGGGCAAGCGGCTGCTGGCCCAGAAAAATCTGACGATCGTCACCAATTCCATTCCACTCCTGTCGCTGAGACCGGTGGACGGCACGCGCGTGATTGCGGTGGGCGGCGAGGTGCGGATCGTTAGTCTCGCACTGGTCGGCAGCGGTGCGCTCGAGTGGGTGAAGCGGATTCGCATCGATGTCGCGTTTCTCGGCACATCCGGGATCGATCCAGCAGAGGGGCCGACGACGACGGAGCTCTCGGAGGCCGAATTGAAAGGCGCGGTTGTCGCCAAGGCGCGTCGCGCGGTGGTGCTCGCGGATGCGTCGAAGTGGGGGCGTCCCGCGACGATTCGTTATGCGGACTGGGCGCACGTGCACGATCTCTTCACCAACCATGCGCCTTCCCGCGCCGAACGTGTCGCGCTGTCGAAGCACGGGACGAAGCTGCACGTTGTGACGCGTTAATTTTCCATCTATGAAATCAGCCCGCCTGCACCGCCTCTTTAACCCTCGCACACAACGCTGCTTCGATGTAGCGATCGATCATGGCTTCTTCAACGAAGCCTCGTTTCTCGCCGGCATCGAGAATCTGCCGCAGGCGGTGACGACGCTCGTCGATGCGGCGCCCGACGCAATCCAGCTGACGCTCGGACAGGCGCGGCATCTTCAAACGCTGCCGGTGCGGGGAAAGCCCGCGTTGGTGCTGCGCACGGATGTCGCGAACGTGTATGGCACCGAGCTTCCGCGCACGCTGTTCTCGCGCATGATCGAGGCGCCGGTGCTGCAGGCGGTGCGGCTGGATGCGGCCTGCGTGGTGGTAAACCTGTTCCGCATTCCCGGGGAGCCGGAGGTGACGGATCAATGTATCCAAAATATCCTGCGGTTGAAACCGGAGGCGGATCACTACGGCATGCCGTTGATGATTGAGCCGCTGGTGTTTCAGCCGAATGCAAAAGCGGGCGGTTACATGGTGGATGGCGATCCGCGGAAAATCATTCCACTCGTGCGGCAGGCGGTGGAGTTGGGAGCGGATATTATCAAGGCGGATCCGACGGACGACGTGTCGGTTTATCATCAAGTGGTTCAAACCGCGGGCGGCGTGCCGGTGCTCGTGCGTGGCGGCGGCAAGGCGCCGGAGGCGGAAATCCTCAAGCGGACCGAAGCGCTGTTGCAGCAGGGGGCGGCGGGGATCGTGTATGGCCGAAACATCATTCAACATCCGCAGCCGGCAAAAATCACCCGCGCGTTGATGGCGGTCGTGCACGAGGGCATGACGGCGGAGAAAGCGCTCACATTGGTCGCCTGACATGAGTGCCAAGAATTCCAACCCGACCGTGCGAGTCGGCATCATCGGCGGCGGACTGATGGGACGCGAAGCGGCGTCGGCGTTTGGGCGCTGGTTTGCGCTCGAGAATTTTCCCGTGCGCGCAGAGCTGGTGGCGGTGTGCGATTTGCAGCCGACTCTGCTCGAGTGGTTTCGCCAGATTCCATCGGTGCGGCTGCTGACGCAGGATCATCGTGAGCTGCTGGCGAGTGCGGAGGTCGACGTGGTTTACGTGGCGGTGCCTCATCACCTGCACGAATCGATCTACGTGGATGTGTTGCGAGCGGGGAAGGATCTGTTGGCCGAAAAACCGTTCGGGATCGATTTGGCGGCGGCGCGACGGATCCGGGATGAAGCGGAGCGACTCGGGCGGTTTGTGCGAGTGTCGTCGGAGTTTCCGTTTTTTCCCGGCGCGCAGCGGGTTTATCAACTCGCGCGGTCAGGGGAACTCGGGCGACTCCTCGAGGTGCGCGCCGGGTTTCTGCATTCGAGCGATCTCGATCCGATGAAGCCGATCAATTGGAAACGGCAGAGCCGGTTTTGCGGCGAGATCGGCGTGATGGGCGATCTCGGGCTGCACGTGGCGCATCTCCTTCTGCGACTCGGGTGGAAGCCGATGTCGCTGTATGCGCAGCTTCAGAAAATCTACACCACGCGGCCGGACGGCAAAGGCGGCACGGCAGCTTGTGACACTTGGGACAATGCGATCCTGCACGGGCGCAGCCTAATCGGCGGCGAGACGATTCCGGTGACGCTCGAGATGAAGCGGATGGCGCCGACGGAGACGAACACCTGGTATATCGAAATTCTCGGCACCGATCGTGGCGCCCGGTTTTCGACGAAGGAACCGAAGACGCTTTGGATATATCGTCGTGGGAAAGAACAGACGTGGGAGAAAACCGATCTAGGATTCGGCATGCCCTTCAAAACGATCACGGGCGGAATCTTTGAGCCGGGATTTCCGGATATTCTCATGCAAATGTGGGCGTCGTTTCTCGCCGAGCGCGCGGGTCTGCTCGGAGACAAGTTCGGCTGTGCCACGCCGGATGAGGCCGTGGCGCAGCACGAGATCTGGGACGCAGCGCTGTCGTCGCAACGAGGAGAGAACGTGGTGCGACTTTCCGCCATTTCCTGATTCGTCTGATGGTCTTTTGAGTTATCGCTGACCCATGAAACGCTCTGAAATCAATCAGGTTTATCGCGACGCGTCCGATTGTTTCCGCCGCCACGGGTGGGCGCTGCCGCGCAAACCGCGGTGGGATATCACGGACTTCGGTCTCGGCGACTTCGGGCGATTTGGGCTCACGCTCATCAATCTCGCGAGCGAGCCGGAGTATTGCGAAAAACTCATGTATGCGCGACGCGGACAAACCACTCCGTGCCACACGCACGCGAAAAAGAAGGAAGACATCATCTGTCGCGCCGGCGCGCTTACCCTCTGGCTGTGGGCGAACAAGCCCGCGCTCTCGCTCGAACCGGTATCGGCGGGCGAACGCGTGAGCGTGGCGGTCGACGGCGAGTTGGCGGAGGTGGTCGCGGGGCAGCCGTTTCTACTCGAGGCCGGAGCGCGGGTCACGCTCGTGCCAGGCATCTGGCATACGTTCGCACCGGCGAGCGACGAGTGCATCATTGGCGAAGTCAGCACGGCGAATGACGATCTTCACGACAACTTCTTCGTCGATCCCGCGATCGGCCGGTTTCCGGGAATCGAGGAAGACGAGCCGGCGCTCGTCACATTGATCAGCGAATGAACACCTCCGTTTCATCGCGGTCGGGCATTCTCGCGGGCGGCAACTGGCTGATCGACCACGTGAAAATCCTCGATGCCTGGCCTCCTCAGGATGCACTCGCGAATATTGTCGCCGAATCCAGCGGCAATGGCGGTTCGCCGTATAACATCCTGAAAAATCTCGCGAAGCTCGGCGCGCGGTTCCCGCTCGCCGGAATCGGCTTGGTCGGCGATGACGCGAACGGCGAACGCATCCTGGCGGATTGCCGGCAGCATGGGATCGACACCGCGCAATTGAGACGAACGAAAGCCGCGCCGACGTCCTACAGCGATGTGATGACCGACGGCACGACGGGACGCCGGACGTTTTTTCATCAACGCGGGGCGAACGCGCTGCTCGCGCCGGAGCACTTCGATTTCGCAGGGACGCGAGCGAGAATTTTCCAACTCGGTTATCTGCTGCTGCTGGATGGATTGGACGCGTTGGAAAACGGGGTTCCGCGCGCGGCGGGGGTCTTGCGGCGCGCGCGTGCGGCGGGACTGCTGACCGCGGTGGATTGCGTGAGCGAGAACAGCGACCGCTTTCAGCGCATCGTGCGGCCGGTGTTGCCGGATGTGGATATTCTTTTCGTCAACGACTTCGAAGCGGAGAAAATCACGGGAATCGCGCTGCGCCCGCGCGGCGAAATGATCGAGTGCGAGGCCGTGGAGAGCGCGGCGCGCAAGCTGATCGAGCTCGGCGTTCGCGAGTGGGTTATCGTGCATTTCCCAGAGGCCGTGTATGCACTTTCTGGAGACGCAAAAGGGCACTGGCAGCCGAGTGTGCAGGTGCCGGCCGAGACGATCAAAGGCACCGCAGGGGCGGGGGACGCGCTGGCGGCGGGCATTTTATACGGGCTGCACGAAGGGTGGCCGATCGAGGAAACGCTGCGCTTGGGCGTGGCAACGGCCGCGGCGTCGTTGCTGGACGCCACCTGTTCGGACGGCGTGATGCCGGCGGAGGTGTGTCAGGCGCGGGCGGCGGCGCAGGGCTGGCGGGAGTGGCCGCTGGAGACCGAGAAACCGACGAATCATGAGTGACGCGATTTTGACGAAGGCGCAGCTGCGGCCGCGCATTGAACTTTCCTGGCAGTTGGCGCGCGGGCGCGTTGCGGATGATGATGCAGCGGCGCAATGGATCCCGGCGATGGTGCCAGGCGCGGTGCAGCTGGATTGGGCGCGGGCGCACCACCTGCCGGATTTCCACGTCGGCGACAATGTGCGGCAGTGGCAGGGACTCGATGAGTCGCACTGGACCTATCGCGCCAAATTGCCGGAGTTGCCGCCGCTGGGGGCGGGGGAGCGGTTGTTCCTGGTGCTGGCGGGCGTGGATTACGAATGCGAAGTCTCGCTCGCGGGCGAGCGGCTCTGTCGTCAACGCGGTTTACAAACGCCGATCCGGCTCGATGTGACGGACCAAGCGCGTCCTGGTGCGGCGGTGTGGGTGCATATTTTTCCCGCGCCGAAGTCGCGGCCGACGCCGGTGCATCGATCGCAGGCGGACGATTCCTGCAAACCGCCTGTGGCGTATGGCTGGGATTTTCATCCGCGGTTGATTCCGCTCGGGCTGTGGCGCGAAGCTTATCTCGAGACCCGGCCGGCGTGGCATTTCACCGCGCATCCGGAAATCAACTACACGTTGGACGAAGCATGCACGCGGGCGACCGGTCAGCTGGAGGTTTCGCTTTCGGGTGGAGCGACGGCCGGGGCGGTCTTGCACTGGCGGCTGAAAGCGCCCGATGGTCGGGTGATTCTGACGGAAGAGAAGAACGTCCGCTTGGGCGAAAAGACGGCGGCGATTTCGTTCGCGTTCGACTTGCCGCCGGAATCGTTGTGGTGGCCGCACGACCAGGGGCGGCCGGCGCTGTTTACGAGCGAGGTGGACTTGGTTTCGTCGGACGCAGCGGTAGTCGAATCCGTGAAGCGCCGGGTGGGTTTTAGGCGGGTGCGGCTGGTCATGGCTCCAGGCGAGTGGGATACGCCCGCGGTGTTTCCCAAATCCCGCAGCCGTCCGCCGCTGACGCTGGAGATCAACGGTCGACCGATCTTTGCGAAAGGATCGAACTGGGTGGGGCCGGATGTGTTTCCGGGCCGGGTGACCGCGGAACGTTACGACGAACTGCTCGAGCTGGCGCGGGCCAGCCATTTCAATTTCTTGCGAGTGTGGGGTGGAGCGACGGCGCCTCACGACCGGTTTTACGAGCGCTGCGACGAACTTGGCTTGATGGTGTGGCAGGAGTTTCCGCTCGCGTGCAACCTCTACCCGGACGACGCGGATTTCCTGGCCGTGCTCGACCAGGAATCGCGCAGCCTGATCGCGCGGCTGCGCGGTTTTGCGTCGGTCGTGCTGTGGTGCGGCGGCAACGAGTTGTTCAACACCTGGTCGAAGATGACCGATCAGTCGCTGCCCTTGCGCCTGCTGAACCGCAACTGTTACGACCTCGATCCGCGGCGTCCCTTTTTACCGACGGCGCCGATCGACGGCATGGGGCATGGGCACTACGTGTTTCGCGACGCGACAACGGGCGAGGAAGCCTGGGCGATGATGCAGCGATCGAATTGCACCGCGTATTCGGAATTTGGATGCCCCGGGCCCGCGCCGCTCGCGGTGCTCCGCCGGATCATCGCGGAGGACGAATTGTGGCCGCCGCGTCGCGGCACGGCGTGGGAAACGCATCATGCATTTGGCTCATGGCAGGCGGACAGCTGGCTGCATCTTGAGACGATCGAGCGGTATTTCGGACGCAGCACTTCCTTGGAGGAACTGGTCGAGCGCGGGCAAGTGCTGCAGGCGGCGGGATTCCAAGGGATGTTCGAGGAGGCGCGTCGGCAAAAGCCGACGGCGAGCATGGCGTTGAACTGGTGTTTGAACGAACCCTGGCCGTGCGCGGCGAACAACAGTTTGGTGGCGTGGCCGTGCGAGCCGAAACCAGCATTGGCCCGCGTCGCGGCAGCGTGCCGGCCAACGCTGGCGAGCGCTCGCATCCGGAAATTCGCGTGGGCCGCGGGCGAGTGTTTTGATCCGGAAATCTGGTGCTTGCACGATGCGCCCGCCGGCCATGCGGGAGTGGAGATCGCGGTCTGGCTCGAATTGGACGGCGTGCGGTATCACCTGTTGACTTGGAACACGGGCGAAATGATCGCTGGCGCAAATCGCCGCGGCCCGCGCGCGCAGTTCACGCTGCCGGAATTCGACGCTGAGCGATTCACGCTGCGTCTGGAGGTGCGCGATCGGCCGGAGTGGAATTCTGAATACACGCTCGTGAAGGCGCGGGCACCAAAGTCGGCGGTCGCTGCCGAGCACATCGCAGGAGCGCTGAACGTCTGACGCGCGAGCGTCTTTGGAGCGCCGCGAATTCTTCCCTGCAAAGCTAAGGCCCGATTTTTCTTTCGCCGTGCGTATCCTGTGCTAGTCTAAATCGTCTTTAGCATAGCACAATGGCTGAAACCCCCAATATGCCGCCGAACAGGCGAAGCCGCGCCGCGGCCGACAAGATTCGAACCGAGATCATTTCGGGGCGCTATCCACTTGGAACCCAGCTGCCTACGTTTGACGTGTTGGTGGAGCAACATGGGTTGAGCCGAGCGACGATGCAGGCGGTGATCCGGCAACTTCGGCAGGACGGATTCGTGCGCAGCGTGCATCGAAGCGGCTTGTTTGTGTCTGAAACGCCACCGCATCTGTGTCGGTTCGGCCTGGCGTTTTCCGATGTGCCGGGAGGGCCGACGTGGAACCGTTTCATGGGCGCGTTGCTCGCCGAGTCTCCGGTGGTCGCGGCGGCGCAGGGCCGGGTGCAGATCGTGCCCTATTTCGGTTTGCTGCCGGGCGTGCTCAACGAGGCCTACGAGCGATTGCTCGCCGACGTGGAGAATCAACGGCTGGCAGGCGTGATTGTAACGCGCGGGACCGGGTTTCTGCTTCGCGAATTGAGGGAGCACGGCCTGCCGTGTGCAGCGATCAATCATCTCGTCGCGGAGACCGACGGCGTGCCGGTGGTGAACACGGACGACCCACTCTTGATGACGAAGGCGTTGAGCTGGCTGGCGCAACGCGGGCGGAAACGGGTGGCGGTGCTCGCGATGCGTCCTTCGCATGAAGTGTCGGTGGCGACGTGCATGGCTGCGGGTTTGAGCACGAAGCCGCACTGGCTGTGTCCGATCGGCCATGAGGCGAGCGGGCAGGTGAAGGCGGTGGTGCAACTGCTGCTCGACTACCCCGCGAAGGAGCGGCCCGATTGCCTCGTCGTCGCGACGGACAATTTCGTCGAGGAGGCGCTGAGTGCGATTCACGCAACGGGGATCGTGATCGGCCGCGACATCGACGTGGTCGCTCACTGCAACTGGCCGTGGCCGGTCGAGAGTCCCCTTCCGATCACGCGCGTGGGGTTTCATTCGCATCACTTTCTCAACCTTTGCCTCGAAGAAATCCGCCAGCAGCGACGCGGCGAAAAACCGTCGTCGATCACGCTGGTGCCGGCGCTGTTCGAGCACGAACTATGAAAGTGCTCCGCTCCATTTGTCCGATTCCGGTCCGGCGAGGGTGCGCGGCCGGCCTCGCGCTGGCGATCGCGGGCTGGACGGCGGCCGGCGCGCGCGCGACCGACGACGTCGCCGGAGCGTTGGTGTTGGAAAACGCGGTGGTGCGGGTCGTCGTCGATCCGACGGTCGGGCGCGTAATGGAGTTCACACCGAAGACGGGCGGCGCGCGAAATCTCCTTTGGACGAATGAGCCGCAGCAAATCGAACGGGAAGCGGCGCAGGCGGGTTATCGGAACTGGGGCGGCGACAAAGTGTGGCCGGCGGCGCAACCCTTCTGGCGTTTCGCGGTGGGGCGTATCTGGCCGCCGGATACCGCGACCGACGGCGCCGCGGCGACTGCGGAGCGGGTTTCGCCGCGCAAGGTGCGGCTGGGTTTTCCGACGAGCGAGGGATTCGGTTCGCGGTTGACGCGGGAATTCGAGTTGAGTGCGACGCAGGCGGTGTTGGTGATCCGCAATCGCATCGAGCAGGTGACGACGTCGCCGTTTCCCGCGCAGGCGTGGAGCGTGACACAGGTGCCCTTGCCGGATCGGGTCGTGCTCGATCTGGCGAACGACGCGGCAACGGCGGTGGAGCAGCCGGTGAACATGAATGCGCTGCGGGCGCAGCCGCCGCTCGGGCCGCAAGCGTTCATCGAGGGCACGGTGGCACGCGGCGCGGGGTGGGTCAGCATGCGTCCGACGCGTGAAGGACAACAGAAGTTTGGCACGCTGGGCCGCTGGATCGCCGGCGCGTGGCCGGAAGGCGTGCTGGTGCAACGCGTCGCGCTCGATCCGCGCGCGATGTATCCCGAGGCAACCTCGCTGCAATTCTACTACAGCGGCCCGTATGGCGAGTTGGAGACGCTCGGGCCGGCGCAGCTGCTGCGCGCGGGCGAGGCGCTGACGACGACAGTCGTGTGGCAATGGCTGCCCGACGTCGATCCGACGCTCGACGATGCGGACCTCGCACGCGCGATTGTCGCCGCGGAACGCGAACTCGCTCACGCAGACATCGCCGATGCGCGCGCGCCGGTGCCTTCGACAGAATTTACCCCCGCCAAGACTCACCCTTAACGGAACCTTTGCCCCCATGCTCTCGAATCTACGCATCAGTGCTGACCGTCGCTATTTCGTCACGGCCGATGGCGCGCCGTTCTTCTATCTCGCGGACACGGCGTGGGAGTTGTTTCACCGGCTGAATCGCGACGAGGCCGAGATGTATTTGAGCGATCGCGCGGCAAAGGGGTTCAATGCGATTCAGGCGGTGGTTCTCGCGGAAGCGGATGGGTTGCGCACGCCGAATGCGACGGGGGAACTGCCGCTGCACAACCTTTCCCCGGCGCGGCCGAATGAAGGGTATTTCAAACACGTCGACTGGATCGTGGATCGCGCGGCGGAACTCGGTCTCTACACGACGATGCTGCCGACGTGGGGCGATAAGTGGAACTGTCGCAGTGACGCGGGCCCCGAGGTTTTCACGCCGGCGAATGCGGAACTGTTCGGCGAGTGGCTGGGACGGCGCTATCGGTCGCGACCGGTAATCTGGATGCTCGGCGGCAATCGCTGTCCCGAAAATCCGCGCCACTACGCCATCATTCGTGCGATGGCGGAGGGCCTGCGGCGTGGCGATGGCGGCGCGCATCTGATGACGTTTCACACGGCCGGCGCAGCGGGGTCGGCGGAATTTTTCCACGGGGACAAATGGCTGGACTTCAACTCGCGCCAGCATGGACACGAAACGGACTTCACGCGTTATGCGCTGACGCGCGCCGACTTCGAACGCTCCCCGGCAAAGCCGGTGATCAGCGGCGAGCCGGTTTACGAGGACATCCCCGTGTCGCTGCAGACGGTGAATCCGACCTACACGAACGCGGCGGATGCGCGCCGCGCGTTCTACTGGAACGTTTTTGGCGGCGCGTGCGGTCATACGTATGGGCACCATTCGGTGTGGCAGTTTTATGAGGAAGGCCGCGCGCCGCGCTATGCACCGCTCATGCCCTGGCGCGAGGCGCTGTTGCAGCCCGGCGCGTTTCAAATGGGAATCGGCCGGCGTTTGATGGAGTCGCGGCCGGCAGCGGGGCGGGTTCCGGATGAAGCGTTTCTCGTTGCGTCGGAAACGGTGCCCGGCGCGGGTCGCGCGCGGCTGGTCGCGACGCGCGAGATCAACGGCGCGTATGCGATGGTGTATCAACCCGAGAGCCGCCCGTTCGAGGTGCGGCTGGATCGGATCTCCGGCGGCGCGGCCAACGTGTGGCGCTTCGATCCGCGCACGGGAGCGGCGGCAAATCTCGGCACGTATCCCACGACGGGCGTGCACCGGTTTTGTCCGCCCATGCGCGGCGAACGGCTCGACTGGATTTACGTTTTCGATGACGCGTCGCGCAACTGGCCCGCACCCGGCGGCCAACGAGCGGCAGCCCCCCGACTATTCTCATGAGTTATACCCTGAAACTTTTCACCCTCGCCGGATGCGGCGCAATGTTGGCGACGACGATCATGGCGAGCGAGCCGCGTGAAACGGTGCCGCTTTACCAGAGCGAGCGTTTGACGAAAAAGGCGCCGGCGATCGACGGCCTGCTCAATGACGCGGCCTGGCAGGGCGTCACCCGGGCGCCGATCCAGCGCCAGCATCACGACGAGAAACCGCTCCCCGAAGGCGCCCGCAACGTCGGCTACTGGATGGCGACATGGGACACGGAGAATCTTTATCTCGGCATGCACGTGATCGACGAGCACGTGAACGAGACGCAGACGAGGATCTACGAACCGCACAACGACGTGGTCGAGCTGTTCTTCGATCCGTTGCTCAACTACCAGTTCAATCTGCAGTATCGCGTGTGGCCGTTCGGCGTGAGCGGCGGACGCGGGGATGTTTCGCAAGATCCGACGTGGGGACGCTGGGAAGTGGCGAGCACACGGACAGACGACGGCTATCTCACGGAAGTGCGTGTGCCGCTTTCGCATTTCATGGAAGTGGCGCAAATCGATCTCCGCGCCGGCAGCCTCATCGGTTTCGATCTGTCGGTGCATGACGTGCCGTTTCCGACGAGCGAGCAATGGGTTCCGCCGAAGGTGACCGGCTGGGCGGGTGACGGCACGAACTGGCAATATGCTTCGCAGAACGGTTTGCTGGCGCTCGGTGCGCCCAGCGCCGATGCCGTCGCGGCCGTGCGTCCGCATCAGGACGACATCGGCGAAACGCCCGCGGACGAGGCGATGGCGCTCTGGCCGGACCTCGGTCTGGTGAGCGGATTCTTCAATCTCGATGTGCTGCGGCAATCGTGGTCGCGGGAGAGTTTTCAGCCGTGGCGGCTGGGCCGCGTGCGGCATCCCTTGATCGATGGACGCAGTGACAATGACGCGCGCACGGTGAACCGCACGGTCGGGCCGCACGCGCACGGCGAAGCGCTTGAGGTGAAACCGCGCGTGGTCGAGTTGACGTTGGCGGGTGAGCGCGATGGCCGAATGCAAGAGCTCACGGTGCTGACGACGCCGTTTCATCCGGCGATGAGTTATCGGACAAACTCGTCCTCGCTGACGCTCTTCGACGAAATGACGACGGTCGGCCAGCCGACGGGGCCGTCGCACATCGCGCTGCCGCTGGCGAGCGGCGTGGCGGTGCGCGCGGTGCCGGCTCAGGGCGGCGCAGTTTACGACGCGGCGCGCGACGGTGCACTGGCGGAAGGGTGGGTGCTGGTGTGGTTTGGCCGCGAGGCAGACGGCCGCGCGACGGATTTTCCGGTGGCGGTTTATCCGAATCGGAGTCCGGACCGGATCGACGTCGCAGCGGGGGGCGGACTCGCGTGGACCTTTGGCGGGACGGCGCGCAACGCGCTGACGTTTCTGCCGCTTTACGGTATTTCTGCCGTGGATACGGCGACGACGGCGGCGTGGACGCAGGCGGGCCGCCTTCCGGCGGACGTGCAGGCACGCGTGCGCACCTGGCAGGCGCGCAGCCGGCGGCTGCCGCTCGGCGTGCGCGAACTCTGGCAGTATTTGCCGGAACGGCGGGGATTCGAGTTCCGGCATCAGTTCGCGTATTCGGAGGATTTGTCACACTGGCCGGTGAAGGAGGAGTTGGTGGCGCCGCTGCCGATGCTGCTGTCGAACACCAAAGCGGTGAAACGCTACGCGAGTGCCGGACTGGTCGATCTCGATTACGCGCTGTTTCAAGGCGGGTATTACGGCGTGCTGGGCCGGCCCGAAATCCGGTTGGAGCTGCCGGAGGTGAAAATCGAGACGGTGCCGCCGCGGCTGGATCGGGCGCGCTTGGCGCAATCGCCGCTGGGGCGCAAATATCTCGCGGAGCTGGACGCGCTGGGTCTCGCGAAGATTTTCCAGAGCAACATGGACCGGGTGATGGCGCGGTCGCACTTCATGCCGCACATCTGGCCGATGATCGAGAAGCCGGATTTGTTTTCCGGCTATTGGTTGATGTCGGAAGAGGAGAGGGCGGCGTTTGTCCGCCGGGTCGAAGCGGGTTACACCGACATCATTTTCAGCGACGACTGGCGTGAACGCTTGTGGCCGGACAAGGCACCGTATCTCGGCAGCGATTTTCGCTATGGGAATCTGACTTATCCCTATGGCGTGGCGGAGCCGTATTACGGCGTGGTCGAGATGCTTTCGAAGATGAATTATTTCTGTGCCGGGCAGAACGATTACAGCGCCATGGTGCGGCACTGGGATCGGATCAAGGAACTCACCGAGATCATCTGGCACGGCGGTTTTGCGCAGTATCGCTACGATGGCGGCGCGATGATCGGCGAGGCGCTCGTCGGCCTGGTGAAAGGCGCGGAGGCGGCCGGCGATCGGAAGATGCAGCGTCGTGCGATGCTCAGGCTTGCGCAGCATGCGGCGAGTGCGGCCGGTTACCTGGAAGGAGGCGAACGGCTCGCGAAGGACAGATCGTGGGCGCGCCGAGGAATGTCGCCGGTGCTGCTGGGCGACGTTCAGCAGACGACGCCGACCACCGCCGCGAAGATCGCGGACGGAACGCTGACCGGCTCCGACGGCATGTTGTATTGGGATCGTGGTTACGGGAATCCCGTGGTGTTGCGCGATCACGCGCGCACGCAAGTGCAGGCGATCGAAGCGAAGCTCGATCGCGAGATCCCCGAGTGGTTCAAGGAAACCGATCACAACTTCAAACGCCGCGACGGCATCTTCCGCCGCTTCACGGTGCGCGCGCTCGTGCTGCGTGAACCGATCGCCGAACTCGAGCGGCAAGCGGCGGGTTTGCGGGAAACGCTGCGCGAGCACGTCGAATTCGATGCGGCCGTGCTGATTATTCTGCTCCAGCGGATTCAAGAGGATCTCGATCGCCCGGCGAATTGATCGCCATGGCTAGGCCATCGCTGGGTCCGCGGGCGAACTAAGTGTTCGTCTTTGATAAACAAAAACGGGCGATATTCACTTTTACGCGCTTCCTTCCCACAATCCTGTTGACCGAAAAATGCCTGTATCCTGGTAGTGCCAACGCGGAGACAGGAAATGTTCGTTAAACAGGAACGCGATGCGGATGTTTCCCGTTTCCGACAAGTAAACAAACCAAACAGACCCCTATGACTACTACCCTCAGGTCCTGCGTCGGACGAGCTTTGCCCGGAGCGGGCGTGCTCGTTTCGCTCTGCTTAGCTCCGGTTGCTCTCGCCCAAGAGAGCCGTCCCAACGATGAGTCCGATATCATCGTTCTTTCGCCCTTCGAAGTTTCGGCTGCCCGCGAGGACGGCGGTTACACGGCGGAGACCACGCTCGCCGGCAATCGCCTCAACACGAAGTTGAGGGATATCGGCAATGCCGTGACCGTCATCACCCCCCAACTCTTGGCGGACATCGGTGCCACCAACAACGCGTCGCTGCTGCAATACACCCCCAACACCGAAGTCGGTGGCATCCGGGGCAATTTCGCCGGGGTGGGCGATGGCGCGGTGCTCGACGAGTCCTCGCATTTCGGCAATCCGAACAACAACACGCGGGTGCGGGGCCTCTCCGCCGCCGACAACACGCGCGACTTTTTCCTCACGGATATCCCGTGGGACGGTTACAACATTGACGGCATCGATCTGCAGCGCGGTCCGAATTCCATTCTGTTCGGCCAGGGCCGTCCGGCCGGCATCATCAACGCCCGGACCGCCGGCGCCACGTTCGGCAAGAATTCGACCAAGATCACGGCGCGTTACGGCAGCGAGGACAGCACGCGCACGACGATCGACGCGAACCGGATTCTGCTTCCGGGTGAGTTGAGCCTGCGAATCGCGGGTCTCTACGATCACATGAATTACCAGCAGGACCCGGCATTCAGCCGTCAGAAGCGCATCTATGGCGCGACGCGTTGGGAGCCGAAGCTGCTGAAACAGGGTTCGGCGCGCACGATCGTTCGCGCCAATCTCGAAGCGGGCGAAGTGCGCAGCAACATGCCGCGTCAGCTCCCGCCTTACGACCAGCTCACGCCCTGGTTCAATCAAGGCGGCTACACCGGCTACCGCGCCAACGGCACCGAGAAGACATTCCAAGGCACGAATCAGGCGACCTACACGTTCGCGCAGTTCGCGGACCGTTTCGGTCGCACCCCTGACGGCGGCCCGATTGACGAGGTTCGCGCGGGCGCCGGCTTGCCTTACAGCGGCGAGAACGCGGCGTTCAACCCGTGGCTCGGCGCGTGGCGCTTCGAGAATCCGACGATCAACTTCAACGGCACCAGCTCGACTCCGATCAACGGTCTGCTTTGGGAACCCAAGGGCGACTTCGGCCTCGCGCCCGACGGCTCCGTCGACCGCACGGTCGGTGGGCTGCCGTTCGCCCGCGCCTCCTCGATCGCGTCGTATTCCACGTTCGCGACGAACGCCCGTCTGCCGTATTACAACTGGGGCGTTTACAAGGACAAAACCCTCACCGATCCGTCCGTATTCAACTTCTACGACCGGCTGATCGACGGCGACAACAAGCGCGAGTGGACGAATTTCCGCGTTTATAATCTCAATGTTGCGCAGACGTTCTTCGACGACCGCATCGGCGTCGAGGCCACCTACAATCGCGAGAATGTCACCCGCGGCCAGAGTGGCATCATCGGTTCGCCCCGCCTCATGGTCGATGTCATGAGCACCTATCCCGACGGCTCGGCGAACCCGAATGTCGGTCGTCCGTTCATCTACGGCATGGGTGGCAACAATCGCCAGTCCGTCAGCGAGCGTGAATCCACTCGCGTGACCGCTTTCGCGACGCACGACTTCACTCGCGACCGCCAGCCTTCCGTCCTGACCCGCCTGCTCGGGCGCCACACCGTGACCGGCCTGCGTGCTGAAGACGAATACAACGTCGATCACCGCTCCTGGCAGCGCTACGGCTCCGATGCGGCTTTTGTCGCATCCCTGAATCGTCCCGCCGGCAGCAGTGAGTTGAAGTTCAACTCCAACACGCTCACCCCCACGACGGTGATTTATCTCGGCGACTCGCTGGTCGGGCGCAACGCCGCCGCGGGCGCCAATATTCCGAACCCGACCTCGATCGCGACGATCGCGCCGGGAGCTTCTCTCCGGTGGTTCGACTCCACCTGGAACGCCCCCGCCTCGGTGAATCCCGCCGATGTGTGGACGGATACAACGATCACGGGCACGCCGGCGCATCCGGTCGTCAGCACGCAGTCGGAGAATCCGGCGAACTACGTCGGTTGGAGCACCAAGCCCTTCAACGTGATCGATGCTGACCAACAGCCCGGCAATCGCGAGGCGCTCACGACTTCCGCCGAACTGCGCCGCCAGAAGGTTTCCTCCAAGGCCTTTGTTTGGCAGGGGCATTTCTGGGACGAAGCGATCGTCGGCACCTGGGGCGTTCGCCAGGACATCTCGAAGTCGTGGGGCGTCACCCGGAACATCAACTCGTCGAGCAGCGATCCCGCTTCCGGCCGTTTGAACCTGAATCCGAACTCCTTCCGGTTGCCCGATGCTTACGACAACCGCCTCAAGGTCACGTCGCACGCGTGGACGGTGGTGGCGCATCTCAACCAGGTGCCCTTCCTCGACGAGCTGATGCGCAACCTGCCGGTGAACGTCAGCCTCTTCTACAACGACTCGAGCAACTTCGAGGCGCTCTCGCAGCGCGTGAACTTCCTGAACGAGACGATCGCGCCGCCCAGCGGCAAGACCATCGACCAGGGCATTCGCATCGAGACGAAGGACGGCCGCTGGAGCCTGCGCGTGAACAAGTATGAAACGACCGTCACCAACGGTTCGAGCACGGCTCTTTCCGGCGCCTACAACATCGGCAACGAGATCGCGCTCGCCACGATGTGGGCGCGCCGCTTCGAGCATCAACTTCTTGGATACACGCTCGCGGACCGTCCCGCTGGCGACCCGTATGCGCATCCCAGCGCCGGTTCCTTCCGTTATGGCCCGGGCCCCGGCCAGAACCAGGCGGATGCGGATGCGATCATGCAAAGCCACATCGCCTCGTTCAACAACTGGATCGCGACCGTCGATCCGCGCTTCTTCGAGGCTTGGGGCTACGATCCGTTCGATCTGAACAAGCAGCCCGTTTCGAACACCCCGCTCGGTTTCGCCGTGACGGAAGACAGTGTGTCCGAAGGGTATGAAATCGAAATTGGCGCGCAGCCGACTCCCAACTGGCGCGTGGCGATCAACGCCAGCCAGACTGAGGCCCGTCGCAACAACATTGGCGGCGCGGCGCTCACTGAATTCATGAACTCCTACCAGGATCTCATGAACAACGGACCGGCCGGCGACCTCCGCATCTGGTGGGGCGCGAGCAACGCGCAGACGGCGGAAGTTCGCTGGAACTCCGCGATCGGCTCCGAATGGGCCCAACGCAAACTGCAGGAAGGCACGTCCGTGCCGGAGCTGCGCGAATGGCGCGTCAACCTCATCTCGAACTATGCGTTCAACGAAGGTCGCCTCAAGGGCTTCAACGTTGGCGGCGCCGTGCGCTATGAGTCGGAGATCGCCATCGGCTACCGTCCCATTGCGGGTTCCACCCCGACGGATATCAACTTCGACATCGCCAATCCCTACATGGGACCGGCTGAGACGAACTTCGACTTCTGGGTTGGTTATCAGCGGAGACTTACGCCGAAGCTGAACTGGCGCATTCAATTCAACATGCGCAACGCCTTCACGGGTGACGAACTGATCCCAATCACGGTTCAGCCGGACGGCTCGCCCGCGGCTTACCGCATCGCGCCATCGCGCGCGTGGGAGATCACCAATACGTTCGAGTTCTAAGCGCCGCTAGCGAAGGTTCGATGCCGGCGGCGCATCTCGCACCGCCGGCATTTTTGTATCCGCGGGAGGGTGACAGATCGTCACCTCCCATATCAGCCGTTTCTTTCGTTTTGGTTCATGCCGCTTTTCATCCCTGCCTGGATTCTTCCCCTCCCGCCGCGCTGGCTCGCCGGCTGCGGCCTCCTCGCCATCGCGGCTTCGAGCCTGCCGGCGCAGTTGACCGTGGAGTCACCAGAAATCGAATACCTGACGCGCCCGCTCGGGATCGAAACAGCGCGGCCGCGCTTCAACTGGTCGCTGGCTTCAAGCGAGCGCGCGCAAGTCCAGCAGAGCTGGCAAATCCAGATCGCGTCCACCCGCGCACGGCTGGAGTCGGGAGCGATCGACGTCTGGGACAGTGGGAAAATCGAGTCCGACGCGAACTTCGGCGTCACGTATGACGGTCCGCCGCTGGCGAGCGGTGACCGTTACCACTGGCGGGTTCGTGTCTGGGACGGGCAGGATCGCGCATCCGATTGGTCGAGTTCCGAATGGTGGCAGATGGGACTGCTACACGAATCCGATCGCCAGGCGCGATGGATCGGCGCCGCGGAGGAGGAGACCAGTCCGCGTCTGCGTCGCGAATTTTCGATCACCCAGCCGGTGGTGCAGGCGACGGCTTATGCGTATGCGGTGGGTTGGTATGAGTTGAGCCTCAATGGCCGCAAGGTGGGGGATCGCGTGCTCACGCCGGTCAATTCGAGTTACAAAAAGGGTCTCTTCTACGACGTTTACGATGTCACCGATCAGATTCGTTTGGGCGACAACGCCGTCGGCGTTTGGCTCGGCGGCGGCTACAACCAGAATTATTCGAAATACGGTTACCGCTGGGCGGAGCCGCCGGCAGCCTGGGTGCAGATCGAACTGCGTTTTGCCGACGGCACGCGGCGCCTGATCACGAGCGACGAGCAATGGAAGGCGGCGGCAAGCCCGATCGTTTCCAATCACATTTACGACGGCGAAACCTACGACGCGCGGCGCGAGCAAGACGGCTGGAATCTCCCGAAGTTCACGGACACCGACTGGATTCCCGTCGTGCTGCGGGACGTCGACGCGGGGGCGTTGAAGGCCTCGCTCATGCCGCCGATGAAAGTCACGCGCGAGCTTCCGCCGGTGAGTGTCACGGAAGTGAATCCGGGCGTTTTTGTTTTCGATCTGGGCCAGAACATCGCCGGGTGGGTGCGCTTGCGCGTCGCGGGCGAACGGGGCCAGCGCGTGGTGCTTCGGCACGCGGAGAACGTGCATGGCGACGGCACGCTCGACGTCGCCACCAACCGCAAGGCTAGGGCCACGGATACCTACGTGTTGCGCGGCGAGGGCACGGAGATTTACGAGCCGCGGTTCACGTATCATGGATTTCGTTACGTGGAGGTGACAGGCTTTCCCGGGCGTCCCACGCTTGAGAGCGTGACGGGGTGTGCGGTGCATTCGGCGGTGGAGGAAACCGGCACTTTCACCTCGTCCGACCCGCTGCTGAACCGGATCCAGCAAAACTTCCTCTGGTCGATTCGGAACAACCTGATGGGCATTCCGACCGACACCGCGGTGCGCGACGAGCGGACGCCCTGCCAGATGGATTCACTGGCGGTGGAGGAGACGGCGATCGCGAACTTCGACATGCTGCAGTATTACGCGAAGTGGCTGGAGGATATCCGTGGCGACCGCGGCATGCCGCCGAACTGGACCGGGGACCAGGTCGTGCTGGCCGATCTGTTGTATCAACATTATGGAGACAGACGGCTCCTGGAGCGCCATTTCGCGAACATGGAGGAGCGCTGTGCCGGGTATCTTCGGGAGATGGAGGCGGGGAATCGTTGGGCCGACGGTTTTGGCGATTGGGCGCCGCCGCATCAGCCCGGGGATTACAAGACCAGCTTCAGCGAGGGCGAGATCGTCAACACGGCGTTCTTTCACCGCGTCGTCACGATCACGGCGGAGACCGCGAAGATCCTGGGCTTCGCGGACAAGGCGGCGCATTACCGGGCGCTGGCGGACCGACTGGCGCATGAGTTCAACGAGCGGCATTTCGATGCTGACACCTTCACCTATGGCAGTGGCCGGCAGGTGACGTCGGTCCTGCCGCTCGCGTTTGGACTGGTGCCGGAGGAAGCGCGGGCGGATGTCGCGCGCGCGCTGCATCAACGCGTGATCGGACGGGATCGTGGTCACCTCGACACGGGCATCTTTGGCACGCGATATCTCTTCGATGTGCTGATTGATCACGGTTATGCGGACACCGCCTACGCGGTGCTGGGCCAGCGCACTTATCCAAGTTTTGGATACCAAATTGGGCTGGGGGCGACGACCACGTGGGAGCAATGGTCCTATCGCGGCGGGATGCAGAGCCACAACCACGCGATGTTCGCGGGACCCGGAGCGACATTCTACTCGCGCTTCGGCGGGATTCGGCCGGCGGCGCCGGGCTATCGGCGGGTGGTCATTCAGCCGGTGACGCCCGCGGGATTGGTGCAGGTCGACGCCTCGTTGCACACGGTCAACGGGCTGGTGCGCTCGGCCTGGCGGCAGCACGAAGGCTATGCGCATCGCGTGATTCTGCCCCCGAACACTCGCGCCGAGGTGCATGTGCCGGCCGCGGATCCTTCGGCGGTTCGGGAAAGCGGCGGGCCGGCGATGGAAGCGGCGGGCGTTCGTTTTCTGCGCATGGAAAAGGATCGCGCGGTTTTCGAGATCGGGTCGGGAAACTATGTGTTTACGGTGGGGGAGGTGGCGCCATGAAAAAGTGGATACACGCGAGCCGTTGGGTGGGTTTCAGCGCACTGGCGGCGGCGTGCAGCGGTGGTCCGTTGCAGGTCGCGCCGGACGGCCGGACGTTTGTCACGGACAAGGGCGAACCGTTTTTCTGGCTCGGCGACACCGCGTGGGAATTGTTTCACCGGCTCGATCGCGAAGAGGCGGTTTTCTATCTCGGCCGGCGTGCGGATCAGGGGTTCAACGTGATCCAGGCGGTGGTGCTCGCCGAGAGCGACGGACTGCGCACACCCAATCGCTACGGTGCGGTGCCGTTTCACGATCTCGATCCGCGCCGGCCGAACGAGTCGTATTTCGAACACGTGGACTTCATCGTGCAGGAGGCCGCGCAACGTGGATTCCAAGTGGCGTTGCTGCCCACCTGGGGTGACAAGGTGCCGAGTGAACGCGGAGGCCACGGGCCCGTGGTGTTCGATGTGGAGAACGCGGCTGACTACGGACGGTTTCTCGGCGAACGGTATCGCGAAGCGCCGGTCGTGTGGATGCTCGGCGGCGATCGTCCCGTCGATTCGGAGGAGGCGCGCGAGATTTGGCGCGCGATGGCGCGCGGCCTCCGCGAAGGCCATGGCGGAGCGCAGCTCATGAGTTATCATCCCGCGGGCGAAGAGACGTCGGCGGAATGGTTCGCGGATGACGATTGGTTGGATTTTCACGTTTACCAAAGCGGTCACGCGAAGCGCTTTCATCCGGTGCAGCGTTACGCCGAGGCGCTCGCCCAACTCCAGCCGCGCAAACCGTATCTCGATGCCGAGCCTCCGTATGAGGATATTCCGATTCGGTTCTGGGATTACATCGATTGGACAGGGCCTCAAACGGTGCCGCCGGGCGTAATCGATGAGCGCGGGATGCTGGCGAAGCCGGAGCATTTTGCTCGCGGGCTGATCGACGACTACGACGTGCGCGTCCACGGGTATTGGAATCTGCTGGTCGGCGGCGCGGGCTTCACCTACGGGCACAACGCGGTCTGGCAGATGCACCGTGCGGGGCAACGCGCGGCGATTCCCTGTTTGCAGGATTGGGGCGCCGCCTTAGAGCGCCCTGGCGCGCAACAGATGCAGCACCTGCGCACACTTTTCGAGCGCCGCTCGTTCACGCGGTTGCAACCGGATCAGACGATCGTTGCGGAGGAAAATCCGGAAGGTCCGCGACACGTGCGCGCTGCGCTCGATAAGCGGCGTGAGTTCGCGCTCGTTTATCTTGCGGTCGCCCGCCCGATCGAACTCGCAATGGGCAAGGTTCGCGGGGCTGAGGTGAACGCGTCGTGGTTCGATCCGAGGAGCGGGAACGTGGTTGGCTCGCAGCGAAGAGCGAACGACGGCACACAGTCCTTCACGCCGCCGACGACGGGTGAACGGACGGATTGGGTGCTCGTGCTCGATGCGGTGGGCGCGAAGCTGCCGTCGTTGTCGGCAACGAACGAGTGACGCCCACGGCGCTGCAAACGATGCGGAAAGAAACCCAACGTTTGGGGCGATTTACGAGGTGATCTTCCGGGCGAATGCATCAACCTGACACGATGATTCGCGCGCGAGATCACGATGGAGAAGTCAGCCACGCCGCCGTCCGCGCGTGGGCGGTGCGGGCGATCATGCTGGCAGCCGTGATTTCGCTCGGCTTCAGCGGCTGCGACCGGTCCTCATCGCGTCCGGCGGCGACGCGTGCGGAGGCGCGGAAAGCGCCGGCGGCGATGGATCTGGAGTATCTCAAGTTGGAGCGGGTGGGGCGTCCCGTGACGTCGCCGCCCTGGATCGCTCACGTCAGCACGGTCGACCTCGATTGCGACGGGTTGCTCGACGTCGTGGGGTGCGACACCCGCGACAACGCGATCTTTTGGATCAGGCAGACCGCGCGTGGAAAGTTCGAGGAGTCGACGCTCGCCGAGGGGATGCGGGTGCCGGTCCGCGTCGAGGCGGCGGACATCGACGGAGACGGCGATCTCGACCTGCTTGTCGCGAGCATGGGCGAGGTGTTTCCCAATAACGACCGCATCGGCACGGTCTTTGTTTTGGAAAATGACGGGCGGCAGAATTTCACGACGCACGCGGTGCTCGAGCACACCGCGCGGGTGACGGACGTGCGCGCGGGAGATTTCAACGGCGACGGACAACTCGATCTGGCGCTGGCGCAATTCGGCTACGATCAAGGCGAGGTGAGCTGGCTCGAGCGCGTGGGGCCGTGGGAGTTTCGACGGCACGTGCTGCTCGATCTTTCCGGCGCGATCAACATCGGCGTGGCGGATTTCAACGGCGATGGACACCTCGACCTCGTATCCAACATTTCACAACAATGGGAGGAGGTGCATTATTTCGAAAACGACGGACGCGGCGGATTTTCGCGTTCTCGGATCTGGGCCTCGGCGAACGAGGATTACGGCAGCAGCGGCCTGATTGTGACCGATCTCGATCGCGACGGACGGCCGGACATATTATTTGCCAATGGCGATGGCTTTGGGCCGGCGGCGACGCCGGGACCGCGTCCGTGGCACGGCGTGCAATGGCTCGCGAACCAAGGCGACGGCCGTTTTCTGTATCGACGCATCGGCCGGCTGCCGGGCGCCTACAGCCCCGTCGCGATCGATTTGGATCGGGATGGAGCGATGGACGTAGTCGCCGTGGCGGGCTACGCGGATTGGAGCAACAAGGACCGTGAGGTGATTTCACTGATGTGGTTTCGCAACGACGGGCGGATGGGTTTTGAGCCGCGGGTGCTCGCGATGGCGCCGAAGGATCTGATCACACTCGCCGCGGGGGATTTCGAGGGCGAAGGCGAGCCCTCGCTGGTCACGGGCGGCTTCTATGTTTACCCGCCGTATGAAGCAATGGAGCGCGTGCTGCTCTGGCGAAAGGCGGGGCGATGAACGCGCGACGACGAGCCGGCTGGTGGATTGGCGGCGGAGCGCTGCTGGCGGCGCTTGGGGCCGGCTGGTGGGCGATGGAGCAGCGTTCGTCGGGGGGCGCGCTGATCGCGCTGCCCGTCGCGCCACATCTTGATGAAACGCAGGATCAGCTGCGCGAGGAGGTGGACGCTGCGACCGCTCGCGCCGGCGATTCGCCCAAGGCGGCTCTGGAGGCGTTGAAGCGGCTCGCGCGGCTGTATCATGCAAATGGTTACATCGACGAGGCGCAGGCGGCTTACGAGATTCTCGAGGAGGTCGATCCGAACGAGCCGCGGTGGCCGCATCTGCATGCCGTGATTCTGGCGGGCTTCGGCGATTTCGAGCAGTCGATGGCGCGATGGCGTCGGGTGATCGAGCTGGCGCCCGACTATCTCGCCGCGCATCTGCGGCTCGCGGAAGCGGAATTGAAATCGAACCGACCGGAGGAGGCGGCGGCGATTTATGAGGCGGTGTTGCGACGCTGGAAGGACGAACCGTATGCGCGGCTCGGTCTGGCGCGGCTGGATTTCGAGGCGGAACGCTGGGAGGAAGCTCGCCAGCGGCTCGAACCGCTTGTCGCGCAAACCGACTACCGGCTCGGCTACGATCTCATCGTGAGCGTTTACGAAAAGCTCGGGCGCGAACGCGAAGCGAAGGCGATCCGCGGACAGATGAAGGCGTCGGGGGCGTTTCGCGAGGCGCCGGATCCGTGGATGGATGAACTGCTGGATGTCTGTTTCGATCCTTATCGGATTGCCATCGCGGCCGGCGCGCGGTCGGACCCGAAGGAAGCGCGAGCGTTGATTCTGCGCGCGATCGAACTCGCGCCGGGCGAGGTCTCGTATCGTTTGCAGTTGGTCAGCCATTACACGGAGCAGAAAGACGCGCCGGCGGCGTTGGAGGCGCTGCGCGAACTCACCACGCGCGCGCCAAATTTCGCCGATGGCTGGGCGCGCCTCGCTTCGTTTTATCAGGATTTTCGCCAGGACGAAGCCGCTGCGCGCGCCGTGGCCACGGGACTCGAGCATTGTCCGGATTCGCCAGGACTGCGCCTGATGTGGGGATCGATGCTGCGGCGAGCGGGGCGGCTGGATGAGGCGATCCGCGAGTTGAACCGTTCGATAGAACTCCGTCCCAACGAAGCTCCGGCGTATGTGGAACTCGCGCACGCGCAGGTGAGCCAGGGCAGCATCGAGGCGGGCTTGCAGAGTTTGCGGCGTTCGCTGGAAGCAGAGCCAGAGAATCCGGCGGCGCTGACGTATCTCGCGTTTCACGCAGTGGCAGCGGGAAACCGCGCGGAGGCGGATGAGTGGATGCAGCGCGTGGCGCGACAGCCGCGAATCGCGGCCGAACCGGCGAGGCGGCTTGCTGAGGCGTATCGCGCGAAGTTCGGGCGCGAGTGGCGTGCGCGTGAGTGAAGCGGGATGCCCGCTGGAACGTGGGGTGCTGAAGGGCGAGGTGGAGCCCGCCCTTTAGCTGTGCGTCATCACAGGTTTTTTGCCCACGCGTCCTGCAGCAGGAAGTGCAGACGCGAGTAGTGCCGGTCGGCCCAGGATTGGCGGGCGAGCGCGAGATACGGTTCCCACCTTTTTGCGTTGTCTCCCGCGGCTTCGGCAGCGGCGAGGAGGGCACGATAACGGCGCTCCAGTTGCGCCAGCCATTCGGGGGACAACTCGAACTCGGCGCGCGCGACGCGCTGGGTCTTCGATTCGCTGACGAACGTGCGCAGTTCGTAGGGCGCGAGCGGGAGTTCGAGTGACTTGGAAGCCGAGATCGTCGCGCGGTGGTTCGCGACAGGATCAAGCAGCGCACCGGTCTCGGTGAGCGTGATGACAGTTTTCACCGGTTCGGGCAGCGTGTTGAGCACGTAGAAGTAGTGGCGTCCATCGACGACTTGCTGGCGGATGCGCACCGGATCGGACGCGCCGGGGACGTCGTCGAATTTCGCCGCGGGCAAGGCGCCAAGCGCGCGAGAGAACGGCAGCAGTTCCCGCTCCATGCCCAACGTGCCGAGGACGTAGCCGCCTTTCACGATGCTCGTGGCGTCGAGATGATGCAGCGCGAACACGTAAGGCTCGAGGCTGTTGAACCCGGCGGGATTCAGCGTCGACGCGCGCCAAACCATTTCCTGCACGCCGATGTCGGTGAGACCTTGCAGCGGGGATTCGCGGCCGATGGCGTCTTCCCAATAACGGTCGTGGATGGTGACGCGCACGTTGTGGTGTTCCTTCAACGGTGCGGCGACCTCCGGCGCGGTGAAGGCACCGCGGCTTACTCCCGGATGGTCGACGAGATAATCCGACCGACGCATCCAGCGAAAATCGGACGGCACGGTGGTGGGGCTCAGGACGATGTTGGGATGATCGCGATAGAGATCGGGATCGATGCCCATTTCGCGCATGAGCACGGAACTCGGTTCGTTGAGATAATCGGCGAGCCGGTGGTTCTGCGACGGATGAAGGAAGAAGTTGAGTATCAACTTGAGGTCGGGACGCGCGGCGCTGATGCGATCGGCCATTTGGGAGTAGTGGCGGTAGAGAATCTGGCAGCGCCAATCGATCCAGGCTTCTTTCGCTGCGTCGTCGTTCATGAGCCATTCGTAGCTTTTGCGATGACGCTCGGGATCGCCCGGCGTGTAAGTCGGGATCACGATGCCCGAGTCTTGTTGGAAGCGGCGGAGGTTCGAGTCGTTGTAGCCGGACGCGAGCGAGCCGAAGTCGTAGAGCTTCGTGCGCGTGACCACGAGCGAGATGCCATGGAGCGCCGGTTCTTGTCCGTAGCGTGCGACGACTTCGTCGACGACGGCGTTCACTGCGGCCATGACGCGCGGATCGGCGGGATTGTAATTGGTGTCCGAGCCGTGCCAGTAACCATACCAGAGCTTACCGTCCTTGTTGACATTGATCACGGTGTCGTGGTCGGCGTGGATCGCCGCGCGGTCGGTGATCGCGTGGGGATCGAGGCTCGGCAGCGTGTGAATGTGCAGGCCCGCAGTGAACGAGATATCCTGTTCGCCGAGACGCTGGAGGAGGTAGAGCGGATAGCCGGGTGGGTGCGGGCGAGCGCCGCCCTGCGCACCGGGGATGTCTGGCTCGAAGCGTTCGACATTCGTGCCGTAAAGCGGCCCGGCATACCAAGCCAGCGGGTATTCGAACTCAGTCTGGCCGAACGATCGCAGGTAGTCGACGAGGCGGTCCGTCGACTTCATGAAACCATCGAGGTCGGTGCCCGTGCCGAAACTGTGAAACAGAACCGGGTCTTCGAAATAAATTCCGGTGCGGCGCGGCGGCACGCTGCCCTTGAACTCGCCGGAGCGATCGCTAACGGCGAAGCGGTTGAGGCGATAGATGCGGATTTTTTCGACCGCGGCGGGCATGTCGTGCTCGGCGGTCATGAAGGTGAAGCCCTGTTTCTTCGCGCGCGGCCAGAAGACGACCTCGTGCTCGAGCATTTGGTGCGAGAGGGGAAATTCGTCTCCGGACACGACGCCGCTGTGCACCTGGAAGTCGATCGCCTTGCCGAAATTTTGGAGGAGCACCTCCATCGAGCGCGGTTTGTCGTCGGGGTAGGTGATCACGGCGACGTGCGGTTCGTCGACATCGGTGATCTCGAACGGAATCACGAAACGATCATGCACTCGGGAGCCGGCCTCGCGGTAAACGCCGGCGGCCGATTCAACGCGGGTGCTGTTGCCGAGGTCCGCGATTGGTTCTTGTTCGAAGGCGACGATCTCGGTGATCAACGTGCGCTGCTCGCGTTGGGGTTCGAGCGGGGAGGCGTGAGCGATCGCCTGCACACGGGTGTCGACGAATTTTTCCCGGCCGTCCTCGGTATAGGTGAGACGCAGGCGGTAACCGCCGACGGGCGTGGCAGCGAGGGGGAGGTGGAGCTGGGTCGACTCGCGGGCCTTCAGCGAAGGCGCGGAAAGCGACCCCCGCTGCAGCACCTGGCCGGCGTCATTGAGAAGTTGATACGCGAGATTGCTAAGTTGCGCGACATCGTCGCCGGGGTTGCGCAACGAGAGGGCCAGATCACGGGCTTGTTCGGCTGGGAGAAACGGGTCCGCGACTTTCACGGCGACGTTCCACGCGCGGTGACGCCGGAAAGCGGCGCGGGCTTCATCTTCGGTGAGTTCGCGATCGAAGATGCGCACATCGTCGAGCGCGATGCGCGACGCGTGGGCGGCGCCGTTGTCGC
Source organism: Verrucomicrobiota bacterium (assembly GCA_023416735.1). GTDB lineage: Bacteria > Verrucomicrobiota > Verrucomicrobiia > Opitutales > Opitutaceae > Opitutus. The sequence goes on along the minus strand of JAEZGX010000009.1, from coordinate 145,792 downwards.
CGGTGCCGAAGAAGAAGCGCGGGTGCGCCACGGGCTCCCACGCGCGGATCCAGCTGATTGCGGCGGGTTGACCGTCGACGTAGATCAGGCCGCCCTTCTCGTGATTCCAAGTGACGGCGACGTGGTGCCATTCGCCGGCCTTCCAATTGGCGAGACCGTGGTAGTCCACCTTCGAGTCGCGCGTGTCGTTCAGCTTCAATCGCAGGAAACGACCGGGAAACAGTTCGATACGCAGACGATTGCTGCCGGCAGCATCGGCACCGGTTTCGCCGAATAGAACGAACGGTTTGCCGTCGGTTGGGCCGGGCTTGATCCAAAATGCGATTGTTCCCGCGGGCTTGTGGAGATTACCGGCCGCGGGGTAGTCGACAATTTGCCCCGGAGAGAACCAGCCAGCGGCGCCGTCGATTCCGGGAGTGAGTTCGGGTTGCGCGCCCTCGAAGCGAGGCGAGCCGTCACCCTTGCTTTTGGCAGTGAAGCCGTCGTCGAAGCCGAGATGGAACAGCGCGGCGGGAGTGGCCGATTCGCCACGAACGGCCAGGGGAGCAAACGCGGTAAGAAGAAGGAGGGAAGCGAGAGAGGAGGCAGTTTTCAGAGGCATGATCGAAACAAGTCGTGACGGTGAGAGAGCAGGGGAAACGTCAGGCGTTGGCGGCGTGACGCTCGTCGAGCGCGCGGCGGGTGGCGCGGGCGACGTCCTCGGTGATTGGATACAAACGGATGCACACCATCGCGACGATCAGGGCGGCCGCAGGGACCAGCGCGAACAGCATGCGCATCCAGTAGATGGTCTCGGGTGACTGGGCGCCGCCCAGTTTCTCGTCGAAGCCGACCCAGAGGAGGACGAAGCCAGAGAACATGAAGGCGAGGCTGATGCCGGTCTTGTTGATCCAGGAAAACACGGCGCCGACCGAGGCCTCGTTGCGGATGCCCTGCAGCAACTCGGCGTGGTCAGCGACGTCGGCCATCATCGAAGCGAGCAGGACCCAGAAACCGCTCATGCCGATTCCCATCAGGATCATCGGAATGAACATCAGCGACGGCATCGCCGGGTTGTAGCAGAAGAGCTTGGCCACGGTGCCGACGAGCGCGATGCCGAGGCAGGTGAGAAACGCGTGGCGTTTGCCGAAGCGGGTGGCGGCCCAGGCGATCACGGGCGTCGCGATCATGCTCGCGACTTGATAGGCGGTCGTGACAGCGCCGTGGAGAATCGAAGCGGTCTTCAGATCGCCGCCATGAACGTGGTAGATGTTGAGATACAGTCCGAGGCTGTAGACCGTGAAAATGCCGAGCAGGGTGGCGAGGCCGGCAATCGAGAGCAGGCGAAGCGGGCGGTTTTTCAGCAGGCCCCAGACGTTGCGGAGCAGCGGAATCTGCTTCTGCGTTTTAACGTGAATGTATTCCTTCTCCTTGGCGAAGAGCGCGGGGAGAATGCCGAAGGTCATGATGATTAGCATCACCGCGAGCGCGGTGTAACGCGCGCCCTCGATTGAGTCCTCGAAGCCGCTGTATTGCGTCAGGGCGAAGAGCCACGATGCAAGAATGCCGCCGACCGGCATGAGGAACGCGACGACGGCCGAGATCCGTGTGCGCTCGTGGTAGTCGCGGGTGAGCTCGAGTTGAAAACCCTTCAACGGCACCGAGAACAGCGTGAACGCCGGAAAAAACAGCAGCATCGCGACGGCGAAATACACGCTGTAGGCGAAGGGGCTCCATCCGCGCGGGCAGAAGAAAGTCGCGAGGATGATGGGACCGGTAAGAAACGCCCCGGCGATGATCAACGGGCGACGGCGGCCCCAGCGGGAGCGGAAGTTGTCGGAGAAGCTGCCGATGATCGGATCCGTGACGGCATCGAGCAAACGTCCCACGGCGAGCACCGCGCCGATGACGGCGGGATTTACGCCGAGTCCGATGTTATAGACCGGATTAGCCAGCTGATGGATCGAGTTGCCGGTGAGGTTGTCGACCATGCTGCCGACGCCGAAGGCGAGCTTCGTTTTCAACGGCACCTTTTCGCCGGGGGCGACGGTTGAAGCGGATCCGGATCCCGGCGCGGTGGCGGGTGGTGGCTGATCGGCGGAAAGAGAAGACATCGGGGGTGTTGAGGAATTGGATACTAAACGTTGCGCGGTGGGAGGGAGGTCTGGAGGCGGGGAGCGACGAGCAGGCCCATCGGTTTCAATTGATACTCGTAGGCCCAATGATCGCCTTCGGTGCGCCAAGCGTCGGGGCCGAGCCAGCGCGGTTTCGGATCGGTGTTGTGGAGCGGACCGAAGGCGTTGTGACGGTTGCCGAACGCGGTGACATCCAGCCGATGACGGCCGGGGCCGAGGCGCGGGAATTCGAAGCGGAACGGCGCGAACGCGACGGGTTGGGCGCGGCCGCGATCCAGCGTGGCTGACAGCAGCGGGGCTTTGAAGCCGCGGAAATTCACCGCCTGCGCCGCGCGATCTTTCGCAGGGAGCGTGAGGTGATACGTGACGTTACCGGCGTAGAATGGCAGCCCTTGCGTCGTCCAGTCGCCAAACGCGAGATGTCGCACCGGCGCGGTGAGCGTCGCGTGACGGCCCGCGAGCTTAACGCCGAAATCGCCGAGCAGGTAGCACCATTCGAGCTCTGTTTTACGCGTGAACGCGCGGCTTAGCATGAGCTCGTGTTCGCCGGCGCTGACGGCAGGCAGGCGGACGCGCTTGATGGCTTCGTCGACCCACCAGCCGCGCGCGGTGGCGGCGACTTTTTTTCCGTCGAGCCGGATCTCCCAGGCGGCCGGCTCTTCGAGCGCTAGCTCTGCGGCGTTGACGGCGACCTCGCTGCGAATGCGAAAACGCAACTCGACGCGGCCGAGCGGCTCGGCCGGCGCGCGATCGGTCCACGGTTGGGCGACGTGGCCTTCGCGCGGCGGCAAGTGGCAGCGGGCGCGGACCAGATTGTGCAGGCGCAACATCTCTTCACGCGGCTGCCATGCACCGTCGTTCCAGCGCCACTCGGCTTGATCGAGGAGAAGCACGTTGGGCTCGGAGAGCGTGACGGGCGCGGGATCGGCGAGTTCGCCGATGTCTCGCCAGCGCCGCGGAGCGATCGGTTTCGCGCGCGGTTTCCCCGGCCGCAACGTGAGCAACAGATGCCCATGCGCGGCGAGCTCGACGGGGAGCTCGGTCATGTCGCCGGTATGAACCGCGTAGGTTTCGCGCACCTCACCGGAGGTCGTGTCGCGAACGTGCGGCCGCCAGCGGCCCGCGATTTTCAGGCTGAGCCCGGTGATTTCGGCCGAGCGGTTGCGGTTGCAGATAAACAGATGGCGCTCCGTGCCGTCACCACGAAGCTGATACAGCAGATCGCGGGAGCGCCGGCCGGCGGCGTCGACGCACTCGATCAATCGCACGGGTTCGAGGCACGCGACGAAGGCGTGTTCGTCCCATGGACAGACGATGGCGCGGGCGGCGAGCCGTTGCGCGCGGTCGGATGGTTGGGCGTCGACGAGCGACGGAATCTCGCCGGCAAACACGAGCGTGCCGCCGCGCGCGGCGAAGGCTTCAAGCCGATCGAGGGTCGTGCTGCGGATGGTCCGGAGCGCGGGAACGACCACGACGCCGTAGTGCATGTGGCCGACGGTGAAGCCGGAGTTCGCGTTGGCGCCGGATTGCGTGGGCAGCAGGCCTTCGCTGACGTAGTTGAAATCGAGAAGATTTCCGAGGAGCCACTGCGGCAGCTCGGCGAACTGCTTTTCGCGTTGTGCCCGCTCTGCCGCGGTTTGGGCGAGCGGGCCGTAGCAGAGCCAGAAGGATTCGATCGGATGGATGACGGCGATGCGCACGAGCGGCTGCCCGCGGCTGAGGACGACGTTGACCCGCGCGAAATGGTTTTCGATCAGCGGATACTCCTTCCACCAGGGCGACTGATAATGAATCGAGGCAGGATAATCGCGCTTCGCTTCGCCGGCCATTGAAAGCCAGGCGAGATGAGGAACGCGGACGGTAACGCCGAGGGCGGCCTGCCAGTCGCCCTGTGCTTTGTGTCCGGTGAAATCGAAGCTCCAGCCGGTGACGCCGTAGAGTTCGCTCATCACACCGGGGCGGTTGTATTGGTGCGCAATACTCTGTGCCTGTTTCGCGGTGGTGAACTCCTCCTCGTCGCAGAGGAGATCGATGCCCGGAATGTGAAAGTGGGCGAGCGAACGCATCGCTTCGCCGGTCGCACGTGTCTGGGAGCCGAGGGTGGGCTCTTCCATCATGTGGCCCGTGAGCATGAGACCGTGACGCGCGCACCATTGGCCGAGCGTGCGAGCATAAGCGTCGGCGAAACGCTGGGTGACATGATCATGATACTGCACGCGCGCGAGTGAAGGCCGGGCGTCGGGCAGCTCCCAAAAAACTTCCGGCAACGCATCGAGCAGGTCGGTGCCGTGGCGGGCTTGATACGTGGCGAAGAAGTCCGTCGTCGCGGGGATGACGCGATCGACGCCGTGCGCCGCGTGGTCGAAGCACTGCTTGAAGAGATGCTGCGGCTCGTCGGTGAAGATCGCCGGGATGGTTTTTCCGAAGTCCCGACCGACGGAGGTGCGATAGCGTTGGTGCGTCACCTCGGTGAAACGTTCGAGTGCGGCGCGGCTCAGCGTGTCGACGTAGCCCTGGTGATTATACCACGGGACACCCGCGACGGTTTCGAGGTAGGCGAACCATTCTTCGGCGCCGGCGGAGACGCGGTCGGCGTCGTGCAAACGCTGATACGACACGGCACCTTGGGAGTCGCGTTTGACCGCATAGCGCGCGAGGAGGACGCCGGCTTCCGAGCGGCCGGCGAGGGCGCAACTCCAGTTGGGTGTGGGCCGAACGGTGCCGTTGTAGGGCGTGCGAGTGAAAAGCAGATACTTGAGCCGGTGTTGCGGGTTTTCGGTGACAAGACCGCCACCGAAACCGGACGGCCACCGATCCTCGTCGTAGAGCCAGGTGAGCATCTTGCGGCGCTTGGCCTCGTCGGTGCAGGCGCGGACCAAGGCGAGAAATTCGTCGCTGAGATAGGGCGTCTGCAAACCGGTGCGCGCGTGCACGTGAAAACCGCCGAAGCCCATGCGTTGGAACTGCGCGATCTGGCGGAAAAGTTGCGCGCGATCGAGGCGGCTGTTCCAAGCCCAGAAAGGAGTGCCGCGGTAAACGGCGGTGGGCTGGCGAAAGAGCGATTCGCTGAGACGGCGTTGGCGGTTGGCAGGATAGAGCGCGATGGACGCGGGCTGGGTCATCGAAAAATGAGATGCGGGCCGTTTAGACGGCGGATGATGAATCGGCAGAGAGAGTCGGCACGATGGCACCGTGCGCGCGGAGAAGGGCGTGAATTTCGCCGAGGGGCACGTCGCGCAGTTCGATACGGCGAAGGGCCGCGAGGGCGGCGGCGGCACCGGCGGCTTGGCCGGTGGCCATGCACGTGGCTTGAACGCGAAAGGCGGAGTTCGCCTGCTGGTCGCCGCAGACGGAGCGACCGGCGACGACCAAGTTGCGGCTGTCGCGAGGCAGCAGCGCGCGATAGGGAAGGGTGGGCACGATGCCTTCCTGAAGCGGGCGCGTGTCGATGCCATGGCCGTCGAGTTGATGAACGTCGATGGGATAGAAGCTGTAACACACGGCGTCTTCCCACACGCGGCCTGATAAATAATCGGGCGTGGTGACGCAGGCTTCGCCGAGAATCGTGCACGTCTCGCGGATGCCGCATTCCGTGGCGAAGAAGTCGTAATGGAAATTTTCGAGTCCTGGTTGCTCGCGGAAGAAACGATGCAGCCGGAGGATCAGCGCGCGTGCCTGGACCTCGGCCGTGGTGCGGCCTTCGCTGGTGCGGCCGTCGATGCCGAGCACGTGCACGGAGTTTTCTCCGCGCCATTGAAGGAACTGCGTCACGGGATTGCCGGTGCCGATCAAATCGGACCGTTGCAGGCGGCCTGCGGCCACGGCGGCGAGGAAAGCGGCTTCGAGACGCGGCAGATCGAGCGTCGCGAGATCGTAACCCGAGGCGCGCACGACGAGCGTCCCGGGTTGAAGGGCGGCGTTGCGTGCGACGGGCAGACCGGCGAGCGAGACGGCGTTGGCATCGCCGGAGCAATCGACGAGGACGCGGGTGCGGACCTCGCGCAGGCCCTCTTTGCCGCACAGCGTGAGCTTCCAGCCCTCGTGGTCGGCCGCGACGGCGGCGAGCATCGTGTGCAACGTGAGCGAGACGCCGGCGCCGCTCACGAGTTCGTCGGCGAGCGCGGCGTAAACGGCGCGGTTGACGCGCACCTGCAAACGGAAATGCGGCAGTTCGCGCCAGGCGGAGAAATCGGGGAGCTTTGCGCCGCTCTCGGCGACGGAGCGGCTGACCAATTCCCATCCGATGCCGGCGATGACCTGCTGGCCCCAGGCGTGAAACAGGCCGGGGAAGTTAACGGCGTTGAGCACGGTGGTGCCGCCAAGCACGCCGCTTTTTTCGACGAGGAGGGTCGATGCGCCCGCGCGACCGGCCTGAATGGCGGCAACGAGGCCGGCCGGGCCGCCGCCGATCACGACGACATCATAATTTGAATTCATGAAAAAATAAGGGGGGCTGAGCCGGTTACATAACGCCGCGACGTGCTTCGAGCGTAGCGCGGATTTCCCTCATGCGCGCGCGGTCCAGCGGGTATTTCAGGGCGATCGCTATGGCGATGCCCCAGATCACGAGCGGCAGCGCGAGATAGAGGTTGAACATGCGGCTGATGACCTCGGGCGGCTGAGTGCCGAGCTTCGCGTCGAAACCGGAGATATAGAGCACGAACCCGCCGACGCCCATGGCGCACGTGAGCGAGAGTTTGATGAACCAGGAGTAGAACGCGTTGATCGAGCCCTCGCGACGCCGGCCGGTCTGAAGCTCGTCGTAGTCGGCAGCGTCGGCCTTCATCGACGGGAGAAACAGCCACATCGCGGAGTAGGCGCCGACCTCGAGGATGCCGGGGATGAGTTGCAGGTAAGGCATGTCCGGCCGCATGAGGAAGTAATTCGATTCCACGCCGATCGTCGCGACGATCAGCGTGCCGATGACCATGGCCTTCTTGTCGAAACGCTCCGCAAGCCAGGCGCCGAGCGGGATGATGGCGACGCCGGTGATGACGGTGGCGGTCATGCGCCAGCCGGCGACAACCGACGCGGCGGAAAGGTCGCCGCCGAACACGTAGTAGATATTCAGATACTGATTGAGCGTGAAGATCGACATATAGCCGAACGCGAGAAAGAAGGAGATGCCGATGAGGGACCAAAGCGGCTTGCAGCGGGCAGAGTCCTTGACGCTGGAGAAGAACGACTGCTTCGGCTGCTTGCTGGCCTCGGCGCTGTAATAGCGCTCCTTGACGAAGAGCGCGGGGAGCAGGCCAAAGATCAGGATGGCGCCGGCGATGAACCAGCACGCGGTCTTCATGCCGGCGACGATGTCGCCCTTGCCGGTCGCGGGATCGAGGAACATCGACCCGGTGACGATCGCGAGCACCCAGCCGCCGCCGAGCGCGGAGATTTTGCTGAAGAGGGCCATCCAACTCGCGAGGCGGGTGCGTTCGTCGTAGTTCGGGGTGAGCTCGAGCTGCAGGCCGTAATACGGCATCGCCCAGAGCGTGAAACAGGTGAAGTAGATGATGCCGACGATGACCAGATAGACGGCTTTCCACGTCTCCCCGATATCGGTGGGCATGTGCCAGAAAAGTGGATACGCGAGGGCGGTGGCGATCGCGCCGACGACCATGAACGGGCGGCGGCGGCCCCAGCGGGTGCGGGCGTTGTCGGAGATGTTGCCGACGAGCGGATCGGAGATGGCGTCCCAGGCACGGAGAATGACGAGCACGACCCCGAGCAGCGCGGGGCTGATGCCGAGGCCGATGTTGAAGAACGGCATCCAGAGCACCTGCACCATCAAGCCCGTCGCGGTGTATTCCGTGTTCATGCCCATGCTGAACATGATTTTTTGCAGCAGCGGGATGCGATCGGCGTCCGGCACGCGCGGGGGTGATTCGCGGCGGAAAAATCGGGTCAGAAGGGACATGGCGAGGAGCGGAGAACGACGGGGGCTCAGTCGAGCGGGTTGAAGGGCGTGACCACGGCGTGATCGAGCCCGAGGCATTCGGCGATCTGCGCGAGTTCGAAGGCGTGGTGTCCGATGCCGAGCGCGAAGTGATGCGTGGGGCCCTCGGCGACCCAGCGCTTGAGGAACGTGCGCACGTTGGGCGCGAAGACGCCATGGGTGTTGGTGTTGCCCGTGGGCGGGATCGGGCCGCGCGCGGATTCACCCTCGGCGATGATGAATTTGAAGGAGCCGTCGGCTTTCTGACCGATGCTGAGCATCGTGATCGGGCCTTCCTTGATCTGAAACTCGACGCTGGCGCCGGAACCTGGTTTGCCGTGGAACTTCTTGAGGCTGCGAATGAGAGGTTTGGCGGCGGCGATGTTGAGATGATGCGGGCCGTCGTGGCCGACGAGCACGCTGTCTCTTTTGAAATCGATCGGATGAAACTCCGCGAAACTGCCGCCGATATCGAGACGGTCCATGATCATCATGGCGATGCACGTCTTCAGATCGAATTCGCCGCACATCGGAAAACCGGCGCCGGTGAGGACGGAATTGCCCACGATGAGATTGGTGACGAGCGTGCGCAGGTCGGAGCCGGGCTCGCCCTCGTAGTAGTAGGCGAGACCATCGAGCCGTTTCTCGGCGATCATCGCTTCAAGGGCGACGGCGGCGCGGGCAGCGGTGGCGAGATCCTGCGCGGTGAGTTTCTCCGTGAGCGGATCGGAGCGGGGATCGGGGGTGTCGAAAAACTCGAGAATCCGCCGCTCCCAGACGGCGACGGCCGCGGGCTCGGGCGCGCGGTAATGACGGAAAAGATCCCCGGGCTCGATGAGCACGACGTGCGCGCCGAACGCGGCGGTGATCGCGGTGGGATCGGTGTGCATGTCGAGCATCGACTCGAGCACGTGGCCCATGAGTCCGATGCGCGATGTGCGCAGCGAATGAAGCACCTTGGCGATGCCGCACCAGCGCTTGAACTCGGGGGTAATGGTCGGATCGCCGTGCTCGTGGCCGAGAATCACGGGCGGCGGACGACGGCCGAAACGCACGGCGACGCCGGTGAATTCCGGCACCGAGCAGAAGTCGTCGTTGCAGAGCTGCATGAACGTGGTGCCGTTCGGATAATCCATCGCCTTTAGCGGTTGGATCGCGACGAGGACGATGGGCACGCGGATCTCGCGACAGAGGACGCCGAAGGTGGACGACGTGCCGTAAGTGACCATATCCACAAAAAGGATATCGATGTCGGCGGCCTTGATTTTGGGCACGGCGTCATAAGCGGTTTGCGCCGTGTCGAGCAGGCCGAAGTCGCTGACGGCTACACCCTCGGCCTCGATCAGCGTGGCGACGTGAGCTTGTTTGCGGCGCATTTCGGCGAGCAAGCCGTCGAACTGCGGCCAATACACATGATGGCCGATGCCCACGAGACCGGCGCGGGCAAAGAGCGGTCGGCGGCGCGCGATGGTTGGGGCGGAAGTGGAAGCGGGAGCGGCGGCGGGAGACATGTTGAAAGTGGCGTATGCGTTACCAGGAGAGCAGGGCAGTGCCGGAGAGGGGCTCGGTGGATTCGAGCATCGGTCCGTGAGGCGTATTCACATCGCGGAGGGGCGCACGGACGCCGCCGATGTGCGGCCAGGCGGGATCGAGCCACAAAGTGACGGGGCCGGTGGCGGTGACCGGGAAGAACCGCACGATGGCGTCGCGCAAACCGCGCAACCAAAGCCGACGCGTGACTCCGATCTGGGCGGGGCAAGCTTCGATGGCCGACGCCGTGCCGGCGGTTTGATCGATGAACACGCGGCACTCGTGGCGCCACGCGCGCGGCAAGTGGTAATGTGCGACGCCGTCGTGCAAGCGTGCTTCGGTGCCGAGCAGCAGCGGCGCGCCGAATGGGGTGCGCAGCGAAAGTTCGACGGTGGTGTCGGGTGTGTAGCCGGAAAAATACCAGCCGTTGTCCTGCCGGTGCAGCGCGATCACGGGACGGCGCTGCGTGCGCTCCGCAGCGGCGATTGCGAAACGCCAGCCGTGCGCGGCGAGCATCTGGCGAATCAAGCCAGTGAAAGGAAACGTTGTTTCGGGCGAGTCCGGTGTCGGCAGATGTTCTTCGGCTGAAACGGCGAGCGGCAGCGGCCCGCGCACCCATGAGACGCGCGCGCCGGCAGGCGTGGTGAACTCAGCGGCGAGGGCGCGCACGTGTTCATCTTGGTGCGCGCAGGCAAGGCACACGCTGGCGTCGATCGGGCTCTCGGCGAGCGAACCGCCGGACATGACCGGGCGGTGGGTGTAGGATTTCGGAGCGGAGCGGGGGAAGCGGTCGAGCGGTGCGCCGGTTGAAAGCACGGTGAACGTGCCGTCGAGCGGGGCCGCGGTGGTCAGGCCGAGGCGGGCGCGAAGCGTCGGAGCGTTTTCGAGCGGACCGTAGAGCAGGAGCGAACCGCCGGACTCGATCCAGGCAAGCAGCCGGGTTTCGCCGGTCGCGTGGAGCGGTGTAGGTGAAACGAGGATACGGCCGGCGAGGACGGACGCGGCGCGCTGGCCGAGCGCGTCGAACGTGCGCGTGCTGACAACGGTATTGAGCGGCACGCCGTCGTTGAGCGCTTCGCGAGCGAACCAGTCGGTGTGAAACAGGCGGGCGGGCGCAGGGGTGGCGGCGTGAAGCGCGTCGTGAAGTTCGTCGAACGGATACAGCCAGACGAGCGGCCCGGCGGCGTCGGGGCGTTCGCGCCAGCCGCGGAGGAGATGCGGTGTGCTTTCGTTCGGCACGCGGTCGGGCATCGCGCCGTGCGAATCGTCGATGGTGAGAAGAAGAAGGTCGCGCGGCGTTTGGAGTTTTCCTTCGGCGGTGAGCCGGCCGACGGAGAGCGGCAGGTAGATATCGTGGGGCTGGCCCTCGTAGCGATCGATCCACGGGCTGTTGAGCCACCACGGATCGTGCAGATAAAAACGATAAGGAAAATCGGCGCCGGGTGGCAGTTCGGCGATCCGGCTGAGGTAGCCGGCGAGTTCAATGCCGAAGTCGCCATTGATCGCGGCCCATGGAGAATTGGGCGGCGGAGCGAAGTTGAAGCCGCCCGAATACAGTTCGCGCAGGGGGGTGGCGTCGCTCGCGAGATCGGTGCCGGTGCCCAGATTGGTGCCGCGGGTGCGAACGGGAAGTTCCGGACATTCGCGACGGAAGTCGCGCCAGAAACCAAGGATGCGGTCGCTCAGTTCGCCGGCGCGCTCCGGATGAAATGTGTGGCCGTCGAAGAGCGGGCCGATGGTTTTCCAGGTTTCGAGGCCGAAGCCAAAGCCGTTGGACAACCAGAGAAAATCGAAACCCACATCGCGTGCGAAGTGGCGGAACTGGCGGCCGAGAAAGGTGCCGAGAGAGGTGTTCTCCGGAATACCTTCGGGGAAGCCGGCGTAGCGCTGCGGGTCGGCGTGGAGCGTGGCATAGCAGCAAACGAAGCTCGCCTTGCCCATCGTGTTGGAAAGGCAGATTTCGCGGTGGCGTTCGTATTTGAACCTCGACGGGGCGAACTCGCCGCCCGGGTCGAAGGTGGCGCCGACCTGGACGGTGCGGCCGATTTCGGCCGCGGCGTCGCGCCAAGCGCGGACGATCGCCGCGAGCCGGCGGTAGGTGATGGGACGGGCGTCGTCGCGATAGAGATAGTTGCGCGCGTGCAGGCTTTTTTGCTCGGGATCGGCCGGCACGGGCATGTGCGGATTGGCATTGCCGAAGAACCGCGCCCATTCCATCGGCGCATCGAGTTCGCCCGTGTATTCGAGAATCTCCGACCCGTCTGCGGACCAAAGCATGATCGACAGGCTCTCGGCGTGGCGGGCAAGCGCATCCCACTGGCGAAGGGCAGCGCGGCAAACGGCGCGGGTCGCATCATCATCGAGGGCGTAGAACGGCTTGAGAGAGATTTCGAGGGTGAGGGTCTTCAAAACGGACGAGTGACAAAGCCGGCGGAGGCCGGCGCGAGGAGATGCGGCGCGTTGTGCGCCGCGCTGCGGCTAGGTGGCCGGCAGCAGAGGAGTTTTTCGCGGACGGCCGCGCCGGTTGCCCGGTGGAGCGTCGTTGACGTTCTCGGGCGTGGAGTGGGCCCAGACGCGTTCGATCTCGGCCGCCGCGCGGCGGATACCGTTCAAGGTGAACTCAACCTGCTCGTCGTTTTGCAGGCGAACGGTGGGCACACTGGCGCCGAGGGCAGCGAAGACGGATCCCCAAGGATCGCGGATCGGAACGGCGATCGCGCTGATGCCTTCGCTGAGTTCGTCGCGGGTCTGGCTAAAACCTTGCTCGCGCACCCGAGCCATTTCCGCGCGAAACACGGAAGGGTCGGTAATGGTATGCCGCGTATGCCGGGGCAGGCCATACTGCGCGAGGTAAGTGTCGAGCGTGGGCTCGTCGAAATAGGCGAGAAGAAGTTTGCCGATGGCAGTGCCGTGCGCGACGCCAGTGATGTCCTCGGGTTCCTGAACGCGGAGCGCCTGGCGACTCGGCACATACTCGAGGTTGATGATCCGGCCCTGGTCGCTGGTCACGAGCATGACGGACTCGTTTAACTCGGCCGCAACCGCGTGAACGACATGGCGAGCACTCGTGGTCAACGAACGCAGATAGGCGGGATGCCGGCTTAGCAGCATCAAACGCACGCCGGCGTGAAAGAGCCGGGTGACCTCGTCCTGCCGCACGTAGCCGCGGGCGACAAAGGTGGTCGCGATGTTGTGCGCGGTGGCGACGTTGATGCCGAGTTTCTGTGCGAGCGGCCGGGTGCCGATGCCCTCGGGGTGGCGCACGATCATCTCCAAAACGGAGAGGCTTTTGTCCAAGGTCAGGACGACGGGCATAGTGGTAGATAAGTGTTCAGGTTATTGTAACAGCAAGAAAAAAAGACGCGATAGAATGAACGATCAAATCCCCTTGACCGTCAGCGATCTCCGGCTAGTCGCTTCGGCGCTCGCTGGCAGTTTACCTCGTTCTCGGCGTTTAGATATAATTAACAGGCAGTTTAGAATATTCATAAAACCCTTCGTTATGACGAAACTTCCCATTCTTCCGCAACTCGCTGCTCCTGAAAAGGCTGTGCTCGCTCGGCTGACGCGCTGGCGGGGCGCGAGCATGGCTATAGGGCGGCGCATGACCAGCTTTGTCGCGCTGGCGCTGGCGCTCGTCGCACACGCTGCGGAGCCGGTTATCGAGGTGCCGGAGGGACGGCTATTGCGCTGGGAGAATCCGATGGTCTTCACGGGCACCGCAGACTCGGGAGCCGCGTTGCAGGTGGAGGCGTTGGACGATGCGGGTGGTCGGCTGGGCGAGTGGCGCACGCGAGCGGATGCGAACGGGCGTTTCACTCTGGAACTCGATCGCGCGGCGTTGCCGGAGGGGCGGCGAGTGGCGTTGCGGGCGCGAGCCGGCGCGGAAGGAAAGTGGTCCGCCGACGCGCCGTTCTTTGTGTATCCAGTAATCAATGACAGCGAGACATTGCCCGCGATCGGCGTTTCCGGCCGGAACCTGACGTTGAATGGAAAACCGTGGGGCTTTGCGGGCCTGAATTACACGCGTTTCCTCATCGAGTTTAGCCTGAGGCCGAATTTCGAGCGAGTAGTCGAAGATCTGCGCACGCATGCGGATTGGGACGTGAGCGTGGTTCGCGTGCCGCTGCACCTCGGAATGATTCAACCCGCGCCGGGGGTGTTTCCCGACGATTCGCGTTATGAGGAAGTCCTGCGCTCCTACCGTGTCGATCCGGCCTTTTATGAACTGCTCGAATATTTCGTCGCGTTGTGCGGCCACCACGGGATTCGCGTGGTATTCGACTGGCACGAGATGCCGACGGATCCCTATCGTTATTTCGTCGGCGGGAATCATCACGACAAAGGCACAGGCAAGCCGGGCACGGGCATCGCGTGGCTGGTCGATCCGGAGACCGGACGCGCGGCGGAGCCCGGCGATCCCGAGTTCACCGAAGCGATCGTGAGCACAAACCGCTGGCTCGCGCGTCGCTTCCGCGGCAACGGGACAGTGCTCGGATTCGAGGCGCCTTACAACGAGCCACACAGTGTCACGGACTCGAGCGACGCCGCCTGGCGGCGGCTCGCGGCGGACGCGACGTGGGCAGTCGTAATCGAGGATCCAACGCGGCTGGTTTTCGGTATGACGGCGGCATGGGGTCACAACAACGTGCTGCCCTCCGCAACGTGGCAGCTGCCCGATCGAATGGCAGGCATGGCGCCGCATTATTATTTGGGCAACGGTCCGGTTCCGACGCGACCGGATGCGCCCCAACGCAAGGAGCCGTGGCTGGCGCGCGACGTCGCCGCGACCTTCGATCATAGTTTTGCGGCGGTCGCGATGCCGCACAGCGGCGCGCCCTATCCGGTATGGAACGGCGAGTCGGGCGAGCATGGCTATGAATCGTTTTTGCCCGACATGGATCCTCTCGAAGCGGCGTCGTTGATGATCGAGGCGCAACTGGTGCAGGCGTATGCCGCCGGCATGGTGGGCAGTCTCGGATGGACGCTGACGGGCCACGAAAGAATCTACGCGCCGCTGATGGAAACTTACGGCGCGGCGTATCGGCGGTTCTCGCCGGTGTTTCGCGCGGGACCGGTGGATTATCGCCGCGCGGACGTGTTGTTCGTGCAGAATCCCGGTGCGGTGCCGGTGAACAACGGCTTGAATCACGCCTGTGTGCCGCTCGCGCGACTGGCGCTCGATCTTCATCTCGGGCCGGTGCACTACATGACCGACGATCAACTGCTCGCGAACGGTCTGGTGCAGATTTCCGTCGGACTCGAGCAAGTCGAAGAAGTGGCCACCGGCCTCGAGTATCGCGCGGCGATCGTCGACATGCGCAACATTGATGCTCGCGCCCTGGCGCTGCTCGCGGAAAGCAAGATCCCGGTGCTGCGGTCGGAAGATGTGGCGCAACTCACGCCGGACGACGTGGCGGCGTTTCTCCGGGGCGCGGGCGTGACGGTCGACCGGCGTTCGCCGGCGGAGCTGCAGATCATCGCGGGGCCGCAACACCTGCTCGTCTATCGACGTTCTGGAGACGGCGCGGCGCGGGTGTTTCCGCGGTTGAAGGCTGAAGGCGTGTTTGAGCTGATCGACGAGGCGGGCGCGATGGCGTTTCGGGGGACAGCGGCCGAGCTGGCGGAGCACGGGCTGATGGTCGATCTGCCGAAGTGGCGGACGGCAATCTATTCGGTGCGGCCGCGGACATAAGTCGATCTGCTCGGGCTGCCAGCGGGGTGTGGCTGGGAAGCTTCGCCCCGTCGAACAGCCCGCGCGGGAGTCAAAAGGACGCGAGTTCTTCGCGGCAGCCGATCCGCGCATCCAGTTTTCGGATGCGTTGAACGTGGTGCGGATTGAAGCCGAGGGCTCGGCGCATTCGACCGCGTAATCGACGGACCGGAGCGCGGGTTTCGCTGGAGCGCGCCAAGGGCGCGAGGATGCGCTGGCTGCCTCTGGCATCGCAGTGTGGGCGTCGAGCCTAGTGGGTGGGGGCAGCCCACGACATGGCAATCAAAGCACGTTAATACTCGGCAGCGCGTTGCTAAAAGGCCGCTGATAAATGGCCACCGCGCCGCGGTAAAGGGGGCACTCCGGACTTTCGTGTGTGGTCCGCCGTGCGCACGATTCACTGCAACGATCTACAATGCCAGTCGCGTGAAGCGGCTTTTGTCGAAGAAGAGCGCTGGTGGACGGAGAAAGCGACGAGGAACCAACGATCGGTGGATGGCGTCGTAGCCAAGAAACTCGGGTGAACCGAAAAAGTCAGGTTTGCTAACGCGCATTTGTTAGGGTTTCCGCCGGAAAGCACATCGATCTGAGAGCAGATGGAAGGGTAGTGAAATCTCGCGTTGACACAAAAATCAAACGCGCATTGGTATGGCCTGTATTCTGCTTTCTTTCGCTGGAACATTTGTGCAACCCCCGACCGGAAACACCATGACCGACCACTCGAAACCTATGACTACCTGCCGCAGTGCTCCTCCGATGGCTGCGTTGGCCAGCCTTCTCACTGGCGCTTTTGTTGGCTTGCTCAGCGCTCCAACGATTTGGGCGCAATCAACCGCCGCCGCCGAGGACGACGAGATGGTCGTTCTCTCTCCCTTCGAGGTCCGCGGCGATCTCGACACCGGGTATTTGGCGAGCACCGCCCAGTCGGGCACCCGGCTCCGAACCGATCTGAAGGACATCGCTTCGTCGATTTCAGTCATCACTAAGGACTTCATGGATGACATCGGCGCGAAGGACTTGGAAGGCCTGCTGGTCTACACGCTTGGCACCGAAGTGAACGGCGTGGGCGGAAATTTCTCTGATGCCGGAGTGGTCGACAATCCCAATGGAGCGGAGACGGATTACGACGCAGCGTTTGCTTCTGCGACACCGAGCACGCGCGTCCGCGGGCTGACGTCGGCAGATCTCTCACGCGACTTTTTTGTCAGCCGCCTGCCGGTTGATAATTACAACATCGAGCGGATGGAAATCAGCCGCGGGCCGAACGCGATGCTCTTCGGCTTAGGCAGCCCCTCGGGTATCATCAACTCGTCGCTGATTTCGTCCCGGGCCGATCGTAACCGGAGCGAACTCGAACTGCGCACCGACCAATACGGTTCGTTCCGCACGGTGGTAGATCACAACCAGGCGCTCATCCGCGACAAACTCTCGCTGCGCGTCGCGGGCGTCTACGAGGATCAGTCTTACAAGGTCGAGGAGGCCTGGCGCCGCAACAAGCGCATCTTCCTCACCAGCGCGTATCGTCCGTTCAAGGACACGACGATCAAGGCGAGTGTCGAACTCGGCGACATCGATTCCAACATGCCTGAGGTTCGCCCGCCCGGCGACGCCTACACCCAGTGGTGGGCGATGGGCCGGCCGGCGTGGAATCCCAGCACCAACACCGGCGTGCTGCTCGGCACGCCCGCGCCTGGCTGGCCGACGACGGTGTTCACGGCCGCAGGTGCGGCGGCGAATACGGGCGGTCCCGCCTACGACGGTTCCAACACGTCGAACTCCGGCAATCTTTTCGGCGGCCAGATCGGAGCCATGGGCAACGGTTCGCGCCAGATGGTGATCGTTTACAACGATCCCAACAGTTCGACACCTTCCCTCGGGCTCCCCGGCTCCAACGTGGTCGGTTTCCGCAACGGCAATTACAATGGCAACAAGCCCAACGCGGCCGGCACCTCCTTCACCCAGACCCAGACGCGGGGTGTGCGCGATTGGAACTACATCTTCAACCGCGTCCTTCATCACAACGACATCACCCAGGGCTTCTGGAAGGGGCAGCAGATCTCCGACCCGGCGATCTTCAACTTCTACGACCACATGCTGCACGGCCAGAACAAGCACGAGTGGGCCGATTTCGAAGCGTATGATTTCACGATCGATCAACGTCTTTTCAACGGCAGGGGCGGTGCCGAATTCTCCTTCCACCGCGAGTTGCTCGACAACGGCAACGTCATGCAGCTCGACAGCGTGATCAGCGGTTACACGCTGCGCATCGACATGAATTCTCACCTTGGCGACGGCCGGGTGAACCCGAATTTCGGACGTCCATTCGTGACCGGCTATAGCAAGGCGACGCTTCAACGCTACGAGCAAGAGGGCATGCGTGGCACGGTCTATTACGACCTCGATCTCCAGAACATCAGCAAGCGCGCCAACTGGCTCGGCAAACTGCTGGGCCGCCACCGGCTCACCGGCACGTGGACGTCATTGGACAACTCCGCTTTTGAGAGCCGGAACAACTTCGCGCTCGCCTCGGGCCTCGATTACAACTCCACCGAGTGGGGCACGATCAACAGCCTGAACTCGGGCCGTCGCGGCCTGCCGGTCATGCGTTTTCTCGGACCGGATGTCAGTGGTTCCGCCACGCCTGTGACCGGCGCCATCTCGGTTCCCGTCAAGCAGGACACCGGCAGCCTCGGCACCGCCAGCATCCTCTATTATGCTCAGCCGACCGCCGCCACCAGCCCGACCCCGGGAACGTGGTCGGAGCAATCGTTCAGTATTCTGTCCGCGGGGGAAAAGGACGTGGACGAAGTCATCAGCCGGGCTGTCAGCCGCCGCGAGAAAATCGATTCGCTCGTCGGCGTGGCGCAAAGCTACTGGTGGGACGGCACGCTCGTCAGCACGCTCGGCTGGCGCCGGGACAAGGTGCGGACCTACGACGCCGGCACGGTTGACACCGATCCGCAGACCGGTGCCGCGGTTCTCGATGGTTTCGAGCCTGTGCCCACGGGCCAGCAGACCGAGACTAGCTTCAACTACGGCTTGGTGCTTCACTCCCCCGATTTCATCCGCCGTCGGCTGCCGCTCGATTCCTCGGTCAGCCTGATCTATAACCAAGCGGACAATTTCCGTCCGGCCGGCCAGCGCTACGACATCTACGACAACCTCCTGCCGGCGGAAACCGGCGAGAGCAAGGAATACGGGGTTTTGGTCTCCACGCTAAACGACAAGCTCGTGTTCAAGTTTATGAAATACGAGACGACTTCCGGCCTGTCGTCGTCCCTGTTTACCTTGAACACGGCGATCAACAATCTGGCCAAGGGCGTCGCCGAGATGCGGGAGCAAATCCTTCGGGGCAACAACTGGTGGAACAACCCGAATCCCGACGACTTGGCCAACTATCCTGGCAACGCTGCGGGCATCGCTGCGTTCAACGCCTGGTATGACGGCCCGGTGGGCATGGCGCTGCGCAACACATTCCGCATGGAGGAAACCGGCTCGGGCATGGGCGCCGAGGTCAATTACGATGATCGCGGCGGCGCCGTCGTCGCCACCGCGGACGTTGTCTCAAAGGGCGAAGAATACGAACTCGTGTTCAATCCCACGCCGCAGTGGCGCATCGCGCTCAACGCGAACCGCGCCCAGGCTGTGCGCACCAACATTGCGCGCGACTTCCAGGATTTGATGATCAACTCGGTCATGCCGCTCGTCGATGGCCCCGCGGGCGACTTGAGCCCCAACCCGAACGGCTTTTCCGAGTTCGAGACCGTGTTCCTCAAGGAACGTATGACCCTGCAGGTTTATAATCAGATGCTGCCCAGGACGGCCGCCGAGGGTCTGCCGGCCAACGAACTCCGCGAATGGCGCTTCAATGCGATCACCAACTACAGCTTCAACCAAGGCTTCCTCAAGGGTTGGAACATCGGTGGCGGCGTGCGCTGGCAGGACGAGGTCGCGATCGGTTTCCCCGTTGTCCATGTCAACGGCGACCCCTCCCTCGACCGCGTTTCCGACGTGCGTAATCCCTACTACGGCCCGGCACAGACCGATTTCGATCTCTGGGTCGGCTACACGCGCAAGTTCGAAAGGTTCACCTTCAAGGCGCAGTTGAACGTGAAGAATGTCGGCGTGGGCGAGGAACTGATTCCGGTCGAGGCGCAGCCTGACGGCTCGATCGCCGCCTGGCGCATCCGCGAGCCACAATACATCTCGCTGCGCACCACGTTCTCGTTCTAACGCACCCCTGCTTGTTGTTTGGATAAAATCTGACCGCCGGCCGCGTCGCGAAAGGCTTTCGCGCCTGGCCGGCGGTCTTCTGTTTACGGAACCAATCCCTCGTTCGACGTCACATGGGGCATCTTCACTTCCTCGATCTTCTCGTTATCGCTAGCTACTTCGTCCTGGTCGTCGCGCTGGGTCGTCGCGCGAGTCGGAAACCAGCAGCGCAGGGGGAAGAGGGATTTTTCCTGGCCGGTCGCAAACTCGGCAAACTCTACCAGTTCGTTCTCAACTTCGGAAATTCCACCGATGCGAACAACGCCGTAAGCACGGCGAGCCTCGTCTATCAGCAGGGCGTCTCGGGCGCGTGGCTTTCCTTCCAGATGGTTTTCATGAACCCGTATTTCTGGTTCATGAATCTCTGGTTCCGTCGCGTCCGACTGGTGACAATGGCCGACCTGCTCGAGCAGCGGATGAACAGCCGCCGGCTCGCGCGGTTCTACGCAGTGCTCCAACTTCTGGTGGCCGTCATCATCACCGTCGGTTTCGGCAATCTGGTCACCTACAAGATTTCCACGGCGGTCGTGGTGAAACCGGAGGCGAGCTGGACGGAAGCCGAGCGCCAGTCCGTCGAGGGCTATCACACATGGCGAAAGCTCGAGCAGGCGGCCGCGGCCGGCGCGCTCGACGAGACCCAGCAAAGCCAGCTTGGGGTCTTGCGCGAGCGGGCGGCGCGCGACGAGTTGCACGATACCGTGAAGCCGTTCGATCCGCTGCCGTTCTATCTTCTCTATACCCTGGTGATCGGCGCCTACATCCTGATGGGCGGCATGACAGCGACCGCGATCAACGAGATGGTGCAATGCGTGTTGATCCTCGTGTTCTCCTCGATGCTGCTACCGGTCGGTTTGAACGCGATCGGCGGTTTCGACGAACTCGCGCAGCGCGTGCCGCGGCAGATGTTCGAATTTTTCGGCGAGGCGGGCGTCAGCCAGGTGACAGGCCTGACGGTGTTCGCCGTGTTTTTCGTCTCCTGGGTTCAGATCACGGGCATCATGGGCAACATGACAATCAGCGGTTCGGCGCGCACGGAATTCTCCGCGCGTTTCGGCGCGGTCGCGGGCACTTACGCCAAGCGCTTCATGGTGATTCTGTGGTCGTTCTGCGGACTCGTGGCTTATGCGCTCTACTCCGGCGGAGTGTCCGATCCGGACATGGTGTGGGGCACGATGTCGCGCGATTTGCTCGGCCCCGGATTGCTGGGCGTGATGCTCGCCGGCGTGCTCGCGGCGAACATGTCCTCGGTTGGCGCACAGGCGATGTCGGCGTCCGCGCTGGTGGTGCGCACGCTTTGGCGGCCGCTCCGGCCGCAGATGACGGAGCGCGAAGCGGTCACGGCGGGCCGCTGGACGATCGCTGCAGTATTGTTGCTCGGAGTCGGCGCGGCGCTGCTGGCGGAAAACGTGTTCACATTCTTTCAGCTTCTCCTGACGATCAACGTGCCCTTCGGGGCCGCGGTGTTTCTGATGTTTTTCTGGCGGCGGCTGACCCTGCCGGCGGTGTGGGTGGCGGTGCTGGTTTCGACCTTGGTGAACATCGTCGGGCCGCTCGTGCTCGCGCGGGTGCCGGCGCTGCAACTTCACCCGGCGCTCACCGTCCGCGTCGACGACGCGCAGGGCCGGCCCAATCCCGTTTATTTCGAAAGTGTGGCGCGGCTGGATCCGCAGGACCCGGCCAGTCCGCTCGAAGGGCGGACGCGTTTTCATACCGAGCTGTTCTTGCTTAACGCGGTCGGCGTGCCGGTGGAGCAGTTGTCGCCGGGGCATCGCTTCGCCGCTCGCCTGCTTTTCGACGGCCTGTCGCCGTTTGTGTTTTTGATCCTGGTGAGTCTGGTGACGCGTCCGCCTCCACGTGAAGTGCTCGATCCGTTCTTCGGAAAAATGAAAACGCCGGTCGCCCCCGATCCCGAGGCCGACGCGAACGAAATGGCCGCGACCTCGCGCGACCCGCATCGTTTCGATCACTTGAAGCTCTTTCCGAATTCCGCGTGGGAGTTCACGAAATGGAACCGGCTCGACACCTGGGGCTTTCTCGCGTGCCTCGCACTTTCCGGGGGGATCGTCGGAGTGTTTTGGAGCCTGCTACGTCTGGCCGCATCATGAAAACTAAAGGACTGTTCTCACTACTCTTGCTCGGCGCCGCCGTGTCCTCTGCGTCTGCGGCCGGCCCGGCCTATCCACCCAGCCCGGTGATCCGCGCGATCGAATGGGCGCCGCCGGAGACCATCCGCCGCGCGGCCGAGGATGGCGACAACTGGCCCGTGACCTGGGGCGCCGACGACGCGCTCTACACCACGTGGGGCGACGGCACCGGCTTCGTTCCGAAAGTGCCCGAAAAACTGAGCTGCGGTTTCGCGCGCGTCACGGGCGGGCCCGACGACTTTGTGGGCACGAACCTCTTTTCGCTCGGAGAGCAACCGGGCCAAGGGCGCAACGGCCTGAAAGGGTGGGGCATTCTCGCGGTGGACGACGTGCTGTATCTGTGGTTTGGACACGCCGACAAGCGTGGCGGCGCGGCGCAGCTGGCGTGGTCGCACAATCAGGCACGCACGTGGGCTTTTGCCGACTGGAGTTTCCCGGAGTTCGGGCTCGTCGGTTTCATCAACTTCGGTCGCGGCTATGCCGGTGCGCGCGACGATTTCGTTTACGCCTACTCGCACGATGCCGCGCGAGCCGACGTGCCCGCCGATCGCTTCATCCTGATGCGCGCGCCGAAGGATCGGCTCACGGAGCGCGCCGCGTGGGAATTTTTCGCCGGCCCCGATGCGAATGGGCATCCGACCTGGACGCCGGAAATCGAGAAGCGCACCGCGGTGTTCGAAAACAAGGACGCGTGTCTGCGCTCGGCGATCACCTACAATCCGGGCCTTCGTCGATACCTGTGGTGGCAGGCGATTCCGCAGCCGCGCGGACATCGTGATCGCGGCGACACCCGCTTCGAAGGCGGCTTCGCCGTTTACGATGCGCCTGAACCCTGGGGACCATGGACCACCGCGTATTTCACCGAAAAATGGGACGTCGGTCCGGGCGAGCACGGCGATTTCCCGGCAAAATGGATGAGTGCGGACGGCACAACCGTTCACTTGGTCTTCTCCGGCGACGACTCCTTCGCCGTGCGCCGCGCCAAGATCGTCCTGGCCGAACAACCCTGACTCCGATCACCCCGACACTTCGCCATGAAAACCATCGCTTTCCGCCTTCTTCTCTCGTTGACCACCGCCGCCTGCGCCATGGGGAGTTATCGGATTGGCCAGTCTGAAATCCCTGAACTCGAGGTGCACGACGATCCGGCGGCGTTCGAAGTCCATGACGGTCATCCGCGGTTGTTTTTTCGCGCTTCGGATCTGCCGACGATCCGCGAGCGTGTGGCGGGCGAATACCGCGCGGAATGGCGGGAGATGCTCGACGAGATCGAGCAGGGTGCGCTGCGGCAGCCGGCGGCGGAGCTCGCGCGCGGCCCACATCTCAAGCTCTGGTCGGGGCGCAATGTCATTTTTGCGGCGGTGGTCACGGGCGAGGAGAAATACCTCACGTGGGCCAAGGCCTGGGCCGAGGCGCTCGCCGCCGCCGGTCCGGTCGGCAACGACAACGAGTATCGCGGCCGGCTGCAGTGCCTCGCGATCGCCTACGACTGGCTGTATCCGTGGTTGTCGGACGCCGAGAAGCAGCGTCTGGTCGATGCCATTGTCGCGCACATCGATCGAAACTGGTATTTCGCGAGTTCGGCGACCCAATACATCGGCGGGCATTCCCGCTGGGGTAATTTCGCACTCGCCGCCGGACTGCTCGCGGTGGTGTCCGAGCGACCCGAGCTGCGGGAAAAACTGCTGGTCGTGCGCGATCACTGGGTGCGCGGCTATTTCCCGGCGCAGAGCTGGATCGCGGGTGATGGCGGTTATCACATGGGCTGGTCCTACAGCGCCTCGTATTTGACGGCCGGCATCCATCTCGTCTGGTCGGTCGCCACCAACGAGACGGTCTTCTTCCCCTGGCAGGCGCGGCTGCCGTCGTTCTGGGTCTACGGCCGGCAGGGCGACGGCACGTATCCAAATACTGGCGACGCCTACACGGTGGTGAACGACCTGAACCCCTATCATCGCGACACGCTCATGATCGCGGCCGGCGTGCTGAAGGATCCTCACGCCGCCTGGTCCATCGCCCCGAAGGGCGATCGTTTTGCCGATATCCTGTATCGCGACAAACGCGTCGAGCCCCGTGCACCCGACGATCCGCGCGCCCCGCTGCCGTTGAGCCGCCATTTCCGCAACTCCGGCGTCGTGATTGCGCGCGACCGATGGGACGAAGAGACAACGCACCTGCAGTTTCGGTCCGTGCCGTTCTACTCGGCGAATCATCACCACCGCGACGAGAACTCCTTTACGCTGCATTATCGCGGCGGGCTCGCGATCGACTCGGGCGTTTACGACGAGGGCGGCACGCAGAAAGGCGGCTACGGCGGCCCGCACTGGCGGAACTATTTCACGCGCACCATCGCGCACAACGCGATCGTCGTCTTCGATCCCGCGCAAGAGATGACCGTTCTGGGTCAGCCCGCTTCGAACGACGGCGGGCAGACCTATCGCAAGGAGCCGACGACACTCGAGGAACTGCTCCCCGGCGGCCACGCACATCTCGACGGAATCACACGCTATGTCGACACGCCCGACTACACCTACGCAGCCGGCGATGCGACCAAGGCCTACGATCCCGCCCGTGTCCGGCTGGCGCAGCGCGACATCGTTTACCTCCGCGGTGCCGAGCGGCCGCACCCGGTCGTGATCGTCTTCGATCGCGTGGAAAGCGCGAAGCCCGAGTTCGAAAAGAAATTCCTGCTCCACACGGTGAATCAGCCATCGGTGGACGGACCCATGACTGTCGCGCAGCACAAGGGCGGCCGCCTTTCCTGTCTCACGCTGCTGCCCGAGCAGGCGAAGCTTCAACTCGTCGGCGGGCCCGGCAAGGAGGCGTGGGTGAACGGCGAAAACCATCCTTGGGACCCCACGCACAAGACGCGGCCGGAACGCGAGCCGGGCGCGTGGCGATTGGAGGTGTCGCCCTCGGCGCCGGCGAAACGCGACTATTTCCTTCACGTCTTGTTCGTCGACGACGCCGACGCGGCGCCCGTCGCTGCCAAGGCCGCCACGCTGGTGCGCGAGGACGGAAGGGCTGGCGTGCGCGTGGCGGGCTGGCAGGTGGTGTTTCCTCTCACGGCGGGGGGCGAGGCACGCATCGAACGCGCGCAATGAAAGGTCGTTGCTTCCTTCTTGTTCTCGCTCTTCCGGCACTCGCGGCCATGGGCGAGGAACGCGGTGACAACCCCGCCGCGGCTTTTCGTGCGCCGTATCCAAAAAGCCAGGTCATTCGCGGCGTTACCTTCAATGACGCGACGGCGCGGACCGAGGCGCCCGGAAGCGACATCTGGCCGATGACGTGGGCGGCCGACGGCGAACTCTACACCGCGTGGGGCGATGGCGGCGGCTTCGGAGGCGACAATGACAACGGACGCGTCTCGCTCGGCGTTGCGCGCATCACGGGCGACAGACGCGATTATCGGGGCGAAAACCTGGCCGGCGGAGTCGATGCTCCGCATCCGGCGCCGTTCACCGGCAAGAGCGAAGGCATTCTCGCGCTCGGCGACCTGCTTTATCTTTGGCGCGACGGCGCCGCTTCCAGCCTCGAGTATTTCAAGTTCGCGGAACTGTGGCGGTCGGACGATTTGGGGGCCACGTGGCGGTCGACGGGTGTGCGCTTCAGCAAGACGGGCGGAGATTTTCCGGAGGGCGACGAAGGCATTTTCGCGCCGGCGTTTTGTCAGTTTGGACAGGCCTATGCCGGCGCGCGGGACGGCTATGTTTACATCTATGCGCCGGACATCATCGATCCCACGCATTGGCGCGTGCGCGTGCCCGGGCGGGTCAACCTGTTGCGCGTTGCGCGCGAGAAGATCGAATCCAAACAGGCGTATGAGTTTTTCGCGGGCGTGGATGAAAGTGGCGTGCCGCGTTGGACGTCTGTGCCCGGTGAGCGCAGACCGGTGTGGCAGGATGCCGACAATGGGACGCATCGGATCGCGGTTAGCTACAATCCGGGGCTGAAGCGTTATCTGCTGACCACGATCGCCATCGACCGGAAGGGCTGGATGAGCATCTACGATACGCCGGAGCCGTGGGGCCCGTGGACGCATGTTCACACCGAGCACAATCCGGAACGCTGGGGCACGCTCACCATCATCTTCACGTTCGTGAACAAATGGCTGAGTGCCGACGGTCGCGACTTCGTGCTGGTGCACACCAAAGACGATCGCTGGGCCACCATCGAGGGCCGCTTTCAACTCTTCGACGAACGCTGAGCCGCCGCCCGGCTAGGTGGTCGATCCGCCGATAAACTGAGGTTCGAGCGTGTGCCGCACCGGCTGCGCGCTGCCGAGCGCCTCCACGGCGCGGCGACCGAGTTCGCGAAAATCGTAACGCAAGCAACTCAGCCCGGCTTTGACCGCCAAGTCGGTGCCCATCAACGAAAGCACGCCGATCTTCTCCGGGAGACGCAGGCCCGTCGATCGCGCCGCCTCGGCGAGCAGGCCGGCGACGTGGTCCTCGGGACAGAGCAGGACCGCGCGTTTGTTCGCCCGTCGCAGCCGGTCGATCAGCGCCGTGCGTTCCTTGGGCGTGCTCGCGGCGGCGAGAGGCGCGAGGCGACCGTGGCAATCGAGCTCGCTCGCGGCGGTGTCGAGCGCGGCATTGAACTCTGCCACGGCGGGATCGCCTCGGAACGGCTCCACCGGAACGATCTGTTCGAAGCCGCGGCCGAGCAGATGAGCGAGCGCCTTGATGGCGCCGGCGCGAAAATCCGCGCGAACGTTGCTGCAGCCGTCCAACGCGCAGGTGCGAAACAGCACCACCGCCGGCTTCAGCCGATCGAGCTGCGCGCCGAGAGCTTCGTCGCTCCAGACGTGGTCGAGCACGAAGCCGCCGGCGGACGTTCCGTGCCGATCGAGAAATTCTCCGAGAATGGTCCGCTGCTGCGCGATACTCGCGAAAACGGGCGGCTCGTGCGGGTCGGGGTGGTTGACCAGAAGTTCGTCGTGCCAGAGCAGCATGGTGCGGCGGTGCGCGCCGCAGCCTGCGCTGACGCCTTCGAGTAATTCGCGATACAACGCGCTCCCCAGCTCAAGGCGGCGAAACAGGCAGGCGACCGGCTTGGGGCGATCCACCACGGCGCGCGCGGCGGCGGGGTAGTAGCGGCCGTTGGTCGGATGCTGCCAAATCTCACCGGCCGCAGCGAGGTCGCGGAGAAGCCGGAAGACCGTCGTGTTCGCGACACCGAACTCCTCGCCGAGTGTTCGCGTCGTGGGCAGCGGCTGGTCGTTCGGAGCATCGGCGATCCGCTGGCGAAGGAGCCCCGGGAGGTCGGGCGGGTGCGACCCGGAGGCGCGGCCGGAGCGGGAACGAGCGGAGGAGGGGCGAGCCATGGGCACCGAGGAAAATCAACCGTCGTGCAACGCAAGAGAAATGTAAGCAACAAAAGAAAACTGTTGCACAACGTGAGAGGCGGATGTTGCTTTCGTCCGATGCAACCGACGCTGGTGATTCTCGCGGCCGGAATGGGCAGCCGCTATGGCGGCCTGAAGCAGCTCGACGCCTTGGGCCCGGGGGGCGAGACGATGCTCGATTTCGCGGTGTTCGATGCGATCCGGGCGGGATTTGGGCGGCTCGTGTTTGTGATCAGACGCGCGTTCGCGGCCGAGTTTCGCGCGCGCATCGGCGATCGTTACGCGCAGGCGGTTGAGGTGGCTTACGTTTTCCAGGAGCTCGACACGCTGCCGGCCGGTTTCGTGTGTCCGGCGGAGCGGACCAAGCCGTGGGGGACGGGGCACGCGGTGTGGTGCGCACGGGCGGCGGTGGCCGGCCCGTTCGCGGTAATCAATGCGGACGATTTTTACGGCCGCGATTCGCTGGCGCAGCTGGCGCGTTTTCTTCGCGCGGAAGCGTCCTCCGCCCGGCTGCGGCTGGCGATGGTCGGCTTCCGGCTGGCGAACACATTGTCGGAAAACGGCGCCGTGTCGCGTGGCGT
Organism: Verrucomicrobiota bacterium; assembly: GCA_023416735.1. Taxonomy (GTDB): domain Bacteria; phylum Verrucomicrobiota; class Verrucomicrobiia; order Opitutales; family Opitutaceae; genus Opitutus. The sequence goes on along the minus strand of JAEZGX010000009.1, from coordinate 118,159 downwards.
TTGCACGGTTGGGCCGAAGGGCGGCCTGGAACGCATTGTCGAGCACACGGGGATCCGACGCGAGGATGTCGGCGCGGGAAGGATGTTCTCCGGCGACGAGATTGTGTCGATGAATTGCTGGGCGCTGAAGCCGACCGTGTTCGGCGCGCTGGATCGGCAGTTCGCCCGATTCCTGGAAGGGCAGGGCGGAAATCCGATATCTGAATTTTACCTGCCGGCGGCGATCTCTGCGATGATCGAGAGCGGAGAGGCGGACGTGGTCGTGCTGCCCACGCAAGCGAACTGGTTCGGGATCACTTATCGCGAGGACAAGCCTCGCGTCGTGGAAGCCATCCGGCAGCTCGTCGATGCCGGCGCGTATCCCGCGAAAATCGAACTGCCTCTTCCTTCATGAGCATCGTCACTCTCGCCCCGCGTCCTTCATCGCCGCCGCTGGATCTCGCGGCGGTGGCGAGCGCTTTTCCTCTGCTGGGACAATTTCGCAGCGGAATGCCTTATGGCAGCGGTCATATCAACGACACCTTCGCGGTGGTATTCGATCAGGCCGGCACCTCCGTGCGCTACATCCTGCAGCGGATCAACCAGCGCGTTTTCAAGGATGTGCCCGCGTTGATGCAAAACATCTCCCGCGTGACCGCACACGCTACGCGCAAGGTCGCCGCGCGGGGCGACGATGCTTCCCGCCGTGCGCTCACGCTGGTGCCGACGCGCGAGGGTGGCCCCTGTCATCGCGATGCGGAGGGCAATTGGTGGCGTTGTTATCTCTTCGTCGAAGGCGCGCGGACCTACGATCTCATCGAAAACGAGCGGCAGGCTCGCGAAGCGGCGCGGGCGTTCGGCGAATTTCAGCGCTTGCTGGTCGATCTGCCAGGAGGCCGCTTGCACGAGACGATCGCGAATTTTCATCACACCCGTAGCCGATTCGAGGCATTGCAGCAGGCGGCGGCGCAGGACACGCACGGTCGCGCGGCGGCCGTCGCGGCGGAACTCGAATTCGTTCGTGCCCGCGAGTCGCAAGTCGATCGCTTGCTCGAACTGCAAGCCGCGGGAGAACTGCCCGAGCGGATCACGCACAACGACACGAAGCTGAACAATGTGATGATCGACGACGCGACGCAGGAGGGAGTTTGCGTGATCGATCTGGACACCGTGATGCCAGGTCTGGCGCTCTACGATTTCGGCGACATGGTGCGTTCGGCCACGAACGCGGCGGCCGAGGACGAGCGGGATTTGTCCCGCGTGCGGGCGCGGCTGTCGGTCTTCGAAGCGCTGGTCGATGGCTACCTGGCGGCGGCGCGACCGTTCCTCAACGAAGCCGAGATCGCCCAACTGGTTTTTTCGGGGCGACTGATCACGTTGGAAGTGGGGCTGCGGTTCCTGACCGACTTCCTGGCGGGCGACGTTTACTTCAAAACCAAGCGGCCGGGACACAATCTCGACCGCGCCCGGAACCAGTTCGCGTTGCTCCGCAGTTTGGAGGCGGAGGCGGCGGAAATGGAAGCGATCGTGCGGCGGCACGCGGCGTCATGAAAGTGCTGATCACCGGAGGAGCCGGCTTCATCGGCAGTCATTTGGCCGAATATTTCCGAGGTCGGGCGGAGGTGCGTGTGCTCGACAATCTCCGCACGGGGCATCGTCGGAATCTCGACGGAATCGCCGTCGAGTTTATCGAAGGATCGATCACCGATCGCGCGGTGGTGCGCCGGGCGGTGGAAGGCGTGGATTACGTGTTTCACCTCGCCGCGCTGGTCAGCGTGCCGGAATCAGTCGAGCGGCCGCACGAATGTGTCGAACTCAACGTCACCGGACTGCTCAACGTGCTCGAGGCGTCCGCTGCCGCGGGAGTGAGAAAGCTTTGCCTCAGCAGCTCGGCGGCGATCTACGGCAACAATCCCACGGTGCCGAAACAGGAGGAGATGCTGCCCGAGCCGCGCAGCCCCTACGCGGTCACGAAGCTGGACGGCGAGTATTACTGCCAGCACTACACGGAATCCGGCCGGCTGGAGACGGCGGCGCTGCGCTTCTTCAATGTTTTTGGACCGCGGCAGGATCCGGCCGGCGCGTATGCGGCGGCGGTGCCGATCTTCATTCAGCGCGCGCTCGCGCACCAACCGCTCACCATCTATGGCGACGGCGGACAGACGCGGGACTTCGTTTACGTGAAGGATATCGTCGCAGCGAATGTCTTTGCCGCGACGACTCCGGGAGTCACCGGCGTGTTCAACGTCGGCTACGGCGGCCAGATCACGATTCGCGAATTGGCGGAGCGCGTGGTCGCGCTGGCGGATTCGCGGTCCGAGATCAGGCATGCGCCGGAGCGCGCGGGCGACGTGCGGCATTCGCGGGCGAGGGTGGACAAACTCGCGACGGCCGGATTCCGGCCCACGGGTTCGCTCGAGTTGGGCCTGCGTGAAACGCTCGCTTATTTCCGTTCCCTTCCACCGCCGACGTCCCGCCCATGATTCTGTCTTCCCCCGAAGCGCGGCAGCGCGAACGCATCCCGACTGAAATTTTCGCCAGCGCGGACGAGGCGTGCGCGCGCCTGGCGACGGACATTGCCGCGCTGATCCGCAGCAACGACGCGCTCGGACGGCCAACGGTGCTCGGCCTGGCGACGGGGTCGACGCCTGTCCGGCTTTATCGCCAGCTGATTCGTTTGCATCGGGAGGAAGGGCTGAGTTTCCGGCGGGTGGTGACCTTCAATCTCGACGAATATTACGGACTGCCGCGCACGCATCCGGAGAGCTACTGGCGATTCATGCACGACCAGTTGTTCGATCACATCGACGTGCCGGCGGAAAACATTCACGTGCCTGACGGCACGGTTGCGCGCGGCGAGACGTTTACGTGGTGCCGTCGCTACGAGGAGCAGATTCGGGCGGCCGGCGGTCTCGATTTGCAGGTGCTCGGCATCGGTCGGACGGGCCATATTGGTTTCAACGAACCGGGTTCGGCGCGCGATTCGCGCACGCGGTTGGTCACGCTGGACAGCATTACCCGCCGCGATGCGGCGCGCGATTTTTTGGGCGAAGCCAGTGTGCCGCGGCACGCCATCACCATGGGGGTGGGCACGATCCTCGAAGCGCGCCGCATCGTGTTGCTCGCGTGGGGCGAGGCCAAGGCGGGCGTGGTGGCGCAGGCGGTCGAAGGCACGCCGACCGAAGGGCTGCCCGCGAGCTTCCTGCAAGGTCACGCCAACGTAAGTTTCCTCATCGACCGGGCGGCGGCGGCGATGTTGACGCGGGTGCGGCATCCGTGGCTCGTCGGGCCGGTCGATTGGTCGCCGGCGCTGCGTCGCCGGGCGATCGTGTGGCTCGCGCAAACGGTGCGCAAACCGGTGCTCAAGCTGCTCGACGAGGATTACAGCGAACACGGCATGGCTGATTTGCTCACGGAGCAGGGGCCGGCCTACGGGTTGAACATTCAAATTTTCAACGAACTTCAGCACACGATCACGGGCTGGCCGGGCGGAAAACCGGATGCCGACGATACGGCCCGACCGGAGCGCGCGGCGCCTTTTCCGAAACGGGTGGTGGTGTTCAGCCCCGAACCGTCGCACGACGTGCTCGGAATGGGTGGCACCTTGCGACGACTACAGGATCAAGGGCACGACGTGACGGTGGTCTATCTCACCTCGGGCAACCTCGCGCTGCCGGATGAAGAGGCGATCATGGCGACGGACTTCACCGGCGAGCTGGGTGGAGCCTTTGAACTCCCCGCCGGGCCGGTGCAGGCGTTTACGCGCGAGGTGCGCGAGCAACTGCTGACGAAGTCGGCGTTCGCGAGCGATTCGCCGCAGATCCGCCGGCTGAAAGGACTGTTGCGGCGCGGCGAGGCGCGCGCCTCCTTGCGAGATTGCGGGATCGCGCCGACGCAGGCGCGGTTTCTCGACCTTGGCTTCTACGAACGCGGACGTTACCGGCAGTTCTCGCCGGATGAGCAAGATGTCGAGGCGATCGCGCGCGTGTTGATGGAGCGTCAACCGAACCAGATTTTCGTCACGGGCGACCGGGACGATCCGTCGTCGGTGTCGGCCGTATGTTTCGAGTTGGTGCGTCGGGCGTGTCAGACGGTGGCGAAGGAAAACTGGTATGGCTCGTGTCACGTGTGGCTGTATCGCGGCGTGGAAACGCCGTGGGAGGCCGCCGACATCGACATGGCGGTGCCGTTCAGTCCTCGCGAACTCGCGCAGAAGATCCAGGCGGTGTTCCAGCACAAGAGCCAGCGCAGCCAGACGCCGGTGGCGACGGGATTGCGCGAACCGTGGCAGCAGGCGGAGCAGCAGAATCGCGGGCTGGCGGAAATCTACGATCGGCTGGGTCTTGCTGACTACGAGGCGATCGAGGCCTTTCAGCGAGCGCCGTTTTAAGGAACCCGTCATGACTGCTTTCTCTGAGGTGCTAAAGATCGAGCCCAAGCGCCGGCCGCGGCTGGAGGAGCATTTCCTGCCGGCGGCGTTGTGGACCCGCGCGTATCGGGAACTCGTGGCGGGAGATCGCGGCGCCCGGCCGCTCGCGCTGGCGTTGGTGCGAGCCGACGGTTCGGCCGCGAGGCACGAAACCCGCGTGCTGGCGCGGGAGCATCCGGCGGCGTATTTGAATTTCACCTACATCGAACGGCTGTTGAAATTCCTCCTGTGGCAGAAAGGCGGTTGTCGTGTGATGGTGGCGGGTGCACCTGAAATCGCCGGCGAGTTAGCGGCAATCTATGCTGTCAACGGAGCGCGAGCGTTCGATCACGCGTTCATGGGAGAAAAAGTTTACGGCCGGACGTTCTCGATCGAGGCCGCTGAATTCGACGAATTGCCCGAGGAGCGGCTGACGATACTGCCGCTTGGGCGTCATCTCGAAGGCTGCCGGATCGGATTCGATCTGGGTGGCAGCGACCGCAAGGCGGCCGCCGTGATCGATGGGCGCGTGGTGTTTTCGGAGGAAATTCCGTGGAGCCCGTATTTCGAAAAAGATCCGGCGTATCACATCGAAGGCGTGCATGACTCGTTGCAGCGGATGGCCGCGCACCTGCCGCGCGTCGATGCCATCGGCGGCAGCGCGGCGGGCGTCTATGTGAACAACGAAGTGCGGGTCGCCTCGCTTTTCCGCGGGGTGGCGCCGGAGCGCTTCGAGCGCGACATCCGCCGGATGTTTTTCACGTTGCAGGAGCGATGGGGCGAGGTGCCGTTCGAAGTGGCGAACGACGGCGAAGTCACGGCGCTCGCGGGCTCGATGAGCCTCGGCGACGGAGCCGTGCTCGGCGTTTCGCTCGGCACGAGTCAGGCTGGCGGCTACGTGACTCCGGATGGCGGAATCACGCCGTGGCTCAACGAGCTGGCGTTCGCTCCGGTCGATTATCATCCGAACGCGCCGCGGGATGAATGGTCGGGCGATCGAGGCTGCGGGGTGCAGTATTTTTCGCAGCAAGGTGTCGGGCGGCTGGCGCGTGTGGCGGGATTCGGTTTCCCGGCCGATCAGCCGCTGCCGGAACAGCTCGTGGCGGTGCAGGCCGCGATGGCCGCGGGCGATCCGCGGGCGCGAGCGATCTACCAGACGATCGGCGCGGCGTTCGGGTATTCGATTGGGCACTACGCGGAGTTCTACGAACTGCGTCATGTGCTCATGCTCGGACGTGTGACGAGCGGAGCGGGCGGCGATGTGATCCTCGACGAAGCGCACGCGGTCCTGCGCGCGGAGTTTCCTTCGCTGGCAGAAAAGATCCGGCTGCACACGCCGAGCGAGCACGACAGGCGTCATGGTCAGGCGATCGCCGCCGCGAGCCTACCGGCGCTGCGTGAAAAGGCCTCTTCATGAAATTGTCCCAGCCCCAAGCCGATATTTACGTGTCCGCCGCCGATATTTCGCCGGAAGGCGCGCTGGCGCGCGTGACTCACCTGTGTGTGGCTGCGCATCAAGACGACATCGAAATCATGGCGCATGCCGGGATATCGGACTGTCTCGACGTCCCGGGACGGGCGTTCGGAGGCGTGGTCGTGACGAATGGCGGGGGCTCACCGCGCACCGGCGTCTACGCGCACATGACCGACGAGGAGATGCAGCAAGTGCGGCGCAACGAACAGCGCGCGGCGGCCCGGCTGGGATGCTATGCGATCCAACTGCAACTCGCGCATCCGAGCTCGGCGGTGAAGTCACCGGACAATGCGGGCGTGGCGGGCGATCTGGCCGCGATCTTCAACGCGTGCCGGCCGGAGGTGGTTTATCTGCACAATCCGGCGGACAAGCATGACACGCACGTCGCGGTGCTGGCGCGATGCCTCGCGGCGTTGCGCGCGCTCCCGGCGGAACGCCAGCCGAAGCAGGTCCTGGGTTGCGAGGTGTGGCGCGATCTCGACTGGCTGGTGGATGATGACAAGGTCGCGCTCGACTCCGGGCGGCATCCGGAGCTCGCGGCGAAACTGCTCAAGGTCTTCGACTCGCAGGTGACGGGCGGAAAGCGCTACGATCTGGCGGCGCTGGGCCGTCGCGCCGCGCACGCGACGTTTCACACCTCGCATGCGACCGACCGGGTCGACGGCATCACGTGGGCGATGGATCTCACGCCGTTGCTGCGGACGCCGACGCTCTCGCTGCTCGATTACACGCGCGATCACATCCGGCGACTGCAGGATGACGTCGAGGCGCGGCTTCGGCGGGTGGGATGAAGGAAACTCCCGCGATGAGCGGGAGTCGTCCTCAGGGAGCGGAGTCTCCGGCGTAGTGGAACGTCGCCTTGCGCGCGGAGAAGTGGTCGTCGCCGGAGAAAACGAGCCACGCGGTGCGGCCGTCCGCACTCATCCACTTGGTCGGGAAGCTGTTCGTTTCGCCGGGACCGACGTCCCAGTTGTCGGTGAAGAAGGCGGTGGTCCACGGGCCCCAGGGATTTGGCGCGTCGTAGATCCCGAAGCCGCCGTGGAAACGCGTGTCGTTGCCGCGACCGATGGTGTTGAGCAGGTAGCGTTTTGACGGCGGGTGATACGTCACCTGGGTCCGGTAAACGGCGCCGGGATTGGTGAAGACGCCGCCGCGATCGGCAATGGACGACGACCAGACGGGATCGCCGTGGGCGTCGAGCCGGACGAAGAACTCGTAGGCGTCGCGCTCTCGTATCCGATTTTTGGGCACGCGAGCAAGAACCAGGCGGTCGGCGCGCACATAGGCGATATCGGCGTCGGTCGAGTAAACATACACGTAGTCGTCGCGGGCGCCGGCGTAGTTGCGGCCGAAGTTGAGGAAGGACGGCGCGCCGAAGCTCTCGGTGAATTTCCAATCGCTCCACGTCCAGGTTTTCCCGTGGTCGGCGGACCAGGCGAGCTGGGAATTGGCGGCGTTGCGCACCCACAGATAGAGAACGCCATCGACCATGAGAATGCCGCTCGCCTTCTTGCCATGGCGTCCGTCGCCGAGTTGTTCGCCGGTCGCGGTGCGGATGTTCTCGGCGCGTAAGTTTTCGGCCGAGCCGTCGATCTTCGCGAAGCCGAGACTGAGTTTATCCGGCAGGAGCGGCGCGAAGCCGTTGCCGTCGCCGTAAGCGGTGTAGAGCGCGTCGTCGTCGGCCCAGGTTATCGGCCAGTTATCGCTGCCGGGCGCCTGGCGCACGATGGTGTCGCCCGGCGACCACTCGATGCGGCGGAAGACCTGGCTCGGCGGATACGGCGGATGCGACTGCGGCGCGAACGCTTGCATCAGGGGCGCGACGACCTGGTCGCGCACGGAGTGGATCAATTCGCGATCGGACTCCAGGCGTTCGCCGTAACGAATGGCGACGAGGTTGAGGCTTGGGATCACGAGAAAAAACTGTCCGCCGGCGCCAAGTCCCCAGAACGAGTCGGCGGGCGCGGTGGGAAACACGCGCGTGAAGTCGGGGCGGATATTGATCCACCAGCCGAGGCCGGAGTTGCTGGGCAGGCCGGCGGAGCGACGCGCGCGGGCGACGATGTCCTGCGAAAAAACGGTGGTCTCATCCCAATCGCCCTTGTGCAAAAGCAGACGGCCGAGCCGCGCGGTGGCGTTGGCGCTGAACGCGGCGCCGCCCCATGAACCCACGAGCGGCAGGCCATCGACGTTATAGGTGGTGTCGTATCCAACGCTCCATTCGCTCTCGGGAATCTCCAGCGGATCCATCACGCGATGCTTGAGCAACGAACGCAGGTTCGGATGAGGCGTGTCGCGCAACGCCGCCGTGATGCAGTAGGTGAGCATGGCGATGCCGGGGTTGCTGTAGTGATACTGCGTGCCCGGTGTGAAAAGCACCGGGGCGCGGTCGCGCGAGAGGGTGAATGGGTCGTTGGGGACCGGGAGACGTTTCCAGAAGTCGCCCTTCCAACCGGCGAGCAACCGATGCGGCACGCCGTCTTCGTTGGCGTCCTCGAGTCCTGACGTATGCGTCGCCAAGTGGGCGAGGGTGATCTCGCGCTTCGCGGGGTCGTCGCGCCATTGGGGAATGTAGCGGCTCGCGTGGTCGGCCGGGTCGATCCGCCCATCGTCGATGGCCAGCATGAGCGAAAGGCCGCCGACGAGCGCCTTGGCGAGGGACGCGCTGTAGTGCGGCTTCGTTCGCGTGTAGCCGCCGGCGTAGCGTTCGTAGATGATGCGATCGTTGCGCATGACCACGAAGATCGTCGTGTGCCGCTGCTCGAGGGCGGACCAGATCGCGTCGAGTTTTTCGGAAACCAGCCCATGCGTCTCGGGTGAAGCGGTGGGAAACTCGGCGGGGAACGTTCCCGCGCGGACTGGCGAGGCGGCGGAGCACGACGCGGCGATGATTCCAACGGCGAGGCGACGGAAAGCAGGTGAACGCGACAGGGCGAAGAAGAGGGAGATCATCGGAGGCGAACGAGGGCGAAAATTTTCACTGGAACGATGTCATTCCCAAGGCTGGGTTTCGAATTCGAAGCGGACCTTGAATGTCTGTCGGGCGCCCTTGGGCACGGGATAGCCGGCGATGCCGACGAGTTTTTCGAAGATGACCTTGTCGGCTTTGGCTTCCCAGCCGTCCTTGTTGTTGTGGATCAGCACGCGCTTGCCGGCGGCTGACTCGAAATTTTTGTCGTAGAAAATTTTCAGAAAGATCGGCTGATCGCGTCGCAGGCGCAGTTGTGCTTCGAGGGGGAAGTCGACGCCGTCGGGCAGGGGAGTGGCGCCGTCGCGTCCGCTCGAGGGCATATAAATCCAGCCACCGCGACCCTGAGTGCGCACGGGCAGCAACGCGAGATGCGAGTCGGCGATTTGCGTGCGATTGAAGTGAGGATCGAAGGCGACCGAGGAGAGATCGATGAGCGGAAGGAGGGTGCCTTCGATTTGGATGCCGGCCGGCGTAAAGGTGTAGGTGCGGTGATGTTCGTAGTGGCGATTCTTGGACGGGCCGCCGACCGCGATGACGATTTTCTCGGGCGAGCGCTCGACAAGCTGGAAGGTTTCGACGGGAAAGCGGGCGAAGTTCTCGCGGCCCTTGGTCATCGTGCCCTCCACGCCGTCGGTGTTTTTCGACATGACGATGCTGATCGGCCACTGACCGGTGCGGGACGAAAGCGGGACGGGATGATCCGCCGGCACGTGAAGCGCGGCGATGTTGCCGGCGTCGTCCTGCCGGATCACCGCTTTCCACGACGGGATGCCGAGGTAACCGGAATGCCCGGTGTATTGAATTGTGAATACACCGGGTTGCTCCTCGAGGATCAGTTGCCCCGTGGGGGCTTCGGTTGCGGCGGACTCTCCGGCAAACAACAGGGCGGTGAGGAGAAACGTGATGCGGTGGAGAGAGAAAAAACTGGGGCGAGGGGAGGATAAGGGAGACATGGGAAAGCAAACTTCAGCTGTCCGCCGGGAAGCGGGCGGCGGACAGCGGGGGCGGGCGGGACTATCGCAATTCCGAGAGGCGGCGCGCGGACGGCCTGAGATCGAGGAGACTCGAAAGCTCGATGGTCCGGCCGCTCGCGAGGCTATCGTTGGCGGCGATACCGACGAGGATCGAGGCGGCTCCCTGCTCGTGACCGGCGGCGCGCTGGAAGGGGTCGGCGGGCGGGTGGTGCGAGAAAATTTGTTCCTGCAGCAGTGGATCGCTGCCGCCGTGGCCGCCTCCGCGACGAGGCACCTCGATCTGATACGGCGTGTGAAAATGCGGAAACACCCGCAGCTCGGGTTCGCCGGTGCCAAGGTGCTCCTCGCCGATCGTCTCGCTGCCGATCAGATGCGCGCCGTGGCGTTCGGTGTATTCGATTCGTCCGCGGTCGCCGTTGAAGGTGACGCGATAGCCCTCGTAAGGACTGTAGGCGTTGAGGGAGTAGTTGAGGATCGTGCCGTCGCGATAGCGCACCAGCACGGCCATGGTGTCCTCGATGTCGATGTCGTCGCGAAAGACGTTTTGATCGCGCACGTAACCGGTTTCTTTTTCCGCGCCGAGGTAAATGGCCTGCTCCATCGCGGTGTCCCGGAGCATGGAACGGTTGTAGTCGTAGGCGAAGGGATCGTGGTCGGCCGTCTGGCCATAATAGCGCTTGTAGCGCGTCAGGGCTTCGTCACCGCGCGCGATGGCGTTCTCGCGGCCGTAGAACAGGAGCGCGCCATAGGCGACGACCTGGGCCGGAATCGCATCGATCCACCAATTGACGAGGTCGAAGTGGTGCGTGGATTTGTGCACGAGCAAGCCGCCGGAGTTTCGCTTCTGGGCATGCCAGCGCCGGAAGTAGTCGGCGCCATGGCTGGTGTTGAGGAGATACTCCATGTTCACGTGGCGAACGCGGCCGATCAGGCCAGAGGCGATGACCTCGCGAACCTTGGTCGGTCCGAAGCCCCAGCGGTAGTTGAAGGCGACGCGAACGGATTTGCCGGTTTCCTCCACCGCGCGAAAGATGGCGGCGCACTTCTCGGCGGTGGTGGTCATGGGTTTTTCCGTGACGACGTTGCAGCCGGCGCGGAGGGCTTGCGCGATATAGTGGTCGTGTTCGCTGTCGATCGTGCACACGACCACGGTATCCGGACGCGTCTCCTCCAGCATGCGGCCGAAGCTCGAGGCGCCGTAAACGGGCACGTTGTGATAACCCAGCTGGGTCCGGAGGCGATCGCGATGATAGTTCGCCCGGGTCAGGCTCGAATCGCACAGGCCGACGATTTCAGCGTCGGCGGCGAACTGAAGCGGGACTGGATCGAGAAACATGCGGACACGACCGCCGGTGCCGACGTAAGCGAAGCGCGTGGGCCGCTTAGCCGCTGAGGCCAGATCGGACGGGATAGAGCATTTCTGAGTGATCATGCGTGGAGAGATCTCTCCGGCGGTCGCAACGCGGGAGAGCGCTGCAGTCGCGGGAGGAACTTGCCAGTGTCCAATATCTAATGCGTATTAGATTCGTCCAGCTAGAATGTGGAAAACGCTTGGTTCACTCGTGAAATTAATCGTGTCTCGTGGGACTTAGGTAAGTCGGTATTGGGAGATTTCTGACGCGCGCATTGGATAATTCCAATGAGATCGCCGCACGGCGAGGGACAATGCGGAGTTCGGCGAGTCGGATGTTGGATGAAAGTTTCGGCGATGCGGCCGTATCCGCGGCAGGAGTTTCCTTGCTATCGATGCGGCGCGCCCAATCCTCGCGAAGTCCGGCGCATGGGCAGGGTGGGCTGGACGTTCCCCGAACACATATGCCGCGTAGTGAAGCTTCTCCGAAGAAAACGGGCCGGCGCGAGTCGCCAGGGCCGATCATGTCGATTCCCGACTTTGCGAAATATCTTGGGCTGTCCAGCTGGACGGTTTCGCGGGCGATCAACGGGCATCCCGAAGTGAGCGAGAAGACTCGCCGTCGCATCATGGCGGCGATGGAGGAAGTCGGTTTTCGACCCAATCCGCTTGCGCGTGGCTTGGGCGGACGGCGCACCAGCATGATCGGCGTGTGCTTCATGGGGCTTGGGAATCCGATCATGGATCGAAAGGTTTACCACCTGCAGGAGTTCCTGCGCCGGCATCAGCTGCGGAGCCTGCTCGAGATGCGGATGCGGGACGCGCAGCAGGAGGTTCGTGCGATCGAGGATTTTCGCCGCATCCATGTTGACGGGATCGTGCTTATCCATTCCGAGCTCGATGCCGCCAGTTCGCGAAAGGCTTTGGGCAATACGCCGTGCGTGCACGTCGATCCGCACGAGCCGCAACCGACGATGTGTGTGTCGGTCGATCGGCGTCGCGCGATGCGTCTCCTGATGGAGCACCTGCTGCGTCTGGGCCATCGGAGTTTCGCGTTGCTGGGCATTGGGGAGGACGATCCCTGGCGCTGGTCTGCGCTGGTGGAAACGGTTGAGGCGCATGGCCTCGACGCCGCGCGCGCGCTTACGGCTGTCAAGGGTATGCCGGAGGTGGAGAGCCAGATCGAGGCGGGCGAGCTCATGGCGGAGGCGGTGTTGAAATGGCCGAAGCGGCCGACGGCGTTGATTGCGTTGGACGACCGCATGGCGCTCGGCGCGATTCAGGCGCTGAAGAACGCGAACATCGACGTGCCGCGGGAGATGTCGGTGACCGGCTTCGACAATCTCGACCTTGCCCGCAAGCTGCACCCGACTTTGACGTCCATCGAACAGAACCCCTTGCGGTTGATGGAACGGGCGGGCGCGCTCCTGCTCGAGCAGTTGGAGCTGCCCGCGGAACAACGGGGGCGGGCGGCGGCCGAGACAGTGGCGCCGGAATTGGTGATCGGCGAATCGACCGGACCGGTTTGGCGCACGTAGCGAACGGCGCGGAGCGGCCGCGATGAAAACCGATTGATTCAAACGCGAATGTGAGGTGGCGGCGCGGCGGGTCGTTGCCGCGCTCGGCAGTGGCTCGCGGTGGAGAAGCGTGATCAGGGGATTTGGTGCTGCGGGTGGCGATATTCTCCTTGCGTTGGCCGGCAATCCGCGTCTCGTGCATTAACCAATGCGCATTGGAAATGTTCGGATGGCGATTTGGATGATCGCCGGACTTGCGGGTCTGGCATTGGGTGGAGTCGCCCTGCGGGGCGCTGTGAATTCAGGGAAGGCGCTGCCGGTGTTTCCGGGCGCGGTGGGATTTGGCATCGATACTCCGGCGGGGCGGGGTGGTGCCATCTATCGCGTGACGAACCTGGCCGACGAAGGTCCTGGCTCGTTGCGCCATGGCATCGAACGCGTGACCGGTCCGCGCGTGATCGTGTTCGAAGTCTGCGGCGTTATCCGCCTGGAATCGGACCTGGTCGTGCGGCACGACGGGCACGGCGACTTCGGTTTTCTCACCATCGCGGGCCAGACTGCGCCGGCGCCGGGGATCACGCTGGCGGGCGGGGGGATCAGTATCCAATCTCATGATATCCTGATCCAGCACATCGCCATCCGCCCGGGCGATCGGCTGAAGCCGGTCGACAATCGCGATTGCATCAAGATCGGCGGATATCCGGGACACCCCGTGCATCATGTGGTGATCGATCACGTGTCCTGCAGCTGGGCGGTGGACGAGACGGTTTCGACGTGGAGCGATCAGAGCTCCGTCGAAGACGTGACCTTCTCGTTCTGCATTTTCAGCGAGCCGGTCATCAACGGCGGGCACAGCAAGGGCTCTCACCCTTACGGCCCGCTGGGCGGGCGTAACACATCGCGCCTTTCGCTGATCGGCAATCTGATGGCGTTCAACTTTGGTCGGAATCCGTTGATTCGCGACGAGACCGGCGGGGCGCAGGTGGTGAACAACTTCATCTACCGCCCGGGCATCTGGTCGAATGGCGCGATCTACATCGGCGATCTTACGCTGCCACCGCACGCGGTTTCGGTGGTCGGCAATGTGATCGTGCGGCATCCGGTTCCCTTTCAACTCGAGATGACCGGCACGGACGGCGTGCGGAAGCTACGCGAGTTTTCCGAGTCGGACTACCGCAACACCGCGATCTTCGTGCACGACGTCGTTTCGCCGGAGGCTGGACTCTACTTGCACGACAACCGCGTGCAGAATCCGCAGAACGGCGTGTGGCATCCGACGGACGGCGATCCGTGGAATCCGGAGATTTTCAAGGACAGCACCAAGCATCCGGTCGCGCGTCTGACCTCGGACCCGTATGCGAATTCCGGCGGCCTGCCGTGGTCGCCGTGGTCCTCGGACGATGTCGAAGCGCGCGTGCTGGCGAGCGCGGGTCAACGGCCGGCGGAACGGGATGCACTCGACGCGATGCTTGTGGATAACATTCGAAAGCGCGCCGGATCCTTCCTTCAGGACCTCGTTGGCGAAGATCCCTGGGCTCCGGCCGACGTGCGGCACACGCGCGCATTGGAGTTGCCGAACGATCCTTCGGGCGACGATGACGGCGACGGCTACACGAATCTCGAAGAGTGGCTCCATCGGCTTGCGGCCCAGGTGGAGCGAGGCGCCTGGCGCCACCCTTCGCCGCATTGAAGCGCCCCGCGCCCACGACGGAACCCCATGTTCACATGCGTCGTCGGCGCGCGCTCTGAACTTTCCACCCCACCATGAGAAACTCGCGTTATTCCCTGTTCCGATTCCTGAGCGCGGCAGCGATTGCCGTGCTCAGTTGCCTCCCCACGTTTGCTCTTCCGGTCGTGCCTGGCGCGGTCGGATTCGGCACCGATACGCCCGCCGGTCGCGGCGGTATCGTCTATCGTGTTACAAATCTCAACAACAGCGGTGCGGGCTCGCTGCGCTTCGGTATCGAGGATGCGAGCATGCGACAGCCGCGCGTGATCGTCTTCGAAGTTTCCGGCGTGATCGAATTGGAATCGGATTTGGTGATTCGCGACGATTCCTTCGGCGCGTATTCGCACCTGACGATCGCGGGCCAGACCGCGCCGTATCCCGGCATCACGCTGAAGAATTTCGGCATCAGCATCCGCTCGCACGACATTCTCATCCAGCACATCGCGATTCGGCCCGGAAACCTCGTCGGCACCCAGGGCCAGCTCGACAACCGTGACGCCATCAAGATCGAGACGCCCGCGGGCGTGACGGTCCGCAACATCGTGCTCGATCACGTTTCCTGCAGTTGGTCGGTGGACGAAATGGCGTCGATGTGGGGCGCGAACGGAGCGATCACGAATGTCACTTTCCTCAACAGCATTTTCGCGAAACCGATCATGAATGGCGAGCCCGACGCCAGCGGGCACTCGCGCCTGCGCAGCCACTCGGAGGGCACGCACGGTTTCGGTCCGCTCGCGGGGCCGAACACCTCGAACATCTCGATGATTCGAAACATCATGGCGTTCAACTACGGCCGGAATCCCGCCGTGGCCAATGCGACGGCGGGCGCGCAGATCATCAACAACCTCATCTATCGCCCCGCGCCGTGGCCGAATGGCGTCATCCGCTTCGACAACATCACCGCGCCGCCGCACCAAGTCTCGGTCATCGGCAACGCCATCATTCGGCACCCGACGCCGTTCGTCATGGATATCACGCGGCTGCCGGATACGTCGGTGGTTGACGCGCAGACGCTGATCACCACCGCGACCGAGCATCCCACGTTTTACAGCACGGGCATTTATATCAGCGACAACGTGTCCGCGAACGCGGCGTTTTACCTCGCGGACAACCGGCTGCTGGATCCGCAGAACAACACCTGGCTGTCGGACGAGGAGATCGTGCGGGATCGTTCCGGCACGCCCGTGACGCGACTCGGCGCTGATCCTTACGCGAACTCCGGCGGCACGACGTGGACGCCCTGGCCGTCGGAAATCGTGGAGGAAAACTTGCTGCTCGGCGCGGGAAAATTTCCTGCGCAACGCGATCCGATCGACGCGGCGTTGATCGGCGAGATGCTCGATCGCGCCAACCCGTATCCGGCCGGCGGCACGTTTCTCGAACGTTTCTCCGATCTCGGTGCCGATCCGTGGGCTCCGGCCAACGTGTAAAATCATCGGCCGCTCGATGTCCCTGACTACGGCTCCGACGACGACGATGGCGACGGCTACACTAATCTCGAAGAATGGCTGCACTTGATGGCGGTCGCCGTGGAGACGGCCGACAACGTGCCGCCCATCGCAAACGCCGGAAGCGACCAGACCGTGGTGGTGCACGGCGAATCGACGACGCCGGTGACGCTCGACGGGCGCGCGTCCTACGACTTGAACGGCGATGCGTTGTCTTACGCGTGGTCGTGGACCGGGGGCAGCGCGACGGGCGCGACGCCGACGGTAGTGCTGCCGGTGGGACAGACCGTGATCACGTTGGTGGTGACCGACCCGCAAGGCGCGACGGGCTCGGATACCGTGACGGTTGACGTCGAGGATGTGCCGCCGCCAATCGTGTTTGGAGATTTGAACTTCACGTATTCTGGCACGCCGAAACCGGCGACGGTTGTCACGTTTCCGGAGAATCTCGCGGTGGAGGTGCTCTACGACGGCAGTCCGACTCCGCCGACGCTGCCCGGCTCCTATGCGGTCGTGGCGACGATCGTCGACCCGGCGTTCAGCGGCACGGCGCACGGAACACTCGTGATTTCGCCGACCGCCGCGGTGCGACACGCGCCGGTGATCAATGGCGTCGTGGACGGCTCGATCCACGTCGCGTTGCCAGAGAACATCACGCTGAACAGCAGTGCCGAGATCTCGGGTGATCTGCTCGTTCCGGGCACGCCGCAGGTTCGCATCAATGGAACGCCGAGTTACAGCGGGACGATCGATGGCGAAGGCGCGCCGGCGCCGGAGACACATCGTATCACGCTCAACAGCGGCGCTCGTCTGCGCCACGCGTTGCGCCGAATCGATCCGCCGGCGATGCCGACGGTGGCGGCGCCCACCGCGCCAGCGGGAACGCGAAACGTTTTGCTCAATCAGGCGAGGCAGAGTCCGGGAGATTTCGCGACCTTGAGAAATCTCACGCTCAACAGCGGCGTGGGCGTGATCGATGTCCCGCCCGGCGCCTACGGTAGCTTCACGGCGAACAGCAATAGCGGGTTTCGCCTCGGCGTGGCCGGTGCGACGGAGCCGGCGATCTACCATTTGCAGAGCCTCACGTTGAACAGCAGCAGTCAGCTGCAGATCGTCGGGCCGGTGGCGCTCACGATGGCGAGCGCGACGACGATCAACAACGCCGTCGTTGGTTCGGTGGAGAATCCGGAGTGGCTTACGTTGCAGGTCGCCGCGGGCGGCGTGACGCTCAACGGCGCGGTGAACTTTCACGGTTCGATCGTGGCACCGTCGGGCACCGTCACGCTCAATGGAAGCACGCAACTCGCCGGCCGGGTGAGTGCAGACCGGCTGACGATCAATGGCGGTGCCGCGCTGAGGCACACCGCTGACGCGATCGCACCGACGATCGCGATCACCACGCCCAGCGACGGAGCGTCGATCAAAGGCATCGTGAGCGTGGCGGCGGACGCGACGGACGACCGCGATGTCGTCGGAGTTCAGTTCAAAGCCAACGGGGCTGATCTCGGCGCAGAGGATCGCACCGCGCCGTTCGCCATTGAGTGGAATACTGTGCCTGCGACCGAAGGTGAGTATGCGCTGACGGCGGTCGTGCGCGATCGCGAAGGCAATACGGCGACCTCGGCTCCGGTAACAGTCACGGTGAGGAACGCGATCTTCGACACCTTTGAAAATGGAAACGCGGAAGGTTGGATCTCGGATGGCGGCACGTGGATCGTCAACAACGAGGCGGGCACGCACGTTTATCGGCAGACGAATCCGGGTTTGACCGCACTGCGATCCGTGCGCGCGGAGACGAACTGGACGGATCAGGTCGTCGAAGCGGATGTGACTCTGCGCGCGGTGACGGGCAACAATCGCTTCTTCGGCGTGCTGGCGCGACACGGCGACACGCCGAACAACTACTACTACCTGGTGTTGCGGACGAACAACTCGATCGAGTTGAAGCGCATCGTGAACAATGTGGCGGCGAACATCGCACCGCCGGTGACGGCGTTCCCGGTGGAGATCGGCACGACGTATCGCCTGCGGCTGGAAGTGATCGGCTCGACGTTGAAAGGTTACGTGAACGGCGAGCTGAAGATCCAGGGAACGGATACGAGCTTCACCTCCGGTCCCGGCGGGCTGCTGACCTACTTCAGCGATGTGGCGTTCGACGACGTTCACATCGATCCGACGCCGAACAGTCCCGTGCTGGCGGCGGACGATTTCGAGGACGACGATAGCGAGGGGTGGACGACAACGGCGGGCGCTTGGTCGGTGGCCCTCGAAGGTGACAACCACGTGTTTCGTCAAACGGACGCGAGCGGCGTTGCGCGGGCGCAGATCGTCGGCGCCCACGGCGATCGGCAGATCATCGAAGTGGAGATGAAGCCGCTCGGTTTTGGCGACGCGGACGGATGGAGCGGGCTGACCCTGCGTCATGTCGATGCGGCGAATCATTATGTGGTCGCTCTGCACAGCGACGGGACGGTTGCGTTGCGGAAAGTCGAAGCCGGTGTGGTGACGACGCTCGGAACGAGTGCCGCCGCCATCGAGGTGAACGCCTGGCAAGCGCTGCGGGTCGCAGCGGTGGGCGAGTCGCTCAAGGTTTACCTGAATGGTCGTCTGATCCTGCAGGCGAGCGATGCGAGTTTCCCGGCGGGTTCGGTGGGACTCGTCACGTCGTCGGCGAGCGCCGAGTTCGACGAACTGGTGGTCGTCGCTCCTTAGCCAGGTTTGCGTCTCGGGCCGACGACGGAAGTCGGCCCGGCTTTCTGGTCGGGAGGGATTTGAAACCCGCTTTGCGAAGAAATGAAAAAAGGCGCGCCCGATTTTTCGGGCGCGCCGTGAGCGGGAAGTGTTCGCCGCGATTTACGGCGAGGTGATCACAATGTCGTCGAACTGAGCGCTGGCGGAGAAGGTGCCGACGCCGGCTTTGTTGGCGTTCACGATGGGTGAGGAGGAGTCCGTGGCGGTGAGTTCGAGGACGCCGTCGACGTAGGCTTGCAGGGTAACCGTTGAGGTGCCCGTCGCGACGAGCCGCAGGGTATGCCAGGCATTGAGATCGAAGCTCGGCGGCATGGATTTGACCGCAAAACTGACCTGTCCGCTGGAGGTGAGCTTCTTGAGTTCGAGGTCACGGTTGTGTCGCAGGAGGAGATAGTAGGTTTCCGTCGGCGAGGCGAAGCGGGCGAAAACTCCGACCCAGCTGTTACCGGTGAACGTCAGCGGCTTCACGTCGGCTTGGATCGATTGGTTTGCGTTCGGCAGGTTGGTGGTGTCCGGAGCGATCGCTCGGGCACCGACGCTGGCTGCGGAGCTCGCCTGCCGGAGGCCGGGAGAGCCATCGGTCACCACGCTCCAGCTGCCGCCCATGCCGGTCCAGGTTGTGTCCCAACCGTTCGCATTGCCGTCGTCGAAATCGTCCATCACGTGCGGAACCGAACTCGTGATGGGACTGGCGAAGACGTTGTCGAAATCGGCCGACGCGCGATAAGTGCCGATCGCCGCGCGGCCGGAGGCGAGCGACGTGTCGGTGACGGGGCTGAAGGTGGCCGTGGTGTTGTTCGAGAGATTGGTCACAACGGCGGAGACCGAAGTGCCGGAGACGACCAAGCGAACCTTGTAGGGTGTGCCGACGGTGATGGGGAAGTTCTGGGCCGAGGCTAAATTGGACGCGGTCCCGGCGACCACTTTCTTGAGTTCCACTTGACCGAGGTTGCCCGTGCCGACGCCGTTGCGGAGGGCGACGTAGTAGCTGTTGTTGATGTCGCTATATCGTGCGTAAACGGCCGCGAACCGGCTGGTGCCGTCGAAGCTGACGGGCGTCACGCGCGCCTCGACGACTTGGTCTTCCCAGTTCGTGCCTTCGAGCATCGCGCGGGCGCCGCCCGACAGGTCGCTTTGCCGGTAGGCGCCGGAGGTCACGGTCCAATTGACGGCGCCGTGCCAGGTCCAGCCGTTGTCGTTGCCGTCGCTGAATGTATCGAAAGTTGAAATACCGAGATTGGCCGGTCCGCTTCCGCCGCCGGTGCCTTCGACATCCGCAGCGAGGCTGTGCAGCCAGCGCTCGAGATTGGTGTAGCCGTCGAGGTTCACGGTGTTGGGCGAGTCGGGCAGGTCGAGGACGCGCGTGTTCTGCACGTCGACGGGCGCCCAGGGATCGGTGCCGAGGTCCGAGAGACGTTCGAGAAACGTGCCGCCGGCAGGCTGGGGCTGGTTGCGGTTTTCGATCTTTTGGATGAGAGCGGCGTCGATGGCGTCGCGGTTGGCTGGAAATTTTCCGGCGCGAGCGAGCAGGTTGGCGGTAACGTCGGTGGAGGCCCACGGAGTCCAGGTGGTGCCGCCGGAGTCGTCGTAGTAATCCGAGGTGCGGCGGGTCACGGGCGTGGTGGAACGATCGCGCAGGATCGCGTCGTTGAGCAGCCAGGTGCTGGTCTGCGGGTTGAAGAGGCGATTGTCGTTGAGGTAGAAACTCGCGCTGCTCGACACGTCATCGAAGATGTAGATGCCGGTGCTGTAGAATTGCGTGTGATTCGTCGCGGTGGTGATCAGCTGCTGGGCGGCGGGCGGGGCCGGCATGGCGGTGATGTCCATCGTGAACGGCAGGGGATGTCGGAAGATGGCGTTGCCGATGACGGATGCCGTGCGGGGCGACGTGGACATGGTGTTGAAGCGGATGACATTGTTGGACCACGGGCCGGGGCGATAGATGAGGTTGTTCACGATCTGGGCGCCTGCGGAGGTGCTGGAAACCGCCGGATTCCGGCCGTAAATGAACGCCATGATGTTTCGCATGATGGAAACGTTAGACGTGTTGGGGCCAACCAGCGGACCGAAGCCGTGCGTTCCCTCCGAGTGGGTCCGCAGACGCGAATGGCCGCTGCTGTCGGGTTCGCCGTTCATGATGGGATCGGCGAAGATACAATTCAGGAGCGTGACGTTGTTGATCTGTCCGTTCTGGCCCCACAGCGAGACAAGTTCGTCGACGCTCCAGCTGCACGAGAGGTGATCGAGCACGACGTTGTAGACCGTCACGCCCGCAGGCGTCTCGATCTTGATGGCGTCGCGATTGTCGAGCTGGGTGCCGGAGAAGACGTGATTTCCCGGACGGATCGCGAGGTGCTGGATGAGGATGTCGTGGGAGCGGATGCTGATGCCGTAGTTCTTCAGCGTGATGCCAGGGTAGGGGGCGGTTTGGCCGGCGATGGTGAGATGCGAATAAGCGCCAACGGAATCGTCGCGGATCACCAGATCGGACTGCAGCTCAATGACGCCGGAAACATTGAAGATGATTACGCGCGGCTGCCGCATGCTGGAATGTTCGATGCCGTAGCGCAGGGAGCCGGGGCCACTGTCATTGAGGTTGGTGACGCGGTAGACAATGCCACCGCGGCCGGCGGGGGTGTCGGTGCCGAAGCCGATGGCACCGGGGAATACGGGAACGGCGTTCGCCGCCAGCGGGCCGAAGAACGCAGCCACTCCGAGCAGGAGCGCGCGCAGACATTTCAATCCAGGGGTCTTCATGTTGTTTTTTTTGAGAGGTGATCCTTCGGCCCGGACCTTGGCGTCGCTCGAAGGCGCGCCAAACGCCGTGGGTGGATTCGGGTTCAGTCCGAAAGATCGGGGGCAGCGGCAGCGTCGAAAGGGGGCGAAGGCGCCGAAACGACGAGAGCCGCTGAGCGCAGTTCACGGGAGAGTGAATTTAACATAAATCACATGCGTATGTGAACGCAAGTGAATGCCGCATGATAGGCTTCGGATCGCGCGGTAGTGCTGCCGCGGACCGTTGTCAGCTAGGCCGGATGTGGGCCTTCGGGCGAGATGGATCTGCGACCGCAGGGGCGTCGCATTCGCACGGAATCACATGCGAATGTGACAAACTGCGGGCGTGCAGGAGCGAACGGGAGAACGCGGCTCTGCCGGTCGCGTGTCGGGCTGACCTACGCTTTGCTCACGCGGGCGGCGCGGATTAGTCCGTAGCCCATCGCCGCCATGAACGCGGCGCAGAACAGGATGGCGAGGCGGCCTTCGATTGGATTGGGCACGAGCACCAGCAGGAAAATGAAGGCGGCGTAAGCGAGGCACATCCGGCCGATCCCGACTGTGCCGCGGTTGTTGGTCTGTTCGACGGACTCCTCGGCGGGCTCGACGGGTTTGTGCATCGTTTCGAAGAAGCGATTGATTTCAGCCATCCGCTTCTCCGGGATTCGGCGGCCGAACAGCACAGCGGCACCGAAGAACCACAGCGAGCTCACCACTGAGCCTGCAATCGTGACTGCCGCGAAGTGGTGACTGCCGGTCCACGCGAGCAGCGATGCCAGACGGGAACCTTCCTCGACCCAAGGGGCGAAAAGGTTGTGGGCGCTGCCGACGATCGATCCGACCGTGATGCCGACGAGCACGGTCGACCAGCCGGCCCAGTCCGGCACGCGACGCACGAAAAGGCACAAGACCATGGGAACGGCGTAGGGGATGCCGAGCAGTGCGGAGAAACCGAACATCAGGCTGAACACCCCGAGGTCTTTCCACGTGCTGTAGAGCAACGCCGTCAGAATGACGATTCCGCCGAAACCGAGGGTTGAGATGCGGCCGGCGAGCACCTGCTCGCGCTCTTTGGCTTTAGGGCGGAGCAAGGGCAGATACACACTGCGCACGAAAACGCCGGCGTTGCGATTGAGCCCGTGATCCATCGACGAGAGCGTTGCCGAAATGATGCCCGTGAGCATGAGCCCGAGCAGTCCTGCGGGCAGGCATTGCGCCGCCATCGCGACGTAAGCCGCTTCGCTCGGCTGGGTAAGGCCGGGGAATTGTCCCGCGAGGTCCATGTTCGAGGCCCGCGCGACCAAGGGCGGGATAAACCATAGGACGGAACCCGTGAGGTAGAGGGTCATCGCCAGGAACGCCGCTCGCTTCGCCTCGCGGCCATCGCGGACATTCAAATACCGGCCGGCGCCGTGGAGCGCGTTTTGGACGAAAAATTTTTCGATGAGGATGGCCACCACCCACCATTTCCCGAAACCCAACGCGTCCGAGGAAATGAGGCTCCAATGCGTCTCCGGCAGACCGGCTTGAAAACCGGACCAGCCGCCGATCTTCACCCACGCCCACACCGCCGCGACGATCGTGATCGGCAGGAGCATTAGCGCCTGAACGAAATCTCCCGCGACAACCGCCCACTGCCCGCCGGCGGCGGCGACGAACACCACCGCGACGCCGCAAAGCAGAATCGTCGCCTGGAGGTCGAAGCCGAAAACCGGAGAGCAGAAAATCGCGAGGCCGTAGAGCCAGATGCCGGCGACGATGATGCCGATGGGCAGGGTGAGCCAGGTGAAGACCTGCTCGTTGACGGGACCCATGCGCGCACGCACCGCTTCCATCGAGGTAATCACGCGCGTCTGACGGAGCCACGCGGCGAAGCCTGCCCAGTTGCAGAAAAATCCGAACGCCCCCGCCCAATAAAGCACGAGCACCACCAGCCCCTGATCGAAGGCCAGTCCGGCGGCGCCGGTGAACGTCCAGGCGCTGAACGCGCCCATGAAGGCCGACGTGCCGACCAGCCACCACGACATGCGCCCGCCGCCACGGAAATACTGGTTGCTGTCGCCGCCGAAGCGGCGGAAGAACCATCCGATCCCGAGCAGGGAGACAAAGAAGACGGCGATGACGAGGTAGTCGAAAAAGTGGAGCATGAGGGAAGGAGCGGAGAGAGATATTACCGGCGCAGAACTTGCGCCAAGATGGAGCGGGATGGGTGTCTAGGTGGAACGATCGTAGGATTCGCACGTGACGACGGCAGCGAGCGTCTGTCCGGCGAAGTAGCGTTTAAGGTTGCCGAGGGCATGGCGTCCAAACTCTGGATACATGTCCAGCGTCGGACCGCCGATGTGCGGCGAGACCAGGGCGTCCGGCGTGTCGAGCCACGGCGATGATGGATCGATCGGCTCATGCGAAACCACGTCGACGGCTACGCGGATGCGACCGCTTTTCGCCTCGCGGAGCAGGGCGTCTTCATCGGCGATGCGGCCGCGACCGACATTGACGAACACGGCGCCGTCCGGCAGCGCGGCGAGAGCGGACGCGGTGACGCTGCCGATCGTGGAAGGCATCAGCGCTTCGCAGCCGAAGACGATGTCGCTGCGCGCGAACAAGGTCTCGAGCGACGCGCAGGGTTCGACACCGAGATCCTGCATGACCGCCGGCGGCACGCCGGCCGAGTAGGCGGCGAGCGACACGCGAAACGGCCGCAGCAAGGTGATGAGCTCCCGTGCGATTGTGCCGAAGCCGTGCAAGCCGACGCGCCGCCCGAAGAGCGAACGGGTGCCCAGCTGGGCAGCGGGCCGCGTTTTTGGCCGCTGCTGCATGAAAGCGCGCCAAGCGACCAGATTGCGCAGCGAAGCGAGGCCGAGCAGAAGCGCGTGTTCCGCCACGGTGGCCGCGGCGAGCGTGCCCCAGTTGCTCACCCAACCGCCGCGTTCCAGAAACGCGCGGGGGACGAGCCGCCGCACGGAGCCGGTGACGTGGCAGACGTAGCGCAGCGGACAATCCGGCGATTGCAGCCAGTCACTCGGAAGCGGCGGAGTTTGCCAGGCCGTGACCAAAGCGGACGGGGCGAGCGCTTGCAGTCGTTCGCGCCACCCGGATTCCGTAAGGTCCGATTCGTGGAGCCACACGACCTCGGCTGGAAGTTGCGAGAAGGCTGCCGTCGTGGAGCCGAAGAAAAGCGTTCGTTCCTCCTCGGTCAGTGCGATGACGAGACGAGGAGTGGCCGTGGCTTGATGCGCGGTGTTGGCGATCGTGGAAACCATCGTTCTTCGAGATCGTTCCGGCTTCTGAGATCGTCAGGCGTTCAGCGATACCACGCGGGCGGGGATGTTCCAACCGGTTCGAATCCCGCGCGCGAAATCGACCATCGACGTCAGGCTCGCGGGCGGGCAAAGAAAGTGCGGGGCGAGGGCGGTCACGCGCCCCAGCAACGCGGAAACCTCGCCAATTCACAAGCGCATTAGAATAGATTGGAGAAAATTGTGGCGAAGATGATGCGGATGGGAGTGGCGACGCGGCTTGGTCGGAGCGGGTGGCGATGCAATTCAGCGTTGCGGCTTCGGAATTTATGGTTGCGTTGGCAGATGAGGAAAAAATCAAATACGAGTGTGAAACTGCCCCGACCGCGACGCTGTCCGCCGGTTTTGACCCTCTTCGTGCGCATCGATCCGTGAACCGCCAAATCTTCCTGAACTCCTTCTTGTGGGCCGCACTTGGCAGCGTGCTGGTGGCGGCACCGTCGTCCGTGGAGGTCGATGGCGAGACTTGGCAGGCGGTCGAATTGATTCACGAAACCTTCGCGGATGAGACGTGGCGGGAGCGCTGGGTGGTCGAAGGCGATCCGGAGGCGGTGGCGCGGGAGGGCCGCATCAACGTGGTGACGCCACGAGAGCCATCTGCGGCGGATGCGGCGACCCTTTGGTGGCGGGAGCCTTTGCCGGCGAATGTGCTGATCGAGTTCACGGCCGGTTCGACCTTGCCGGCCGACGAGACGAATGCGGCCAATCTCAATCTCTTCGTGCATGCGCGTGAGCTGGATGGCCGCGCCTACCGATTCGGCCGGTCGGGCTCGTATGGAGAATATCACAAAATCCCGAACTACATCTTCACGCTCACCGGCGGATTTCAGGAAGGGTGGGCGAGAGCACGGCGCAATCCGGGTTTCCATCTCGTCAGCGAAGATCGGACGTGGCGATCGGAGGTGGGGCAATCGTATCGGTTTCGCGTGCTGATCGCGGGCGGACGCCTGCGTTGCTGGATCGATGGGAAACGGGTGCATGACTTTCGCGATCCCGATCCGTTGCCCGGCGGGCATTTTGCGCTGCGCACGTGGCGCTCGCGAGTCTGGTGGTCCGACGTGCTGGTCATGGCGTTGACGCGCGTCGACACGAACGAAGGCAGCGTGCCGGTTTCTTCACAGTCTCAACCCAACCTTCGGTGATGCGACGCTCCTCTTCCGTGCAGAAGATCCTCTCGGATCTTGTTTCGATTCCCAGCGTTCATCCGGAAGCGGATGCGGGCGGAACGCCTCCAGGCGAAGCGGCCATGGCCCAGCACGTGGCCACGCTGCTGCGGAAGTTTGGTGCGGACGTTCGATTGCAGACGTTGGCACCGGGAAGAACTTCGGTGGTGGGCGTATTCGAAACGTCACGACGAGCGGAGTCGACGGTGGCGCTGGTTCCGCACCTCGACACGGTGGGTGTCGATGGGATGACGGTTCCCCCGTTCCGGCTTACCCGTCAGGGGTCGCAGCTGCATGGTCGTGGCGCTTGTGACACCAAGGGGCCGATGGCGGCGCTGCTGGCGGCGGTGGGGAACTGGGCGCGATCGCGGCGGCGGAGCGAATCGAGCGTTCGGTGGATCGTCGCTGCGACGGCCGGCGAAGAGCAGGGGAGCCTCGGCGCCGAAGCGCTGATGGCGTCGGGTTTTTCGGCCGATTTCGCTGTGGCGCTCGAGCCAACGCAGCTCCGCGTCGTGTCGGCGGCGAAAGGCCTGTTGCGCGTGTGGATCGACGTGCCCGGCCGCGCGGCGCACGGGGCGACGCCGCAGCGCGGAAAGAACGCAATGTTTGCGGCGTTGCCGTTGATCGCGGCGCTGCGCGACGAGGTCGCGCCCGCTCTGGCGGCGCGCGTTCATCCCGTGCTGGGCCGCGCCTCCCTGAATCTCGGCATCGTGTCGGCTGGCTCCGGACTCAACGTCGTGCCGGCAAATTGCCGGCTGGGACTCGATCTGCGGTTGCATCCGGACTGTGGATACGACGACGCGATGCAGCTCGTTCGGGCGGCCGTGGCGGCTCACGCGCCGAAAGCGCGCATCACGCTGCATCGCCAGGGGCCGTCGTTCGTGACCGACCGCGGGCTGCCGTGGGCGCGACATCTCCGCCGGGTCGGACGCGGCTGGGCGACCGCCGATTGGTTTTGCGACGGCAATGTCTTCTCCACCCGGATTCCATCGGTGGCGTTCGGGCCGGGCCGTATCGAACAAGCGCATACGCGGGACGAGTTCATCGAGGAGGGCGAACTCGAGGCCGGCGTGGTCGCGTTTCGACGATTGCTGGATGAAACGTCCGTGGAGAAAACCAAACGTGCTTAAACGAACGATGAAACCCGCGACTGCGTCTCGATTTTTTCGTCGTTCGCCCGGCCTCTTCGCGCTCGTCTTGGCGTGCCTTTCCTCCGTTTACGGACAACGACTCGCGGTGGAGGCGACGCACGGCATGGTCGTTTCCTCTCAATCTCTCGCCAGCCAGGCGGGCGCGGAAATCTTGCAGCGCGGCGGTAACGCGATCGATGCAGCGGTGGCGACCGGAATCGCGCTGGCGGTCACGTATCCGGTCGCGGGCAATCTCGGCGGAGGCGGCTTCATGTTGGTTCACCTCGCGGACGGCCGCGACCTCGCGATCGATTATCGCGAAACCGCGCCGGCGGCAGCGACCGAGTCGATGTATCTGGATGCGGAGGGCGCGCCGTTGAAGGGCAGCGGATCTTCGACGGTGGGGTGGCGCGCCAGCGGAGTGCCCGGCACCGTCGCAGGGCTTGCGTATGCCTGGGAGCATTACGGCTCGGGCCAGCTTACATGGGCCGAGCTGGTCGAGCCGGCGCGCCGTTTGGCGGATGAGGGTTTTGCGATCAGTCAGGGCGCGGCGGCGAGTTTGCGGGGAGCCGCTCCGCTGCTTGAGCAGGATT
This sequence comes from Verrucomicrobiota bacterium, assembly GCA_023416735.1. Classification (GTDB taxonomy): domain Bacteria; phylum Verrucomicrobiota; class Verrucomicrobiia; order Opitutales; family Opitutaceae; genus Opitutus. The sequence continues at coordinate 90,597 of JAEZGX010000009.1, read as the reverse complement.
CCGAATCGCGACGAATCTTTCTAAAGAACGGCGAGTTCTTCCGGGCCGGCGAAATCCTGCGTCAGCCGGAATTGGCGGCAACGTTGGCGCGTTTGCAGAGGGCGGGACCGCGCGAGTTTTACGAAGGAGAAACGGCGGCGCGGCTGGCCGACGCGATGACGGCCAACGGCGGGTTGTTGACGCGCGCGGATCTGGCCAACTACCGCGTCGTCGTGCGTCAGCCGCTGCGCGGAACGTATCGCGGTTACGACATCGTGACGATGCCGCCGCCGAGTTCCGGGGGCATCGCGCTGCTGCAGATGTTTGCGATGGTCGAGCCGCACGATGTCGCGGCGCTCGGGCATCGGTCCGCGGCAAAGTATCATCTGTTCACAGAGGCAATGCGACGCGCGTTCCGCGATCGCGCGGAATATCTCGGGGATCCGGATTTCGTTTCCGTTCCCGTTGAACAGTTGCTTGACCGCAACTATGCTAGGAGGCGCATGACGGACTTCGATCCGCAGCGCGCCACGTCGAGCCGCAATCTTGCGCCGGGCCTTGGGCGAGCCGCCACGGCGCCTCCGCCGGAGGCGCCGCAGACGACGCACTTCAGCGTGGCCGACGCCGCCGGTAATGCCGTTTCGAATACTTACACCCTCAACGGCTCCTACGGCTCCGGCGTGACGATTCCGGGCATCGGCGTGCTGATGAACAACGAAATGGACGATTTCACCACCGCTGCGGGCAAGCCGAACGCCTACGGTTTGGTGCAAGGCTCGGCGAACGCGATTGCTCCCGGCAAGCGGCCATTGTCGTCGATGACTCCGACGATGGTATTCAAGGAAGGACGCCTGGTGCTCGTGACTGGCAGCCCGGGTGGTCCGACGATCATCAACACCGTGCTGCAGGTGATCTCGAACGTGATCGATCACGGAATGCCCGTGATGCAGGCGGTCGACGAGCCTCGCATTCATCACCAATGGCTGCCGGATGTGCTGACCTACGAGCGCTACGGGATGTCGGCCGATACAGCCGCCCTTTTGCGCGCCAAGGGGCACACATTGGCGCAGCGCGCCTCTTACGAAGGCGCGTATCAGGGTGCGGCGTCGACCATCGCCGTGAATCCGCAATCGGGATTGCATCAAGGGGCAGCCGATCCGCGCCGGCCTGACGCGCTTGCGGCCGGGTATGATCAACCAGTGGGGAGTGGCGGTCGATAGAACGCTCCGGATCCTCGGGTTGTGCTCTTGAACTGCTGCGCCAACGGGAATCTATTTGTTGGTCGCAACAAAACTGGAATGTTGCGTAACGAAAAATATGTTGTTTTTGTGCGGCATCGATGATGTCCGCATCCGACAAGTTGCCGCTGTTGATCGTTGGCCTTCGGTTTGGGCGCTACCTGATTGACCGGATCTTGGCCGGAGAGGAAGGCGACGGGATTCGCGTCGCGGCGGTTTGCGATCGCGATGCTGCGTTGGTGCAGCGCACAGCGGCGGAACTTGCGGTGCCGGGTTTCGAGCGTTTGGAGGATGCGCTGACCGATCCGCGACTTCCGGTCGCGGCGTTGTTCACTCCGCCCGCTGGACGGGCTGATCTCATCCGCCTTTGTCTTCGAGCGGGCAAGGACGTGATCACGACCAAACCGTTCGAGCTGGATCCAAAGGCGGCGGAAGAGGTGCTGCAGGAGGCGAGGCGGCTTGGCCGCGTGGTTCAGGTCAATTCGCCGAGTCCGCAACCGTCGGATGTCGTGCGCATGGAGACGTGGATCCGTGACTACGATCTCGGCCGGCCAGTGGCGGCCCGTGCCGAGATGCTGACGAACGTGCAGGAGCAGGCGGACGGCTCATGGTATGACGATCCGCTCCGCTGTCCGCTCGCGCCGGTGTTTAGGCTGGGGATTTACGCGATCAACGACCTCGTGCGTCTTTTCGGTCCCGCTAGCCAGGTCTTCGCGCAAGGAGAGCGGCTCCGCACGGGGCGACCGACGCCGGACCAGGGGCAACTCGCGATTCGGTTTCGCTCCGGTGGACTCGCGAGTGTTTTTGCGACCTTTTGCTGCGATGACGGAGATCGTTATCTGAACAGCCTGCTGCTGCACTGCGAACGCGGGACGATCTATCGCAACCTGGATCCGGCGATGCCGTGGCGCCCCGCGTCGGGCTCGTCGGCGCGGCTCAGCCTTGTAATGGGCGACGGCGCGCAGCGGCGGCTGATCGCGACGGAAGAAGTGGCGCCGCGGAGTGGTGAGTATCCATGGCGTGAATTCGCCGACGCGATTGCCGGGCGCCGACCGCTGGACGCGGCAGGAATTGCAACCATCGTTGAAGGCATTCGGGTGGTTGCGGCGATGGCTGAGAGCGATCGAACCGGAGCTGCTGTGAACTTGCCCCTCGCATGAGGCAGATGTTGCTCAATGTCATTCACCGGGCAGACCGCGGCGCCGCGCGGCTCGAGGTGCTGCGCTATCAACAGGCGGAGGCGCATCGTCACGGATTGCGCACGACGATCCTGGTGACGTATGGGGCGTTGTTCGAACCCGAGGTGTGCGAGTATGTTGCCCGCGAGTCGGCGGAGCACGGCGTCGAGGTGGGCATTCATCTGCACGAACTGGTCTGCGACGACTATCGCGTGCGTTTCGGCACCGAGGAGAAGGCGATCTATCTGCTGCCGTCAGCGACGCGATTCGCGGTCATCCGCTTTCTGATCGAGCGCTTTCAAACGGTCTTCGGTTGTCCGCCGCAATCGCTCGGCTCCTACATTCTCGACGCAGCGACGCTGCGTTTCCTACGCGCAGAGTTTCCCTATCTGCGGACCGCGATCGTGAGCTGTTTCGAAGAGGGGCTGAAGATGTATCATGGCAACAATCGCCAGTGGCATCTGTTCAGCGAAGGCGGGCCGTGGGGCATTTTTTATCCGTCGCGTAACTGCCATCTCTCTCCGGCGGTGAGCGAGGACGATGCGGTCGGGCTCGTCGCGCTGCCGCATCTGAATCGCGACATGGTGCTGTCGCTGACGAGCCGCGACGATCTGTTTGCGAGCCATCCGGTGAACCTGATTCGCGCGATGGCCAACGACGGCGATCGTTGCGATTACCTGCTGCACTTCATCGATCAGTGGCTCGAGCAGCTCCGCTACAACAATCACGTTTACTACAGCCTCTTCGTGAGCCCGCCGTGGCTTTCGCCCGGGCATCCGTTCACGCCGGACCATTTCGCCGCGCGCCGCTTGTATGGCGAGTCGCTCGCATATCTCGCCGATCGGAAAGCCGCAGGCCTGGTGCGGGATCAAAGCGTGAGCGAAACAGGGGAGTGGGTGCGCGCGCACATTCCGGTGAATCGCCCCGAAGTGAATCTGTGGAGCGACATCCTGTGCGGTTCGCGCCGGCAGATGTTCTGGTATGTCGACGCGTATTTCCGCCTCACGATCGACCTCAACGCGGGTGGCACAATCTGCGATCTGCGCCCGCTGATCGGACAGCTCGATCGTAATATGGGTTCGGATACAAAGAACCTCTGGAACGGAAATTACCCGTATCTCATCAGTTCGGAGCATCGCGGCGGCGTCGCCGCCGGCCCGCGTCAGACCGCCGAAGTGCGATGCCGCGGCAGTCGCGTGGCGTTCACCGCCAGTCGAACTGCGGGGCGTGTCACGCGCGGCGCGGACGGTGTTTCAGAGCTCGTCACGGATCCGATCACGTTGGCGGTGGGCGATGTCACGGTGACGGCCGCCTCGGTCTTTCGTTTTCCCGGCGCGGGCATCGTCGAAATCGAGCGGCGGCTGCTCACGGTGTCGGATCCTTCTGCGACCATCGAACTCGCGGAAACGCACCGCGGCTGCTGGGGGACGACGGAGTATCCCGAGGACATGCGCGGCCTTGTGTTGTCGGCGGAAGACGCGACCGAACGACGCGAGCTGGTCTATGCATATGAGGCCCGCACCTTGCGCGTCGAGGCTCCGCATCGCGTCGAAGCGACGCTGCCGCCCGTCCACAGCCGGATCGCGCTCGAGCCCGTCGGGGGGGGCGCGCGCGGCGAAGCGGTCGAAGGCTTCATGTTTCAGCCGTTTTACACGCTAACGCTCATTGGCACCGTTGCAGCGGGCCAGAGCTTGAGAACCCGATTGATCCTGAGCGCGTCATGAAAACCTACCGCTGCCCCATGTGCTTCGCGCGGGATGTCGACGTCGTGTTCCTTCTGCACGATGCCGCACGCGACGAACATTACTGTCCCCAATGCGCCTACTCGGCGCGGGCGGAGGACGTCGAAGCGCGCTTCGAAGCGTATCGCGCCACTAGATACAAAGACCGCTGTCGCCCGCATCCGTTTTCGTCGCGCGGTGCTTCGGCGCGCGAGGCGACTTCTTCGAATTGAAGTGATCCGCGAAATCCAGCTTTCACCGGCCAATTTTCTTGAGTTCAAATGCGCGTTGGACACCTTGCTTTATCACCGTCATGACGAACCCGTCTGAACCTTCTTTTGGCGACGGCCGGCCTGAACTGCCGTGCGCTCCTGACGCGGTGGACGACTTTCTGAGCCAGCCTTCAGCCGCGGTGGAGGCGACGCTCGCACGCCATCCCGGTCCGGTGCTCGTGCTCGGAGCGGGCGGAAAGATGGGCCTGCATCTGAGCGCCATGGTGCAGCGCGGACTGGAAGCCATGGGGCGCCGCGATCCGGTGATCGCCGTGTCGCGTTTCTCAACGCTGCGAGATCGCGACGACTTCGAATCCCGCGGCATTTCGACGGTCGCCTGCGATCTTTCAGACGAGGCGGCGCTCAAACAACTGCCGGAGGCGCCGACGGTGTTCTTTCTTGCCGGCGTGAAGTTCGGCACCTCGGCCGCGTCCGATCTCCTGCGACGCATGAATGTCGAGATGCCACGCCTGGTCGCGGCGCGTTATCACACCTCCAAGATCGTCGCGTTCTCCACCGGCTGCGTGTATCCGTTTGTGCGTCCGGAGACGGGTGGGGCGGACGAGTCCATGCCGGTCGATCCCGCGCCGGCGGCTTACGCGGCGTCGTGCATCGAACGCGAACGCGCCTTCGCTGAAGTCTCCGCCGCGCATGGCACCCAGGTCGCGCTGATTCGCCTGAACTACTCGGTCGAGTTTCGCTACGGGCTGCTGCTCGATATCGCGCAGAAGGTGATGAACGGCACGCCCGTCGATGTCGCGATGGGGCACGTTAACGTCATCTGGCAAACCGACGCGGTGCAGCACAGCATCCAGGCACTGGATATTGCCGGCTCGCCCGCCGTGCCGGTGAACGTCACCGGTCCTGCCATTCTTTCCGTGCGCGAACTCGCGCAACGTTTCGGCGAGCTGCTGGGGCGCCCCGCGATCGTGACCGGTCGCGAAGCCGAAACCGCCTGGCTCAACAATGCACGGCGATCGCACGAGCGGTTCGGTCTGCCGCCCACCTCCCTTGAAACCATGATGCGCTGGACGGTGGCCTGGTTGCGCGGACCCGCGGAGACATGGGGCAAGCCCACGGGCTTCGAACGCCGCGACGGAAAATTCTGATCTGAGTCTCTCGATTTCACCTTTCCACGCTGCTGTTTTCATGAGCACTGCATCTTCCGTCTCCTTGCGTTCGCATCTTCTCGCCGGGCAAGTCATCCCGGCGCTGCCGCTGGCGCTGCGGACCGATCGTCGCTGGGACGATCGTCGCCAACGGGGACTTGTGCGCTACTACGTGGACGCGGGCGCCGGCGGTCTCGCGGTGGCGGTGCACTCAACGCAGTTCGCGATTCGCGATCCAAAAATCGCGCTCTACGACCGCGTGCTGGCGCTCGCCGCCGAAACTGCGAAAGGGTGGCTCGGACGCGCGAAACAGCCGCGCCGGTTTGCGCTGATCGCGGGCCTTTGTGGCAAAACCAAGCAGGCCGTGACGGAGGCGCGCACGGCGCGTTCGTTTGGCTACGAGGCGGGCTTGCTCAGCCTGGGCGCGTGGGCGAAGGACGCCGAAGATGCGGTGTTGAAACATTGCCGGCGCGTGGCGCAAGAACTGCCGCTAATCGGTTTCTATCTTCAACCGGCGGTGGGCGGGCGGACGTTCTCGTATCGGTTCTGGCGCGAGTTCGCCGAGATTCCAGAGCTGGTCGCCGTGAAGCTCGCTCCATTCGATCGCTACCGCACGCTTGATGTCGTGCGCGCGGTGATGGAGGCCGGCCGCGACGATGTGGCGCTCTACACGGGCAACGACGACAACATCATCGCGGACCTGCTCACGCCTTTCGAGTTCGCTGGTCGCACGCGTCACTTCGATGGCGGATTGTTGGGGCAGTGGGGCGTGTGGACGGAGCAGGCGGTGACGCTGTTTCGTGAGCTGCAACGCGCGCGCTCGCGCGGTCGCATCGACCAGCTCTGGCTCACGCGCAACGCCGCGCTAACGGATGCGAACGCTGCGATCTTCGACAGCGCACATCGTTTCGCCGGTTGTCTCCCCGGCATCCATGAAGTGCTGCGCCGTCAGGGACTGCTCGCGACGACAGCCTGCCTTGATCCCCACGAACAACTTTCGCCCGGCCAGGCGCGTGAAATCACCCGCGTGTCGCAGGCGTATCCGTGGCTTTGTGACGACGACTTTGTCGCAAAACACCGCGCGAGCTGGCTCGCCGGGCAATAACCATGTTCTCGCACCCGTTTTTCATCCCAAAGGTGGAGCCCGCCGTTGTTGGTGGGTTCCGCTCCCGATCCGCCCACCTCCAACCCTGCACCTTATGATCTCTTCCTCTCGCTCCATTTTTAACGTCCGTCATGCGTGCGCGGTTGGGTTTGCCGCCGCGCTGGCGCTGAGCCCTGCGACAGCGGCGGTCACCGCGCCGAAGGCGTTTCCCGAGATTCCGGCCGAGTATCTGCAGAACGCCGAGACGATCCCGGATTTCTGGCTCAGCGAAGTCGACGCAATCGAGCAGTATCTCGCCAAGAACGTGAAGCGTGGCCACGTGGAAGTCATCGGTCACACCGCCGGAGGTCGGCCGATTCGCGCGGTGTCTTACGGTTCGCCGCGGCAGGGGAAGGGCACGACGACGTTTTCCGGTTCACTCGGTTTCTTCGACGTTCGCGCGTATCTCGGTCCCGATCATGCCAAGAAAGTTTTTGTCGGCATGGGCGCAGTGCACGGGGGCGAGTTTGAAGGCATCGTCGGCGTGATGAATCTTATTGCGGTGCTCGAAACCGGTCGCGACCTGCGTGGCAAGGAGTGGCCGGGGATCGTTGCCGCGCGGGAGCGGCTCGACCGGATCGTGCTCATACCGGTCGTCAACGTCGACGGCCGTGCTCGGATCCCGCTGCGCATGCAGCCGTATTGCGACACCGACAATCGATTCCACACCTACTTCAACACGGGAGTGTGGAAGGACGGCACGCGCATCGGCTGGCCGACGGTCAAGGAGTTCATCCCGCTCGACTTCGCGCGCACGCAGTTTCCCGGCGGTTACCCGAACGACGCCGGCGTCAATATCCAGCACGACGATTTCCTCGGCGCGCGCCAGCCGGAGACGCAGGCGCTGCTCGACCTCACGGCGCGCGAGCGCCCGGACCTGATGTTCAACATGCATACAGGCGCACCGCCGCAAAATTATTTCGTGCGCATGCATCGGCCCGCGACGGAAGCGGCGCTGCTGCCGATCTTCGACGAGCTCTATCGCGCCGTGCACACCGCGCTCACCGAGGCCGGACTGCAGAGCACCAAGGACGTCGCGCTCGAGGCCTCGCCGCCAAAAAAGGGCACGCCGCGAATGAATCTGGATACGGCGCTCAACCTCCACTGCGGCGCGCTAGCCGTGTTGATCGAGTCGCCGTCGCACAGTTTCGCCGGCAAAAACCGCGCGGGCGAAGTGGCGAAGCATACTCCCGAGCAACTCGTCGATGCGCACCTCGTCGCCTTCGAAGCAGGAATGACCTTCCTCGCCGAGCGCGGCGGCCGCGCGCAATGGGCGCCGAAATAACGGCCTCGCTTTTCCCGTGAAATTTCACCCTCGATCGATGGCGTGGGGGAGGTGGCCGCGCGGCGTCTGGCTGTTGGCATTCGCCTGCATTCCTGTTGCTCTCGCGATCGACAGCCCGGCGGACGAGCACGTCGCCGTTGTCCAACTCGACGTTGCGCCCGATCGCGACTCGTGGACCTATGCTACCGGCGAGCGGGTGAGATTTCTCATTCGGGTGACCGCCGACGATCAGCCGGTCGCCGGTGCGGAGGTGAAGTATCGCGTCGGTCCCGAAGGCATGCCGGCCGAAGAGCGAGCGGTCACCGTTTCGGCCGAAGGCGCGACGATTGACGGTGGCACGCTCGGCGAGCCGGGGTTCATCCGTTGCGTGGTGACGACGAAAATCGACGGACGCGACTATCGTTCGCTCGCAGCCGCGGGCTTCGCGCCGGAGCACATCGCGCCGACGCAGGAGGACGCCGACGATTTCGACGTATTTTGGAGCGCGAGCAAAGCCGAGCTCGCGAAGATCCCGCTGGAGCCGCGGCTGGAGCTAATCCCCGAGGCCAGCCGCGGCGCGATCAATGTTTACCACGTGAGCTTTCGCACGTGGAGTCGCACGACCGCCGCCATGCCGTATCCCGGCCGCATCTTCGGCATTTTGTGCGAACCGAAAGCACCCGGCCGTTATCCGGCGATCCTGCGCGTCCCGGCCGCTGGCGTGAGAGCGTATTCGGGCCAACGCGAGCTCGCGGAGCGCGGCGCGATCACGCTCGAAATCGGCATTCACGGAATTCCCGTCACGCAGCAGACGGAAGTCTACGAACAAATGCGCACCGGCGCGCTCGATGGTTATCAGCTCTACAATCTCGATGATCGCGACACGTATTATTACCGGCGGGTTTATCTCGGCTGTCTGCGCGCAAACGATTTCCTCACGACGCGCGAAAACTGGGACGGGAAAAATTTGATCATGTTCGGCGCGAGCCAGGGCGGCCAACTGACTTTCGCCACTGCTGCGCTCGATCCGCGTGTGACCGCGGCGGCGGCGATCGTGCCGGCTTACTGCGACGTCACCGGTTATCTGCATGACCGGGCCGGAGGCTGGCCGCACATGATGCGGGGTGCCGAGAGCCGTCACCGCACCCCGGAGAAAATCGCAACGACACGTTACTACGACACCGTCAATCTCGCGCGTCGCGTCCGCGCACCGATGCTCGTCGCGATCGGCTATATCGACGAAAATTGTCCGCCGACTTCGGTGTTCTCGACCTACAACACCTTGTCCGCGCCGAAACGCCTGCTGGTCGCGCGCAAGATGGGGCACACGGTGTTTCCCGAAGTCGACGAACGCGTGCGAAGCTGGTTGCTGGAACAGGCCGGCATTCGTCGATGAGTTGTGAGCGACCGCTGCCTGGCGGAGTTTTTCGTGGGCGATGAAATCTCCTGTTTCTCTGACCGACATCACGGTGGCCGCGCGCCGCATCGCGAAACACGTGCTGCGGTCGCCGTGTCCCGAATCGATTTCGCTGGCTGAAATCACGGGCGCACGGATCTGGTGCAAACTCGACAACCTGCAGCGCACCGGTTCGTTCAAGGAGCGCGGCGCGCGCAACGCGTTGGCGCTGCTTTCGCCGGCGAAGCGACGTCGCGGCGTCATCACCGCATCGGCCGGCAATCACGCACTTGGTCTCGCGTATCACGGCAAGCTGTTGAGCGTGCCGGTGACCGTCGTGATGCCAACGCACGCGCCGCTGATCAAGCGGGCGACGTGCGAGCGGATGGGCGCACGAGTGATTCTGGACGGCCAGGATTTTTCCGAAGCGAGGGCACGCGCGGATGCGTTGGCGGCGAAGGAGGAGCTGGCTTATATCAACGGCTTCGACGATCCGGCGATTATCGCAGGGCAGGGCACGATGGCGCTCGAGATCCTCGCGCAGGTGCCGGATGTCGACGCGATTGTCGCACCAGTCGGAGGAGGCGGACTGATCGCCGGGCTCGCTGTAGCGGTTAAAGCACTACGCCCGCGGGTGAAGATTATCGGCGTCGAATCGCGCGAGACCGCGAGCTTCAGGGCGGCGCTGAAAGCCGGCCGGCCGGTGGCAATCGGACGCCGTCCTACGCTCGCCGACGGTCTCGCTGTGCTCCAAGTGGGGCCGAATGCGTTCTCGCTGGCGCGCGCGCGGGTTGACCGTGTCGTGACGGTGGCCGAGGACTGGATTGCCTTGGCGATTTTGCGCATGGTCGAACTAGAGAAGACGGTGGTCGAAGGCGCGGCCGCGGCACCGCTCGCGGCATTGATGGCCGGGAAGTTGCCGGAATTGCGCGGGAAAACCGTCGTGCTGACCACGTGCGGAGGAAACATCGATCCCGCGAAACTAAGTCGCGTGATCGAGCACGGGCTCGTGGCGGACGGCCGGCTTTGCCGTTTTGTGGTGTCGATCAGCGATCGGCCGGGAGGTCTTGCGGCGTTGAGCGGCGTGATCGCCGAGACGGGCGCGAGCATCAAGGACATCACGCACGACCGCGCGTTCAGCGGGCCGGACGTGAGTGCGGTGCGCGCGATCTGCACGGTCGAAACACGTGATCGGGCGCATGGCGCGGAACTGCGTCGCGCGTTGATGCGCGCGAATCTGCCGGTGCTCGGCGTCGACGAGCCTTGGCTCAGACGATCCGGTTCTCGCGCATGACGCACGCATACCACTCGGCGCTCAACTTGGGCGTGCGAGCCTGCGTGGCGTAGTCAACGTGGACGATGCCGAAGCGTTTCGCGTAGCCCATGGCCCATTCGAAGTTGTCCATGAAGGACCACTGGAAATAGCCACGGCAGGGGATGCCTTCTGCGACCGCGCGATGCACGTTGAGGAGGTAGTTGCGCAGGTATTCGCGACGATGGAGATCGACGATTTCTGAAGACGCTGTGGTTGGTTCGTCGTAGCCGGCGCCATTTTCGGTGATGTAGAGCGCCTTGGGTTGGTAGAGCGCATGACAATGGCGCAGCGCCCAGTAGATCGATTGCGGAGTGAGCCGCAGCCAGTCCATCGCCGCCTGTGGAAACTGCGGCGGGAACGGGAGAGTCTCACGACCGCCGCGAGCGCGAGCAGCGGCGCGCACGAAGAATCCGCTATAGATGTTCAGCCCTAGAAAATCGGTCGGCTCGGCAATGAGCGCGAGATCACCGCGTTGCACACGCGGGCGATCGGCACCGCACCGCCGCAAGTATGCGTCCGGATAACGACCGTGAAAAATCGGTGCGAGCACATGTGCGTGATCATCGGCGAGCTGCGCCTGAGCGGCCGCGATATCACGGGGCGTCTCGGTCACAGGGATTGGCACGGCAATATCGTGCGCCAAACCCACGCGAGAGCCGCGCGCTCCGAATTCCCGCACGGCTCGCACCGCATGACCATGGGCGAGTAGGGTGTGGTGAAAGATCTGGTTGATGACGGCGTCCGATTCTTGCGCCCCTGGCGCGTGCAGGCCCTTCCGGTAACCGTGACCGACGAAGGTGGGGATTTCGTTCAACGTGATCCAGTGGCGCACATGATCGCTAAACGCCTTCACCGTCGTTTCGGCGTAGCGGGCGAACGCATCGACCGTGGCGCGGTTTCGCCAGCCGCCGCGTTCTTCGAGGGCCTGAGGCAAATCCCAGTGATAAAAGGTGACCCACGGTGTGATGCCGCGGCGCGCGAGAGAATCGAACACGCGGCGATAAAAATCGATTCCGCGCGAATTCACGGGGCCGGCACCGTCCGGAAACAGCCGCGGCCATGAAAGCGAAAGCCGGTAATGTTTCACGCCCAGTCGCTGCATGAGAGCGAAGTCGGCATCGAAGTGGCGGTAATGATCACACGCTACCGCGGGTGTATCGCCGGCATCGATTTTCCCGGGCAGCGTCGCGAAGCGATCCCAGATGGACGCTCCTTTCCCGTCCGCGGTTGCAGCGCCCTCGATCTGAGGGGCGGATGCCGCAACTCCCCAGGTGAACTGTTTCGGAAAACGGTAAGATGGCTTCATACGCCAATCACGACTCTTACAGCTGGAGCAAGCGACAACAATCAAAGGCGCATGTGAAAGCTGTCGAACCCAGAGCTCACTGGGCTTCGGATTGCGAGCGTTAGGCCGCTGATATTACAGATGCGCCCCCTGTTCGAGCTCGGTCCGGGAGCTCGATAGATACTTGGTTGAGCGGCGGAAACTTGAGGGTGGTGGAGTGCTCTACGCACATGGAGCATTCCCATTTCCTCGACCGACATTCCCGCCCCGAGAACTTTCAGTAGCCAACCTAGTTAACATAACTGACATTGTGGGTAGCGCTATGGTAGGAATGAGCTGACTGTAGCCGTATTGCATCTTGCTTACTTCGACGGGCCCCAGCGGCGCGTGAACGGATAATAGATCATTAGCGGACGGCCGATGACGTCCTTTTCCGGCACGAAACCCCATACGCGACCGTCTTCGCTGTTCGGCGAGTTATCGCCGAGCGCAAAGAATTCATCCGGGCCCACCGAAACCGTTTCTCCCGGCGCCAACATGCCGGACGCCTGATAGCCGGGATAACGCCCCTGCTGCTCGGAGTTGGCTTCGAAAGCTTCCGAGCCTTCGATTGGCTCGCCATTGCGCAGCAAGGTCGTGCCTTCGATCTGCAGCGTGTCGCCGGGCACGCCGACAAGGCGCTTGATGTAATACTGATCTCCGTCGCGGTTCGCGATGTAAGGGATACCTCCGGTTCGAAACACGAATCCGCTGCCAACCGTCGGCGGCACGAAATGGTAGCTCACGCGATCGACGAAGAGCTGGTCGCCGGTCATCTCGTCGAACGAGAGCATGCGTTCACCGGCTTTCACGTGTTTGCCGGTTTTGATGCAGCGCACGCGTTCGCCATTGATCACACGCACTTCGAAATTCCCGGTCTGCCAGGCTCGCTGGAAAACTTCGCCGAGCTTTCGCTGGCGATAAAAATCATCGGGCCCGCTGCGAAAGAACGCGTCGTAGATCGCCCAGTCGAAATCGAAATCCAGCGGCACCTTCACTTTCACCGGCGTATCTCCGACGAACAAGGTGTATTCGCGCAGCGTTGCCGGAAAGATCAGCCAGCTGCGTCCAGGAACAGAATCCCACGCAACATAGCCGCGGCCGCCTTGGCCGATCGGAATCAAAACCTCGCCCGTGGCCGGTGCATCCACTCGGTGCGGCTTGGCGCCGAACGCCAGCAATCTTCCCGCCGTTGCCAACGTCCCCGGCTCTTCTTCGGGCGTCTGATAAACCTCCGGCGTCATGCCGTTATACGTCGGCCACATCGAGTTCGTCGGAATCTTGAACGGCTGCACGAAATACGTGCGGATGCCGAGGATCACGATAGCGGCGACGAGGAAAAACTCCACGTTTTCGACGAGCGACGTTTTCGGATACATCGCGCCACCTGTGCGTCGCAACACGCCTTCGAGCGACTCGATCGATAGTTTCAGTTTCCCCGCATCGGCCCTCGCCTTGAGTTGGGCGCGAAGTTCGCTCGTGCGACCGAGCAGTTCGTTCGATTCCCTCTCGCTCAGGAGATCGCGGCGAAAGTGCCACACCTTGTCCGCAAGCTCGATCCAGTTCGCCGCGTTGGCGCGCATCTTCTCTTCATTCGAAAAGAAGCGCGCGACCCAATGAAAGGGCGCCGTCACGGGCCAGACGAGAGCATCGAGAAGCGCGGACACGGGAGTCTTCGGGCTAGTTGGTCTTCAAGACCTTGATGAAGGCATCGGATGGGATCGAAACGCGACCGAATTGTTTCATCTTCTTCTTTCCCTCCTTCTGCTTGTCGAGGAGCTTGCGCTTGCGGCTGATGTCGCCGCCGTAGCACTTCGAGGTCACGTCCTTCCGCATTTCCTTCACGTTGTCGCGCGCGATGATCTTGCCACCGATGGCGGCCTGAATCGCGACTTTGAACATTTGCGGCGGAATGATCTCGGCGAGCTTTTCGCAAAGCTCGCGCCCCTTCCCTTCCGCTTTGTCGCGATGCACGATGCTCGCAAACGCATCCACCGGATCGCCGTTGATGAGGATCTCCATCTTCACGAGATCCGAGGGCCGGTATTCGCCGAGCTCGTAATCCATCGAACCGTAACCGTGCGTGATGCTCTTCAGGCGATCGTTGAAATCGACGAGGATTTCGTTGAGCGGCAAAAGGCATGTGAGCATGACGCGGTTGGCGTCGAGCGTGTCGGTGTGATCGACGGTGCCGCGCTTTTCCATCACGAGCGAGAGGATGTCCCCCATCGCGTCGTTCGGGATGTGGATCGCGGCTTTGATCGTGGGTTCGCGGATTTCGAGGATCGTGCCGGGGTCCGGCAGATTGATGGGATTGTCGACTTCGACGAGCTCGCCGCCGTGCTTCACCACGTGGTATACAACACTTGGATACGTGGAGATGATGTCGACGTCGTGTTCGCGACGAACGCGTTCCTGAATGATCTCCATGTGGAGCAGCCCAAGAAAGCCGCACCGAAAACCGAAGCCGAGTGCGACCGAACTTTCCGAAGCGTAAACGAACGCCGCGTCGTTGAGCCGCAGCCGGCCGAGCGCCGCCTTGAGTTTCTCGTAGTCGGAGGTCTCAACCGGATACAGCCCGCAAAACACCATCGGCCGCACCTCCTTGTAGCCGGGCAACATTTCCTGCGCGGGCTTTTGCGAGAGTGTGATCGTGTCACCGGTCTTGATTTCCGAGGTGTCCTTGATGGTTGACACCACGTAACCGACGTCGCCCGTGCCGAGCATTGCGACCTTCTCCATCTTCGGGGTGAAGACGCCGACTTCCTTCACTTCGGATTTCAGCCCATTGCTCATGAGCATCATCATCTCGCCGGCTTTGATCGCCCCCGAGAAGACGCGCACATAGGCGATTACGCCGCGATACGAATCATACAACGAGTCGAACACCAGCGCGCGCGTCTGCGGATAATCCGCCCAACGCGGGGACGGCACACGCTGCACGACTGCCTCCAGAATATCCTCGATGCCGATGCCAGCTTTCCCGCTGGCGAGAATCGCCTCCTCGGCCGGGATCGTGAGGATGTCTTCGAGCTGTTTCAGGCACAGATCGAGGTTCGCGCTCGGCAGGTCGATCTTGTTGATGACCGGGATCACCTTGAGGTTCTGGCTGAACGCGAGGTGCGCGTTGGCAACCGTTTGCGCCTCGACGCCTTGCGCGGCATCGATCAACAGCACCGCGCCTTCGCAAGCCGCGAGACTGCGCGAAACTTCATACGAGAAGTCCACGTGTCCGGGCGTGTCCATCAGGTTGAGTTTGTAGATCCGGCCGTCTTTCGCCGGATACGACATCGTCACCGGATGCGATTTGATCGTGATACCGCGCTCCTTCTCGAGGTCCATCGAGTCGAGGTGCTGGTCCGTCAGCACGCGAGCGGCAACCTGGTTGGTGTGCTCGAGCAAACGATCCGACAACGTCGTCTTGCCGTGATCGACGTGCGCAATGATGCAAAAATTACGGGTAAGTTCGGCCGACATCGTTTAGGCGGTCACGTCGGAAAATTCCGCGAAACTCTTCACGTTCCAGTTCTTGTCTGTGCGACGCGCGAGACCGGCGAGCACACCACCCGGCCCGAGTTCCCAGAACTCGGTCGCTCCCGCCGCCACGGCGCTGCGCATGCAGTCTTCCCACAGCACCGATGACACGACCTGCTTCACCAGCGCGGCTTTGATCGCGGCCGGCTCCGACACGGACTGGCCGGTGGTATTCGTGAAGACGGTGAATTTCGGCGCCGAGAACGTCACGCTCTCCAGGAACGTCGCGAACTCCGCGCGCGCCGGCTCCATCAAGCGGCTGTGATACGCGCCGGCGACGTTGAGCGGCATCGCTTTCTTGATCCCGCGATCTTTCGCGGCGGCGACCGCCGCTTCCACCTTCGCCTTTTCGCCCGAAATGATGATCTGGCCAGGCGCGTTGAAATTCGCCGCTTCGATATCGAACTCGCGGCAAAGCTCCGCGACCTTCGCGCGCTCCTCACCGATGATCGCCGCCATGCCGCCCGTCGTCCGTTCGCAGGCTTGCTGCATCAAACGCCCGCGCTCGGCGACGACGCGAAGTCCCGTCGCAAAATCGAACACGCCCGCCGCGGTGTAAGCCGTGATTTCTCCCAGGCTAAGTCCCAGCGCGAAGTTCACTTCCGGCAACTTCTGCGTTTCGCGCAGCGCCCCGAGCAACGCCATGCCATGCACGAACAACGCCGGCTGGCAGACTTTGGTCTGAGTCAATTCCTCCTCCGGACCTTCGAAGCTCACTCGAGCCAAGTCCCAGCCGAGCACCGCGTTCGCCTCGTCGTAAACCGCTTTCGCGGCAGCCGACTGCTCGTAAAGCGAGCGGCCCATTCCGACCTTTTGTGCGCCCTGTCCGGCAAATAAAAGTGCCAAAGCCATGGTTGAAACCGGCGAGACAATCGCTCGGCGTGCCGGAATCCAAGCCCTAAAAACGCTTCAGCTGTTTGAAATACTTTGCGTCGTCCTGCGCCCGGAATCGTTCGCTCGGAGATTCACGCTGCGTCGGCGTCGAAGCGGGTTCGGTGCTCGGAGGGGGCGTGGAAAATTCGGATACAGCAGGCGTGAAGGACAATGCGCTGGGGCTCGTGACGGATTCGGCGGGCGCGAAACTTGATAGATTTTCGAGATACGGATTCGATCGCTCGGGCGCAAAGCTCGCTCGTGCAGATGGGCGTCCCAAATCGCTGACCGACGGTGCCACGATGGACGTTGTCGAGATGCCGATGGGATTCGAAACGGCGAGCGACGAGGACAATCCCACGTCATTTCCACTTGTTTGCTGGCTCGCGCCGGCAGGCATGCGTCTTAGCAGCTCAAGATCCTTCGAACTCATCCAAGACGCCATGAACGAGTCCAAAGGATTCAATCCGCTCGCATCGCGATTCCGTTCGATCTGATCTCGGCGCTCGTCGCTGGATTTGCGTTGAGCGGCTTGCTGTTTTTCCAGCGCCAGCGCGGTTTCCACGAGATCGCCCTTCTCGATCTTGCTGTCGCCCTCGAGTGTCTGTTCGAGGGCTTTCTCCGCGCTGGTCGTCGGCGTTTCGGTCTCGTTACGCATCGCTTCAAGCAGCCAGTTGGAGGATTTTTCGCGCTGGCGCGGGTCTGATTGCGACGCGTCAGCTCGTTTCCTGGCTGGTTTCGGCGAGAACTCGCCCGCGGAGGACGGCCCCGCCTCAAGACGCGGCAGTTCCACCTTGGGCCCCGCCTTCTGCTCCAGGCTGCGCGGATCCGCGGCTTTCAACGCGTCGTAGTCGCGTCGAGCCGATTGCAGGCCCGCTTTCGTCGCATCGTGTTCGGTCGCGACAACGACGCTTCCACTCACAAGAATGAGCAGCAAAGCCGACGTGAAACGCTGCGCGCGATAGCCGAGCGACATCAGGATTTGATGAAGATCCCCTTCAGGTTCATGTCGAGCGCCTGCGGGTTGGGCGAAAAACGCAGGCCGTCGGCCTTGCTGATCTTGCCGGCTTTGATCAGCCGGTAGAGATCCTTGTTGAACGAGAAACTGTTCGAGTCGCCCGAGCCGTCGAGGATGCCCTGGATCTTCTCGAACTGGCCTTCAAGTATCAGATTTTTAACGACAGCGTCCGCCGTCAGGATTTCGTTGGCGGGCACGCGTCCGTTTCCTTCGAGCGTTGGGATCAGCTTCTGGCAGATAAATCCGCGCAACGATCCTGCGATCGCCCGCCGGGCCTGGATCTGTTCCTCCGGGGGGAAAAATTCGAACAAGCGTGTGAGCGACTGCGCGACCGTCGCGGCGTGCATCGTCGAGAATACCAGGTGACCCGTTTCCGCGGCGGAGATGGCGGTCTCGAACGTTTCCCGATCGCGCATTTCTCCGATGAGAATGATGTCGGGATTTTGCCGCAGCACGGCTTTGATCGCGAGTTCGAAGCTCGGCACGTCGAGGCCGATCTCGCGTTGCTGGAAAAGCGATTTGTCGTCGATGAACGTGTATTCGATCGGGTCCTCGATCGTGACGATGTGCTTGTCGAGGTTTTGGTTCACCCAGTTCAGCATCGCCGCCATCGTCGAGCTTTTGCCGGAACCGGTGGCGCCGCACACGAGGAGAATCCCATCCTTGGCCTGCGCGAGCCTCATGAGGGATTCCGCGGTCTGCCCCAACCCGAGTTGGTCGAAGGTGGGAACCGTGCTTTTGATATGCCGCAGCACGATGCTCACGAGACCGCGTTGATGAAATGCGTTCACGCGGAAGCGCCCGATGCCCTCGACCGCATACGCGAAATCGATCTGGCCCACGTCTTCCCACTTCTGCCGAAACACTGCCGGGACATGTTCATCGACCCAGGCCTGAGCCTCGGGACAAGTGATGGGGTCCATCTCGACCGGCTTCAATTTCCCCGCCAGGCGCACGTAGCCCGGTTTGTTGGATTTGATGATGACGTCGCTGACACCGCTATCGACCGCCAGCTTGAGCAAGTCGTTGATTATTTCGGTGTGTGTTGTGAGAGCTGGCATGGGAAAAAAGCGTTGCGGATTCCCTAAATCGCCCTGCTTTCTTCAGCAAGGCTACTTTGCCCGCGTTCATGAAACACCGACCGCTTACCGGCACGATCACCGCACTAGTCACGCCCTTTCGCAAGGGCACCATCGCCTATGACGATCTCGCGAAACTCGTCGCGTATCAGATAAAAGGTGGCGTCGACGGCATCGTTCCGGTCGGCACCACCGGCGAATCGCCGACGTTAAGTCACGAGGAGCACATGGAAGTGATCCGCGCGACGATCGCCGCGGCGAAGAAACGCGTCCCTGTAATCGCCGGCACCGGCTCCAACTCCACGCACGAAGCCGCGGAGCTCACACGACTCGCGCACGCCGCGGGCGCGGACGCGATGCTCGTTGTCGCGCCTTATTACAATAAGCCAAGCCAAGAGGGACTTTTCCGGCACTTCTGCGCCGTCGCCGACGCCACGGATCGACCCGTGATCCTGTATTCAATTCCTGGACGCTGCGGCATTGAAATCAGCGTGCCCGTCGTCGAGCGCCTGGTCGCGCGTTACAAGCACGTGCGCTGGATCAAGGAAGCCGGTGGCATCGTTGATCGCGTCGACCAACTCAAGCAGGCGCTCGGTTCGGATCTCACCGTCTTGAGCGGCGACGATTCCCTCACCCTCCCCTTCATGGCCGTCGGCGCCGAAGGCGTGATCAGTGTCGCCTCCAACCTTTTCGTTCGCGAAGTCGGGCAGATCGTGCGCGCCGCGGCGGCAAACGATTTCGCCAAAGCCGCGAAAATCCACCGCCACATGTATCCAATTTTCAAGACGCTCTTCATCGAACCGAATCCCGTTCCGGTGAAAAACGCGCTCGCGCGCGCGGGCATCATTGGCTCCGCCGAAGTGCGTGCGCCGCTGTGCGAAATGAGCGCCGCCAATCTCAAGGTGCTCGAACAAGCGCTCGCCAAGCTTCGCTGACCATGGCCCTCCGTATTCAAATTGTGGGTTCGCGCGGACGCATGGGACAGGCGATTGCCGTCGCGGCGAAAGAGGCCGGCGTGGAAGTTGTGTCCGCCGTCGATGCCGGCGACGATCCTCGTCCCGGGATGGAAGCGTCGGATGTCGTGATCGATTTCAGCGCACATCACGCGACGGAGCAGGTCGTGACGCTCGCCGTCGAATGCCGCAAACCGCTCGTCATCGGCACGACGGGACACAGCGTCGAACAGAAAGCGAAACTGCAGAAAGTCGCGTCGGCCGTCCCCTGCGTTTGGGCCGGGAACTATTCGGTCGGCGTGAACCTCCTCTTCGCGCTCACGCGCCGCGCGGCATCCGTGCTTGGATCCGACTACGACGCGGAAGTCGTGGAGATGCATCACCGTTTCAAGAAAGATGCACCCAGCGGCACCGCGGCGCGGCTGTTGGAAATCATCCTCGAAGAGCGCAAGCTCGACGCCGATGCGCTCCGTCACGGCCGCAGTGGTATCACCGGCGAACGCACGCCGACGGAAGTCGGCATCCACGCGTTGCGCGGCGGCGATGTCGTCGGCGATCACACGGTAATGTTTGCCGCGCTCGGCGAACGACTCGAACTCACGCACAAGGCCAGCGATCGCGGGATTTTCGCGCGTGGCGCATTGCGCGCGGCGCGATGGGTCGTCGGACAAAAGTCCGGCGTTTACGACATGCAGGACGTGCTCGGGCTGAAGTAGCCGGCGCATTTTCCTCCAGTGCGATGATCACTTCGATTCAAGGCACCCTCACGTCCGCGTCGCCGTTGCACGCGGTCGTGGAGCTAAACGGATTCGGTTACGAAGTGAACATCCCGGTAACGACCGCCGAGAAACTGCCAACGGCGGGTTCGATCGTGAAACTGCACACCCTCGTGATCTATCGCGAGGACTCGCAGACGCTCTATGGTTTTGCCGATCCGGCTGACCGTGACTTCTTTCGTTTGATGATCGAGCACGTGACCGGTGTCGGTCCCAAGGTGGCGCTTAGCATCATGAGTCGTCTTTCGCTGCCCATGCTCCAGAGCGCAATTCGCATGGGAGACGTCGCGACGCTCGCGAAATGCCCAGGCATCGGAAAGAAAACAGCCGAGCGACTCATCGTCGAACTGCGCGCAAAGGTCGGCTCTTCCGAGACTCCCTCCTCGATCGCTTCGCCTTCAGGCGAGGACGGTGACACGAACAGCGCGCATCGCGATGCGGTCGCCGCGCTGGTGGCCCTTGGCTACAAAGCCGCCGATGCTGATCAATCCGTGCGCCGCGCGAAACTTTCCCTCGGAGCCGATGCAACCACGGAAGCGCTGGTGAAACGAGCGCTTGCTCAATAGTGCAGCGCACTACGACGCGCGGAGCCGCCCGCGCGCATAGGATTCGTCCGTAATCGCCTCAGCGTTGGAACCGCCAGGCCACCGGCAGCACTTCGCTCTCGCGCTCGGCGGATGGGAACGGACTCTGCAACATCCGATTCTCCGTGTGAAACGTGGATTGCGTTTCGAAGCGGAGCTTGTCGATCGCGACGGGCTGCAGATTGACCTGACTCACCCAGTCCAAAGTCGGACGCTCGGACGAGTCGTTCACCGCGTCGCTGACGAGACCTGCAAACACCGGTTGCAATGGCTGGCGCGCAGGCGCGGAAGCCGGCGCTACCACCGGCGTCGATGCCGGGACGCTTCGTGCAACCACATCCGAAATCGGAGCTTCATCAACCGCGGCGATCGCGGCCGACGATTCCGTCGAATTCGATCCCGCGAGTCCGTTTCGATTCACCACCACCAGAGCCACACAGGCGGCAGCGGCCATCGCTCCCATAACGTAGGTCGCCGCACTCCAGCGCGAACGGCGGGAGGGAAATTCGACGACCTGGCCACCCGACGGCTGCGTCTGAGGGCGAAAGGTCTCCGCGAGGACCGCGCAGGCTTTCTGCATCTGGCAATACTCGCGGTAAATCTTTCTACGTTCGGGATTCCGCTGGATTTCGGCCTCGAGCAAGGCTGCGTCTGACGCGCTGATCTGATGATCCACGTAGAGATTCAGCAGCTCGATGAACTTGGACTCTTTCATTTGAAATCTTCCCCCAATCTACTGCGCAGGCTCTCGCGAGCGCGCGCGATTCGGCTCTTCACCGTGCCGACGGAAATATGCAGGACGAGCGCGATTTCCTCGTAGGACAGGTTCTTCACGTTACGAAGAATGAGGATCTCCTTGTGCTTCGCACTGAGCTTTTCCATCCCCCGTCCGATCCGGGTCACGAATTCCTGTGTGACGGCGATGTCATCCGGCGTTTCGACTTCCGCCGGGATGACTTCGGCGAGCGTCGTGGTGTTGTCGTTGCTGACCGGCGCATCGATCGAGACTGACTGGTCGCGTTTGCGGCGCCACCAATACCAGTAGCGATTGCGCGCGAGATTCGTGGCGATCTGATAAAGCCACGTCGAAAACGCGGAATCTCCGCGAAAATGAGTGAGTCCGCGATGAGCGCGGATGAACGCGTCTTGCGTCACCTCCTCGGCGTCCTGCGAGTTGCGCAGGAGCTGGTTCACCATCGAGTAGATGCGATCCCAATAACGAGTGACCATTTCGTCGAAGGCGGCGGTGTCGCCGGCTTTGAAGCGGTCTACAAGCATACGATCAAGGGCAACTTCCTGCGCTTTGGAAGACATACGTTCTTCCTCGGTGTGATGGGTGTATGTCTGGATTGTTCCCACGATTTTACCTGAGTGCGTTTCCTTATTCCTCAAGAGCGGTCCGGTCAACCGCCTCGCCCGATTTGTCCTAAAAACTGCTTGCCTTCGCTCGGAGCCAAAACCCATTTTGATTTTTCTGTCAGCGAGGGTTGGTAGCTCAACGGTAGAGCAGCGTCCTTTTAAGTCGTTGGTTCTGGGTTCGAATCCCAGCCAACCCACCATTTCTTACTCCTTCCATTTCCGATACTCCGGGCCTGAGGGCCCCTTCCATGAAACGTCTCGTCATCGTCGAAGATCAGACCGCGATCCGTGAGATGCTCGTCGAGATCCTTCGACTCGACGCCAACTATCAACTGGTCGGCGAAAGCGGCGACGGACAAAGCGCGCTCGCGCTCTGTCTCGACGTCAAACCCGACTTGCTCGTCCTCGACGCGAAGCTGCCGGGGTTGAACGGCGTCGATCTCCTGCGCCGCATCAGCAAAAAGCTCCCGGATATGCGCGTGCTCGTGTTCTCCGGACACGAAAACCCCGTGCTGATTCGCGAAATGCTCGAATCCGGCGCGCACGGCTTCGTCGAGAAAACGGCCGGTTTGTTCGAATTCAAAAAGGGCCTCGAGACCGTCGCCAATGGCGGCACCTACTTCGGTCCCGCTGTCGCCGCTTTGTTGCGCAATGTCGTTGCCAATCCGTCCGCGAGCAACACGTCCGACTTCCTCACCGATCGCGAACGCGAAATCCTCCAGCTCGTCGCCGAAAGCCACAGCACGAAGGAAATCGCCGCCAAGCTCGGCATCAGCATCAAGACGGTCGACAACCACCGCACGAATTTGATGCGTAAACTCAATCTCCACGACGTTGCCAGCCTCACCCGCTACGCGTTGGAGGTCGGCCTGATTGAGCCCAAGAAATCGCTGTAAAAGCCTTGCCGCTCCAGAGGCTTTGCCCAATTAGTCCCGCCCGGACTACCCGCTCTTCCATGAACATTGCCTCGAAGAAGTTTTTTCTCCTGCTCGCCAGCGCCGCTTTCCTCCTAGCGGGCTGCACTAAGAAACCGAAACGCCCCGACCCCAGCGCCACCGTGCTCGGTCAGCAACCCGGCGGCAGCAGTCAGCTCATGACCCAGGACATTGGCCTCACGGCCGACCCGTTGAGCGGTCTCGAGTCCCGCGGTCCCGGCGTCATCGAAGATGAAAACACCATTCGCGGCCTGCTCCAGCCCGTTTACTTCGACTTCGATCAATCCGCCATCAAGCCCAGCGAACGCCCGAAGCTTCAGGAAGCGGCCCGTTACCTTTCCGAAAACCCGCAGCACCGCATTCTCCTCGAGGGACATGCCGACTGGCGCGGCACCGCCGAATACAACCTCGGCCTCGGCGATCGTCGCGCGTCTTCCGCGCAGCGCTACCTCGCGACGCTGACCTCCGCCGACAAAATTGAAACGGTTTCCAAGGGCAGCCTCGAAGCCACCCAGAACGGCGACGATTCCACGATGGCCCAAGATCGGCGCGTCGAGATCGTCATCCTGAAGAACTAATCTCCGCCCGCTACGGGCGACTGATATCAGCCCCGGCCATCGCCGGGGCTTTTTTTTGGAATCACGCGCGGCTTCAACCGCGCGCTCGCGTCAGTCATGCGTGTGCGCCAAAGCACCGCACCACCCGAGCGCTCGATCACCTACCCTTTCGCCAGCTCGGCCAACACGCGCTTCGTCGTCGCGGTGCCGCGCTTCATGATGTCGAGGTTGAAGCTTTCATTCGGCGCGTGGAGATTGTCCTCCGGCAAAAACAGCCCGAACAAGATCGAGTCCAGCCCGGTCACGCGCTTGATATCCGCGATGATCGGCACGCTGCCGCCTTCGCGCAAATACAACGGCGGACTGCCCCAAACCTCCGCGACCGCCTTCTCCGTGGCACGAAACGCCTCCGCCAACACCGGCGATTGATCTTTCGGCGTGTTGGACTTCCCCGGCGGGACGACGACGTAGGGATCGCCTTTGTGCTGATCCACAAACTCGATCTTCACTCCGCTCGGCGTCCGGCTTCGGATCGCTTCGATCACGAGCCGCTTGATCGTATCTGGCTTCTGGTTCGGCACCAATCGGCAGCTGATCTTCGCGAACGCCTTGCTCGGAATCACTGTCTTCGTCCCCTCGCCCTGATACCCGCCGCCGATGCCGTTGATCTCGAGCGTCGGTTGAAACCGCAGTGACTCGAACGGCGAAAATCCCGGGGGCGTATAAAACGAATCGATGCCGAGAAATTCCTTATACGCCTTTTCGTCCGCTCCGAGTTTCTTCAACTCTTCGCGCTCCCACGGATGCACGTCCAATACGTCGTCGTAAAACCCCGGCACGTTCACCTTCCCGTCCGGCGTGTGCAGCGTCGCCAGGATTTCCGCGAGCGCCTGTATCGGATTTCTAAGGACGCCGCCATGCAGCCCCGAATGCAGGTCGCCTTTCGCTCCGGTCACGTGCACGTCGAACAGCGTCAACCCGCGCAGCCCCGTCGTGATCACTACGCGATCCGCTGACGGCAAAACCGTGTCCGACAAATAAACAAAATCCGCCTCTTTGAGTCGGTCCTGATGCGACTCGAGAAACTCCGGAAAGCTCGGACTTCCCATCTCCTCCTCGCCTTCAATCAAGAACGTGATCCGCAACGGCAAATCCGGCTGCTCCTCCAGCAACGACGCCACCGCCGCGATGTTCGCCATCAGCGGCCCTTTGTTGTCCGCCGCACCGCGACCGTAGATGCGATTGCCCACGATCGTCGGCTCGAACGCCGGCGTTTTCCACAGATTCAACGGATCCGCCGGCTGCACATCGTAGTGCCCGTAGATCACCACGTGCGGCCAATCCGGATTGTCGCCGCGCTGCGCGAACACGACCGGATGCAGCTTCGTTTTCACCACCTCGACCTTGAAGCCCATCGAAGCCAGCAGCTCCGACACGAACCGCTGCGCGCCCTGCATGCCTTCCTTGAACTTCGAGTCGGCTGAGACGCTCGGGTGACGAATGAACTCCTTCAGCTTTTCAACAGGATCGAACATGCCGCCAACCTGCGCAGGTCGCCCGCATCCGCCAACCGCAAAACTTCGCCCACCCGCTCAATACTTCGCGCGATTCGCCTCGTAGATCGGCATCACTTCCGGAATCTGCGCCTCCAGATTCGCGATGCGGCGATCGTCCGAGGGATGCGTCGACAACAGCTCCGGCATCTTTCCGCCTCCGCTTTTCTGCGCCATCTTTCGCCAGAACGTCACCGACGCGCGCGGGTCGTAGCCTGCGTAAGCGGAGAACCGCAGCCCGATGTAATCCGCCTCGCTTTCGTGCGAACGCGAATATGCCAGCGTGCCGCCGGCCGCGCCGACACCATACGCCGCCAAAATCAAATCGCGATGCTGGCTGTTGCGGGTCAGCAGATCCGCGGCCAAGGCGCCCACCGTCGCACCGACCATCGCCGTCGCCCGTTGCGCGCTGTGTCGGCTCGTGACGTGCGCGATCTCGTGTCCCATCACAAACGCGAGCTCATCGTCCGATGCCGCGAGATTCAACAGCCCGGTGTAAACGCCCACTTTTCCACCCGGCAGCGCAAACGCGTTCACCGTATCCGGCGCGTCGAACACCACGAATTCCCATTGCGCGTCCGGCATGCGGTCGCCTACGGCCTCCGCAATCCGTTGTCCGATTCGCCGCACGCGCGCGTTCGCCGCCGGATCGGTCGACACTTTCTCCTGCGCCCGGATCTCCGCGAACGCCTGCGTGCCCATCTGCACATCGTCGAAGATCGGCAGGATCACCGCCTGCCGGCCCGTCTCCGGCACCGTGTAACATCCCGCCAGCCACAAGATCGGTCCCGCGAGCAACGCGCGCATCATTCGTTTCATGCGCGCATTCCAACTCAGCTCGCCTGACCCCGCAAGCCGCGAACGGGTCGGGACATCCCTGAGTCCGATCAGTGTTTAAAATGGCGCACGCCCGTAAACACCATCGCCATGCCCCGTGCATCCGCGGCCGCGATCACTTCCGCATCGCGCACCGAACCGCCCGGTTGGATCGCCGCCGTCGCGCCCGCATCCGCGGCCGCGATCAATCCATCGGCAAACGGAAACAGCGCTTCGCTCGCCACGACGCTGCCTTTCAACTCGAGCTTCGCTTCGCCCGCTTTCCAAACCGCGATGCGCGAACTGTCCACACGCGCCATCTGCCCCGCGCCGACCCCCAGGGTCTGCTCGCCGCGGCAGTAAACGATCGCGTTGGATTTCACATGCTTCGCGACTTTCCAGCCGAACATCATCCCGGCCCATTCTTCCGCGGTCGGTTCACGCTTCGTCACGACCTTGAACTCGCGCACGTTTCCGAGCGTGCGGTCGCGATCCTGCACAAGCACGCCGCCGACGACCGAGCGCACTTCGCGCAACGCATCCGCACCGATCCCGCCTTTCGCGATCATCAAGCGCAGGTTCTTCTTCTTCGAAAAGACAGCCAGCGCCTCGTCGCTGAAACGCGGCGCGATGATCACTTCCGTGAAAATCTCCGCGATCGTCTTCGCCAGTTCGCCGCTGAGCGTCTGGTTCACGATGATGATGCCGCCAAACGGCGCCTGCCGATCCGTCGCGAACGCCTTCTCCCACGCTTCCTCCAACGTATCCGCGCTGGCAGCACCGCAGGGATTCGTGTGCTTCAAAATCGCCACCGTGGGTCGCTCGAATTCGCCAATCAGATACGTGGCCGACGTGATATCCAAAATGTTGTTATAGCTCAGCTCTTTCCCTTGCAGCTGCTCGAAGTGCTCGTGAAACGTCCCATACAGCGCCGCTTGCTGATGCGGATTTTCCCCATAACGCAGCGCCTGCGCCTTCTTCCAACTCATCGTCAGGGTCGCCGGCAATCCGCTCAACGCTTCGAGGTCCGGCTCCGTTGCCTGCGCTTCGAGATAGCGCGCGATCGCCGTGTCGTAGCTCCCCGTGCGCTGAAACACTTTCAACGCCAGTCTCCGCCGCAACTCCTTCAACTTCTCCGGCGCGCTGGCTTCGTTTGCGAATGCCTGCAGCACCGCGTCATAGTCCGTCGGATCGCACACGACGGTCACACTTTCATGATTCTTTGCCGCGCTGCGCAGCATCGAAGGCCCGCCAATGTCGATATTCTCGATCGCTTCCTCGAAACTCACGTTGGGCTTCGCGACCGTTTCCTCGAAGGGATAAAGGTTCACGACCACGAGATCGATCAACGCGATCTCGTTCCGCGCCGCCTGCGCGAGATGCTCTTCCTTGTCCCGCCGGCACAACAACCCGCCGTGAATCTTCGGATGCAACGTCTTCACGCGTCCTTCCATGATCTCCGGGAA
Organism: Verrucomicrobiota bacterium; assembly: GCA_023416735.1. Taxonomy (GTDB): domain Bacteria; phylum Verrucomicrobiota; class Verrucomicrobiia; order Opitutales; family Opitutaceae; genus Opitutus. Next base: position 63,154 of record JAEZGX010000009.1, on the reverse strand, counting down.
CCCCGTGTGCTGGCTCACCTCCGTCACCGGCAGGCCTTTTTCCGCGAGCAACTTCGCGGTGCCGCCCGTCGAGAGCAGCGTGTAACCATGCTGCTGCACGAGCGCCGTGGCGAAGTCCACGAGTCCCCGTTTGTCGCTGACCGAAAGGAGCGCGAGTTTGGCCATAGGCGGCGAGTTTTTGCGTCCTGCCCTTGCGCGCATCAAGCCGATAACCGCGCTTTTTCAATCGCCAGCGAGGCCAAGCGTCTCGTTTTTTCGCCACTTGCCTGCCGCCGAATCCCTCATCTGTTAGCCACGTGTCACTCGCCTCCAGCGAAGTTCCCGGACTCACCGCCCGCCTCGATAAACTCGCCTACCATCACGGCGGGCCGTCGCTGCCTGCCGACAAACCTCACGCTTTCGTCTATTTCATCACGATCCAAAATGCCTCCGATCGCGTCGTCACTTTGCTCGGCCGCAAATGGGTCGTGGTTCACGCCGATGGCAGCCAGCTCGTGGTCGAAGGCGACAAGATCGTCGGCGAGACTCCGCGGCTTTCGCCGGGCGAACAATTTTCCTACAACAGCTATCACGTCACCGGCACCGACGCCACGGCCTACGGGTGTTTCCACGGCGTCGACGAAACCGGGCAGAAGGTCCATGTGCGGCTCGCAGCCTTCGAAATGCACATTCCCCGCGATTGAAAATCGTCTCGTTCTCGCCCGCATTCTCGTTCTCTGTCTGCGCGATTCATGAAGCTCATTGACCTGAATCGCGACGGCGGCATCGGCGCGAATTCCCTTTTTGTCCAGATCGGCGATCTCCGCATTCTCGTCGATTGCGGACTTCATCCCAAGAAAGTCGGCCGCGCCGCCACGCCTGATCTCACGCCGCTCCGCGGCTTCGAGCTCGACCTGATCATCATCACGCATTGCCACCTCGATCACATCGGCAGCCTGCCCGTGGTCATGCGCGAGCATCCGAATACGCCCGTCGTCATGACCCAGGGCAGCCGTATGCTGATCGAGCGCATGCTCCACAATTCCGCCAACGTCATGCTGCGTCAGCGCGAGGAGAATAACATCCCCGACTATCCGCTGTTCACTCACGAAGACATCGATCGTTGCGCGCCGCGGCTGACCGGCCTGCCCGTTGGCCACGTCAAACGCTTCCGCGGTGCGCGCGACGAGATCGAGATCACGTTCCACCACGCCGGCCACGTCGCCGGCGCCGCCGGCGTCGAAATTCGCCATAAGCATCGGTCGATCTTCTTCACCGGTGACGTCCTTTTCGAAAATCAACGCACGCTCACCGGTGCGAAGTTTCCCGCCGGCCATTTCGACACGCTCGTCCTCGAAACCACGCGCGGCACCACGGAACGCCCGGCCGGCAAGGAACGCGTCCAAGAGGTCGCCCGGCTCATCGATTCGATCAACGCCACCATCCAGCGCGGCGGTTCGTTTCTCATCCCGGTGTTCGCGCTGGGCCGCATGCAGGAGATTCTCGCGATCGTTCACGACGCCAAGAAATTCGGCCGGCTCGTCGACTGCCCGATCTACGCGTCCGGCCTCGGCATGGACCTCGCCGATTACTTCGACGAAATCAGCCGCAAGACCCAATCGCTTCAGTTCAATCGGAGCATCATCAAGGAGCTCCGTATCAAACCGACTCCGCGCAAGCTCGTCCCCGGCGAAGACCCGCAGCAAAACGCCCTCTACATCATCAGTTCCGGCATGATGGTCGAACGCACGCCGAGCTACGCCCTCGCTTCCGGACTGCTCGGTCACGCGCGCAACACCATCGCATTCGTCGGGTATTGCGATCCGGATACACCCGGCGGCCAGCTGCTCGCGGCGCGCCCCGGCGATGACTTCCTGTTCGCCGACGCCCACGTCAAGGCGAAGGTTAAGGCCCACATCGAGCGTTTTGAGCTCAGCGGCCACGCCGATCGTGAGGAGTTGCTCGAGTTCGCCGTTCAGACGGAAGCGCGCAGCATCGTGCTCACGCACGGCGATCCTGCCGCTCGCGACTGGTTCGCCGCATCGCTCACCGAGCAGCTTCCGTCCGCGAACGTCGTCGATCCCGTCCCGCTCCAGACCTACCAAGTCTGACCGTTCCCGCTCCGCCATTTTAGGCCGGAGCCAACCGTTCGGATTGCCTGAGCGCTTCACGATAGCTCATGCTGCAGCATCGCAGTATGATCTCGTCATCTCATCCTGGCTCACACACATGGAAATTCTTTCGCTCCGGCGGACTCGACCAAGTCTTGCTGGAAAGCGGCGAAGACCTGCGAGCCCTTCCGCAGCTCGATCAAAAGCTTTGGGTTGCCCTCAGCTGCCCGGTCAAGGGCATCGATCTCGATGAAAAAACGCTGCAGCTGATCGACACCGATGGTGACGGCCGTATTCGCGCGCCCGAGCTTCTCGCCGCTGTAAACTGGGCCATCGCCCGGCTGAAAAATCCCGGCGTCCTTCTTCGTCAGGACGTGCTCGCGATCGATTCGATCAACCCCGACTCGCCCGAGGGCCAGGTCCTCGTCGCCTGCGCCCGTCGCGTGCTTTCGCGGCTCGGTCGCGAGAATGCGAACACCCTCTCGGCCGAAGAGATCGGCGATATCGCAAAAATCTTCGCTGCCAGCCCGCTCAACGGCAGCGGTATCATCCCTCCCGAAGCGAGCGAAGATCCTGCCGTCCAAGCGCTCATCAAAGACATCATCGAATGCACCGGCGGCACCGCCGGGCGCACCGGCTCTCACGGGGTCACCGCTGCCCAAGTCGAGACGTTTTTCGCCGAGCTCACGGCCTATCTCGCCTGGATCGAACAAAGCAGCAGCAAAGAGGTCGCGGTGCTCGGCGAGGCGACCGATGCTGCGGTCGCCGCCATCCGCGCGGTGCGCGAGAAAATCGACGACTACTTCGCGCGCAGCGCCCTCGCCGCTTTCGACGCCCGCGCCGCCGGCGCGCTCAATCGCTCCGAAAACGACTACCAGGCTTTCTCGGCGAAGAACCTGACAACGAACATGGACGAAATCGCTGCGTTTCCTCTCGCGCGAATCGAGCCCGATCGTCCGCTGCCGCTGTTGGAAGGCGTCAATCCTGCCTGGGCTCAAGCGCTCGCCACGCTCCATAGCGCCGCTGTCGCACCGATTTTTGGTGCCACCAAAACCACGCTCACCGCTCGCGAATGGAAGGATCTCGTTGCCGGTTTTGCCCCGTATGAAACCTGGCTCGGCGCCAAGTCCGGCGGCATCGTCGAAAAGCTCGGCGTGCAACGGCTGCGCACCATCGCCGCCGGCGTCGAGCGCGCCGCCCTCACCCAACTGATCGAGCGCGACCAGGCGCTCGCTCCGGAATTCAACGCAGTGCATGACCTCGAACGGCTCGTGCGCTACCAGCGCGATCTTTCCACGCTGCTGCGGAATTTCGTCAACTTCGCCGACTTCTACTCGCCCGACCGCTCAGCCGTCTTCCAAGCCGGCACGCTCTATCTCGACAGCCGCTCTGCCGAATTGTGCATCCGCGTCGACGGACCCAATCCCCTCGCCGCGATGAGCAAGGCGTGCATCGCCTACTGCGCCTGCACGCGCGGTGGCGCCACCATGAACATCGCCGCCTGCTTTACCCAGGGCGACAGCGATTACCTTTTCGTCGGCCGTCGCGGGGTTTTCTACGATCGCAAGGGACAAGACTGGGACGCCGTCATCACTCAGATCGTCGATAACCCAATCAGCCTCCGCCAGGCCTTTTTCTCTCCCTACAAAAAGTTCGTTCGCATGGTCGAGGAGCAGGTCGCGAAGCGCGCCGCCGCCGCCGAAGCCGAGTCGTCCAGCCGCGTCGCCGCGGCCGCGGAAAACACCGCCAACATCGACAAGGCCGCCAAACCGCCGGCCGCCCAGCCCAAGAAAATCGACGTCGGCACCGTGGCCGCTCTGGGCGTCGCCGTCGGCGGTATCACCGCCGCTTTCGGCACGATCCTGGGCGCGTTCCTCGGCCTCGGCTTCTGGATGCCCGCCGGCATCTTGGGCATCATGCTCGCGATCTCCGGACCATCCATGCTGATCGCGGCAATCAAACTCCGCCAACGCACGCTCGGCCCCATCCTCGAAGGCAGCGGCTGGGCCGTGAACGGCCGCGTGAAGATCAACGTCCCTCTCGGCAGCGCGCTCACCGAGCTCCCCAAGCTCCCGCCTGGCTCCGAGCGTCTGCTCAACGATCCGTTTGAAGACATCAACGCCCGCCGGCGGCGCCGCCGCGCTATTGTGCTTCTGATCGTCTTGCTGATCGCGCTCGCCGCCGCGCTGATCCGCTGGCACCGGCAGAGCGTCGGACACTATTTCTGGCAGCCCCCGCCGGCCGCGACGACGCCCGCTGCCGAACCTGCGCCTCCGGAACCTGCCGGCTGAAGCGACGGCGTCTCCAGGATTTAACTACGCGCCGGGATGTCTTTCCGGCGCGCCCAGCAGTTTGCGCAGGCGTGCGCACACGATGTCGTTTCCCGCGATGTAGAAGATCCGTTTCATTCGCAGGTCGAAGGTCGTCATCGGAAATTGCTCCGCGCTGAGAAACTCCACTCGCCCGCCGCCCGCCAGGCACAACGGCACGGCTGCGGCGATGTCCCAGATCTTCACGTTGTGATCGACCGTCCCGCCCAGAATGCCGACCGCCACATACGCCAGATGCAGCGTGCTGCTGCCGAGCCCGCGGATCTTGAAATTCTCCACGAGCACCGACGCATGCGCGACGAACTGCTTGTCGTGCGGGCTGTGAAATCCCAACAGCATCTGCCCATCGGGCGCTCCGCTCTGCACCGCCGCCGGCCGATGGCCATCCATCAGCCCCAACCCCGGCCCGCCATGGATTAACGACCGTCGCGCGAGATCATAGACCACTCCGTAAACCGGCCGTCCTTGTTCCAGGAGTCCGAGCGAAATCGCGCAGTGCGCGATGCCCATCGCAAAGTTGTTCGTGCCATCAATCGGATCCAGCACCCACGTGAAGCGTCCGCGCAGCGGAATCGGCGCCTCGGCGTGCGTCAGCTCTTCGCTGAAATAGTCGTCGTCCGGAAATTGCGCGCTCAGCTCCTTCACAATCGCGTCTGAAATCGCGATATCGACTGGCGTCACCCGCGTGCCATCCGTTTTCCACATGCTCTTCGCCCGACCGAACTCCCGATGGAGAAGTTCGGTCTGCGCCAGCACCGCGCGTTTGGCAGCTTCAATTCGGATCAGCAATTCAGGCGATGTCGACATAACCGCCCGCGAATGGACGCCTTTCCCCGCGAATGACGAACCGAAAATAGTCTCTTCGTAGCGGAACGCGTGAGCGTTTCGCTCTGGAGCCTACTCGAAGTCGTAAAGCTTCGGATCCCTGGTGGGCGCCCGACGCTTCACCCGAAAGCGGTGCTTCGGCTCTTTCGGATCCGCGCCTGGTTTTTCGCCCGCCATCCCCATCCCTTCGCCATACGGATCATCTGCATCCATGCCGGCGCTCGCGTCTCCGCCCATCTCCTCCTCCAAGGATTCCGGATCGGCCCCTTCCTCGAGCTTGCGCACCACTTCCTCCATCTCGCCGTCGATCTTCTCACCCGTGAGTTCCGCCATGCGGCGCATCATGCGCGCCATCGCGCGCGGATCGTTTTCATCCACGTTCGAAAACTCCCGCTCCATCGCGCTCATCGCCGCCTCCATGCGGGCATCGTCGACGGGATCGCCGCTCATTCCTTCCTGCCCCGCCCCCGCATCCGCCTGCGCCTCCTTCGCTCGTCCCGTCACCGCAAACGAAGACATCATTTTCTGCATCCGAAAACTCGGGTTGTGCGGGCATTTCGGCACCGTTTGCCCTTGCGCGAGGGTCTTCGCGTAGAACTGGTAGATCGTGTGGTTATCCGGACAGTAATACTCGTAGATCGGCATACGAAATCCGGGAGTTAGCGGGTCGTCCGGCGCTTGGCAAGTTGGTGTCCGTGCTGCACCACGGCCAGTTTCCCTCCCACGTTCAACTGGTCCAACACGCTCGCCAGCCGACGGCGTTTCTCGTCGGTTTGCGCAAACATCTCCAGCTGCGCCGGCCCGTCCTCGACCCCCGAAAATCGCACGCTCACCAGCCGCAGGGGGCGCTTCTTTCTCCATGCGGTCCGCAGCAACGGCTCCACCAGCGGATAAAACGGCGCCTCGATATCCGACGCCGTCGCCAGGCTTCGTCCATGGGACTCGTGCGTAAAATCTGGATACCGCACTTTCACGGTCATCGTTTTCACGCGTTTGCCATCCTCGCGAATCTTCGGCAGCAACTCATCGATCATCCGCTTCACCACGCGCTCGATCTCCGCGAATTCGCCGATGTTCTCTCCAAACGTTTCCTGCTGCGAGTAACTCTTCGCATCCTCGGGCTCCGTTTCTACCGGGCGGTCGTCGATGCCGCGCGCGCAATCCACCATCTCCCGCCAGCCGTGGCCAAAAATCGCCTGCAGCTCACCTTCGCTCTTCGCCAACACATCCCGCACGAGCTTGATGCCGTGCCGCCGCACGAGCGCTTCTTCCGTCTTCGGCCCGACGCCCGGCAGCTTTCCGATGGGCAGCGGCTCGAGAAACTCCGCCTCCGTTCCCGGCAACACCGTGACGAATCCCTTCGGCTTGCGCAGCTTCGACGCGATTTGCGCCACGAGTTTGTTCGTGGCCATGCCAAACGAAACCGTGACCTGCAACTTCGCCCAGATCTTCTGCTGCAATCCTCGCACCGCCCGCTCGATTTCCGCCACCGAGCCGAATCCGCAGGGGGTCACGTCGAGATAACCTTCATCGATCGAATTGCGCTGCACGATTGGCGTCAGCGTCTCGCACAGCTCGAACATCTCGCGCGACATCCGGCTGTAGAGCCCCGTCGTGTGCGGAAGCATGATCAAATCCGGACAAACCCGCAGCGCACTCACCGTCGGCATTGGCGTATAAACGCCACACGCCCGCGCCTCGTAGCTCGCCGACGAAATGATTCCCCGTTGGCGGCCGCCCACCGCGCATTTCGTTCCGCGTAACTCCGGTTTCAACGCCAGCTCGCACGACACGAAAAACGCGTCCGCGTCGAGATGCACGATGTTGGGCAGAGTCACGCCCCGGATCTTCGTGGCCGCGCGGCAACACGCAAAAACGAAAAGCGCCCGCCTTTCGGCGAGCGCTCGTCTGATCCAGGTCCAAATTCGTTCGAGACGATCAGTCTTCTTCCTCTTCCTCGTCTTCGCCTGCGGCTTCGACGTTCAGCTCCATCGCAATCTCAGTGAGCAGCTTGTCGGTCTCGCCTTCCTCATCGAGCGTCTCCTGGAGAATTTCGGCGATATCGTCCTCGCCTGCGATTTCCGCGAGCGTCCGCGCGGTGCCGTAACCAGCGATTTCGTAGTGCTCCACTTTCTGCGCCGCACCAATCAACGCCAGGTCCAGCATCACCGGCTCCGCGTCTTCCTCCATCGTCTCTTTGCCTTCGGCGATCAGGCCTTCCATCGCCTTGCACTTCTTTCCTTTCATTGACTCGCCGAGCTGCTTGCCGATCTTCTCGAGTCGCGCGATCTGCTCCTGCGTTTGCTCGAGGTGATTTTGAAACGCCTGCTTCAGCTCGTCGCTGCTCGCCGCCTTGGCCATTCGCGGGAGCGCTTTGGTCAGCTGATTCTCAGCGCTGTAAAGATCTTTGAGCTCATGGACCAAGAGGTCACGGGGGGATTTGATTTTAGACATGTTAGTCGAGGGTTGAGTTTTCCGTTTGGGAACCTCGACGGACTCCCACATTAGCAACAGGTTCGGATGACCCATTCCCTCAGCGCGCCCCGGAGTCCCAACGTCCGCCTTCATCGGGGAAGCGCCGATACCCGCTCCGACTCAAAGGTCCAACACCCCGCGCAACTCGCCCAAAGTCCGCACGTGCGCATCCACGTTCGCCGTTCGCTCCACGCCTTTACGCAGGATCTGAACCGTTCGCATGCCGAGCTCGCGACCCGCGGCTAACTCCGACGCAGGACTGTCTCCCACCACCGCCACTTCGTCCGTCCTCAACCCGTAACGTCCAACGATATCTTCAAACCAGCCCCGCTTGAATCGCCGATCCGACTCGTCGATCGCGTCGACATGGCATTCGTCCATCCAACGATTAAGCCCCAGCGCGCGGATCTTGCTTTCCTGCAATCGGCGAAATCCGGAGGTCACCAAAAACTTTTTCACGTTTAGTCGGCTCAGCTCCTCCAGATCTCCATAGCCGCGCATCGGTGCTGTCACCTCAGTCTTTAGAAACTCCTTCCATCCCGCGGTCCGCATCTCCGGACTAAAGCCGTGCCGCTCCGCCACCCAATCCAGCGGATGCCGCCACATATCCGCGAAGGCCGCTTCCAGTTCGCGCTCCGACAACCGACCACGATTCTCCGCCCGCATCGCCGCAAAGGCCGCATCATACAACGCCGCTCCCGGCTCGTCCGCCGCCGCCAGGCAATTGTCCAAATCGAAGATTATCCCGCGAACCACTCGCCCAAGAGAACTTCGCCAACCCCGATCGCAAGCGACTCCGCAGTCGCAAAGGTCCATGAATCGACCTTGCCCACCGTCACCGATTTTCGATTACGCGCGTTGTTCTCGGATTGCGCGCGATCCGGCCGTTACCAGTCTGCAGCGACATGCCACTCCAGCTCTTCCTTCGCTTCATCGTTCTCTTTGCTTTCACCGTGCCCGCGTTCGCCGCCAAAACCGTTCTCCCTCCGGCGGTCGCGGCGCTTCCTCCGACCAAGGCGAAATCCGGCTACGTGCAGGGCCGCGTCACCGACAGCGCCGGCGAACCGCTCGCCGGCGTAATGATTCACATTTACGGCACCACCATGGCCGGCGCTAACACCCGCTTCGAACGCCCCACCGGCGCCGACGGCCGGTTCAGCCAGCGCGTGCCCGAAGGCATCTACGGTGTGCGCGCCGAATACGTGCTCGAAGGCGAAACCAGCTACACGCTCGCCCTTCATCCGATCGACGGCGTCACCGCCCGGCAGCACGACTCCGAAGAAGGTATCGGCAAGGATTTCGTGTGGCTCATTTCCGGTCTGCGCCCGGGCTCTACTCCCGGCGAACCCGGCACGCATAACGAGCCCGGGAAATACTATGGCGGCTCGCTCCAGATTTCGGCCCATGAGGACGCGTCGACCCCCAGGCCGCCGTTCGCCGAGGGTTCCACGCTGATCGCTGAACTCACTCCACGCGGCCCATTGCTCGACGGCCGCCCCGCGCAACCGATCACATTTCGCCGCACCTTCGGCCCTTCGGTTCCCAGCACGAGCTACTGGTATCCGTCCGACATCCCGCTCGGCCGCTACACGCTTCGCCTCAGCCTGGAAAAACCCGGCCAACCCGCCCAACCGCTCACGCTGAAGCAAAGCCTCGATTTCAACGGCGATTTCAAGGCCGCCGTCGATGTGGACGTGCTTCCGTCGACCACCACCGGCACCGCGTTGCCGATCCAAATCACGGTCAAACCGTAACAGCTGAGACGGAGCTTTACGCCCCGACCTCGAACTCACTTCAGATTTTCGGCACGCGCATCGTGCTGATCATCGCGCTTCCGCTCGCCGCATAAACCAGCGCGAGCGGGTGCAACACCAGTCCGCCGACGTCCCACGCGCCGAGCCACATATCGGCACCCAGCCTTCCGGCAAAGTGCAACACCGCCAGCAGGACGACGATCAACACGCTCGAGGGAATCGGCGTTCCTTCGAAGTATTTCACCTTCCCGCTTTCGTCCGCGAGCACGGCCGCCGTCGCGTTGAATCGCGCCAATCGACTGATCCCGCACGCGACGAAATACAACAGCACCGCGACATCGAGCGCACCTCTCAACCCCGCCGCGAATCCCAACGCGGCCGGTGCCAGCCCGAACGAAATTACGTCCGCCAGGGAGTCCAGGTCGGCCCCCAACATCGACGATTTCCGCCGCCAGCGCGCCACGCGCCCATCCGCGAAATCGAACACCAACGCAATGGGCAGCAGCGCCATCGCCGTCACCAGCCAGCGTTCGTCTCCAGAAATCAGATACTGCATCGACGCCAACACCGCTCCGCTTCCGCAAAAGCCGTTCCCCAGCGTCAGCACGTCCGCCAGCACGAACGACCGGATCATCGAAAATCGCCGCCGCTTTTCCGCTGTTTCGTCCGAGGTTCTCACGTCGCCGCCTTGGTCAATGCTCGCCCGCATCCGTTCCACATGCCGACGTGCGATACCGCACTAGGCGCTGGTCCTGCCCGGCAGCGTGTCGTCCAACAGTCAGCAAAGGTATTGAAATTGAACCACCGCCTGTCGCTTGTTCCTGAATCGGGCTTTCGGTCACGCTCCATCCCATCCCGCGCTTTCGCGCGCTTACCTCCGCTTTCCTTTGAAACCGAATCTGCACGGCCTGATCGCCGCCCCCTTCACTCCATTTCGCCCCGATGGCGAACTCGCACTCGGGGTCATTCCCCAACAGGCCGCCCTCCTCGCGCACAATGGCGTAAACGGCGCGTTCGTCTGCGGCACCACGGGTGAGGGACACAGCCTCACTACCGCGGAGCGCCTCCAAGTCGTCAACACGTGGCGCGATTCGATCCCGGATTCCGTCAAACTGGTCGTTCATGTCGGGCACCTTTGCCTGCATGAGAGCTGTCAGCTCGCCGCTCACGCCGCTCAGATCGGCGCCGACGCCATCGCCACCATCGCTCCCAGCTTCTTCAAGCCCACTGGAATCGCCGAGCTCGTCGCTTGGTGCGAGCGGGTCGCCGCCGCCGCCCCGGGTCTTCCTTTTTATTATTACCACATGCCTGCGATGACAGGCGTGAACATCTCCGTCGCCGAATTTCTCGCCACCGCCAACGGACGCATCCCAACTCTCGCCGGCGTGAAATTCACACACGAGAACCTCATGGACTACGGTGTCGCCGGCACCACCGCCGGCGGGCGTTATTCAATGCTGTTCGGTCGGGACGAGATCCTCCTGGCAGGATTGAGTCTCGGCGCGGACGGCGCCGTCGGCAGCACCTACAACTTCGCCGCTCCCCTCTTTCAACGTCTTATCCGGGCGTTCGACTCCGGCGATCTTGCCACCGCCCGCATCGAGCAAAGGCGCGCCCAACAGTTCATCGACGTGCTTCACCGCCACGGCGGTCTGGCCGCGGGCAAGGCTGCCATGAAGCTCATCGGTGTTGACTGCGGTCCGATGCGTCTGCCGCTGCGAAGCGTTGCCCCTGATCGACTCGAGGGGCTTCGCGCCGAGTTGGAGGCCGTCGGTTTCTTTGACTACTGCTGCCGGCTGCCATGATGTCCGCCTTCCTGACACCCCCTCCACCCCTTGCGCTGGCATGGCAGGACTCGCTTGTCGTCATCGTTTATCTGGTGGCGATGCTCGCCATCGGCTTTTGGTTCAAATGGCGTGAGACTCACGGCACCACGGAGGAGTATCTCCTCGGCAACCGTGGGATGTCCTGGTGGCTCATCGGCATCGCCTACGTGATGACGTTGCTCAGCACGAACTCGCTCGTCGCTGTCCCGGGCGAGGCGTTCAACCATGGGCTTGGTCTCGCCCTCCGCTACCTCCTCGCGCCGTTCGTCGGCATCGCGATCTTCTACCTGTTCATTCGCTTCTTCTTTCGCAGTCGCGTCTTCACCCCTTTCACTTACCTGCAGGAGCGTTTCGATATTCGGGTGCGGGCGCTCGGCAGCGTGTTCTACGTCATCATCCGGCTCTTCTACCTCGCGCTCGTTCTCTACTCGTCCGCCCTCGTGCTGCGCGGAGTCGCAAACTGGCCGCTTGAGCTGTCGATTCTCGTGATCGGTATCATCGGCTTGATTTACGTCTATCTCGGCGGCGCCAAGGCGCTCATTTGGGCCGACTTCGTTCAGTTCATCCTCCTCGTCGGGGGGCTGCTTTTCATCATCGTCGTCTGCATCTCGCGAATCGACGGGGGCTTTGGCGGAATCGTCGAATACGCCATTGAACACGGGCGAGGTTTCGAGGTGCTGCGCGAGCCGTCGTTCTACGATTTCGATGCCTTCGTCCGCCTCAATCTGTGGCTCATGCTGTTCGTCACCGTCAGCGATCGAATGTTTTACGCGAGCTCCGATCAGCTCGCAATCCAACGTCTGCTTAGCACCTCGACCTACAAATCCGCGGAACGCTCCTACTGGTTCAGCCAGATTCTCACCCTGCCCACGCTCTTCCTGCTCTGGTTCATCGGGCTCGGGATCTTCGCTTTCTACGGGCAGAATCCGGTCGAGGGAACGGAGCTCCGCGGCGACACCGCTTTGTTCCGCTTCGTCACCACGGAACTGCCTCCCTTCGTTCCGGGGCTGTTCATTGCGGCGTGCCTTGGCCTCATCATGTCGACTCTCGACGCTGGGTTTCACAGCTTGGCGACTGTGTTGGTCAAGGATGTCTACGGCGTATTCATCAACCCCAAGGCCACTGACCAACAGCAACTCCGGCTCAGTCGCGTGCTCATTCTGATCATCGCCGCCCTCTCGATGGGGATCGCGCTCTTCATGGCCGTCACCTCGGAAAGCGTGGCCAGTTCCTTCATCGAGACTCAGGTTTTCTGGATCTCGTTCCAGGGCCTGCTCGCCATGATTTTCCTCATCGGCGTCACGTCCTGCCGCGTCACCGGCGGGGACATCCTTCGCGCTTTCGTTGCCGCGACGGTCGTGACCTTCGTGACCATCTACTTCTACATCGAAAGCCGCGGCACCGACCGTCCGATGAGCTTCTTGTTCGTTTCAATTCCAGGAGAGGTCGCGATGCTCGTGTTTGGCTATCTCCCCGCACTCTGGCGCCGAAAGCTGCCCGCCGAGAAAACCGCCGGCCTGACGCTCTTCACGCTCGGCCGAAAGTAAGGCTGATCTGGATACAAAGGCCGGCTGCGGCGCGGCCGCGTTTCATCCTCCCTTTCCCGTGATTCTGGACTTAATCGCCCACGCCTCCGACTATCACGCCATCGGGCCGCGGTTTGCGCCCGGCCTCCATTGGCTGGCGACCTTTTCCAACGACCACTCCGACGGCCGCTACGACATCGATGGCGACCGGGTTTACGCTCTCGTCCAAAGCTACACCACCCTTTCCGCTTCGGATAAGAGCTACGAATCCCACCGGCTCTATGCGGACATTCAGTTCCTCGCCGCCGGCGTCGAAATTATCCACTACGCTTCCGCCGAAACTCTGGACGTGCTCTCGGACTACGATCCGCGAAACGATTTCACTCTGCACCGCGATCCGCCCACCATGGCCTCGTCTCTTGTCCTTTCACCAGGTGCCTTCGCGATTTTTCTGCCGCGCGATGCCCACAAGCCCGGCTGCTTCGCCGGCAGGCCGTCGTTCGTCAGGAAAGTCGTCGTCAAAGTGCGACTCTAGCTCCATCGCCGCGCAGCTCCCGACTGGTTCAATCGAGGAACCAAGACTGCTCGCTCGAATTCTCCGACCGTCCATTCACCCTTCTTGCAACAACCGCTTTCGCGATGTCACACCCCGCCGCCCCTTACATCAGCCGTCGCCGTTTTCTCCAGGGACTCGCCGCCGCCTCCGCCGCTGCCGCGCTGACGCCGCCCCTTAAAGCGTCCTCCCCCAACGCGTCCTCGCGCCGCGTGGCCAACCGCGAAATGAAAGCCGATGTCGTCATCATCGGTGGCTCGCTCGGCGGAGTCGCCGCCGCTCTAGCCGCCGCCCGGATGGGATGTTCGGTCATTCTCACCGAAGAAACCCGTTGGATCGGCGGCCAGGCAACCACCCAAGGCATCCCGTTGGACGAGCATCCGTGGAGCGAGCGCTACGGCCGCACCCAAAGCTACGCCGATTTTCGCGACGGCGTGCGCGCGTATTACCGCCGCCACTATCCGCTCTCCGCCGCGGCCCGCGCCGACCGCAATCTCAACCCCGGGGCCGGCTGGGTGAGCAAGCTGTGCTTCGAGCCGCGCGTCGGGCTCGCCGTCCTCCAGGAGATGCTCGCGCCTTATCTTTCCTCAGGTCGCGTTGTCATTCTTACGCAGCACCGTCCGTTGTCCGTCGCCATGGAGGGAGATCATGCCCGCGCGGTCACGCTCCACGACGAACTCAACAACGCCGAACGCGTCCTCAGCGGCCCCTACATCATCGATGCCACCGAGCTCGGCGATCTTCTCGAATTGGGGAAAATCGAATCCGTGATCGGCGCCGAATCCCGAAGCGAAACCGGCGAACCACTCGCCGTCGACGGCCCCGCCGAGCCGCACGAGCAGATGGTGTTTACCCACGTCTTCGCCCTCGATCACTTCCCCGGTGAGGAGCACATCATCGACAAGCCGCGCGACTACGATTTCTGGAAGCGGCAAAAGAGTCACCGCGGCGATTTCCCCAAGTTCACCTTGCCCGATCTCTTCGGCGCGAAACACGACCACATGCGCCGGCCGGTGAAGCCCGACCGCTATGTCGCCAGCACCTGGAGTTTTCGGCGCATGCTCTGCAAGGACAACTTCGTGCCCGGCGCTTTCCCCAGCGATGTCACCGTCGCCATCTGGCCAATCAACGAATATCATCTCGGCGTCCTCTGCGGCGTTTCCCCCGAAGAGCGCCGTAAACACCTCGAGGCCGCGCGCCAGTTGAGTCTGAGCACGATTTACTGGCTCCAAACCGAAGCGCCCAACCCCGCCACGGGCGGACAGGGATATCCTGGACTTCGCCCGCGCGGAGATTTCTTCGGCACTGACGACGGTCTCGCGCAAATGCCCTACATTCGCGAATCCCGCCGCATCCGCGCCGAGTTCACCGTTCTCGAGCAACATTTCCGCACCGATCTTCCCGAGACCAAAAACGGCCCGGTCAAATATCACGACAGCGTCGGCCTGAGTGGCTACCGGATCGACATTCACAAGCCCACGGCCCCGGGCAAACCGAGCATCACCGAGGTCATGCACGGCAAGCATTGGCTGCAGCAGATTCCGCTCGGCGCGCTTATCCCCGTCCGTGTCGAGAACCTCCTCCCCGCCTGCAAAAATCTGGGCGTCACGCACGTCACCAACGGCGCGTTCCGCGTTCATCCGACCGAGTGGAACATCGGCGAAGCCGCCGGCGCGCTGGCCGCCTATTGCGTGAAGCGCCAGCTCCGTCCCCGGCAAGTGCGCAACGACGCGAAACACTTGGGAGACTTCCAACGCGAACTTGTTCGCCAGGGCGTAGAACTCGACTGGCCGCGGATGGACACGTCGCGCTCCTACTACAGCCACCACAATCTCGAGTTGAAGGACGCCGATACGTTCTACTTCGGCGAAGCCTCCCGACTCTGACGCCGGTCCTTTTCGCACAACTCGCCGCGCTCCCGAGCACATCGCCTTCCGCCCCGACCGCCCGTTCATGAGTCTTTCACCGTCTCAAACCATCCGCACTCAAGTCCTCGTCGTCGGCTCCGGCGCCGGCGGCCTCACCGCCGCGATCGCCGCCGGTCGCAACGGAGCGGATACATTGCTCGTCGAAAACGCCGGATTCCTCGGCGGCATTTCCGCCACCCTGCCGTGGCTGGGCTTTCACGACCGCGACTATCGTCTCCTGATCAAGGGACTGCCGCTCGAATTTTGCCGCCGCCTTCAATCGCTCAACGCCGCCAGCGAGCTCGAGTTCGACCCGAAGTGCGGGTCCGCCATCAGCGTGAATTCCCACTGGTGGAAAATCGTCGCCATGCAGCTTGTTCGAGAAGCCCGCGTGCGCCTGTTGCTGCATTCGCAGGTCGTCGAAACCATCCGTGAAGGCGACCGCGTCGTGGGCGTGATCGTCGAAAACAAATCCGGTCGTCAACGCATCGAAGCTTCGGTGGTCATCGACGGCAGTGGCGACGGCGATGTCGCTGCGCGCGCCGGAGTCGCCTGGGAAAAGGGCCGCACCGCCGACGGACTCGTCCAGGCGCCCACGCTCGTTTTCAAGCTCGGCGGCGTTGACCGGCTCGCCTTCATCGCGGGCTGCAAGAATCCCGCCAACAAATATCGCGAATGGCTCGTCCCATATCCGGAACTCTGGGACAAAATGATGCGTCGCATCAATCGGATGAACGTCATCATCTGCGGCGGTTACGCCGCTCTGATTGAGAAAGCTCGTGCCGCCGGCGACTTCGATGTCCCCCAGACCCGCATTGTCGGGGTGAAGAATCACCAGCCCGACGAATTCACCGTCGTGATGACGCGTGTGCTTGGCCTCGATCCGACCGACACCGCCAGCCTCACCGACGCCTATGCGCGCGTTTACGAGCAGATCCCGATCCTCGTTAACTTTTTTAAGAAATACGTGCCGGGATTCGAAACCTCGCGGCTGCTGGAAATTGCTCCGATGCTGGGCGTCCGCGAATCCCGTCGCATCATCGGCGACTACGTCCTCACCGCCGAAGACCTCGTAGCGGGCTGTGTCTTCGACGACGCCGTGAGCATGGGCGGCTATCACATCGACATCCATCGTCCCGCCGGCACTTGGGTCGACTCGCACAATGTTCGAGCCTACACTATCCCGCTGCGCAGCTTGATCGCACGCGACGTCGACGGGCTCATGATGGTCGGCAAATGCATCTCGGCGACGCACGAGGCCATTGCGTCCACTCGCGTCATTCCCATCTGCATGGGCCAAGGCCAGGCCGCCGGCACCGCCGCGGCGCTCGCCATCAAACAGGGCCGCAGCGTGCGCGATGTTTCTATCGCCGCCCTGCAGGACACGCTCGCCCAACAGGGCGCCGAATTCGGCCGCACCTTGGAAGAACCTAATCTGCGCGCCATCGAGGAAGTCGGACAGCTCCCCTTTGACGAGCCGCCTACCACCGGCGATCGCGACACCGCATCCGCGGCCGCCGGCGCTTGGGTGGAGCGGAAGTAACATCCCGCGGCCTTTAAACGCTCCGGCTAAATCCGCCGTGAGCACTCACCGGGTTTAAATCATGAAGACGTTTCTCATTCTCCTGTTGCTGATCCCGAGCCTGACACTTTGCGCCGCTGAGAATTTCGCGTGGGCGGGCACGACTCCCGATGGCACTTCCGTCCGCATCGCGGTTGGTCCGACCGACAATCCGCGGTTCCAACATCTCGCCTGGCCGAAAGCCGTGCGCACTGCCGATGGCACCATCGTGCTTGGCTATCAAATCGGCACCCATCACGGCGACCACAGCAGTCCTGCGGTCTCGATTTCAACTGACGACGGTAAAACTTTCTCCGCGCCCAACATCCTTCGCGAGTTCGGTCCGGGCATGGAATATACCAACAGCGGCAACATGGCCATCGGCCTCGCTCACGATGGAGCGGTGATCCTCCTCGCCCACGGCCACACGAAAAACAGCAGCCATATCTTTGGCTGGCGTTCCACCGACAGTGGCCGCACTTGGAACCCGGTCGACACCTCCGCACTTGGTCCCAACCAAACCGGATCCTCGACCGGCACGATCGAGCAACTTCCCGGAAAACGCCTGATCGCCGTCGGACACTACCGCGAAGGCTCACGCCCTTATACCCGTGGGATCTGGCGTTCGATTTCGGAAGACGACGGCCTTACCTGGGGCGAACCCGCCCTCGTCAGCAACGTCAACGCCGGCGAGCCCGTCATTGTCCGCCACGAAGATCGGCTGCTGGTGTTCATTCGCGGGCGCGGTCCTGCGACCGTGCGTCAATACATCTCCGTCTCCGACGACTTTGGCGAAACGTGGCGAACCGAGCTCTCCAACCTCACTCCACGCAGCGCGCATTCCACCCTGATCACGCATCCGTTCGCGATGGTCGATCCGCGCGATCCCACCAAGATCCTGGCCGCCACGATCGAGCGTCCGCTGCCTTCCGTCGGCACCCTCTGGCAGGGCGATCCGAAGACCCTCGCGTTCCAACCGCTGCGCACGCTCGTCACATTGCCGAAGATCGAAGGCGATCCCAATACCGACTTCGGCTACCCGTGGCTCGTCCACCTCGGGGAGAAACGCTGGTTGCTCTTCTACTATCACGGGCGCCCACGCGGCAATTGCGCGATCTGGGTGACGGAGTTCGAATACTGAACCGTCCGCCGCGAGAGACGTTCGGTAGCCCGTATAACGGCGCGGCGCGTCTCACGCAGTCAGTGCTCGGTCGATGTTCTAGCTCAACGCATCCGAAAGCCGGATAAAGGTGGGTGGGAAGTCTGGCTTTAGCGTCCTTCGCTTCGCTTGCGCCGAACCGCCCCACCCGCTTGCGCGCAAGCCACCACGGGAGGCTCCGATCTCTCGCCGGTTCGGTCCGACCCATCGGCCTCACCGCTTCGCTCCCGCAGCGTATCCGACTTCGGAATACCGGAATGCCTCTCAGGGCTCTGCACCACCGGCTTTTGATAAGGTTAACCTCCGCCCGCGATTTACTCTCTTGGCTCCGGCTCGATCGAGGATCGAACCGCGAAGCGATCGTGGACGGAGATCACCCTGCTCGCGGGCGGCGTCACTCGAATCGGAAGGAATACAACTTCGTGCGATTCGAGCGAAATTCCAACGTCACATGCCGTCCCATCAGCGCGGAGAGATCCCCGCCGTTGCTCCAGGTCACGGACGCCGACGTGCCGTTGAATTCGAGCGGCACGCAATCCTCCGCCGAGAAACCGGGAACGGAGCGGCCTTGAGCATCGATCAATCCGACGCGCATCTCGCCGAGTGCGCCTGTATCCAGATTCAGGATAAGATTCTTTCCGGAGATCCTCACCGGACGGGTGCGGGCCGTCCCTTCCTCGTTTCCGGTATCGAGCGATACAAAGCCGTCCACTCGCTGCACGTAACGAACGATGCTGCCATCCGGCTTTTTCTGCCGCGCTTCGACATCGCCGTGAACCGTCTCGAACTCGGTGCCGTATTGCCAGATCTCCTCGCCGCGCACGACCATTCCCACTCCCATGAAGGTCATGTTCTTCTTCGCGGACGAAGCGATGCTCGGTGCGGCATAGGCTCGGCGATCGTAGCGGTGCCATTTTATCGTGTCCGTGCTGCCGACGAACTGCACCTCCGCGGGCCCCATATGGCGCCCGCGCCAGCCCGGGGCGTCGGTCTCGGCCGAGCGCCGGAGAAACGTCGGGAATCCAACATACCAGCGCGTGTCCAACACATATGGCTGCGCCGACATGTTATAAATGTCGGTGCGGCTGGGGTCCTGTTCATCGCAGATCAGAATCGTCGGGATTTCGTGGTGGAAATAATTGCGGAAGCCTGTGCCGGCCGGCTTGACCAAGGCGGTCTCCTTCAGCGTGGAAAGACTGAGGCGACTCACTTTCCGACGCTTCGGATCGATGTTCCAGCCGCGCACAATCATCACGTATTCGTTTCGGTGTTCGTCCCACCAGATGACATTTTGCGTGTCGCTTCCGCCTTCGATCAGCGGGCGTTCATCGCGTTTCCACCGCAGGCCGTCTGGCGAATAGTAGCGATACAACGCCGTGGCGCCCAATTCCGACTTGGAGCTGCTGTTGGGCTTGCCCGTGGATACATAGGTATAGCGCTCCTCGGGCGGTTGATTCGGATCCTGGAACACGGCGCCCTCCAGGCTGTGCAAGCCGAGCAGGTTGTTCGCTTTCGAGCCCTGATATTCGTAAAGCCCCAGCTCCGGCTTCACCCAATGTATCCCGTCCGTGGATTCAGCATAGGCAAGATTCGCCTCACTGCCCGGCGTGCCGTAGCCATCGCGACAAACATACCACATCCGCAGCTTTCCTTGCTCCTCCCGCACCGTGAGAAAAAACGAAATCAGGTGCTGCTCCCAAGGCCGGTCGACGACGATTACCGTTTCCCGACGAGATGCCGGATTGACCGTGAGCGCCGCCTGGTGCGTTTCGGTGAGAATCGTCGGATCCAGAAACAGGTGACGCGGCGCGGGTGTTGCAGCCGACGCCGCCGCAAGCAGCGAGGCGGCCACAATCACCGAGTTGGTCCAGCGGAAGATGAGGCGCGTTGGCATGGGCACGGGGTTTAGAAGCGATAGTCGACCGAGAAGCGGTAATTGCGGTGATTCGTCACACCGACCGCGGTCTCGTTCACGCTGGGCTTCAGGCTAAGATCGTCGAAAACGTTCTCCACCCGCAGGCGGAAGTTCATGTTCTTCCAACGATATCCGATGACGGCCGTGTGCAGGTCGCCGGGAGGCACGATCCAGCTCGTGCGCGTGCTGAGGATGCTCTCGCCCCACCAGGTGTATTGCCAGAGGAACGACAGCCCTCTCAGTTTGCCGTGCTGCACTTCATACCGAGCGAGAGCCGAGGCGGTGGCTTCCGCCGTCGCCTGCGGCCTCATGCCGTTTTCCAGTTTCGCATCCACGCGACCGTAGGAAATCATCGTGTCGAGTCCGGGCATGACGTTGTAAGCGAGGTCAATCTCCCAGCCTTTCGATGTGCGCGTGCCCACCGGCACCGAGTAGCCGCGATCGACCACGCCGGTGACCGAGCCGTCCTCGTCGATCAGCGAGATAAGCACGTTGTCCTCCTCGATGTCGAAAATCGACGCCGTCGCCACCAGCCGGCTGTCGAGCACGTCGAACTTGGCGCCAAACTCCTTGATCGAGATGGTGCGGTTCGGGAACTTTTGGCCGAACGTCGCCAGCCGCTGATCAAGCGTGAAGACCGGGACAAAGGTCTCGTTGGCGTTGTAAAACAGCGCCACTTCGCCCTTCTCTCCTTTGTAAACCTTGCCCAAGGCCCCGTATCCAGAGGTCCATGACGAATCGGTCGTCTTGCTCGCGGCCCCGTTGTTCACCACCACCGCGGCATCGTTGCGCGTGTGACGCGCGCCGCCGACCAGGAAGATGCGGTTGTCGAGGAAAGACATGCGTTCGAGGAAGCCGTAGGCGTCCTGAGTGCTGTCCGTATGGGTCACGTTTTGCACGGTGAAGGTCGTTGCGTTCGCCACGACTGTCTCCGGTGAGATTCCCCCGAACACCAGCTTGGTGGACGGATAGAGCATCACTCGTGCGACGTTGTTGACCACCTCGGCGCCGAGCTTCTCCAGCACCGGGATGCCCGCGGCCCCCGAGATTGCATAGACGCGTCCGTCAATGCCCGGCGAGGAGAGCCGGTCCAACTCGTTGCGCACCGCAAAGAGCAGCAGCTTGTGCTGCGTCGGCCCAAGATCGAAGGAGAACGCAAAATCCGCCGCGTAGGTGGAGCTCTCCGTCGTGATGTCGGTGCCCGTCGTCTGTAGTCCCGGCCGGTAAAACGCGCCAAGGTTGTCGCGCACGAGCGAGAAGTCGATCGTGCGGGCGTCCGTCCCGATGATGTTGCCATTCTTGTCCAGGAAGGTGTCGGACCCCGTCGTGGTCACCAGCGCGCCCGAATCGTATTGCTTGATGTGGCGGCCGAGCAACCGCACGTCGAGGCGAACGGCCCCAACTTCGAAGCTCTTCGTCGCCCCCAGCTCATAGTTGTCGGTGTAAACCTGAGCCTGGCTCGTGACCAGGTTGTGGGCGTATCCGCTATCCATTACGTCCGGGTGCGCATGCGCCACGCCGTCGCCGTTCAGTTGAAACGTTTTCGTGATGCGATTCATGCGCGGACTCTTGTCGCGAATGAATCCCGTCCAGGCCCACACCTCCAAGCCGTTCTCGAAGTTGTAGCTCACCACCGGATTGATCGCCGTGAACCCTTTGTCCGCGAATACCTGCCCCGGATGGCCGAGCGGTCCTTCGTTGAGCATATACGAAGCCGCAAGCCGGTAGCCGAATCGACCGTCCTTGCCGAGACGATTGGAGGTGTCGAGGTCCGCGCGATAAAGTCCGTAGGACCCCGCCATAAAGCCGAGTTTCGTGCTTGGATGCGTCAGCGGCTTCTTGCTCACGAAATTCAACACGCCACCGGGAGTGTGCTCGCCATAGAGAATGCCGTTAGGGCCCTTCACATACTCGATTCGCTCGACGAAGGCGTAGTTGAATCCCCCGTTTTCGCCGAACAGGAGATCGGTGAATCCGTCTCGCTGTGCGCCGACCGACGTGTAGCCGCGCGCCGTCACCGTGTTGCGCTCGTTCGAGGTCGTTCCGGAGATTCCCGAAACGCCGCCGATCAGGTTCAACGTGTCCGCCGCGGAAATCGCGACGGTGTCCTCGATGATCTTTTCGTTGATCGCGATCACGGAGGTCGGCAGTTCGGTAATCGGCACCGCCACGCGCGAGGCCGCCGCCGCCGAAGTGGTGGCGTAGCCGCGCACCGCCTCGCCCGAGACTTCGAACGGTGACAGCGTAACCACGGAATCGTCGTCGGGAGCGACGTTGGGCGATGCCGCCTGGGCGGACAACGTCGCGGCAGTCAGCTGCAAGGCCGCTGCAGCCAGGAAAACATAGGGGAGCGTGGAATAAATCCGACGTTGCATATCGGTTGTCATGAGGTGTGGGGTGTGAAGGGGGAGTCGCGACTAACTGACGAGTCGCCGACGATTCGGATTCAGCTCACACCGCCTTGCGTCGGAACCAAAATATAGTGGTCCAACCGAGATACCACTGAGGTCCCCGACGCTGCGATCCTCCCCCGGGCAGCTCGTGTTCTCCTACTGCGAGGGGCGCTCCTCGATGACCGCATCCAAAGCCGCAAGCATCTCGTCCTTCAACGGCAGAACATTCAACAACCGATGCCGAATGCGGCCACGCGTTGGTTGTGTCTCCGTTTACCCGATACGTCGGAAGCGATCATGGCGAGTGGCTGGTGCGGCGGACGAACGGGCAAATTCCCGCCTCCGAACCCGCTTACAACTTCGGCGGCGAGAGGGTTTCTCCACGCACGAAATTTGGCATGATCCGAACGGCTCGATGCGTCACCGCGCCACCCGCCAGCAGTTCAAAAAGCGGCTGCAGCAGCGATTTCGCCAGCACGCGCGCGTTTGTCACATAGCGGGTGGGATTGGGAACCAAGTAGGAAAGAAATGGATCCTCATCGCGCGAGACCACCGAGACATCACCCGGCACCCGCAAACCCATTTGGCCGAGGCGGCTGACGATGGTCAGATAGTGATTCGGATTCGCCACGAGCAAGGCCGTCGGTGCCGGACGCTGTTCCATCAACCGCCGGAGAGCATTGCAGATTCCCGGCACGGTCGCGTCATGCGGGCACACCACCGCCGCAGTGTCTTCACGGCGAATTTGCCGCACGCCTTCGAGGAAACCCGCTTCGCTCGCGACGTCTCCGGCTCGCCGCGAACGCTGTATGACGAGCGCCACCTTCCGATGGCCCGCCGCCAGCATAACCCCGGCAGCGTGCCGACACATCGCGTGATGATCGATGTCGCGAAAGGGCAGATCGATTCCCGTATAAACCGATCCCGCGACGATACACGGCACACGGTTTTGATCGAACCACCGCTGAGTTTTCTCGTTCGAGAGAATGAGCACCCAGCAACCGTGGCGATTCTGCTGGGTTAGCTTGGCGAGAGCGGGACCGGGATTGGTGCGGAAATACTGACGGCCATGAAACACATGCAAGCGGCAGCCGCGCTCGCTCAACATCGCGCGCAAATCGTCGATCCATAACGTTTGCATCGGCCGCAACTGCTCCAGCGGCTCAGGTGTCAGAATCGCGACATCATGCGACCGCAGGTGCGATGACCGCTGGGTGCTCTTGTGCGTGATCTGGTTGCCCGAACCGTGAACCGAACGGATCACGTGATCGCGTTTCAGCTGAGTCAGCGCAGCACGCAGCGTGTTGCGGCTCACTTGAAGATTCTCGCAGAGAGCCCGCTCTCCCGGCAGCCATTCGCCCCATACGCCCTTCTCGATTTCCGCACGCAGGAACGCCGCCGTCTGGCTCACGAGAGAAACGCGTTGGGGTATGCCGCTCACAGGGGACGGCGAAGAAACCTGATCCAGGTGACCAGGCAATCACGATCTCTTTGTCTTTCTTTGCGTCGCGTAAGTCACCCGAGGAGACCACCCGATCATCGACAGCTGTCATACGCGGCTCATACTTTCCGCATGCGCCCCCTTATTGCCCCTCTGGTGGTTTTCGCTGCACTTGTTTCCATCGCGATGCCCGCAGTTCGCTCCTCCCAACTCTCCCATCTCACCTGCGAAGGCTTGGTCGAACCGATGCTCGTCGACACGGTTGCGCCTCGCTTCTCGTGGCGGATCGAATCACCCGTCCGTGGCGCCCGCCAAACCGCTTATCAACTCCGCATCGCCGAAATCGCGCCTGACGGTTCTCCGCGCCCCGACGCGATCGAGACCGCGCGAATTTCCTCCTCCCAGTCGCAATGGGTCGCAGTCCCCAGCTTCACCGCTCAACCGAAAACGCGCTATCAATGGCAGGTTCGCGTCTGGCTCACGACCGCTCCCGAACCCGCCCCCGCGTCCGGCGGCGAAATCGATCTAGGCTGGAGTGCGCCCGCGCATTTCGAAACCGGTCTCCTCGGCACCGGCTGGCCGCGCGCGGCTGCGTGGATCAGCGATGTCGTTCCAACGCCCCTCAATGCCGCGCTCCCTGCTCGCTACCTGCGCGGCGAATTCGACGTCGTCCAAAAACCCGCCAAAGCCCGCCTCTACTTTTCCGCCTTCGGTCTCGTCGAGCCTTGGCTCAACGGCCGCAAAGTCGGCGAAAACGATTTCTTCGTCCCCGGTTGGCCCGACTACCGCGATCGCACTTACTACGTCGCCTACGACGTCACTGATCGCATCCAAACGGGCAAAAACGTCCTCGGCCTGATCCTCGCCGACGGCTGGTTCAGCAGCACGTTGATGGCCGGCACGCAGTTCGGCACACAGCCGCTTGCCTCCGCCTTCCTGGAACTCACCGACGCTACCGGCAAGGTCACCACCGTCGCCACCAACAAATCCTGGCAAGCCGCCGAAGGGCCAATTCGCGCCCAAGCCATCTACTTCGGCGAAAACTTCGACGCGCGCCTCGACGACCCGAACTGGAGCACCGCCCAAAACGCGTCGTCTTGGCCATGGCGCCCCGTTCAAGTCCACGGCACCTCGACCGCCGTTCGCGCCATCACCGCGCATTCCGCGCCTCCTGTTCGTCGCATCGAAGAACTTAAACCGATCTCGCGCCGCGAAACCTCGCCCGGCGTTTTCCTCTACGATCTCGGTCAGAACATGGTCGGCTGGGTGCGTCTGAAGATCCAGGCGCCCGCCGGCCGGGAAGTCCGCATTCGCTTCGTCGAAATGCTCGAAGCCGACGGCACACCTCACCGGCTCAACCTTCGCAGCGCCCGCGCCGAGGCGTTCTACACCGCCCGCGGCGCCGACCGGCCCGAGATCTGGGAGCCGCGCTTCTCCTTCTTCGGCTTCCGCTACGTCGAACTTCACGGCGTCGATCAGCCGGCTGACGACGCCATCACCGGCATCGTGCTGCACTCCGACCTCCCGCGGATCGGCACGTTCGAATCCTCCAATCCCCTCCTCAACCAACTTTTCTCCAACACCGTCTGGGGCCAAAAGGGCAACTTCCTCGACGTCCCCACCGACTGCCCGCAACGCGACGAACGTCTCGGCTGGACCGGTGATGCGCAGGTGTTCGCCAACACCGCGCTCTACAATTTCGCGAGCCACGCCTTCTACCGCCAATGGCTCATCGCGCTTCGCGACGGCTATCGCGACGAACCGGGCGGCCTCAGCGGTTTCCCGGACGTCGCACCCGACACCGGCCTACGCTACGGCAGCGCCGGTTGGGGCGACGCCGGCGTGATCATCCCCTACATCACCTGGCTGCAAACCGGCGACCGTCGCATCCTCGAAGAAAACTTCGACCTCATGCAGCAGTGGGTCGACGCCCAGGCCCGTGATTGGCCCGACGGTATTCGCCGCAGTGCGCGCAGTTATGGCGATTGGCTCGCCCCTGGTTTTCGCCCGCAGGACGCACCCACTCCCTACGTGCTGATCGCCACCGCGTATTTCGCCCGCGTCGCCGATCTCACCGCTCGAGTCGCCGCCGAACTCGGTCGCACCGACGCGGCGCAACGCAACCGCGCCCTCTTCGAAAAAATCAAAACCGCCTTCCGCCGCGAATTCATCGCCGACGACGGAAAAATCACGAGCGACGAACAAACCGCCTACCTCCTCGCGCTCGGCTTCGATCTCGTTCCCGACGAACTCCGCGCCGCCGCCGCCGCTCATCTCGAACGCACGTTCGCCGAAAAGAATCACCACCTCGCCACCGGGTTTCTCGGCACACCGCTCATCGCCCCCGTTTTCACCGACCTCGGCCGCACCGATCTTGTTTATCGCGTCCTTCAGCAGGAAACCTATCCCGGCTGGCTCTTCAGCGTGAAAAACGGCGCGACCACGATCTGGGAACGCTGGGACAGCTGGACGCCCGAACACGGCTTCAACTCCGAAGGCATGAATTCATTTAACCACTACGCCTACGGCTCCGTGATCGAATGGTTCTACGACACCATCGCCGGCCTCAAGCCTGACTCCACCTCCCCCGGCTGGAAACACTTCCACATCGCCCCCCAACCCGGCGGCGATCTCACCCGCGCGAAAGCCACCCTCGAAACGCCCTACGGCCTCGCGGCCTCCGACTGGAAAATCGCGAACAACCGCTTCGAGCTCACCGCCACCATCCCACCCAACACTACCGCCGAAGTCTCGCTCCCCTTCGCCGATCTCTCATCCGCCACCGAATCCAATCAACCGCTCTCCTCTCTCAACGCCCAAAACCTTCGCGTGTCCGAAAACCGAATACACCTGAGCCTCCCCGCCGGCACCTACCATTTCAGCACCCCGGCCCCGCACTGAGCGCCTTCGAATCTTTCTCTTTCCTCTTTATCTTTCTCTTTCGTCAGGAGGGTTCGTTTACCCACCGGAGCGCCCGGAGGAGAAAGATAAAGAGAAAGAAGAAAGAGAAAGATCATGCGCGTCTCCCGTCTCACTCACAGCGCAAAGCCACCATCGGATCCACCTTCGCCGCCCGCCGCGCCGGCAACCAGCACGCGAGCACCGCCACGCACAACATCAGCACCGCGACGCCCACAAACGTCGTGCCATCCAACCTCTCCACTTCGAAGAGCAGACTCCGAATAAATCGCGTCAGGTAAAACGCCGCCCCTAGCCCCACCGCGATGCCGACACTGGTTTTCCACAGCCCTTGCCGCAGAATCATTCCCACAATCTGCCCGCGCGTCGCGCCGATCGCCCCGCGAATGCCAATCTCTCGCGTGCGCTGCGACACGTCATACGCCAGCACGCCATAAAGCCCTACGCCCGCCAGCAGCACCGCGAGCGCGGCAAACACCGCAATCAGCAACGTGATCCCCCGCCGCCCCATCATCATGCTGTCGAGTCCTTCCTCGATCGTTGCGACCCCATACAACGGCAGCGCCGGATCGATGCTGCGCAACTTGCGCCGGATCTCGTTCACGAGATCGCCCTGCGGTCGCGTCGAGCGGACCACGAAAGAAAACCCCGCTGCCGGCTGCTGCACCATTGGCAGAAATACCAGCGGTATCCCGTCGCGCCCTTCGAGTCCCATCAACGCTGGGCGGCGAACCACGCCCACGATCCGGATCCATGGCTGACCTTCTTGGGGCGGATGCGCTCCAGGCACCAATTCCTGCCCGATCACGTTCACGTCGGGAAAATAGCGCCGGGCAAAAAGATCGTCCACCACCGCCACGGGCGCACGCCGCAGGTCATCGGCGTAGGTGAAACCACGCCCTTCCAGAAGGGGGATATGCATCGTGTCGAAAAACTCCGGCGACACCGGATCGAGCGCGATCATCGGTCGGCTCTCTCCTTCGCCCGCCGTTCCGTTGCGCAAGACGAACGGTTGCGCGCGAAACGTCGGCGATAACGCGTAATCGATGACCAGCGCCGCGTGACTCACTCCGGGGATTTCCTTCAACCCTTCGATGATCCTTTGCTGCAACGCCACGTTCTGTTCCGGTCTTTCGTAACCTTTGGGCACGGCGATCCGCGCCTGCAGTAAATTGGCCGCATCGAATCCCGGGTCGACCGCCAGCACGTGCGCAAAACTGCGCCCCAGCAACCCCGCGCCCACCAGCAGCACCAACGCGATTGCCACCTGCCCTACCACCAGCATGCCCCCCAAATATCGCACCCGGGCATTCGCGGATACAGTCCGCGACTCCCCGACCTTCAAACCCGAGCGCCATTGAAGCGCGAATGGCACAATGCCCATCAGCACCGCCAGCGCCATTGAAACGCCTGCCGCCATAACGATCGCCGCCGGTTGCATTTCGACCGGAAGCGCCGTGACCGCGACCAGCGGTAGATAAGTATTGATGATGCGCAACGACGCCCATGCCAGCCCGCTCCCCAGCGTGACGGCCACCGTGGCCAGCAACACACTTTCCGCCAGCAACTGCCGCAGCAACGTCGCTGCTCCCGCGCCGAGCGCATGCCGGATCGCCAGCTCCGACCGTTTGGCGTTAACGCGGGCCAGCGTGAGGTTCAGCACATTGACCACACCGATGAGCAGCACAAAGACCGCGCCCGCTTGCAGCAGCGACAATGGCATCTGCACCGCCCCAGCCACTTTCGCACCGAGACGCTCGATCCCGATCCGATGCCCCGACGACTCCAGATGAGCGCGCATCTCCGACGGCGCGTTATCGGCGAGAAAGCGGCGGTCGATGATGTTGAGTTGCTCCAGCGCAGCCTCGCGCAAAACACCAGGCTTCAGCCGGCCAAAGAGATTTATTTTCCCGATGTAGCGCGAGCGCAAGGGATCTACTTCGTTGGGCAACGGTTCGAACGGCTTGAAAAAGCGAGTGTAGGAATCGAGCCCTTCCACGCTGCGTGGCGCCACGCCGATGATCGTCCACGGTTCGCCGCCCACGCGCACCTCGCGACCTATCACCGCGGGGTCCCCGTTGAAATGCGCCTCCCAAAAGCTCTGGGTCAGCACGAGGACGCGGTCGCGGCCAACCGCGTCCTCCTCGGCGGTTCCAAAACGCCCGAGCAACGGCTTCACTCCGAGAAAGTCAAAGAATCCCGCGTTAACGCGCATGCCCGTCAATCGCTGCGGCGTTCCCTCTTCATCGATCGTCGTGCCCGCGTATTGCATGATCGCGAAATCCTCGAAGAGATCCGCGTTGTCCTTGAAATCCCGATACTGCGGCACGCTCGCTTCCTGCCGGCTCCGCCCGCCGCCCATCTTCTCAAACGCATTGTAAACCTGCACGATCCGGTCCGGCTCGTGAAACGGCGGCGACTTGAGCACGAGCGCGTAGAGTGCGGTGAAAATCGCCGTGTTGGGTCCGATGCACAGTGCCAGCGTCGCGATCACCGCTGCACTAAACAGCGGCGCGCGCCGCAGCGACCGCGCCGCGAACCGAAAGTCCCGAATCACATTCTCGACCGCCGGCCAACCCCGCTGCTCCCGACAAATCTCCTTCACCTGCTCCACTCCCCCAAACTCCCTTAGCGCCGCAAACCACGCCTCCTCCTCACTCATCCCCGCCGCGCGATTCCGCTCCTCCAGCATCTCCAGATGCAGCCGCATCTCCTCCTTCATCTCCGCTTCGAGTTTCCGCCCCCGAAACAGCGCACCGATTCTCCTCAGCAGCTTCATCTGCCCGCTCTTTCTCTTTCCTCGTTATCTTTCTCTTTCGTCAGGAGGGTTCGTTTACCCACCGGAGCGCCCGGAGGAGAAAGATAAAGAGAAAGAAGAAAGAGAAAGATCATGCGCGTCTCCCGTCTCACTCACACCGCAACGCCACCATCGGATCCACCTTCGCCGCCCGCCGCGCAGGAACCACCCCCGCGCCCAAACTCACCAACGCCAGGACGAACGTCACCGCGACAAACGTCAGCGGATCGTTCGGCGCCGTTTCATACAACCACGCCCGAAGGAGCCGCATCGCTGCAAACGCGCCCGCCAGCCCCACCATCGCCCCAAGTCCCATCAGCACCGCCCCGCGGCTGAGCACGAGCCGCAGGATTTCCGCGCGGGTCGCTCCGAGTGCCAGCCGAATCCCAAACTCTCTTGTGCGACACGCCACCGCATACGCCATCACGCCCGCGAGTCCGAGGGCCGCCAGCAGCAGCGCGGTCCCCGCGAATACACTCATCAGCACGAACATCAGGCGTCTCGCCGCGGTCGCATCCACCACCACGAAGTCCAGCGTGCGAATCGGCCCAATGGGCAGTTGCGGGTCCACCGCCGCGATGGCCGCCCGCACGGTCTCCCGCAACGCTTCCGGCGAAACCGCCCCACGCACGAGCACCTGCAAGTGGTCGAAGTTATGCAGCTCTGGCAGGTAGATCTGACGCGGCGCCTCGCGATCCAGCCCGAGATGGCGCACGTCGTTCACCACGCCGACAACTTCCCGTTTGCGCCCCCACATTTCGACCTGCCGCCCGACGGGATTCTCCCCCGCGAAAAGCTCTTTCACCAACGCCTGATTCACGACGGCGACCCGGGGTGCATCCGAAGCAAAGTCCCGGTCCTGGAAAGCCCGCCCGCTCAATATCGTCATCCCCAGCGCGGAAAAATAATCACCCGCCACCACCGCGAACTCCGTGAAATACCCGTTCTCCGGCTGATCGCTCCGCCCTTCCACTTTCACTCCCGTGTCGCTCCGGCCCAGCATTGGCAGTGACATGCTGAAGCCCACCGCGGCCACTCCCGGCTCGACCTTCGCCCGCGCGGCGACCTCGCGAAATAACGCCGTGCGCTCTTCCGCCCCCGGATAACGACTCGAATCCAGCGACACACTCGCCGTCAGCACTTCCGCGGTCGCGAAGCCAGGCGACACCGCCAGCAATTGCGCCACGCTCTTCATCAACAACCCCGCCGCAATCGTCAGCATCAACGCCAGCGCCATTTGTCCGACCATCAACGCGCTCCTCAACTGATCGCTTCCCGCGCTCATCGTGCGCCCGCCGGCACCCAACGCCGCCGCTCCGTTTCCGCGAGACAACTGCCACGCTGGCGCCGCGCCAAACACCAGCCCAGTCAACGTCGCCACGATCATCGTAAATCCCAGCACGCGCCCATCGATCGCGACTTCTTGGGCCCGTGGCAAAAAACGTTCGTTCAAATCCCCTAACACGCCGACCGCCACCCACGCGACCAGCAACCCGGCCGCTCCGCCCACCAGCGCCAGCACCATGCTTTCCGTCAGCAACAGCCGCACGATTCTTCTTCGCGATCCGCCGATCGCCATTCGCACCGCGATTTCCTGCCGACGCGCCGCCGCCTTCGCCAGCAGCAGATTCGCGAGATTCGCACACGCGATCAGCAGCACCAGCACCACCGCGCCCGACAACAACACCAGCGCGGGGCGAACCTCTCCCGTCAGCGACTCCTGCAACGGCCGCATCATCACGCCCCAGTCTTTCTTCCACCCCGGATTGAGATGACGATTCCGCTCCGCCACCGCCCGCAACTCCGCCAGCGCCTGCTCGAGCGACACGCCGGACTTCAGCCTCGCCAGCACCCGCAACCGATGATCCCCCCGCCGCTCATGCCACCCCTCGCTTCCCCACACAAAGGGCACGATGAAATCGTATCCGTTCGCGAGAATCGGATTCGTTGGCATCACCCCGACCACCGTCCGTAGCTCACCTCCGAGCCTCACCACGCGTCCGATCACCGTCGTATCGCCGCCAAAACTACGCCGCCACACCGCTTCTGAAATCAGCACCGTCTTTGCCGCGCCGGCCTCGTTTTCCTCCTCGAGAAAATCGCGCCCCAACCGCGGCCGCAACCCGAGGACCTTCAGGAAATCCGTCGACACCTGCATGCCTTCCAACCGCACCGGTTCCGCCACGTCGCCCAAATTCGCCCGCGCACCCAGCTCTGCCGCGATGTGCTCGAGCAGCGTCGTCTGCTCCCGCCAGTCCTTGAAGATCGCGCCGGAAACCGAATTCCGTCTCCCGCGATCGCCTGACGCATCTTCCCAAAGTTCCACCAGTCGTCCGGGCTCCTGCAACGCCAGCGGCCGCAGCAACACGCCATCGATCACGCTGAACATCGCCGTGCACATTCCAATCCCCAGCGCGAGCGTCAGCACCGCCACGACCGCGTAACCCGGCGTCTTGCGGAGCGACCGCAGCGCAAACCTCACGTCCCGGACGGTATCTTCGATCCATCCCCACCGACGAACGTCGCGACACTGCTCCTTGATCTGCTCGACCCCGCCAAACTCCCGCCGGGCTGCAAACCCCGCCTCGTCCTCACTCATCCCCGCCGCGCGATTCCGTTCCGCCAGCATCTCCAAATGCGCCCGCATCTCTTCCGCCATATCGGCTTCGATTTCCCGTCGACGAAAGAGCCCTCTTAGTTTGGACCAAAGTTTCATTCGACCGGTTTGGTTTGAACAAAAGGCAACGAGGGTAATGAAGGGTTCAGCTCGTGATCGGGTCTCTTCGTCTCCTTCGTTACCTTCTGTAAGACGGTTTGGGACTACCCACTCCCCAGCACTAAATTGATCGCCGTCGAAAGTCGCTCCCAGCTCTGCTCCTCCGCCTGCAACTGCTTCCGCCCCGACGCGGTCAGCGAGTAAAATTTCGCCTTTCGGTTGTTCTCCGAAACGCCCCACTCCGACTTGATCCACCCCTGATCCTCCAGCCGATACAGCGCCGGATAAAGCGATCCCTGTTCCACCGTCAGCATCTCCTTCGACATCTGCTGAATCCTCAACGCCACCCCGAAGCCATGCATCGGCTCGTGCTGCAGCGCTTTCAAAATCAGCAGATCCAACGTTCCCTGCAACAAATCAGCCTTCGAATTCGCCATGATCGTCTCTCCTAGAATTTCTAGGAGAAAGGCAACCTTCCCCTAGATTGTCAAGGCAAGCAACCGCGCCTCCCTCGTAAATCTTCGTTCCCCCTTCCGGTCTCGTAAAAACAAACACCTCACTCCCCGCTGGAAATTGGTGTGCATTCGTGTCCATTCGTGGTTCACATCCCTTTTTCCATGTTCGAATCGCTCACCGAAAAACTCGGCAACGCCCTCCGCAATCTCCGCGGCGTTGGCACCCTTTCCGAAGAAAACATGGCGGAAGCGCTCAAGGAAGTGCGCACCGCCCTCCTTTCCGCCGACGTCCATTTCAAGGTCGCGCGCGAGTTCGTCGAGCGCGTGCAGCAACAGGCCGTCGGTCAACAGGTCACCAAGGGCGTCGCTCCGGGTCAGCAGGTCGTCAAAATCATCCACGACGAGCTCGTCCGCCTCCTCGGCGAAGGCACCACCGGCCTCTCCACCGCCCGTCCGCTCAAGATCCTGATGGTCGGTCTCCACGGCTCCGGCAAAACCACCTCGACCGCCAAGCTCGGCAAACTTCTCAAAAAACGCGGCTATCGTCCGTTCGTGGTCGGTTGCGATATCTATCGCCCCGCCGCCATCGACCAACTCGAAATCCTCGCGAAACAGGAAGAGCTCGGCTTCTACGCCGACCGAAACTCCAAAGACGTCCCGCGTATCGGCGAAGCCGCACTCGTCGCCGCGCAAACCGCCACCGCGGACTGCATCATCTTCGACACCGCCGGTCGCCTGCAGATCGACACCGACCTCATCGAAGAGGTGAAGAAACTCCGCGCCCGCGTTCAGCCCGACGAGGTCCTTCTCGTCGCCGACGGCGCCCTCGGTCAGGAAGCCGTCAACGTCGCGAAAGCCTTCCACGACGCGCTTCAACTCACCGGTCTCGTCCTCACCAAAATGGACGGCGACGCCCGCGGTGGCGCCGCCCTCTCCATCAAATCGATCACCGGCGTCCCGATCAAATTCGTCGGCACCGGCGAAAAGACCGCCGACTTCGAACCGTTCCATCCCGATCGCCTTGCCTCGCGCATCCTCGGCATGGGCGACGTCGTTTCACTCGTCGAAAAAGCCCAGGAGACGATCGACCAGAAGGACGCCGAAAAGATGGCGGAGAAACTCCGCAAGGCCGACTTCAACCTCGAGGACTTCCTCGCTCAAATGCAGCAGGTCAAAAAGATGGGCTCGATGCAGTCCATCATGGGCATGATTCCCGGCATGAGCGGCATGCAGCTGCCCGACGGCGCCGACAAACAAATGGCCCGCACCGAAGCCATCATCAAATCGATGACCGTGCAGGAGCGCCGCAAACCCGAAATCCTCAACGGCAGCCGACGCAAACGCATCGCCGACGGCTCCGGCACCAAGATCGTCGAAGTGAACCAGCTCCTGAAGCAGTTCTCCGAGATGCAGAAGATGATGAAGATGTTCAAAGGCGGCGGCGGCAAAAAGATGATGCGCCAGATGGAAGCCATGCGCGGCCGGGGCGGCTTTCCCGGCATGTGATTCCGGGCCTCCTCGTTCGGATCGTTGCGTTCTTCGTTTCGACGCTCGCGAGGAGTATAGAAAAATCGCTTCCGACGCACTTCGCCTTCGCGAGATCGCGCGCGTCATCGACACCGACCGCGACAACGATCCGACGGTCGCCGCGTCACGATCGTTGCGGAGGTTCTGAGGTCCGCACCCCCGGCAAAAGCCGAGCCCGCCTCGGCACGAGAGCTACCGCTTCCGCGCGAGTTCGGCTTTTGCCAGCGTGTATTCGATAAATGTGACACTCTCCGTCGCCACCGCTTGCGCCAGCATCGCGCGACCCGCGATCTTGTCGCCGGCCGGTAGTCGGAGCGCTCCAAGATAGAAATACGCCTCGCAGAGCCGCCCGCGCTGTTCCTTGGAATCGGCAGCTTCGTTGGCGATCTCGATCAACCGATCCTCGCTGATCTGCTTCAGCAGCATCTGGCAGACGGCTTTGCCCCAGGGATCTTCAATGCGTTCAACCATTCCGACGAGGGGACTCTCACCCTCCCGCTTCGCATTCAACCAAGCGAGATGAAGCGCCGCCGCCGACCAGGGAAATACCGCGCCCTCTCCCGCCAGCGACCGCTCGAACGCTTCAATCGCGCGTTCATAATTTCCCAGGGCAAAGTAGCTGTAGCCGATTTTTCGCCACGCGCGGTCGCGCATCGAGTTCACGCCCGTCAGATCTTCATGCAGTCTGGCCGCCGCTTCGAACTCCAAAAGTCTGAATTGTGCATCGCCCAGCTTCTCGATCGCCGACTTCCACTCCGGGTAATACTCCATGATGACTTCGAAATCGTCGCGCGCTTCCTTCAGCCGCCCCAATTGAAGGTAGCACTCTCCCCGCGCGAACCGCGCGTCATCGTTGTCCTCGTTCGCTGCGAGCGCGCTTTCCAAATCCTTCAACGCCGCCTCGTAATCGCCTTTCGCAGTCAGGATGCGCCCCCGCACTGCACGTAACTCCGGCCGGTCTTCAAGTCGCAGCCCCACGTTCGCATCTCCCAGCGCGCCCGCGACGTTACCGCGCTGCAGCCGCAACGCCGCCCGAAGCTCGAATGCCGGCGCCGACTTGGGCTCCAGACTTAAATACACGTCCAAATCTGACTCCGCCTCCGCAAATTTCTCCAATGCGACCCGCGCCAAAGCCCGATTGAAATAGCCATCGCCGAGGTCAGGGCGTCGCTCGATGAACTGGTTGATTTTCTCCTCCGCGCTCGCGAAGTCGCCGCCATTGTAGTCGGCGATCGCCTGGTTCATCAGCTCGTTGTCCGTCACCGCTGAACCGTTCGCAGCGAAGACCACCCCAACGAATGCCAAAAAGCCGAAGACGAGCAGGAGGCGGGAAGGAAGAAGAAGCATTGGACCGCCGAAGTCTCAGCAGTCGCCCTCCATCCGCAAGCTCAACGCTCCATGCCCGCTTCCGCGTTGATCCAGCCATCAAAGCGGCTTCAACCCCGCCTCGATCTCCTTCCGGCGCGGCTCGAGAAACGGCGGCAGCGCGAGCCGCTCGCCCAGCGATTCTATCGGCTCGTCCACCGCAAACCCCGGCTCGTCTGTCGCGAGTTCAAACAGGATCCCGTTCGGCTCCCGAAAATACAGGCTCTTGAAGTAATATCGATCCACCGGACCGCTCGACGGCACGCCGAGCCCTTCCAGTCGCAGCGTCCACGCGTCGTAATCCGCGAGCGGCATGCGAAACGCCACATGATGCACGCCGCCTGCTCCCTGCCGTGCAATCGGCAGGTCCGGTTGCACGATCACGTGCAACTCCGCCGCCGCGCCGCCCGGGCCCATTTCGAACACGTGCACGATGTCTCCATCGATTGGATACTCGCGCGTTTTCCGCATGCTCATCACCGTCGTCAACAATCGCTCCGTCGGCTCGAGTCGCGGCACGCTGATCGTGATCGGCCCCAATCCGAGAATCTGATGCTCCGCGGGCACCGGGCTCTTCGCCCACGGGCGCGCCGGCTCGCGCGGTTCGGCGTCCACGATCATGGCGAATCGCTGCCCTTCGAAATCCTCGAAATCCAGCGTCAGCCGTCCGTCGCGCGTCGCGATCGTCCCTTGCGTTACCGCCTCGGCCGCGAATCGCGCCGCCCACCAGCGCAAACTGTCCTCGTTCGCCACGCGCAAGCCCGTGCGCACGAGGCTGTGCGTGCCGCGCTTCTCCCGCGCCGCCGGCCAGTCGAAGAACGTCAAATCCGTGCCCGGACGCGCCTCACCATCCGTATAAAAGAGGTGATACGCCGAAACGTCGTCCTGGTTGACCGTTTTTTTGGCGAGCCGCAGCCCGAGCATCTGCGTGTAAAACGCATGATTACGCCCCGCTTGCGCGGTGACCGCCGTGAGATGATGAATCCCGTGAAGTTCCATCGTCCCTCACTCTGCACGCTCCTGAAATTTCGTCCAGCCAGTGTGCGCGGCCTCGCTTGTTGCGCGACAACCTGCACGTTGGCTTCAGCAACTTTCCCCGCCCCTCGCCGTCCTGCGTTGACCCCACCCCAATGAAACTCGCGCTTTCCGCTGTCGTATTCGCCTCGACTTTCGCCGCCGTGACCTTCGCCGCCGACACCTCCAATACCCCCGCCTCCGTGCTCGGCTCTACGTTCTACCCCTGGAATGAGATGATTGTGAAGCCGACCGGTGTCGGCGCGCGCCGCGATATCCACGACGGCCCCACTGCCACGCTTAATCGTTTCGAGTGCCACATCAGCACGCTCCAGCCCGGCCTGCCGTCGCACCCTCCGCACCAGCACGGGCAAGAGGAGCTAATCATCATCAAGGAAGGCACGCTCGACGTTCACATCAACGGCCAGGAACACCGACTCGGGCCCGGCGGTGTGTTCTGGTTCTCCTCCAACGACTGGCACGCCGTGCGCAACGTCGGCGACGATCCCGCCACGTATTTGGTTTTCAACTTCGCCACCGATGCCACGCGCAACGTCCCCAAAACACCGGCCGCTGAATCCGCCGCCCCGGATAAACTTCGCTCCGGCGTCTGGGCTTGGGAAGAAATGAAGGTCCAGAAAACCGGAAAAGGAGAACGCCGCGAGTTCTTCAAATCACCCACCGTCACTTGCGAAAACTTCAGCATCCACGCGACCACGCTCAACGCCGGCGAGATATCCCACGCACCGCATCGCCATCCCGACGAGGAGGTCATCGTCGTGAAGGAAGGCACCGTTGAAGCTACCGTGAACGGCAACACCAAGAAAGTCGGTCCCGGCTCCATCCTTTTCTTCGCGTCCAACGACGAACACGGCCTTCGCAATGCCGGCGACACCCCCGCCACCTATTACGTGTTACGCGTCGTGACCGACAAAACGCCCGCCGCTCTCGCCGCCCGCTAGTAGCGCTTCTTCCTTCATCATTTTACGCCCATCCATGATCTCCCAACGCCCCACCCTCGCTCCGCTCAGCATTGTTCTCGCTTTCGCCCTCTCCGCCGCCACTGCGCTCGCCGCCGAGATTGGCCTCGGCGCCAAGCCCGAAGCCGGCGCCGAAATCCTTTTCGACGGCACGCGCGAAACGCTCGATACAAAATGGACCTACTGGGAAGGTCCGCGCTTCTCCTCGTCGCTCCCCATCAAATGGCAGATCGTCGAAGATCCCGTCGATGGTGGCACCGTCCTCCAAACCTCTGATCCCGCGGCCGCCGGCGGCAAATACGGGGCCGCCGATATCATCACCAAGAAGGCTTACCGCGACTTCCGTCTCCACGTCGAATTCCTCGTCAACAACGTCAAAGGCAACAGCGGCGTGTATCTGCAGAACCGCTACGAAATCCAGATCTGTGACTCCGATGCCACCATGCACGGCATGGGCGCCGTCATCAACGAGACGCCGTCTCCCTACTATCTCTACCGGGGCCTGAAAACATGGAATTCCTACGACATCGTTTTCCGCGCCGCCCGCTTCAAGGACGGCCAGCGTGTCGAGCCCGCTCAAGTCACGCTCTACTTCAACGGCGTGAAGGTTCACCAGAACCAGCCTATTCAACAGGTCTGGGGCGGTCCGAATTCAGGTCTCGACGGCGGCAACGACAAGGGTCGCGGCATCACCGACGTTCCCGGCCCGCTCAAACTCCAGGCCGAAGGCCACGACGTTCGTTACCGCAACATCTGGATCAAAGAACTCGATCTCTCCGACCGCAGCACGAACTTCTGATTTCGCCCATCCGCCACACGGAAAATCACTGTCCCGCCATCTCCGCGCGCGCGGCTTTCACTTCCGCGACAACTTCCGGCATCTCGCGCAATCCCAGTTCGCGAACCATTTGGCCGATCGAAACCGCCGGATCGTTTGACCAGAATACTCCGGTGTCCTCTCGCGGCGAATACGTCCCGCCCACTTTTTCGGCGTAACGCTCTTTTAGCGCGCGCCCTTCGTGGAGGGTCGGGCTCCAGTGCAGGATTGCATAGGAAAGATCGATTTCATGCACGAGCATCCCCGGCTCGGTCACCTGCGCGATCGTTCGCCCGATGGGATCGAACAGCGAAGCATTGTCGCGCTGTGTGCTCGTGACCACGTGATAGTGATGGCGTAGCGCTTCTGCGGCCGGACGCAGCGTCTGCGGCGAAGCGCTCGGCAAAGCCACGATCTCCGCTCCCGCCTCGGCCAGCTTTGCCCAAGCTTCGGAATAAGACATATCCCAACAGATCAGAATCCCGAGCTTCCCAAAATCGCATTCGAAAACCGGATACGCGTCGCCCGGGGTTACGCCCGCCTCGAACCGTCCATCGGGATCCAGCATCGGATGCACCTTGCGAAACACTCCTGCCACTTCCCCCGTTCGATTGAAGAGCACCGCCGCGTTGCTGCAGCGTCCATGGTCTTCGCGCAGGGTCATCGGCACGACCGTCCACGCGCCATGCTCCCGCACGAAATCCTTCAGCTGCTTCACCCACGATTCTTCCAACCCCAGCGCTTGCTCGGCCGCCGAACTTCCTTCGCGTTGAAGCGCGAATTCCGGAAACACGACCACGTCCAACCGCTTCCCTTGCTCCGCCGCTTTTCGCGCCGCCTCGGCCAGCCCGCTTCGGATGAGCTCGAGGCGCTCATCGACCGAGCCCGCAAAACGTAGCTGTGCCGACGCCACCACCACTTTTCGCGGAGGCTGATCGGCCCGGGTTCTCCACGCCGCCTCGCCTCTGACCGCACTCGCAACGCAGATCGCGGTCGCCGCCATCCCCACCCAGATCGCCGTTTGCATGCTCGCATCGCTAACACCGGGCTTGCGGCGAATCCAGCCATCATCCTGCACTAGGCTTTCGTCCTGTCGCCGCGCGAGATTGCAGCCGTCCCCCACTCCCTCCATCACCGCCCACGTGCCTCGCGAAACTTGTTACCGTTGCTTCTGGCCCAAGCCACTCTGCTGGTGCGCTTCGATCCAGCCGATCGCTACGCGCACCCGTTTCGTGTTCCTCATGCACCCCAAGGAGTTCAAGCAGGAGAAAGCCGGCACCGGCCGTCTTACGCATCTCTGCCTGGCCAATAGCGAAATCCGCATGGGCGTGTCATTCGACACCGACGAAACCGTTCAACAACTCCTGGCCGACCCCGCCAACTTCCCCGTCCTCGTCTATCCCGGCCCGTCGGCGCTCAATCTTTCCAACGGCGAACTTCCCCCCGCAGCGCTTCACCACCGCCGCCTGGTCGTGTTCCTGCTCGATGCGACGTGGGCCTGCGCGCGAAAGATGCTGAGACTTTCCCCCACGTTGCAGCGGCTGCCTCGGATCATGTTCACCGCGACGACGCCCAGCCGCTTCATCATCAAACAACAACCCGAGCCCGGCTGTCTCTCCACGCTCGAAGCCACTCACGAACTCCTCCTCGCGCTCGAGCGCAGCCAGCTCGATTCCTACGAACGCCCCGACCAGCTCCTTTCGCTCTTCGCGCGAATGCAGGACTACCAAATCGCATGCGCGCTGGACCCCAATCGCGGCGGTTATCGCCGTCAGCCTTACTCCGCACCGGCCGAGCGCACGCCCACTCGCACCGGCCGCACTCGCTTCATTCCCGTCGTCTGAGTCACTTCGCGCGGGCCAGCAGCAAACTCGCCGCAAACCCGAGGAACACGATACCAAGCGCGCGATCGATCCAATGGCCGTGCGCCCAAAACGCCCGCCGCAGCCGCTCCCCCGCGAACACCACCGAGACGACGCAGAACCAGGTCGCCGTCGCCCCCACCATCCACAGTCCATACAGCGCTTGAATGCTCTTCGGCGTCTCTGCGCTGATCACGGTCGCGAACAACGCGACGAAAAACAGCGTCGCTTTCGGATTAAGCGCGTTCGTTAGAAAGCCCGTCGCAAACGCGCCGCGCGCACTCGCGCCCCGGCCGCTCGCTTCAGGCAACATCGATTCCGTTTCGCGTCGCCGCGATCGCAACGACTGGATCCCCAGCCACGCCAGGTATCCGGCTCCCGAATACTTCAGGATCGTGAATCCCGTCTCCGATCCGGCAATCACCAGTCCGATGCCGAGCAGCGAATAACCGATGTGCAGCAGAATCCCGCTTCCGATTCCGATGCTCGTCCAGAGTGCTGCCCGGCGCCCGTGCCGCAGGCTCTGCCGCAGCACGATGGAAAAATCCGGCCCGGGACTCGCCACCGCCAGAGCATGAGCCAGCGCCACCTTCGCAAACTCGCCCCAATACTCGTCCATCCTGGGGCCTCCTCTCTTCTTCCGGCAGCGCGCCTTACAGGGCGATCTCCTTGAAGCGCGGATCTTTCAGCAGGTTCTCGATTTCGTTGCGCTCTTCGAAAAGCCGCAAATCGCGGTTGTCGGGCTTGCGTTTCCGCGCCTTGGCGAGGGCATCGCGAGCATCGTCCACTTTGCCGATCATCACGAGGATCTGCACTTCCTGCAGCATCGCTCCGACATCCGTCTCATCGGCATTGTAGGTTTCGCGGCACGCTTTCAGCGCTTCTTGATAAGCGTCCTTCGCTCCGTTCGTGTTGCCTTGGCGTTTCCGCACGATGCCGAGATTCACCCAGTATTCGCTGGTATCCGGACACAGTTGCGCCGCCTGTTCGAACAAGGGTTCCGCTCGCGCAAAATCGCGCAGCGTCATCGCGAACTCCGCTTCGCTCACCAAGCTCGCCGCTTGCTTTCGCTCGAGATCGGTGATCTCGCGCGCCTTCTTGCCGCACCCCGCCGCCAGCAGGGCCAGCAGCGCGAGTATTGAAACTGGAATCAACTTCATCGTTGGTCGAAATCTCCCCGGACCTAGAGGTCTGGCGGCACGGTCGCAATCGCTTCCTCGAGCGTCGTGATGCCGTCCTTCACCTTGTAAAGACTGTCCTGGTGCAGCGTCTTCATCCCGCCGCGCACCGCGATCTTCTTCAATTCCGCCGTCTCCAGCTGCTTGTTGATGCCGTCCACCAACTCCTCGTTGGTCACCATCAACTCGTGGATGCCCACGCGGCCTTTGTATCCAGTATTTCCGCACTTCGGGCAGCCCTTCGGGTTGTGTTTGAAAATCTGTCCGCTCCAGCCGATCGCCTTTTCGAGCACTTCCTGTTCGCGGCCCTGCGGCACATACGGCACGCGACAGGTCTTGCACACGCGCCGCATCAATCGCTGCGCGCAAACGCAGAGCAACGACGACGAAATCATGAACGGCTCCACGCCCATGTCGGTCAAACGCGCCACCGTGCTCGGCGCATCGTTCGTGTGCAGCGTGCTGATCAACAGATGCCCCGTCAGCGCCGCCTCGACCGCGATGTTCGCCGTTTCCTTGTCGCGGATTTCGCCGACGAGAATGATGTCCGGATCCTGGCGCAGAAACGATCGCAGCGCCGACGCAAACGTCAGCCCAATCTGCCGGTGCATCTGCATCTGATTCAGCCCCGGCAGCGTGTATTCGATCGGATCTTCCGCCGTTCGGATCACGACTTCCGGCGTGTTGATTTCATTGAGCGCCGAATAGAGCGTCATCGACTTGCCCGAGCCCGTCGGGCCGCAGTGCAAAATCATCCCGTAGGGCTGCCGGATGCACTCGCGGTATTTTACTAGATTCTCCTCGGAGAAACCCAACGCGGGCAATGGCAGCGTCGTTTTCTGCTTGTCCAGAATACGCATCACTACGCCTTCGCCGTGATTCAACGGCGCCGTCGACACGCGCAAATCCAGATCCAATCCCCGCTTGTTGAATTGCTTGAAAACGATGCGTCCGTCCTGCGGCAACCGGCGCTCCGAAATGTCCAGGTTGCACATGATCTTGAGCCGCGCGACGAGGGCCGGCCCCACGCGCGGCGGAAGCCGCAGCTTCTCCGAACAAAGGCCGTCGATCCGGTATCGCACGATGATCTCCTTCTCCTGCGGCTCGATGTGAATGTCGCTCGTGCCGGAAAAGTAGGCGTCTTCGATGATCCGGTTCGCGAGCTGGATAATCGGACCCGACTCTTCCGTGACTTCATCGGATTCGCCTTCGGTCGTGATCGTCCCGAACTCCGCCCCGATCTGCTCGACCACATCGTCGAACCCCGCCGTGCGCGGATCGCCTTTGTTGAATTTCTCCCGGATGTCCTTCTCGCGCGCGAGCAGTCGGATGACCTTCTTCCCGGTCATCTCTTGGATCTTCGAAGGGATCGAAACCTCGAAGGGATTCGCAAAGGCGACGAGCAGGAAGTCGCCCACCTGCCCCACCGGCAGCACGAGGTTCTGCTGACAAAAATCCTGCGTCACCTGCTCGAACGTCGTCCCCGTGATCTTGAAACGAGCGACGTTGAACGGCGCGAGCCCAAGCGCTTTTCCTTTGGCCACCAGCAGCTGGAACGGCGTGATTCGATACTCCTCCTGCAGCATCTTATCGAGCGCTTCGCCCGTCGGCTCGCCCGGCACCGCCGCGATGGTCTCGCGCTGTTCCTCGGTCAGCCGGTTCATCTCCACCAGCTTCGCCACAATTTGAGTCTGAACTTTTCCGAGCGGCATGGCTTAGGCGGTGTTCACTGCTTCGCCGTCCTTCACCACCGCGGGCGCGCGCTCCGCTTCGAGTTTCTCCAAAAACTCCGCTATGCACTCGAGCGTCGTCCCAAACCACAGCACCGGTCCTCCGCATTCCTTTTCCCAATACGTTCGCACCGCGGGACTGAGATAATACGCCGTCGCCACGAAGTGAAAATCCTCCTCGCGATCAAACCGCACCGACCACGTCGCCCAACTCGCCGCCGGATCGATCGTCTTTCTCAGCTCATCCGGCACCTCGTAGTTCCGCAAATCGATCAACCCCACGCCTTCCGCGTCCACGATGTGTTGCAGGACATCTTCCTCGCGCAACACGCGCAGATCGTAAGCCAGGATGCCCAACACCGTGCTCTGCCGCGGCTGCCCGTCCGCCACGACCGCCAGCAGCTTCTCGTTCGCCTGCTCCAGATCCTCGATCTTTACCAAGTTCGTTTCGACGAGGTTCGCGCCCAGCAAGCGGTTGGCGCGCATCAACAGGGAACGATTCGGTGCAGCCATGGACGCCGGTAAAAATGATCAGGCCGCGGTTTGACGCGATCTCTTTTCTTTTCCCCGCAAAACCGCCACCCGCTTTAACAGTTCTTTCTTGAGCGTCTCGACTCCATCGCCCGTCAGGCACGAGATTTCCAGCACGTCGACGGTTTTGTAACGCCGCTTGAACTTCGCGAGATTCGCCTTCGCCTCCGGCACGTCCATCTTGTTCGCCACCACCACGCGGGGCTTCTTCAACAACGCTTTGTCGTAGAGCTCCAACTCGCGCAGCAGGTGCTTGTAATCGTCGCGAGGATCGCGCGCGTCCGTCCCCGCCATGTCGACCAGGATCAGCAACAGCGCGCACCGTTCGATGTGCCGCAGAAAGCGATGGCCGAGCCCGCGATTCTCGCTCGCGCCTTCGATCAAACCGGGGACATCCGCCAGCAACAGCCGGCGATTGCCTTTCACCGTATCCAGAAACTCGATCACTCCGATCTGCGGATGCAGCGTCGTAAACGGATAGGCCGCCGTCTTGGGCCGCGCTTTTGTGATCAGGCCTGTCAGCGACGATTTGCCGGCATTCGGAAATCCGACCAGCCCGACGTCGGCGATGCTCTTCAGAATCAAGCGATAAGTCCCGCCTTCGCCCGGATGCCCGGGGTTCGCGCGCTTCGGCGCGCGGTTCGTCGAGGTCTTGAAATGCGTGTTGCCCCAGCCGCCGTTCCCACCCTTGCACAACACGATTCGTTGCCCGTCTTCGATCACTTCCGCCACGGGCTTTCCCGTCGCTTCATCGATCACCACCGTGCCCAGCGGCATCTTCAAAATCCGCGGCGCGCCGTCGCGGCCGTGCTGATCCGATCCCAGTCCGTGTTCGCCGCGCTCCGCCTTCCAGTGCGGCTGATATTTGTAGTCCACGAGGTTGTTCGTGTCGTCGTCGCCCAGCAAAACGACATCGCCGCCGCGCCCCCCGTCGCCGCCATTCGGGCCGCCCCACGGCTCATATTTTTCACGCCGGAAGCTCACGCAGCCGCGTCCGCCGTCACCGGCCTGCAATTTCACCA
Source organism: Verrucomicrobiota bacterium (assembly GCA_023416735.1). Lineage (GTDB taxonomy): Bacteria > Verrucomicrobiota > Verrucomicrobiia > Opitutales > Opitutaceae > Opitutus. The sequence continues at coordinate 18,486 of JAEZGX010000009.1, read as the reverse complement.
CGCACTCGTCGACAAACATGCGCGTGACCATGCAGAACGCCGCCTCTTTGCCAAGGGACGGATTTCGATCCGCCGGCGCCAACCTTCTGCAATGCGTCTTTTCCGCTTAACTCCACCTCAGAATTTCCGTTCTTTGCCCCCAAGCTTCGACCTTGATTGTGCCGCTTCGACGGATCGCGTTTGCCCTGTGCCTTGCCTTCAACTTCCCAGATGTAGGCAGCGCTGCTGCGAACTCGAACGTCTCGCCTGACCCGGCGCTGCCCCTCATCGCCAACACGGGCGAGTTCTGGACGGTGCCCGAGGCTGAAAAGTCTCTCCCGCACGCGTTCGATCTCGATCTGTATTTCGTTTATTACGACCCGTTTTGGAAGCTGCTTTGGGCGCGCGATAACAACAGCCAAAGTTACATCCCGATTGAAAGCGGCTCGACCCGTCTCCGTTCAGGCCAGCGATATCGCCTCACCGGGACAATGACTCCCGCTCTCGGGCTACCACTCGCCACCGCGTCGGCCACCCTGCAGCCCGATGTCCCCGGCCCGGAACCGCTCGACACCCGAGGCCGGTTCACCGAGAGCAAGCGTTTCGATGGCCAGCTCGTATCCGTGGAAGGATACGTCAACTCCCAGATCGAAACCGATCCGCAGCATTTCACCTTCGAGCTCGCGGTCGAAGGCCGTCGCGCGACCGTGCAGGTCCTCATCGCGGAAAACAGCCCCCTGCCGCAACTTGAAGGCGCTCTGGTCAAGCTCACCGGCGTTTACGTCGCGCTCGCTCCCGGCTCCCCGATCCATGCGAATCTCTGGGTCGCCGATCCTTCGCATGTCGTCATCACTGACTGGCTCGACAAGGATCCTCGCTTCCAGTCGCCCATCGTGCCTATCGAGCAACTGCCCGATGTCGCGCCGACGTCGTGGACGCGCATCGTCGGCGAAGTCCAGTCTTCCAAACCCGGTGAATACGTCATCGTCCGCGACAGCACGGGACAAGTCACGCTTCGCACCGGCATGGTCCGACCGCTTCAACCCGGCGATCGCATCGAAGCGATCGGCCGTCCGCAGCTCAACGGCATCGAAACGGTTCTCCACGAAGCGCTTTACCGCACTCCCAACTCATCCACGACCGCGACGTCCGGAGAAGTGGCCCGAGGCCTTCCCCTCCTGCGCTTGAGCGAACAGGTTCGCGCCCTCACGGCCGATGACGCCGCGCGCGGCTACGCAGCTCGTCTTCGCGGCGTCGTCGTTTGGTCGCACCCCAGCAGCCGCACCGTCTATCTTCTCGACGCCAGCGGCAGCATCGCCGTCAGCCTTCCGCCGGATGTCGCGGTTCCCCCGCTTTCCGGCGTGCGGATCGATGTGGTGGGTCGTTCTTTCCGCGACGGTTTTGCGCCCGGCCTTCAGGCGACGTCTATCCACGAAATGGATACGCTGTCGGTTCCAGAGGCGCGCGCGATCTCGCTCGAACACGCGCTCACCGGAGGCGAGGAATCGCAATGGATCTCGTTGCGCGGCTTCGTGCGCGCCGTGCGCCACGACGGGGCTTGGAGCCACCTGGAGGTCGGAACGTCCAGCGGAGACTTCCAAGCCCGTGTTCCCCGCAGCGAGCGGGTGGATCACTTTGCCGGAGCCGTCATTCAACTGCAGGGCATCTGCCGTGCCCTTACAGATAGCGAGGGCCAGCTCGTGGACATCGAGGTGTGGCTCGACAATGCGGCCGACGTTTCGATTCACGAGCCTCGACCCGCCAATCCTTTCGACGCTCCGCTGCACCGGATTGCGAGTCTTCGCCGATTCAATTCCAACAACCTCTTCCAGCGACGCGTCCGCGTCTCCGGCGTCGTTCTTCATCATCAACCTGGCGCCTATCTTCGTCTGCAGGATGAAGAGCACAGCCTGCTCGTTTTCAGCCGCGACACGACTCCCTTGCAGCCCGGCCAGCGGATCGAAGCCGTCGGATTCCCCGGTCGTGAAGGCAGCCGCTTGGTGCTTCGTGAATCGCTGTATCGAAAAAGCGGCGACGGCGCTGAACCCGCGCCGGTCCCGCTTCGCCACCCCAACACACTCCAGCCCGATCTCGACGGCATCTTGGTCGAAATCGAAACCACCGTGGTCGACGTGAGCCGCCATTCGGCCGGGGTTCGTCTGGCCTGCCAATCCGACGGCACTTTATTCGAGGCGCTCCTCGCGCGCGACAGCCCGGCGTCTTCCCATGTTGCCCCGGGATCAGGTGTGATGTTGCGCGGCGTTTACGTCGCGGAACTCGACCAGGATAAACGCCCCCGCGCCTTCCACCTTCAGCTTCGCTCCGACAATGACCTCACCGTGCTGCGCACCCCCAGCTGGTGGACGCCGCGGCGGACCATGGCGCTCGCGGGGATGCTCGCCATCGCAATTCTGCTCGGCCTCGGTTGGGTCGCCGCTTTGCGCCGCCGCGTTCGAAAGCAAACGAATCAGATCCGCGATCAACTTGAGAAATCCGCCCGGCTCGAAGCCGAACTCGTGCGCTCCTCGCGGCTCGAATCGCTCGGCGTGCTCGCCGGCGGCATCGCCCACGACTTCAACAATCTCCTCACGGTGATTCTCGGGAATGTCTCGCTCGTTCGCAGCGGCCGAAACCTGGATGCCGAGGACGATCGTTTTCTGCGCGAGAGCGAACGCGCCGGACTCCGCGCCCGCGATCTCACGCAACAACTGCTCACCTTCTCCAAAGGCGGAGCTCCGGTCCGCACCGCGGCGTTGTTGCCCGACATCGTGCGTGAGGCCGCTGGCTTCGCGCTGCACGGCTCCAGCGTTCGTTGCGATTTCGACTTTTCTCCCGGCCTGTGGCCCGGCCACGTCGATCGCGGCCAGATCAGCCAGGTCGTGCACAACATCGTCATCAACGCCATGCACGCGATGCCCACCGGCGGCGTCGTTCGCATCGCCCTGCGCAATGAGCAGATCTCCACTTCGTCAGGTGGCACCCTCCCCGCCGGTCGTTACTTGCATCTCTCCATTCAGGATAGCGGGACTGGCATCAGCCCGCAGCATATCGCCCGCATCTTCGATCCTTACTTCACCACGAAACAACAAGGCAGCGGCCTTGGACTCGCGACCGTTTACTCGATCATCAAAAAACACGGTGGAAACATCGACGTGGAGTCGGTGCTCGGACAGGGCACTACGTTCCACATCTGGCTTCCCGCGGCCGAATGCGAAAGCTCCTCCGACTTCACCGAACCCGCCCCGCTGCCACAGCTGCGCGGCCGCGCGTTGGTGATGGACGACGAAGCACCGGTGCGCGAAATGGCCGCCTCCATGCTTCGGCGGCTCGGACTCGAGGTGACGACCACCGTCGATGGGGGCGAAGTCGTGCGGGCCTATTCCGAAGCGCTTTCCGGCGGCGAACGCTACTCACTCGTGATCCTCGATCTTACCGTGCCCGGCGCGATGGGAGGCAAGGAAGCAATGACTGAACTGCTGAAACTCGATCCGGAGGTCCGCGCCGTCGTCAGCAGCGGCTACTCCAATGATCCCGTGATGGCTCACTACCGCGAACACGGTTTCCGCGCCCGCGTGCCCAAGCCTTACGAGTTCGATCAATTCGCTGCTGCCATCTCCGCCGCGAACGGCGCGGTGGTCGCGTCCAACTGACTCGTTCTGTCCGCAACTGCGCCTGCTCCGCGCGCTTGACCGGCAGACACTTCGCGCGAAGCGTGCGATTCTCGTTCACCATGCCCCACCTCGCCGCGCCGACCCGTTACGACAACCCTTCCTTCTTCCGCCGTTGCGGACGTAGCGGACTTAAACTTCCCGCCATTTCGCTCGGACTCTGGCACAACTTCGGTGACGTCGATCGTCACGAAAACAGCCGCGCGTTGATTCTCCGTTCGTTCGATCTCGGCATCACGCACTTCGATCTCGCCAACAATTACGGCCCGCCTCCCGGCTCCGCCGAGCGCACGTTTGGTCGCGTTCTGCGCGAGGATCTCGCCGCGTATCGCGACGAACTCATTATTTCCACCAAAGCCGGTTACGACATGTGGCCGGGCCCCTACGGCGAATGGGGCTCGCGCAAATACTTGCTCGCCTCGCTCGACCAGAGCCTGCGCCGCATGGGGCTCGATTACGTCGACATCTTTTATTCGCACCGCCCGGACCCCGACACGCCGCTCGAAGAAACCATGGGCGCGCTCGATCATGCCGTCCGTTCCGGCAAAGCGCTCTACGTCGGCATCTCCAACTACTCCGCCGAACAAACCGCCCGTGCCGCCAAAATCCTCCGCGATCTCGGCACGCCCTGCCTGATCCACCAGCCGCGCTATCACATGTTCGATCGCTGGATCGAAAACGGCCTCACTGACGTCCTCGATCAAGAAGGCATCGGCAGCATCGCGTTCACGCCTCTCGCCCAAGGTCTGCTCACCAATCGCTATCTCACCGGCATCCCCGCCGACTCGCGCGCCGGCCACGATCCGCGCTTCTTGAAGCCCGAGCACATCACCGCCGAGAAGCTCGCGAAGATCCGCCAACTCGACGCCCTCGCCAAACTCCGCGGCCAAACGCTCGCGCAACTCGCTCTCCTCTGGGTCCTGCGCAATCCCGTCCTCACGAGCGCCCTCATCGGCGCCAGCAAAGTGTCCCAAATCGAAGACAATGTCGCCGCGCTGAAAAACCCGACGCTCTCCGCCGACGAACTTGCCGCCATCGAGCGCATCCTCGCAACCCCGGCATTGTAGCGGAACGCGCGAGCGTTTCGATCCGAACGCGGGCCTTCATCAGCATCCCGTCCTTTTGAAAGCCGACTGTTCGCATCCGGCGCGATTCGCCGTTTGCTTCGTTCCCACTAGCGGATGCACTCCCTCGCATGGCTGACGACAGTGCCGCGCTCCCGTCCGAGAACATATCGCCGTCTTCTTCCACGGCCGAAAAGACGGCGTTGCCCGTCATTCTCGCGCTGAGCGTTTCCCACCTGCTCAACGACACGATTCAGGCGATCATCCCTTCGATCTATCCGCTGCTGAAGGAGACTCACGCGCTCACCTTCACGCAGATTGGATTCATCACGTTCGCCTCGCAGCTCGTCGCGTCGCTCCTTCAACCGGTGGTCGGCCTCTACACCGATCGGCGGCCGTTGCCCTATTCTCTCGCGCTTGGCATGGCGGTCACGCTCGTCGGCCTGATCGCCCTCGCCTTTGCGCACAATTATCCCGCGATTCTCGTTTCCGCGATGCTGGTCGGCGTGGGGTCGTCGGTGTTTCATCCTGAAGCCTCGCGCCTCGCCCATCTCGCGGCCGGACGGCGTCGCGGCTTCGCTCAATCGGTCTTCCAGGTCGGCGGCAATGTCGGCACCTCGCTCGGTCCGCTCGCGGCCGCGGCCATCGTCGTGCCGCGCGGACAAGCTTCGATCCTCTGGTTCACCGTGCTCGCTGCGGTGGGCATCGCCGTGCTCGCGCGCGTGGGGCGTTGGTATGCCGCACACCTCGCGCTGCGCGCGACTCATCGCACCGCGACGAAAACCGACACTCCTCCCCTTTCTCAGACCCAGATCCGCTGGTCGATCGCGATCCTCGTCGTGCTGATTTTCTCGAAATACTTCTACCTCGTTTCGTTCACGAACTACTACACGTTCTATCTAATCGAACGTTTCAACGTCTCCGTCCAAGCGGCGCAACTACAGCTGTTCGTTTTCCTGTTCGCCGTTGCCGCTGGCACGATCCTAGGTGGACCGCTGGGCGACCGCTTCGGCCGAAAATACGTGATCTGGTTTTCGATCCTCGGCGTCGCACCGTTTTCGCTCGTGATCCCGCATGTCTCGTTGCCTTTGACCATCGTGCTCAGTGCGATCGCAGGCGCCGTCCTGGCGTCGGCTTTTTCGGCGATCCTGGTTTACGCGCAAGAGTTGGTCCCAGGCCGGGTTGGGCTCATTGCCGGCTTGTTCTTCGGCGTCGCGTTCGGCGTAAGCGGGGTCGCGTCGGCCGTGCTTGGCCGCGTGGCGGATAGCATCGGCATCGTTCAGGTTTTCTTCCTCTGCGGCTTTCTTCCCTTGCTCGGGGCGGTGACAATATTCCTTCCGAATTTGCGGCGGAGATAAACCGATCGTCCATGTCTGATGGTTTTGCCGATCCACGGCGTCGCACGTTCTTCGTAAGAATTTATCGCTTCAACAGGTCGTAAATTCTCGGCCCGGCCGTTCAGGGTGCGCTCACGGAACTCTCCTGATATGATCGCGACGTGGCAACGCTTCCGGCTGGGCGGGCAGACCTGCTCGTGAGGGAGTCCAGCCGCAACCTGTCATGAAACCTGATCGTAGCATGCTCCTCCCGTCGTTGCTGGGCTTTGTCCTGGCGACGTCTGCCCACGCCCAACTCATCCGCATCGCTTCCGGCGATTTCACTCCGGAAGCGTCCGTCATCTCCTTCAGCGAAGTGGCTTACGGCAGCGCGAATCCGCAGTTCACCGTTTCTACCGCGACCCTCGGCTCCATCGACGTGAGCTTTGCCAGCCACTTCGTCGGCCAATCGCGTTCCCGCGGAACGGTTGTGACGTTAACGGGCAGCCCGACGGGGCCGCTCTCCCTCGATCCGGCGAACGGAACAGTTTTCATCACCGACGACGGCGCAAACCCCACCTCGCCTGTGTTGAGCGGGTCGCCCGTGTTCAACGGCCCGATTTCGGTTTTATTTTCAAAGCCCGTCGCAGCCGTAGGCCTCGATGGAGGCTACTTCAACGCGCTCGCAGGCACTTCGATCGAAGCGTTTAGCGCATCCGGAGCTTCCCTTGGCCTCGTGCAAAACCAGGCGTTCGGTATCGAGTTTTTCGGTCTCGCCGATGCCAGCGGTGACAATGTCATCTCCGGCATTTCTTTCTATATCACGGGCTCCGAACCGGGAGGTTTCGCGATCGATAACCTGACCTTCGGCAGCGCCGCAGAAGTTTCCGCGCCTCTTCCTGGCGGCGGCGGTGGCGGGCTCACGCCCGTGCCGGAGCCGTCAACCTATGCCGCATTCGCCGCGGCGGGTCTGATCCTTGTCGTTGCGGGCCGGCGTTTGCGTTCACGCGCAAACGCCATCGCAGCGGTTGCAGCCTGATCCTTGCCATCTCGCTGTCATGGACGCGGCACCCCTCGCGGGGTGTCGCGTTTTTGTTTTTCACATTCCTCCAAACCGCCGCCGCGAGACTCACCCTTCGCGCGCGGTCATCATCGCAATCGGCAAGGTGAAATAGAACGTCGCGCCTTTATCGACTTCTCCCTCCGCCCAGGTCCGACCGCCATGGCGATGGATGATGCGTTGCACATTCGCCAGTCCCACCCCCGTTCCTTCGAATTCGCTTTCCGAGTGCAGGCGCTGAAAGACGCCGAAGAGCCGATCCTTGTATTTGGGGTTGAAACCAGCGCCATTGTCCCGGACGAAAATCGTCACTTCTGCCGCCGAAATATCCGCGCCGATTTCGATCACGGCCTCGCTTCGGTTCCGTGTGTATTTCACGGCGTTGCCGATGAGGTTGACGAACACCTGGTGCATCATCGCCACATCGACTTTCATCTCGGGCAGCGGCCCGGTTCGCCAGGTGATCGAGCGCCCGGTGAATTCGCTTACCATCTGCCGCCGGACTTCCTCGACGAGTCCGGACAACTTCACCGGCACGAAGTTGAGGTCCGCCCGCCCGTGTCGCGAAAAGCTCAGCAAGTCGTCGATCAGCCTGCCCATGCGCTTCGCCGCATCGGTGATCACCTGCACATACCGGCGGCCTTTTTCGTCGAGCGCCTCCGCCGCATGCGCCGCCAGCATGCTGGCGAAGCCGTCGATGTGCCGCAGCGGCGCGCGCAAGTCGTGAGAAACTGAATACGAAAATGCCTCCAGCTCCTTGTTCGCGCTTTCGAGCTGCTTGGTGCGTTCCTCGACACGTCGTTCCAACTGCTGCGTGAGTGCCTGCAACTCGTCCTGTGCCCGCTTGCGATCGGTGATGTCAGTGACGAACGCGCAAAATGTCACCACGCCGCCCGACACGAGGGGCTTGATGGAAACTTCGACGGAGATCAGGCTGCCGTCCCGCCGTTGCGCCGTCGCTTCCGTGATGCCGATTTCGTCGAGGCCTTCGCTGGTCGCCGGCAAATAGCGTTTCATGCCGCGCGCTTCAGGTCGCTCGACCAACGGCGGCAGCACAACGCTCAGATCCAATCCGAGCGCATCGCCCCGCGAGCGCCCGAACATTTTCTCCGCGCGCGCATTCCAGTCGATGACGCGTCCGCGGTCGTCGGTCACGATCACGGCGCTGAGCGACGAGTTGAGGACGGCGCGCAACCTCGTCTCGCTTTCCCGCAGCGCGCGGTCCTGCGCGTGAATCTGCGCGAGCATTTCGTTGAAGGCGTCCGTCAGCAACCCGACTTCGTCCGCGCCATGCTTCACCGCGCGCACCGAAAAATCCCGCCGCTCCGAAATCGCGCGCGCCGTTTGCGCCAGCGTGAGAATCGGCCGCGATACCTGTTGCTGCAAACGCTGCGAAAACACCACGGCGACCAGCAGCGACGTCGCCAGCACGAGGAGCACCAGAATCCCGTAAAGACGAAATCGTTCGCGCAGCGCCGACATATCGGACCGCAGATACAGCACGCCGAGCTCGCGATCGTTCTGCTTCACGGTTTCAAACAGCGACAAGCTCGACCACTTCACCTCGTGCCCGGGCGGCCCCGGTTGCGGTGGCAGCACCGAGTCCGGCAGATCCGCGGGATAACGCGCGAAAATCTCCCCCGATCCGGAATACAGCGCCGCCTCCACAATCTGCCGCTCGGCCCGGAGCGCCGAAAGGATCTCTCGAGCATCCTCGGGATTCTCGAACGCCAGCGCTGCGGTGCTGTTCGCCGCGATGATCTGCCCCATCGTCGCGACATTCGCGACCGCGTTGCGGCGGTAGCTCAGGATATCATACGCAAAGAATGAAGCACACGTGAACAGCAAGGTCGCTCCCGTGGTGAGCAGAATGATCACCATGAGCTTCTTTCGGATGGGTGTGTTGCGCAGCGCCATGGTTCACTCCTATCGCGAAAGGGTCACGGTTTCGGCCGAACGCAGCAGCTTGGAGCTGATGGTCAGACCGGCCGCTTTGGCGGCATTGAGATTGATCCGGAGCCGCACGCGATTGCGCTCCATCGCGAACCAAACGATCGCCCCGTGGCGCGCATAATCTTCCCAGTCGCACACCGTCAGCACACTTTGGCCGCGCAAACGTTCGACGATGCGCTCGAGATTCCGGCCCTCCGAGCCGCTGACGAAGAGCACGTGACATTTCTCCAACTCCTCCACGGTGCGAAAACGGCGGACCACCAGCGGACGGCCATTCGCCCGTTCGCCCTGAACCAGATCGTCGAGAAACGGCCCAAACGGATCGTTCCCCAAAACCGCGATGACGAGCGGACTTTCCGCGTTCTCGAAACTCTTCGGCGGCCAGTCGACGAACTGCGCGAAGTTGTAGAGGAAGGCGGCTTTGATTTGAAACTCCCGCGACGGTATCGCCGGTTGCGCGAAAGCATTGCCGGATGCCACCAGCAACACCGCCGCCGCCGCCCCGAGCCGCAGCCATGTGCGCAGCGGACGAATCCGGCTGAAGCGAGACAGGACTCCGATTCGCGCCATAGGATACCCGTTCATGACTGCCACCGGGGACGGTCCGCTCCAAGGGCCAAAACGCAACTTAAGGTAAAAAACGTGTAAGCCCTAGAGCCGGTAAAAACCGTGGAAGCACCGGCCCGCCAAACCGTTGTAGCTTTTCTAAATCAATCGACGAAGAGGCGCGGCGATCCTCGATGAACGCCGCGCTTTCGCTCAACTTTCGGCGCGTGCCTGGGCGTCCGCTTCGATCGCCTTGCTGAGACGATCCAGAGTGCTGCGCACGCGGGATTTGACCGCCGACAACGCCCCCGCGTCCGCCGCTTTCTCGTTCGCGAAAAGATAGAATTTCATCTTCGGCTCGGTGCCGCTGCCGCGGGCGGCAAAGGAGTATCCATTATCCAATGTCACGAAGTAGAGATCCTGCTTCGGGATCAGCTCGTCGTCTGCATCGCGAATGTCCTGCCGTCCGAAATCTTCGAACTTGGTGACTTTCGTATCGCCGAACTGCGTGGGTGGCGTCGAGCGATACGTCTCGAGGATGCGGCGGATCTTCGCGTTCCCGCTCGCGCCTTCGTAATACAGATTGATCGTCCCTTCGAGGTAGAAGCCGTATTTCAGGAAGATCTCGTCGAGGTATTCCGGCACGGTGAGACCGCGGCTTTTCACCCACGCGCATACTTCTGCGAACATGAGGCACGCGGCGTTGCCGTCTTTGTCGCGCACCGTGTCGTTCGGCAAGTATCCGTAACTTTCCTCGCAGCCAAACGCGTAGAAGGTGCTGTGCTGCTGCAGCAGTTTCACCCGCTGCTCGAAAGGCGTGGCGTCGTAGTCGAACCCGGCCCCCATCGCCGCACGCAGCTTCTCTTCATAGGCACGAATCTTCGCCGCGATCCATTTGAAGCCGGTGAGCGTCTTGATGACCTTCACCCCGTGCGCGCGGCCGATCGTGTCCTGCAGCTGCGATGTCACGTAAGTATTGATGATGCAGACCCGATCCGAGCCATTCGAAGGGATCCAGCCGAGTTCCTTGAACTTTGTCAGCCGGTAGTCCGTCAACAGCGCGCCGATTTGGTTGCCGGTGAGCAATTCCAGCCGGCCTTCCTTGTTGCGCACCGCGCAGCCCATGCGATCGCAGTCGGGATCCGTCGCGAGCACGACGTCCGCACCGGATTTCTCCGCCAACTCCACCGCCCGCGCGAGCGCGTCGGAGTTTTCCGGGTTCGGCGACTTGACCGTCGGAAAACGTCCATCGAACGCCAGCTGTTCCGGCACCGTCTCGACGGCGCAGCCCGCTCCTTTCAGAAGCGGCAGGGACTGCACGGCGCCTGTGCCGTGGATGTTCGTGAACACCACCTTCAACGCGCTTTTGGCGAACACCGATGGATCGATCGCCGCCTTCTCTGCCACGGCGAAATAAGCCGCGTCGGCTTCCGCGCCAAGCGTGGTGACGCCCGACAAATTCGTCTCCACGTAATCGGCGAGTTCAGCCAGCGGCACTGCATTCACCTCTGAAACGATGCCTTTGTCGTGCGGCGGCACGACCTGCGCGCCGTCGTCGAAGTAGGCTTTGAATCCATTATCGTGAGGCGGGTTGTGACTAGCCGTAATCACCACACCCGCATGAGCCTTCAGCCATCGCACGCTGAAGCTCAGCTGCGGTGTCGAGCGAGGTCCGTCGAAGATGAACGCCTCTCCACCCAATCGCGTCCACGTCGAGGCCGCGAGTTCGCAGAAATGGCGCGAGAAGTGCCGCACATCGTGCGCGACCACGAGGCGCGGCTTCGCATTTTCGCCGCGCGAAGCGAGAAATTTGCTCGTGTAACGATGCAGGCCGATGGTCGCGCGAATCAGCGTGAAATCGTTCAGCATGTTGCTGCCGATGGCGGCGTGTTCGGGCGAGCCAGTTGGGCTCAACGTGCCCGTTTCCGACGGGGCGCCGACGACGCCAATCGTCCGACCGCGCATGCCGCCCGTTCCGAACTCGAGATAGCGATAGAAGCGATCGTTCAACTCGCTCCACGCTTCCTTGGCGGCGAGTTCCTCGATGCTGGCGTGCGCCCAGGCGGGGAGCGGCGCGGCGAGGAAGCTCGCGATGTTCTCGGCCGAGGTCGGCAGCAATTTGTCCGCGCGTGCGGCAGCTTGGATGCGATCGAGTGTGGTCATGGAGATAGGCGGTTCCGTCCGTTCCCGCGCGTGCAACACGTCAGCGCGGCCGGCCGGGAATTATTCGAGATAAAGCCCGTCACGGATGGCTGGCTTCGGCGACAACTTTTTCCAGCTGTCCGCAAACGAAACCTCATCGTATCCGAAGAGTGGCGACACCTCGAGGGTGACGGGCGGCAATCCGGTCGAATCGGTGTCGGCCTGAACCCCGTTCGCGCGCAGCCAGCGCGCATACTGACGGAGCTGATCCTCGCGTGATGTCTGCGGGGAATCGACGCCTTCGGCATTCTTGACCGGCGAAAAGTCGTCGGCGCGGCGGGTTTCGATCACCACAGGATTCTTCGCAAACGGCAGCGCATCGAATACGAACATCTCGAACTTCACGCCATTCGGCTTCTCGGGCTTCACCGCGTTGCCGCTCGCATCGACGGTCGGGATCTTTTTGTCCGCGCGGTGAAAGGGCAGCGCGAGATCCGAACCGGCACGCGCCATTCGGCGGATAAATTCGCGGTCGAGCACGTGAATCGCAATGCTGCCCGCGATGTAGCGCAGCTTTCCGCTGGCATCGGTTTCCTTCTGCATCGCCATCGGCAAGTCGGAATACTCGACCACGACGAGTCGACCATTCTGCACGCAAAAATGACCGAGCTTTTCCTCCGGGTAAGCCTTCGGCACCATCTTGCTCGACATCTCTGAACCGCGGCGGAGATGCCAGCCGATGAAGGCAGGGTCGACGCAACGCACGAGTGGATTGTCGACTTGGAAGTAACTGAGGACGTCCACGCCTTCGCTCTTCATCAGATCGAGCGCACCGCTGCGATCCAGCGCGCGCAGAGAACCGCCGTGACCATCGGGCGACAAAGCCAGCGAGCCGGAGGTTTCGAGCAAAATGCGGCCTTCAAAATCAACCGCCGGCATACGGCCCTGGCGGAAGAAGTGCACGCGACCGCGATCCATTCCGAAGAATTTGTTCTCCTCGAAGAATGCCTCCGTCGCCGCGTGATTCTGGTGGCTGGTCATGATGAACCAATGCAGCGGCTTGCCGTAGCGTTGGCCGGCGGCGCGAAGTTTTTCGGCGAAAACCTGGAACAGCGTTTTCTGTTTCAGCGGCGTGACGGGAAACGTTCCCTTCGGGCCGTTGTAACCGAGGCGTGTCCCCTGCCCGCCCGCCACGGTGAAGGCGGCCACGCGACCGGCGCGCAGCGCTTCCTCGCCCGCGGCGCGAGCGGCGTCCCAATCGGCGGCGCTGCCTCCATTTTCCGGCAACGGCTCGTAAGGGGCCGGCTCGAGTCCGTCGAGGTTCACCCCCGCCGCGGCGCCTTTGACGAGCAAGGTGCGCGTCAGGCGATCGATTTCGGCGAGGTCGATTTCGGCTGCCTCTTCGAGTAGCCGCTGTTGTTGCGCGGCATCGAGGCGGTCGAAGAAGGCGAAAACCTGGCCTTGTCCGGCGCGTTTAAACGTATCGATCAGGGATTGCTGGGCCATTGGCAGAAAGAAGGGATTAGTCCTCGAAGCGGAAGATGAACTCGTCGGGCTTGGCGTAGCCGAGCCGGCGGCGGATCACCTTTTCGACGTAGACCGGATCGGTGCGCAGGCGTTCGAGGATTTTTTCCTGCTCGCGCAGCCGCGCCTCGGCTTCGGCGAGCCGACGGCGATTTTCCGCCTCGATGCCGCGGAGACGGTTATATTCCTCCCGCGCCTGCAAAAAATAGACGCCCGACGCCGCGCCGATGGCGAGGAACACGATCAGGTAGAGCGCGATGACGAAACGACGAAGAAACACGGCGAGTGCGAGATGAACGGCACGGGCAACAAGCGCGCAAATCTTTTCCAGCCATCGTCCTGGACGCGCGGTTGGGCCCGGCGGACCGCGGCCGGTTTTTGTCGTGCCTTTTCTTCCGACGAACGCACCCTAGGCGGCTCGCATGTATCAGGCGTATTACGGGTTCAAGGAGATGCCGTTCAACATCACCCCCGACCCGCGCTTTCTTTATCTCAGTCCAACCCATCAGGAGGCGCTGCAACACCTCAAGTATGGCGTGGCGGAAAAGAAGGGCTTCATCGTCCTGGTTGGGGAAGTCGGTTGCGGCAAAACCACCCTTTGTCGGCGATTCCTCAACGAACTGGATCCGTTGCATTACGACACGGCGTTGATTCTGAATCCGCGCGTCACCGAAACGCAGATGTTGAAGGCGATCCTCACCGAGCTCGGCGAAACGAAATTCGGGCGCAGCCAGCACGATCTCGTCGGGCAGATCAATCGGGTGCTGCTGGAACGAATCGAGAAGGGACGCGATATCGTGTTGATCATCGACGAAGCCCAGAACCTCAAGTTCGACGTGCTCGAGCAAATCCGGCTGCTCTCCAACTTGGAGACGGACAAGCAGAAGCTTTTGCAAATCGTCCTGATGGGCCAGCCGGAGCTGAAAAGCGTGCTCGCGCGGGAGGAACTGCGACAACTGCGGCAACGAATCCTGGTGCACTATGAACTTCACCCGCTGTCGCAGAACGACGTGCAGCATTATGTGCAACACCGCCTCACGCTCGCCGGCGGCACGGGCCGGCCGAACTTCACGCGTTGGGCGCTGCGATCGGTCCATCGCATCAGCAAGGGAATCCCGCGCATCGTGAATAATCTCTGTGACAAAGCGTTGTTGGCCGCGTTCATTCGCGATTCCGACGAAGTGACTTACTGGGATGTTCGACGCGCCGCGCGCGACATGCAGAACCTCACCGATTGATCGCGATGAGCCTCATCAACGAAGCTTTGAAGAAGGCGCAACGCCGGCAGCATGAGCAGCAGGCCGCCGCGGGAATGGAGTCGGACGAGGGTTCGATGCGTTCGCGCCGGAAAACATCGACGGCGCAAATCTTCATCGTGATCGGCGCAGGTGCCGCGGCGCTTGTGGTCGTTTCGGTCGTGATGACGGTGGTGTGGCTCAATCGCGCTTCCGAGCAACCCGAACGCACGCCCATCGCGAAAGCCGCTCCCCCACCCGTTTCCAACGAAACGGCCAGTCCGATCATCGTCGCACCTGCCGTGGTCAAGCCCGTGGAAGACGACGCTCCTTCCAGTGCACCGGCATCTATTGAAGCGACGCCGCCTGGCGTTGCGATTTCTCAGCCCGCCGTTAGGGATCCCGAAGCTAAAGCGAAAGCCGACGCCGAGACCAACTTCACGGATACCGCTGCTGCGACCTCGAGGCCGCCGATCGCGATTCCCCAGATTGCTGGTCCGACGATGACCGAACAGGTGCAGGCTTTCGTGGATGCGGTGCGTGTGACTGGAATCCGGTCATCCGGCGCCGACAGCAAAGTTTTGATGAACGATCGCGTTTACCGCGTGAACGACATCGTCGACCGCGCGCTGGGAGTGAAACTCGTGCGCGTTGAATCGGAACGACTCATCTTCGCCGACGCAGACGGAATGACTTACGAGAAGCCGTTCTGAGCCCACGAACGGAAGCGGCAGCCCCTCCCGGCGTGGATCTGCCATCTTGAACAAACCGAAGACCAACGCCTGGGTTCAGCGCGGGGCTGATTCGTGATTCTCCGCTTCGCCTAGTTCACGGCTGCTGGTGGCAGCCGGAGCCCAGGCTGGTTCTCCGGACTACTACCGCGCGCCCAAGCTGCTCAGCGCGAACAGAAGGACGATGTCGGTGGTCACATCCGACGCATAGACCAGGAGCAGGCCGGAACTCGCCAGCGTCCCGCGGAAGACCGCGATGCCCGCGTTCGTGGTGAAGAGGCTGTGCCACGAGGTGAACGACAGCACGGACTGCAAAGCGGAATAGGTCAACAGTGCCGGGGAAGGCGCCGGGTAAATGAACACGAACGACGACGCGTGGTGCGAAAGCAGCTCCATCGAACGAAGCTCGGCAGCGACGATCGCGACATCGGCAAGATTCTCGGACGAGGTAAAGGCGGCCGCGTTGGCGCTCACCAGATCCGGAATCGGAGTGATCTCGCCGCCGAACTTCATCTCCGCGAAGGAGAAATTGCGGTCGCCGACCGTGATACCCGCACCAGCGAGTTCGATCATCGAGCTCGGCGCGGCGAAGAAGTTGAAGCTGCGTCCAAATGTCAGTCGTCCAACACCGTCCGAGTTGCTATCGGCGCTGAAGCTCACACCGCCCGCGAACGCGAGGGCCAGACCTTCGATGATCGTGAGGTGGTCACCGGCCGAAACTTTGATGTCGCCGGCTGGAGCGGTAACGACGAACGCATCGATGGTCATCGAGCCGCCGGCGTGGAGTTCGGCGGGCGCGTTCGGCACGCGGAAGTTGGTGACGTGCACCGAGTCGGTTTCCTCCACAAAGGCTCCACCCGATCCGTAAACGATCAGATCGAGGTAGCCGAAGGCCGTATCGATCAGATCTTCGCGTGTGCCGAAATCGCCATCGATGCGGACGGTCGCGAATGCAGCAGCGAAGTTGTCGGCGTCGTCCTCATGGTTGTCGCGCACCGACCCGTTCACCACCAAGTCGAGCAGGCCGGTGCTGGCGTCGACGATGCTGACGTCGAACGAGCCCTGAACGAAGAGGCGGATATCGCCGCCACCGCTGACGATCGTCGCACCGCTGGCCATCATCAGGTCGCCATTCTGCACGGTGATTTCGATGTCGCCGCCAGCCGTCACGATATCGGCGCGGGAAGTCATGGTGATGCCGCCCGGCACCGAGAGGGAAAGCGGGCTGGAGCCGGCGCGAATGTCGGCATCCAGCAGCAGCGTGGCGTGATCGCCGCGGAGAACGAAGGAGACCGTGCCCGAGACCGTGCGAACATCGGCGTGGATCGCGAGGACCGAGTCGTCGCCGCCGACCACGATGGTCACGGAGCCGGAGCCATCGGCTGCCACAGCGGTGTCGTCCGCGGGGCGCGAGCCGTCGAGCAACGTAATGCTGCCGTCGATCGTTTCGAGAGAGATGCTTCCGTTTCCGGCGGTGGTGCGGAGGTCGGATTGCGTATCGATCACTTGCGACCCTTCCGAGGTCTCGGAGACGCGCCACGTCTTCAGCGTCACGTCGCCGACAACGAGATTATCCGTTTCCAAAATGTGGATACCGCCAGCCGTGGCGCGGCTCGTCAGGATGTCGACGCGCAGTTCGAGACGGTCGTTCGCAGTGCCGACGCCGATGCCGGCGTTGAGCCAAGCGCCGGTGGCGATGATGTCTTCGCCGCCAACGTCGCCGGTATCGAAGATCGATCCGTTCGTCGCATGCACGGAGGCGTTGGCAAACGTGGTGATGCCGCCGAGGAACACGTCGCTGAGAGCCCAGACCCGAACGTCTCCGCGTTCTGCGATGAAGCGGTTGCTATCCGTCTGCTCCACTCGCCCACCCTGCGCGATTGCTTCGATCGAGCCATTGCCGCTGGTTTGGACGTTTACACCCGTGGTGAAGACAATCGAGCCGCTCGCGATCAACGTGATTGCACCAGTGGTGGAGGCGATGTCGGAGGCAACGATGATGTCGTGTCCACTGCCAAGCGACTGAATGAGGATGTGTCCATTGCCGTGGGCGCGCACCACGGAGTTCGGGCCGAAGCCGTCGACGCTGCCCGGGTTGAGCGTGATGCGGCCAGCGAGCGTGCGCAGGACGATGCTGCCGTCGCCCGACAAGGTATAGACATCAGACAGGGTCGACTCGGTCACCGGATGAACCGAGGCGTTGTGCCACACTTCCCAAATCGAAGCGGCGACGTCGTCGACGATCAGGTCATCGGTTTCGAGGATGAAGATGCCGCCGCCGTGGGCATTCGCGGCCAGGATATCCACACGCGTTTCGATCGCGTCGAGCATTCCACCGATGCCATTGCCAGCGGAGAGTCGTGCGGTGGCCGCGATGATGTCTTCGCCGCCGCGATCGCCCGCATCGAGAATCGAACCGTTCAGGGCGATGAGGGCAACGCGAGCCGTGGTCGTGACGCCGCCAAGCACGATGTCATGATAGGCGACGACGCGGATATCGCCGAGCTCCGCTTCGAAGCGGCTAAAGTCATGCTGACGGACGCTGCCCGTATCGGACACCACGTTGATCGAGCCTGTGTCTCCCGTGCGAATGTCGGCGGCGTAAGTGAACCAGATGTCGTGCCCGACCAGCACACTGATGTGGCCGCGCTCGGAGACGATGTCGGACTTCACGTTGGCGATGCTGGAGCGGTTGCGCACATCGATGAGGATGTTGCCCAAGCCGTGCGCGAAGATGGCGGTGTTGTCCGTGAGCGCGTAGCCGTCGTGGAGGTCGACGTTGCCATCCAGGACGCGCAGCACGATCGAAGCGTTGCCCGCGGTGACGCGAAGGTCGGACTGCAGGGCATCTGTGCGCCCGGCGACGGCGGCGTCGGATTGCACCTCGAAGATGGTCACTTCCACATCGTCGATGACGATCGTGTCGGTTTCGGTGAAGAACATGCCGCCGGACGTGGCGCGGGCGGTGAGAACGGTGACGAGAAGTTCGATGTGATCGGTCGAACGGCCGACGCCGATGGCGCCGTTGATGCGGAGACCGTTGGCGATGATGTCTTCGCCGTGGAAGGCGTCGCCGTTATCGAGGATCGAGCCGGTGAAGGCGATCAAGGACGCGTTGGCGTTGGTGGTGATGCCGCCGACGAGGATGTCGACGTGAGCGTGGAGGCGGATGTCGCCAGCGGCGGTGGTGAAGCGGCTGTTGTCGTGCTGTTCGATCGAACCGGTGGCGGAGACGATGTTGATCGTGCCGGTGCCGGCCGTGGTGACG